>NZ_FMIA01000002.1:0-1248500 GCF_900091615.1 Micromonospora yangpuensis | reverse complement strand
GGCCAGCCGGCCAGCCTGAGCACCGCCAGCAGGGCCAGGCCGATCAGCACGTACCAGACGATCCGGCCACCGTCGGCCGGCAGCAGGATCCCGCCGGCCACCACCACCGCCACGGCGGCCACCACGACCGCGACCGGGCGGATCAACGCCCGCCAGTGCGGATGCAGGTGCAGCACGACCTGCTCATCCTCGATGAGCACGTCATCGGGAAACGCCACGTACGACCTCCTCGCAGAACGGGACGCGCTGACAGTAACCGCCCACCGCCAGCAACCGCCTCACCCACGCGGCCGATCCCCGCCGGGCAGTTTTCCGGAACGAGTGGCCACCGCGCCCGGCAACGGCACTGTTTCCAGGTTCTTGCCGCGAGGACCGGCTCGACCCGCTACCGGAGGTGGTGGGATCAGCGCAGGTGCAGGACGTCGCCGGCGGCGAGTCGGCGCTCGCCGGTGGCGGTGGCCACCAGCAGTTGGCCGTCGGCGTCCACGCCGGTCGCCTCGCCGGTCAGCTCCTCGCCGCCGGGCAGCAGGACCCGTACCGGACGGCCGACGGTGTGACAGGCGTCGAGGTAGGCCTCCCGAAGGCCGCTGGCCACGGCGTCCCCACCGGCGCGCCGCCAGCGGTCGTACCACTCGGCGAAGCTCCGCAGCAGCGCCCGCAGCAGCGGGTCCCGGTCGGTGGCCGTCGCCCCGGCGAGCTGCAACGAGGTGGCCGGCAGTCCGGTCGGGTTCACCGGCAGCTCGTCGGCGCGCAGCGTGACGTTGAGGCCCATGCCGACCACCACGGCCGGCGGCGCGGTCGGCTCGGTGGCCGGCACCGCCTCGGCCAGCACCCCGGCGCACTTGGCCCCGTCGACCAGCAGGTCGTTCGGCCACTTCAGGCCGGCGTCCAGCTCGGCCAGCCGGGCCACCGCCTCCACCAGCGCCACCCCGGCGAGCAGCGGCAGCCAGCCGTACCCGGCCGGTGGTGCCGGCGGCCAGTTGCGTTCGGTGACGGCCACGCCGGGCCGGAGCAGGACGCTGGCCGCGATCCCGGCCCGCGGCGGCGACTGCCAGGTCCGACCGCGGCGACCACGGCCGGCGGTCTGCTGCTCGGCGGTCACCACGAGCCCCTCCGGTTCACCGGCCCGGGCCGCGTCGGCGACCTCGGCGTTGGTGGACGGGGTCTGGACCCGCAGCTCCAGCCGACGCCACGGCCCGTGCGGGGCGATCAGCGCCCGCCGCAGCCGGGCCGCGGACAACGGCGGTCGGTCCAGGTCGGTGTACGGCGAGCCGGGCATCCGGTCAGCCTACGGCCGGGCTTCACGGCGGTCGCCCGGGCATCCACGCCCGTGGGGTGCTGAGGCGAACTGCACAGCCCCGACCGGCTGAACCATCGTTATATTCCCAGGGTGACTACCGAGACCGGGATCGACATCCACAGCACCGAGGGCAAGCTGGCGGACCTGGAGCGACGGGTCGACGAGGCGGTGCACGCCGGCTCGGCGCGGGCGGTGGAGAAGCAACACGCCCGAGGCAAGAAGACCGCCCGGGAGCGGATCGAGCTGCTGCTCGACCCGGACTCCTTCGTCGAGCTGGACGAGCTCGCCCGGCACCGGTCCACCAACTTCGGCCTGGACCGGACCCGCCCCTACGGTGACGGCGTCATCACCGGGTACGGCACCGTCGACGGCCGGCAGGTCTGCGTCTTCGCCCAGGACTTCACGGTCTTCGGTGGCTCCCTCGGCGAGGTCTTCGGGCAGAAGATCGTCAAGGTGATGGAGCTGGCCATGAAGATCGGCTGCCCGGTGGTCGGCATCAACGACTCCGGCGGCGCCCGGATCCAGGAGGGCGTGGTCAGCCTCGGCCTGTACGGGGAGATCTTCTTCCGCAACGTGCGCGCCTCCGGGGTGATCCCGCAGATCTCCCTGGTGATGGGGCCGTGCGCGGGCGGTGCGGTCTACTCACCGGCGGTCACCGACTTCACCGTGATGGTCGACCAGACCTCGCACATGTTCATCACCGGCCCCGACGTGATCAAGACGGTCACCGGCGAGGACGTGGCGATGGAGGAGCTCGGCGGGGCGCGTACCCACAACACCCGCAGCGGCAACGCCCACTACCTGGCCAGCGACGAGTCCGACGCGGTCGAGTACGTCAAGGCGCTGCTGTCGTACCTGCCGTCGAACAACCTCGACGAGCCGGTGGTGCTCGACGCCCCCGCCACCCTGGCGGTGACCGACACCGACCGGGAGTTGGACACACTGATCCCGGACTCGGCCAACCAGCCGTACGACATACTCCAGGTGATCGAGCACGTCCTCGACGACGGCGAGTTCCTGGAGGTGCAGCCGCTCTACGCGCAGAACATCGTGATCGGCTACGGCCGGGTCGAGGGCCGCCCGGTCGGGGTGGTGGCCAACCAGCCGATGCACTTCGCCGGCACCCTGGACATCGCCGCCTCGGAGAAGGCCGCCCGCTTCGTGCGCACCTGCGACGCGTTCAACATCCCGGTGCTGACCTTCGTGGACGTCCCCGGCTTCCTGCCCGGCACCGGACAGGAGTGGGACGGCATTATCCGCCGGGGCGCGAAGCTGATCTACGCGTACGCCGAGGCCACCGTGCCGAAGGTCACCGTGATCACCCGTAAGGCCTACGGCGGGGCGTACGACGTGATGGGCTCCAAGCACCTCGGCGCGGACCTGAACTTCGCCTGGCCCACCGCCCAGATCGCGGTGATGGGGGCCCAGGGCGCGGTGAACATCCTCTACCGGCAGGAGCTGGCCAACGCCGAGGACCCGGCCGCCGTCCGGGCCGAGAAGATCGCCGAGTACGAGGACACCCTGGCCAACCCGTACGTGGCCGCCGAGCGGGGCTATGTCGACTCGGTGATCCCGCCGCACGAGACGCGTACCCAGATCGTCCGGGCACTACGGATCCTGCGCACCAAGCGCGAGACCCTCCCCCCCAAAAAACACGGCAACATCCCTCTCTAGGTGTAAGGAAGGGCCCCCTGTTAACGCTTTCTGTATAGGAAGGGGCCCCTCCAAACACTCGGTCCGGGGCGACCCGCCGCCGCGCCGATCAGCGCGCGGGGGGGGCCGGCATGGGCCGCGCGGGGGCCGCGCGGGGGCTGCGTGGGGTCAGCGGCACTCCGGGTTGGCGGCCAGGCACATCCGGTCGGCGGCCGCCCGGCCCAGGGCGAGCAGCCGTTCCCGGCTGACCAGTTTGCCCGCCTCCGGGCGGTCCACGCCGAGGTCGGGTGCCGGCACGATGACGCTGACCAGATCGCCGACCCGGACGATGACCGTGACATCGGTCGGGGACTCAAAGTTGGCGGGAGTGTCCCGGCCCACCTTCGGTGAGCGGGACCCGCTGTACCGCAGCAGCACCGCCTCCGTCCCGGCGAAGCCGCGGGCGGCGACCTGCCAGGAGTGCGTCGACCGCACGAGGTGGAGGGTGCCGTTGTCGGAGAACTCACCGCCCTCCGACGCCCAGCCGCCGCAGGCGGCCACGCCCTGCTCCAGCTCGACGAAGAAGCCGTTGGCCTCCGCCGGGGCGAGCCGGTAGAGGTCCTGGCTGACCACCACCGTACCGGTCGCCCCGGGGCCGGCACCGGGGTCGGTCTGCAGCAGGGTCTGCGAGCGGGAGTAGCGGGACTCCGGTCGGGGCGGCAGTCCCCGCTCGTCCAGGCAGCTTTCCAACAGCCCGTCCAACCGGACCGGTTTACCCATCCCCGACTCCCCGAGCCGCAGGTTGGTCGGCACCCGCACGTCGCTCGACGTCAGCAGCGCCGCCGGGGAGAATTCGACCCGCCTCGCCGGGGCCGCCGCAGCGGTGGAGGGCGGCCGGTCGACCCCCGTTGGCACGACCACGTCCCGGCCGGGCCCGCCCACCACCGCCTTGGCGGAGCCCACGGCGACCGCCACGACGATGGCGGCCACCACCGCCGCCCTCCGACGGCTGCGCCGCCGGGCCCGGTCCCGGATCTCCGCTGGTTCCGGCCACCGCACGTCGCGCAGGTCGCGTTGCATCTGGGCGACGAGCGACAGGTTCTCACGCATCGGTGACCTCCTCCAGGTCGGAAACAGCGAGCAGGTCAGCCAATGCCGCCCGGCCGCGGTGCAGCCGGGCCTTCACCGTGCCGACGGGGGCCTCGGTCTCCCGGGCCACCTCGGCGACCGGCATGCCGATCAGGTAGTACAGGGCGAGGGCGACGCGCTGTCCCTCGGGCAGCCGGCGCAGGGCGGCGACCACCGCGACGGTGTCGGTGCTCGGGGCGGCGACGGATTCGACGGCCCCGTGCCGCAGGTAGGCGCGGGCCCGGCTGCGCAGGCTGCGCCAGCGGCTCACCGCGACCCGGGAGGCGACCACCCGGGTCCAGGCCTCCGGATCCTCGTACCCGCTCACCGTCGACCAACGCTGCCAGGCCCGGATGTACGCCTCCTGCACGGCGTCCTGCGCCTCGGCGAGGTTCCCGGTGAGCGCGTACACGAAGCCGAGGAGCCGTTGTCTGCTGCCGCGATAGAACTCGTCGAACCCTTCGACGTCAGCCACCTGCTACCTCCCCGTGTCGCCTCACAGGTGACACGCGTGACGTAGCGGGATGGTTGCCGGCAGTTCGATCCGCGTCGACCTTCGGCACGCACCGACCGGCTGTCGAAGAGATCCGCGCGGACCGGCGGTCAGCCGGTGAGGCCGGCGGCGTTCAGCACCGGGCCGGCCAGCAGAGCCGCGCCGACGGCCAGGGCCAGCAGGTTGACCAGGGCGAAAAGGGCCACCCAGAACAGCGCCGGGAACGGGGTCAGCCGGGCCAGCTGGTCCGCGTCGGACTCCGGCATCCGACCCCAGGTACGCATCCGCTGCAGCTCGGCCACCGGTCGTACGCCGCCGAACAGCAGGAACCACACTCCGGTCCAGGCGAACGCGGCCTGCACCTGCGGGGAGGCGTACCAACTGACGGCGAGCACCACCCCGCCGGTGACCAGCAGGGACACCACGCCGAAGACGTTGCGGATCAGCAGCAGCATGGCCAGCAGCAGGGCGACCGCGACCCAGAGCAGCAGCGTGATCCGGTTGCCGCCGAGCAGCCAGGCACCGGCCAATCCGACAAGCGACGGCGCGACGTACCCGGCCAACAGGGTGAGCACCATCCCCGGCCCGGACGGGCGGCCGGCCGAGAGGGTCAACCCCGAGGTGTCCGAGTGCAGCCGGATGCCGCGCAGCTTCCGGCCGGTGAGCAGGGCGACCAGGGCGTGTCCGCCCTCGTGGGCGATGGTGATGGTGTTGCGGGCGATCCGCCACGGCAACCGGGTGGCGACCACCACCAGGGCCACGGCGGCGGTGAGCAGCACCAGCCACTGCGGCGGGTCGGGCTGGGCGCTGAGCAACCGGTCCCAGAGGGAGGTCAGGCCGTCGATCAGGGGCATGGCCCGCGAGCCTACCCGCCTGGTCGGGTGTCACTGCCAACCCACCGGATCCGGGTACGGGAGACTGACCGGGTGGTGAGCGGAGTCGGAGGTGGCGGCCGGTGACTCGGTGAGATCGTCTCGCCCGGCGATGCCGCCGCCGACCGGGTGCTCAAGATGCAGCTCTACGCGATCGCCCGGATTCCCTGGTACCTGCTGGCCGAGCAGGACGGCGACAGTCACTCGCTGCGCCTGTTCCGGCTGACCGGCGACCACTACGTCGAGGACCAGGTGGCCAAGGCGGGCGAGGAGCTCTGCGTCACCGAGCCGTTCCGCTGGCGGATCGACCCGGCCACGCTGCGCTGACCTTCGTGTCCGCGCCGTAAAATCTGTCGTCATCTATTGCGTGACAGGCAACCCTCCTCCAAAGATGGACGTCTATGACAGGCGTTCCTGGGGAGGGACCATGCTCCGTACCGGATCATCGCTGGGCCGACTGTTCGCTGCCGGCCTCGCCGCGCTCGCCACCAGCGCCGCAGCGCTCGTCGTCACCGGCGGCCCGGCGGCGGCGGCCACCACACCCGGCATCGACATCTCCCACTACCAGGGAGCGATCAACTGGACGAGCGTCCGTAACTCCGGCGTCCAGTTCGCCTTCATCAAGGCAACCGAGGGTACGACCTACCGGGACCCGAACTTCAACACGAACTACGTCAACTCGTACAACGCCGGGGTGATCCGGGGGGCGTACCACTTCGCCCGGCCGAACGTCTCCTCCGGGGCGACCCAGGCGAACTTCCTGGCCGGCAACGGCGGTGCCTGGTCGGCGGACAGCCGGACCCTGCCGGCGGCCCTCGACGTCGAGGCCAACCCGTACGCGGGCGGCACCTGTTACGGCCTGAGCACCACCGCGATGCGCAGCTGGATCCAGGACTTCCTGACCACCTACCGCTCGCGCACCGGCCGGTACGCGGTCATCTACACCACCACGAGCTGGTGGAACCAGTGCACCGGCAGCTGGACCGGACCGTGGGCCAACCATCCACTCTGGCTGGCCCGCTGGTCCAGCACCCCGGGTGCGCTGCCGGCCGGTGCGTCGGTCTGGAGCTTCTGGCAGTACACCGACTCGGGCAGCGTCTCCGGCATCAGCGGTGGCGTCGACCGCAACAACTGGAACGGCGACCGCACCCGCCTGATCGCCCTGGCCAACAACACCTGACTCGACAGGCGTTACGTGCGGGGGGTCAGGCCCGACGGCGGGCGGGCAGCGGGGCTGCGGACGTCTCGGTCCGGGCCAGGCCGCCGCGGCGTACCAGCAGCCAGCCGGACAACACGACGAGCGTCGCGGTGATGGCACCGAGCAGGGCGATCATTGTGGGTATCCCGGCGGCGACCAGCAGCAGCGCCATGAGCATCCAGAGGGCCACGCAGGGTTTGCTGGCCCGGTTTCGGTAACTCATCGGTCGCACCTCCTTCCGTCCTCAGGAGATGAGATACCCAGCTGGGGTACGACCCATGCGTGAATGTCACGCTCGGTGCGATTCCCGGCGTCAGTCCTTGCGATCCGGCACGAAGCCCTTGGTGATCAGATCGAAGTTGGCCAGCTGAGCCGACCAGTCCCGGTCGGCGACCTCGAAGCGGATGGCGTACCCACGGTTACTGGCGGTGGCGAAGCCCCGGTTGCGGACCCGGATCCGGGTGTCGTCGCGGGTCTCCCGCCAGTCCCAGTCGGCACAGGTGATGTAGTAGTCGCAGCGCTTGATGTCGATGTACTGGTAGTTGCGGACGAAGTTCTTCCGGTTCGGCTCCTGTGCCCGCCAGTCCGCGACCGCGTCCTCCTGCGGGCTGCTGGTCCACTGGATGAGCAGCTCACCCACCCCGCCGGGCTCGGTGAAGACGACGGTGTTGCGGCCCGGGCTGCTGCGCCGCCAACCGTCGGGCAGCGGCACGCTGAAGCCGGCCGGGTCCCGGTGCAGTTTCCAGCCGGCCGGCAGACCCGGCTGCGCCGGGGCGCTCGGCGTCGGACTGGGCGCGGACGGGCTGGGCGAGACACTCGGACTGGCGGACGGGCTCGGTGCGGCGCTGGTGGGTGCGGGAGCGGCCGGCTCGGACGCGGCGGTCGGCACGGCATTGGTGCCGGCCGCCTGCTCGTTCGGCGGGCTCTCGGTGTCGCCGGAGTTCAACAGCGGCACCGCCACCGCGACCGCGATCAGCAGCACCACCGCCACCACGCCGATCAGCAGATTGCGCCGCTTGTCGGTCGGCTCGGCCGCCACGCCGGGCCGCACCGGGGCCCGCCCGGACGACGAGGTGGCCGGGGGCAGCACCGAGGTCGGGTTGGTCTGAGCGGAGCCGACCGGAGCCCGCTTCGCCGACGGCCCGGCCGACCCGCCCGGCGATCCGCTGCCGGTGCCGTCGGTCGACGCCCCGCCGGTCGTCGGCAGGTCCACCTTGGCGGTCGCCGCGACGTCGGCGGCGGCACCCGCCGCGCCGGCGGCGCCGATCGAGTTGGTCGCACCGGTCTTTCCGGCGGCATCCGGCGAGGGCAGCTTGGTCGTGGCCGCACCGCCGGCCGGATCGACGGCGCCAGCCTCGGCACCGGCCGTCGTGTCTCCGACCGCCTCCGAACCGCCGGCCGCGTCCGATCCGCCAGCCGTACCGGCACCGGCCACCGCACCACCGGCAGCCTTGCCACCGGCCGTACCGGCGGCGCCGGTCGTCTTCCTCCCGCTGGCCGCGGCGGCGGAGTCGTCGCCGGTGGTCGGGGCCGCTGCGGTCGTGCGGTCGGTATCCCCGTTGGTCAGAGCCGTCGTCTTGTCGTCGGCCGCGCCGCCGGGCGGCATCTTCGCGGTGGCGTCGCCCGCGCCACCGGGCGGCATCTTCGCGGTGGCGTCGACCGCGTCCGTCGGCCCGGTCGGAGCGGGAACCCTGGCGGTGGCGTCTCCGGCTGCCGCGCCGGCGACGGCACCCGTCGTGGACCGGGGGGCCGGTGACGTCGGCCTGGCCACGGGCGGTTGCGTGGTTGCGGGCGGTTGCTTCGTCGGCGGCGTGCTCGCGGATGGCGGCTCCGGGCGCGGGGCCGGCACCACCAGGGGACGCGGCTCCCGCGGACCGTTCGGCCCCGGCCGACGTACCCCGTCGAGCAGCGCGATCGTCCGGGTCCGCTTGCCCCGGGCGCGGCGCAGCAGGCGCTCGGCGACCTCGGCGTCGATGCGTTGCGCCGGGTCCTTGCGGAGCAGACCGTTCAGCACCGCCTTGAGCGGACCGGCGTTCTTCGCCGGCGGCATCGGCTCGGTGGCCAGCGCCGCCAACGTGGCGATCGCCGACGGCCGCGCGTACGGCGACTTGCCCTCGACCGCGGCGTAGAGCGTCGCGCCCAGCGACCAGAGGTCGGCCTCCGGCCCGGCCGTGCCGTCGCGGGCCCGCTCCGGAGCGATGTACGCCGGTGAGCCGAGCACCATGCCGGTCCGGGTCACGTTGGGGTCGCCGGGAATCGTCGCCAGCCCGAAGTCGGTGAGCACCACCCGACCGTCGGTGCCGAGCAGCACGTTGCCGGGCTTGACGTCCCGGTGCATCACGCCGGCCTTGTGCGCCGCCTTCAGCGCGCCGAGCACGCCCAGCCCGATCTCGACCGCCCGCGCCGGTGTCACCGGACCGTCCTCGGCGAGGGTGTCCTGCAACGACTTCGAGGCGACGTACTCCATGACGATCCACGGGTCGCCGTCGGTGCGCAGCACGTCGAAGATGCGTACCACGTTGATGTTGTTGAGGCGGGCGATGGCCCGCGCCTCCCGGAGCGAACGCTCCCGCATCTCCCGACGCTCCTCGTCGGTGAGACTGGGCGGCGGGACCAACTCCTTGATCGCGACGTCCCGGTGCAGCACCTCGTCGCGGGCCTTCCACACCCGTCCCATGCCGCCCTGACCGAGCGGCGACATGAGCCGGTACCGGTTGGCGACAAGTTGGGGCAGCGCGTCAGACATCGCCAGAGACGGTACCCGGCGGGTGCGACGCTCACACCGGCGGCACGCCACTGTGCCACAAAGGTCGGCAGGACGACGCGTACCCTGATGCCATGTCATCCGAAGAGCCGCTGTTCCGCGTGGTCCGGGGCGTGCCGAGCGACGAGGAACTGGTCGCCCTGGTGGGCGTGCTCGCGGCCCGGTCCCGTCCGAGCGCCCCGCCCGTCCGGCCCACCGCGTCCGCCTGGGCCCGCAGCGCCCACCCGGCCGGTGCGACCCGCGGCACCGGCGGGTGGCGCGCCTCCGGCCTGCCCCGCTGAGACACCGGGATGCGGGGCTGACGGGCCACCTGGGAGCGGCTAATCTCACTCAGGGAGACGATGCCGTGACGCATGGGGAGGGTCGATGATCCCGGAGGAGGACCGCCCAGCTTCCTGGTTGAGCGGCTACGGCAGCATCGAGGCCGACATCCGCCAGCTGCGCGAGTTCGCGGTGAAGCTCGAAGCCGAGGTGCAGAAGAACTACGCACCGCACCTGGCGTACATCGCCCACGACATGCAGGCGAAGCTGCCGAATCCCTGCGACGCGTTCATCGAGCTGGTCCACTTCCTCCGGGCCCATCACGAGACCCAGCAGGCCACCACCGACACGGTCTACGCCGTGGGCGGGATGACCGGCCGGCTCGCCCAGGCCGCCGGCACGGTCGCCCGGGAGTACGAGAAGACCGACGCCTTCTCGGCCGCCCGGGTAGGTGACGTCGAACAGGCCCTTGCCGGCGCGCACACTCCCGCGCTGCCCGTCCCCGCGCCCCGACTGGTCGACCCCACCGGCCCCGACGATGCCGGCCCGGTGGTGCTCCCATGATCGAGCGGGGCGGCGGACGCACCGCCGGGCTCACCGACTGGCACCTGATGAGCGTGCCGAACATGTGGGCCTGCCTGCAGGACCAGGACACCACCACCCAGTGGCAGCAGGTCGCCGGCTGGCGCAAGGTCTGTGACCTGGCCACCACCCACCTCGGTCGACTGCACGAGTACCGTCGCGGCCTGGCCCAGGCCTGGCCGCCCGAGACCAACGCCGCCGCCCGCGCCTACCTCGGCGAGCTGGACGATCTGATCGACCGGGTGCAGCGCACCCACGACGCCGCCGCCGCGAACTACACCGCGCTCTCCGCCGCGACCCAGGCCATCACCACCACCCGCAACGACCTGAAGAAGATCTACGACCAGTACGTCGCGAAGAGCCAGGACAAGCAGGCGTACGAGACGATGGTCGCCGATCCGAAGGCGGTGGCGGGAAGCCGCCTACCGGCACGGCCACCGGTCAGCGACGCCGACCTGGAGGCACTGAACTCACAGGCCCGCCGCATGATGTCGGGGCTCGGCAGCGAACTCCAACACGCCCAGGTAATGCTCCAAAAACCACCTCTTCCACGCTCTCCGATTCAAAATACTGACCCTGACGTGTTTGCAATAACGAGCACCCAAGCACCAATAATTCCGCCGATTGTCCCGGTGCCGCTTCCGGCGGCCGGAAACGTCTCGTCGAACAATCCGGCAACGACGATCGGGCCGGTCTCCACACCCACCGCGCCGACTACAGGCCCGGTGCTGGGCGGACCGGCAGCGGGATCGTCCACACCAGTGGTGGGTCCAGTACTCGGGGGCACCGGCAGTGGACTGATACCGGCTCCGGCAGCCGTGAACCTCGGATCTCCGGCAACCATGCCCGCTGCGCCATCGCCTTCGCCTGGTCTCGGGTTGGGCGTACCACCAATTGTCTCCCCTGGCACCACGACAGGCCGGGGTTTACCCGGCCCCGTTCACAGTCCGGTCGGAAGGCTAGGGACCGGCTCCCCTCACACCGTGCAGCCGCCCCCGCCACGAGCGATGCCGCCCGGCGGCATCATCGGCGGAGCACCAGGAATGGGCCTGGGACAGCCGGGACCCGGGGGCGTCCCACCTCGGCGGGTAAATCCCATCGGAGGTCTCATCGGTGGCGGTGGTGCTGGCACTGGGCCGACCGGTGGGGCCGGTTCGCGTCCCAACTCCGGGCGAGGACCTCATTTCAACGGACACGGCATGACACCGGGTGGTGGTGCTTTCGGGCTTGGCGGCGCCCCGGGAATTGGTGCCGCTCCTAGCCGACCAAGTCGCCGAGATTACGAAGATGCCGATTCACGCCACTGGGATCCCGATCACCCGTGGGAGACCGATCAGGGGGTTGCGCCGGTAGTCCGGCCGCCAGACGAGGACGGTCCGATCGATCCTGGTCCGGCAATCGGCCTGAACCGTTGACATCCTACGCGTTTCGCTTCCTGGCCATTATTGCACTAACTCTGGCAGCCGCCCCGCCCACCAACAGTCTCCAGTTCAACCAAAATCCAGACCTTGAGAGAATTCGAGGAGAGCAATGGCACTTGCAATTCCTGCGAATTGCTAAAGTTCACAAATTCGGCAAGGGTGAAGGAATCTTAGTAGCCGTCCCGGATACGGGCGTTGATCCCCATCCCGACCTTCGCGAAAACCTTCTTCCAGGAACAGATATAATTCCCGGGGGCAACGGGGACGGCCGACGCGACCAGGACAGTCACGGCACTTCCATGGCTGGCCTCATCGCCGCCCACGGACAAGGTCAACTCGGCGCTCTAGGGGTCGCACCAAAGGCAAAGATCCTTCCCATCTATGATTCCCCGCCGCTGGCAGATGGCGACCCGGAGGCCCTCGCTCAAGGCGTTGAGTATGCTGTCTCCCGCGGCGCAGATGTCATCAGCATCTCCAGCGGTGGAGGCTCCAGCCCTCGACTTACTCAGGCAGTCCGACAAGCAGCCGCTTCAAATATTGTTGTAGTTGCGGGCGCAGGGAATCAGCCCCGGGAGCAGGCTGTCGGGTACCCGGCCAGCGAACCCGGCGTCGTTGCGGTGGGAGGCATCGATCGGGAGGGCAACCACGCAACTGTTTCGGTTACCGGGCCGGAGATCGATGTGGTTGCGCCCGCTGTCGACCTCTACAGCACCAGCTACCAGGGCAAGTATTCGAAGGGAACCGGCACCAGCGGGGCCACTGCGATTGTGGCGGGGGCGGTGGCGTTGATTCGGGCGAAGTACCCGTCGCTGCCGGCACGTGAGGTCGTACACCGGCTCACCTACACCGCTGTCGACAAGGGGCCGCCCGGTCGGGACGACCAGTACGGGTATGGGGTGATCGATCTGGTGGCGGCGCTGACGGCAGACGTACCCCCGTCTTGGTCGGCACTGCCGACGGCGGATGCGTCGGCGGGTCAGGGACCGACCTCGACGGCGGCCGGGCCGGTGGCGGATGGTCGGGGGGCGGGCGGCGACGGGTCGACGGTGCGCGGTCTGGTCACGCTCGGGGTGTTGGTGGTGGGCGGCGGAGCGTGGGCGTACGTGGTCCGGCGTCGGCGTCGTGGCGACGATCCACCGCCGAGGATCAGCCGGTAGGTTCGGGGCGTGCCTGACTCGATGCCGTTACGTCTCGTGCTCGCCTCGGCGAGCCCTGCCCGTCGTAAGTTGCTGCAGGCCGCCGGGATCGAGCCCGACGTGCTGGTCAGTGGGGTCGACGAGTCCCAGGTGGTCAGCGAGCGGGCCGAGGATCTGTGTCTGGAGCTGGCCCGACTGAAGGCGGAGGCGGTGCTCGGTCGGCTACGGACCGGTGCCGACGAGCGGACGTTGGTGATCGGCTGCGATTCGGTGCTGGCCTTCGACGGGGAGATTCTCGGCAAGCCGGTCGACGCGGCGGACGCCAGCCGGCGGTGGGAGCGGATGCGGGGGCGTAGCGGGGTGCTGCACACCGGACACTGCCTGATCGAGGTCGGTGACGGGCGGCGGGCCGAGGCGGTCGCCTCGACCGTGGTGCACTTCGCCGAGATCGACGACGAGGAGATCGCGGCGTACGTCGCCACCGGTGAGCCGTTGGCGGTGGCCGGTGCGTTCACGATCGACGGGATCGGCGGGGTGTTCCTGGACGGGATCGAGGGCGACCCGAGTACGGTCGTCGGCTTGTCACTGCCGCTGCTGCGCCGGCTGCTCGCCGACCTGGGGCTGCGGATCGTCGATCTGTGGACGAAGGTCGCGCCGGGCGGACAATCGGTGCAACCACTGGTCTAACGTCCAGGCATGACCTTGAAGTCGCTGCCGCTTACCGATGAACTGCACGCGTACCTGGTGGCGCACGGATCGCCGCCGGACCAGATCATGCGTGACCTGGCCGAGGAGACCCTGGCGGCGTTGCCGGCGGAGGCCGGCATGCAGATCGCGCCGGAGCAGGCCGCGTTCCTGACCCTGCTCACCCGGATCGCCGGCGTACGGCAGGCGGTGGAGGTGGGTACCTTCACCGGGCTGTCGTCGCTGGCGATCGCCCGTGGTCTCGCCGACGGCGGGCGGTTGACCTGCTTCGACATCTCGACGGAGTACACCGGCATCGCCCGGCGTTACTGGGCGCGGGCCGGGGTCGACGACCGGATCGAGCTGCGGATCGGGCCGGCCGCCGAGACGCTGCGCGAGTTGCCGCAGGAACGGTACCTGGACCTGGCGTTCGTCGACGCCGACAAGACCGGCTATCCGGTCTACTGGGCGGAGCTGGTGCCCCGGATGCGGCCGGGTGGGCTGATCCTGGTGGACAACGTGCTGCGGGGCGGCCGGGTGGTGGCGCCCCGGGACGAGGCCGACCGGGCCATCGCCGCCTTCAACGACGACGTGCTCGCCGATGTCCGGGTCGAGGCGGTCATGCTGCCGGTGGCGGACGGCCTCACCCTGGCCCGGGTCCGCTGACGCCTGTCCGCGAGGTGTGAGAGGGGTTCCCCGCTATACCGAAAGCGTTAACAGGGGGCCCTTCCTTGCAGGTGGGGGTGGGTGGCGGTGAGCTGGGGTGGAGTGCAGAATGCCACACTTAGCGATCGTTAGGTGAGCGTAGTGGGGCCGATACACTCCCGGTCAACGACCTCCCGGGAGGAGCCACCAAGGTGCGCAAGGTACTCATCGCCAACCGCGGCGAGATCGCCGTCCGCGTCATCCGGGCCTGCCGCGACGCCGGGCTGGGCAGCGTCGCCGTCTACGCCGACTCCGACCGGCAGGCGCTGCACGTCACCGGGGCCGACGAGGCGTACGCCCTCGGTGGGGACAGCGCGGCCGAGACGTACCTGCGGATCGACAAGCTGCTGGACGTGGCCGCCCGCTCCGGCGCGGACGCCGTCCACCCCGGGTACGGCTTTCTCTCCGAGAACGCCGACTTCGCCCAGGCGGTGATCGACGCCGGGCTGACCTGGATCGGGCCGACCCCGCAGGCGATCCGCGACCTCGGCGACAAGGTGACCGCCCGGCACATCGCCCAACGGGCCGGCGCTCCCCTGGTCCCCGGCACCGCCGACCCGGTCGCCGACCCGCAGGAGGTGATGGCGTTCGCCGCCGAGCACGGGCTGCCGGTCGCCATCAAGGCCGCCTTCGGTGGTGGCGGGCGTGGCCTGAAGGTCGCCCGCAGCATGACGGAGATCCCGCAGCTGTTCGAGTCGGCCACCCGGGAGGCGGTCGCCGCGTTCGGTCGGGGCGAGTGCTTCGTCGAGCGGTACCTGGACCAGCCCCGGCACGTCGAGGCGCAGGTCCTGGCCGACCAGCACGGCAACGTGATCGTGGTCGGCACCCGGGACTGCTCGTTGCAGCGCCGGCACCAGAAGCTGGTGGAGGAGGCACCCGCGCCGTTCCTCACCGACGCCCAGCGGGCCCAGATCCACGACAGCGCCAAGGCGATCTGCCGGGAGGCCGGCTACCACGGCGCGGGCACGGTGGAATACCTGGTCGGCGGGGACGGCACCATCTCCTTCCTGGAGGTGAACACCCGGCTGCAGGTGGAGCACCCGGTCACCGAGGAGACCGCCGGCATCGACCTGGTCCGTGAGCAGTTCCGGATCGCCGAAGGGGAGCAGCTACGGCACACCACCGACCCGACCCCACGCGGGCACGCCATCGAGTTCCGGATCAACGGGGAGGACCCGGGCCGCGACTTCCTGCCCGCCCCGGGCACGGTCACCGCACTGCGGCTGCCCACCGGACCGGGGGTGCGGGTGGACACCGGCGTCGCCGCCGGTGACGTGGTCAGCGGCAACTTCGACTCGTTGCTGGCCAAGGTGATCGTCACCGGTGAGACCCGGACCGAGGCCCTGGAACGGGCCCGCCGGGCGTTGGACGAGATGGTGGTCGAGGGGATGGCCACCGCACTGCCCTTCCACCGGCTCGTGGTGCGCGACGAGGCCTTCACCGCCGAGCCGTTCACCGTGCACACCCGGTGGATCGAGACCGAGTTCGACAACACCGTGCCACCGTTCGCCGCCGTGGCCGGCCCCGCCGAGCCGGCCGCCGAGCGGGAAACCGTCGTGGTCGAGGTGGGCGGCAAGCGGCTGGAGGTCAGCCTCCCCGCCGGCTTCGGCGGTGGTACGACCAGCGCCGTCCCCGGTGCCCGCAAGCCGGCCCGACGCGGCGGCGGGGCCAAGGCCGGCGCGGCGGTGAGCGGGGACGCGCTCACCTCCCCGATGCAGGGCACGATCGTGAAGATCGCGGTGGCCGACGGCGACATCGTCACCGAGGGCGATCTGGTGGTGGTGCTGGAGGCGATGAAGATGGAGCAGCCGCTGCACGCCCACAGGGCGGGCACGGTCAACGGCCTGGCCGCCGAGGTCGGCGCGGTGATCACCGCCGGCACCCCCATCTGCACCATCTCGTAAGGAAGGGCCCCCTGTTAACGCTTTCGGTATAGCGGGGCACCCCGCTCACACCTCGGGCCCGAGGCGCTACCGGCGGAAGGCGTGATGGCGCAAGGCGCTACGGCGGGGGTTGCTACGGCGGAAGGCGCTACGGCGCGGTTCAGCGTAGGGCGTCGGCGGCGGCGGAGCGGACGGCGTCGGTGAGGGTGTCCAGGACCGGTGAGTCGAGCCGCCAGTGTTGCCAGTACAGCGGCACGTCGACGTACCGGCCGGGGGTGAGGTCCACGCAGGCACCGCTGGCGAGGTCGGCGTGGGCGATCTGCTCGGGCACCAGGCCCCAGCCCAGGCCACGGCGGATCGCCTCGCTGAAGGCGGGCACCGACGGCACGTAGTGCACCGGTGGGTCGAGGTCCCGCCCGACCAGCGACCGGATGAACCGGTGCTGCACCCGGTCCCGGCGATCGAAGACGACAACCGGGGCCACCGCAAGCGCCAAAGCCGCCGCAGGCGGGGCCGGGACGGTCAGGCCGTCCGGGAACCAGTGGGCGGCCGCGGCGGGTGCGGCCAGCGCGAGGTAGCGCATGGCGCCGAGTGGGCGTACCCGGCAGCCTTGCACCGCTACCCGCTGGGCGGTCACCCCGGCCATCACCGAGCCGTCGCGGAGCAGCTCGGCGGTGTGCTCCTGGTCGTCCTGCCGGATGTCGAAGGAGACCGCCAGTTCCGCCGGGAGCCGGGCCAGCGCGGTGACGAACCAGGTGGCCAGGGAGTCGGCGTTGGCCACCACCGCCACCCGGGTACGGACGGGTGCGCCGGGGGCGTGGGGCGTACCGGTCAGCGGGCCGCGGGCCTCGGTCAACGCCTCCCGCTCCAGCAGGAGCAGCTGCCCGGCGAGCCGTAGCAGCGGTTGGCCCGCGGTGGTTGCCCGGCAGGGGCGGCTGCGCCGGACCAGGACCTGCCCGACGGTGGCCTCCAGGGCTTGGATCCGCTGGCTGACCGCCGACTGGCTGACGTGCAGCGTCTGGGCGGCGGCCTCGAAGCTGCCCTCGGCCACCACGGCGGCGAGGGTACGCAGCTGCGTGGCGTCCAGCCTTTCCATCAGCTCAGCTTATGGCAGTGCAGAAAGTTCAGTTGGACTGGTGTGACCACCCGCTCGTACCGTCACCTGGTGCTCTCCACCGATACCGAACTGGTCACCTCGGCGCTGGCCGGGTTCTCCATCTCGCTCGCCCTGATCGTCGCCATCGGCGCGCAGAACGCCTTCGTGCTGCGCCAGGGGCTGCGCCGGGAGCACGTGGTACCGGTGGTGGTGACCTGCGCCGTCTCCGACGCGCTGCTGATCACCGCCGGTATCGCGGGGGTCGGTCAGGTGGTCGCCGGCCAGCCCACCCTGCTCACCGCGATCCGCTGGGGCGGGGCCGCCTTCCTGCTCTGCTACGCGGGGTTGGCGCTGCGTCGGGCGTGGCGCCCCGACACGCTCTCCCCGGCGGACCGGCCACCGGCCACGTTGCGGGCCACCCTGCTGGCCGCGCTCGCCTTCACGTACCTCAATCCGCACGTCTATCTGGACACGGTGCTGCTGCTCGGTGGGATCGCCCAGCAGCAGGCGTACCGCTGGGTCTTCGGGCTGGGTGCGGTGGCCGCGAGCGTGGTCTGGTTCACCGCGCTCGGCGCGGGTGCGCACCGGCTGGCGCCGCTGCTGGCGCGCGGCGGGGCCTGGCGGGTGCTCGACGGCCTGATCGCGGTGGTGATGGTCGTGGTGGCCGCGACGCTGCTGCTGGGGTGACCACCGTTACCGGTGGTTGCGGCGGCACCGACGGGCGCGGCGGGCGGTTCGCGGGAAGAATGACCAGGTGAGGTTTCTTCATGACACCGTTCCCGCGCACGACCTGACCTACAACGACGTCTTCATGGCGCCCGCCCGCTCCGACCTCGGCTCCCGGCTCGACGTGGACCTGGCCACCGCCGACGGTACGGGCACCACGATCCCGTTGGTGGTGGCGAACATGACCGCCGTGGCCGGTCGGCGGATGGCCGAGACGGTGGCCCGGCGGGGTGGGATCGCGGTGATCCCGCAGGACATCCCGATCGAGGTCGTAGCGACCGTGGTGGGCTGGGTCAAGCAGCGGCACCTGGTGCACGACACGGCGATCACCCTCGGCCCGACCGACACCGTCGGCGACGCCATCCACCTGCTGCCGAAGCGTTCGCACGGTGCGGTGATCGTGGTGGACGACGAGGACCGGCCGCTGGGGGTGGTCACCGAGGCCGACACCGAGGGCGTGGACCGGTTCGCGCAGGTCCAGCAGGTCATGTCGACCGAGTTGCACACCGTGCCGGCCGACGCCGACCCGCGTACCGGCTTCGACCGGCTCTCGACGGCCCGCCGCCGGCTGGCGCCGGTGGTGGACGACGCGGGCCGGTTGATCGGGGTGTTGACCCGGCAGGGCGCGTTGCGGGCCACCCTCTACCGACCGGCGGTGGACGACCGGCGACGGCTGCGGATCGCGGCGGCGGTCGGCATCAACGGTGACGTGACCGGCAAGGCCCGGGCGTTGCTGGAGGCCGGGGTGGACACCCTGGTGGTGGACACCGCGCACGGCCACCAGGAGCGGATGATCTCCGCGTTGCGGGCGGTCCGGGCGCTGGACCCGCCGGTGCCGGTGGCGGCCGGCAACGTGGTGACCGCCGACGGGGTGCGTGACCTGGTGGCGGCGGGGGCGGACATCGTCAAGGTCGGCGTGGGTCCGGGGGCGATGTGCACCACCCGGATGATGACCGGGGTCGGCCGCCCGCAGTTCTCCGCCGTGCTCGACTGCGCCAGGGCCGCCCGTGAGCTGGGGCGGCACGTCTGGGCCGACGGTGGGGTACGGCATCCCCGGGACGTCGCGCTCGCCCTGGCCGCCGGGGCGTCCAACGTGATGGTCGGTTCCTGGTTCGCCGGCACGTACGAGTCCCCCGGCGACCTCTACACCGACGAGGACGGTCGCCGGTACAAGGAGAGTTTCGGGATGGCCTCGTCGCGGGCGGTGAGCGCGCGGACCGCCGAGGACAGCGCCTTCGACCGGGCCCGCAAGGCGGTCTTCGAGGAGGGCATCTCCTCGGCCCGGATGTACCTCGACCCGCAGCGGCCGGGCGTGGAGGACCTGATCGACGAGATCATCGCCGGGGTACGCAGCGCGTTCACCTACGCCGGGGCGCGCAACCTGGCCGAGTTCCACCAGCGGGCGGTGGTCGGCGTGCAGAGCACCGCCGGTTACACCGAGGGGATGCCCCTGCCCACCAGTTGGTGACCGGCGCCCGCATCCGGTTCGGAAGCGGGGGCTTCGCGGGGCAGCCGCGCGCAGGCGGCCAGGCCGAGCAGCAGGAAGCCGGCGGCGGCGAAGGCCGCGTACCGGGTGGCGGTGGAGAAGGCGGTACGGGCCTCCTCGGCGACGGCCGCGGTCCGGGGGTCGGCGGCGAGGCCGCCGATGGCCGCGCCGCCGCTCTGCCGGACGGCGGTGACGATCTGGTCGCGCTGGCCCGGGTCGAGGCCGGGCTGGTCGGCGAGGCGGTCGCCGAGGATGCCGCCGAGGCTGGCGAAGAGCACCGTGCCGAGGACCGCGACGCCGAACGCGGACCCCACCTGCCGGGCGGTGCTCTGCACCCCGGAGCCCTGTCCGCTCTGCCGGACCGGCACCTGGCGCAGCGAGACCCCGGTGAGCTGGGCGGTGGCCAGTCCGACGCCGACGCCGTAGACGAAGAGCAGGCCGAGCGGCGCCCACCAGGTGGTGTCCGGTGCGACGACGAGCCCGAGCCCGGCCACCCCGACCAGCTCGGCGGCGACGCCCACCTGGACCACCCGCACGGCGCCGAAGCGTCGGGTGAGGAGCGCGCCGAGCCCGCTGGAGAGGAAACTGCCCACCGCCAGCGGCAGCAGGGCCAGCCCGGTGCCGAAGGCGCTGTAGCCGAGGACGTTCTGGTACCACAGTGGCAACGCGAAGAGCAGGCCGAACTCGCCGAGGCTGACGATGGCCGCCGCGACGACGCCGTTGCGGAACGAGCCGATGCCGAACAGCGACAGGTCGAGCAGGGCGGGCCGCCCGGCCCGGTTGCGGCGCCACTGCTGGGCGACGAGGGCGGTCAGGGCGAGCAGGCCCAGCCCGGCGGCGACCGGCACGGGTGAGATGTCGCTGGTCCAGTCCAGCCCGAAGAGGCGGAACGGTTGTTCGCGCCGCCACCATCCGTAGCTACGTCCCTCGATGAGGGCGAAGACCACGCCGGTGGTGCCGAGCACCGACAGCAGCGCGCCGAGCCAGTCGACGCCGCGCTCGGCGCGTTCGTCGCGGGACTCGGCGACCAGGGCGAGCGTGGCGGCGACGACGACCACACCGACCGGGACGTTGATCCCGAACGCCCAGCGCCACGAGTACTCGGTGGTGAGCCAGCCGCCCAGCAACGGCCCGAGGGCGGCGGCCCCACCGATGGTGGCCCCCCAGATGGCGAAGGCGGTGCCCCGTTCCCGGCCGGTGAAGGTGGCGTTGAGCAGGGACAGTGAGGTGGGCAGCATCATCGCGCCGCCGAGTCCCTGCAGCACCCGGGCGCCGATCAGCGCCTCGCCCGAGCCGGCCAGCGCGGCGAGCACACTGGCCGCGACGAAGACCACCACGCCGACCACGAAGATCCGCCGCCGGCCGACCCGGTCCGCGAACCGGCCCGCGACCAGCAACAACGCCGCAAAGACCAGGATGTACGCCTCCTGCACCCACTGCGCGTCGCTGGAGGTGATGCCGAGGTCGTCGATGATCGCCGGTACGGCGACGTTGACGATGGTGGCGTCCACGATGATCGTCGCGACGCCGAGGCTGATCGCCAGCAGTCCCCACCAGCGCCCACGTCCCTGAGTCGGCACGACGCCTCCCTGATTGCTAGATTATCTAGCTACCTGTGCTGCTAGCTTCTACCCATGGCGGGCACCGGGTCAACGTCGACACACCAGGGACCCCGGGAGAGTCCGGGCCGCAGCGAGACCGCCCGCGCCCTGCGCGCGGTGATCCGGGCCGCCGGGGACACCCGGGGTGCCCTCGCCAGACGGCTGGGCATCGGCGCGACCGACGCCGCCGCGATCGACCACCTCGTCTCCAGCCCGGAGCCGCTCGGCCCGGTCGAGCTGGGCAACCGGCTCGGCATCCGGTCCGCCTCCGCGACCACCCTGGTCGACCGCCTGGTACAGGCCGGCCACGTCGAGCGGACCCCGCACCCGGGCGACCGCCGCCGGGTCGCCCTGCAGGTCACCGAGCAGGCTTTCACCGAGGTCGTCGAGGCGTTGGACCCGATGCTGGCCGGGATCGAGCAGGCGGTCGACCGGCTCACCCCGGAGCAGGCCGCCGCCACCACCGCGTTCCTGCGCGAGGTCGCCGAGGTGATGCGCGGGTACGCCGCGGCCAGCCCCACCGACCCGCCCCGCCGCCCGGCCTGACCCCGGCGCCGAGGCTGCGCGGCCAGTCCGGTCCGGGGCCGGACCCGCGCGACCCGCAGCCGCTCGGCGCCCGTCAGCTGTCGGCCGACTCGGGGCGGGAGGTGAAGAGCCGGCGGATGACGACCCGGGCGGCGGCCTCCGGGTCCGCGCCGACCCGCTCGGGGAACGCGCCGGACAGCCAGAGGGTGGCGAAGCCGTGCACGATCGACCAGGCAGCCAGGACGTCGGCCTCCCGCTCCTCGGCCGGGCCGGTCGACCGGCCGCCCACCCCCGCGCGCAACTCGGCACCGGCCCTGGCCCGGGCGGCGACCACCGCGGCGTCGTCGGGCCGGTAGAGCTCCGGCCGGAACATCACCTCGAAGTGCGCGCGGTGGTCGACCGCGAACCGGACGTACGCCACGCCGGCGTCGAGCAGGTCGCCGCCGGCGGCTCGCAGTGCCTCGGCCAGCAGGTCGAAGCCCTCCACGGCCAGGGCGGTGAGCAGCCCGGCCTTGTCGCCGAAGTGGTGGGCCGGCGCGGCGTGCGAGACACCCGCCCGCCGAGCCAGGTCGCGCAGGCTGAGCGCCGCCGGCCCGACCTCGTCGAGCGCCGTCACGGCGGCGCGGAGCAAGACCCGGCGCAGGTCGCCGTGATGGTACGCACGTGGTCCGGTCACCCGGAAAGAATAACTTGTCGTTGACAAGATGACAGCTCGGGAGAATCTTGCCATTGACAAGATAGCGATCCGCGAGGAAGTCTTGTCACTGACAAGTTCCGGACGGAGGAGGTCCCGTGGCACCCCTGCTCGCACTGATCGTCGGCGCCGCCCTGGCCCGGCTGGCCGGCCTGCTCGGCGTGGACGCGCTCGACGCCTGGCAGCCGGCCCTGCGGGTCGGCCTCGCCGCCCTCTTCATCCTGACCGGCATCGCGCACTTCACCCCCCGCCGCCGGGCGGACCTGATCGCCATGGTGCCGCCCCGACTCCCCCGACCCGACCTCCTGGTCACCCTCACCGGCGTACTGGAACTGGCCGGCGCGGTGGGCCTGCTCCTCCCGACCACCGCCCGACCGACGGCCGCCGCGCTGGCGGTGCTGATGGTCGCCATGTTCCCGGCGAACGTGTCGGCCGCGCGGCGTCGACTGACCCTGGACGGGCGACCGGTCACCCCCCTCCTGCCGCGCACCGTCCTGCAGCTCCTCTTCGTCGGCACGGCCCTGACCATATCGTTTGGCCCCTGACAGTCAGGGGGCTAAGCTTCCGGGTGTGGACCTGATAACGCTCAGCGACGTGCCCCTCGGGCGACTGCTGGTGGTCGCGGCGCACGTCGCGAGCCAACGGTGGAACCGCTACCTCGCCGACGAGCACGGCTTGACCCAGGCCGGGCTCGGCGCGCTGACCGCCATCGGCCAGCACGGGGAGCAGCCGCACGGCGTCGTCGCCGAGCGGTGCTTCGTCCGGCCGGCCACCCTCACCGGCATCATCGACACGCTGGAGCGCGACGGGTTGGTAATTCGGCAGCGCGACGCCACCGATCGGCGTACCGTGCGGCTGGCCCTCACCGCCGCCGGGCGGGCGAAGGTCACCGCGGTCAATACCGCCAGCCGGGCCGAGCAGCCACTCACCTCGGTCGACCACGACCCCGCGCGGGCCGCGGTGGTCCGCGAGTTCCTCCTCGAAGTCATCGGCAACGGCGAGGATCCACAGCTCACCACCGACGGAGGTCATCGATGCTGATCCGGCTGCTGCGGGGCTATCTCCGGCCCTACCACCGGCCGCTGCTGGCGGTGGTGCTGTTCCAGTTCGTCGGCACGATGGCCTCGCTCTACCTGCCGAGCCTCAACGCCGACATCATCGACCTGGGGGTGGCCCGCGGTGACACCGACTACATCGTGCGCACCGGCGGGTGGATGCTGCTGGTCAGTCTCCTGCAGATCGTCTGCGCGATCGCCGCGGTCCGGCTCGGCGCGCGCACCGCGATGGGCTTCGGCCGGGATCTCCGGGCGGAGATCTTCGGACACGTCAACCGGTTCTCCGCCCGCGAGGTGGCCCACTTCGGCGCGCCCTCGCTGATCACCCGCAACACCAACGACGTGCAGCAGGTGCAGATGCTCGTCCTGATGAGCTGCACCATGCTGGTCGCCGCGCCGATCATGAGCGTCGGCGGGGTGGTGATGGCGCTGCGGGAGGACATCGGGCTCTCCTGGCTGATGCTGGTGAGCGTGCCGGTGCTGACGGTCACGCTCGGCGCGGTCATCCGTCGGATGGTGCCGGGTTTCCGGCTCATGCAGACCCGCATCGACGCGGTCAACCGGGTGCTGCGCGAGCAGATCACCGGCATCCGGGTGGTCCGGGCCTTCGTCCGCGAGCCGTACGAGACCGAGCGGTTCGGCGTCGCCAACACCGAGCTGACCGCCACCGCGTTGCGTACCGGTCGGTTGATGGCGCTGATCTTCCCCGTGGTGATGATGGTGCTGAACGTCTCCAGCGTCGCCGTCCTCTGGTTCGGCGCCCAGCGGGTGGACGCCGGAGCGATCCAGGTCGGCGCGCTCACCGCCTTCCTGCAGTACCTGATGCAGATCCTGATGGCCGTCATGATGGCCACCTTCATGCTGATGATGGTGCCCCGGGCGGCGGTCTGCGCCGAGCGGATCGTCGAGGTGCTGGACACCCCCTCCTCGGTGCTGCCCCCGACCCGGCCGGCCGGCGAGTTGACCACACACGGCGAGTTGGAGCTACGGGACGTCGGATTCCAGTACCCCGGGGCGGCAGCCCCGGTGCTGCGCGGGGTCTCGTTCCGGGCCCGGGCCGGCCAGACCACGGCGATCATCGGCAGCACCGGTGCCGGCAAGACCACCCTGCTCTCCCTCATCCCCCGGCTGGTCGACGTCACCTCCGGCGCGGTGCTGGTGGACGGGGTGGACGTCCGCGAGCTGGCCGGCGAGCAGCTGTGGCAACGGATCGGGCTGGTCCCGCAACGGCCGTACCTGTTCACCGGCACCATCGCCAGCAACCTGCGGTACGGCGACCCGGACGCCACCGACGCGGACCTCTGGGCGGCGTTGGAGGTGGCCCAGGCCCGCGACTTCGTCGCGGAGCTGCCGGAGGGCCTGGACGCGCCGATCGCGCAGGGCGGCACGAACGTCTCCGGCGGTCAGCGACAACGGTTGGCGATCGCCCGGGCGCTGATCCGCAAACCGGAGATCTACCTTTTCGACGACTCGTTCTCCGCGCTCGACCTCGGCACCGACGCCCGCCTGCGCGCCGCGCTCCGGCCGGTCACCGCGGACGCCACGGTGGTGATCGTGGCGCAACGGGTCTCCACCATCATCGACGCCGACCAGATCATCGTGCTGGAGGACGGTGCCGTCGTCGGCGTCGGACGCCACGCCGAGTTGCTGGAGAGCTGCCCCACCTACGCCGAGATCGTCGCCTCCCAACAGACCACGCAGGTGCCGGCATGAGCGAGCAGAGCGAGGAGCGGGCAGTGGCCGTACCCGAGCAGAAACCCGGCGACACCGAACGACCGGGACCGACCGACGGACCGGAGCCCGCGGAGGGGGCGACGCCGGAGGGTGAGGTGACGCCCAAGCGCCTGCCGGGCGGGCCTCGTGGCGGTCACGGGTGGATGAATGCCGGGATGCCCGCCGAGCGGTCGATGAACTTCGGTCCGTCGGTTCGTCGGTTGTTGCGCCGGCTACAGCCGCACCGGGTGCAGCTGGTCGCGATCATCACGCTGGCGGTGGTCAGCATCGCGCTGACCGTCATCGGGCCGAAGCTGCTCGGGCACGCCACCGACCTGATCTTCACCGGCGTGATCGGCCGGTCCCTGCCCGAGGGGACCACCGCCGAGCAGGCCGTGGCGGCGGCCCGGGCGGCCGGCAACGACAGCTACGCCGACATGCTCGCCCGGATGGACGTGGTGCCCGGGGTGGGCATCGACTTCGCCGCCGTGGGCCGGGTGCTGCTGCTGGCGCTGGTGCTCTTCCTCGCCGCGAGTCTGCTGCTGTGGTGGCAGGGGTGGCTGCTCACCGGGGTGGTGCAGCGGACCATGCTGCGGCTGCGCGCCGACGTGGAGGACAAGCTCAACCGGCTGCCGCTGCCCTACTTCGACCGGCAGCCCCGGGGTGAGCTGCTCAGCCGGGTCACCAACGACATCGACAACATCTCGCAGACCCTCCAGCAGACGTTGAGCCAGCTGCTCACCTCGCTGCTCACCGTGGTCGGGGTGGTGGTGATGATGTTCGTGATCTCGCCGCTGCTGGCCCTGGTGGCGCTGGTCGCCGTGCCGCTGTCGGTGGTGGTGACCCAGCAGATCGCAAAGCGCTCGCAGCGGCAGTTCATCGCCCAGTGGACCCACACCGGCCAGCTGAACGCGCAGATCGAGGAGGCCTTCACCGGCCACGAGCTGGTCAGGGTCTTCGGCCGGCAGCACGAGGTGGAGGCGGCCTTCCACGCCAAGAACGAGGAGCTGTTCAAGGCCAGCTACGGTGCCCAGTTCGTCTCCGGGATCATCATGCCGGCGATGATGTTCATCGGGAACCTGAGCTACGTGGTGATCGCCGTGATCGGTGGCCTTCGGGTGGCCAGCGGCACCATGAGCCTCGGCGACGTGCAGGCGTTCATCCAGTACTCCCGCCAGTTCACCCAGCCGCTGACCCAGGTGGCCTCGATGGCCAACCTGCTGCAGTCCGGCGTGGCCTCGGCGGAGCGGGTCTTCGCCGTGCTCGACGCCGAGGAGCAGAGCCCCGACCCGACCGAGCCGGCCCGGATCACCGAGCCGCGCGGCCGGGTCGCCTTCGAGCAGGTCAGCTTCAGGTACGCGGCCGACAAGCCGTTGATCGAGGAGTTGTCCCTGGTGGCCGAGCCGGGTCAGACGGTGGCGATCGTCGGGCCGACGGGTGCCGGCAAGACCACCCTGGTCAACCTGATCATGCGCTTCTACGAGTTGGACGCCGGGCGGATCACCCTCGACGGGGTGGACGTCACCACCATGCGCCGCGACGACCTGCGGGGCCGGGTCGGCATGGTGCTCCAGGACGCCTGGCTCTTCGGCGGCACCATCCGGGAGAACATCGCCTACGGCCGGCCGCAGGCGACCGAGGAGGAGATCCTGGCCGCCGCCCGGGCCACCTTCGTGGACCGGTTCGTGCACAGCCTGCCCGAGGGGTACGACACCGTCATCGACTCCGAGGGCAGCAACATCAGCGCCGGGGAGAAGCAGCTCATCACCATCGCCCGCGCCTTCCTCGCCGAGCCGTCCCTGCTGATCCTGGACGAGGCGACCAGCTCGGTGGACACCCGCACGGAGGTGTTGCTGCAACGGGCGATGGCGGCCCTGCGTTCGGACCGGACCAGCTTCGTCATCGCCCACCGGCTCTCCACCATCCGCGACGCCGACCTGATCCTGATGATGGAGCGGGGCCGGATCGTCGAGAAGGGCACCCACGAGGAGTTGCTCGCCGCGCACGGGCCGTACCACCGGCTGTACCAGGCGCAGTTCTCCCAGCCGGTGGTGGCCACCGACAGCGAGGCGGTGCCCGAGCCCGTCGCGGGCTGATCCCGCCCGGTAACGGCAACTGGCGGGCGCGGGGCCGGGCGGTTGAGGGTGGGCCGCCGGCACGGGACCTGCCGGCGGCCCGGCGGCCCCGACCGCCAGGAACGGGGGACCTGACGTCGTTTGGCCGCGCGCAGACAACGGTACGCGGTCGACCCCGATCCGACGACTGGCGGTCACCCGTTGCGGTCAGATCACGGTTGTCCCGTCACCGTCGTGACGGTGTGTCGTTGTTTCTGGTTGATCGCTACGGTGGTCGGCGTCACCAGCAGCCGGGCCCATCCCAGGTGACGAGGGACGTACCCTCAGGCTGGCAACGTCCGATGGGCCGAACCCGGCGAGATGGCGGTCATGCTCGAAGCACCCGTTGATGTCACGTCACCCCTCTGGGCGTACCTCGTCCTGCTGGGGCTGCTGGTGGCGGATGCCTTCGTGCCGATCATCCCCACCCAGCTCCTCATGATCACCACGGGTGCGCTCACGGTCTACGGCGAGCTGAACCTGCCGCTGGCGATCGGGGTCGGCGCGCTCGGCGTCTTCGTCGGCGACCTGGCCTGCTACCTGCTCGGCCGGGTCGCCCCGGACCGCCGGCCACCCCGCACCACCGTCGCCGGCCGGGCCCGGCGGGCCGCCGCCCGGGTCCTGCACCGATTACGCCAGCCGGGGCCGCTGGTCATCCTGCTCTGCCGCTTCGTGCCCGGCGGACGGATGGCGGCCTGCTTCTCCGCCGGCCGCAGCCGGTACCCGTACCGGTTGTTCCTCTGCTACGACGCGGCCGCGGCGCTGGGCTGGGCCACGTACGGGGTACTGGTCGGGCATCTCGGCGGGGTGGCCCTCACCGGGTCGGCCTGGCGTCTCGCCCTGGTGGCCGGGGTGGCGGCGGTGGGCTTCGCGGCGGCCGGCTGGGCGATGGCCCTGCTCGGCCCCCGCAACCCCGCACCCGCACCCGCACCCCCACTGCCACCGGCCACCTGACCGCGGGGTGGCGCCCACCTGCGCGGCAGACCACAGCCACGGAGCTGCCGCGACCGGCGGGCGCTCGGGGCGGGTTATTCGAGCTCGTGGAGCATGAGCTGGCGGGCGGCCTCGGTGATGGAGCCGGAGAGGCTGGGGTAGATGGTGATGGTCTGGGCGAGCTCGTTGACGGTCAGGTTGTTCTCCACGGCCATGGTGATCGGCAGGATCAGCTCGCTGGCCTTGGGCGCCACCACCACACCACCGATCACCTGCCCGCTGGCCGGCCGGCAGAACAGCTTCACGAAGCCGTCGGAGAGTTCGTCCATCTTGGCCCGGGCGTTGCCGGACAGCGGCAGCATCACCGGACGCGCCGGGATCCGGCCGGCGTCCACCTCGTCCTGCGAGACGCCGACGGTGGCCAGCTCCGGGTCGGTGAAGACGTTGGCGGCGACGGTACGCAGCCGCAGCGGCCGGACCGCCTCGCCCAGGGCGTGCCACATCGCGATCCGCCCCTGCATGGCGGCGACGCTCGCCAACGGCAGCACCCCCGTGCAGTCACCGGCGGCGTAGATGCCGGGCACGTTGGTCCGGGAGACCCGGTCCACCGTCACGTAACCGCCCTTGGCCAGCTCCACGCCGTACTCGGTCAGGCCGAGCCCGTCGGTGTTGGGGATCGAGCCGACCGCGATCAGCGCGTGCGAGCCGGTGACCGTACGACCGTCGGCCAGCTCGACCTCGACGCCGTCGGCGGTACGGCGGACGCCCTGGGCGCGGGAGTTGTTCAGGATGCTCATGCCGCGGGTCCGGAAGACCTGCTCGATGGCCATCGCGGCGTCGGCGTCCTCGTGGGGCATCACCCGGTCCCGGCTGGAGACCAGGGTGACCTCGACACCCATGGCGAGGTAGGAGCTGGCGAACTCGGCGCCGGTGACGCCGGAGCCGACCACGATGAGGTGCTCCGGAAGGGCGGGCAGGTCGTACACCTGACGCCAGGTGAGGATGCGCTCCCCGTCGGGCACGGCGGTGGGCAGCTGCCGGGGGGTAGCGCCGGTGGCGACCAGCACGGTCGAGGCGTCCAGCGAGTACTCCGGGCCGCCGTCGGCGGGGGTGACGATGACCCGGTGGGTGTGCCCGAGCATGTCCTCGCCGAGCCGGGCGCTGCCGGCCACGAAGGTCACCCCGGCCTTGACCAGTTTGGCCTGGATGTCGGCGGACTGGGCCAGGGCGAGCCGCTTGACCCGCTCGTGGACCAGGGTGGCGTCGACGGTGACCGCCTCCAGCCCGGCGGAGAGAACCCCGAAGGCCTCGTTGTCCCGGTACGCGGTGACCACCTGGGAACTGGCGATGAAGGTCTTCGACGGGACGCAGTCGGAGAGCACGCAGGCGCCCCCGGCGCCCTCGGCCTCGACCACCGTCACCTCGGCGTCCAACTGCGCGGCCACCAGTGCGGCCTCGTAACCGGCCGGCCCACCGCCGATGATCACGATCTGGCTCACCGGTTCCGCCCCTCGCTCGTGCCCACAGTGACTTTCTTCTCCCCATCGCGTCCGACACGCACCGTCGTATTCTCCCTCACCCGTCCGTCGGGCTATCGTCATCGCCGTGCGTCACTACGCCGCCTACGGCTCAAACCTGGACCCCGCCCGGATGCGCGCCTACTGCCCGCACTCGCCCATGGTGGGTGTCGGCTGGCTCGAAGGGTGGCGACTCACCTTCGCCGGTGAGGACGTGATCGGCTGGGAGGGTGCGGTAAGCACCGTCGTGGAGTCGCCCGGCGACCGGGTCTTCGTGGCCCTCTACGACATCCACCCGTACGACGCCGCCCAGCTCGACGAGCTGGAGGGCGTGACCGCCGGCACCTACCGCAAGCTGCACGTACGCGTGGAGACGCTGGACGGGGACGTGACCGCCTGGATCTACGTCTTCACCGGGTACGAGGGCGGCCTGCCCACGTCCTGGTACCTCTCGGAGATCGCCAACGCCGCCGAGAAGGCGGGCGCGCCGGACGACTACGTCCTGGAGCTGCGGTCCCGCCCCACCGGCACCGCCTCGGCGTAGCACGACTGTCACCCCCACAGTCTGCGCCGTCGGCACACCGGGCGCCCGCCGGGGGGCCACCCCGGCGGTGAATCACACAGAGTGACGGATGGTTGACCCGGCCGGTCAGTCCGGCTGCCGCCGGTCCCCGGGCCCCGTCAGGTGCCGCCGGACCTCGGGTTCCGTCAGGTGCCGCCGGGCTTCGTTGAGCAGGCGCACCAGCTCGATGCCCTCACGCGAGCTGAGCGCCCGGAACGCGGTCGAGATCAGCCGGTCGGTCACCATCTCCGCCCGCAGCTGCCGCCGGATCAGCGGGCCGACCGGCGGGTACGGCGGCAGCCATCCGCAGGCGATCGCGTCGGCCTCACCCCGCCCTCCGGCGAGCAGCGCCTCAAGCGGGCTCAGCCCGCTGGCCCGCGACGCGATCAGGTACCCGCCGAGGATGTGCTCGCGCAGCAGGCGCAGCCCCACGGCGGCCCGCGCGCCCGGGGTGTCGCGGGGCACCGGCATGGCCCGCCAGGCGGCGAAGAGTGGCATCCCGGTGGCGTCCGCCGCGGCGACCACCCGGACCAGCAGCGCGGCCAGCCGGTCCACCCCGGGCAGCGCGGTGAGCCGCTCGTCACCCCACCGGCAGCATTCGGCGAGGCTCACGGCGGCCACCTCGACCGGGCGTACCGTCCGGGTCGCCGTCTCCCACCCCTCGGCCACCGCGTCGGGGGCGACCAGGCCGAGCGCGGCGGTGACCGTACCGGCGGAGACGTCACCGAGCGGCCCCGCCCAGCCGGTGACCCGGAACGCCCACACGGAGATGCCGAGCAACCGGGCCCGGCGCAGGGTGCCGGCATCCCGGTTGTAGGCATCGCCGAGGGCGAGCACCACGGCCCGGCTGGCGGTGGCGATCTGCTCCGGCGTCATGTCCGAGGTCCCGGGCGGCCCAGCCCACCGCATGTACTCATTCCCGCCTCCCCGCCCGGCTTCACTGAGCGTACCCATTCATCCTGGTCAGTGTGCCCGGCGACGGCCCGGTCCGCTGCCCCGCGCACCGGCGGCACCGGCGGCACCGGCGGCACCGGCGGCACCGGCGGCACCGGCGGCCGAAGCCTGCCCACCGCCCGATGCCGGCCCGGCGTCCGGAGGCTGCCCGGTGGTGTCGCCGGGACCGTCCTCGGTGGGGTGGGCTGCGGAGGTCTGCTCGGTGAGGGCCTCGATCGCGGCCTCCACCTCGCCGGCGCGCCGCCGGGCGGCGGCGTGGGTCCGCTCCGCCGCCCGGCGGGCCGACCGGGCCCGCTGCACCTCCTGCTCGGCACCGGCCCGACGCCGTTCCAGCTCGGCCAGTTCGGCGTCGAGAGCGGCCAGGGCGGCGACGCCGTCGCGCTCGGCCGCCGCCGCGCCGGCCAGTTCCGCCGCCGCCCGGTCCGCCCCGGTACGCGCCGCCGCCAGCTCCCGCTCCAACGCCCGACGCCGACGGGCCCGTTCGGTCCGGGCCGCCCGGTCCGGCCCGCCGCGCGACGGTGCCGGCGCCGGTTCGGGTACGGCCGGCACCTCCTCCCCGCCGGTGACCAGCCGCAGGTGTGGTCGGGGCACCTCGCCGAATCCGGCGTAGCTGGCGGCCCGTCGGAGCTGGCCGGAGCGGACCTGCTCGGCCACCCCGGCATCGGAGAGCGCGGCGTTGAAGGTGGCCTCCACCTCGGCCAGCGGCAGTTTCCCGGCCGGTGGCGCCGCCGGTTCCTCGGCGGCGAGCCGGCGGACCTCGGCGACCAGCGCACCGACGACGGCACGCCGTTGGGCGGAAAGTTCCCGTAGCCGGGGGCCGCGCAGCTCGCGCTGGGCCGACCGCAGCGCCTCGGCGAGCCCGGCCAGTTCGGCGACCAGGTCCGGCCGGCGCAGGGCGAGCAGGTTGACCAGCCAGGCCGCGACGGTGGGTCGGCGCAGTCGGGCGAGCCGACGGGCGGTGGCCGGGTCGCCGGCCCGGCGGGCCTCGGCGACGGCGGCGTCCCGGGCGGCGACGAACCGCGCCGGTGGCGTGCCGTACAGCCGCCGGACGACGTCGTCGGAGGAGGACTCCGGCACCGGCTCAGCCGTCGAGCCGGGTGCCCGGTGCCAACCGCTGGTACTCGCAGTTGGACAGGGCCGTGAACTGCCGGTTGAGCACGGTCAGGCCGTTGTCGTTGAGCAGACCGTCGTGCAGGGCCAGGGCGCGGCGTGGGGCGACCGCCCGGATGAAGTCGAGCACCTCGGAGAACTTCGACCACGGCGCGTGGATCGGCGCGAACAGCGTCTCCACCGGTACGTCCGGGACCACCAGTGAGTCCCCCGGGTGGTAGACGGTCCCGTCGAGGAGGTACCCGAGGTTGTCCACCACCGGGATGTCGGGGTGGATCAGGGCGTGCCGGCCGCCGTACGCCCGGACCGGCACGCCCGCCGCGGTGAACGTCTGGCCCGGCTCGACCGGGCGTAGCACCTCGGCGGCGTCGCCGAGCACCCCGGACAGCGACGCCGGGCCGTGGATGACGAACGGTTTGCGGTCGAGCTGTCGGGTGATCTCCCCGACGTCGGCGTGGTCCGGGTGCTCGTGGGTGATCAGCACCGCGTCCGCCCCGGTCAACGCCGCCGGCTCGGAGAACCCACCCGGGTCGACCACGAGCACCGCACCCTCGTGTTCGATCCGGAGGCAGGAGTGGGCGTACTTGGTGAGCTGCATCGCTCCTCCTCGATTTACTCAATCGTGACGTCCTGAAGCGCAGTCTGCCGGAACCGGCGCGGCACCGCGCCGCGTCCGACGTATCGCACGCCGAGGGTCGAGGACGGGAGCGGGGAATGACGACAGGCAGTAGACGGCGACGGGTGCGGACCCTGGCGGCGCTGGGTCTGGTAGCGGTACTGGCCGCCGGGGGGTGCAGCCGGGGCGGCTCGGAGGATTCGGGCACCGCCAGGTCGGATGCGGCAGCCCCGCAGCCGGCCCTGCCGCAGGCCCCCGAGGCGGGGCGGGCCCCGGCCGAGGGCGAGGCCCCGCCGCCGGAGCGGGGGGCCACCGACCTGCGGGTGGAGCAGCGGTCGATCGTCTACAGCGGAACGATGCGGGTCCGGGTGGACGGCGACGTGGAGGCCGCCGCCCGGGACGCCGCCGCCGCGGCCACCGGGGCCGGCGGGTTCGTCGGCGCCGACGAACGGCACAGCACCGGCAGCAACGCCCGCGCCGAACTGCAACTTCGGGTACCCGCGGAGAAGTTCACCTCGATCCTCGACCAGCTCGCCGGCCTGGGCCGGCAGGAGTCCCGGCGGATCAGCACCGAGGACGTCACCGAGGCGGTGGTCGACCTCGATGCGCGGATCGCCACCCAGCGGGCCCGGGTGGAGAGCGCCCGACGGCTGCTGGCCCGCGCGGAGTCGATAAGCGACCTGGTCACCCTGGAGAGCGAACTGGCCCGGCGGGAGGCCGACCTGGCCTCGCTGGAGGCGAAGAAGCGCCGGCTGGCGGACCTGACGGCGCTCTCCACCATCACGGTGACCCTGGTCGGGGCGGACGCGAGCACCGCCGAGGAGGAGTCCGAGACGGGCTTCCTGGCCGGCCTGCGCGCCGGCTGGCGGGTCTTCGGGATATCGGTGACGGTCCTGTTGACCGTGCTGGGCGCACTGCTGCCGTGGCTCATCGTGCTCGGCGTACCGGTAGGGGCACTGGTCGTGTGGCTGCGCCGCCGGAAGCGGTCGACGCCGCCCCCACCGGGCGGGCCGCCCACCCGCTTCGGGCTGGCCCCGCCCACCCAAACCCCCACCCCCACCCCGCCCCCCACACCCACCCCGACAGGCGCACCCACCCCGCCCCCCGCACCCCCCACCCAACCCTCAGGGTACGACCCGAAGTGAATCTTGGACACTTACCGTCCTATTTGGACGGTAAGTGTCCAAGATCTAGAGCTTGGTGGAGCGCGGAGCGAGCACGGGCCCGACGGTCAGCGAGCCGCTGCCAGGGCCCGCAGGGCGGTCTGTACCAGGACCCGGACGCCGGCCGGGATGGCCCGCTCGTCGACGTCGAAGGTGGGGCGGTGCAGGTCGACGTTGGGGCCGGTCCGGCCGACGCCGAGCCGGGCCAGCGCGCCGGGAACGTGCTCCAGGTACCAGGAGAAGTCCTCGCCGCCCATGCTCTGCGGGGTCTCGGCGACCCCCTCGGGGCCGAGCGCGGCGGCGGTGGCGGCGGTGAGCACGTCGATGGCGCGGGCGTCGTTGCTGACCGGGGGACGTCCGCGCAGGTACTCCAGGTCGACGGTGGCCCCGGTCGGGGCGATCACGTCCCGGACCACCTGGGACACGATCTTGGGGGCGAGCTCCCAGGTGTCGCGGTCCATCACCCGCAGGGTGCCGGAGGCGGAGGCCTCGGAGGGGATGACGTTGTTCCGGGTGCCGGCGGCGGCGTGGCCGAAGACCAGCAGCAGGCCGCTGTTCGCCGGTACCCGGCGACTGACCAGGGCCGGCACCTCGGTGACCAGCCGGCCGAGGGCGTCGACCAGGTCGACGGTGAGGTGCGGGCGGGCGGTGTGCCCGCCCGGTCCGCTGAGCCGGACGGTGACGTTGTCGGCGGCAGCGGTGATCGGGCCGACCCGCAGGCCGACCTTGCCCACCGGCTGGTTCGGGTCGCAGTGCAGGGCGAAGATCTGGACCACGTCCTCCAGCCCGCCGGCCTCGATGACCTCCAGCGACCCGCAGGGCAGGATCTCCTCGGCCGGCTGGAAGAGCAGCCGGACCCGACCGTCCAGCTGGCCGGCGTCCGCGAGCTGGGCCAGCAGCATGCCGACCCCGAGCAGCACGGTGGTGTGCACGTCGTGCCCGCAGGCGTGGCAGACCCCGTCGACCGTCGAGCGGTACGGCACGTCCTTGGCGTCGGTCAGCGGCAGCGCGTCGATGTCGGCCCGCAGGGCCACCACCGGACCGTCGGGGCGGCCGTCGATGTCGCAGATCACGCCGTTGCCCTTGGGCAGCAGCCGGGGGTGCAGCCCGGCGAGGGAAAGCTCCCGGGCGACCAGCGCCGCGGTCTCGAACTCCGTGCCGGAGAGCTCCGGGTGGGAGTGGATGTGACGGCGGGTGGCGATCAGCCCCGGCACCCGGCGGGCGAGCAGGTGGTCGAGCTCGAAGGGCAGCGGCTGGGACCCGGCTGGAAGCTGCGGATCCGAGCCGAGTTGGCCGGCACCGGGCAGCGTCAAAGCACTCGTCACGTCGAATTCTCGATCACTAGAAATGGATGGATCTTCGGGTGGGACAGCAGACAGCCTAGACCGCCGACGGTGACGCTGCGCAACCTCGTTCCGGTAGTGATCAGACCGCAAAGCGTCACGTACGCCCTGGTGAGAGGGGTCGACAATCTGCGGGACAGCAGGTAGATCGGGGTTCAAGGCGGTCATCTGCCCCACACCTCCTACAACGCGTAACCGGCCGGCAATCACCAAATCGGTACCGAGGACCAACGATCGTCGTGCCGAATTGTCGCATTGGCCGCTCTAGGAGAGTGACCCTCCGACAATTACCCGACGACACCCGGCAACAGCGGAGCCCCGACGCTCACACGCCGGACCCCGGCTCGACCGCACACGCTGTGCGTCCCGCTTCACCCGATCGGATTACCCCGTGCGCTCACGATCATCACCTCGACCGGCGCCCTGCGCGACCCGTACCGGGGTCAGAACCGGTCGTTCGGGCGGTAGGTGCCCCACACCTCGCGCAAGGTGCCACACACCTCACCCACCGTGGCCCGCGCCCGCAGCGCCTCGCGCATCGGGTAGAGCACGTTGCCGGTGCCCGAGGCGGCCGAGCGCAGCTCGGCCAGGCACCGCCGTACCGCGTCGGCGTCCCGCTGCTCACGGAGCGTGGCCAACCGCTCGGCCTGCGCCTTCTCGATCGTCGGGTCCACCCGCAACGGCTCGTACGGCTCCTCGGTGTCGACGGTGAACCGGTTGAGGCCGACCACCACCCGCTCCCCCGAGTCGATCTCCTGGGCGATCCGGTACGCCGACTGCTCGATCTCCCGCTTCTGGAAGCCGACCTCGATCGCCTCCACCGCCGACCCGTATTCGAACACCCGCTGCATCAGCACGTCCGCCGCCGTCTCCAGCTCCGCGGTCATCGCCTCCACCACGTACGAGCCGGCGAACGGGTCGACGGTGGCGGTCAGGTCAGTCTCGTACGCCAGCACCTGTTGGGTGCGCAGAGCCAACCTGGCCGCCTTCTCGGTGGGCAGCGCGATCGCCTCGTCGAAGCTGTTGGTGTGCAGCGACTGGGTGCCGCCGAGCACCGCACCGAGGCCCTGCACCGCCACCCGGACCAGGTTCACCTCGGGCTGCTGGGCGGTGAGCTGCACCCCGGCGGTCTGGGTGTGGAAGCGCAGCATCATCGACTTGGGGTTCTTCGCCCCGAACTCGTCGCGCATGAGGCGGGCCCAGATCCGCCGGGCGGCACGGAACTTCGCCACCTCCTCCAGCAGGGTGGTCCGGGCCACGAAGAAGAACGACAGCCGGGGCGCGAAGTCGTCCACGGCCAGCCCGGCGGCGATCGCGGCGCGGACGTACTCCACGCCGTTGGCCAGGGTGAACGCGATCTCCTGCGCGGGGCTCGCGCCGGCCTCGGCCATGTGGTAGCCCGAGATGGAGATGGTGTTCCACCGGGGCACCTCCGCCCGGCAGTACGCGAAGGTGTCGGCGACCAGCCGCAGCGAGGGCTTCGGCGGGAAGATGTAGGTGCCCCGGGCGATGTACTCCTTGAGGATGTCGTTCTGGATGGTGCCGTTGAGCGCCGTGCCCGGCACCCCGTTCTCCTCGGCGACGAGCTGGTAGAGCAGCAACAGCACCGAGCCGGGGGCGTTGATGGTCATCGAGGTGGAGACCTTGTCCAGCGGGATCTCGGCGAAGAGCAGCCGCATGTCCTCGATGGAGTCGATGGCCACCCCGACCTTGCCCACCTCACCGTGCGCGATCGGGTCGTCCGAGTCGTACCCCATCTGGGTGGGCAGGTCGAACGCGACCGACAGGCCGGTGGTGCCGGCCCGCAACAACTGGTGGTACCGCGCGTTGGACTCGGTGGCGGTGCCGAACCCGGCATACTGGCGCATGGTCCACGGCCGCGACGTGTACATGGTGGGGTAGACCCCCCGGGTGTACGGGTAGCTGCCCGGGTCACCGAGGCTTTCGTCGAGGTCCGCAGGGAGGTCCGTCGCCGTGTAGACGTCCTTGATGGGAAAACCGGACTCGCTCGACCGCCGTTCGCTCATCACCGGATGGTAGGCCGCTCAGCTGGTCAGCCGGGTGAGGGATTGCGCACATCACGCCGCCGACACCGGAGGTGAACCCCCGGGTCGGGACCATCGTTTCAGTAAACGTCCGTCGCGCCGGGTTTCGCATCGGGCGTCGGAACAAGCAAGATAGGGGGGTTGTGTCCCAGCCCCCCTCGAACTCCCCCGGTGGCTTTTCTGTGACTCAGATTCCGACGTGGAGCGGTGGACAAGTCAGTCCCCCGAACGGACGTGCGGCACCCGGCACCACCATCGGTGACCGTTACTCACTGCGTTCGCCGGTGGGCAACGGCGGTATGGGCACGGTCTGGCGTGCCAACGACACCCTGCTCCGCCGTGACGTCGCGGTGAAGGAGGTCATCCTTCCCCCGGGCCTGGCCCCCAGTGACCGTGACTCGATGTACGAACGCACCCTGCGGGAGGCCCGCGCCGCCGCCGCCATCCAGCATCCCGCCGTGGTCCAGGTGTACGACGTGGTGACCGAGGGTGGTCGCCCCTGGATCGTGATGGAGCTGCTGGACGCCCGCAGCCTGGCCGACATGGTGATCGAGGACGGTCCGGTCGCCCCCCGGGCGGTTGCCAAGATCGGCATCGCGTTGCTTGGCGCGCTGGAGGTGGCGCACTCGATCGGGGTGCTGCACCGCGACGTCAAGCCGGCCAACGTGCTGATCTGCACCGACGGGCGCTGTGTGCTCACCGACTTCGGCGTCGCCCGGATGCCCACCGACGTGCAGCTCACCACCCCGGGAATGGTGCTCGGCTCGCCGCACTTCATCTCCCCGGAACGGGCCATGGGGCAGGACTTCGGGCCACCGAGCGACCTGTTCTCGCTCGGCGTGACGCTCTACACGGCGGTGGAGGGCCGGCCTCCCTTCGACAAGGGTGACCCGATCGAGACCATGCACGCCGTGGTCGAGGATCCGCCCGCCACACCGTCCCGCAGCGGCCCGTTGACCTCGGTGCTGATGGGTCTGCTGGAGAAGGACCCGGCCCGCCGTACCGACGTGCACACCGCCCGCGCCACCCTGCGTGAGCTGCTCGCCGGGCCGCTGACCAGCACCGCGACCGCGGTGCACTCGGTGACCGACCCGTACGCCGTGGTGCCCGTGCAGCGCCCGGTGTCGCCACCGGCACCGGCGGTGGCGACGCCGGAGCCGAAGCCGAGCGGTCAGATCGGTGGCCGGGCGATGATCGGCCCCGGCGAGTCGCTCACCGACCGGCTCGCCGAGTTGCGCCGGCTCGGACGGCCGAAGAAGCCCGCCGCCAGCGCCGCCGCACTGGACGAGACCAGCGCGGACGCATTGGCCGGTCCGCTGCACACGCCGACCGGGGCGATGCCGGCCCCGGGCCGGACGGGGTCGACCGACAAGCCCGGCGGCGACGACCAGGCGGAGGCGACCCTGCGGCTGGGTGCCGGTGACCGGGCCGACGCGGCCGGCCGGTCCGCGGCCGGTGCGGCCGACGCCACCCAGGCGGTCCCCTTCGGCAAGCGCCCCCAGACCACCTACGGCACCAACCGGTCCGCCGGTTTCGGTGCCGATGCCGGTGCCGGTGCCGGTGAGTCCGAGGCCACCCAGCGGATCGGTGGCCAGCCCGAGGCCACCCAGCGGATCGACGCCGGCGGCCCCGAGGCCACCCAGCGGATCAGCGGTGGCCGTGCGGACGCCACCCAGGCCGTACCGGCGTGGGGTGCTCCGCCCGGCGCGGGTGGGCGGGCCGACGCCACCCAGGCCGTGCCGGCGTGGGGTGCTCCGGCCGCCGGTCCGCCCGGCGGCGGCTACGGTGGCAACCAGTGGTCGGTGCCGGGCACCGGCCAGCCGTGGACCACCCCCGCCGCGAGCAGCGGCACCGGCGGCGCCCGGGGGGCCGGTGACCGGCTGGTCGCCACCGTGCGGGCGCTGCCCCGCAAGGTGCAGCTCGCCGCGGCCGGCGGGCTGGCCGTGGTGCTGCTGATCGGCGCGATCGTGCTGTTCAGCGGCGGCGACGAGGAGCCGGTCGCGCCGCAGGCCGGCCCGACCCCCTCGGCCGCTCCCGTCGGCAGTGACCTGGAGCTGCGGGAACACTCCGCCCGTGGGGTACGGGTGATGGTGCCCAAGGACTGGAAGCGCGCCACCGGCGGCAGCTTCGTGGACTACACCGACCCGGAGGACTCCGGCCGCCGGGTGCGGATCATCGTGGAGGACTTCCGGACCACCTCGGTCCGCTGGGCCGAGGTCGCCGCGGACGGGCTGCGGACCCGAAACACCTGCGCCAAGCCGTACAACCAACTCGCGTTGGACGAGAAGGAGCTGGCCGGCAAGGCGGCGGCGGAGCTGGAGTACACCTGCGGCGAGGGTGACAAGCGGCGGCACGGGGTGTGGCGCGGGGTGGTGCACGAGGGGAAGGCGTACTCCTTCTATCTCACCTCCGGCCACGACCGGTTCGAGGAGAGCAAACCGATCTTCGACGAGATGGTGAAGTCCTTCCAACTCACCTCCGCCGGCTGAGCTGCCGGGGGCGACACGTGGCGGTCCGCCGTCGTGCTATCAACATCAGATGGCGGCGGACACCACTGACATCGACGACCTTCGCGGGCAGGCTCAACGCTGGCTCGCCGACGACCCCGACCCGGCCAGCCAGGACGAGCTGCGGGCCCTGCTCGACCGGCTGCCGGACAGCGCCGCCGAGCTGGCCGACCGCTTCGCCGGGCCGCTGACCTTCGGCACCGCCGGGCTGCGGGGCCCGCTGCGCGCCGGCCCCAACGGCATGAACCTGGCCGTGGTCACCCGAGCCGCCGCCGGCCTGGTCGGCTGGCTCGCCGCCCAGGGTGCCACCGGCCCGCTGGTGATCGGGTACGACGCCCGGCGCGGCTCGCACGAGTTCGCGCTCCGCACCGCCCAGGTCGCCACCGGGGCGGGCCGCCCGGCGCTGGTGCTGCCCCGACCGCTGCCCACCCCGGTCCTCGCGTACGCGGTCCGTCACTTCGGCGCGGCGGCCGGTGTGATGGTCACCGCCAGCCACAACCCGCCGCAGGACAACGGCTACAAGGTCTACCTCGGTGCCGAGCTGGGCGGTGCCACCGGTGCCGGGGCGCAGATCGTGCCGCCGGCCGACACCGGGATCGAGGTGGCCATCCGGGCCGTCGGCCCGCTCACCGAGGTGCCGCTAGGTCCGACCGGTGAGCTGCTCGGCGACGACCTGACGACCGGGTACGTGGAGTGGGCCGCTGCGGTGGTCGCCCCGGGCGGCCCGCGTGACCTGGCCGTGGCGTACACCCCGCTGCACGGGGTAGGTGCCGCCGTGTTGACCGCCGCCTTCGCCCGGGCCGGCTTCGGCATCCCCGGGATCGTGCCGGACCAGGCCGAGCCGGATCCGGCCTTCCCGACGGTCGCCTTCCCCAACCCGGAGGAGCCCGGCGCGGTGGACCGCCTCGTGGCGCTCGCCGAGGCCACCGGCGCGGACCTGGCCATCGCCAACGACCCGGACGCGGACCGCTGCGCCGTCGTCGTCCGCCAACCCGCCGGTGCCGGGGCGGCAGGCAGTGCCGGGGCGGCAGACAGTGCCGGGGCGGGGTCGGCCTGGCGGATGCTGCGCGGGGACGAGGTGGGGGTGCTCCTCGCCGACCACCTGATGCGCCGGGGCGTCCAGGGCTGCTTCGCCACCACCATCGTCTCGTCGTCCCTGCTCAAGGCGATGTGCGCGGCCCGGGACCGGCCGTACGCCGAGACGCTCACCGGGTTCAAGTGGATCGTCCGGGCTGGTGACGGCGCCGACCCGCTGGCCTACGGGTACGAGGAGGCGCTCGGCTACTGCGTCGCCCCGGACCACGTACGCGACAAGGACGGCATCACCGCCGCGCTGACCGTCGCCGAGTTGGCTGCCGGGCTGAAGGCGCAGGGGCGGACGCTCACCGACCGGCTGGACGAGCTGGCGGCCGAGTTCGGCGTGCACCAGACCGACCAGCTCTCCGTCCGGGTGACCGATCTGACGCAGATCGCCGACGCGATGGCCCGACTCCGGCAGCACACCCCGCAGAGTCTGCTCGGCGCACCGGTCACCTCGGCGGAGGACCTGCTGCCCGACGCCGACGTGGTGATCCTGCGTACCGGAACCGCCCGGGTGGTGGTCCGACCGTCGGGCACCGAGCCGAAGCTCAAGGCGTACCTGGAGGTGGTGGAACCGGTCGACGGCGGCGACCTCGGCGCGGCCCGCCAGCGCGCGGACGCCGCGCTGCGCGCCCTGCGCGCCGAGGTGGCCACGGCCCTGGGGTGGTGAGCCGGTGCCGGGGTCACTCGCGGCGCAGCCCGTCGGCCCGTGGGTGGGCCGGTGCCGGGGTCACTCACTGCGTAACCCGTCGGGCCGGGTGAGTCGCCACAGCAGCGGCTGGCTGGCGGCGGTGACGGCCAGCACCACCAGCGCTGCCGTGCCCGAGACACCGGCGATCGCCGCCCAGTTGAAGACGATCGGCTCGTCCACCATGGCGAGCAGCAGCGCGCCCAGCCCTCCGCCGGTGACGACGGCCAGGGCCAGCCCGAGCAGCACCGGGATCGCCACCTGGTAGAGCACCGATCCGGAGAGGGTCCGGCGTCGGGTGCCGAAGGCGGTGAGCACGGCCAGCAGCCGCCGGCGCTCGCGGAGCTGTTCCAGGACGTTGACCAGCAGGCTCGCCCCGATGATCAGCAGCAGCGCTATCGCCCCCACCTGCAGCGCCTGTTCGAAGTCACCGAGCAGGCCGTTGCCGGGCCGCGCGAAGCCCGTGACGAAGGCGAGCGGGTCGATCCGGTAGACGGCGGTGCGCAGCTGCTCGATCGCGTCCGGGTCGGTGCCGTCCAACCCGGCGAGGTACGTGACCGGCTCTGGCGCGGGCGCGCCCAGCGCGCCCGGGGTGACCAGCAGGTCCGCCATGACAAGCTTGTCGTACTGCTCGACCGCGCGCATGTCGGCCGGCACCGTCCACCTGGTCTGGTCGCCGTCGGTGTCGAAGGTGACGGTCGCCCCGGGGGCGACCTCCGGGCGCTCCCGACCGCTGGCGACGAAGCTGTCCCCGTCGGCGCAGCTCGGCAGGTCGGCGTAGTGTCGCAGACCGTCGCAGTCGGCGATCCACATCTCCACGTAGGCCGGCGTGTCCGGACTGGTGCGCAGTTGGGAGACCGCAGTGACCGGACCCACGCCGGGGGCCTCCGCGAGGGCCGTGGCGACCTGGCCGGCCAGCCGGTCCGCCGGCTCGCGGTAGGTCGACACGGAGGCCTGGAACTGGCTGGTGTCGCCGTACCGGCCGATCGCGGCGAGCTGCCCGGCCCCGAGCACGCCCTGCACGGCGATGATGCCGGCCACCGAGACGGCGATGCCGGAGACCGCCCGGACCGCCGTGTCGCTGTCGAGTTGGAGTCGACGCACGGCGAGTTGCCACGCCACACCCCCGCCCCCGAGCCGACGGACCACCGACTGGACCACCCAGGGCAGCAGCAGCACCAGGCCGAGCAGCAGCAGGGTGATCCCCGCGACGACCTGTACCTCGACCAGCTCGCCGGTGACCTCGGACATCCGGCCGGTCAGCGGGGCGAGCAGCAGCAGGCCGAGCGCCGGGGGCAGCAGCCGCCACCAGAGCTGACGACGGCGCTCACGACCCCGCCGCACCACACCTAACGGTTCGATCATCACCCGCCGCAACGCGGAGAGGGTGACCAGCACGGCGGCGGTCGGCACGGCCAGGACGACCAGGGCCACCAGGGCGGGCACCGGCCGCAGGTCGGCGGGGAAGAAGCTGAACCTGACCGGGAGGAGTTCACCGACCAGCCGACCGACGCCGAAGAAGAGCAACGCGCCGACGACCATCCCCAGCAACGCCCCGACCAGGGTTTCCCCGGCGGCGATCCGGCGGGTCATGGTGGTGTCCGCGCCGACCAGTCGGATCGCGGCCAGCTGCCGGTCCCGGGCCTCGCTGCCGAAGCGTACGGCGGTGGTCACGAAGATCATGACGGGTAGGAGCAGGACGACCACCCCGAGTAGGGAGAGCACCAGCAGCACCGCCGGCAGGCTGCCGCTGTCTCCCGGGCCGCCACCGCCACCGAAGGTGTCCGTCCGGCTCACGCCGAAGGAGCCGGCTGCCAGCGAGTCGGCACCGCGGAAGTAGTAGAGGTCGCGGGGGCCGGCGAGGCCCTCCGGGGCGATGGTGCCGACCACCGTGGCATCCAGCCGCTCGACCAGCAGGCGGGCGTCCGGGGAGGCCAGCAGCTCGGCGAGGTCCGGCGAGACGACCATCTCGCCGGGGGCGGGCAGCCGGCTCAACCCGGGTGGGACCGGCGCCTGACCACCCTCGGGTTGCACGAGCAGCCCCTCGACGCGGAGCTCACGCCAGTCGGTGTCGGCCTCGGCGTAGAGCAGGGTGTCCGGGCCGGCCGCCGTCACGTCGGGGCCCGGGTCCCGTCCCTCGCTCCGGTCGGAGCGGGCCAGCCCGACGGTGGGCAACGCGGTGGCGGTCAGCAGCATCGCCACGCCCAGCCCCACCCCGACCGCGGTCATCGCCAGCCGGGCCCAGCCGGTCGGACCGCCGGCCACGCTGAGCCGTACCCCGAGTAACAGGTCGTGGAGCCACGCCGTCGGGCCGCGCCGGCCGGGGGCGCTCATCGGGCGTACTCCGGGGCCCGGACCTTGCCGTCGCGGACCACGACCTCCCGGTCGGAGTACGCCGCCACCCGCGCCTCGTGGGTCACCAGCACGACCGCCGCGCCGGTCTCCCGGGCGGCCGTGACGAACAGCTGCATCACCCGTTCGCCGTTGAGGGAGTCGAGTGCGCCGGTCGGCTCGTCCGCGAAGATCACCTTGGGGCCGGTGACCAGCGCACGCGCCACCGCGACCCGTTGGCCCTGCCCACCGGAGGCCTCGCCGGGGCGCTTGTCCGCCACCTCGGCGACCTCCAGCCGGGCCAGCAGGGCCGCCGCCCGCCGGGCCGCCTCCTTGCGCCGCGTGCCGGCCAGCCGCAGCGGCAGCGCCACGTTCTCCAGGCAGGTCAGCTCGGGCACCAGCTGACCGAACTGGAAGACGAACCCGAAGTCGGTACGGCGCAGGGCGCTGCGCTCGGCGTCGGAGCCGGCGAACAGGTCCCGGCCGGCGTAGCTGACCCGGCCGGCGTCGGGAGCGACGATCCCGGCGAGGCAGTGCAGCAGGGTGGACTTGCCGGACCCGGAGGGCCCCATCAGGGCCAGCACCTCACCGGCGTACACCCGCAGGGATGCGCCGCTCAGGGCCTGGGTGGCACCGAAGACCTTGGTCAGGTCCTCCGCCGCCAGCAGCGGCGCGTCGGTCGTCGGGACGGTCATCGGTTCCCCTTCCGCACCTGGGCGCTGAGCTGGTCCAGCCGGGCGGCGGTCAGCTCCAGCCAACGCAGGTCGGCTTCGAGATGGAACAGGGCGTGGTCGCAGACGAGCTGGTCGGCGAGGTCACCGGTGAGCTTGCGGTTGGTCAGCTCCCGCATCTGCCCCAGATGGGCGGCGCGCTGGATGTCCAGCAGGTCGGTCGCGTCCCGGCCGGTGAGCAGCGCCAGCACGACCTTGGTGTAGAGCTTGCTCTGCAGGTAGGCCTCGGGCTGCTCCGGTTTTCTCAGCCACTGCTCCACGTCGGTGACACCGGCCGAGGTGATCGCGTACCGCTTGCGGTCCGGGCCGTCACCGGGCTCGGACTCCACCTCCACGAGGCCGTTCTTCAGCAGCCGGGCCAGGGTCGCGTAGACCTGCCCGTAGTGCAGCGACCGGCCGTGACCGAACTGGTCGTCGTAGGAGCGTTTCAACTCGTAGCCGTGCCGGGGTCCGTGCTCCAGCAGGCCCAACAGTGCAAAGCCAACAGACATGAGGCACACTATACACACGAGCTATACACTGCGTGTAGACCCAGCCGGAGGCGGAGCGCGCACCCGAGACCCGAGATGGCCCTTCGCGACTGCCGCGCCCGGCCGGCAGTTGACCTTGACCGACCCGACGCCCACCCAGACACCCACCGTCATCGCTTGCCTGCAGAACGTTTGATAATTAGTATCTCCGCGTCAAGTCCGGCCATTTACCGACGCCATGGTGATTGCATTCTTCGGCACGTTTCATTTGTGGCTTTCGGCTGTTGCATTTCGGGACGGAAAGGTGTTGCACGATGCATGCAACGAACGGTTCTTCGGTACCACGCCGACAACTCGGCAGACTGCTCACCAAGCTCCGGGAGGACGCGCAGGTCACCATCGAGTCGGCCGCCGACGAGCTGGACTGCTCGCGGCAGAAGATCTGGCGGATCGAGCGGGGCCTGACCGCGGCGCGCGGCCCCGACGTCCGGGTGCTCTGCGAGCTGTACCGGGCCAACCAGGAGCAGGCCGCCGTGCTGCTCGGGCTCACCGAGTTGAGCAAGGCCGAGGGCTGGTGGCACGCGTACGGCCGGTCCATTCCGATCTGGTTCTCGCTCTACATCGGGCTGGAAAATGTCGCCCGCCAGGTGCGGTACTACAACGCCGAGTTGGTCCCGGGAATACTCCAGACCCCGGGATACGCCACCGCACTCTTCCTGCACAACCGGCCGGAGCTGAGCGAGGAGGAGCGGAAGAAAATTGTGAGCCTGCGGATCCAGCGGCAGGGGCTACTGGCCCGGCGGCTCCCACCGGCTCCCGACCTGACCGTCGTTCTCAGCGAGGCGGTGCTCCGCCGCCCGGTGCCGGGCCGACCGGTGATGGCCGAGCAGCTCCGGCACCTGCTCGCGGTCGGCGAACGGTCCAACATCACCGTCCGGGTGCTGCCGCTGGCCGCCGGGCCGCCGCTGGCCGCCGAGGCCGGCACCTTCGTCCTGCTCGACTTCCCGACGAACGCCGTCGGCAACCCGAGCGAGCCACCGACCGTCTACGTCGAGGGGCTCACCGGCGCGCTCTATCTCGACCAGCCGGAGGAAATCATCGCGTACGAACGGGTCTGGTCCGGGCTGGAATCCCTCGCCCTCGATGAGCGACAATCGATGGAATTGATCGACGCCATCCTGGGAGAGTGCTATGAATGACCTGACCGGAGCCCGCTGGCGCACCAGCACCCACAGCGGCACCAACGGTGGCGAGTGTGTGGAGGTCGCCGACAACCTCACCGGCGTCGTCGCCGTCCGGGACAGCAAGGACCCGGCCGGACCGGTGCTCACCCTCGCCCCGGCCGGCTGGGCCGACTTCGTCCGCGCCGTCCGGACCCACCGCTTCGGGCACTGACTCCCCGCCCCGCCCGGCCGCCGCACCCCACCCGAAAACCAATGAGGTACGGCGGGCGGGGCCCTCAGTGGCATGGGCCCGCAGCGTCCGGGGCGCTCAGTGGCATTGGGCCCGCAGCGTCCCGGGCCCTCAGCGGCGGGGGCCGAGGGCGGCGTTGATCGCCTGCCCGAGCACGGCCACGACCAGCGCGATCGACGGGCGTACCACCGAATCTTCCATGCTGATCTCACCGGAGAAGCCGGCGCCCCCGGCGATCTCCTCCAGCCGCTTGCCCACGTCGCGGGCGTCCTCGCCGGTCAGCCCGAGCGCGGGCTCCATGCGTACCGCGGCGACCAGGGTGGCCAGGGCGGCGGTCCGCTCGTCGGGTGCCGGGCCACCGGTGAGCGCCTCGGTCAGCCGCCGCCGGGTGTCCTCCTCCACCGCCGGATCGACCGTCGGGTACCGGTGGACCACGATGAAGTCGAGTTCGGTCTCCTCGACGTCACGCACCACACCCCGCTCGACCAGGTCGCCGAGGATCCGGTCCCGCAGGCCGTGGCGAAGCCGCTGCACCCAGGAGGAGGGCGAGTGGGGCTGCTCGTCGGCCATCCGGGCGAGCACCTCGTCGACGGTCGGCTCACCGGTCGGCGTGGGGTCCACCACGGTCAGGTTCCCGCTGTCGTACGCGACCCGCCCGGCGAGCGCCAACTCCACCAGGACCGCCGCGGCCATGCCCAGGTCAAGGCTGATCCGGGGCATGGTCGCCTTGCCGGTTTCATCGTCGTACGCGAGCAGGAGCAACTCTTCGGCGAGCGCAACACCAGTCATGGCCGCAGACGCTAGCCGGTCTCCGCACCCCCGCGCATCGACTCGCCCGTGAGGTGAGAAGCGGCCCTCCCCCGGCAGTCGCCGCACGCCCCACCCACCGCTGCCGCGCGCCCCGCCCCGCTGCCGCGCGCCCCGCCCCGCCCGCAGCCGCCGCGTGTCCCGCCCCGCCGCCGCGTGTCCGGCCTACGGGTGTGAGAGGGGAACCCCGCTATACCGAAAGCGTTAACAGGGGGCCCTTCCTTACAGCTAGAAGCGGGGCATGCCGCCGAACTGGCGGTCGCCGGCGTCGCCGAGGCCGGGCACGATGAACTTGCTGTCGTTGAGGCCGTCGTCGATCGAGGCGGTGACCAGCCGCAGCGGGAGACCCGACTGGGCGAGGCGTTCGATGCCGACCGGTGCGGCCAGTACGCAGAGCACGGTGATGTCGGTGCAGCCCCGGTCGGCCAGCAGCCGGCAGCAGTGCTCCAGGGAGCCGCCGGTGGCCAGCATCGGGTCGAGCACCAGCACCGGCAGGCCGGTCAGGTCGCGGGGCAGCGACTCCATGTAGGCGCGCGGCTCGTACGTCTGTTCGTCGCGGGCCAGGCCGACGAAGCCCATCGACGACTCCGGCAGCAGCCCGAGGGCGGCGTCGGCCATCCCGAGCCCGGCCCGCAGCACCGGGACCAGCAGCGGCGGGTTCGCCAGCCGGGTGCCTTCGGCGCCGGTGACCGGGGTCTGGACCGGGTACTTCTCCACGGGGAAGGAGCGGGCGGCCTCGTACACCAGCATGGTGGTGAGTTCGTGCAGCGCTGCCCGGAAGGTGGCGGAATCGGTGCGCGTGTCCCGCATGGCGGTCAGCCGCGACTGGGCGAGCGGATGGTCAATGACGTGTACGTCCACGATCGCTCAACCTACCCGCCGGTCGCCGTCGGCACCGTGCCCGTGGGCAGACCAGCGACCTCGCTCACCACCGGCGGGGTGCGCACGCCGCTCGCTCAAGATCAACCGATCCGGGGCTGCGTAGACTTCCCGGCATGACGGCGACAACGACGTCGGCCCGGTCGGACCTCACCGAGCTGGGACGATCCGAGACCGCTCTGCGGACCTTCCTACACGGCCTACCGGGCGTGGATCAGGTGGGCGCGGAGCAGCGGGCAGCCCAACTCGGCACCCGCTCCATCAAGACCACCGCCAAGGCCCAGGCCATCGACCTGGCCATCCGGATGGTCGACCTGACCACCCTGGAGGGGGCGGACACCCCCGGCAAGGTACGCGCCCTCGCGGCCAAGGCGCTGCGCCCCGATCCGGCCGACCCGTCCTGCCCGCACGTCGGCGCGGTCTGCGTCTACCCGGCGATGGTCGGGCACGTGGCCGAGGTGCTGCGCGGTTCCGGCGTACACCTGGCCAGCGTGGCGACCGCCTTCCCGTCCGGCCAGGCCCCGCTGGAGATCAAGCTCGCCGACACCCGGGCGGCCGTGGCCGCCGGCGCCGACGAGATCGACATGGTGATCAACCGGGGTGCCTTCCTGGCCGGCCGCTACGCCGAGGTGTACGACGAGATCGTCGCGGTGAAGGAGGCCTGCGGCTCTGCTGATGGCGGTCGCCAGGGGCGGCCGGCAGCGCACCTGAAGGTGATCCTGGAGACCGGCGAGCTGGCCACCTACGACAACGTGCGCCGGGCCTCCTGGCTGGCGATGCTGGCCGGCGGCGACTTCATCAAGACCTCCACCGGCAAGGTCCCGGTCGCGGCCACCCTGCCGGTGACCCTGGTGATGCTGGAGGCGGTCCGTGACTTCCGGGCCGCCACGGGGCGGCAGGTGGGCGTGAAGCCGGCCGGCGGCATCAAGAACACCAAGGACGCGATCAAGTACCTGGTGCTGGTCAACGAGACCGTCGGCGCGGACTGGCTGGACCCGGACTGGTTCCGGTTCGGCGCGTCCAGTCTCCTCAACGACCTGCTGATGCAGCGCACCAAGCTGACGACCGGCGTCTACTCCGGTCCCGACTACTTCACCCTGGACTGACCGTGATGTTCGAATACGCCCCCGCGCCCGAGTCGCGCGCGATCGTCGACCTGAAGCCGTCCTACGGGCTGTTCGTCGACGGCAGGTTCGTCGACGGCGAGGACCGCCACAAGTCGGTCAACCCGGCCACCGAGGAGGTGCTCGCCGAGGTCACCTGGGCCAGCGAGGCGGACGTGGACCGCGCGGTCCGGGCCGCCCGCAAGGCGTACCGGAAGGTGTGGGGTCCGATGCCCGGCCGGGACCGGGCCAAGTACCTGTTCCGGATCGCCCGGCTCCTGCAGGAACGCTCCCGCGAGCTGGCGGTGCTGGAGTCACTCGACAACGGCAAGCCGATCCGGGAGGCCCGCGACGTCGACCTGCCGCTGGTCGCCGCGCACTTCTTCTACTACGCCGGCTGGGCCGACAAGCTGGAGTACGCCGGGTTCGGCCCCGGGTCGGCGGGCCGGCGCGGCGGGTCGGTGCCGCCGCCGCTCGGGGTAGCCGCGCAGGTCATCCCGTGGAACTTCCCGCTGCTCATGCTGGCCTGGAAGATCGCCCCCGCGCTGGCCGCCGGCAACACGGTGGTGCTCAAGCCGGCCGAGACCACCCCGCTGACCGCGCTGCTCTTCGCCGAGATCTGCCAGCAGGCCGACCTGCCGCCAGGCGTGGTCAACATCGTCACCGGGGCCGGCGAGACCGGCCGCGCCCTGGTCGAGCACCCCGGCGTGGACAAGGTCGCCTTCACCGGCTCCACCGAGGTCGGCAAGGCCATCGCCCGCTCGGCCGCCGGGACCACCAAGAAGGTCACCCTGGAGCTGGGCGGCAAGGCCGCCAACATCGTGTACGACGACGCCCCCGTCGACCAGGCGGTCGAGGGGATCGTCAACGGCATCTTCTTCAACCAGGGGCACGTCTGCTGTGCCGGTTCCCGGTTGCTGGTCCAGGAGAACGTCGCCGAGCAGGTGCTGGAGTCGTTGAAGCGCCGGATGGCCCGGCTGCGGGTCGGCGACCCGCTGGACAAGAACACCGACGTCGGCGCGATCAACTCCGCCGCCCAGCTGGCCCGGATCCGGGAGCTGACCGACGCCGGCGCCGCCGAGGGCGCGCAGCGCTGGTCACCCCCGTGCGAGCTGCCCGAACGCGGGTTCTGGTTCGCCCCGACGATCTTCACCGGGGTCACCCAGGCGCACCGGATCGCCCGGGAGGAGATCTTCGGCCCGGTGCTGTCCGTGCTTACCTTCCGCACCCCGGCCGAGGCGGTGGAGAAGGCCAACAACACGCCGTACGGGCTCTCGGCCGGCATCTGGTCGGAGAAGGGCTCGCGGATCCTCTGGACGGCCGACCGGCTGCGCGCCGGGGTGGTCTGGGCCAACACGTTCAACAAGTTCGACCCCACCTCGCCGTTCGGCGGGTACAAGGAGTCGGGTTACGGCCGCGAGGGCGGCCGGCACGGGCTGGAGGCGTATCTCGATGTCTGAGCGGGTCGCGGTACGCAAGACGTACAAACTCTTCATCGGCGGGAAGTTCCCGCGCAGCGAGTCGGGACGGTCGTATCTCGTGCAGTCCGCAAACGTCGCCCTGGCCTCCCGTAAGGACGCCCGGGACGCCGTGGTCGCCGCCCGCGCCGCCGGCAAGGGCTGGTCGGGCGCGACCGCGTACAACCGGGGCCAGATCCTCTACCGGATCGCCGAGATGCTGGAGGGCCGCCGCGAGCAGTTCGTCGCCCTCGGCGTACCGGCCGCCGAGGTGGACGCGGCGGTCGACCGCTGGGTCTGGTACGCCGGCTGGTCCGACAAGCTCCCCCAGGTGTACGGCGGCGCGAACCCGGTAGCCGGCCCGTACTTCAACCTCTCGGCACCCGAGCCGACCGGGGTGGTGGCCGCGGTGGCCCCCGGGTCCCCGGCGCTGCTGGGCCTGGTCAGCGTGATCGCCCCGGCGATCGTCACCGGCAACACGGTGGTGGTGGCCACCAGCGAGTCGGCCCCCCTGGCGGCGGTGACCCTGGCCGAGGTGCTGGCCACCTCCGACCTGCCCGGCGGCGTGGTCAACCTGCTCACCGGCGCGATCGGCGAGACCGTCCCGACCCTCGCCGCCCACCTGGACGTCAACGCCCTGGACCTGGCCGGCATCGCTGACCCCGCCCTCGCCACCGACCTGGAGGCCAAGGCGGCGGAGAACCTCAAGCGGGTCCTGCGCCCCCTCCCACCCGACCACGACTGGACCACCACCCCCGCCCTGACCCGAATGACCACCCTCCTGGAGACCAAAACCGTCTGGCACCCCAAAGCCCCCTGACCCCCACCCCGGGGCAGGCCCGGGGTGGGGTGGGGATCTACTACGGGGGGTAGGATTGGGGGGTGACTCGGCTGGGTGAGTTGGAACGTGCGGTGATGGACGTGCTGTGGGACGGTGTGCCCGACACGTCTGGCGGGGTGACCGTGCGGGAGGTCGCCGAGGCGCTGGACGGCCGCGAGCTGGCGTACACGACGGTGATGACCGTCCTGGACCGGCTGGCCGGCAAGGGCATGGTGCAGCGCGAGCGGGAGGGGCGGGCCTGGCGGTACCGGGCCTCGGCCACCCGGGAGGCGCACATCGCCCAGCTCATGCTCGACGCGCTCGACCTCGGTGGCAGCCGGGACGCCGCGCTGGTCCGCTTCGCCCGGTCGGTGACCGGCACCGAGGCCGAGGTGCTCCGGGCGGCGCTCACCGCCGAGGCCGCCGGCACCGAACGCCCCGCCCCGCCCCAGGCCCGGTAGGGCGACGACCATGGCGTACGCCGTGCACTTCGCCGCCGCGGTGCTGGCCTGCTGGCTCTTCGCCCAGGTGCTGGCCCGGTCGACCTGGACCTGGCGCGGCCCGGGGGTGGCGATCCTCTGCTGGCAGGCGATCGGCCTGGCTCTCGGCCTCTCCGCGATGGGTCTGCCGATGGCGCTCGGCGTCGCCGCGTACGACCGGCCGACCGGCAGCGCGCTGGTCGCCCTCGGCGACGACCTCCTGCACGGCAGGCTGCCGGCCGGAGTGGGGGCGGTGCACCTCGGGCTGGTGGGTGTCGGGTTCGGCATCGGCGCGGTGCTGCTGGCCACCACCGTGCGCAGCATCCACGGCACGGTACGCGCCCAGCGCCGCCACCGGGACCTGCTGACCCTGGTCGCCCGGGACGACCCGGCGGCCCCCGGCGCGCTGGTGCTGGACCATCCCGGTGCCGCCGCCTACTGCCTGCCCGGGATGCGGCCCCGGGTGGTGGTCAGCGCCGGCACGCTGGACCTGCTGGACCGGGCCGAGTTGGCCGCGGTGCTCACCCACGAACGCGCCCACGCCCAGGAGCGACACGACCTGGTGCTGCTGCCGTTCACCGCGCTCTGCCGGGCGCTGCCCTGGCTCCGCTGGGTGCGCCGGGCGCACGACCGGGTCGCCCTGCTGGTCGAGATGCGCGCCGACGACAAGGCCCGGCACCTGCACGCCGAGGCCCCCCTGGCCGGGGCGTTGCGCCGGTTCGCCGCCGCCGGCAACCGGATCACCCCGGCCGGCACCCTCGGCCTCGGCGACCGTGACCTCGACGTCCGGGTGCAGCGGCTGCTGGTCGCCGACCATCCGCCCCGCCTGATCGGCGCCATCGTCCTGGCGGCCACCACCACCCTGGCCGCGCTGCCCATCACCCTCTTCCTCACCTGATCCCCGGCCCGCCCGTTCCCGGGCCCCGACCCACGTCGAGGTGGCCTCCATGCGCTGGGAAACCCTCCTGCCGGCCCGACTAGGCTCTCCGGCGATGTGCTGGTGGGTGTTCCGAGGACGACCCGACGACAGGACACCGACGTACTGGTGAACCGCCGTCCGTTCGATCCGCGACTGCTGCGCCGGGTCCCCGCGGCCCGGGGCGACCTCGTGCTGCTCACCGCCCTCGCGGTGCTGGCGGCACTGCTGATCGTCGCGCAGGCCACCGCGCTGGCCACGCTGCTGGCGGCCGGCTTCGACGGCCGGCTCGACCGGGGCGCGCTTGCCGGTTTCCTGGTGGCGGTGACCGCCCGGTCGGCGCTCACCTGGGCGCAGGGCACGGTGGCCGCGCGGGTGGCCGCGATCGTCAAGGCCACCCTGCGCGGTGAGCTGCTCGGCGCGGTCGGCCGCAACGGCCCCGGCTGGGTCGCCGGGCAGCGCGCCGGCCAACTGGCCACCCTCACCGGACGCGGGCTCGACGCGCTCGACGCCTACTTCACCGGGTACCTCCCCCAGCTGCTGCTCAGCGTCACCGTGCCGGCCGCCGTCCTGCTGCGGGTCCTGGTCGCCGACTGGAGTTCGGCGCTGGTCATCGCGGCCACCCTGCCGCTGATCCCGATCTTCGGCGCGCTGCTCGGCTGGCAGGCCCAGGCCGCCACCGAACGGCAGTGGCGACGGCTGTCCCGCCTCGGCGGGCACTTCCTCGACATGGTCGCCGGCCTGCCCACCCTGCGGGCCTTCGGCCGGGCCCGCGCCCAGGTCGACGTGGTGCACCGGATGGCCGACGGGCACCGGGTCGCCACCATGCGGACGCTGCGGATCGCCTTCCTCTCCGGGCTGGTGCTGGAACTGGTAGCCACCCTGTCGGTGGCGCTGGTCGCCGTGCCGGTGGGCATCCGGCTGCTCGACGGCGGGCTGACGCTGGCCACCGCCCTGCTGGTGCTGCTGCTCACCCCGGAGGCGTACCTTCCGCTGCGGACCGCCGGGGCCCGGTTCCACGCCAGCATGGAGGGGCTGACCGCGCTCAACGACGCCTTCGAGGTGACCACCGACACCCCCGGCCGGGACACCGCCACGACCGCCACCGCCGGCCCGGCCCTCGCCGTGACAACGACCGCCACCGCCGGCCCGGCCAGGACCGGCCCTGCGGGAGGCAGCCCGGCGGGAGGCAGCCCGGCCGGGAGCGGGCCGGTTCCGGACGGGCGGGGCGAGATCCGGTTGGTGGGGGTGAGCGTCGCCTACCCGCGTACCACGGCGCTGCGCGACGTGACGTTGACCATCCGGCCCGGCGAGCGGATCGCGGTCGTCGGTCCCAGCGGTGCGGGCAAGAGCACCCTGCTCGGCCTCCTGCTCGGCTTCGTCACCCCGACCGAGGGCCGGATCACCGTGGCCGGGATCGACCTGGCCGGGGTCGACCGGGACGCCTGGCGTCGGCAGCTGGCCTGGGTGCCGCAGCGGGCCCACCTCTTCGCCACCACGCTTGCCGACAACATCCGGCTCGGCGCGCCGGACACCCCAGACGAGGAGCTGGCCCGCGCGGTCCGGGACGCCGCGCTGGACGAGGTGCTCGCCGCACTGCCCGACGGACTCGCCACCCGGCTCGGTGAACGCGGCCACGGCCTGTCCAGCGGGCAACGGCAGCGGGTGGCGCTGGCCCGGGCGTTCCTGCGGGACGCCCCGATCGTGCTGCTCGACGAGCCGACCGCCCGGCTGGACACCGCCAGCGAGACGGCCGTGCTGGCCGCCACCCGCCGCCTCGTCGCCGGGCGGACCGCCCTGCTGGTGGCGCACCGCCCCGCCCTGCTCGCCGACGCCGACCGGATCCTGCGGGTCGTCGACGGCCGGGTCACCGAACTCACCCCCACCGCCGAGGCCCTGCGATGAGCGACGAGCCCACCAGCGTCCCCGCCGGGTCGGGGGCCCGGACCGGGCAGCCGGGCCGGCAGAGCCAGTCGGGCCAGCCGAGCCAACCGGGCCAGCCGAGCCAACCGAGCCGGTCGAGCCGGTCGGGCCGGTTCGCCGCCGAGCGGGCCGTGCTGCGGCTCACCCGGCCGTACCTGCGCCGACTGCTCGGCGCGGGGCTGCTCGCCACGGCCACCGAGCTGGCCGGACTGGCCCTGATGGCGACCGCGACCTGGCTGCTGATGAGCGCCGCCGGCCAGCCACCGCTGGACCGGCTCACCGTGGCGATCGTCGCCGTCCGGGCGCTCGCCATCGGCCGGGGGGTGTTCCGCTACACCGAGCGCCTCGCCGGCCACGACGCCGTGCTGCGCCTGGTCGCCGACGTACGGGCCCGGGTCTTCGCCAGCCTGGCGGCCAGCCGGGACAGCGTCGGGCAACGCTCGGGCGACGCGCTCAGCCGGCTCGTCTCCGACGTCGAGACGGTGCAGGACCTGCTGCTGCGGGTGCTCGTACCGGCGTCCGCCGCCGGGCTGGTCGGGGTGCTGGCCGTGGGCGGGGCGGCGCTGGTCTCCCCGGCCGCCGCCGGGGCGCTCGCGCTGGGACTGCTGGTGGCCGGGGTGGTCCTGCCGGTGCTGGCCACCGCGCTCACCCGCCGGGGGGCCGCCGAGGTCGCCCCGCTGCGGGGTGAACTGGCCGCGGACGCCGTCGACCTCACCCACGGCGCGGCCGACCTGGCCGCCTTCGGCGCCACCGGGTACGCGTGGCGGGCCGCCCGGCAGCGGGCCGACCGGCTGGGCCGGCTGGAGCGCCGCCTCGCCGCGGTCGGGTTCGCCGTCGACGCGGCCGGGGTGCTGGTGGCCGGACTGACCGCCGCCGCGGTGGTGCTGGTCGCACTCCGCGCCGGGGTGGACGGGGTGCTCGTCGGGGTACTCGCGGTCGGCACCCTCGCCGCCGTCGAGATCGCCCTGGCCCTGGTCGGTGCCGCCCGACAGTGGACCCAGTTGCGCGCCGGGCTGGCCCGGGTCGCCGCGCTGCTCGACCCGCCGGCCACCTCGCCCGCCCCGACGAGCGCGGCGCGCCAGGCCGAGGGGCCGCCCGAGGCCCATTCGAAGCCGGCCGAGGGGCCGCCCGAGGCCCATTCGGAGCCGGCCGAGGGGCCGTGCGACGTCCGGTTCGACCGGGTGACCGTCCGGTACCGGGACGGCGGCCCGGCCGCCCTCGACCGGTTCGACCTGGACCTGCCGGCCGGCCGCCGGGTCGCCGTGGTCGGGCCGAGCGGCGCCGGCAAGAGCACCCTGGCCGCCGTGCTCACCGGTGCCGTCCGGCCCCGCTCCGGGCGGGTCACCCTGTCCGGCGTGGACCTCGCCGAGCTACCGGCGGAGCAGCTGCCCCGCACGGTGGGCGGCCTGCTCGCCGAGGCGTACGTCTTCCACGCCTCGGTCCGGGAGAACCTGCTGCTCGGCCGCCCCGACGCCGACCCGGGGGAACTGACCGCGGCGACCGCCGCGGCCGGGCTGCTGGACTGGGTACGCGCCCAACCCGAGCAGTACGACACCATCGTGGGTGAGCAGGGCGAACAGCTCTCCGGTGGGCAGCGGCAACGACTCGCCCTGGCCCGCGCCCTGCTGGCCGCGCCGGGGGTGCTGGTGCTCGACGAGCCGACCGAGGGGCTCGATCCGGCCGCCGCCGACGCCGTCCTCGCCTCGGCGCTGGCCGCCACCCCGGCCGGGCACTCGGTGCTGCTGATCAGCCATCGGCTCAGCGGACTTGACGCGTTGGACGACATCCTGGTGCTGGACTCCGGCCGGGTGGTGCAGCAGGGTCCGCACGCCGAGCTGGTCCGGGTGCCCGGCTGGTACCGGGACCAGTGGCTGGCGCAGGAGGCCGCCGAGCGGGGTTACCTCGCCCTGGCCCCCTGATCCTCCGGCCCTGATCCGACGTGCCGGCGGGGTGCGCGCAGCGCGGTACCGGAGTCGCCCACTAGGGTATGTGCCCAGAGTCACTTGGCGGTCGGAAGGCCGACGAGTGGGCAACCCGAAGCATACGGAGGTCAGCGTGGCCCGTCAGTCGCCCCAACGGCCCGACGCCGACGAGCCCGAGCTCGACGACACCACGGGATCGGCCGAGTCCGACGAGACCACCGGGTCGGCCGAGCCCGACGAGGTCGACATCGAGGCTGTCGCCGAGCCGACCACGGCACCCGACCGCGCGCTCTGGGCCGAGACGCGGATCGATCCGGTGGAGGTCGCCCTGCCCGCCGGCACCGGCTTCACGCTGCGGGCGTACCGGCCGGCTCGCGAGGTCACCCCGACGGACGTGACCGAGCGGGACCAGGACGACCCGTTCCTCGCCCGCCGGCAGGCCGCCGCCGAGGCGGAGGACGAGGACGACGAGACGGTGGTGATCCTCGACGAGGAGGTCGCCGAGGAGTTCGCCGAGAGCGACAAGGAAGCCGCTGGCAAGCGGGCCGGCGGCGACACCGCCGAGGACGACGAGGACGAGGACGAGACGGACGACGACGCCGGTGACGAGGAGGTGCCGGCCTTCCTGACCCACCAGGGGCGGTTGCTGCTCTTCAAGACCCCGGAGTCGCTCGTCACCTTCGTCCGGTCCGGCGCGCCGAACGACCTGTCCCAACTGGATGGTTGGCGCGAACTGTCCGAACGGCTCGAACCGGCCGACGTCGTCCCGCTCGACGAGGACACCTACGAGCTCGACCTGGTGGTGGAGAACCTGCGCGGCGGGCACGACACCTGGGATCCCAACCTCCTGATCCAGGCCGGCGAGGTGGCCCGTGACCTGGCGTACTCGCTGCGTCTGCCGTCGGTGTTGGACATGCTCTCCTCGGGCTCCAGCCTCGACGACCTGGACGAGGCGCTGCGGGCCACCGTCAACGGCGGGGTCGGTGGTTTCCTCGGTCGCCGACGGCTGAAGAAGATCGGGGCGCAGACCGCCAGTTTGGGTTGGCGCACCATTGTCGGGAAGATCTCTGCAGTGGTGGACTGGCGCGACTGACCCGCACCAGGGAGCATCAGTCACTGGCAGAGAACGACCTGTGTTCGTGAGGAGGACGACGCCGTGGCGCTCGTGCGCGTGTACTGCGGTCTGGCCTCGGCGGATGCGACCGAGGGATCGGCCGCGGCCGGCTCGGCGCTGACCTCCGCCGTGGTCGACGACGCAGGCCGTCTGCTGCATCTCTGTGAGATCGGCGACGAACCAGCCGGTTACGCCCGGCTGGTCGCGCTGCTCGTCGAGCGCTCGGGCGGCCCGAGCGGTGCGGCGATCGCCGCCGACAGCGACGACCACACGATCACCTCGCTGCTCAGTGCCGCCGGTCGTCCACTCGCGATCGCCGACGACGACTCGGTGGACGACTTCGCCGAGCGTTTCGCCGACGACGACTCGGTGGAGGAGATGCACTCCGCACCGGCCGAGCGGCGGGCCGTCGGCCTGGCCCGGGCGTTGCAGGCCGGCGCGCTGTCGGCGGTCACCCTGCCCGCTCCCCGTGACCTGGCCAACTACAAGCAGGTGCTCGCCGCGCACGCGGCCCTGTCCACCGGCAGGCACGCGGCGGCGGCGGCGCTGCGTGAGGTGCTCCGCGAGTTGTACCCGGCCGCGCTGCGGGCGTACCCGGACCCGGCCGAGCCGGTCGCGCTGGCCGTGCTCGACGCGTTGCCGGAGCCCGGCATGCTGACCGGCACCATGGCCCGGGGCCGGGAGATCTCGGTCGCCGCCGACGCGGTCGCGGCGCACCTCGCCGCCGACGGCGTGGCGGAGGCCGACGAGATCAATGAGGCGGTCACCGCGCTGCGGGTCGCCATCTCGGAGACGCCCCGACGGGCCACCGTCAACCGCGCGCTCACCTCTGCGGTCGCGGAGACCGTCCGGCAGGCGGTCGCCTCGGTACGGGCCTGCGACGCCGGCTGCGAGGCGCTGGTGAGCGCGCTCAGCGCCCGGGTCACCGCCCCCACGCCGGTCCCCGGCCGCCGGGCCGCCGCGCGTCGGGGCGAAGCCGTCGGCGAACTGCCCGGGACCGGTGGCAGCGGCCCCGGGCTCCGGTCCGTCCGGCCGGTCGAGACGCCACCGGCACCCGGTGGCGGGCGGCGCAGCCGCCCCGAGCCGGTCGGGCAGGGCACGCCACCACCGCCACCCCGCCCCCTCGGTCCCCCGCCGGTGGCACCGACCCCGATCGCTCCGCCGCCGGTGGCACCGTCCCCGCTTACCCCGGCCGCGGTGGCCGGACCGCCGGTCTCGACGCCGCCCGGCCGTACCGAGCCCCGGCCCTCGCTGATCGACGCGCCCACCCGGGTGGACCCGCCGGCCAACCGGCCGGTCTCCGCGCCGCCACCGCCGCCGCCCGGGATCACCCCGATCACCCCGGCGCAGCGCCACAAGGTGCCGCCCGCCGAGGCCGGTGAGCCCTTCCGTCCGACACTGACCACCGCGGCGATCAACAGCGCCCGCGCGGAGCGGCAGCGTACGGTGATCCCGCCCCGCCCGCAGACCACTGCCGGGGACCCGCCGACGGGCGGCTTCAGCGTGACCGACCTGAATGTGCCGGTGCCCACCCCTCGGCCCGGTCCGGAGCCGACCGCACCGCCCGGGTCACGGGCGAACTGGCCGCTGGTCGCCAACGCCGACGACCACTCCGACAGCTCCGCCGACAACGCGGTGGCGTACCCCGGCGAGCCGGCCGGCCGGAGCATCGACTCGAACACCGACCCCGGTACGACCGACGGCCGGGTCACCCCGCCCTGGTTGGCCGACGACCTGCCCCCGGAGCCGCCGATGCTGCGGCTCGTCGAGCCGCCGCCGCTGGGCGACCGGACGCGCCGCGACGGCGGCACCGCGCCGGCCGACCCGCCGCAGCTGGAGAACCCGCCGCTGCGGCTGGTCGGGGAGGACGCCACGCGTGGTGGCCGGGCCGCCGCCCGCGCCGAACAGCCCCCGCCGGGTCACCGTTCCCCGCTCGACCACCGTCCTCCGCTGGGCGAACGCTCCCCCGTGGACCAGCGCCGAGGCCTGGACCAGCGCTCATCCCTGGAGCCGCGCCCATCGTTGGAGCAGCGCTCGTCGCTGGAGCACCGGCCTTCCCTGGAGCAGCGGGCGTCGTTGGAGCAGCGGTCGTCCCTGGAGCGCCGTCCCTCGCTGGAACAGCGCGCCTCGCTCGAACACCGGTCACCACTGGAGGAGCGTTCCGCGTCGGACCAGCGGTCCTCGTTGGAGCACCGGACCTCGTTGGAACAGCGGGCCTCCTTGGAGCGCCCGTCGCTGGAACACCGCTCACCGCTGGGTGAGCGCTCCGGGCTGGAGCAGCGTTCGCCGCTGGGGCAGCGTTCCCCGCTGGAGCACCGGCCCCCGGTGGAGCACCGGCCCCCGGTGGAGCACCGGCCGCCGCCGATCGCCGACGAGGGCGACGGGGACCTGCTCATCTTCGCCGCGGCGAAGTCCGCCTGGTTCGTCGGGCACGGCGACGAGACCGACATCGAGTGGACGAGCACCGCCGACACCGGTTGGCAGGCCGCCGAGCAGGCCGCCGAGCCTGCGGTTGGTGCGGCGACCTCGGCCGGCCTGCCCAAGCGGGTACCCCAGGCCAACCTGGTGCCCGGCTCGCCGCTCCGCGAGGAGCGTCCCCTGCGCATAGTGCGTGACGCGGCCAGCCTCGCCGAGAACACCACCGGATACTTCCGCGGCTGGCGTCGTGGTCAGGAGATCGGCGGCTTCGCCGTCGGCGGCCGACCGGGCCGGGAGGCCGCCGGGGGCTGGGACTTCAGCCGGGACACCGGTGACCGCGACGACGACCGGGAGTACGAGTTCCGCTCCGCCGGCTACTAAAGGTGTAAGGAAGGGCCCCTTCTTAACGCTTTCGGTAGAGCGGGGCACCCCTCTCACAGAGCTGATCGGGGAGTACCCGGGCGCGGCGGCTCCTGGCACCGGTAGGGCTGTCGGCGGGATGACGCCTGCCGCTTCGTGATGAGCCACGGCGACGGTGCGGGAACCACCGCACGGGCGCGACACTCCCACCGGGCGGGCTCAGGGGGCCGTCACCGGCCAGACTGGCGCCCGGCCGAGCGGCGGACGGCCAGACCGGCGGACGGCCAGACCGGCGGCCACAGGGCACCATGCCCGAGCGCATGGCACCCGTCAGGACCCCGGCAACCACGTCACCGGTAACCCGGCGATGGGCCTTCTTGGACGCCCGGGACCCACCCGGTGCGGCTCCCGCAGACCAAGGCGAGACGCAGCGCGGGCCCGACGCTGGCCCGGCGGACGCGGTGGGGACAGGCTGGTCGGTCCGCAGCAGGACCGACGGACGGCGATGAAAACGCCACAGACCCGACGGACGCGGTGGGGACGTGCAGGACCGACGGACGCGGTGCAGACGCCACAGACCCGGCGGACGCGGTTACTCGCCGAGCGGGGGTCAGCGACGTACGCCCGGGGTCGGCAGTGCCGTCACCGGGTGCTGAGCGGGCCGGTCAGGCCGGTGCGACGGCGCGCGAGCGACGCATGGTGAGCACGTACTCGACAAGCGAGATCAGTACGTGCTTGGTCGACTCCCGGTTACGGGCGTCGCAGGCCACCACCGGCACGTCGTGGGAGATCGCCAAGGCGTCCCGGACGTCCTGCGGGTCGTGGTACTGCATCCCGTCGAAGCAGTTGATGGCCACCAGGTACGGCAGCCGTCGGTGCTCGAAGAAGTCGATCGCCGCGAAGCAGTCGGCCAGCCGACGGGTGTCGACCAGCACCACCGCCCCGATCGCGCCCCGGACCAGCTCGTCCCACATGAACCAGAAACGCGTCTGACCCGGGGTACCGAAGAGGTACAGGATCAGGTCCCGGTCGATCGAGATCCGGCCGAAGTCCATCGCCACGGTGGTGGTCATCTTGCCCGGCACCTGCCGGGTGTCGTCGACGCCCACACCGGCGGAGGTCATGATGGCCTCGGTGGTCAGCGGCGTGATCTCGGAGACCGAGCCGACGAGCGTCGTCTTACCGACACCGAAACCACCGGCGATAACGATCTTCGCCGAGGTCACCCGCCCGCTCGGGGTCGGCGGGCGGCGCGACATGTCAGAGCCTGCGAAGTCCACTCAGCACCCTCTCCAGCAGTTCAGTGCCCACCGCGTCATCCGAGTCGTCCAGAATGGTCGGCTCGTGGACCGCGACCAGGCCATCCGTCGCCATGTCGGCGATGAGCACCCGGGCCACGCCAAGCGGAAGCTGCATCCGCGCCGCGATCTCCGCGAGCGACTGCACGCGTCCGTCACACAGCGCGGCAATATATTGGTGTTCCCGGCCCTGGCCACCGCTGTTGCCATTGGCGGTGGCCCGGCCGCGCACCGTCGTTTCGACGAGTGCCTCCAGTGCGATGTCCAACCGGGGACGGGTACGACCGCGGGTCACGGCGTATGGACGGACCAACGCTCCGGTCGGTTCGTCACGATCGGCCATGTCGCCGCTCACCTCCTTCGTACCCGGCACCGGTCTTCACCGGTGGCACTCGTCGTACCTGTTCTCGTTGCCCTGCCGACCTGCCGGTCAGCGGGTGGATCAGCCCAGCATGCCCGCAGCCGCCCGCGTCTGCGGGGTCAGTGCGTCGCCCACCCGGTCCACCAGCAACGCCATCTCGTAGCCGACCTGCCCGACGTCACAGCTACGGGCGGCGAGCACGGCGAACGACGAGCCGTCGGAGATGGACATGAGGAACAGGAAGCCATTGTCCATCTCGACCACTGTCTGTAGCACCGCGCCGCCCTCGAAGCAGCGGGCCGCGCCCTGGGTCAAGCTGACCAGCCCGGACGCGATCGCGGCCAACTGGTCGGCCCGGTCCCGGGGGAGGTCTCGTGACGACGCGAGGAGCAGGCCGTCCGCGGAGACGGCGACCGCATGCGCGACGCCGGGCACCCGGTCGGCGAAGTTGGCCAACAGCCAACCGAGATCCTGCGTAGTAGTCATCCTTGTTGCTCCTTCTGCCCGCTCCCGGCCGCTGAGCCTGAGCCAGACTGCGAGGATTGCTGCCCTCCCGGGGTCTCCCCCGGGTTGGTCGGGTTGCCGTCGGACGGATTGGTCCGGCCGCGTTGCACCCCTCGATGGTAGGCGGAGAGCAGACCGCGTACGGCCTCCGGCGTCCGCCGCTGGACCGACGTGGTCGGCTTCTCCACCGCACCGGGCACGAGCTGCGCCATCGGGGTCCGCTTCGGCAGACCGGTCTGGGTGGTGGCCGCGACCGGCACCTCGCTCGCCGCGGTGGCCGCGCGCCAGCCGTCGTCGGCGGCGGTCTGCCAACCCTGGTACGGCGGCTGGCCGGCACGACGGGAGCCGAAGGCGTCGGCGACCCCGCCCCGCTGGTCCGGCCCGTCGTCGCCCGGCGATCCGGTGGATCTCGGGGTGTCTGCCATCGGTGTGTCACCTGTCCCGGTGGCGGTCCGCTGCACGGGTCGGCCGTTCGCGTCGACCACCGGGATCTGCTGGGTGGCCGCCGCGCTCACCGGCACCGGCTGCGGAGCCTCGGCTCCCGTGGTCTCGTCCGACCCCGGTCGGCGGGTCCGGAACCAGGCCGATTCCAGCTCGCGGAAGATGGGCAGTTCCATCGTCTCGTCGGCGTACGGCTTCCGGTTCTGCTGGGTGGGGCGGGCCGGAGCCGGGGCGGGCTGCCGGGCGGTGTCCTGCGCCGCGGGCCGCTGCTCCGGGTCGGTACGGGGCACCCGGGGCAGTTCGGTGGTCATGTCCAGGGCTGCGGCCAGCCGCTCAGGCACCGGCGGGGTGGCCGCCTCGCGCTCCGTACCCGGAACCGGTGGCCAGACCGGCGGTGCCGGCGCGTTCGGGGCGGGTCGCGACGGCAGCCCGGAACCCGTCCCGCCGAACGCGGCGAAGCCGCCGCTGTCCGACTGCCCGGTGCCCGGGTACGCCGGCTGACCGGAGACCGGGGACCCGGACACCGGCTGACCGGAGACCGGGGCACCGGAGATCGGCTGACCCGAGACCGGCACGCCGGAGATGGGGGCGCCGGAGACCGGCGGGCTCGACACCGGCGGGGCGTACGAGGTGGGTTGACGCGGGATGGCCGGCTGCTGTCCGGAGCCGATCGGGTCGCCGTCGCCGCCGGCGCGACGCTGCGGCAGCGGGTCGATCTGCTGCCCGTTGGCGGTCCGGGGCGCGCCGAAGGAGTCGTCACCGTTGGTGCCGGTGGCGCCGGTCAGGTCGGACCAGGCCGGCAGGGCCCGGCCCGGACCGGCGGTCACCGGGGTGCCGTTGCGCGGAGCCGGGTCGACGGACCGGCCACCGAGGGTCATCTGGTTGCCCGAGCCGCCCGTCCGCTGCGCCGGGATCTGGCCGGTCGGCGCGCTGCCCAGCGCCGGCGCGGCACCGAAGCCCGCGAAGCTCGATGTCGACGAGCCACCGAAGGCCGGCGCCGGACCGGACGACTGCGGACCGGACGACTGCGGGCTGGACGACTGCGGTCCGGCCGGCAGGAGGCCACCCGCCGAGGCCGGCAGCGCCGGCATCTGCTGCCGTCCGGAGAGTGCCCGCGGCACCAGCACCGAGGTGGGCATGGTGACGTCGGCGACCGTGCCCCGGTCGGTGCCGGGACGCAGCTCCACCTTGACGCCGTGGCGCGAGGCCAGCCGGGCGACCACGACCAGGCCCATCATCCGGGAGACCGCCACGTCGACCTGGGGTGGCGTGGCGAGCCGCTCGTTGAGGTCGGCGAGCTGGTCGACGCTGATGCCGATGCCCCGGTCCTCGACGTACAGCGAGGCGCGCTCGCCGACCCGCCGGGCCTCCACCATGACCTGGGAGTCCGGCGGTGAGAAGGCGGTGGCGTTGTCGAACAGCTCGGCGACCAGGTGCACCAGGTCGTTGACCGCGTGCGCCGCGACCTCGATGTCCCGGTCGATCACGCCGAACTCGATCCGGGTGTAGTGCTCGACCTCGGACTGGGCGGCGCGCAGCACGTCGATCAGGGCGGCCGGCTCACGCTGGACCCGGGTGGAGTCCGCGCCGGCGAGGACGAGGAGGTTCTCGTCGTTACGGCGCATCCGGGTGGCCAGGTGGTCGAGCTGGAAGAGCTCGGCCAGCCGGTCCGGGTCCTCCTCGCCGCGCTCCAACCGGTCGAGGTGACCGATCAGGCGGTCGACCAGGATCTGCGACCGACGGGCCAGGTTGACGAACATGGTGGCGACGGAGGCCCGCAGCGCGGCCTGCTCGGCGGCGGTCCGGACCGCCTCCAGGTGGACGGCGTTGAACGCCTCGGTCACCTGACCGAACTCGTCCTTGCTGCGCACCGGCAGCGGCTCGGCGATCTGGTTGGCCAGCTGCACCGGGGAGAGCTGGCCGGTCAGCTGCGGATCCCGCAGCCGGGCCACCGCGTGCGGCAGGCCGTACTGGGCGATGTTGAGCGCGCCCTGGCGCAGCTCCCGCAGCGACCTGGCCATCGAGCGGGCGACCAGGTACGCGAAGAGGATGGCCAGCAGCAGCATGCTCAGCAGCAGGCCGGTCTCCAGGAAGACCTGACGCTGGACGTCGGAGCGGATCGCGTCGGCCTGTCGGACCACGTCACCGTCGAGCTTGGTCTCCACGGTCCGCATCAGCTTGGCGTTGGCGGTCATCGCGCCGTCCCACTGGTCCGGTCCGAAGGGCGCGTCGGCCATGCTCTCGGTGGTGTTGCTCTTGATCCAACCGTTGTAGTTGTCCGCCTCGCGCAGGTCGGGGCCGGCGACGGTGGCCGTGTAGAACTGCTCCTCGGCCTCGTTGGCGACCGTGAAGAAGCTCTCCAGGAACTGGTCCTGGCCGGTGCCGGTGGCGATGTAGTCCTCACGCAGGGCCGGGTTGAGGGTCTGCTGGATGAGCGCGCGGTGGACCACCACCCGGCGCTTGGACAGCCATTCCTTGGACTGGGCGGTCGCCGCGGCGGCGCGCATGCGCTCGCCGAGGTCGTTGTCCCCGGCCAGCTGCGCGGCGGAGTCGCGGATGTCGAGCAGGTCCTTGATCAGCACCTCGTACGTGCGGACCGCGTCGGTCAGCTTGAGTCGGCCGTTGAAGACCTGACTGCGGGTGCCGGGCAGCTCGGTGAGGTTCTCGTCGATCCGGTTGAGCAGCACGTCGAGGCTGTTCGGCAGGTCGTCGACCTCGGAACGCTGCTGGGAGTACGGGCCCTTGGCGTCGTCCACCCGCTGGTTGACCTGACCGTACGCCTCGCGGTAGCGCTCCTTGGTCGGGCCGTTGGCGGCACCGAGCAACAGCACCGCGGAGGTCCGCTCGTCCTGCAGCGAGTTGACCAGGTCACCCGAGTAGCCGGTGAGGTTGGCCAGGTCGCCGGCGCGGTTCGCGGTGTTGAGCGTGTCCAGGTGGTCGACCAGACCGCTGGTACCCACGACCACCGTGGCGATGGTCGGCACGATCATGATGAGACCGAGCTTGGACCAGATCGGCATGTCGCGCAGCCGCCCGGTGGGGCGCAGCCGCGACCGGAAGGAGCCTGCCGTCTTTGGTCGTTTGCTCACGTCACCGCCCTTGCGATCACAGCTTCGCGCGTTGCCAGGGCAACGCCCAGCGACCGACCCGGCGGGTCGGACCTCCGAGATTCCATCACGCCGTCACGCAAAGAGAAAGCCCAGCCTGGCAGTCACGGACGGTGTGATGAGATGTTGATGCAATTTGCTGGCAATCTGCCTGGGCGGAGTCACCCACGGTAATGACACACCTTCATCGCGTTGTTTTGCTCGCCGGCGCGTCCGGCTCCGGAAAGTCGTACATAGCGCATCGAACGGGTCTTCCCGTCCTCTGTTTGGATGACTTCTACAAGGACGGTGACGACCCTACGTTGCCCCGGCGTAACGGGCTGGTGGACTGGGATTCACCCGAGGCCTGGGACGCGGGCGCGGCGGTGGCGGCCATTGCCCTTCTGGCCCAACAGGGCCGGGCCGAAGTACCCGTCTACGCGCTCGGCGCGGACCGCAGAGTGGACACAAGGACACTCGAACTCACCGGATCGCCACTTTTCATGGCCGAAGGTATCTTCGCCGCCGAGATCGTCGCGGAATGTCGCCGGCAGGGGCTGCTCGCCGGGGCGTACGCGCTGCGCCGGCCGCGCGGCACGACCTTCCTGCGCCGGCTCGCCCGCGACCTGGCGCAGCGGCGCAAGGCCCCGGGCCTGCTGGTACGACGCGGGATCGCGCTGCTGCGCGCCGAGCCTCAGGTGCTGCGCCGACAGGCCGCGCTCGGTGCGGAACCGACCCGGGCCGCCGAGGTGCTGCGCCGGGTGGCCGGCCTGGGGCAGCCGTCGGTCACCGCTGGCCGAGCAGCTTCGCGTACGCCGGCTTGATCACCTCGTCGATGATCCGGAGCCGTTCGTCGAACGGGATGAACGCGCTCTTCATCGCGTTGATGGTGAACCACTGGAGTTCCTTCCAGCCGTAGCCGAACGCCTCCACCAGCAGCGCCATCTCCCGGGACATCGAGGTGCCGCTCATCAGCCGGTTGTCGGTGTTGACGGTGGCCCGGAACCGCAGGTCCCGCAGCAGCCCGATGGGATGCTCGGCGATCGACGCCACGGCACCGGTCTGCACGTTCGACGACGGGCACAGCTCCAGCGGGATCCGCTTGTCCCGCACGTACGCGGCCAGTCGACCCAGCTGCGGCTCCGCGCCGACGGTGATGTCGTCGACGATCCGTACCCCGTGCCCGAGCCGGTCGGCGCCACACCACTGGATGGCCTGCCAGATCGAGGGCAGCCCGAAGGCCTCCCCGGCGTGGATGGTGAAGTGGAAGTTCTCCCGCTGGAGGTACTCGAAGGCGTCCAGGTGGCGGGTGGGCGGGAAGCCGGCCTCGGCACCGGCGATGTCGAAGCCCACCACCCCGGTGTCCCGGTGCCGGACCGCCAGCTCGGCGATCTCCTGTGACCGGGCGGCGTGCCGCATCGCGGTGAGCAGGGTGCCCACCCGGATCGGCGTACCGGCCGCGGCGGCCGCCGCGCTGCCCTCGGCGAAGCCGGCCAGCACCGCCGCCACCACCTCGTCCAGGGTCAGGTCCCGCTCCAGGTGCTGCTCGGGGGCGAACCGCACCTCGGCGTAGACCACCCCGTCGGCGGCCAGGTCCAGCGCGCACTCGGCCGCCACCCGGCGCAGCGCCGACTCGGTCTGCATCACCGCGACCGTGTGCGCGAACGTCTCCAGGTACTGCTCCAGCGAGCCCGAGTTGGCCGCCTCGACGAACCAGCGGCCCAGCGCCTCCGGGTCGGTGGTGGGCAGCTCGTGGTCGACCTCGGCGGCCAACTCGACGACCGTCGCCGGTCGCAGCCCGCCGTCGAGGTGGTCGTGCAGTAGCGCCTTCGGCGCCTTGACGATGTCCTGGTACGAGATCGCTGCCATGGGCAGACCCTAGTCAGCCGCCGCCCGGACCGCTGCCGGGACCACCACCGCCACGCCGGTCGAGGGCACCGGGTCCGTCGCCGACTGCGAGGATGGCCCGGATGAACCCGTACGTCGTCGACCGGCTGCGCTGCCCGGTCTGTGCCGAGCCACTTGCCGAGGCCGTCGCCGGCACCGCCCGGACGCTGCGCTGCCCACGCCGGCACAGCTTCGACGTGGCCCGGCAGGGTTACGTCAACCTGCTCGCCGGACGGGCCCCACACGTCGGGGACACCGCCGAGATGGTGGCCGCCCGCAGCGACTTCCTGGCCGCCGGCCACTACGCCGCGATCTCCACCGCCCTGACCGACGCCGCCCGCACCGCCACGCTGGCCGCCACCGAGCCGACCGACAGCACGCGGACCGGGGCCGCACGGACCGAGGCCGTACGGACCGGGGCCGCACGGACCGAGGCCGTACCGCCGGACCGCACCGATGAGCCAGGGCGGGCGGCGTACCCGCTGGTGGTCGATGCCGGGGGCGGGACCGGCTGGCACCTCGCGGCGGTGCTGGCGGCGCTGCCCGGGGCCGTGGGGTTGACCCTGGACGTGTCGAAGCCGGCGCTGCGCCGGGCGGCGCGGGCGCATCCGCGCGCGGCGGCGGCGCTTGTCGACACCTGGCAGCGGCTGCCGCTGGCCGACGGTTGCGTCGCGGTGCTGCTCAACGTCTTCGCCCCGCGCAACGGCGCGGAGTTCCGTCGGGTGCTGGCTACCGACGGCAGGCTGCTGGTGGTGACGCCGGCCGAGGACCATCTCACCGAGCTGGTCGACGCGCTCGGGCTGCTCCGGGTCGATCCGGCCAAGGCCGACCGGGTCGCCGGGAGCCTGGCCGGGCACTTCACCGAGGTCGCCGCGACGGTGCTGCGCGGCCGGCTGAGCCTTACCCACGCCGAGGTCGGCACCCTGGTCGGCATGGGCCCGAGCGCCTGGCACACCGACCCGGGCGCGCTGGCCGAGCGGATCGCCACCCGGCCCGAGCCGGTCACGGTGACCCTGGCCGTCCGACTCGGCGTGCACCGCCCCCGCTGACCGGCCGGGCCACCCACCGGCCGGAGCCCTCAGGTGGAGAGGTCGACCTCTTCCCAGCCGGGCGGCTCGTCGTGGTACGGGCCGCGCAGCACCACCGCCCACTCCAGCGCCCACCGGCGCTGGCCGATGGCGTTCGCGTCGACCAGACCGGGCAGCGCCCGGCCGGCCTTCTCCAACTCCAGGTACGCCCAGTCCAGGCAGTAGTGCAGGTCGAGCAGGGCGGCGGCGTCGGCCGGATGCTGCGGCGCGGCGAGGATCCGGCCCCGCCACTGGTCGAAGGTCTCCCCCACCGAGATCTGCGGCAGCCGTTCCACCAGCCGCTCGTCGACCGGCAGGGTCGGGTCGAGCTGCTTGGTCAGGCCGAGCACCCAGGCCAGCGAGAAGAGCGCGTCGTGGTGCAGCACGAAGGAGCGGTGGTCCCCCCGACCGCCCATCAGGAACTGCCACTCCGGCGGGGTGACCAGGTCGACCAGGTGCGAGCCGAGCAGCCAGCTCATCGCGGCCTGCGGCGGCATCCCGAAGCAGCGGGCCAGGATGACGTGCAGCACCGCGATCCGGGCCTCGATCTCGCCGGTGGGGCGTAGCTCGATCTCGTCGCCGCTCTCCCACACCAGCGGGAACTGGCTGGGCGGCAGCGGTAGCCGGAGCCGCTCCAGCTCCTCCAGGCTCGCCTCCCGGACGGCCTGCGGGTCGGGGGCAGGTACGGTCACGGCTGAAGACCCCTGTCTGACGTCGTCCCGGCGCCGGTCTGTTCCCCCCGGCCAGGGAGAATAGTCGTTGAGCTGGTCGGCACCGACGCCGCCCCGCTCAGTCGATCCGCTCGATGACCAACGGTGCGACCGGTGGCGCGGTGGCCGAGATCCGGACCGCCTCGGCCGCCTCGGCCAGCGCCGCGGGTATCCGCCCGGCGTCGTCGGCGCGCAGCTCGTACAGCGGTTCACCGGCCCGCACCGCCTCGCCCGGCCGCTTGTGCAGCACCACCCCGGCGGCGGCGACCACCGGGTCCTCCTTGCGGGCCCGGCCGGCACCGAGCCGCCACGCGGCCACCCCGATGGCGTACGCGTCGACGGCGGCGACGTACCCGTCGGCTCCGGCGCGTACCACCTCGACCTCGTTCGCGCTGGCCAGGGGGGCGTCCGGGGCACCGCCCTGGGCCCGGACCATGGCCCGCCAGCTGTCCATCGCCCGCCCGTCGGCCAGCGCGGCGGCCGGGTCGGCGTCGGGCAGGCCGGCGGCGTCGAGCATCTCCCGGGCCAGCGCCAGGGTCAGCTCCACCACGTCGGGCGGGCCGCCTCCGGCCAGCACCTCGACCGACTCGGCGACCTCGACGGCGTTGCCGACGGCCCGGCCGAGCGGGGTGGACATCTCGGTGAGCAGGGCGACGGTCCGGACGCCGTGCGCGCCACCCAGCTCCACCATGGTCCGGGCCAGCTCACGGGCGTCGGCCACGGACTTCATGAACGCCCCGGAGCCGACCTTGACGTCCAGCACCAGTGCGCCGGTGCCCTCGGCGATCTTCTTGCTCATGATCGAGCTGGCGATCAGCGGGATCGCCTCGACGGTGCCGGTGACGTCACGCAACGCGTACAGCTTGCGGTCGGCGGGGGCGAGGCCCGCACCGGCGGCGCAGATCACCGCGCCGAGGTCGCGCAGCTGGGCGAGGAACTCGTCGTTGCCCAGGGTGGCCCGCCAGCCCGGAATCGACTCCAGTTTGTCGAGCGTGCCGCCGGTGTGGCCGAGCCCGCGTCCGGAGAGCTGCGGCACGGCGGCCCCGCAGGCGGCCACCAGCGGGGTCAACGGCAACGTGATCTTGTCACCGACGCCGCCGGTGGAGTGCTTGTCCACGGTGGGGCGCGGCACCGTGGAGAGGTCCAACCGCTCCCCACTGGCGATCATCGCGGCGGTCCACCTGGCGATCTCCGGCCCGGTCATGCCGTTGAGCAGGATCGCCATCGCCAGCGCCGACATCTGCTCGTCGGCGACCACCCCCCGGGTGTACGCGTCCACCACCCAGTCGATCTGCCCGTCGGAGAGCACCCCGCCGTCGCGCTTGGCCCGGATGACGTCGACCGCCGCAAAAGTACCCATCACTACCTCAGCCACCCCACCGAACCGGGATCTCCATCGGCGGCTCACCCTCGCCCGCCCAGAAGATCGTCCCTGCCGCGTCCACCACGACCACCCGGGGCGTACGCGCCAGTCCCCACTCGATCGCCTCGTCCGAGGCCGCCCAGCTCGGCCCCTCCTCCAGTACCCCGGTCTCGGCGCCCTCGGTGTCCCCGGCGGAGCGTTCCCAGTAGGCCGTCCAGACCTGCTGACCGGCGGAGAGGTCGGGGTGGACGAAGACCGTGCCCCGGCCCCGCCAGGCGGCCAGCCGGTCCGGCACCACCGGCACCGGATGTTCCCCGGTCACCGCCTCCAGGTCGGCCACGTCGAAGGCGTGCGGCAGCAGTTCGGCCATCCGCAGCGGCCCGCCTGCCGACTCGATCAGGCACTCCGGGCCGCCCTGCTCCCAGAGCAGCTGCCGGCACCGGCCGCAGGGCATCAGCGGCTCACCGGTGGCGTCGACGCAGGAGAGGGCGACCAGCCGGCCACCCCCGGTGGCGTGCAGCGCGGAGACCACCCCGCACTCGGCGCAGAGCACCACCCCGTACGCGGCGTTCTCGACGTTGCAGCCCACCACGATCCGGCCGTCGTCGACCAGGGCCGCCGCCCCGACCGGGAACTTCGAGTACGGCACGTAGGCGTGCCGCATCACCTCGGTGGCCGCGGCGCGCAGCCGCCCCCAGTCGATCTCCGTCACGTCCGGTCCCCCACTCAGCCCTTGATGTACGGCTTGCCGTCGGCCGCGGGTGCCCGGACCCGACCGACCAGGCCCGCCACCGCCAGGATCGTCGCCAGGTACGGCAGCATGGCCAGGAACTGGCTGGGAATGATGCTGTTGATCGCGCCGAGGTAGGTGCCGAGCTGGTCGGCGAAGCCGAAGAAGAGCGCGGCGAGCAGCGCCCCGGTCGGGCTCCACCGGCCGAAGATCAGCGCGGCCAGGGCGATGAAGCCCTTACCGCCGATCATGTTCTTGGTGAACGAGTAGAGCGCCAGGGTGTACGAGGCCCCGCCGATGCCGGCGACCACCCCGGCCAGCAGCACGTTGAGGTAGCGCAGCCGGAGCACCTTGACGCCGAGGGTGTCGGCGGCGGTGGGGTGCTCGCCGACCGCCCGGGTCCGCAGCCCCCACCGGGTCCGGAAGAGCCCGACGTGCAGCACCAGCACCAGCAGCAGACCCAGGTAGAGGAAGATGTTGCCCTGGAACAGCGCCGGACCGAGCAGCGGGATGTCGGACAGCAGCGGGATCTCCCAGTTGCCGAACCGGGGAGCGCTGTTGTAGCGGTCCGCCTCGGTCTGCATCAGCCGCTCGTAGAGGAAGCCGGTGACGCCGACCGCCAGCAGGTTCAGCACGATGCCGATGACCACCTGGTCGACCAGGTAGCGGATGGCGAAGACGGCCAGCAGCAACGAGATGGTCGCGCCGCCGATCGCCGCCGCGACCAGGCCCACCCAGACGCTGCCGCTGATGCTGCCGAAGAGCGCCCCGCTGAACGCCCCCATCAGCAACTGCCCCTCGATGGCCACGTTGACCACGCCGGAGCGTTCGCAGAGCACCCCGGCCAGCGCACCGAAGATCAGCGGCAGGGCCAGGACGAAGGTGCCGCGCAGGATGTTGACGAGCGGCATGAAGTTCTGCCCCGGCGGCGCGTCCGAGACCTGCCAGCAGAGGAAGGAGAGCACGAAGGCGACCAGCCCGACCCCGAGCACCAGGGTGAACCAGCGCTTCGGCAGGCCGGCCAGCATCGCCACCCCGGCGAGCAGGGCGACGAGTCCGAACGCGACCGCGCCGACCGTACCGTGGATGGAGAGCGCGGCCCCGGCGGAGTCCTCGCTGAGGGTGAACCGGGCCTGCTCGCCGGTGGCGAGCGCCCCGAACAGCACCGCGCCGAGCAGGCCGAGCGCGACCAGCACCAGGCCGACCTTGCGGGTACGCGTCCAGAACCCCGCGTCGACAGGTGCGACCGCGACGTCTTCGACAGCCATGGTGGACATGTTGGTCACCAGCCCTTCGCCAGGCTCGTCTGCAGCCGCGCGGCGCGGGCCGCCCGGAGCTGGAAGATCGCCTTCACCAGGGCGGGGGCGGCGATGAAGATGACGATCAGCGCCTGGAGCACGGTGACCAGCTCCAGTGAGATCCCCGCGTACGACTGCATCCGGTTCCCGCCGGCCTGCAGCGCGCCGAAGAGCAGCGCGGCCAGCGCCACCCCCCACGGCTTGACCCGACCGAGCAGCGCCACCAGGATGCCGTCGAAGCCGATCTGGGCCACTACCAGCGGGGTCAACGCGGTCGCGGTCGAGCCGAGGACCATGTTCGAGCCGCCCAGGCCGGCCAGGATCCCGGCGAAGACCATGATCAGGACGTACGTCCGGGTGACGCTGATCCCGGCGGTGCGGGCGGCGTCCGGGTTCGCGCCCACCGCGCGCAGCTCGAAGCCGAGCGTGGAGCGGTTGAGCAGCCAGGCCACCGCCCAGGTGGCCAGGACGGCGAGGATGATGCCGGCGTGGACCCGCAGGTTGTCGCCGAGCAGCCGGGGCAGCTGGGCCGAGGCGTCCACGGGCCGGCTGATCGCGTCGGTCCGGTTCGGGTCCTGGATGCCGTTCTGCACGATCAACCAGACCAGGAAGTACGTGGCGACGTAGTTCAGCATGATCGTGTTGATCACCTCGTGGGCGCCGGTGCGGGCCTTGAGGATGCCGGGCACGAAGCCCCAGATCGCCCCGCCGAGGGCACCGGCGAGCACCGCGACCAGCAGGTGCAGCCCCGGCGGCAGCGGCAGCAGGAAGCCGGCCAGCGCGGCCAGGATGACACCCATGGTGGCCTGCCCCTGGGCGCCGATGTTGAACATGCCGCCGCGGAAGGCCAGCGCCACCGACAGGCCGGTGAAGACCAGCGGCGCGGTGTACGTGAGCGTCTCGGAGATCGGCCCCATCGCGGCCTGGAAGCCGACCGCGTCGGGGTCGAGGACCGCGCCCTTGAACAGGTTCGCGTACGCCTCGCTGACCAGCGTCCAGCTGGCGTTGAGCGCGTCGCTCGGGCGGGCGGTGATGTAGCTGTAGGTGGCCAGCACCTCCGGGTCGGAGATGATCATCAGTACCGCACCGACGAGCATCGCCAGGACCAGCGACAGCAGGGTCACCATGAAGGTGTTGGCCGCCCAGAGGTTGGCCAGGAACGCCTGCCCCAGCGAGGGCCCCCGCTGCGGTGCCGGCGCGGTGGTCGCCGCCTCGGCCCGCTCGGTGTCGGCGGTGGCGCTCCGGGTGGCCCGCTCCTCGGTCGCCGGCTCCTTGTCCGGTGATCCCGAGGGGGGAACTGGGTTGGTCATGCCTCGTCCTCGCTGGTCCCGGTGGTGTCGGGGGTGATGCCGGCCATCAGCAGGCCGATCTCCTCACGGGGGGTGTCCGGGCCGACCACGCCGATGATCCGGCCGCGGTACATCACCGCGATCCGGTCGGCCAACCCGATCACCTCGTCCAGCTCGCTGGAGACCACCAGTACGGCGGTGCCGACGTCGCGTTCCCGGATGACCCGGCTGTGGATGAACTCGATCGAGCCGACGTCGACGCCCCGGGTCGGCTGGGCGGCGATGAAGAGCTTCAACGGGCGGGACAGCTCCCGGGCGACGATCACCTTCTGTTGGTTGCCGCCGGAGAGGGTGCCCACCGGCGCGTCGGCCGAGGAGGTACGCACGTCGAACTGGTCGATCCGTTCCTTGGCCGAGCTGGCGATCGCCTCCGGCCGCAGCGCCAGCCCCCGGCCGAACGGCGGCTGGTCGTAGATGTCCAGCACCAGGTTCTCGGCGACGGTGAACTCCTTGACCAGCCCGTCGACGCTGCGGTCCTCCGGCACGTAGCCGACCCCGGCGCGGAGCACCTTCTTGGTCGACCAGCCGGCGACCGGTTGCCCGTCCAGGCTGATCGTGCCGGCGAGCACCGGCCGCAGGCCCATCACCGCCTCGATCAGCTCGGTCTGGCCGTTGCCCTGCACACCCGCCACGCCGAGCACCTCACCGGCGCGTACGGTCAGGTCGACGCCGTCCACCGCGCGGACCTGCCGGTCGTCGTCGACGACCAGGCCGGAGACCTCCAGCATCGGCCGGCCCGGGGCGGCCGGCTGCTTGTCCACGGTGAGCCGGACGCTGCGCCCGACCATCAGCGCGGCCAGCTCGTCCCGGCTCGCCTCGGGGGAGGCGGTGCCGACGGTCCGGCCGCGCCGGATCACGGTGATCCGGTCGGCGATCGCCTTGACCTCGCCGAGCTTGTGGGTGATGAAGACGATCGACTTGCCGGCGGCCTTGAGCGACCGCATCACGGTCAGCAGCTCCTCGGTCTCCTGCGGGGTGAGCACCGCCGTCGGCTCGTCGAGGATAAGCAGGTCGACGTCGCGGGTGAGCGCCTTGACGATCTCCACCCGCTGCTGGATGCCGACCGGCAGGTCCTCGATCACCGCGTCCGGGTCGACCCGCAGGTTGTACCGCTCGGAGACCTCGGCGACCTCGCGGCGGGCCCGCCGCCGGTCGAGGAACCCGGCGACGCCGCCCCGGACCTGCTCGGCACCGAGCATGATGTTCTCGGTGACGGTGAAGACCGGTACCAGCATGAAGTGCTGGTGCACCATGCCGATGCCGGCCGCGATCGCGTCGGCGGGACCCTTGAGGCTCAGCGCCTTCCCGTCGACCAGGATCTCGCCCTCGTCCGGCTGGTAGAGCCCGTAGAGCACGTTCATCAGGGTGGACTTGCCCGCGCCGTTCTCGCCGAGCAGGGCGTGGATCTCTCCTGGCTCCACCGTCAGGTCGATGTGGTCGTTGGCGACCAGGTCACCGAACCGCTTGGTGATGCCGCGCAGTTCGAGTCTCAGCGCAACCTCCGGGGCGTGCGAGCGGGGGATGGTGCAGCGTAGCCGGCCGACGGCCCGGAACCGGGTACCAACCGACCGGCCACCGGTGAGTCGATCACCGGTGGCCGGCCGGACCGGGTCACTTCGGCTGCGCGGCCGAGGTGACCTTGACGGTGCCGGCGGAGATGTCCGCCTTCAGCTTGTCGACCTCGGACTTCAGCTCGGCCGGAACCTTGCTGTCGAAGTCGTGGTACGGGGCGATCGAGACACCCTCGTTGGCCAGGGTGCCCAGGTAGCCCGGGTTCACCTCCAGCTGCTCGCCACCGGCGGCCTTGAGGACGGCCTCCTTGACCGCGCCCGGGATGTTCTTCACCACGGTGGTGATGATCGCCGGGCAGTTCGGGGTGCTCTCACAGCCGTCGACGTCCACCCAGATGGTGTTGTACTTGCCGCCCGAGGCCTGGGCCGCACCGGTGGTGCCGAGGCCCGCGCCGCCGGCGACCGGCATGATGATGTCCGCGCCCTGGGCGACCAGCGCGTCGCTCACCTTCTTGCCCTCGTCCTGCTTGACGAAGTCGTTGGTGAAGGAGCCGTTCTGGGTCTCCTTGTTCCAGCCCACGACCTTGACGCTCTTGCTCTTGGCGGTGTTGTAGTGGGCCACGCCGTCGGCGTACCCGTCCATGAAGATGGTCACCGGCGGGATCTTCAGGCCGCCGTAGGTGCCCACCGTGCCCGACTGGCTCATGCCGGCCGCCAGGTACCCGGCGAGGAAGCCGGCCTGGGCGGTGTCGAACTGCATCGGGTAGACGTTGGTCTCGGGGACCTTCGCGTCGACGATGCCGAACTGCTGGTTCGGGTTCGCCTTGGCGATCTTGGAGGTGGCATCACCCATCAGGCCACCGACGGCCAGGATGAAGTCGCACTTCTGGTTGACGTACCCGGTCAGGTTGACCTCGTAGTCCGCCTCGGCCTTCGACGCGGTGTACTTGACCTCGATGTTGTCGTTCTCGGCCTTGGCGTCCTCCAGGCCCTTCCACGCCGAGGCGTTGAAGGACTTGTCGTCGATGCCGCCGACGTCGGTCACCATGCAGGCCGTGTACTTCGTCTCACCGCTGCCGGCGCTGTTGTTCTCCTCGGGTGCCTCGCCGCACGCCACGGCGGCACCCAACACGAGCCCACCCGTCGCCACGACGGAGGCGATCCGCATCCCACGCACAGAGCGCAAGACGTCTCCCTTCCCATTGCACACCGCGCCAGAAGCGGTGGCTGCCCTTGGGGAGGACCTGCGCCTTGCCGCCGGTCTCCCACGTTACGGACGCGAAGCGTACGCCCGCGTCCACCCACCGGCCGACAATCGTGCACGACTGTTGAACCCTTGTTACCGCTACGTAACCCTTGGGTGGGACAAATCACTTACCGGGTCCGTCATCGGCCGGTCGACACTCGCTTCACCAGCCGGTCCACACCGGCTGCGGGTCACCGCCAGAAGACCGCCACCGCCGCGTTGACCAGGGTCAACCCGATGATCGCGAGGAAGTGGCCCCGGGCGACCGAGTCCCGCTTGCGGGAGAAGAAGACCATGACAAAGATCAGCAGCGCGAGCACCAGTTTGGTAACAAGCTTCGCCGGCGCCGGCTCGTCCCCGTCGCGCAGCGGCGCGGAGAGCCCGATGCCGGTGACCAACTGGATCACCGCGCCCCAGAGCATCGCCGCGTTGATCCGCAGCCGACCGCCGACGTACTGGGCGATCGCACCGCCGAGCAGCAGCGCGAAACCGATCAGGTGCAGATAGAGAAGTACCAGCCGAAGAGCTTCCATGGCGACCATCCTGCCCCATCAACGACGCCGCGTAGTAGACGGCCCGCCGACCGAGCCCGTTCCGTGATCTCCACGGGCTCACCGCGCTCGCGCCGCCCCGCCACGCCGCCACCGCCACGCCGCGCCACCGCCGCGCCACACGATCCAGGAAATGGTGGCCTCGGCCCGCCGGGATGCCACTGTTTCCCCGATCCAGCGTTGTCGGGTGGGGCGCGCGGGGCGGAGCTAGGCCTCCGAGAGGTAGCTGCCGGAGCCGGGTACGCCCACCACGACGCCACGCGACCTGCGTGCGTCCAGGGCTCGCGCCACCGTGCGCCGGGCCGAGCCGTACTCGGCGGCCAGGGCGTCGTACGTGGGCAGGCGGGAACCCCGCGGGAACTCGCCTGCGGCGATGCGCCGGACGAGATCGTCCTCGATCTCTCGGGCGGTGCGCGGGATCGGCACCGGGCTCATCGTCCCGCATACCCCACTGCGCGGTACGGCAACGCCCGGCCGGGAAGGGGTCCGGCCGGGCGTCGTGACGTGCGGACCGCACCGCCGAGGCGGTGGCGCGGGGCGTACTAGCTGAGCTTGATCTTGCCGGTGACCGTGGTGTTCTTGATCGTGGTCTTGGCACCGACGGCCTTCACGCCGCCGTTGACGGTGCTCTCGAAGAGCGAGACCAGCTCGGCCCCGTTGGCGTTGACCTCACCGTTGATCTCGCCCTTGTAGACGATCAGGCTGGCCCCGGGGTGGACCTTGATGGTCCCGTTGACCGTGGCGCGGTCCAGGCAGGTGGTGCCGGACTTGATGTTCAGGCCGCTGTTGACCCGGGTGGTCAGCACCTGGGTACAGTCCGGGAAGCTGACCTGGCTCTGCACGTTGCTCTCGTTGGCCACGACCACGGCCTCGGCGTTGTTCGTCCGGCCGTCCGCGATCTTCAGGACGTCGAAGCCCTTCTGGATGTCGGACGAGTAGATGAAGCCGTTGTGGTAGTACGCCGACCAGGAGCCGCCGAGGACCAGGCGGGCGTCCGAGAGCGGGCCCCGCTCCCAGAAACCGATCTCCTTCGGGTTGCTGGAGTCGGTGAAGTCGAAGACCGAGATGCCACCCTGGTACCAGGCCTGGACCATGATGTCGCGGCCCATGGCCGGGATCAGCGAGCCGTTGTGGGCCACGCAGTTCTCGGTGCTCTTGTTCTCGCGCGGGATCTTGAAGTAGCTCTTGAAGACCAGCTTGCGGTCGGCACCGGCACCCTCGATGTCGAAGAGGGCGTTCGCGCCGCGCTTCGGGCCGATGGTCGGGTTGCAGGTGGCCGCGCCACCGCCGCCCAGCTCGTCGGTGAAGATGACCTTCTTGCCGTTGTTGTTGAACGTGGCGGAGTGCCAGAAGGCGAAGTTGGTGTCCCGCACCCGGCTGAGCACGACCGGGTTGGTCCGGTCGGAGATGTCCATCAGCACACCGTCACCCATGCAGGCGCCGGCGGCCAGGTCCAGCTCCGCGTAGACGGTGACGTCGTGGCAGCCGCTGGTCGAGGTCGCCCCGAGGGTGTCCGGGAAGAGGTTCGGGGTGGCCACCACCGACGCGTTGGTCGGGTCGTTCAGCGGCACCTCGATGATCGACAGCTTGTCGTGCGGCGGCTGGCAGTCCGGGAAGTTCGCGTTCGGGCTGTACGACTGGACGTAGACGTACACCTTGTCCTTGGTCTTGGCGGGGACCAGGGTGTGGGTGTGCGAGCCGCAGTCGGTCTCGATGGCCTTGACGTAGGTCGGGCTGACCTTGTTGCTGACGTCGAAGATCCGGATGCCCTCCCACGAACTCTTGATCGAGGCGGACTGGGCGACGCTGTTGCACGAGTCGTCGTTGCGCGACGAGTCGACCGACAGGAACAGCAGGTTGCCGTAGATAGTGATGTCGTTCTGCGCGCCGGGACAGACGACCTGGCTGACGACCTTCGGGTTCCGCGGCTTGCTGATGTCGTAGGTGGTGAACCCGTCGTAGTTGCCGACGAACGCGTAGTTGCCCTGGAAGGCGATGTCGGTGTTGTAGGCGGACTCCGCCCCGAAGGCGCCGGACTTGGGCAGGTTCGCGATGGTCCGGAAGTTGCTGCTCATCGAGATCTCGTCGACCCCGGGGATCACGTAGCCCGGGTCGGCGGCCTCCTCGACCGCGGCGGCGCTGGCGGGGGCACCGGCCACAGTGGTGAGGAGCAGGAGGGTGCTGGCGGCAAGGCTGATGGCCCCGAGCCTCCGCGTCCCTTGTGGGGTTCTTCTGAACATCTAGTGACACCCTTCTGCGGGGGATGGGTCGGAGAGGTAGCGGGACCATATCGCGCCCCCCACCAGGAGATTGTGATCTGCATCACATCCGGGAACCGGACCAGGTAACGATCAAGTAACGCCCCTCACCCGAAGGGTTGAACAAAAACCGCAGGTCGGAGTAACCGTCCAAATCGCTTCCGGTGGCCTTCCAGCCCAGGCCAGGCCACGCTACGATCCCGGCCAACCATGGGTCAGCGGCAGGAGACGGGTTGTGCTAGGCGAACGGATCCGGGGACGTTCCCGCCGGTGGCGGGGAATCGCGCTGGTGGAGCTGGCCGTCGTCGGCGTGCTGGTGGCCGGAGTCGCGGTGGCCGTCGGGCTGGCCGGCGACGACGATCCCGAGCCGACGGCGAGCGCCGCCGCCAGCCCGGACCCCATCGACCTGCCCGGTCTGCCGGACTCCACCGCACCGGTGCTGGTGCCGGGTCGCCCCGGCGAGACCGCCCGGCAGGTGCCGTCCAACGAGTACACACCCCGGCCGGCCGCCACCTACAACGCGGCCGACGTCCGCTTCGTCACCATGATGATCCCGCACCACGAGCAGGCCCTGGTGATGGCCCGGCTCGCCCCCGAGCGCGCCGGCAACCAGCAGATCGCCCTGATCGCCGACCGGATCCTGGCCGCCCAGGGCCCGGAGATCAAGGCGCTGGAGAGCTGGCTGGCGGCCAAGGGACTCACCCGTGACACCGCCGGTGACCAGCACGGACACGACATGGCCGGGATGCAGTCGGCGGAGGCGCTGAAGGCATTGGAGAACGCCCGGGGCGCCGACTTCGACAAACGGTTCGTCGACATGATGACCAACCACCACCAGGGCGCGATCACCATGGCCGAACAGGCCCAGACCCTCGGGGTGGACCCGATCGTCAACGAGTCGGCCACCAGCGTCGCCCTGGAGCAGGCGGTGGAGATCCAGCGTATGAAGGAAGCCCTGGCCGGCTGAGCCGGTGCACCCCGGCCGCGACGACGAGTCGCCGGGCCGGGGAGACCAGTGTCAGCCGAGTCGCCAGACCTGGAACGTGGGGCCGTCGGCGGGCAGCACGAGCGCGCCGGTGGCGTCCGGACGCAGGTCCGGTGCGCCGCCGTACCGGTTGGTGGCGGCCGGCAGCCCGACCAGCCGGACCGGCCGCCCGGCCGCCCGACGGGCCAGCACCAGCACCGACCCGGCCGGCGACTCCCGCAGGAAGACCAGGGTGTCCGCGTCGGCGTACACCCGGCGCAGGCCACCGTGGCGCAGCGCCGGCTCGTCGCGCCGCAGCGCCAACAGCGACCGGTACGCCGCGAACGTGCCCTGGTCGACGTCCTGCGGCCGGTGCCAGGGCATCGGGGTACGCGATCCCTCGCCGTTGCCGCCGGTCAACCCCCACTCGTCCCCGGCGAAGACCATCGGCGTACCGGGCATGGTGGCCAGCAGTCCGGCGGCGACCTCGTGGCGGGCGGCGTCGCCGACCACGGTCCGGATCCGGGCCGAGTCGTGCGAGGAGAGCAGCTGCCAGGAGTGGGTGTAGGCCCGCCACGACACCAGCGACCGGAAGACGTCCATGGTGGCCAGCACCTCCGGCGCGGACCGCCGCACCACCCCGCCCGGGGTGCCCAGGAAGTTCGGCACCGGCTCGTCGCCGTGCTTGAGCCAGGACCAGACCGGGTCGGTGAAGCCTACGTAGTTCATGGTGCCCTGCCACCCGTCGGCGTCCAGGTCACCGGTGTGGTCGTGGCCGTGTTCGCCGACCACCAGCGCGTCCGGTCGGGTCTCGGCGACGGTCCGGCGCAGCAGGGCGGCCACCTCGTGGGTGTACGCGTCCCGCCCCCGCCGGCCGGTCATGTTGGCCACGTCGACCCGCCACCCGTCCAGCCCGTACGGCGGGCGCAGCCAGCGGCGCAGCAGCGAGTCGTCGGCGGTGGCGAACCGGCGGCGCAGTTCGGCGCTGCCCCAGTTCAGCTTGGGCAGCGACCGGACCCCGTTCCAGGACTCGTAGTCACCGGCGGCGTCGAAGTAGTACAGCTCGCGTTCGGCGGCGGACCCGTCGCGTGCCGAGGTGAACCACTCGTGCGCGTCCCCGGTGTGGTTGCTGGTGATGTCGCCGATCAGCCGCCAACCCCGGGCGTGCACCGCCGCGGCGAGCCGGGCCAGCGCCGCGTCCCCGCCGAGCAGCGGGTCGACGTGGTCGAAGCTGGCCGCGTCGTACCGGTGGTTGGAGCGGGCCGGGAAGACCGGGGTGAGGTAGACGGTGTTCACCCCGAGCCGGTCCAGGTGGTCCAGGCGTTCGGTGATCCCGTCCAGGTCACCGCCGTAGAACTGGCGGGGCGTCTGCGGGCCGTACCCGACGACCGGGGTGTCCCAGTCGCAGCCGATCGCCCAGTCCGGGACGGTCCGGGTGTCGGCGGCGGCGGACCTGGCGAACCGGTCCGGGAAGATCTGGTACACCACGGCGTCGCGCACCCAGGCCGGCGGCGGGTCGTACGCCACCAGCCGGAAGTCCCCGGCGTCCGGCACGTCGTGGTCGTGCACCCCGGCGGCGTCGAGCCACCGGCGGGTGCCCCGGCCGCTGAGCAGGAACCGGTACCTGCTGACCGGGTTGCGGACCGGTACCTCCGCCCGGTACCAGAGTTCGTCGCCGGTACGCCGGTCGAGGACCGCCTCGGCGAACTTCGGCTCCCCGTCCGGGGTCGTCCGCACGTGCACGGTGCGCACGTCGTCGTCGGCGGGGACCCGGACGAAGACGCTCACGGTGTCACCGAGGGCCGGGGCCTGCTCCGGTACGTACAGCGCGGACCCGTCGTGGTGCGGCCTCATCCCTTCACCGCCCCGGAGGTCAGCCCGGAGACGATGTAGCGCTGGAGGAACTGGAAGACCAGCACGGTGGGGATCGCGGTGAGCAGGGTGGCCACCGCGAAGATGCCGAAGTTGTTGTTGCGCTCGTTGCCCTGCAACATCCCGTACATGCCGACGGCCAGGGTCTTCGAGTCGGTGCTGGTGAGGAAGACGTTCGCCATCAGGAACTCGTTGATCGTGCTGATGAAGGCGAGCAGGCCGGTGACCGCCAGGATCGGGGCCACCAGCGGCAGCATGATCCGGAAGAAGACCTGGGCGTGGGTGGCCCCGTCCATGGTGGCCGACTCGTCCAGTTCCCTCGGCAGGGTGTCGAAGAAGCCCTTCATCAGCCAGGTGTTCACCCCGAGCGCGCCACCGAGGTAGAGCAGCAGCAGCCCCCACGGGGTGTTGAAGCCGATGGCGGGCCAGAGGTCGGTGATCGTGCCGAAGATCAGGAAGATCGCCACGATCGCCAGGAACTGCGGGAACATCTGGATCAGCAGCAGCGCGAGCAGCCCCACCCGCCGCCCGGCGAAGCGCATCCGGCTGAAGGCGTACGCGGCCAGCGAGGAGAGGAAGACCGAGGCGAACGAGGCGAGCCCGGCGATCAGCAGCGAGTTGACGAACCACCTGCCGAACGCGGTGCGCTCGAACAGCTCGCCGACGTTTGCCAGCGAGAGCCCGTCGGTGGGCACCAGCGTGGTGGAGGAGAGGGTGCCCTGCGGGTTGAGCGCGGCGGAGAAGACGAACAGGATCGGGAAGAGACTGAACCCCACCGCGAGTACGCCTACCAGGTGCCGCCAGCCGACCCGGGTGAACCAGCGCGTGGTCATGCGTACACCTCTTCCTGCTTGCGGGTGCGGCGGAAGCTCACCGCGGAGACCACCGCCACGATGGTGAAGATGAACAGCGAGATCGCCGCCGCGAACCCGAACTCCGCGCCCTGCGCGCCGAACGCCAACCGGTAGGTGTAGGTGATCAGCAGGTCGGTGGCGCCGTTCGTCGGGTTGTCCGCCGGGAAGGGCGCACCCTCGGTGGTCAGGTAGATCGCGTTGAAGTTGTTGAAGTTGAACGCGAACGACGCGATCAGCAGCGGGGAGAGCGCGACCAGCAGCAGCGGCAGGGTGACCGCCCGGAACGACTGCCAGGGTGAGGCCCCGTCCACGCTGGTCGCCTCGGTCAGCTCGCGCGGGATCGCCTGCAACGCGCCGGTGGCCACCAGGAACATGTACGGGTAGCCGAGCCAGAGCTGCACCAGGATCACCGCGAACCGGGCGGTCCACTCGCCGCCGAACCAGTCCACGCCCAGCCCGAAGACGTTGTTGATCAGGCCGAAGTCGGTGTTGAACATGTCCCGCCAGATCAGCAGCATCGCGAACGACGGCATGGCGTACGGCAGGATCAGCAGCACCCGGTACAGGTTGGTGCCCCGCATCCGGGGCGAGTGCAGCGCCAACGCGATGAACATGCCGAGCAGGAAGGTGCCCCCGGTCGAGCCGACGGCGAAGGCGAAGTTCCAGACCAGCGTGCCGAAGAACGGGCCGGAGATGGCCGGGTCGGTGAGCACCCGGGTGAAGTTGCGCAGCCCGACGCCCACCTGCCAGCCCTGGGCCAGCCGTTCACCGTCGGCGGCGACGAAGGAGCCGAGTTCGGCGTCGGCGGGGTAGACCCGCCCGGTCTCGGTGTCGCGGACGCAGTCGCAGTCGGCGTCGTACGCCCGGACCGCCGTGCCCTGGTAGGCGCGGGACAGGCCGGAGGAGCGCAGCGCGCCCCCGGCGGTCGGCACCACGAGGTCGGTGATCTCCTGGCTGCGGAGGCTTGCCTGCCCGACGTTGAGGACCGTGTAGCCCCGCGCTTCGGTGACCCGCCCGCCCGCGGCGACGGTGACCTCGGCCGGGTCGAGTGGCCGCAGTCCGTCGCCGTCGCCGGCCGAGACGGCACCGGTGGCCGGGTCGGTGACCAGGAAGACCAGGGGCCCGCCGGCCGGGTCGCCGGTGGTGGCGATGGTCAGGGCGTACTCGGTGGAGCCGGGCACCTGCCGCACCGAGGCGGTCTGGATGGCCACGATCGCCTCGTCCTTGCTGCCCCGGTGGCCGTCGCCGAAGTTGGTGAAGGACGTGCTGGCCGTGTACAGCACCGGGAGCACCTGGAAGGCGATCAGGAAGAGCGTCCCGGGGACCAGGTACTTCGCCGGTACGTGCCGGCGTCCCAGGTAGAGGTAGCCCAGGCCGGCGGTGGTGGCCACCAGCAGTGCCAACCCGACCCACGCCCCGGCGGCCACCAGCGGGAAGGCCGCCCAGACCGCGATCCCGGCGGTGAGGCCGAGCAGGATCACCTTGACCGCGAGGCCGGCCGGGGTGATCGGCGCGTCGTGACGCGCGGTACGACGCCCTGGGGTGGGCCGGGAGCCGGCGGGCTCCCGGCCCGGGGTCGTCGACGTGGACCCCGGGCCGGACAGCGACGTGCGCATTACTTGATCGAACCGGTGATCGTCTTGCCGGCGGCGGTGATCGTCTTCTCCGGGTCGGCCCCGCCGATGATCGCCGCCTCGGCCTTGCCGAACGGATCCCAGATCGCCGCCATCGCCGGGATCGCCGGCAGCACCTGGCCGTTGCGTCCGGCCTCGGTGAACTTGGCCAGGTCCGGGTCGGCGCCCTTGACCTGGTCGAGGGCGGCGGTCAGCGCCGGCGGGCGCGGCTCGGCCTCGTACAGGGCGACGGCCAGTTCCGGCTTGGTGGTGTAGTTGGCCACGAACTCCTGGGCCAGCGCCTTGTTCTTGCCCTTGGCCGCGACGTAGAACGCCTGGACCCCGACGAACGGCTGCGCCTCCTTGCCGCCGGCGAAGCCGGGGAAGGCGGAGATGTCGTACGCGAGGTTGGCCTTCTTGACGTCGGTCGTGGCCCACGGGCCGGACGCCAGGTAGGCGCACTTCTTGCTGGTGAAGGTGGCGATCGAGTTGGTGTCGGCGATGGAGCGCTTGAGCGCACCCGCGCCCTTCTCGCCGAGCGCGGCGATCTTCTTGAACGCCTCGACCGACCCCGGCTTGCCCACCCCGACGTCGGTCGGGTCGTAGTCGCCGTTGGCGGCGGTGCCGAAGAGGTAGCCGCCGCCGGAGGTGTACAGCGGGTAGATGTGGTACGCGTCGCCGTTCTGCCCGACCTGGAGGCAGAGGATCTCGCTCACCTTCTTCTCCGCCTTCAGCTTCCTGCCGGTGGCCACCAGTTCCTCGATGGTCTTCGGCGCCTGCGGGGCCAGCTCGGTGTTGCGGATGAGCGCCAGGTTCTCCTGCGCGTACGGCACGCCGTAGAGCTGGCCGTTGAAGGTGACCGCCTTGATCGCGGTCTCGTTGAAGGCACCGCGCTGGTCGGCGGCGAGCTGCACCGGCTCGATCGCGCCGTTCTGCACCAGGTTGCCGATCCAGTCGTGCGCGCCGACCACCACGTCCGGGCCGCTGCCCTGCTGGGCGGCGGTGACGAAGTTGGTCTGCAGGTCCTTGGAGACGGCCTGCACCTCGACGGTGACCCCGTTCTCCTGGCCGAACTTCTCGGCGAACGGCTTGAGGGCGGCGGTCCGCTTGTCGTCGGCCCAGATCACCAGCTTGCCGCTGGTGGCCGGGGTGGACCCGGTGGCGGCCGGCTCGTCGTTGCCGTCGGCGCCGCCACAGCCGGACGCGGCGAGCGCCAGGCCGAGGGCGGCGACCACACCCGCGGTACGGATGCGCATCGGTACTCCTGTCGTCATGGCGAGCCGCCGGGACGGGCGACTCGCCAGTGGAAAGCTGGAAGTTTCTTGCCAACCGGCGCGCGATGTCCTGCGCCGCTGCTCTCGCGTGTTGCCGGGACGTTAGCAAGACGTTGCATGGAATGGAAGGTCTTGCAGAGCAGTCCGCAAGAAGTTGTCGGTGGGCTACAGTGCGGCCATGCGCGCTCGACTGTCCGACATCGCCCAACAGGCCGACGTCAGCGAGGCCACGGTGTCGCGGGTGCTCAACGACCGACCCGGCGTGGCCGCGGAGACCCGGCAGGCCGTCCTGACCGCCCTCGACGTCCTCGGCTACGAGCGCCCGGCCCGCCTGCGCAAACGCAGCGCCGGCCTGGTCGGACTGGTCGTCCCGGAGCTGGACAACCCGATCTTCCCCGCCTTCGCCCAGGTGATCGAGTCGACGCTGGCGCAGAGCGGGTTCACCCCGGTGCTCTGCACCCAGACCCCGGGCGGGGTCACCGAGGACGAGTACGTCGAGATGCTGCTGGACCGCCAGGTCTCCGGCATCGTCTTCGTCTCCGGTCGGCACGCCGACACCTCCGCCGACCACGACCGCTACCGGACGTTGATCGCCCGGCCGTTGCCGGTCGTCATGATCAACGGGTACGTCCCGGACATCGCCGCGCCCTTCGTCTCCTGCGACGACCGGGAGGCCACCGAGCTGGCCGTGGCCCACCTGGTCGCCCTCGGGCACCGGCGGATCGGCCTGGTCACCGGCCCGGACCGGTTCGTGCCGGTACGCCGCCGGGTGGCCGGCTACCGGGCCGCGATGACCCGGCTGACCGGAGTGGACGGCACCGAGCTGGACGAGCTGGCCGAGCTGTCGCTGTTCGGGGTGGAGGGCGGCGAGGCCGCCGCCGGCCGCCTGCTGGAGCGCGGGGTCACCGGCATCGTCTGCGGCTCCGACCTGATGGCCCTCGGCGCGATCCGGGCCGCCCGGCAGCGCGGGCTCACCGTCCCCGGCGACCTCTCCGTGGTCGGCTACGACGACTCACCGCTGATGGCGTTCACCGACCCACCGCTGACCACCATGCGCCAGCCGGTGACCCGGATGTCGGTGGCCGCCGTACGGGCCCTGGTCGACGAGATCAACGGCCACGCCGCCCCGCACTCGGAGTACCTGTTCCGCCCGGAGCTGGTGGTCCGGGGCTCCACCGCGGTCGTCGCCCGGGGCGGCCGGCGGCAGCGCCCCACCCCGCCGGCTGCCCCCTCGTCCGCGCTCGCCGCGACCGCCTGACCGTCGAACTACCGCGTTCCTTGCGCAAGAGCTGCTTGACTCTTGCAGTCCTCTGCCGGCATTCTGCTGGACACCAGCACCGCACCATCCACCATCCGCGCCGCTGCGGGTGCCGCCGTCCCGCGTCACGAAACGGGGTCCGACACCGATGACCGCCAGCCCCTCCGCGCCGCTGACCGCCCGCTCCTGCGCGCCGCTGACCGACGACGACTGGTGGCGCGCCGCCGTCGTCTACCAGGTGTACGTCCGCAGCTTCGCCGACAGTGACGGCGACGGCATCGGCGACCTGCCCGGCCTACGCGACCGCCTGCCGTACCTGCGCGACCTGGGCGTCGACGCGCTCTGGCTGACCCCCTTCTACACCTCGCCGATGATCGACGGCGGGTACGACGTCGCCGACTACCGGGACGTCGACCCGAGCTTCGGCACCCTCGCCGACTTCGACCACATGATCGCCGAGGCGCACGCCCTGGGGCTGCGGATCATCGTCGACCTGGTGCCGAACCACACCTCCAGCGCGCACCCGTGGTTCACCGCCGCGCTCGCCGCCGCCCCCGGTTCGGCCGAACGCGCCCGCTACCTCTTCGCCGAGGGCCGGGGCGAGCACGGTGAGCTGCCGCCGAACGACTGGGAGAGCATCTTCGGCGGGCCGGCCTGGACCCGGGTCGCCGACGGCCAGTGGTACCTGCACCTGTTCGACCCGGCCCAGCCGGACCTCAACTGGCGGCACCCCGAGGTACGCGCCGAGTTCGAGGACATCCTGCGGTTCTGGCTCGACCGGGGCGTGGACGGGTTCCGGATCGACGTGGCCCACGGCATGATCAAGGCCGAGGGGCTGCCGGACGTCGGCTTCAGCACCATGACCACCGGTCGCCGCCAGTCCGAACTCCTCGGCAAGGGCCGACTGCCCTACTTCGACCAGGACGAGGTACACGAGATCTACCGGGCCTGGCGGCCGATCCTGGACAGCTACCCGGGCGGCCGGATGGCGGTGGCCGAGGCGTGGGCCGAGACCCCGCAACGCCTGGCCCGCTACATCGGCCCCGACGAGCTGCACCAGGCCTTCAGTTTCGACTTCCTGGACGCCACCTGGTCGGCCGACTCGTTCCGCAAGGTGATCGACACGGCGCTGGCCGAGGCGACCATCGTCGGCGCGCCGACCACCTGGGTGCTCTCCAACCACGACAAGCAACGGCACGTCACCCGGTACGGCGACGGCGAGATCGGACTGCGTCGGGCACGGGCGGCCAGCCTGCTGATGCTCGCCCTGCCCGGCTGCGCCTACCTCTACCAGGGTGAGGAACTGGGCCTGCCGGAGGTGCTCGACCTCCCCGACGAACTGCGCCAGGACCCGTCCTTCCGCCGTACCGGGGAGAGCCGCGACGGCTGCCGGGTACCCATCCCGTTCAGCGGCGAACTGGCCCCGTACGGCTTCGGTCCGGCCGGCAGCGAGCTGAGCTGGCTGCCGGCCCCGGCCACCTGGCGGGTCCTGTCGGTGGCCGCCCAGACCGGCGTACCCGGCTCCACCCTGGAGCTGTACCGCACCGCGCTGCGGATCCGACGCGAACACCCGGCGCTGGCCGCCGACGGCGGCGCGGTGACCTGGCTGGAGACCGGCCCCGGCGTGCTGGCCTTCCGCCGCGCCGCCGACGACACCGAACTGACCTGCGTGGTCAACCTCAGCGGGGCACCGGTGACCGTCGACGGCTACGGCCAGCCGATCGCCGCCAGCGCACCCCTCACCGAACAGTCCCCCGGTCACCTGCTGCCGATCGACGCGGCGGCATGGTTCGACCGGCGCCCAGCGGGGTAACAGACTCCGCATCCCGGTCGTTCGGGCGAGACGACCGGCCGTGAACCCCTTGTGGTGGGGGGTGTGGTGGAAGCGGTGCCCGGGCCAAGGGGGGCCCGGGCACCGCTCCGTCTGTAAGGAAGGGCCCCCTGTTAACGCATTCGGTAGAGAGGGGAACCCCTCTCACCCCGGTGCCAGGGCTGGCGGCGCTTCGGCGGGGCAGCGGCGGGGGGTTGGCGGCAGGGGGTTGGCGGCGGGGGGTTGGTGGCGGGGCAGCGGCGGCGGGCGGCGGGGGTGTCAGGAGCCCTTGCCGGTGAGCATGGTGGCGATGCGGGTGAAGCCGGCACGTAGCTCGGCCTCGGTGGGGGCGGTGAGCGGCTCGGCGTGGCGTTCGGCCTCGGTGCGCTCCTGCTCCTCGTCGACGGTCTCCTCGTAGTCGCCGTACAGGTCGACCTCTTCGAGCTGGGCCGCCTCGGACTCGGCGGTGGCCTGCGCGGCGGCGATCTCGTCACGGATCTCGTCGGCGGAGACCGCCGGCAGCAGGGGCTCGACCACCGCCATCAGCTGCTCCTCGGCGACCACCGCCTCGGCCAGGGCCAACGCGTGCGGTCGCTCGTACGGCCCGCAGACCACCGGCTCCCACTCGTCGGCGTCGCTGAGCGGCCCGAAGGTGATGATCCACGGTAGGCCGAGGATCGGCGAGTCCTCCGGCAGGTCCAACGTCACGAGTGCGCCCACCGGCTCATGATGGGCCGGAAACGTGAGGGGCTGTACGGCATTTGCCCGAATTGTCAGCCAGTCGCGTGATCATTCGCCCCATGATCCACTCAGTTTCCTGGATGTCGGGGTATTCGGACGCCCCGAGAGCCCCTACATCCAGGAAACTGCGTCGATCTTGCTGGGGGAGCCCGGCCGGCCGCAGGTCAACCTGCCCCACCTGGGGTGCCGGGATCGGTCTCCCCGTCGAGGTCCCGGTCCTGCGGAGCCTGGGCACAGGCCCAGCCCGGAACCGAGGACGGGACCGGGACCGAAGCGGGGACCGGTACCGAACCGGGAACCGGGACCGAACCCGAGGCCGAGCCCGGGACCGAGCCCGAGGCCGGGGACAGCGCGGAGCCCGAGCCCGAGCCCGAGCCCGAGGCCGAGCCCGAGGCCGAGCCCGAACCCGGGACCGAGCCCGGGGACAGCGCGGAGCCCGAGGCCGAGCCCGAGGCCGGGGACGACGGCGGCGGTGGGGGCGGCGGCGGGGGTGGGGGTGGGGCGGGGGCCTCGGCGAGGTCCACCACCCGGCCGCGTCGGCTGGTGGCGGCCAGCGCGGCCCCGAAGAGCACCAACTGGTTGAGCAGGTAGAGGTAGAGCAGCAGCCCGACAGCACCGGCGACCACCGTGTACGCCGGGTTCCGCTCGGTGCGTACCACGTAGAACCGGCCGACGGTGTTGAGCAGGGTGATCCCGACGGCCACGAAGAGCACCACCGGACGTAGCCGGTTCCGGCTCATCCGCAGCCGGGGCACGGCGACCAGCAACGCGGTGGCCAGGACGGCGTTGACCACCACGCTGAGTACCGCGCTGATCGTGGTCAGGCCGAGCGAGCCGGTGCTGCGCAGCAGGAACCGCAGCAGCGACTCCAGCGCGTCGACGGCGGCCACCGAGACGCCGAGCAGCAGGAAGATGCCGATCAGCACCACGAGATCGACCAGCCGGCGGATCACCAGGTTGCCGGGCTGTTGGTTGAGCCGGTACAGCAGGCGTTGCGAGGAGCGGATCGCCTCGATCCAGCCGATGCCGGTGAAGACCAGGATGACCAGGCCGATCACGCCGACGGTACCGCTGCTCTGGGCGATCTGCGCGGGGTCGAGGAACGGCAGGTTCTCCCCGAGGAAATCCGCCGCCGCCTCGCTGACGTCGTCGTTGTCCTCCAGGATCGCGCCGAAGACCGAGTACGCGACCAGCGCCAACGCGAACACGGCGAAGAAACCGTAGTACGCGATGGCCGCCGCGAGCCGTCCGCCGAGCATCTCGGCGTACAGCTCCCCGGCCCGCCAGAAGTGGTCGAAGGCCGAGGACCTTCGGCGTACGGCGGTCAGCCGGCGGTCGATGCCGGCGGTCAGCCGACCCATCACGTCCACGGTGTCATCCTTGCCGATCTCCGCCCTCCTGCGGTCACCGACCGGCAGGCCCAGCCGCTCCACGCCGGCGATCCGCCGATCGGCGGCCCGTCAGCCGCCCAGCGGAAAGTCCCGGCGTGGTTGCCACCGCGCCTGGCCGCTGTGCGAGAAGAGGGTGAACGAGTCGACCTCGAACATCGCCGAGAAGTCGGCCAGGTCCTCGTACGCCTGGTCCAGGGCCTCCGGCGCGACGTCCTGGGCGACGGTGACGTGCGGATGGTACGGAAAGCGGGCCTCGCGGTGCAGTTCGCTCGCCGAGCCGATCGCGGCGGCCAGCAGCTCGCACTCGCTGATCCCGGCGGCCACCGCGACGAAGACCACCTGGGTGACCGGGCGGAACGTGCCGGTGCCCCGCAGGTGCAGGGTGAACGGCAGGTGGGCGGCGGCGACCGAGGACAGGTGCGACTCGACGGCCGGCAGCGCGGTCACCGGTATCTCGGTCGGGCCGAGCAGCGTGACGTGGGCCGGGATGTCGGCCGCCTGCGGGTCGCCGGCCTCGGCCCGGCGTCGGGTGAGCAGGGCACCCCAGGGCTCCGGGATGTCCACCGCGACCCCGATCTGGATCGTGTCGCCCACCTCGACCGAGCCGTTCCTGTGCTCCACGCCCCGCGCCACCCCTTTGTGCCCCGAACCGTCCACCTATCGAACCGCCTACCGTCCGCGTCCCGGGGCGCTACCGGCTGCGTACCGGCGGGAAGAAGCCGACCCGCTCGTAGGCCGCACGGTTGGTCGGCTCGGCGACCGCGCGGGCCTTCTCCGCCCCGGCGGCGAGCAGCTTGTCCAGCTGCGCGGGGTCGTCGAGGTACCCGTTGGTGCGTTGCTGGATCGGCCTGACGAAGTCGGTCACCACCTCGGCCAGGTCCTTCTTCAGGTCGCCGTAGCCCTTGCCGGCGTACGCCCCGACCAGCTCGTCGATGCCGCGCCCGGTGAGCGCGGAGTAGATGGTGAGCAGGTTGGCGATGCCCGGCTTGGCCTCGGCGTCGAAGATGATCTCCCGGCCGGTGTCGGTGACCGCCGAGCGGATCTTCTTGGCCGAACGGGCCGGATCCTCCAGCAGGTCGATGATGCCCCCGGGTGCCGAGGCGGACTTGCTCATCTTGGCCCGCGGCTCCTGCAGGTCGGTGATCTTCGCGGTGTCCTTGACGATGTGCGCCGCCGGGACCACGAAGGTCTTGCCGAAGGTGTTGTTGAACCGCTGGGCCAGGTCGCGGCTCAGCTCCAGGTGCTGGCGCTGGTCCTCGCCGACCGGCACCGCGTCGGCCTGGTAGAGCAGGATGTCGGCGGCCTGCAGGACCGGGTACGTGAAGAGGCCGACGCTGGCCCGGTCGCTGCCCTGCTTCTGCGACTTGTCCTTGAACTGGGTCATCCGGCTGGCCTCGCCGAACCCGGTGATGCAGCCCAGGATCCAGGCCAGCTGCGCGTGCTCGGGCACCTGGGACTGGACGAAGAGGGTGCTGCGCTCCGGGTCGATCCCGACGGCGAGCAGCTGGGCGGCGGCCTTGCGGGTGCGCTGGTGCAGCACCTTCGGGTCGTGTCCGGCGGTGATCGCGTGCTGGTCGACCACGCAGTAGAACGCGTCGTGGGTATCCTGCAGGGCCACCCAGTGCCAGACCGCGCCCAGGTAGTTGCCGAGGTGGAAGGAGTCGGCGGTCGGCTGGATACCGGAGAAGACGCGGGGACGGGCGACAGCTTCGGACATGGCGGTAATTCTGTCAGCAACCCCCGGGGTACGTCATGACGGGCCGGCGGTAAGCCGGGGAGCCCCGCTGGGCGGTACGTGGTAGACACCGGAGGACGCGAACGCGCCGCAGCGGCGGCGAAGGCAGGAGGAAGTACGTGAAACTGCTCGTCACCGGCGGCGCCGGCTACATCGGCAGCGTGGTGACCCGGATGCTACTCGACGCCGGTCACCAGGTGGTCGTCCTAGACGACCTGCGTACCGGGCACCGGGCCGCGCTCGCCCCGGAGGCCACCCACGTCGAGGCGTCCATCCACGACGCCGCCCGGGTGCTCACCCCGGACGCCGGCTTCGACGGGGTCCTGCACTTCGCGGCGCTGATCGCCGCCGGCGAGTCGATGGTCCGGCCGGAGCTGTACTGGCAGAACAACACCGTCGGCTCGCTCGCCCTGCTCGACGCGGTCCGGGCCGCCCGGGTCCCCCGACTGGTCTTCTCCTCCACCGCCGCCGTCTACGGCAACCCGCTGGAGCTGCCGATCCCGGAGACCGCCGTCAAGGCTCCCACCAACACGTACGGGGCCACCAAGCTCGCCGTCGACATGGCGCTGACCTCGGAGGCGGTCGGGCACGGGCTGGCCGCCGTCTCGCTGCGCTACTTCAACGTGGTCGGCGCCCACCTGACCGGCGACGTGGCCCTCGGTGAGCGGCACGACCCGGAGACGCACCTGATCCCGATCGCCCTGGACGTCGCGGCCGGGAGGCGGGAGAAGCTCCAACTCTTCGGCGACGACTACCCGACCGTCGACGGCACCTGCGTGCGCGACTACATCCACGTCGCCGACCTGGCCCGCGCCCACCTGCTCGCCCTCGACGCGGCAGTCGGCGGCCGGCACCGGATCTACAACCTGGGCAACGGCAGCGGCTTCAGCAACCGGCAGGTGGTCGAGGTGGTCCGCGAGGTCACCGGCCGGCCGGTGCCGGTGGAGATGGCTCCCCGCCGCGACGGTGACCCGGCCGAGCTGGTCGCCTCGTCGGCCCTGGCCCGCACCGAGTTGGGCTGGGTGCCGCAGAAGCCGACCCTGCACGACATGGTCGCCGACGCCTGGACCTTCTACCAGGCACACCACCCGGTCCAGCCGTCGTGACCACCAAGGACACCGCCGGGCAGCGGTCGGCCGCAGTGACCACCGGGAACGCCGTCCAGCCCGTCGGGCGGCAGACCGCCGCCGAGTTCGCCGGGCAGCTGTCCGCGGGGGACGTCGCGGAGCGGGCCGAGGCGGCCTTCCGGTCCGGGTACGGCGAGCCGCCCGCCGGCCGCTGGGCGGCACCCGGACGGGTCAACCTGATCGGCGAGCACACCGACTACAACGACGGTTACGTCCTGCCCTTCGCCCTGCCCCTGCGTACCGTGGTCGCCGCCGCGCCGCAGGAGGGGCAGCGCTGGACGGTCCGGTCGGAGCTGGCCGACGAGCCGGTAACCTTCACCGCCGACGACGTGGCCGGGCCGGGCCGGGTCACCGGCTGGGCGGCGTACGTCGCCGGGGTGGTCTGGGCTCTCCGGGAGGCCGGGCATGCCGTCCCCGGTGCCCGCCTGACGATCGCCTCGGAGGTCCCGCTCGGTGCCGGGCTCTCCTCCTCGGCCGCCCTGGAGGCGGCGGTGCTGGCCGCCCTGGTCGACCTGGGTGGGCTGGACCTGCCGGTGCAGGAGCAGCCCCGGCTGGCCCAGCGGGCGGAGAACGCCTACGTGGGTGCCCCCACCGGGATCATGGACCAGTCGGCGGTGCTCCGCTGCCGGGCCGGGCACGCCCTCTTCCTGGACTGCCGTACCGAGCAGGTCGAGCAGATCCCGTTCGACCTGGCCGCCGCCGGCCTGGCCCTGCTGGTGGTGGACAGCCGGGCCCCGCACCGGCACGCCGACGGAGAGTACGCCGCCCGCCGGGCCTCCTGTGAGCGGGCCGCCGGACTGCTGGGGGTACCCGCCCTGCGCGAGGTGGGGGTCGCCGACCTGCCCGGGGCCCTGGACCGGCTACCGGACCCGCGGGACCGGCGACGGCTGCGGCACGTGGTCACCGAAAACCAGCGGGTGCTGGACACCGTGGCCCTGCTGCGGGCGGGCCGGATCCGCGAGATCGGCCCCCTGCTGACCGCCTCCCACCACTCGATGCGGGACGACTTCGAGATCACCGTGCCGGAGGTGGACACCGCCGTGGAGGCGGCCTTGGCCGCCGGGGCCCTGGGGGCCCGGATGACGGGGGGCGGGTTCGGGGGCTGCGTCTTGGCCCTGGTGGAGTCCGACTCGGCTGGTGCGGTGGCCGAGGCGGTCCGTGCTGCCTACGCCCGACGGGGCTTCCCCGCACCCACCTGGTTCACCGCCCTCCCCGCCGCCGGCGCCACCCCCCTCCTGTGATCAGGCAGCCCCCTCGCATCCCGCGACGACGGAAGGCGTGTCCGCCCTATGGCCTACCCGGATCCGAACTACGACTACTACGACTGGGATGCGGATCAGTTCTCCTACGCGACCCCACCCCTGAACCCTGCCACCCCCGACTTCTCGTTCGACGAACCCTTTCCCACCGCCGACCAGGGCCACCTCGTGCCCGACCTCGGCGACCCCATGTCGTACGAGTACACCCAGCCGGACGGGGAGATCGGCGCCCCGGCCGACTGGATGGAGACGACCGGCGGCGACCTGGACAACTTCGGCAACCCGGGCCACGAGGGCGCATTCGGCGACCTCGAACCCCCGTTCCGGTCGGGCACCCCCCTGCCCTACCAGATCAACCGGTACTCCCCGTCACAGTTCCTTCCGGCGGAGTCGGTGGTCTCGCCGGGGTTCGGGGTCCCCACCAGCCCACCCCGGCCGCTGCCCCGATCTCCCTCCCCGCAACTCCCTGCCACCATGCCCGCGGTCGCCCGACTCACGTCGCCGGTGCCGGCAGGGCGGGCGGGCCCGAGCCACCGGGAAGTTGCCCGCCGGACACCCGCCAGCGCGCCCATCCCGGGCGAGGCGGGGAACCGGGCTCCCGGAAATTCCGAGGAGTACACCCTCCGCGAGGTCGTCGATTTCATTCGGAAAACAGGTGCCCCATCCATCCGGTCGGAGCACCTCAAAAGCGAACACGTTCGACTCTTCGAGCAGCACAAGGGCCTACCTGTCGGCCAACTTAGACTTCCTGCCCGCAGAAGGTACGACGCGAAACTGGCACTCAGATCGACTTATCAGCCGATCATGCCGGGAGGCGAGCAGTCCTCTCAGGACTCAGAACACTTCACCTACGGCGATGTCGTTGATTTCTTACGCTCTAAAGGCATTATGGTCATAGATGTGAACCAAATCAAACTTGAGCATCTGAGAATGTTCGAGAAAGCGAGAGGACTTCCTCCCAACGAGCTTCAGCTCCCCGATTCTCCGAAGAGAAGAAACACCCGATTGGAGCGCCGCCACCTACCCGACCTCGGCGACCCCGCGTCGGTCGCCACGGCCGCGATCGCCCGACTCAGTCCGCAGCAGCCAGCAGGGGCCACCTCCGGAACCCACTCCCCGCACGTGGAGGCGGGAAACCATCCAACCCAGGCCCCTCGGGACTACTACCTCGACGAGGTGGTGAAATTCGTGAGAAGCACGAGGAAGGGCAGCTTCTATCGCAACACCGTGGGGGCCAGTCATCTCAAAAGATTCGCCGAAGAGAAGGGGATCCAGGGGACCCTGTCCATCCCACTAGGCGCAAGAGGGCCTACTACCAAACTGATACTAACCCCTCGCGGTGAACCTGCCCCCCAGCCCGCCAAGCTGGCCAAGCCGATCGATTACACACCCCAGTCGGAGGGTGTGTTCGATCCCAACGTGCACACCTACGGCGCCGTCGCTCGGTTCATGTACCGCATCCGAGGAACCCACAGGCTCCCGACGTTGGAAGATGTCAGCTTGTATGCGCAGGCCGAAGGGTTGGACCCCGAGAGGCTGAAGCATGATTGGACAGCAAAATCCACAGATCCCCTCATCTACCTCCCACCCAACAGCCCGCAGGACCGGCCCCAGAACACCGCACAGGCTACCTCCGCAGCCCTCCGCGAACCCTCAGCCGAGGCCGTTCCCTCTTCCTCCCGGACCCTGCCCCCCATCGACCGGCACGGCAAGCGTCCGGCCGGCAAGGGCCACCGCAAGTAGACTGCCGCACTCCCCCTGACGGGGAGTGCGGCAGCTGTGCCCGGCCTCGGGTCAGACGATCATGCCGGCGGCGACGGTGCGGTTGGTGGACTCGTCGATGACGATGAACCCGCCGGTGGTGCGGTTACGGCGGTACTCGTCGGCCAGCAGCGGGACGGTGGTGCGCAGCCGGACCCGGCCGATGTCGTTGAGTTTCAGCTCGGTGGCCGCCTCGTCCCGGTGCAGGGTGTTGATGTCCAGGCGGTAGTTCAACGCCCGGATGATGGCCCGGGCGGTGCGGGTGGTGTGCTTGATGGCGTACTTCCCGCCCACCCGCAGGGGCTGGCTCTCGTCCATCCAGCAGAGCATCGCGTCGATGTCCTGGGTGGCCGCCGGGGCGTTGTTGGGGCGGCAGATCATGTCCCCCCGGGAGATGTCGATCTCGTCGGCCAGGCGGACGGTCACCGACATCGGGGGGTACGCCTCCTCGACCGGCCCGTCGGCGGTCTCCACCGAGCTGATCTTCGAGGTGAACCCGGAGGGGAGGACCATCACCTCATCACCGGGCTTGAGCACGCCGGAGGCGATCTGCCCGGCGTAGCCCCGGTAGTCAGTGACGGTGGTCGACTGCGGACGGATCACGTACTGCACCGGGAAGCGGACGTCGACGAGGTTGCGGTCCGAGGCGATGTGGACGTGTTCCAGGTGGTGCAGCAGGGCCGGGCCCTCGTACCAGGGCATCGCCGCCGACCGGGTGACGATGTTGTCGCCCTTCAACGCCGAAACCGGGATGATGGTCAGGTCGGTGATGTCGAGTTTCGCGGCGAACGCGGTGAACTCGTCGGCGATCGTGTCGAACACGGCCTGGTCGTAGTCGACCAGGTCCATTTTGTTCACACACAACACCAGGTGCGGCACCCGCAGCAGGGAGCACAGGAACGCGTGCCGCCGCGACTGCTCGACCAGGCCCTTGCGGGCGTCCACCAGGATCAACGCGAGGTCGGCGGTGGACGCGCCGGTGACCATGTTGCGGGTGTACTGGATGTGCCCCGGGGTGTCGGCGATGATGAACTTCCGCCGCGGCGTCGCGAAATACCGGTACGCCACGTCGATCGTGATGCCCTGCTCCCGCTCCGCCCGCAACCCGTCGGTCAGCAGCGCGAGGTTGGTGTACTCGTCACCCCGCGCCGCCGACACCGCCTCGACCGCTTCCAACTGGTCGGTGAACAGGCTCTTGGTGTCGTACAACAGCCGGCCGATCAACGTCGACTTACCGTCGTCGACACTGCCGGCGGTGGCGAACCGCAACAGATCCATCGGCCGCCCGGCCACCCCGGCAGCCGTCGCCTCAGGCCCGACCGTCGCCTCGGGCGCTGCGGCCCCGGAAGACTCCACGTGCACGCTCATCAGAAGTAGCCCTCCCGCTTACGGTCCTCCATCGCGGCCTCACTCACCCGATCATCACCCCGGGTCGCCCCCCGCTCCGTGATCCGCGTCGCCGCCACCTCGGCGACCACCGCCGCCACATCAGCCGCGTCCGAGCGCACCGCCGCCGTGCACGAGGCGTCCCCCACCGTCCGATAGCGGACCCGCTCCACGAACGGGACCTCACCGGCACGCGGGCGGATGAACTCGTTCACCGCGTACAACATGCCATCCCGCTCGATGACCTCACGGTCGTGCGCGAAGTAGATCGACGGCAACGGGATCTCCTCCCGACCGATGTAGTGCCACACATCCAACTCGGTCCAGTTCGACAACGGAAACACCCGAATCGACTCACCCGGATGATGCCGACCGTTGTACAACGACCACAACTCCGGCCGCTGGTTCTTCGGATCCCACTGCCCGAACTCATCCCGGAACGAGAACACCCGCTCCTTCGCCCGCGCCTTCTCCTCATCCCGACGCGCCCCACCAAACAGGGCATCGAACCGGTGCTTCTCCACCGCCTCCAACAACACAGGCGTCTGCAACCGGTTCCGCATCCCATCCGCGGACTCCCGCACCGACCCCGACGCCAGGGCCTCCGGCACCGACGCCACCACCAGATGCAGCCCCAACCCCGCCACCCGCGCGTCCCGGTACTCCAGCACCTCGACGAAGTTGTGCCCGGTATCCACGTGCATCACCGGAAACGGCACCGACCCCGGCGCGAACGCCTTCTGCGCCAACCGCAACATCACGATCGAGTCCTTACCACCGGAGAACAACAACACCGGCCGCGCCATCTCCGCCACCACCTCCCGCATCACGAAGATGCTCTCCGCCTCCAGGGCATCGAGATGGGAGACCTGGTAGGCCGCGGGTGAGGTCATGACCCGGCCTCGTTTCGGTGGGTGCCGCTCATGGATTCCAGACCTTTCCGGTCGGACAGGTGAAGAACACTCAGGCTACGGAATGCCTCTGCAACGCTGCAAGCAACCGGTTGGCCAGATCCTTGCGGCAGACCAGCAGGTCAGGCAGGCGAGGATCCGTCCCGTTGTATTTCAGCGCAGATCCGTCGATCCGGGAAGCGTGCAGCCCGGTGGCCGTCGCCACAGCCACCGGCGCGGCCGAGTCCCACTCGTACTGGCCACCCGCATGGATGTACGCGTCCACCTCACCGGTCACCACCGCCGCGATCTTCGCCCCCGCCGACCCCATCGGCACCAACTCCGCACCCACGTCGGCCGCCAACTCGGTCAGGAAGGCCGGCGGCCGACTCCGACTCGCCGCCAACCGGATGGTCCGTTCACCGGCCCCGGTCGCCGCGGCCAGCGTCATCGGCGGGTACGGCGGCGGTTGGTCGGTGGCCAGGACCCGGTGCTGCGCGGGCAGCCCCACCGCGGCGGCGACCAGACCGTGCGAGGTCGGGGCGTCGCGCGCCCAGAGCGCCACGTGCACCGCCCAGTCCGACCGACCCGCCTCGGAGAACTCCCGGGTACCGTCCAACGGATCGATGATCCACACCCGGTCGGCGGTCAGCCGGCCGGCCGGATCGACCCCGCCCACCTGCCGGGAGTCCGCGTCCTCCTCGGAGAGCACCGCGTCCGCCGGCCGCCACTTCGCCAGCTCGGCGCGGATCAGCTCGTGCGAGGTCTTGTCCCCGGCCGCCTTCAACGCGCCCGCGTCGGCGAAGCCCAGCTCGGCGCGTACCTCGACCAGGGCCTGGCCGGCGCGGTCCGCCAGCCACCGGGCGAACGCACCGTCGATCATCGGAGGACTGCCCACAACCCGCTCCCGTCGACCCGACACGACCCCGGTCGCGCCGTCGAAACGTCAAAGGCCGCAGACTACCGGCCAGCGAGCCGGAAGCCGAGGACGGCCCGTCCGGCTCAACCGCCGTGGTACAGGTTCTGGGTGGGCTCCACGCCCCGGGTGACCACCGACTCGACCACGTCGGCCGCCCGATCGACCAGGAACTCCAGCTCCTTGCGCTCGGCGGCGGAGAAGTCCGACAGTACGTAGTCCGCCGGGTCCTGCCGGCCCGGCGGGCGGCCGATGCCGAAGCGCACCCGTACGTAGTCCTTGGTCCCCAGCGACTTCGACATCGAGCGCAGGCCGTTGTGCCCGCCCTCGCCGCCGCCGCACTTGATCCGCAGTTGGCCGTAGGCGATGTCCAGTTCGTCGTGCACCGCGACGATCCGCGCCGGCGGCACCTTGAAGAACTGGGCAAGCGCGGCGACCGGCCCGCCGGAGAGGTTCATGTACGTCAGCGGCTTCAGCAGCACCAGCTTCGGGCCGCCGTACCCGAGTCGTCCCTCGGCGACCTCGGCCATCGACCGCCGGTTCCGGCCGAACCGGCCACCCACCCGGGCAGCCAGCAGCTCGGCCACCATGAACCCGACGTTGTGCCGGTTGGCCGCGTACTGGGGACCCGGGTTGCCCAGGCCGACCACCAGCCACGGACCCGCCTCGTCGGTCACTCGTGCCCCTTCCGATACGCCGACAGGCGCCCCCGGAGCCGGGGACGCCTGTCGAACGATGAGATCCAGCCGGTCGGCCGGTGTTGCGCGAGACCGATCAGGCCTCGGCGCGCGCCTCGGCCGGCTGCTCGCCCTCGGTCGCCTCGGCCTGCTCGTCCTCGGCGGCCTCGGTAGCCTCGGTCTCCTCGGCGGCCACCTCGGCCTCGGGCAGCGTCGCCTCAAGCTGCTCGGCGGTCGGCGCGGCGGTGACCGTGGCGACGGTCTGCTCGGCGTCGCCGGCCAGCTCGACCCCGGAGGGCAGCTCGACGTCGCCGGCGGTGACCTGGCTGCCGGCCTCCAGGCCCGCGATCGAGACCTCAAGGTGGTCGGGCACCTTGGTGGCGTCGGCGATCACCGAGAGGGTGGCGTGGTCGTGCACGATCAGGGTCTCCTTGGCCGCCTCGCCGGTCAGCTGCACCGGGACCTCGACGGTGACCTTCTCGCCCCGCCGGACCAGCAGCAGGTCGACGTGCTCGAAGGTGTCCCGGATCGGGTCGCGCTGGATCGCCTTCGGCAGCGCCAGCACCTGCGTGCCGTCGCTGACGTCGATCGCGAAGAGCTGGTTGGCGCCACCGCGCCGGATCGCCGCGGCGAACTCCAGCGCCGGCAGCGCGATGTGCTTGGGCTTCTCGCCGTGGCCGTACAGCACGGCTGGCACCTTGCCGGCCCGGCGGGTACGACGGGCACCACCCTTGCCGAACTCGGTACGGGGCTCGGCGCTGATCTTTACCTCGGACACGGGGAAACTCCTGATGCTTTCGCTGCGGCGGCTTGTCGACTGGCGGTGCTGGGCGAGGGGCTCGCAGGGGCTCAATGGATCGACTGCCCGGAGCACCGCGTCGATGACGGTGCCTCCGTGCGGCGCTCTCATCAGCGGCCCGCCGGGCACCCTCGCCGTGGCAACCGCACTAGTCTACCCGAGCGCCTTCCAGGCCCGACGGCAGTACCCCCGGCAGGCCCGACACCTCCGGCGCGGACCTGCCACCCCCCGGCAGGCTCAGCTGAGGCCGCCGAAGAGGGTGGTCACCGAACCGTCGTCGAAGACCTCCCGGATCGCCCGGGCCAGCAGCGGCGCGATCGACAGCACGGTGAGCTTGTCGAGCTGCGCGTCCGGCGGCAGCGGCAGGGTGTTCGTCACCACCACCTCGCTGATCGGGCTCTTGGCCAACCGCTCGCTCGCCGGGTCCGACAGCAGGGCGTGGGTGGACGCCACGATCACGTCGGCGGCACCGGAGTCCTTGAGGATGTCCGCCGCCTTGCAGATCGTGCCACCAGTGTCGATCATGTCGTCGACGATCAGGCAGACCCGGCCCTCGACCTCGCCGACCACCCGGTTCGCCACCACCTGGTTGGGCTTGAGCGGGTCGCGGGTCTTGTGGATGAAGGCCAGCGGGCAGCCGCCGAGCCGGTCGGTCCAGCGCTCGGCCACCCGGACCCGCCCGGAGTCCGGCGCCACCACGGTCATCGGCCGGCCGGCGAACTTACGCTCCACGTACTCGGCCAGGATGTCCATGGCGAAGAGGTGGTCCACCGGGCCGTCGAAGAAGCCCTGGATCTGCGCGGTGTGCAGGTCCACGGTGAGGATCCGGTTCGCCCCCGCGGTCTTGAGCAGGTCCGCGATCAACCGGGCCGAGATCGGCTCCCGGCCGCGGTGCTTCTTGTCCTGCCGGGAGTACGGGTAGAAGGGCAGGACGACGGTGATCCGCTTGGCCGAACCACGCTTCAGCGCGTCGACCATGATCAGGGTCTCCATGACCCAGGTGTTGACCCCGTGCGTGACGGACTGCACCACGAAGGCGTCCGAACCACGCACCGAGTCCTTGAACCGTACGAAGATCTCGCCGTTGGCGAAGTCGTACGCGTCGGCGGGGGTCGGCGCGACGCCGAGCACCTCGCCGATCTCCCTGGCCAGCTCCGGGAAACCACGTCCGGAGAAAAGCATCAGGCTCTTGCGGTTTTCGGCGACGATGCTGCCCATGGCCCGTCTGCTCCCGTTGGTCGGTGTGCCCGGCGGTGGGTTGGCCGAGACTTCTTCGGTTGCAGTATCTACCCCGTCGGCCGCCAGACCCACCGGCTGGCCGCCCCCGTGGATTCGCTCACCTTCGCTTGCCTACCGGGCGTCGCCCGGCGCATCCTCGACCGTTTGACCTTCATCGACGGAAATCGACTCCCCGCCCGCCGCGGCAGCAGCGCGTTCGGCGGCAGCGGCCGAGGCGGTGCCCGGCCGCTTCCGGGCCACCCAGCCCTCGATGCTGCGTTGCGGTGCCCGGGTCACCCCCAGCGCACCCGGCGGCACGTCCTGGCTGATCGCGCTCCCCGCCGCCACGTACGCCCCGGCGCCCACCTCGACCGGGGCGATCAGGCTGGTGTCGCAGCCCACGAAGGCCGCCTCCCCCACCGTGGTCCGGTGCTTGTTCACCCCGTCGTAGTTCACGAAGATCGTCGCCGCGCCGATGTTGGCCTTCGCCCCGATCGTCGCGTCCCCCACGTACGACAGGTGCGGCACCTTCGCACCCACGCCCAGCTCGGAGTTCTTGACCTCGACGAAGGTGCCGACCTTGGACCGCTCGGCAAGTCTCGCCGCCGGCCGCAGGTAGGCGTACGGCCCGACGCTGGCCCCCGGGCCCACCTCGGCCTGCACGGCGTGGCTGCGCAACACGCTGGCCCCCGCGCCGACGACGGTGTCGATCAGCGTCACGTCCGGGCCGACCACCGCCTCGGCACCGACCACGCTGCCGCCGCGCAGCTGGGTGTTCTGGTCGATGACCGCGTCCCGGTCCACCGCGACGGTCACGTCGATCCAGGTGGTCGCCGGGTCCAGGATGCTGACCCCGGTACGCATCCAGCCCTCGTTGACCCGGTCGCGCAGCAGCCGGCGCAGCGCCGCCAGCTCGACCCGGTCGTTGCAGCCGAGCGTCTCGGTGTGGTCGACGGCCACGTGCACGGCCACCGGCTCACCGGTGGAGACGAGCAGGGCGAAGACGTCGGTCAGGTACTCCTCGCCCTGGTCGTTGTCGGTGGAGAGCTTGCCCAGCGCATCGCGCAGCCGGAGCGCGTCGAAGGCGTAGATGCCGGCGTTGATCTCGCGTACCGCCCGCTGCTCGGCGGTGGCGTCACGCTCCTCGACGATGCGTTCCAGCCGGCCGGCGGCGTCCCGCACGATCCGGCCCAGACCGGTCGGGTCGGGCACCTCGGCGGCGAGCACGGTCGCCGCCGCGCCCGCGCCCTCGTGCGCCTCGACCAGCGCGGCGACCGTCTCGGGACGGAGCAGGGGTACGTCGCCGTTGATGACCACCACGGTGCCGGCCGCGTCCGCGACCGCGTCCAGGGCGATCCGGACCGCGTGGCCGGTGCCGAGCTGCTCGGCCTGGAGCACCGCGTCGGCCTGCGGGGCCACCTCCGTCAGGTGCGCCCGGACCTGGTCGGCGCCGTGGCCCACCACGACCACGGTACGGTCCGCGGCCAGCGGCTCGGCGGCGGTCAGCACGTGCCCGAGCAGAGTCCGGCCGAGCAGCGGGTGCAGGACCTTGGGCAGCGCCGACTTCATCCGCTTGCCCTCACCGGCGGCGAGCACGACGACGGTGCGGAGGAGGGGCTGGGGCACGACAGGGCTCCCGTCGGTACGGCGGACAGTCTCGCCGCCACTCTAACCACCGGCGACAGCCCCGCCAGCCGACCTGTCGACTTATACCAACTGTCCGATATGAGCTGGGATGCCTGGATTCGAACCAGGAGCTCAAGGCTCCAAAGGCCTGCGGGTTGCCGTTACCCCACATCCCATCGGAAGTCAAGCCATGCACTCCCCTGCAACTACCGAGATGCACCACCGGAAATCCGGAACAGCCTGGCGATCATACCCTCAACCCGCCAGTAGAGCTCACTGCTGTTCGGCACGGTGATCACCAGACAGCCGTGATAGCTCCCGCCGACATTGCGACGAACCGTCTTCGGGTTGTGTTTCTTGAGGGTGGGGCGCTGGAACCTGCCGATGGGCAGGTCGAGGCGAGCGGCCCACCACCTGGCTGCCACCTCGGCGTCCGCCGACTCGTGAATGCTCACCCGATATGCCGGTACGGTCCGCGCGACGCTGCAGGCAGCCAGGAACGCCAGGAAGATCGACAGTAGCCCTGGATCGGTGTTGACGAACTGGAGGCGGTCGTCGCGCCGCCACGGCTTGGACTTCGTCCCCTCACACCAGTAGATCGCGGCACCCAGCAGCAACAGGTCTCGTTCGCTGAGCACACCCACCACCTCGGCCGCCCGCTCCCGCACGTCGACCCGGGCAGCTTCCCGGTCCTTCTCGTACCGCGCCCACCGGGCCTCGTTCATCTGGCGGGCGTGGGCCCGACGTCGCTCGGCTGCAGGGCCGTCGAGCGGTAGCGGAATGTGCGCCACCCAGGTGTGGGCGGTGGACTTGCTGACGCCCAGGTGAGTTGCGATCTCGGGGACCGTCCGCCCCTCGGCCCGCAGCGCCTCCGCCTCAGCGCGCAGGTCGTCCCGAGCGTTGGGCCGGCGGGTCCAGTCCGGCGGTGGGACGCCGCGCAGCAGCTCGTGCACCCGGTTGCGGCCGAGGCCGGTCCGGGCGCGGATCTGCGGGACGGAGAGCTGCTCCTCGGTGCGGAGCCGGCGGACCTCGGCGGCGACGTCATCGACCATGGTCGACACGCTAGGCGGCCGGTACGACGTTTCCCGGCCCGGCACAGCCGGCCGGAAGGCGACGACGGTCCCGACGGATCCGGCGGCACCTGGCAGGATTGCCGGGTGGTAGACCGAGACGGGCACGGCACCAAGGGCATTCCGGAACCCGACGAGAGCGGCACGCGACGACGACGAGCTGCGGTGGGGGGCACCTCCCGGGTACGGATGTCGGCCGCCCAACGCCGGGAACAACTGATCTCGATCGGTCGCCAACTGTTCGCCGAGCGCGGCTTCGACGCGACCTCGATAGAGGAGGTCGCCGCCCGCGCCAAGGTCTCCAAGCCGGTGGTCTACGAGCACTTCGGCGGCAAGGAGGGGCTCTACGCGGTGGTGGTGGACCGGGAGGTCCGGGCGCTGCTCGACCGGATCACCACCGCGCTGACCGCCGGGCACCCCCGCGAGCTGCTGGAACAGGCGGCCCTCGCGCTGCTGGCCTACATCGAGGAGGAGACCAGCGGCTTCCGGGTACTCGTCCGGGACGCCCCGCTGATGTCCGCGACCGGCAACTTCAGCAGCGTGATGAACGACGTCGCACACCAGGTCGAACACATCCTGGGTACGGCGTTCTCCCACCGGGGGTACGACCCGAAGCTGGCCGAGCTCTACTCGCAGGCGCTGGTCGGCATGGTCGCGCTGACCGGGCGCTGGTGGCTGGAGGCGCGCCAGCCGGGCAAGGAGACGGTCGCCGCCCACCTGGTGAACCTGGCCTGGAACGGCCTGTCGCACCTGGAGGCCACCCCCGGCCTGATCACCCCCCGGGACCACTGAGCCCCGGCCTGACCCGGGCCGGGCGTCGACCGGGCCCGGGGTGGGCGTGGACCGGGCCCGGGGTGGGTCAGCGGGAGCCGGTGTCGGCGACCGGGTGGTTGCGGCTGTGCCGCAGGGCCTCGGCGTGCTCCTCCGGGCCGATCTTGTCGTACAGGCCGGTGGCGAGCAGCAGCAGCCCGAACAGCAGCGAGACGACGACCGTGGACATCGAGAAGTTGAGGACGTTCGCCTCGGTCTGCAGCACCGACATCATCGCCAGTCCGGTGACCATGAAGACCGCCCCGGCGGTCAGGTTCATGTAGTGCCCGAGGTTGCCGCGGCGGGAGGCCCCGACCAGCAGGACGATGCCGAAGAGCACCGAGACCAGCGAGAAGGCGAGGTTGGTGCGCAACCCGAGCACCCAGATCGAGCCCCGGTCGAACAACGGCTCCCCCCAGGTCACCACGACCCCCCAGCAGCCGAAGACCAGGATGTAGAGCCCGACCAGGCCGGCGAAGACCCGGTAGAGCGGGCGGGCCGGGTGGTTCACCGGGAAGTGCGCCATGACGTGACCTCCGCGACGGGTGACGATTCGAGCGAATTGTCACCCGTCGCGTCCGGCGGCGTCCGGCGAACCGACCGATCGGCCCCGGCGCGCCCTCAGAGCACCAGTCGAGCCTTCTGCCAGGCCTCGTGCTCGTCGTCGGTGCCGACCTTGCCGTACATGCTGACCATCAGCAGGACCAGCGCCAGCGACATCACCACGATGACGGTGGTGATGGTCCAGTTGAAGACGTTCGCCTCGGTCTGCAGGAAGGCCAGGCCGGCCAGGCCGACCGCCATCAGGAGGTAGGCCAGCCAGCCGTGGATCGCCACGTCCCGGTTGCGCCCGAGCGCGGTGCCGGCCAGCACGGCCACCCCGACCACCAGGCTGAACAGCGAGAAGCCGAGGTTGGTCCCCTGGCCGAGGACCTTGGTGTCGTCGCGGGCGAGGAGCTCGCCACCGGCGCTGGCGACCAGACCGAGCCCGCCGAAGACCACGAAGTACAGACCGGTGAGCGCGCCCAGCGCCCGGTAGATCGGCCGCGCGGGATGGTTGACGGGGGTGTGGGCCATGGCTGAGTCTCCAACGCCGTTCGGGTGCGGGGTCGCCGACGATTGTCCCGCATGTCGAGCTGTGACGCCGCACACCCCCACCCGGGGCCGGCCGGGTCAGTTGCCGGGCACCTGCTCGGCCAGGGCGAGCCAGGCCTCCTCGGTGCGTTCCCGTTCCGCCCGGACCTCCTTCAGCTCCCCGTCCAGCTCGGCGACCTTGGCGTACTCGGTGGCGTGCGCGGCGAGCGAGTCCATCAGTACGGCCTCCCGCTGGTCCAGCTTGCCGATCTGCCGCTCCAGGCGGCTCAGTTCCTTCTTCGCGGTACGGGCCTCGGCAGCGGACATGCCGGCCGCCGTCGGGCCGGCCGCCGCCCCACCGGTCGCGGTGGCGACCGGCGTCTGCCGCCGGTCGGCGGCGCGGGCGAGGTACTCGTCCACCCCGCCGGGCAGGTGCACCAGCCGGCCGTCGCCGAACATCCCGTACGTCGACTCGGTGACCCGCTCGATCAGGTACCGGTCGTGGCTGGCCACCACGAGGGTGCCGGGCCAGGAGTCGAGCAGGTCCTCCAGGGCGGCCAGGGTGTCGGTGTCCAGGTCGTTGGTGGGCTCGTCGAAGAGCAGCACGTTCGGCTCGGCGGCGAGCAACCGCAGCAGCTGCAACCGGCGGCGTTCCCCACCGGAGAGGTCGCCGACCGGGGTCCAGAGCCGTCGGTCGTCGAAGCCGAAGACCTCGGCGAGCTGGGCGGCGGAGATCTCCCGGTCGCCGAGCTGCACCCGGCGGGCGACCTCCTCGACGGCCTCCAGCACCCGCAGCCGGGTCGGCAGCTCGGCCAGCTCCTGGCTGAGGAAGGCCGGCCGCACGGTGGAGCCGACGGCGAAGCGCCCCCCGTCGGGGCGGGTCACGCCGGCCAGCATCCGCAGCAGGGTGGTCTTGCCGGCGCCGTTCGCGCCGAGGATGGCGATCCGGTCACCGGGGCCGACCTGCCAGGTGGTGTCGTGCAGGATCTCCTTCGGCCCGGCGTGCAGCCGGACGTGCTCCAGGTCGTACACCTGCTTGCCGAGCCGGCTGGTGGCCAACCGTTGCAGCGACATGGTGTCGCGCGGCGGCGGCACGTCGGCGATCAGCGCGTTGGCGGCGTCGATGCGGAACTGCGGCTTGGAGGTACGGGCCGGCGGGCCCCGGCGCAGCCAGGCGATCTCCTTGCGGAGCAGGTTCTGCCGCCGGGCCTCGGTGGCGGCGGCGACCCGTTCCCGCTCGGCGCGGGCCAGCGTCCAGGCGGCGAAACCGCCCTCGTACGCCCGGACGGTCTGGTCGCCGACCTCCCAGGTGTCGGTGCAGACCGCGTCCAGGAACCACCGGTCGTGGGTGACCACGACCAGCGCGCCGGACTTGCGCCCGACCAGGTGCCGGGCCAGCCAGTCCACCCCGCCGACGTCGAGATGGTTGGTCGGCTCGTCGAGGATCAGCAGGTCGGCGTCGCGGACCAGCAGCGCGGCCAGGGCCACCCGACGGCGCTCGCCCCCGGACATCGGCCCGACCGGCTGGTCCAGGCCGAGGTGCGGCATGCCGAGCCCGTCGAGGATCGCCCGCACCCCCGAGTCACCGGCCCACTCGTGTTCTGCGCCCATCGACTCGGCCAGCCACGCGGTGCCGAGCACGACGTCCCGGACGGTGGCCCCGGGGTCGAGGGTCAGCGCCTGCGGCAGCCAGAGCACCCGCAGGTCACGACGGTGGGTGACCCGGCCGTCGTCCGGCTCCTCCTGCTTGGTCAGCAGCCGCAGCAGCGTCGACTTGCCGGCGCCGTTGAGCCCGACGACCCCGATCCGGTCGGCGTCGTCCAGCCCGAGGGACACGTCGGTGAGCAACGGCCCGGCCGCGCCGTATCCCTTCGACACCCGGTCCAGGTTGACGATGTTGGCCACCCCACGTACCTCCCATGATCAAGGCGTCCCGGTGCCGGCAGCACCACGGGACGCCTGAGCCCCAAGGGTACGCGGCCGGATCAGGTGACGCGGGCGCCCAGCACCGGGCCGTGGGCGACCCGGGCCTCCCGGCAGACCTGGGCGTTCTCCAGCTCGACGGCGATCCGCTCGGCGTCGGCGGCGTCGGCGGCGAGGAACACGCAGGTCGGGCCGGAGCCGGAGACGATGCCACCGAGCGCGCCGGCGGCCTCGCCCGCCTTCAGCGTGGCGGCCAGCGCGGGCCGCATGACCAGCGCGGCGTCCTGCAGGTCGTTGCCGAGCGCGGCGGCCAGCACCCGGGGGTCACGTTGGCGCAGGGCGGCGAGCAGCCCGTCGATGCTGCCCAACGGCGGGCCGGCCGAGCCGGCCTCGCGCAGCCGGTCGAGCTCCCGGTAGGCCTGCGGGGTGGAGAGGCCACCGTCGGCGATGGCGACCACCCAGTGCCAGGTGGTGGGGCGGGCCAGCACCGGGCTGACCGCCTCGCCCCGGCCGGTGCCCAGCGCGGTACCGCCGTGGATCAGGAACGGGACGTCCGAGCCGAGGTCGGCGGCGATCTCGGCCAACTCCTCCCGGGACAGCCCGGTGCCCCAGAGGGTGTCGCAGGCCACCAGCGCGGCGGCGGCGTCGGCGCTGCCACCGGCCAGCCCACCGGCGAGCGGGATCTGCTTGCGCAGGTGCAGGCGGGCGTGCGGCAGCACCCCGGCGTACCCGGCGAGGGCGTGGGCCGCCCGGATGATCAGGTTGGAGTCGTCCAGGGCCAGCTCACCGGTGCCCTCGCCCTCCATGGTGAGGCTGAGCGTGTCACCCCGCCGCGCGGTCAGCTCATCGAAGATCGAGATGGCGTGGTAGACCGTGTTCAGCTCGTGGTAGCCGTCCCGACGCAGCGGCCCCACCCCGAGGTGCAGGTTGACCTTGGCGGGGACGCGTACCCGGACCGGGCCGCTGGCCCCACGTCGACGCTGCTCGTCCTCGTCCGGTCGCCAGGCCTCGGTCACCGGGGAAGACCCCGGAAACACTGCCGGATGTCGAACGGCTTCTCCACGGTCAACTCCTCGGCGGAGTCGGCGGTCGGCGGGTAGCCGGCTGCCGACCAGGTGGGCGGGTCACCAGGTGACCCGCGTACTCGTCCTGCGGATTCTGCTGCACGCGCCGGGCTCGTGCGAGACCGGCACCGCGACAGCCTAGTGGGCCGCCGGCGTACCGGTCGGGGCCGACGCGGCGATGGCGGCGAACTGCTCGACGGTGAGTGACTCACCCCTCGCGCTGGGGTCGACCCCGGCGGCGGTGAGCGCGGCGGCGGCCCGGTCCGCGCCGCCGGCCCAGCCGGCCAACGCGGCGCGCAGGGTCTTACGGCGCTGCGCGAACGCCGCGTCCACCACGGCGAAGACCCGTTTACGGGGTACGTCGGGTCGGGGCGGTTCGCGTCGGGTGAAGGCGACCAGCCCCGAGTCGACGTTCGGCACCGGCCAGAACACGTTCGGCGGCACCCGGCCGGCGGAACGGGCCCGGGAGTACCAGGCGAGCTTGACCGACGGGATGCCGTACACCTTGGAACCGGGACCGGCGACCAGCCGGTCGGCCACCTCCTTCTGCACCATCACCAGGCCGTGCCGGAGGGTGGGCAGCTCGGCCAGCAGGTGCAGGACCACCGGCACGGCGACGTTGTACGGCAGGTTCGCCACCAGCGCGGTCGGGCCGGGTTCGCCCAGGTCGGCGGCGGTGACCCGGAGCGCGTCGGCCCGGTGCACGGTCAGCCGGTCGGCGTACGGGCCGGCGTGCCGGGCGGCGGTCTCGGGCAGCGCGGCGGCCAGCGTGGGGTCGATCTCCACGGCGTGCACCCCGGCGGCGACCGGGAGCAGCGCCAGGGTGAGCGAGCCGAGCCCCGGGCCGACCTCCAGCGCCACGTCGTCCGGGGTGAGCCCGGCGGCGGTGACGATCCGGCGGACGGTGTTCGGGTCGTGCACGAAGTTCTGGCCGAGCTTCTTCGTCGGTGCCACGCCCAACCGGGCGGCGAGTTCCCGGATCTGCGCCGGTCCGAGCAGGTCTACGGCCATGACCCGACAGCCTACGGCTCACCCTCTGGAAAGGAAGGGCCCCCTATTAACGCATCCGGTATAGCGGGGTTCCCCTCTCACCGGCCCGAGCGGCTCGACCCGAGCGGATCCGGCCCGCCCCGAACTGCCCCGACACGACGTCGGCGGGCGGCCAGGAGAAGGTATGACACGGGTCACATTTCCGAACGGTCGCTCGTCGTGCCCGTCAGTCAGCAGAAGCGCGCAGAGCCGGAAGGACCAGCCACGATGCCCCCACGACCGACCGGAACGCCAGTCGAGCCCACCCCACCGACCGGAGTACCCCGCCAGCCCACCCGACCGACCGGGATACCCGTCGATCCCACCCCCCGCGCCGAGACGGCGAACGCCTGGACCGACGAGCAGTGGATCGCGTTCACCCGGCACTACCTGGCTGCCCATGCTGAGGGTCGCCTCCGGGGCGACCGCGCGCACTGGCTCATGACCCCGCAGGACCGGTGGGCCCTGCGGGCCCTACGCGGGTGGGTCGACCCGAAGAGCAAGGACTGGCTCGGCCCGGCGAGGATGCCCGCCGCCATCCGCCAACGTCTCGAAGACAACGGCCTCCTACCGGCGGGAACAGCCGTCTTCGCCCGGTACTACACCCACCGTTACGAGTACAGCTCCGCGGCCTACGCCGCAGCCGGCAAGGCCCACCTGGCACGGTACTCGGCACCGCCGCCACCCACGGCCACGGCGGCACAGCCCTCACCGGCGGACCGGCCTCGGGACAAGAGCGCCCGGGCCCCCGCCCCGCACGGCCACGGCCCGGCCGAGGCAGGCGAGAGTTCCCGCCAGGGTGGTGACGGTCCGGCCCAGGCGGGCCGGGGTGCCGTTCCCGCGGGCGAGAGTTCCCGGCAGGGTGGGCAGGGCTCCCGCCCGGACAGCCGGGGACCGACGAACATCAGCATCCAGGGCACAGTGGTCTACCCGCGGACGGTCAGCCACGCCTGGAACAGCGAGAACGGGATCCGCCGGGTCGAGCGGCAGTCGATGAGCATCGACATCCGCGACCGGCTGGAGCGACCCCATCTCCACGACATCGACGATCACCAACTGAGGACCTGGATCGCCGCCGGCTGGCAACCGAGGAACGTGCCACCGGACTCGGATTTCGCCCTGCGCTATGACTGGGCGAAGAACACGATGCAGGTGCCCGCCCAGCCCGACCGTCCGGAGACGTTCGTCCCCAGCCCGCATCGACCGACCACGTACGTGACGCTCGGCACGCCGGACGCTCCGCCGCCGTACCAGCAGACCCGCCCGCCCACCCCGCGGCTCCCGCAGCCCCGGGACGCCGACAACCAACCGCTGACCCTGCCGGCGTACGCGTTCAACGCACCCACCGGACAGCAGAATCCGGAGTCGACCCAGGGAACGCCGCCGGACTACCCACGACGGCAGCCGCCCGCCCTGACTGCCCCGACTCCGACGTCGACGTTCCAGGTCGACCAGGCGGCGAACCTCCAGTCACCCCAGCACGGCGCAGCCGGCTCGGCCACCGTCGCACCGTCGTCTGCCCCGAGCCGGCCAACCTCTCCGGCCTCCCTGCCCCGCCCCGGCACCGCCCGTTCCGGGCGCACCTGATGACACCAACAGGAGGGTCCTCGTGAACACCTGGAACGATGCCGACTGGATCGCCTTCACCGGCCACTACCTGACCGCACGCCGCAGTGGGCTCACCGTCGACAACGTCCGGGACTGGCGTACGACCACCGCCGACAACTGGGCCCTGCGAGCCCTCGGTGACTGGACCAACCAGGAGAGCGCCCAGTGGCTGGGCCCTACGACCATGCCCGTCCGGGTGCGCCGACTACTCGAATCGGACGGCCTGCTGCCCGAGGGAAGCGCCCGCTTCGTCCGGGTAGGCACGCGAAGACTGGAGTACAGCTCCGACGTCTACGCCCTCGCCGCCCGGGCCTACCTGGACAGATGCCGGAGCCAGGGACGACAACCCCAGAAGAACGACCGCATCCGCGTCCCGGCGATGATCATCCATCCCCGAACGTTCAGTCGGCTCTGGGCGAGGAATCCACGGAACTACCGGATCGAACGGGGCGGACACGTCTCCGTCGCGGTGGGCCGGCGCATGACCGAACCACACCGGTTCGCCATCGACGACCACGAGCTGAACGCCTGGCACCGGGCCGGCTGGGCGCCGAGGAACCTGCACACCGATCAGCGCCTCGCCGAACTGAACGCGCGGTACGCCTGGTTGAGCAGTGTCGAGATCCGCCCCGCGGACCGCAGCGATCCGGCGACGTTCGTGCCGGGTCCGAGCCGGCCCAGCACGTTCCACGTAGCCAGCACTCCCCCGTACCTGGCGCACCCCAGCCCGGGGGAACGTCGAATCACCGAGGCCGAGTACGACCGGATCAACCTGCCGGAGTACCGCCCGCGACAGGCGGCGGTGCCCGACGTGGCCCAGCTGGCCGAAGCGCCGCGACGAAACCAGGTCCGCCCGGACGCCCCACTCGGCACCCGCGCCTCCGGCGCACCCATCCAACGTCGACCCGTCCCCGGTCAGTCGAACCCCACGACGGCCACACCCGACGTGGCCCGCATGGCCGAAGCACGGCTACGAAACCAGGTCCGCCCGGACGCCCCACTCGGCACCAACACATCCGGCACACCCATCCAACGCCGCCCCGTCCCCAATCAGCCGAACCCCGGGCGCGGCCCGCGCTGAGCGGGCTACTCACGGCGGCGGGCCCAGTCGACGAAACGATCGTCGAGGGTCGCCGGCGGGATCGGCTGCCCGAGATCGGCGAGTTGGGCCGCGGCCTGCTCCCGGAGGCCGGTCAGGTGGGTCACCAACCCCGCCCGGTCCGCCCGGAACCGCCCCAGCAGGCGGAGCTTCGCCGCCGAGCAGGGCCAACTGGTCCCGCACGCCTGACACCGCCAGGCCGGCCGGGTCGGCTCGTGCGCCAGGCGGTACCGACGCTGGTTCGAATACGGGTGCGGCATCGTTTCCTCCCAGCGGCCGGCCCGGCGGCCGGTGCGACATCGTTCACTGCAGCGGTCGTCCGGGGTGGACGGGAGCCGGCGTGGGCAGGGCGGGCCCGCGCCGGCTCCCGGTGACGTACGTGACCGCCGGGTCAGGGGGATCGACCTCCACCGGCCACGCCGTCCTGGACACCACCTTCCGGCACGTCACCGGACAACTACAGGTCGTAGCGATATGGTGCGTGGATATTCGTTGCTACCCCCGGGGAGAGCCATGAACGACCTGCTCCGAGCAGCTCTGCACGAGACCGGGCACACCTTGGAGTCCCTCGCGGAGCGAGTCGGTGTCGACCCGAAGACGCCCGCCCGGTGGCTGCGGGAGGACCGGGTGCCGCATCCCCGGCACCGGGCGGCGGCAGCCGAGGCGCTCGGCCGGGACATCGTGGACATCTGGCCGGACACCACCAGACGTCGGGAGCCCATCTGGTTTCGTCCCTGGCAGGACATCGAGAGCGAGGCGGTGCTGCTGCGGTCGTACCAGTCGACGGTGTTGCCCGGGTTGCTCCAGACCGAGGCCTACGCCCGCGCCGTGCTCACCGGCGGTGGTCTGCTGCCCCGCCAGGACATCGAGCGGCACGTGGCCAACCGGCTGGCCCGGCAGGCCATTCTCGCCCGGCCGGAGAACCCGCCGCGGCTGGCCGCCGTGGTCGACGAGTCGGTGCTACGCCGCCCGGTCGGCGGCCGGGCGACCATGCGCGAGCAGTTGACCGCGCTGGTCACCGCCGCCCAGGCCGACCATGTCAAGATCCAGGTGGTGCCCGCCACGGTCGGGGCCTACGCCGGGCTGAACGGGCCGTTCGTGCTGGCCACCGCCGACGACCACCAGATGGCCGGTTACCTGGACAACCAGTTGCAGGGCACTGTGGTCAGCGACGCCGACGACATCGCGGCGATACTGAACGTCTGGGAGAACGTGCGGGCCGAGGCGCTCTCCCACTGGCAGTCAGTCGACCTGATCAGCGAGGTGGCCGAGACATGGACCTGACCGGAGCACGGTGGCGCACCAGCACCCGCAGCAGCGGCAACGGCGGCGACTGCGTCGAGGTGGCCGACAATCTGCCCGACCTGGTCGCGGTACGCGACTCCAAGGACCCGACCGGGCCCGCCCTCACCTTCTCCCCCGCCACCTGGCACACCTTCCTCACCCACCTCAAGGGGTAAGGAAGGGCCCCCTGTTAACGCTTTCGGTATAGCAGGGCACCCCTCTCACCACCGCCGGGACGCCGCCACGAACCGAGACAACGCCACGAACCGAGACAACGCAACGAACCGGGACGCCGCCACGAACCGGGACGCCGCCGCGAACCGAGGCGCCGCCGCGAACCGAGGCAGCGCCATAAGCCGAGGCGCCGCCACGAACCGAGGCAGCGCCATAAGCCGAGGCAGCGCCACGAGCCGAGGCGCTAGTTCACGGCCTGCCGACGCCCGGGAGCTGCCCGGCTCCGGCCCCACCTCTCGGGTTGTACGGGGAGGGCCACGAGTACTCACTCCTAGGTGGAGGTGAACTGCCACCGGGCACGGGAAGAGCGGCAGCCGACGCGACACCCGTCGCCCGGCCAGCACCACCGGCACCTCGAAGGCCGGTATAGACCCTGTTGTACTCACGCGTAGCGTCCAGCAGCCTCTCGGACGCGGCGAGATTTGCTTCCTGCCCGACATCGAGGCCAGCTGTTCTGAGCCGACCGATCAGATCCTGGACCAGCTTCGCCGTGAGGAGATTCCGCCGGGCCGAGGCGAATTCGATGTGGTGGATCTCCGAGGCAGCAGGGAAATTCGTCCTGGAGTCGATCCGGTAGACCTCCAGGGCGTTGATCCCGCTCCAACTCCGGGTATCGACGTGGATCTGCTCGTGGGGGTAGAGATTGATGCGCAGAGTGAACATTCCGGAGTCCGGGCCGTGCTCGTCGCTGGGCGCGAAAGAACAGCGCCTGCCGGCCATGAGATAGCGGTAGGCGGTGTATTCGAACGAATGTCGGGCGGTGTCAGCGGATTGTGCGGACGACTCCATGGACCACTCCGGGCGGGTGCGGCGACGAGACACCATCCTCTACGTGGTCCGCAGACTTCGGTTCAGGCCCGCTTCGAGAGAACGTCCAGGTCAGAGCCAGGGGCCGAAGGCGCGTTCGCCGTTGGCCGACAGGTGGCCGCAGAGCGTCGCCAGGTCGACACCGGTGGTCGCGGCGAGGGACCGCACGGTCAGCGGGATCAGGTACGAGGCGTTCGGCCGCCCCCGGTACGGCGTGGGCGTCAGGTACGGCGCATCCGTCTCCACCAGCAGCTGCTCCGGTGGGGTGACGGCGGCGGCTGCCCGCAGCGCGTGGGCGCTGGCGAAGGTGACCGTGCCGGCGAAGCTGAGCAGGTAGCCCCGGCGGACGCACTCGGCGGCGAACCCGGCGTCACCGGAGAAGCAGTGCAGCACCACCGTGTCGGGTGCGCCCTCGTCGTCCAGGATGCGCAGCACGTCGGCGTGCGCGTCCCGGTCGTGGATCACCAGGGTCTTGCCGTACCGCTTGGCGATGGCGATGTGTGCCCGGAAGCTCTCCTCCTGCACTGCCCGACCGTCCTCGCCGGTGCGGAAGAAGTCCATCCCGGTCTCGCCGATGCCGCGTACCTCGTCCAGCGCGGCGAGGGCCTCGATCTCGCGCAGCGCGGCGTCCAGGTCGGCCAGCCGGGGGGCCTCGTTCGGGTGCAGCGCGACGGTGGCCAGCACCGCCGGGTGCCGGGCCGCGAGCCGCGCCCCCCACCGCGACGACTCGACGTCCACCCCGACCTGGACCAGCCGGTCCACCCCGGCGGCGGCGGCGACCCGCACGATGGCGTCGACCGGATCGGTCACCAGCCCGGAGTCGGCGGCGGCGACCGCGTCGGCGGCGGCCAGCGGATCCACCGCGGCCAGCGCGCCGGTCGCGGCCACCGCGTTCACGGCGGCCCCGGTCACCGCCGAGGTGGCGGCGGTATCGACCGTCGCCGCCGCCTCGTCGGGCGCGCCCGACCCGAACAGGGGTACGCCGGCCTCGGCGACCGTGATGTCCAGGTGGGTGTGGCTGTCCGGTACGGCCACCGGCAGCGGCTCGGGCGCGGGCGGGAACTCGCCGGCCCGGCGGGCGGCGCGCTGCTTGCGGGACTCAGTCGGCTCATTCATCACCTGGCGAGGATCACACACCCACCCCCGGGGCCGGGGCTCCCGGCCTCTTCCCCGCCCAGAGATCGTCCCCACTCGGGAGGCAGGGTGTCCACGAGAGGTGGGCCCGGCCGCCGAGGTCACCGACGACCGGGGCGTCGACCTGCCGTATCGCCTCTGAGCAGGGGCGGCCCGGACAGGCTGGGAAGACGCAGCGGCGGCACACCGGCGACCGCCCCCGGCACCGTCGCTCGCGCCACCTGATACACCGCCACCGTCCCCTCTGCTGCGACAGTTTCGCGAGCCTTCTTCAACTCCTCGTAAGGCTCCCGCTTCCGGTGATCGGACGGCAGATAGGCATTCGCATAATGGGGATGATCGATGAACACCTCCGCCACCTGCCTCTTGAGGACAATCTTCCCCCTCTTGATGTCACTCAGGTAGGTGTCGGCGGCCTTCAGGTCGCTCGGGGTCATCACCTGGTCCGTGGCGTGGGCTTCGAGGAGCCCGGCCCATTCGGCATCGGCGCGATGTCTGATCTCTCTCGGCGCCCTGGTCGCCAATCCGGTTTTCCTGAACGTCTCAAGGTCCGCATGGTTGACCGAGCCGGGGACGAGGTACTTCTCGGCACTGTCGGGGTGAGCAGCGAAGAACGCCAACTGCTCAGGCCCCAACCGGATTTTGTCTCTTTTGATATCAGCCAGATGCGTGGTGACGGTCTTCTTCGTCCTGGCGTCCACCTGGGCACCGGCTGCGCGCTGCAGGAGAAGATCAGCCCACTCGGAATCAGTACGAGAGCGCCCGGTATGAGGTACGGGCATGGGTACGGGTACGGGAGCTGTCGAGTCACCCTTCCTGAAATCCTGCAGAAGCGAATGATTCTTCGAGCCAACTTTAAGGTACTTGTCCGCATAATTAGGGTGATCGTCGAAGAACTTCAGCTGGGCCCTTCCCAGCCGAGCCCTGTCCGCCTTGATCTCACTCAGATGCTGGACAACCACCTTTTTCTTCGTCCGATCCAGGTCACCCTTCGCGTGGCTTCTCAGAAGCTCGGCCCAGACGAGATCGGCACGAACTCGGCGAGACCCGGCCACTTTCTCAGGAATGTCGACGCAAGCCGTCGGGGCCGCTAGCCGCCCGGATACCGAGAGAGGATCACTTCGCTGATCCCCGCCTTCCGGGTAGCCTTCGCCCGCCCCCTCCGGATGAAGGTCCCTCGACTCCTCAAGGAGTCCGTCCAGCTCACCGGGGTCATATTCCTCACCCCGGTAATCCCCAAAATACCTAGTCAACTCCTCGGCTGAATAATCCCCCATTCCCTCCGCCAACAGCCACGCCTCGCGCAACCCATCTGTATCCGACATTTTCACCCCTGTGCTCTCGGCCCAGTCCCTTCCAACGGACACCGGTCGGGTTCGGTTCAAACGGAGGGGTCGGCATAACGGGCGGCGGGTCGGGTAGGCGTGGGTGTCCGAGACGCCAGTTGATCAGGAGATCCGCATGCCCTTCGTCACCGTCGGCGCGGAGAACCTCGCGCCCATCGACCTGTACTACGAGGACCACGGGTCCGGCCAGCCGGTCGTGTTGATCCACGGGTTCCCGTTCAACGGGGCGACCTGGGAGAAACAGGTCGGGCCGCTGCTCGCGGCGGGATACCGGACGATCACCTACGACCGGCGTGGTTACGGCAGCTCCGCCCAGCCGGCCACCGGGTACGACTACGACACCTTCGCCGCCGACCTGGACGTGCTGCTGACCGAGCTGAACCTGAACAACGTGATCCTGGTCGGGCACTCGATGGGCACCGGTGAGGTGACCCGCTACCTGGGCGCGTACGGGTCGGACCGGGTGGACCGGGCGGTGCTGCTCGCGCCGTTGGCGCCGTACCTGTTGAAGACCGCCGACAACCCCGAGGGGGTCGAGCAGAGCCTCTTCGACGGGTTCAAGAAGGCGATCGTCGACGACCGGTTCGCCTACCTGACCACCTTCTGCGACGCCTTCTTCAACTACCAGCAGAACAAGGGCAAGCTGGTCAGCGAGGAGGCGTACCAGGGGCACTGGCAGATCGGCGCGCGGGCCTCGGCGATCGCCACCCTGAACTCGGTGGACGCCTGGCTCACCGACTTCCGGGGTGACCTGCCCCGGATCGACGTGCCGGTGCTGATCGTCCAGGGCGACCAGGACAACGTGCTGCCGTACGCCAAGACCGGTCAGCGGTTGCAGCCGATGCTGCCCAACAGCGAGCTGGTCACGCTCAAGGGCGCTCCGCACGGCATCCCGTGGACCAACGCGTCCGAGGTGAACCGGGCGATCATGGAGTTCATCGGACAGCCGGCGATGGCCCGCGCCTGACCGACCGCACCACGAAGCGCGGCCCCGGGGACCACCCCCGGGGCCGCGTCGGCTCAGCCTTCGAGGCGGGCCAGCTCCTCCTCGACGATCGACGGGTCGAGCTTGCGGAAGACCGGCTTCGGCGCCGCGAGCGCCCGGCCGGCCTCCACGGGTACGGACTCCCACCGCGCCCCGACCGTGTAGTCACCGGTCAGCACCGGGTACGCCGGCCCGGCGTCGAGATCGTCGACCTCGACGATGGTGGGCATCGGCGCGTGCACGCCGGTGCCGCCGAGCAGCTCGTGGACCTGCTGCGCGGAGTGCGGCAGGAACGGGGTGAGCAGCGTGTTGGCGTCGCTGACCACCTGCAGGACGGTGTGCAGGATGGTGCCCATCCGGGGCTTGTCCGCCTCGGCCTTGAGCTTCCACGGCGCCTGGTCGGACAGGTACCGGTTGGCCTCGGCGACCACCCGCATCGCCTCGCCGATGGCCTGCTTCTGCCGGTGTCGGGCGATCAGGTCGCCCACCGTGTCGAAGCCGGCGCGGGCCACCGCGAGCAGCGCCTCGTCGGCCTCGGTGAGCCCGGCCGGGTCGACCGGCGGGATCGCGCCGAAGTTCTTCGCCGCCATCGAGATCGACCGGTTGACCAGGTTGCCCCAGCCGGCCACCAGCTCGTCGTTGTTGCGGCGGAGGAACTCCGACCAGGTGAAGTCGGTGTCGTTGCTCTCCGGGCCGGCCACCGAGATGAAGTAGCGCAGCGCGTCGGCGTCGTAGCGTTCCAGGAAGTCCCGGACGTAGATGACGACCTTGCGGGAGGAGGAGAACTTGCGACCCTCCATGGTGAGGAACTCGCTGGCCACCACCTCGGTGGGCAGGTTGAGCCGGCCCAGCTCGCCCGGCTCGCCGTCCTTGGCCCCCTCGCCGGAGTACCCGGCCAGCAGGGCCGGCCAGATCACCGAGTGGAAGACGATGTTGTCCTTGCCCATGAAGTAGTAGGCCCGGGCGTCCTTGCCGGCGCCGTCGGTGGACCACCACCTCCGCCAGGCCTCCGGGTCACCCGAGCGGCGGGCCCACTCGATGGAGGCCGACAGGTAGCCGATGACCGCGTCGAACCAGACGTAGATCCGCTTGTCGCCGCGCTCCCGCCAGCCTTCGAGCGGGATCGGCACCCCCCACTCCAGGTCCCGGGTGATGGCCCGGGGCTGCAGGTCGTCGAGGAGGTTCCGGGAGAACCGCAGCACGTTGGGCCGCCAGCCCTCGCGGGTGTCCAGCCAGCCGCGCAGCACGTCGGCCAGGGCGGGCAGGTCGAGGAAGAAGTGCTCGGTCTCGACGAACTGCGGCGTCTCCCCGTTGATCTTCGAGCGGGGGTTGATCAGGTCGACCGGGTCGAGCTGGTTGCCGCAGTTGTCGCACTGGTCGCCCCGGGCGCTGTCGTACCCGCAGATCGGGCAGGTGCCCTCGATGTACCGGTCGGGCAGGGTCCGGCCGGTGGACGGGGAGATCGCCCCCATCGTGGTCTTGGTGACGACGTACCCGTTGTGGTGCAGTCCCTCGAAGAGCTGCTGCACCACGGCGTAGTGGTTGCCGGTGGTGGTCCGGGTGAACAGGTCGTAGGAGAGGCCGAGGCCGAGCAGGTCCTCCACGATCACCCGGTTGTACCGGTCGGCCAGCTCGCGCGGCTTGACGCCCTCGCTGTCCGCCTGCACCTGGATCGGGGTGCCGTGCTCGTCGGTGCCGGAGACCATGAGCACGTCGTGGCCGGCCATCCGCATGTACCGGGCGAAGACGTCGGAGGGTACGCCGAAACCGGAGACGTGGCCGATGTGGCGTGGGCCGTTGGCGTACGGCCAGGCCACCGCCGCGAGAACGTGACTCATGACCAGCAAGCCTAGTGACCGCCCCCGGGTGGCCGCGAACCAATAGGCCCGTCCGGGGCCAACCCTGTCCGAATTGTCGCCGACACGCGGCCTGAGCTGCCCGGGTGCTCCCCTCCGGCGGTGTCCAATGAACATCGTGACTGGCAGAGGAACCGCCCGCGAGTCCGACGACCAGCCGCCGGAGGCACCCGAGGGGCCCACCGGGCCGACTGCGCCGCGCGGTCCGGCGGTCGCCCCCCAGCGCCGCGGTGACCCGACCGCGGTGACCCAGGTGATCGAGACGGTGGTCGAGACGGAGCCGACGACCGGTGCGCCGATGGACGCCGTGCCGAGCCGGGTGCCCGTCCGGCAGCACCGCCGGGCGCCGGCCGCCGACCCCGGTACGACGGACTCCGAGGAGGCGTTCTGGCTGCCGATCGAGGAGGTGCACTGGGACGGCACCCCGATCCGGGCCGAGCGGAAGGCGAAACGCGCCGACGCGTCCCCGGGCGGCTCGACCCGACGCCGGCGGGAGGGCCGGAGCAACCATCCGCCCGATCCGCTGCCCGGCCTCTCCGCCCTGGTGCTGTTCAGCCTGCTGGCCGCGTTCTTCGCCTGGGTCAGCGTCGGGCCGCTGTGGCTGGCGGCGGGGCACGCGACCCGGGGCAGCGTGGTGGTGGGCGAGTGCACCGGCGGCGGGTTGGCGCAGCGTTGCCGGGGCAACTTCGCCGCCGCCGACGGGCGGTTCGTCGCCCACGGGGTACGGCTCAGCGGCGTACCGGCCGACCAGACCGACCCGGGTACGGTGCTGCCGGCCCGGATGACCGGCCCGGAGGGCACCACCGCGTACGCCGACACCGGCGTCGGGCAGCACCTGCGGTGGCTGCTCGGCCTGCTCGCGGTGGCCGGCTGCACCGCCGGCATGGTCCGGTTCGGCGGCGCGACCCGACTGCCCGACCCCCGGCTGCGGCGCTGGGCGGTGGCCGCCACCTGCGCCGGCCCGCTGCTGACCACCCTGGGCTTCCTCGCCGCCGCCTGGTGACCCGACGTCAGGCCACCGCCGGAGCCCGGCGTCAGGGCACCGCCGGACCCCCGACGTCAGGTCACCGCCGGAGCGACGTCAGCTCACTGTGGGCTGTGCACGATGGTGTAGAGCTCCCGGCGGCGCAGGCCGTGTTCGGCGGCGACCTCGGTGATCGCGTCCCGCCGGGACAGCCCGGCGGCCTCCCGTCCGGCCACCTCGGCGCGCAGCGTGCCGTCGTCCGGCCGCTGCCCGGCGGTCGGCACGGCACCGGCCACCACCAGGGTGATCTCGCCGCGCGGTGTCGCCTCGGCGGCCCACCGGGCCAGCTCGCCCAGCGGGCGGCGGACCACCTCCTCGTAGGTCTTGGTCAGCTCCCGGCAGAGCGCGGCGGGCCGGTCGGAGCCGAACTCGGCGGCCAGGTCGGCGAGCGCGCCGACGATCCGGTGGGTGGCCTCGAAGAGCACCAGGGTCCGCTCCTCGGTGGCCAGCGAGCGCAGCCGGGCCCGGCGGGCGGCGGGGGCGCGGGGCAGGAACCCCTCGAAGCAGAACCGGTCGCTGGGCAGCCCGGACAGCGCCAACGCGGTGGTCACCGCGCTGGGGCCGGGCGCGGCGGTGACCGGCACGCCCGCCGCCAGCGCGGCGGTGACCAGCCGGTAGCCGGGGTCCGACACGCTGGGCATGCCGCCGTCGGTGACCAGGGCGACGTGGTGCCCGGCGCGCAGCACGTCGACCAGTTCGGGGGTACGCCGTTCCTCGTTGCCCTCGAAGTACGACACGATCCGGCCCTCGATGCGTACGTCGAGGTCCTTGGCGAGCCGGGTCAGCCGGCGGGTGTCCTCGGCGGCGACCACGTCGACGGTGGCGAGGACCTCGCGGAGCCGGGTGGAGGCGTCGGCCGGGTTGCCCAGCGGCGCGCCGAGCAGCACCAGGCGTCCACTTTCCGACATTTCGCCCACGGGACGCGCTCCTTCATCGACGGATGTACCAAATATCGGGGACGACCGGCGCCACCGGGCACCCCAGCAGCCTACGATCGCCGGGTGACGAGTGCGTCGACAGCGCAGAGCGCGGGCTCCGGCCAGGCCGAATCGGAAGAACCGGGCAACGGCACCAGGGTCCCCGACCCGCCGGAGGCGCCGACCGCCAGTGGCGGTGGTGGTGGCATCCCCACCATCGTCCGGCGTCGCCTGGCCACCGTCGAGGCCCGGCTGGACCTGCACTCCTGGCTGGCCACCGCCGTGGTGGTGGCGATCGCCGCGATCCTGCGCCTGGTCGGCATCACGTACCCCAAGGGCAAGATCTTCGACGAGGTCTACTACGCCCGGGAGGGCTGGCAGCTCGTCGACAAGGGCGTCGAGTGGAACTACAAGGACGACGTCCCGGCGTACGTCGTGCACCCGCCGCTCGGCAAGTGGCTGATCGGCGCCGGCGAGTGGGCCTTCGGGTACGTCGACGTCGAGCAGGGGTTCAACGTCCCCGGTCGGCTGATGACCACCGCACCGGAGTTCGGCTGGCGGATCTCGGCCGCGCTGGCCGGCATCCTGTCGGTGCTGCTGCTGGTGCGCATCGGCCGGCGGATGTTCCGCTCCACCGTGCTGGGCTGCACCGCCGGGCTGCTGCTCGCCCTCGACGGCTTCCACCTGGTGCTCTCCCGCACCGCCCTGCTCGACATCTTCCTGCTGCTGTTCGTACTGGCCGCCTTCGGGGCGCTGGTGCTCGACCGGGACGCCCGCCGTCGCCGCTGGCAGCAGGCCCTCGACGCCGGGCTGGACCCGTCCCGCCCGGGTGCGGCCGGTCGCCCGGCCGGCGGCTGGCGCAGCTGGCCCTGGTGGCGGCTGGCCGCCGGGGTGCTGCTCGGGATGGGCATCGCGGTGAAGTGGAGCGCGCTCTACTTCGTACCGGCGTTCGTGCTGTTGGTGTTGCTCTGGGAGGTCGGGGCCCGCCGCTCCGCCGGGGTACGCCGACCGTGGCGGGACGCGTTCCGCGCCGAGCTGCCCTGGCTGCTGCTGACCGCGGTGGTGATGAGCCTGACCTACCTGGCCGCCTGGTCCGGCTGGTTCCTCACCGACCACGGCTACTACCGGCTCGCCGAGCGGTACCCGAACACCCCCGGCCTCAGCGACACCCCGTTCCTCGGCCCGCTGAAGAACCTGTACGAGTACCACATGGCGGCGTACAGCTTCCACGCCGGCCTCTCCGAGCCGCACAAGTACCAGTCCTGGCCGTGGCAGTGGCTGCTGCTCGGCCGGCCGGTGGCCTTCCACTACTCCGGCGACGGCCCCTGCGGGGCGGCGAGCTGCGCCTCCGAGGTGCTGCTGCTCGGCACCCCGCTGCTGTGGTGGTCGTTCCTGCCGGCGCTGGCCGGTACCGCGTGGCTGGGCCTGGCCCGGCGCGACTGGCGGGCCGGGGCGATCCTGCTCTGCGTCGCCTTCGGCCTGCTGCCCTGGTTCTGGTACGCCCTCGACGGCCGGACGATGTTCTCCTTCTACACCGCCCCGGCCCTGCCGTTCCTGGTCCTGGCGGTGACGTACGTGCTCGGCGCGATCGTCACCCCGGCCGACCCACCCGGCGCCCTCGGCAAGACCGGCGCAACCGGCGGGGCTGATCCCGCCGGTGGGGTCGGCGCAGCCGGTGGGGTCGCGACGGCGCGGGACGCCGAGGCCGAGCAGGCGCGGGCCGACCGGCGGCTGGTGGGTGCGTTCATCGTGGGCGCGTACGTGCTGCTGGTCGCGCTCTGCTTCGCGTACTTCTATCCGATCTTCGTCGGGACGATCCTCACCAACGCCGAGTGGTCCGCCCGGATGTGGCTCGACGGCCGCTGGATCTGACCCCGGTGCAAGGAAGGGCCCCCGCTTAACGCCTCAGGTAGAGCGGGGTGCCCTTCTCACCGGGAACAGCCACCGGCTTCCGCCCCACGCAGCTTCCGTCCCAACAAAGACGCGCGCCCCGATCGCCTGCCACGGGGGAAGCGGGCGATTGGGGCGCGCAAGGGAAGCTTAACCACCATGCACCACTGGCACAACGGGTCAACTTGTTTCAGATTTCCGACGGATGCGTTGACGGCCATATGGTTTACATCCGGCACCTAACGGACAGTCATCTCTTCGGCGCGGGGCGCAGCACCCACGCGTACGGCAGGGACGCGCGCCCCCACCGCCACGGTCGGCTGCAGTACCGTCACCGCATGGCTCGCAGCACCCGGCACCGACCCTCCACTACGGACGCGACGAGCCGGGCGGGGCAGGGCCCACCCACTCCGGCGCCACGCACCGACCAGGCCGTCGACCGGGTCCGGCTGTGGTCGTACCCGGGCGGGGGTGTGGGTGATGCGTGACCTGCTGCCGCCGACCGTGGCGGTCGCGGTGGCCGGGCCGGCGGACTGGACCGGGACGTTGCTGCCGGCCGAGCAGGCCTGCCTCGGCGAGCGGGCGGTGGAGAGCCGGCGGCGGGACTTCACCGCCGGCCGGGTCTGCGCCCGGCGGGCGATGGGTGCCCTCGGCCTGCCGCCGACCCCGGTGCCCGCGGCGGACCGGGCCCCGGTCTGGCCGGCCGGCGTGGTCGGCACGATCACCCACACCCGGGGGTACTGCGCGGCGGCGGCGGCCCGGACCACCGAGATCCGGTCGGTGGGCATGGACGCCGAACGGCACAAGGTCCTCGAAGCCGGGGTACGCCGACTGATCTGCCTGCCCGAGGAGGAGGAGTGGTGCGCCCGGCTGCCCGCCGGGGTGTCCTGGCCGGCGGTGATCTTCAGCGCCAAGGAGACCGTCTACAAGGTCTGGCATCCGATCGTCGGCAGCTGGCTCGACTTCCACGACGCCCGGGTCGAGCTGGACCCGGAGGCGGGCACCTTCACCGCGTCAATCGCGCCGGCCCGCCTCGACGCGGCGGCTGACCTGGACCCGCCGCGGACCATCGTCGGACGGTTCGCCGTCGAGACCGACCTGGTCCGCACCGCCGCCGTCCTCGGCCTCCGCTGACCCGGCGACTGTTCGAACCGATCAGCCGACGACCTGGCACCGGGTGGACCACCAGGATTCGGGGGTTGCCTGCGCGCGGTAGCGTCCAGGCTGTTCGAGACGTTCCCAGGCGCCGAGGAGTATGGTGAGCCACCCCCAGCCCCCGTTCGGGCCGCAGGACCCCAACCAGCCGTCGTCGTATCCTGCCGACCCGACGGCCGCCCCACCGCCTCCGAACGACCCGTGGGCTCAACCGGACACTCCCGCACCGTCCCTCTTCGGCTCCCCGCAGCAGCCCGACGACGCGTGGTCCACGCCGCCCGGCGGCGATTCCTGGACGCCGCCGACGGCCCCGTACCCGCCGGGTGGCGGCCCCGCTGGCCCGCAGTACCCGCCGGGTGGTGGCACCGGTGGCCCGCAGTACCCGTCCTCGGGCGCGCCGCACTACGCCGCCTCGGGCGAGCAGTCGCCGTACCCCGGCTCGGGTGAGCAGCAGTACCCGTCCTCGGGCCAGCCCTACCCGCAGCCGCCGGTCTCCGGCGCGCCACAGTACCCCGGCCAGCCGTACCCGCCGGTCTCCGGCGCGCCACAGTACCCCGGCCAGCCGTACCCGCCGGTGTCGGGCGCGCCGCAGTACCCGGGGCAGCCGTACCCCGCGCCGGGTTCGGGTGCCCCGCAGTACCCGCCGCCGGTCTCCGGCGCGCCGCAGTACCCGACCTCCGGTCAGCCGTACCCGCCGGCCGGGCCGCTGCCGCCCGGTGGCGGCTACCCGCCGCCCGGGTACCCGCCCGGGGCGTACCCGTTGGGTCCGCCGCAGAAGTCGTCAGGTGGCTCGGGCGGCAAGGCGGCGCTGATCATCATCGCGATCGTCACGGTGATCGCGCTGCTCTGCTGTGGCGGCAGCGTCCTCGCCTACATCGCAGCCGGCGGTGACGACGAGCAGACCAGCGGCACCGGTCCGACCGCGGCACCGACCACCGCCGCCCCGAGCACCGAGCCGACCCAACCGCCGACGCCGGAGCCGACCACCGCCGCGCCGACCACCGCCGCGCCCCGACCCACCGGCGAGACCTACAACATGAAGGCCGGCGACACCCTCATCCTCACCGACAACGACGGTGAACTGCGGATCACCGTCTCGAAGTTCCGGACGACCGACGAGCCGTGCCGGAGCTACTCGCCGAAGCCGAGCAAGGGGCTCTACCTGATCGCCGACGTGAGCGCCGAGGTCACCAAGGGTTCGTCCTCGCTCAACCCGATCTACTTCGAGTGGGTGGCCGCGGACGGCACCACCACCAACGGCCTGGCCGGCATCATCTCCGGCTGCGGCGACTCGCTCACCTCCGGCAACAACCTGCCGGAGGGCACCAAGCGCAGCGGAACGGTGGTCTTCAACGTCGCCGACACCAAGGGCACCCTGGAGTACCAGCACAAGTTCCGGACCTCCGGCTCCTGGCGGCCGTAACGCGGCGGGCCGGGGCCGGCGCACCACGGCTCCGGCTCCGCCGCCATAGATCGAGGTGAACCGACCACCCCGACCGACCGTAGTACCGCCGACCAGGTACCGATTCGGTAGGGACAGGCGCATGGGCGATCAGAACGACCCGCTCGCCTTTGTGGGCGAGCCTGGCTTCGACACCAAGGTCGAACGGCTGGCGCTCTGGATCCTGCGACAGGACCTTGCGAGGGGCTGGGACCCGGAACACCGGAGCGAGACCAACCGTGACCTGAGAAACGGGATGCGGTTCGTCGACGAGGCGCACCGGCAGACCGCACCCAAGGAGACCCGCAAGCGCGGCGGCCTACGGATCAGGGGCCGGGATGTACTGCACCGCCTACGGGGCAAGACCTTCGCCCCGCACGAGTGGACGGGCATCGATCCACCCCCGTACGGCAGCCAGCTCCCCGGATCTGCGGACTCCGTCCAGCAGTGGACGCACCCGGGATTCGCGAACGGTCCGTACGCGATGATGGCCATGCGGTCTCCGCTCGGCGGCCCGGAGTTCTCCGCACACCAGGACGCCGCGGTCAGGCTGGCGGTCGCCCGTACGTTGAAGAGCTGGATCGGCCTCGACCAGAGCCTCGCCCGGCTCCACGAGAACGGCAGACTCAGCGGCGTCTCGGCCTACTACTACCCCGATCCGACGGGCAGGGTGAGAAACAACGCGGCCGAGGTCCGTCAGTGGGCGGGGTGGACGCCGGAGCCCGTACTGGACTCCCGGGGTAGGGAGCGGCCGGAGATCGCCACGCTGGCCGTCGCCCCTACGGACCCGAGGTACGACCCCCCGGCTCAGGATGGTCGGCGGAGCATCGCCCCACCGCTGGAGACCTACCTGATGGTCAGTGGGGCCGACCGGTGGCAGCAGGAACGGGTACGGGCCACACAGCAGACCGCCAGCGCGGCGGCACCCGGGCAACCACCCGCGACCAACGAGAGCTCTCGGCACGCCGCAGCGAGTTACCGCCTGACCTCGGCGCCCTCCGCCGCTCCGCAGGTACGCCCCACGAGGCCGGAACTCGCTTCGAACAACCCCTACCGGAACCTGAACCCGACGCAGGGACCTGTACGGGGTCGGTGATCCGGCTCCACCTGGTAGCTGACCGGCCGTTGACCCGCTTGCCGCACTGCACGTGCCGGGAAGGTGGCGCTGGTTACGCCGCTCGGCTGGCCGCGACGTGGCCGTGGGCCGGCCGCCGTGAGCCGTGCCGTTCCACCCCACCGCGGGCCGGCTGCGGACCAACGCACTCGACCCGGCCTTCCGGCCCGGGACCACGTCCCGGGCCGGAAGGCCGGTGACCACCAGAGGGTGACCGGTGTCGGGTGGATCAGGTGAAGTTCACGTCACTGCACCACATGTAGGCCTGGTCGGCGTGCGAGGCCTGCCAGATGACGAAGACGATGTGGTGTCCGGTGTAGCCGGAGGTCGAGACGTTGAACGAGATGTTCTGTGCCGGTGCGTACCGCCCGGTCTGCGTGATGAAGTCGAGGTTCCCCCAACCCAGACGTTGGGTGGCGGGGTTGAACCCCTGCTTGCTCACGTAGACCCGGAAGTAGTCGGCACCGTGACTGGCCTGGTCGTACAGCTGGATCGAGAAGTTACGGCCGAGGTTGGACGTCTTCCACGCTCCGGGCTGGTTCAGGCTGTCGTTCCGGGTAAGGCCGTTGCTGCACAGCTGCCCGTCGGGGGTACGGGCCTGGAACTGCCCGCCCAGACCGTCCCGCAGCGCGCTCATCCAGTTCCACATGGTGTCCGGGTTGGCCTGGAAGGCGCGGTAGCACATGGGGTCCTGCTGTTGCATGGCCGGATCCATGTGCCGGCTCCCCCAGGTCTGCCAGCACTGGTAGGCGCGGGTGGCCGGGCCGACGATCGTGCCGTGGGCCTGGGCCGGGCCGATGAAGGTCAACGTGCCGGCCAGCATGGCGAGCACCACGACGAGCGCTCGAACGGGCTGGCGGACAGCCGACCGTGACCGACGGCCGGACTGATCGGGCTTGGCTGAACCCATGGTGGATCCTCCGTTCTCCGACGTTCTGGGGCTTGTGTGGGAGCGCTTCCGTGCCAGCATTGCACCAATCGACCCAGAGTTCAATGATCGTCTATATATATCTGCTCTGAGCTGGATTTATGAGCAAACCCATCACAGAGATAGGAGATCCCCGAAAGCACCTTCGATCTTGCTGGGCGCGCCAATCCCATGATGTCGCCGAAACAGCCGCGTCGAGCGCAACCATAACCTCGGCACGGTCACCCGGCACGCCACGGCGCGAACCTGGACAGCCGCACCACCCAGCGTTCCGCACACTGATCGACGCCTATGTTGCACAGCCGGTTCAGACGTGTTGGAATGACTCCCGTCGCCGGCAGCGCGGGGGCTACGGGCAGCACCGCGGCGCGCGGGCTACGGGCAGCACCGCGGCGCTTGGGCAACCGCGCTGGGCACGGCCGGCCGGGAGCACGGCGCCGAGCACCGCCATTGGCAGCGATGGTCGGCCCTTCGGCGGGGCGCACGCGGTGGGATCTCCGCAGCCGGCGCGGCGCCGATCGCGCACTTCGACGCCACGCGTCACGGCGACCGGGGTGGGCGCCGGAGACACCTGACGGCTGTCGACGCACTGGAACGGCCGCACTGGAACGGCAACGAGGTGATCATGAGCGTTCGGAACTTCTTCGTGGGGTGGCACCGGAACCGCTACGTGTGGGCGGCCGTGGTTCTCCTGGCGGTCTCGGCAGGCGCAGCCGTACTGGCGAAATCCGCGCCGGAACCGGAGCCGCCGGATCTGCGGGCGCAGATCACCAGCCGGATGCGCACCATCCTCGAACAGGCCGACCCGGGGCAGCACAACCACGCCGGACACCAGCCCCAGCAGGTTGCCGACGCACCTGCCCGCACCCCGGTGATCTGCGGGGTCCACGTCTACGGCCACGAGCCGGACACAGCCACCGTCCTGGCCGACGTGCGGACGGTCTACGGCTACCACTTCTGCGGGGTCGCCGAACAGGATCGCCCCTGGGACGTCGCGGTCAAGCTGACCGGACCGCTGATCATGGACATGGCCACCGAGCCGCCCGGCATCCAGGTGGTGGAGGGGACCGGCGAGGTCCGCTTCGTCGACCGGCTCCGGGAGATGTTCCCGGAGAAGTACGAACAACTGGCGCTCAAGGAGGCCCTTACCGAGTCGGAGATGGCCGACCTACGCCGCCGGTACGACGCCGCAGCCGGCCTCTGACCGGACGGCCACCCACCCCCGGCACGCATTTGGCATGGCTGGCAGCTCGCCGACGAACTGGTCGGTCACCGCCACTGCGACGATTCCGGAATGAGGACGCAGCTACCACCGGGAGCCCTTTGAAAAAAGCGGTTCGGAGGCGCAGAAAAATGTCGCCGACCGCTGTGCCCGGACCTCAGACGGGTAGAGCGGGCCGAGGCTACCCACAAACAGTGGTTGGCTGGCCCTGCGCGAGCAGGCACCGCCGCGCTGGCGCCACGACCAGGCATTCAGCGAGGTCATCTACCTCACGCCGAGGGAGCTCACCGCTCTCGGCGCGAAGATCCGCGATCTCCTGGCCGACTACCGCCACCGCGAGACCCGGCCCGAGACCCGTCCGCAGGGGTCCGCGCCGGTCGCGGCGGTCGCCCGCCTGTTCCCCCTGCTCGACCCGGATCGCTGATCCGATCCGCTTCCGGTACGTCGCCCCCGTCGACGTACGCCCCCGGGCCAAGCCCCAGACGAACCTCTGGAGGATCTGGAGATGTTCGAGCGTTACGTGTATCTGCCGGACGGGCCGGCGCAGGTCCGCGAGGTGTCACCGGCATGAGCCGTGACCGCCAGGTGGGCAGGGTCGGGCAGCTGTCGCGCTACCCGGTCAAGTCGATGCTGGGCGAGGATCTGGACCAGGCGTACGTGGACGAGGCCGGCATCGCCGGCGATCGGACCTTCGCCGTGCTCGACTGCCTCACCGGCAAGGTGGCAAGCGCAAAGAACCCGCGCCTGTGGCGCGAGATGCTGACGGTACGGTCCACGCTGACACCCCCCGACTCCACCGGCGCCCCGGCGGTCCGGCTGACCTTGGCCGACGGTACGACCGAGACCGTGACGGTGACCGGCTACCGCGATCCGGCGCTGTCCATGCTGCTGGGCCGGGATGTTCGCCTGCTCGACCGGGCCGCGCCGCACACGAGCATCGAGCGGATGGACCCGGACCAGGTACGCACGGATGACGATCTGCGAAGCGCGGAGACCGTCAGCTCCGAACTGGCTACCGGCTCTCCACCGGGCACGTTCTTCGACTTCGCGCCCCTGCACCTGATAACGACCGCGACGCTGGCCGCCCTCACGGACCACCTGGGTCGGCCGGTGCACAGCCAACGTTTCCGGCCCAACATCGTCGTCGAGGTGCCCGACCCCGGCGCCGGTTTCGTCGAGAACCTCTGGCCAGGGCGTCGACTGCGAATCGGCACCGACGTGGTCGCCGAGGTCGTCATCGCGACCCCCCGGTGCGTCATTCCGGCGCTGCGGCATGGTGACGGCGAACCGGATGTCGCGCTGCTGCAGGTGCTGAGCCGGCACAACCGCCTGCCGGCCGTCGGCTCCCTGCCGTGCGCCGGGGTGTACGCGCGCCCGCTGGAATTCGGCGTCATCCGCTCCGGTGACCCGGTCGAGCTCTGTTGACTGCTGCCACTTGACCGCTACAGAAGATCGAAAAAGGCCGTCTCCGACTATCGGAAACGGCCTTGAACTGGGTGGAGCTGAGGGGATTTGAACCCCTGACCCCCTCGATGCGAACGAGGTGCGCTACCAGTCTGCGCCACAGCCCCTCCGCCGGCTGACCGGCATCAGCACCGCCCGGCTTACACCGGGCGGGCCGGCAACAAGGCTAACAGGCCGGCCCCCGAAGAGCGAATCACCCCCCGGTACGCCACGATCCCGGCAGCCCACGCCCCCGAAGCCCACCAGCCACCGGGGCGCTCGACGCCCGCGTCCCCCGGTGGCCGGAGGCCACGCGACGCCCACCCCGTGGCCGGAGGCCACGCGACGCCAGCGTCCCCCGGTGGCCGGAGGCCACGCGACGCCCACCCGTGGCAGGGGGCGCTCGCCGCCAGCCCAGCGGTGCTGACCCCGACGGGAGGGCCACGTCCCGCCCAGCCGGCGGTGAGAAGGGTGCCCCGCTAGACCTGAAGCGTTAACAGGGGGCCCTTCCTTACACCTCAGTGGGGGTTGCGGCCGGACTGGTACGGGCGGCCGCGCAGGCCGCCGGAACGGCGGTAGGAGACGGAGCCGCCCCCGTTGGCCACTGCCGGCAGGTCGGCTGGGCGGTCGAGGCCCATCGCGGCCCGGCGTACCCCTTCGCGTTGGGCGGCGAGGCGGCGCTGGGCCTCCCGGCGGGCGGCTGCCCGGCGGGCCTGCTCGCGGCGCACCTCGGCCTGCCGGGCGGCCAACCAGGCGGCCTCCCGGGCCTGGAGCCGCCGCCGGCGGCGCTCGGCCAGGGCCCGACTGCGCAGGTGCACCATGTACGCCAGCAGCAGGGTGCCGGTGACCGAGAAGCTGATCCAGAAGCCGGGGCCGACCACGACCACCCCGATCAGCTCGACGAAGTTGAGCAGCAGCAGGGCGGCCAGCACCCGGCGGCGGCGGTATACGGCCGGGGTGTGCCGGCGCGGCGGTCGGCGACGGGTCCGCTTGGCGGCCGGCGGCACCACCCGCAGCCGCTTGGCCCGCCGGGACGCCCCGCGCCGCCCGGTGGCACCGCCGCCGGGCCGCCGCCGACCGGCGGAAGCACCATCGGAAGCCGCGCCGCCGGCCCCGGCCCCGCCGGAAGCCAGGTCACCGGCCCCGGCACTGCTGGCGTCGGAGCCGGGCGTCCCGGCGGAGGCATGGTCCACCGCACCCCGGTCGGAGTCCGGGACCGGGGAGGCACCGTCGGGCCGGGTGCCCGGGACGGTCAGGGCACCCGTTACCGGGTCTTCACTGAGTGTGACGACAAGGGCGCGAGTGGTGTTGACCGGTTGCCGGCCCGGGACAGTGCGACGTCGCCGGCGGCGCTGGAGCACCCGCGCCGTCGACTGCGCCCGCTCCGCCACCAGCCGCTCGGTGGCGTCGTACCGGCGGACCAGCGCCGGGGCGAGGGCGAGCAGGCCGGCGGCGGCGAGGACGGCGAGGAGCACCGAGGTCGGCACCCTCACCCCTCCCGTCACCAGAAAAGAAGCAACCGCCGGCCCGCCGCCGGATCTTCCACCGAAACCAACCCCCTGCGGTGCAGATCCTGCGGCCGGACAGCATCTGCCGCAGCTTGCAGTTACCTGAGGTTACGGGCCGCCGACCAGGAAGATTGCGCGCCGCGCCGATCGGGACAGACCCAACGACGGGACCGAGGGGGTCACTGGTCGGCAGCCTGCAGCCGGTGCCAACGGGCCAGCAGGCCGCCTTCGAGAGCGACTTCCTCGCTGGTCATGGCGTATCCGATGTGGTCACGCCAGGCACCGTCGATGTGCATGTACCGCACGTGGTACGACTCCTCGCGGAAGCCCAGTTTCTCCACCACCCGGCGGGACGGCTTGTTCTCCGGGCGGATGTTCACCTCGACCCGGTGCAGTCCGGCCGCGCCGAAGGCGTGGTCGACCGCGAGTGCCAGGGCGGTCGGGATCACCCCGCGACCGGCCACCCGGGAGTCCACCCAGTAGCCGACGTACCCGGAGCAGAACGCCCGGCGCACGATGCTGCCGACGTTCAGGTGACCGACGAGTCGTTCCTGGCCCTGCTCGCGCAGGCAGACCGCGAAGGGCAACCCCTCACCGGTACGCGCCGAACGGCGCTGGTCGCGGTGCACCCAGCGGAACGCGTCCGGGGAGTTCAGCTCGTCCCAGGTGCCCGGCATGGCCGACTCCCAGGGGGCCAGCCACGCCTGGTTCGCCCGACGGACCTGTGACCAGGCCAGGGCGTCAGCGCGCCGGTACGGCCGCAGCAGCACGGCCCCGTCGGTCAGCACCGCCGGCCAGCCCGGCGCCCGCCTGAACACAGCAGTCTCCCCTCGCGACGAACACCCTATCGGCGGCGGTCCAGGAGGAGGACGTCCACGGTGGAGCCGGCCGCCGCCGTGGTGACCCGCTCCCCGAGCACCAGCAGCCCGTTGGCCTCGGCCAACCCGGAGAGGGTGTACGGCCCGCCGCTGAGTGGTTGCACAGTGTACCCACCGCCGCGGCGCTCGGCGACATGGGCCGGGCGGAACTCGCGCAGCCGGCCCGGCGAGGAGACCGTCTCCAGTAGATGGGCCCGCACGCTGGGGCGGAACACCGGCTCGGTGCCGGAGAGCAGGTTGATCGCCGGGCGGGCGAGCACCTCGAAGCCGATCAGCGCCGCACCGGGCTCGCCGGGCAGGCAGACCACCGGCACCTCCTCGGCGCCGACGGTGCCGAAGCCGAGCGCCGTGCCGGGATAGAGCGCCACGTCGGTGAAGGTGACCGGCCCGGCCCGGCCACCCTCCCGACGGGACAGGATCCGGCGCACCATGTCCCCCGGCCCGGTGCCGGTGCCGCCGGTGGTGATGATCAGGTCGGCCCGCAGGGTCTGGTCCTCCAGCAGGCCGCGCAGCCCCTCCGGGTCGTCGTCGCAGATTCCCACCCGGTACGCCAGCGCACCGGCCTCCGCCGCGGCGGCGGTCAACGCGTGCGAGTTGGCGTCCACCACCTGGCCGGGCTGGCTGCCCCGGCCCACGTCGACCAGCTCGTCACCGGTGGCCACCACGACCACCCGGGGGCTGGGCCGGACCACCACGTGCCCGATCCCGGTCGCGGCGAGCACCGCCACCAGGGCCGGCGACACGTAGCTGCCGGCCCGGGCGAGCAGCGTGCCGGCGGGCAGCTCCTCCCCGGCCCGGCGTACCCCGTACCCGCGCTTGGGCACCCGGAAGATCTCCACGGCGGCCATGCCCTGGTCGGTCCACTCCACCGGCACCACCACGTCGGCGGCGATCGGCAGCGGCGCGCCGGCCGCCACCGAGAAACAGGCGCCCGGGGTCAGCCGGACCGGTCGCCAGCTCGCCGCACCCAGGTCACCGACCACATTGAGCCGTACCGTCCGGCCCGGCCCCCGGGCGCTGCCGGGGCTGTACCCGCCGCCCCGGCCGGCACCGGCCAGATCGTCCCAGCGCGCCGCGTACCCGTCCACCGCCGCCTGGTCGAAGGCGGGGAAGGAGTGCGGTGCGACCACGTCCTCGGCGAGGACGTTGCCGTACGCCTGGGTCAGGTCGAGGTCGAGTGGCGGCAGCGCGCGTAACCTGCGCAGCACACTGCCCAGGTAGTCGGCGAGCGGCGTCAACTCGTTCGCGGCCGCCTCGGCGTCGGCCGTAGCGGTCATGTACTAGGCCCACCCGACGCGTCGGAGTTGACGAACTCGGCAAGCCACTTGCGGAACTCGGCGCCGAGGTCGTCGCGGTCGCAGGCGATCTGCACCACCGTCTGCAGGTAGCCCAGCGGCATGCCGGTGTCGTAGCGGGTGCCCCGGTAGACGATCGCGTGCACCGGCGTACCCTCGCTGCGCAGCAGCTCCATCGCGTCGGTGAGCTGGATCTCGCCGCCGCTGCCGGGCTCGGTGCGGCGGATCGCCTCGAAGATGCTGCCCGGCAGGACGTACCGGCCGAGCACCGCGAGGTTGCTCGGGGCCTCGTCCGGGCTGGGCTTCTCCACCATGCCGGTGACCTTGACGACCTCACCGATGTCGGTCAGCTCGGCCTCGGCCGGCTCCACCGAGGCGATCCCGTACCGCTTGGTCTCGGCCGGGTCGACCTCGAAGAAGGCCAGCACCACCCCGCCGGTGCGGGCCTGCAGCTCCAGCATGGCCGGCAGCAGCGGCTCGTCGAGCTTGACGAACTCGTCGCCGAGCAGCACCGCGAAGGCCTGGTCGCCGACGTGTGACTCGGCGTACCCGACGGCGTGGCCGAGGCCGAGCTGCTCCGGCTGCCGGCAGGTGTAGATCTCGGCCAGCTCGCTGGGGCGCTGCACGGCGGCCAGCCGCTCGGTGTCGCCCTTGGCCTCCAGGCGGGCCTCCAGGTCGGGCCGGCGGTCGAAGTGGTCGACCATCGATGTCTTGCCCCGGCCGGTGATCAGCAACACGTCGCCGATACCGGCGTGCGCGGCCTCCTCGACGATGTACTGCAGAACCGGGCGGTCGATCACCGGCAGCAGTTCCTTCGGCACCGCCTTGGTGGCGGGCAGGAAGCGTGTGGCCAGGCCAGCGGCGGGGATGACGGCCTTGACCGCGCGGGAACGGCCGGTTGGGGAGGTCACCGATGAGGGGTTGACTGAGTGCTCCGACATGTCGCGAGACTATCGGCCATGGCCCTGTCTCGGCGGGTGTGGCCCGGAAGACGCGCCGCCGGGCGTAGCGGCGCGGGGCGGCCCGTCCTCTCCGCCGGGCGCCCGAACCGGAACGACGATCTCCTCCATCGGAGGTCGCGAGCGTGGTTGCGCCACCCGGTAGGTGTCCCGGCCGGCGTCCTTGGCCGCGTAGAGAGCGTTGTCGGCCGAGTCGAGCACCTGCTGCCCGGTGGTGGCGTGGTCCGGGTACACGGCGATGCCGATGGAGACGGTCACCGACACCGGCACCGTCACCCCGGAGTACGTCTCCACCGTGATCGGGCTGTCCCGGACCACCGTGGCGAGCCGCTCGGCGACGATCGCCGCGCCCCGCGCGTCGGTCTCCGGCAGCAGCACCACGAACTCCTCCCCACCCTGGCGGAAGGCCAGGTCGACCTCGCGGATCTCGCCGCGCAGCCGACGGGCGAACTCGGCAAGCACCGCGTCCCCGGCCGGGTGCCCGTAGGTGTCGTTGACGGCCTTGAACCGGTCCAGGTCGAGCGCGAGGACGCTGAGCATCCGACCGAACCGGCTGGCCCGTTCCACCTCCCGCCGGATCGACTCACGTAGGTAGCGGTAGTTCCACAGGCCGGTGAGCGGATCGGTGAGCGAGAGCCGCTGCGCCTCCTCGTGCATCCGGACGTTCTCCACCGCCACCGCCACGTGCCCGGCGAGGGTCCGCAGCGTGGCCAGGTCGTCGTCGTCGAACTCGTCGCTGCCGTGCCGGTCGTAGAGGGCCAGCACGCCGAACGCCGCACCACCCGAGCCGGGCCCCGCCGCCACCGGGTGCCCGTGCGGCTCGGTCGGGTCGCCGAGACCGTTCGGCTCGGTCGGGCCGTGGTGACCGTTCCCGGTCGACCAGCCGGGCCGGGCCGGCCAGTCACCGGGCCAGGTCGGCTCCGCGGGCGGTCCGGCCGGCTCGGGCACCGCGAAGGGCACCGCGAGGTACGTCTCGCAGTACGGCTCGCCGGTCGCCTCCGCCGACGGGTCGGTACGGCCCCGACGTGGCTCACCGGTCGCCGCGACCGCGCCGATCACCCCGTGTCCGATCGGGATGCGCAGCACCGGCGGACCGGACCGGCCGGCGGACCAGCGCCCGTCCAGCCCCTCGGTGCACTGCCCGACGAGGGTGCCGGTGCCGTCCAGCAGCAGCACCGCGCCGGCCCGGGCCCCGGTGGCCACGATCGCGCTGTGCAGGATGACCCGCAGGATGCGTTGCAGGTCGTGGGTGCTGGCCAGGGTGTCCCCGAGCACCGCGAGGTGGCTGCGCAACTGGTCCCGGCTGGTGGTCAACGCCTGCACGTAGGCCTCGGCCTCCCGGGTCATCCGGTTGAACGCGGTGGCCAGCCGACCGATCTCGTCCCGGGACCGCACCGGCACCCGCGCGGTCAGGTCGCCGTGGGCGAACCGGTCCACCGCGGCGGCCAACTCGACCAGGGGTCGGGTGCTCACCCGGGCCAACCGCCAGGCCACCAGCACCGCCAACAGCGCCGCCAGCAGCACGGCGGCGGCCAGCAGCGGGTACAGGCCGGCGGGTTGCCCGCCGGACACCGAGATCACCAGGGGCAGCGGCTGCCCCGGCGCCGGCCCCACCCGGCGCAGGTACCGGCCGTCCGAGGTCGCCACGACCCGGTCTCCGACGGCGCGGGTCACCTCGCGTACCCCGGTGTCGTCGGTGGTGTGCGCGATCCCGGCACCGTCGAGCAGGGTGACCGCGACGCCGGTCACCGCGGCCAGCCGGGCCACGAACTCCGGGTCGACCCTCCAGGCGGCGGCGACGCTGCCGAGCGCGGCACCGGCGGGGTCGCGCAGCTCGACCCGGGCGGTCAGGGCGGCCGTCGGCCCGGGCTCCGGTCGGTCCTGCGCGCAGTCCCGCCAGGGCGCCTGCGGTGCGCCCGGGGTGGCGTAGGTGACCCGGCCGGTGGCATCGGTGACCTCGACGGCGGCGGCCAGGCCCCGGCTGACCACCTGGCCGGCGGTGCCGGCCCGCTCGGGCGCGGCGGCCAGGGCGACCACGTCGGCCGCCGCCCGCAGCTGCTGGCAGAGCGCGTCCACCGAGGTACGCACGGAGGCGGCGGCCACCCCGAGCCGGTCGACCGACCGGCTACGCTCGACCGCCCGCAGGGTCGTGGCGACGAAGACGGCACCGAGCAGGACCGGGCCGAGCACCACCGCGAGGAAGGCTGCGGTCAATCGCCCGCGTAGCGTCACGCTTCCCCCCGGAAGTTCCGCGCCCGATGCTGCGATGCTGACACAGAGCCACCGATAGACCAACGTTGCGTCAGGAGTGTTGCGTGCCTGATTTTTCTGATGAAGCAGAAGAAACGCCTGAGGCGAAGCGACACCGGCGTGGCGACCTGCTCGCCCGCCGCCGGTCGCTCACCGCCGCGCAGCGCGCCGCCGCCGCCGGTCGCGTCCAGGCCGAGCTGACCGCCCTGGTACGCCGCCTGCGCCCACGCCTGATGACCGGGTACGTGCCGGTGGGCTCCGAACCGGGCGGGCCGGACCTACCGGAGGTGCTGCGGGCCGCGCTGCCGGACACCTCCGTGCTGCTGCTGCCGGTGCTCCTGGCCGACCTGGACCTGGACTGGGCGGCGTACGACGGTTCGCTGGCGGTGGCCGGGCGGGGGATGCGCGAGCCCACCGGCCCCCGGCTCGGGGTGGCCGCCGTCGCCGGGGCGGACCTGGTGGTGGTGCCCGCCCTGGCGGTGGACCTCGCCGGGTGTCGACTGGGCCGGGGTGGCGGCTCGTACGACCGGGCGCTGGCCCGGGTGCCGGCGGCCACGCCGACCGTCGCCCTGCTGCACGACGGCGAGTTGCTGGACGCTCTGCCGGCCGAGCCGCACGACCGACCGGTACGGGCGGCGATCACCCCCGGCGGCGGATGGCACGCCCTGACCGACCCGTCGGGTGTCACACCCCACACTTCCGCTGGACGAACCCGGGTCCGATGACGCACCATTGGCACTCGAATGCGTCGAGTGCCAATCGGCCGTCGGAGATCCGGAGGAGATCGTGCCCACGTACCAGTACGCCTGCACCGCGTGCGGACACCAACTCGAGGCGGTGCAGTCCTTCGCCGACGAGCCGCTTACCGAGTGCCCGGCGTGCGAGGGACGCCTGCGCAAGGTGTTCAACTCCGTCGGGGTGGTGTTCAAGGGGTCCGGCTTCTACCGTACGGACTCCCGCGCCGCCGGCTCGGAGGGCAAGACCGGCGGCAACGGCAAGAGCAAGTCCGAATCGTCGACCGGCTCGTCGGACTCGTCCGCCGGCTCGTCGTCGAGCGGGTCCACGGGCGGCTCGGGCAGCGGCTCGTCGGGAGGCTCGTCCTCAGGCGGCTCGTCCTCGGGTGGCTCGTCCTCGGGCGGCTCGGGCAGCGGCGGCGGCTCCGGCAAGGCCTCGGCGGCCAGCGGCTCCGGCACCAAGTCCTGACCGGATCCCCCGGCCGGCGCTCCCCTGCCGGCCGGGGCGGTCGGCAGGTGTCGGTCGGCAGGTGCGTCCCGGGCGACGTCCGGACGACGGTCGGACCGTGGTCGGACCGGAACCGGGCGCGCGGCGGGTCAGTCCCAGTGCGGCGGCCGGTCGGCGAGCAGCCGGTCGTCGTTGCCGCCGGAGCGCTCCCCCCAACCCCGGTCGGTGTCGTCGGCCGTCTGCTCGGGCAGCACGACGAAGTCCTCACTGAGGTCGACCACCCGGTCGTCGTCGCCGCGTACCCCCGGATCCACCGTGCTCACCGCGCAAGCATAACCACCTCCGGTAGCGTCGTCCGGCGTGACGACGCCCAGCGGTGCCAGCTCCGAGGACGACTACTGGCGACACCCACCGCCGCCCGGACCGGAGCACCCACCGGGGCGGCCCGACCCGACCACCGGCGGGTACGCCGGGCCGCCGCCCACGGTCGCGCCCCCGCCGGGCTGGCGGCCACCGGTACGCCTGGAGCCGGCCGCACCGCGCCGACTGCCGCCGCAGGACATGGCCGGTCTGGACAACGCCGAGCAGCGGGCCCAGCGGGTCACCTACGGGGTGGGCGCGGTGGCCGGGGTGGTGCTGCTGGTGCTGCTCTGCCTGTTCTGCTCCCGCCTGCTGCTCTGACTGTGCCCGCCGGTCTGACCTGACCGCCGCCGGTCTGACCTGACCGCCGGGGAGCGGCTCAGAAGGTGTTCTGCCAGAGCGTCTCCGCACCGGTGTGCCCGGCCCGGACGGTGTAGATCAGCACCGGCACCGCCAGCACCACCACCAGCACCGACAGCACCCGACCTACCCACGGTGGCAACGTGCGCACCCGCTCGTGGCCCCGGTCCAGCACCAGCTTCGCCAGCGTCACCAGGGCCAACGCCACGGTGAAGCGGAACAACCAGTCGCCCTGCTGGGAGTGGTAGTAGATCTGGTCGAGAGCGTCCTGCGGGTAGCCCTTGGCAGCCAGCGCGTCGCTCAACTCCTCACCGGACTCGATCGCCACGAACGCCACGATCGGCGCCCCGACCGCGAGCAGCGCCACCGCCCAGTCCAGGCGGGACCGCCAGCGGGGGCGCAGCACGTACACCACGGCGAGGACCGCCAACGCGGGGATGGCCGTCACGGCGGCGTGGACGACGAGCGCGTGCAACGGTAGGCCGAGAAACTCCCTGAACACCGACACCTCCGGCAGTGGATGCGGTAAAGGCAGCCCAGCGTACGTGGTCGCGTCGCCGGCTGACCCCTGACACTGCCGTACACGCGGGCGGGGACGGTCCGGTTCAACCAGGTTCACCCCATGGCGTCGTGGCACTCTTGGTCGGGTGGACTCCGATGACTTCGGCCTCTTCGGTCCGGGTTCGGTCACGTGGCAGGTGCACGAGGAGCCGATCCTGATCGTCGCCGGCCTGCGCTCGCTCTACCTCCAGGCCCTGCACCCGCAGGCGATGGCCGGGGTGGCGCAGAACAGCAGCTACCGCAGCGACGCGTGGGGGCGGCTGGTGCGCACCTCCGAGTACGTGGAAACGGTCGTCTGGGGCAGCACCGCGCAGGCGGAGGCGGCCGGGCGACGGGTCCGGGCCCGGCACGCCCGGCTGCGTGGCCGGGACCTGTCCACCGCCGAGGAGTTCCGGGTCGACCAGCCCGACCTGCTGCGGTGGGTGCACGTGACCGAGGTCGAGTCGTTCGTGACCACGGCCCGCCGGGCCGGGCTGGCCCTGACCGACGCCGAGGTCGACGGGTACTACACCGAGCAACGTCGGGCGGCGGCCCTGGTCGGCCTGGATCCGGCAACCGTCCCCGGCACCGCGGCCGAGATCGCCGAGTACTACCGGCAGGTTCGTGGTGAGCTTCGGATGACCCGGGAGGCGGCCGAGACGGCCCTGTTCCTCACCGCGCCGCCGATCCCGTGGCGGCTCAGCCTGCCGGCCCGGCTCGGGCTCAGCCTCGGGCCGCCCCGGTGGGCGTACTTCGGCATCGCCGGCACCGCGATCAGCCTGCTGCCGGCCTGGGCCCGCCGGATGTACGGCGGGTTGGGGCTGCCGACCACGGCCTGGTCGGCTGACCTCAGCGTGCGTGCCCTGCGGGTCGTGCTCGGCGCGTTGCCACGCCACCTGCGCGAGAGCTCCCACCGCCAGGCCGCCCGGGAGCGGCTGGCCCGCCTCACCGCCGCGGCCGGCTGAGCCGGGCCTCAGGAGCGGGTCGGGTCAGCCTCGGTCAGCCGGTCGACCGCCGCCCACGGCTCCCGCCCCTCGACCTGCGATCCGGTCGGGCAGACCCGCCGGAAGTCGCACCAGCCGCAGCGCGGGCCGGCGGTGGTGGGGAAGGCGTCGTCGGGGTCGGCCCCGTCGGCCACCGCCCGTTCGGCGGCGACGATGTCCCGGGCGGTCTCCTCCGCCCGCGAGACCTGCCGGGCCAGCGTCTCGGGGGTGTGGTCGTGGGCGGCCACCGTACCGGTGGGCAGGTGGTGCAGCTCCACCCGGCGGCAGGGCCGGCGGAAGACCCGTTCGGCGGCGTACGCGTAGAGGGCGAGGGCCGCCGAGCCCCGGGCGTCGTCGGCGTCCAGCCCGGTGCGGCCGGTCTTGTAGTCGACGATGGCCAGTTCCGGCCCGTTCGGGCCGGGTCGGGAGTCGATCCGGTCGGCTCGGCCGTTGAAGGCGAGCACCGCCGTCTTGACCGCCACCACCCGTTCCACCCCGAGCGGCTCCTCGCCCGCCTCCAGGGTGCCGACGTAGGACTCCAACCAGCCGAGCGCCCGGGTGAACACCGCCCGCTCCTGCTCCTCGTCGCGGTAGCCCTCGCGGACCCAGGTGCCCTTGAGCAGCCGGCCGAGTGCCTCGGGGCGACGCCGGTCGGCGGGCAGGGCGTACCAGTTCTTCAGCGCGGTGTGCACGCTCGCGCCGAGCGAGTTGTGCGCCCAGGGCGGCCCCTTCTGCGGTGCCGGCCGGTCGAGGTAGGCGTACCGGTAGCGCCGGGGACAGTCGAGGTAGGCGCCGAGTTTGCTGGGGGTGCAGACGAAGAGCCGTTCCGGCATGCCCGCGAAACCGAGCTGCTCGGCCTGCCCGGCCTGCTTGGCCCACCCCGCCCGGGGGCGGGGGGTCCGGCCGGCGGGAGCCGGGCGCCCTGTGGAGCCGGAGGAGCCAGCGGAGCCGGAGGAGGGGGATGGTGGTCGCACCTCGACGATCCTGCCATCCGGGTACGACCGTCCTGCCGCCGCCGCGCTCGCCGGGGTCAGCCCAGGTTGCGGTACTGGGTCACGAAGGCGGCCACCGCGTCCGCGATGAGCTGCACGGCGATGGCCGCCAGCAGCAGGCCGGCGATCCGGGTCAGCACCTCGATGCCCCCCGGCCGCAGGATCTTCACGATCCCACCGGAGAACCGCAACACGATCCAGACGGTCACCATCACGGCCACGATCGCCGCGCCGATCGCCGTGTAGTCGGCCAGGTTGTCGCCCTGCTGGACGAAGAGCATGGTCGCCACGATGGCACCCGGACCGGCCAGCAACGGGGTGCCCAACGGCACCAGGGCGATGTTGGAGGTGACCTGTTGGCTCGGGTCGTCGGCCTTGCCGGTGAGCAGTTCCAGCGCGACCAGCACCAACAGGAGGCCACCGGCGGCCTGCAACGCCGGCAGGTCGACGTGCAGGTAGGCCAGCAGGGTCTGCCCGGCCACCGCGAAGATCACGATGACGCCGAGGGCCAGCGCCACCGCCTGCCAGGCGGCCCGGTTGCGTTCCCGGGCCGGCAGCGGGCCGGTCAGCGCGAGGAAGATCGGCATCATGCCCGGCGGATCGGTGATCACCAGCAGGGTCACGAAGACCTCACCGAAGAGCTTGACGTCCACGCGATCACCGTAGTCCCGCCGGTGGGGCCACCGATCCGGGTCAGCCGGAAGCGACCGGCGTCACCCCGTCGGCCACTATCCGCTCGTACGCCTGCGGGTCGGTGGTGAACGCGCCGAGCCGGACCGTCTTGTGGGTGCCGTGGAAGTCGGACGCGCCGGTGACCAGCAGGCCGAGTTCGGCGGCGAGGCCCCGCACGTGCGCGCGCTCGGCCGGCGAGTGGTCCTCGTGGTCGGCCTCCAGCCCGGCCAGGCCCGCCGCGGCCAGCTCGGCGATGAGCGTGTCCGGCACGGTCCGCCCCCGCCGGGTGGCCCGGGGGTGGGCGAACACCGGAACCCCGCCGGCCGCGCGGACCAGCGCGACGGCCCGAAAGACGTCGATGTCCTCCTTGGGCAGCCGGTACCGCTCACCGAGCCAACGCGCCCCGAACGCCTCGGTGGTGGTGGCCACCAGGCCGGCCCGGATCAACGCCTGCGCGAGGTGCGGCCGGCCCACCGTGCCGCCGGCCGCGCCGGCCAGCACCTCCGCCCAGCTCACCTCGACGCCGTCGGCCCGCAGCAGCTCCACGGTCCGCTCGGCCCGGGTCAGCCGGGCGGCGCGCACCCGGGCCAGCTCGGCCGAAAGCTCCGGCTCCGCCGGATCGAAGAGGTACGCGAGCAGGTGCAGCGGGACCGCCGGCACCTCTCCATGCCAACGGCAGGAGAGTTCCGCTCCCCGGACCAGGCTGAGCCCGGCCGGTAGGGCCGCCACCGCCGGTGCCCAGCCGGCCGTGGTGTCGTGGTCGGTGATCGCCACCACGTCGAGGCCGGCCCCGGCGGCGGACCGGACCAGCTCGGCCGGGCTCAGCGTGCCGTCACTTGCCGTCGAGTGGGTGTGCAGGTCGATCCGGGCGGTGGGTGGGGCCATCGCCCGACGCTACCCGGCGCGGTGGGCCCGGCAGGTCAGGGGACGCTCGGGGTGACCACCACCGGGCGTTGCTGTGGGCTCGTCCCGGCCAGCGTGGTCGAGGTCGCCGGCTGGTAGGCCAGCGCCCGGTCGACCCGGACCCGCACCAACGCGCCGGTGGCGTCGGCGTAGAGCGCGAGCTGGGGCGAGGCCCAGGCGACCGCTCCGGTCAGCGCCGGCCCGGCCACCCGCACGGTGGGCGACGCCCCGAGGGTGTCCAGGTCCACCAGCCTGGCCTCCGGACCGCTGTCGGAGTCGCCGTTGACGAGCAGCCAACGCCCGTCGGCCGACACCGCGCCGTGGCCGTCGGCACCGAGCCCGGGTACGCAGCTGAGCCGTTGCGCGGCCAGCGCCCGTGCGGGATCGAGCAGGGCCAGGCAACCCCGGCCGGTCGAGGCGTCGGTGACCTGCCCGACCAGGCGACCGTCCGGCCGTACCCCGTAGATGTGCCGGGTGGCCCGGTCGGCGTCCGACGGCTGGCTGCCCGGTCGCCACAGGGCGTGGCCGGGCCGGTCCGGGGCCCGGCGGAGCAGCACGGCGTCGCCGACCACCCGGACCGGGGTGGCAGCGCCCTCGGCCACCGTCCGGGCGGTGGCGACCAGCTGCCCACCGACGACGCCGGCGGTGAAGATCTCCGCGCCGTCCCGCCAGGCGACCCGCCGCCCGTCGGCGCCGACCACGATCGCCTCGGCCCCGGCGAGCAGCACCTGGGCGGTGCCGCTGGGCTGCACCGCCCAGAGGGCCCGGCCGGCGGCGGTCGGCGCTCCGACGACCAACCAGCCCCCGTCGGCCATCCGTTGCGCCCGCTCGATCGGGCCGACACCGGTCAGCTCGATCTGGCCGCCGTCGAAGGTCCCCAGGGAGGTGCCCACGATCAGGTCCGTCTCGGCGCGTACCGCGCCGACCGCCGGTGGGGCCGGCCGGACGGGCCCGGCGGAGGCGGCCGAGGACGGACCGGGCGGGTCGCCGAGCACCACGACGGGGGTGTCCGGCGGGCCGGCCGTGCCGCCGAGCTGCGCCACCCCGGTGCTGACCACCGCCGTGGCGACCGCGGCCAACGCCACCCCGGCCACGGTGCGCCGGCGCAACGTCCGGTTGGCCCGCCGGATGGCCACCCCGGCCGGGTCGAAGGACAGCGGGCGGGGCAGGTCGGCCTGCCGGGCGAACGACTCCCGCAGCGCCCGTTCCAGCTCGTCCTGGCCCACCGGTACGGAGGGCTCCCGCTCGCCGGCCGGGACGGCGGGACGCTGCGGCACGCCACTCATCGGCTCTCCACCGGTACGGTCGCGGGTCGCCCGGCCAGCGGTCGGGCCACCGCCGGCTGAGTGGCCGCCCGCAACCGCTCCCGGGCCGCCCGCGCGGCACCGGGCTGCTCGGCGCGCGACCGCCCGGCGGCGGGCTGCTCCGGGCGGGTGCGTTCACCGTTGGGCTGCTCGGCGCGCGACCGCCCGGCGGCGGGCTGCCCGGTGGGCTGCTGCGCCGCGCGCGGGCGCCCGGTGGCGGGGTCGGGGACGGCCTGGTCGCCCAGGCGTCGGCGCAACGTGGTCAGCGCCCGGGAGGTCTGGCTCTTCACCGTGCCGACGGAGATGCCGAGCATGGCGGCGGTCTGCGACTCCGACATGTCCTCGTAGTAGCGCAGCACCAGCACGGCACGTTGGCGGGTGGGCAGCGCCCGCAGGTGCTGCCAGAGCACGTCCCGGTCGAGTTGGCGCTCCATCTCGTCGACCGCGGCGGCCTCCGGCAGCACGTCGGTGGGGCGCTCACCGTGCCAGCGCCGCCGCCACCAGCTCGTGGAGGTGTTGACCAGGACCCGACGCGCGTACGGCTCGATCGCGTCGATCCCACCGAGGCGTTTCCAGGCCAGGTAGGTCTTGGTCAACGCGGTCTGCAGCAGGTCCTCGGCGGTGGCCCAGTCCCCGGCGAGCAGGTACGCGGTGCGTAGCAGAGCACCGGAGCGGGCCGCGACGAAATCGCGGAACTCGTCCTCCAGTGGGTCCCTGCTCGTCACCCGGTTCCCCCCGCCCCCACGTTCCACTGAGGCTGTCACGTCAGGACGGTCCGGGCGACGGCGGAAGGTTCCGCCGCCGCTCGGATGTTCGGACCGGTTTCGTCAGGCGCCGTCGTCGGCCTTGGCCTCGTCGGCTTCCTTGCCCAGCCGCGCCTCGACCGCCTGCGGCTCGTACATCTCCTCGACCACGCGGAGATACAGCTCGTTCGGGTTGGGCAGGTTCTTGATCTCGCGGAGCGCCTGGTCCTGGCCGGCGGACTCCAGCACGAAGGTGCCGTAGTTGAAGGCCCGACCGGTCGGGCTCTGCTCGTACTTCATGTCGGTGACCCGGGCCAGCGGCATCATCGCGACCTTGCGGGTGATGATGCCGTTGACCACCATCACCCGCTTGTTGGTCAGGATGAACCGGTCGTACCACCAGTCGGCGACCCGCCAGGCGACCCAGCCCATCACCGCGAACCAGAGCAGCACGGCCACCGTGGTGAGTGCGCTGACGTCCTGCCCGGCGAGGAACCCGGAGAGGTAGCCGAGGATGAAGGTGGCGCCCACCCCGATCAGGACGGGGGTGGTGAGGTGGATCCAGTGCCGCTTCCACTCGCCCCGGTACCGCTCGGTGGGGAAGAGGTAACGCGCCACCAGCGAGCTGGGCTCATCCTCCAGCGGCAGCACCCGGCGCGGGCCGAGTGGCATGCCGGAGGCGTCGACCCGCAACCCGGCCAACTCCTCCTCGGAGATGGTCGGTCGCTGGTACTCGGCTTCGGGGTCGCGGACCCCGGTCTGCCCGGACCGGGCCTCACCGGCGTGCGGCGGCCCGTCTCCGTAGCCGATGTCGTCGGAGAAGACCGGGCCGTCGCCGGACCCGCGTGGCGGGCCGTCGTCCCGGTAGCGAGGGATCGGCTCGGTGTCGCGCTCCCGCTCGCGGCGTTCCCGATCGGGGTCGTCCGGGTCGAAGGGTGGACCCGAGGGGCTACCCATCGGTGGCTAGGCCACGATGCTGGTGAAAAAGTCGCCGAAGCCTTCAGCGATGTCCACGATCCCGCCACCCAGCGACTTGAACACGTCTGCCGCCGAGTTGGGCCGATAGGCAACGAAGAAGACCAGGAACGCGATTCCGGCCCAGGTGAGGACCTTCTTGACCATGGCGGGCCATCCTCTCGCGCGGCGCCGGGTCCATTACCGCAGCGGCACCCAGAGTATCATTGAGGTGTCGTACAGTGAATCTGCGTCCTTTCTCCGGCACTGGGGGAGGTTTGTCAAGCCCCGCCCCGCAGATAGGGAGATGGTGCGCCGTACACGATCTCGGGTGGAGTCCACTCGGTGAGATCGCAGAGCGCGATGTCCTCTGCGAGCAGATGACCCGCGCTCGCCGGCCAGGCTATCGCATGAAGCCACATTCCCCGAGCCTCACCGGCGTACGCGCTTCGGTCCGTGGCGGACTCCACGACCCACAGTGGAGTCGGGTGACCGGCCACTTTGATCTTCGCGGTGCTGTGGTGCTCGGGATGGCGGGGTCCGGGATCCGACAGTGCCTCGACCACCTGCGGACCCGGGTCGGGGCCGGACACCCCGGCCAACCCGGTGCCCAGGCCGGTGCCGGGCTCCTCGGCGACGAAGACCAGATCGGCCGGGCCACCGGTCAGCGGGGCGGGTCCGGCGCAGGCCACCGCGGTGGCCCGGATCCCGGCCCGGTCGTCACCGGCGTACGCGACACCGGTGATCGTCCAGCCGGGCGGCAACGGCCACGGGCACCAGAGCGGCACGCCGGGGCGCTGCGGCGGATCGACGTCGGCGCGCAGCCGGTCGACGACGCTGGCCACGATCTCGGCGCCGATGCGCTCCGGCACGTGCAACGGGGGGACTGGCCCGCACCTGGCGCAACGCGACTCGGCGTGCATCAGGTCAGGCGGCCGTACCGACCCGCCGCATCTGGGACAACTCACCGCGACACTCACATCTCCACCGTCGTCCCGTTGGGACGCGACGTCAAGTCAAGCGCGCGAATCGCCTCGATCCCGTTCGACCGACCAGCCGTCAGGCCGGCGGCGGACCGGCGTGCGCGCGGATCCAGGCGTGCATCGCGATACCGCTGGCCACCCCCGCGTTGATCGAGCGGGTCGAGCCGTACTGGGCGATGGAGAAGAGCGCGTCACAGCCGTCCCGGGCCGCCGCGGAGAGCCCCGGGCCCTCCTGACCGAAGAGCAGGACGCACCGGCGGGGCAGCACACTGCTCTCCAGTGGCCGACAGCCGGGCAGGTTGTCGATACCGACCACGGGCAGCCGCTGACCGGCCGCCCAACCGACGAATCCCTCGATCGTGTCGTGGTGCCGGACGTGCTGGTACCGGTCGGTCACCATGGCACCCCGCCGGTTCCACCGACGTCGACCGACGATGTGCACCTCGGCGGCGAGGAACGCGTTGGCGTTGCGGACCACCGTGCCGATGTTGAAGTCGTGCTGCCAGTTCTCGATGGCCACGTGGAAGTCGTGCCGGCGCCCGTCCAGGTCGGCCACCACGGCCTCCCGCCGCCAGTACCGGTACCTGTCGACGACGTTGCGCCGGTCGCCCTCGGCGAGCAGCTCGGGGTCGTAGCGGGGGTCCTGCGGCGGGTCGCCCGGCCAGGGGCCGACGCCGACTTCGAGCTGCTCACCGGTCACGGTCACAGAAGCGTACGCAGCCTGGCTCAGCGCAGTCGCAGAGCCCTGCCCAGCCGGTCCAGCAGGCGCAGGTCGGCAGGGTGCGGAAGGGGGCCGGGCCCGGACCCGCCGGCACCGGCCGGCGGCACCCGGCAGACCCGGGCCGCGACCGACTGCACCCACTGCCGGTACGCGGCCGAGTCGGCGGGATCAGCCCACCGGTCGAGCACCCGTACCGCCGCCCGGCAGGCGGCCAGCAGGTCGGCCTGGTCGGCCGGGTTGGCCTGGTCGGCCGGGTTGGCCTGGTCGGCCAGGTCGGTCGGGTCGGCCGGGTCGGTCGGGTCGGTCGGGTCGGCCGGGTCGGTCGGGTGCCCGACGCGGGCCGGGGACTCGTCGGGCCGGGCGTAGATGGTGGCGACCACGGCCCGTACCAGGTCACTGTCGAAGGCCCGGCCGGCGGCAACCGCATCCAGGCCGGCCAGCCCCGCGGCGACACCCCGACCGGCACGGCCCGGCCCTGGGCTCGCGGCGGCCACCACGACCTGCCCGGGCAGGGTGGTGAGCAGACCCCACTCGGTGCGGGAGTAGCCACCGGGAGGCGGGGCGACCCGGCTGCCCGTGGCGGGCGGCTCTCCGGCGACGGGGTGGCTCATGATGACCTCCGAGGCCAGCATAGGCGTCGGGGTGACCGGGGTGCGGCCGACCAGGCGGAGCGGCCGAGGAATTGTCACGTCAGGCCGGCGTTCCTACTGCGGACGCAATGAGCGGCGGGGCCCTCCCCGGCACCCGCCGCCCACGCTCTGATGGGGAAGATTCTGCCCCACCCGACCACCGAACCAACAGAGACCCGGGTCACATTTATCATTTCGTAACAATACTCTGAGTAGCTAAGATCCACCTCTCGGGCGATCTCCACTGCCCAGATAGTTGCTCGTCAGCATGCGAGTCGCCCCGTCGCGGCAGGTCGGGGGCGGTGTCGTGATGGAAACGCTCCCATCACGGCCGGTCACGCAAATGCGTCCTGCACTTGCAAACAGCCAAAGCCTCATTAACCGATGTGCATCGATGCCTTACGGTCGTTGGGCAGCCCGTCGGGGTTTCGCCCCCGCCGGGCCGGGAATTCCTACCGACCTGTCCGTCGTTCCACGGCACGTAGGCAATCCGCGGTGATCGGAGAGAGTGCAATGGCAACCGTTGAGCTGACCACGGCGAACTTCGACGAGGTGACCGGCCAGGACGGCGTCGTGCTTGTCGACTTCTGGGCCGAGTGGTGTGGACCGTGCAAGCGCTTCGCGCCGGTCTACGAGCGCTCCTCGGAGAAGCACCCGAACATCGTCTTCGGCAAGGTGGACACCGAGGCCCAGCAGGAGCTCGGCGCGAAGTTCGACATCCGCTCGATCCCCACGATCATGGCGATCCGGGACGGTGTCATCGTCTTCGCCCAGCCGGGTGCCCTGCCCGAGTCGGCCCTGGAGAACCTGATCGAGCAGGTCGAGGCGCTCGACATGGACGACGTACGCAAGCAGCTCGCCGAGCACAAGCACTGAGCGGACCAACCGCTGCGCTTCGGGCCGGACCCCACGACGGGGTCCGGCCCGAGCCGTCTCCGCCGCACGTCCCCGTGGCCACCCGAAGCACCACATCTGCTGGTCGAGTGGGACGAACCGACCGAACGGACGTACCCGACGGGGTGCATAACGCGTATGGTCTCCGCCGATGGAGACACTGACCAGCCGGGGCCGCGCGATCCGACTGGGCGCCACCGCGCTCGGCCTCGGCATCCTGTTGGCCGGCACCATCTGGGGCAGCGACGACCACTTCCCGTTCGGCCCGTTCCGGATGTACGCCACGTCCAACCCGCCGGACCGGCCGGCGCCGGACACCCGGGTCGAGGGCGTCGACCGCACCGGCGCCCTGGTCGACCTCGACCAGGACGCCACCGGGATCCGCCGGGCCGAGATCGAGGGCCAGCAGAGCCGGTACGTCGCCGAGCCCGCCCGCCTGCGCGAGGTGGCCGACGCGTACGCGCAACGGCACCCCGACGCGCCGGAGCTGGCCGAGGTCCGGATCGTGATCCGCTGGCACGGCATCGAGGCGGGTCGCCCGACCGGCCGGCACACCGACGAGACGGTCGTCCGTTGGCAGGCGAGCCAGTGATCCGCTGGTTGACCGAGCCGGTGCCGAAGGGCCGGGTGGCTGCCTTCCGTACCCTGGTCTATCTCTTCGTCGCCGCGGACCTGGTCTTCTTCACTCCCTGGGTGCGCGCCCGGGTCAGCGTGCCGGGGGACCTGTACCAGCCGCTGTTCGTCGGCCGGCTGTTGTCTCTGCCCACCCCGACGGCGGCCCTGGTGACCGTGCTCTTCTGGGCGCTGCTGGGATTGGCCCTGCTCGCCGCCACCGGGCGCCTGCCCCGGTTGCTCGGCTGGGCGGTCTGCCTGCTCTACCTGGAGTGGATGATCGTCGCGATGAGCTACGGCAAGGTCGACCACGACCGGTTCGGGCTGCTCGTCGCACTGGCCGTGCTGCCCACGGTGGGTCGCGCCCGGCACGGCGATCCGACCCGCACCGAGGCCGGCGGCTGGGCGCTGCGGGTCACCCAGATCGCCGTGGTCTGCACCTACTTCCTGGCCGCCTGGGCGAAACTACGCTTCGGCGGGTTGGACTGGCTGACCGGCTCGGTGCTGGCCCGGGCGATCATCCGGCGCGGAACCGAACTGGCCGACCTGGTCGCGCAGGTGCCGTACCTGTTGATCGTCGCCCAGTTCGGCATCGTCGCGTTCGAACTGCTCAGCCCGGTGGTCTTCGTGCTCCGGGAACGGTGGCGGCTGGCCATGGTCGGCTTCTTCTACTCGTTCCACGCGGTGACCATGGCCACGATCACCATCTCGTTCGCCCCGCACCTGGTGGCGATGGCGAGCTTCCTGCCGTTGGAACGGGTCCGCCCGCTGCACTGGCTGCGTCAGCGACCATGGTCGCGCGGCGTCGGTGGCGGTGGCGGTGACGTCGTCGGTGGTAGTGGTGCCGGCGGTGGTGGTGCCGGCGGTGGTGGTGGTGCCGGCGGTGGTGGTGCCGGCCGGCAACTGTCCGGAGTCGCCGACGGCCCGTCCGCCGGAGCCGACGCACGCGCGGTCCAACCGGCGTCGCCGCCACGCCACGACTAGCCCGGTCCGCCGGCACCGCCCGGTCCACCGCGCACAGCCCGGTCCACCGGCACCGGAGGCCGGTGCGCGACCGGAGGTCCTGTTGGTACCGTCCGGAGTACTCGACGTGATCCCTGGGGGAAGCCGTGCCGGCACCACCGCACCAGTCCCGACGGACCACGCCCGTCGTCCTTCTTCGCCGCCTCCTGGTCGCCCGGCCGGCGCTGCGGCGGCTGGCCGGCGGCCGGGGCGACGGTTCCCGCTCCACCTGGCTCGTCCTGACCGCAGCGGTCGGGGTGCTCGCCGCGACCGCGGTCTCGGTCGTCGTGTCGCTCTGGGGCCCCGGCCGGTCCTCGGCCGTCGATCCGCCCCCGGGCCCCGGCATCGCCGCCCCGTCGCAGGCCGGCACCGCCGCCGGGCAGAGCGTGACCGCCGCCGACCCGGACCCGTCGACCCGGTCCAGCCCGACACCGACACCACGGACGACCTCGCCCAGCTCCACCCCGTCGACCCGGCCCGACACCCCGCCCTCGGTACCGGCCGCGTCCATCGTCCCGTCCAGTACCGCGCCGTCCACCAGGCCCAAGGCCAAGACCACCTCGGCACCGGTGCCGCAGCCCTCGGTGATCCCGCTCGCCGCCACCTTCGCCCTGGACGGTGCCGGCGTGTTCAGCTACGGCGCCGCCGTCACGATCGACAACCCCGCGTCGACCGCGGTGACGGGCTGGAGCCTGGTCGTCACCCTGCCGCGGGACTCCCTCAACGTCACCTCGGTCACCGGGGCCCGCGCCACCCGCTCCGGGGCGACCTGGACCTTCGCCCCCGACGACAGCAACGGGCAGGTGCCGGGCAACCAGTCCGTCCGGGTGACGTTCCGGGTCAGCGGGACGTGGGGAAGCTCCGCGCCGACCGCCTGCACCATCGACGGCGTGGCCTGCGCCGGCCTGTCGAACTGACGCCCGACCCGCAGCGTCCCGGTGGGCCGGGTGGGTCAGTCCCGGGGCGCGGTGGGGACCGCGCAGGCGGCGGTGCCACCGGGCATCCGGTGCCGGTTGCGGGCCACCCAGCGGTAGAGCGGCCAAGCGGCGGCGCGCACCGGCGGGAGCCGCAGCACGGCACCGGCCAGCCGCCAGGGTGCGGAACTGCCGGCCAGCAGCCGGGCGATGGCGTCCGGGCCGGCGGCACGGGAGCCGTCCGCACCGGCCCACTGCACCGCCTCCGCGCACTCGTCGGCGGTCAACCGCAGCGCCGCCAGGTCGGCGAACTGCCAGGGCACCACCTGGGCACCGGTGGGAATCCGTCGCTCGACGAACTGCGCGCACCGGGTGCAGAACGCGCAGTCGCCGTCGTAGACGAAGGTGGACGTGACCATGCCTCCATCCTGCACCCGGGCGGCGCAACGTCATCGGGCAGGTGAGCGGACCCACTTGCGCCACCGTCGTACACGTGTTCGAATTGTGGCCATGCGCTGGGACAACCTCTCCGCCGCACCGGACGAGGAAGGCCTCGCCCGGCCCACGGGCGGCCCCCCGCCGGCACCACATCGACCGTCGGCACCGCCGCTGCCGCTGGCCATGCCCGACGCGGTCGTGCGCACCTTCGACACCCCCGGCTTCGCCGGAATGACCTTCTACGAGGTACGCGCGAAGTCGATCATCAACCGGGTGCCCGGCACCTCCCGGGTGCCCTTCGAACAGACCATCAACCCGTACCGGGGCTGTGGTCACGCCTGTGTCTACTGCTTCGCCCGCAACACCCACACCTACCTGGACCTGGACGCCGGCCCGGACTTCGACCGCAAGGTGATCGTCAAGGTCAACGCGGGTGAGCTGGTCCGGCGGGAGCTGGCCGCCCCGAAGTGGCGGGGTGCGCACATCGCGATGGGCACCAACGTGGACTGCTACCAGCGGGCCGAGGGCCGGTACGCGCTCATGCCGCCGATCATCGAGGCGCTCCGGGACTTCGCCAACCCGTTCTCGATTCTCACCAAGGGCACGTTGCTCCTGCGGGACCTACCCTTGCTGCGTCAGGCCGCCGAGGTGACCCGGATCGGCGTGTCGTACTCGGTGGGATTCGTCGACGAGACGCTGTGGCGGTCGGTGGAGCCCGGCACGCCCAGCCCCCGCCGTCGGCTGGACGCCGTCCGGACGCTCACCGATGCCGGGTTCGCCGTCGGGGTGCTGATGGCACCGATCCTGCCCGGATTGAGCGACGACGAAGAGTCGATCGAGGCCACTGTCGCGGCCATCGCCGCCGCCGGGGCAGCCAGCGTTACGCCGCTGGCCCTGCACCTGCGCCCCGGCGCCCGCGAGTGGTACGCACACTGGCTGGCCCGGGAGCACCCGCACCTGGTGCCCCACTACCGGGAGCTGTACCGGGCGGGGGCCTACGCGCCGCAGGCGTACCAGCGGGAGCTGACCGCCCGGGTGCGCATCGCCGCCCGGCGGCACGGCCTGCCCCGGTCCTCCGCTGTCGACGACCGACGTGGGTCGCCGATCCCCGCCCGGCCACCTGCCGAACAGCTCACCCTCCTCTGAGTTGGGCCGGCCGGAGGTGCGCTGCCGCCGAACCAGCGAACGGCGGGCTGAGCCCGGCGGATGGGCTGGGCTGGGCCCGCGGGATGGGCTGCGGGTTGAGCCCCACGTGGTGGGCTGGGCCCCGCGTGATGGGCTGGGCCCCGCGTGATGGGCTGGGCCCCGCGTGATGGGCTGGGCCCCGCGTGATGGGCTGGGCCCCGCGTGATGGGCTGCGCCCCGCGTGATGGGCTGCGCCCCGCGTGATGGGCTGCGCCCCGCGTGATGGGCTGCGCCCCGCGTGATGGGCTGCGCCCGCGTGATGGCTGCGCCCGCGTGATGGGCTGAGCCCGGCGTGGTGGGCCCCGGGCTGGGACCGGCGGATGGGCTGGGACCGGCGATGGGCCGGGACCGGCGGGGTCGAGGTATCCGGCACTCGGCGGGGTCGAGGTATGCCGGCACTCGGCGGGTTGAGCAAGCGGACGGCGGAGTAGGCCGGCGGTACAGTCGCGGGATGCGTACCGCTCAGCAGATCCTCGCCGACGCCGCTGTGATCGCCGTGGTGGGCGCCTCCCGGGATCCCGGCAAGGCCGCACACCGGGTGCCGGCGGAAATGCAGCGGTACGGCTGGCGGATCATCCCGGTCAACCCCTCGGTCGACGAGTTGTTCGGTGAGCAGGCGTACGCGTCGCTGGCCGACATCCCGTACCCGGTCGACCTGGTCAACGTGTTCCGACCGGCCACCGACGCCGTCGAGGTGGTCCGGGCGGCGGTGGCGATCGGCACCCCGGCGGTCTGGTTGCAACTCGGGATCGTGTCGCCGCCGGCCCGGCAGATCGCCGAGGAGGCCGGCATCGACTACGTCGAGGACCGCTGCCTCATCGTCGAACGCGCCGCCGGCGGGTTGACCCGCCTCGGCTGACCGCTGACCGCTGACCGCCGATCCGCCCGTAATGGCGGTGTCACTGATGATCGACTCGGTTGGGCTGTAATGGCGGTGTCGTGGGCCGGTTGACACCGCCATTACAGCTCAACCGAGTCGATCAACGAGCGGGGTGCGTTAAGCAGGGGCCCTTCCTACACCGAAAGCGATAAGAAGGGGCCCTTCCTTACCGGGCTGGCGGTAACGTCCGCGGGGGGAGGTCACTACGCGTCGAGGAGGGCGAGAGGCGTGAGCCAACCACCGTCGTCCGATCAGCCCGACCCGTGGCACCCGGCCTCGGACCAGCCACCATCGCCGTACGAGCAGCCTGCGTCGTCGTACGAGCAGCCACCATCGCCGTACGAGCAGCCTGGTCGCCCCGGCGGCGAGCCGCCGTCGCAGTGGGCCGAGCCGGGCCGGGCTGGCGCCGGGTCGGGGCCGCAGTGGGGCGGGCCGCAGCAGTGGGGGCAGCAGCAGTCGGCCTACCCGCCGCAGGCGCCGTACGGCCAGTACGGACCGCCCCCGGGAGCGGGGGCGAACAGGGGCACGAACGTGCCCGCCATCCTGTCGTTGGTCTTCGCCTTCGTGTTCGCTCCGGCCGGGATCGTCCTCGGTCACGTGGCCAAGCGACAAATCCGGCGAACCGGTGAGGACGGCGAGCAGTTGGCCAGCTGGGGGCTGATCCTCAGCTACGTCTTCACCGCGCTGTACGTGCTCGGGTGCGTCGGCTGGATCGCCCTGGTGATCTGGGCAGGCACCGACAGCGGCACCGGCTCGTACCGCTGAGGTGCCCGACCGGCGACGACGGTCTCAGCGGAACTGCGCCTCGCGGACGCTGTTGCCGCCGTCGACCACCAGCATCTGGCCGGTGATGTACGACGCCGCCGGTGAACAGAGGAAGGTGATCGCCGCGGCCACCTCGTCCGGCATGCCCGGCCGGCCGACCGGGGTGCCGAGCCCCTGCTTGATCTCGGCCATGGTGGAGGCGGCGGTGTGGATCGTCCCCGGGGCGACCGCGTTGACGGTGACTCCGTCGGCGATCATCTCCATCGCCAGCGCCCGGGTCAGCCCGACCACCCCCGCCTTGGCCGCCGCGTACGCCGACTCGGTGGGCAACGCGTTGACCGGACCGGCGGTGGCCGCCAGGTTGACGATCCGCCCCCAACCACGCTCGGCCATCCCGTTGATGAACGCGCGGCTGCAGAGGAACGCGGTGTTCAGGTTCCGGTCGATCTCGCCGCGCCACTCGTCGTAACTGAGCTGGGCGACCGGACGCAGCACCTCCGGACTGGCCCGACTGGCCAGGCCGGCGTTGTTGACCAGCACCTCCACGTCGCCGAGCTGTTCGGTCACCGCGTCGGCGAGCGCACCCACCTCCGACTCGTCGGTCAGGTCGGCGACGAAACCGGTCACCCCGAGTTCGCCGGCCCGTTCGTGGATCCGCCGGGTGGTGGAGACGATGGCGACCCGGGCGCCGAGGTCGGCCAGGCGGCGGGCGGTGGCGTACCCGATGCCGTCCGGGCTGCCCGCCCCGGTGACCAGGGCGACCTTCCCGTCGAGCCGTAGGGTAACCGGCTCCGGCAGCGCCACCGGTTCGTCGTGCCCCGGGGTGCCGGTCGGGGTCCCGCCCCGGGTGCGCCGGGCGAACCCGGGGCGGCTCGCGTCCCGTCTCGGTCGACTGCCGGAACGATCCGCAGCTCGCGCGTCAAATGCCATGCCGCGATCCTGCCCGGTCGGCGCGGCGCGGGCAACGCGGCACCCGGTGGTGGCGGACTCCGGGTTCTGGGTGGCGCTGGCTACCCTGACGGCGCACCCCGGACCTGACGGAGAGAGCTGATGACGAACCCCCCACCCCCGGGCAACTGGCCCGACCCGACCGGGTCGCCACCGGAGCCGGCACCCCAGTCCACGCCACCGGTCGATCCGACCCTGCCCGCCAGCGGCCAGCCCTTCATCGACCAGTCGGTCAACGCGGACCCCTACGCGCCGAACCAGGCGATCGGCAAGGACCCGTACGCGCCGATGCCGTACGGCGGCCCGCAGCCGTACCCGACTCCGTACCCGGCCGGGCCTGGCTACGGCTACCCGCCGGCACCCCGGACCAACGGTATGGCGCTCGCGGCGATGATCCTCTCCCTGGTCGGCGTGATGACCTGCATCACCGCACCGGTCGGCGCGATCCTCGGTCACGTCAGCCTGAGTCAGATCCGGCAGACCGGTGAGGGCGGCGAGAGCATGGCGAAGGCCGCCATCATCGTCGGCTGGATCCTCACCGGGCTGGTGATCCTGGGGGTCATCGCCTACATCGCGATCATCGCCTTCGCGGTCATCTCGACGACCAGCACCGCACCCTGAGCACAGCGGTTCACGCCGCCCGGGCCGGGTGCCCCACCCCGGCCCGGCGGGCGGCCCGAACCAACCGGCGGCCCGAACCAACCGGCGGCCCGAACCAACCGGCGGCCCGAACCAACCGGCGGCCCGAACCAACGGGCGGTTCAGGCCGGCGGGCAGTTCAAACCGGCGGGGTGAAGGACGAGGTGCGGCTCATCCCGGCGGCGCGGCCCTTGGCGGCGACCCCACCCGGCCCAACACACATGCTCGGGCCTGGCAGCCCTCCCACGCGGACCTTCACCCCCGACCCGAAGGGCGGAGCACTGGCCCGCAACCCGGTAGCCTCGCGCCATGACCGGGGTGAACGGACCTGTGGAAGATCTCACTGGACGCCGAATCGTGGTGGTGACCGGGGCCAGCTCCGGCATCGGACTGGCCGCCGCAGTCGCCCTGGCCAGGCGAGGTGACCAGGTGGCGATGGTCGGGCGGGACCCGGCCCGGTTACGCTCCGCCGGGGAGCAGGTCCGGGAGGCAGCCGGGATTCGACCGGAGCTGTTCCGGGCCGACTTCGCCGTCCTCGACGACGTACGCGGTCTCGCGCAGCGGCTGCGGGAGGCGTACCAACGGATCGACGTGCTGGCCAACAACGCCGGGGCCATCGTGCTGCAGCCGGTGCGCACCGTCGACGGTTTCGAGCTTTCCATCCAGGCCAACCACCTGGCTCCGTTCCTGCTCAGCAACCTGCTGGCCGACCGGATCGGACGGCTGGTGGTCACCGCCTCCGGGGCACACCGCAGCGGCACCCTGGACCCCGACGACCTCAACGCCGCGCTGCGCCGGTACCGGCCGATGCGCGCGTACGGCACCAGCAAGCAGGCGAACATCCTCTTCGCCGCCGAGGCGGCCCGACGGTGGCCGGACGTGCCGGCGTACTCCTTTCATCCGGGGGTGGTGCGGACCCGGTTCGGGTCGGACAGCCCGCTGGTCGCCCTCGGCATGCGGATCATGCCGTTCCGCAGCCCGGAGCGGGGGGCGGAGACCCTAATCTGGCTGGCCACCCAGGATCCGTCCCGGTTGACCAACGGCGGCTACCACTACAACCGGCGCCGGCACCGGGCCTTCGGCAAGGCGACCGACCCGGCACTGGCTGCCCGGCTCTGGACGGCCAGCGCCCGGGCCGTCGGGCTCACCCCTGGCGACTGATCACCGCCGGCTGTCGTACGACCGGGACCGTGGCCTGAACCCTCAGACCACGCAGAACTCGTTGCCCTCCGGATCGGCGAGGGTCACCCAGGAGTGTGGACCCTGCTGCCCCCGGTGCAGGAAGGTCGCGCCCCGCCCGGTCAACCGGGCCACCTCGGCCTCCGTCCCGTCCGGGCCCACCCGCACGTCGAGGTGCATCCGGTTCTTCACCGACTTGGGCTCGGGAACCTGCTGGAAGAGCACCCGGAGCCCGGACTCCGGATGGCGGATCGCCGCGCCGACCCGCCAGACCAGCACGCCATTGTGGGTGGTGGTGTCTTCCTCCGTGGCCCAACCCTGGTCGATCATCCGCCGGATGAACGCCTCGTCCGAGGGCTCCACCTGCCAGCCGAGCGTCTCGGCCCACCAGTCGGCGAGCGGATGCGGCTCCGCCGCGTCCAGCACCACCTGGAAGTCATATGCCATCTCCGGAAGGTAACCGCAGCCCCCGACAGAATCACCCGGCCGCGCCGGCCCGTCTCGCCCTCAGTCCCCGAGCGGGGCGGGGTCGGCCGGTACCGGCACCGGCTTGACCCCCCGGCCGGCCCGCGCACCACCGACCACCACCACCGCGACGCCGGCCAGCAGCAGCGCCAGTCCGGGCAGGGCGAGCGGCTGGGGCAGCTGGTCCAGCCAGACCCAGGCGATCAAAGCCGCTCCCGGCACCTCCAGCAGGATCAGCACACTGATCGTGGTCGCGGAGACCCGCCGGAGCGCGTAGTTGAACATCGAGTGCCCGAGCAGTTGGGCCCCGACCACCAGCGCGAGGATCGCGGCCCAGGTAGCGGCGTCGAAGCCGGTCAGCGGCACCCGACCGACCAGGCAGACGACCAGCAGGATCACCGCACACACGCCGTAGCAGATGGTGGTGTAGGTGGCGGTGCTGATGCTGACCCGGGCCCGTTCGCCGAGCGCGGTGTAGACCGCCGCGAACAGGCCACCGGCCACCGCCAGCAGGTCACCGGCGAACGCCCGGCCGGAGACGGCGAAGTCGGCACCGGAGACGAGCACCGCGCCGGCCACGGCCAGCCCGATGCCGGCCCAGACCAGCGCGGGCAGCCGCCGGCCCTGGGCCCGGGCGATCACTCCCTGCCACACCGGCTGGGTGGCGACCATCGCGGTGGCGGTGGCCACCGAGGTGAGCTGCACGCTCGGCATCCAGGTGGCGAAGTGGGCGGCCAGCGCCACCCCGGAGAGTACGCAGTACCAGCCCTCCCGGCGGCCGGCCTGGCTGACCAGGGTACGGAACTCGGAGCGACGCCGGGCCAACGAGAACGGGCCCAGCACGGCCAGCGAGAGCAGGTTCCGCCAGAACGCCACGGCCAGCGCCGAGGCGGCGGCGAACGCGACCAGCGCACCCGACGAGGAGACCGCGACGATGGCGAGGACGAGGGCTCCGGTGGTGACCGGATCCAGCGGTGGGCGGTGCTGAGGGTGGGGCACGGAGAGCAATCCTCACACGCCACCGGCGGTGACCGTCCAGCTACCGGCCTTCCCCCGTACCGGCGGGTCAGCTGCCTGGCAGCCCGCGGCGGTGCCGCTACGGTCAGCGGCGGCGGACCCGGTGTAGGCGGAACGGCCGGCGGGTGGCCCGCAGCACCGGGGCGGGCCGGGGCGGTTCGGCCAGCGATCCGGCCGGCAGCCCGTCGCCGCTGACCGGCTCGCCGGCCGGTACCAGCCGGACCAGCGCGCATCCCTCGTCCGCCCACCGACGGACCAGGTCGGCGGCGGCGCCGGGGGCGTTCAACCGCTTCGCGGCCACCAGCGGGGCGGCGTTCTCCCAGGCCTCGGTGTCCGGGTGCACCCGCTGCACCCGGGCCGGCCAGGTCACGATCCGTCCGCCGTGGTCACCGCGGAGGGTGACCTGGGCCTGCTCCGCCTCGGCCAGCCCGGGGGCGGACTGCTCCCCCGGGCCGCTGACCACGAAGAGCGCGGCCTCCAGGGGTACGCACCAGAGCGCGCGGGCCGGCCCGTCGGCCACACTGACCCAGGCCATGGCGGCCTTCTTCATCGCCTCGTCGACAAGCGGGGTCGTGGTGCGCCCGTCCACCTCGTCAGTCACCCGTCCATCCTGCCCCACCGGGCTGGTGTGGCGGCACCCCACGCTCAACACCCCCTGGCACCGGTGAGAGGGGTGCCCCGCTCTACCGGAAGCGTTAACAGGGGGCCCTTCCTTACACCTCAGCCGAGGAAGGGGGGGATGGTGATCTCGCCTCGGGCGATCGGGACCACCTGGCCGGTGACGGTGGCCCCGAGGGCGGTGCCGCCGGCGGCGGTGACCGTACAGGCCAGCAGGGAGGGCCGGCTCATCTCGACGCCCTGCCGGATCGTGTACTCCGAGCGGCCGTCGCCGGGCAACAGGCCGCTGGCCACCAACCAGACGCCGAGGCCGAGGGCGGCCGAGCCGGTCGCCGGGTCCTCCGGTACGCCGATGCCCGGCACGAAGACCCGGGCGTGCGCGGTTTGCGTGTCGGCGTTCCAGGAGAAGACGCTGACGTGCTCCACGCCGTACCGTTGCGCCGCCGCCGCGTTCACCCGCGCCCGGGCCACCGCCTCCGGGTGGACCGGGAGATACGGGAACTCCAGCCCGCACCCGGCCACCCGGGGTGCCGGGCCGACGTGGTCGTCGGGGTCGAGCCCGGCCATCTCCAGCAGCTGCTCCGCGTCCAGCTCGGGACCGAGCGTGGGGGTGCCCCCGGTCAGGGTGGCGGCGGTCCCGGTCACCTCGACCGGCAACACCCCGGCGCCGCACTCCTGGGTGACCTGCCCCGCCCCGAAGAGCCCCCGACGGCTGGCGGTGACCGCCGCGCCGACGCTCGGGTGTCCGGCGAAGGGCAGCTCCACCGTAGGCGTGAAGATGCGCGCCCGGTAGGTGACGCCCGCCTGGGTGGCGGGCAGCACGAACACCGTCTCGGAGAGGTTGAACTCCAGCGCGAGGGCCTGCATCTGTGCCGTGCCGAGCCCTTCGGCACCGAACACCACGGCCAGGGGGTTGCCGGCGAAGGGCCGGTCGGTGAAGACGTCCACGATCTCGTAGGCCAGGGTCGACATGCTGTCAAACACTAGGCGCTTAGGCTGGTGCCCGTGAGTACGCCGAACCGGGTCTATCTGGCGCGGCTCGCCGGAGTGGCCGTTTTCGATCCCAACGGTGACCAGGTGGGCCGGGTCCGTGACGCGGTGGCCCGGCTGCGCCCCGCCGAGGCGTCGCCGGAGGTGGTCGGTCTGGTCGCCGAGATGCCGATGCGGCGACGGATCTTCCTCTCCCTCAACCGGATCACCTCGATCGACGTCGACGCGGTCGTCCTCGGCAGCGGCACCCTCAACCTGCGCCGCTTCGAGAAACGCCCGAACGAGCTGCTCGTCCTGCAGGAGCTGCTGGACCGGCGGGTGCAGCTCGACCCCGGCGGGCAGGCCGGCACCGTGGTCGACGTGGCGATGGAGCACCACCGCAGCGACGAGTGGTTCCTGACCCGGGTCGCCGTACGCGAGCAGACCGGCCGGCTCAGTCGCCGTGGGCACCTGCACCAGGTCGAGTGGGAGAAGGTCCGGGGCCTGACCGGCATCGCCGACGCCCGGGGGACGGCCAACCTGCTCGCGGTGCTGGCGGACATGCGCCCGGCGGACCTGGCCAACGCCCTGCAGGACCTCCCCGACGGCCGCCGCAACGAGGTGGCCGCCGCGCTGGACGACGAACGCCTCGCCGACGTGCTCAGCGAGCTGCCGGAGCGTGACCAGGTGGAGATCCTCGCCGCCCTGGACCGGGAACGGGCCGCCGACGTCCTGGAGGAGATGGACCCGGACGACGCCGCCGACCTGCTCAACGAGCTGCCCCCGCCGGAGCAGGACGTGCTGCTCGACCTGATGCGCCCGGGTGAGGCCGACCCGGTGCGGCAACTGCTCAAGTACACCCCCGGTACGGCCGGCAGCGTGATGACCTCGGAGCCGGTGGTGCTGCCCCCGGACGCCACGGTGGCCGAGGCGCTGGCCCGGATCCGGGAGCCGCAGCTCTCCCCCGCCGTGGCCGCGCAGGTCTTCGTGACCCGCCCGCCACTGGCCACCCCGACCGGGCGGTACCTGGGCATGGTGCACTTCCAGGCGTTGCTGCGGGAGCCGCCGGCGGACCTGCTGGGCGGGGTGGTGGTCAACGACATCGATCCGCTGCGTCCCGCCACCGGCCTGCCGGAGATCATCCGCCGGATGGCCACCTACGACCTGGTGGCCATGCCGGTGATCGACCAGAACAACCGGCTGGTGGGTGCGGTGACCGTCGACGACGTACTGGACCACTCGCTGCCCAGGGACTGGCGGGACCGGGACGCCCCGGCCACCACCGGCCCGGTGCTGGACGGCACCCATGGCTGAGCAACGCCGGGTGGGGCGGCTCGACCAGCCGCGCGAGCCCCGGGGCGTCAAGCTGCCCAGGTTCGACCCGGAGGCCTTCGGCCGCTGGTCGGAGGGGATCGCCCGGGGCATGGGCACGGCGAACTTCATCGTCTACATGACGGTGGTGATCGCCGTCTGGTTCCTCTGGAACACGCTGGCGCCTGCGGACCTGCGCTTCGACCCGTACACGTTCACCTTCCTGACCCTGGTGCTCTCCCTGCAGGCCTCGTACGCCGCGCCGTTGATCCTGTTGGCGCAGAACCGGCAGACCGACCGGGACCGGGTGGCGCTGGAGGAGGACCGGCGGCGGGCGACCATGCAGAAGGCCGACACCGAGTACCTCGCCCGGGAGGTCGCCGCGCTGCGGATCGCCCTGGGTGAGGTGGCCACCCGGGACTTCCTCCGTTCGGAGCTGGCCCGGCTGGCCGAGGAGTTGGACGAGGCCAACCAGCGCCGCCAGCGACTGGAGCGCCGGCAGCCGACCCGGGTCCCCCACCGCCCGGCCCAGGATCCCCTCGCAGAGCCCCAGGACGACCTGGACACCGACTGACCACCGCCGGCGACGTAGCATTGCCGGCATGTCAGCACCCGTCAGCACCGTCGCGGACGCCATCCAGGCCGCCCTGGCCACCGTCGACGATCCGGAGATCCGCCGGCCCATCACCGACCTCGGCATGGTCCGCTCCGCCGAGCTCGGCGAGGACGGTGTGGTCCGGGTCGAACTGCTGCTCACCGTGGCTGGTTGCCCGTTGAAGGACAAACTGCGCAACGACATCACCGCGGCCCTGGCCGCGGTGCCCGGCGTGGCCGGGGTCCAGATCGAGTTCGGGGTGATGAGCCCGGAGCAGCGTCAGGGCCTGCAGGCGAAGCTGCGCGGCGGCGGCGCCACCGAGGAGCCGGTCATCCCGTTCGCCCAGCCCGGCTCCCGGACCCGGGTGTACGCGGTCGCCAGCGGCAAGGGCGGCGTCGGCAAGTCCAGCGTGACGGTCAACCTGGCCGCCGCCCTGGCCGCCCGGGGGCTCTCCGTGGGCGTGGTCGACGCCGACATCTACGGGCACTCGGTGCCCCGGATGCTCGGCGCGGACGGTCGCCCGACCCGCGTCGAAGACATGATCATGCCGCCGCAGTCGCACGGCGTGAAGGTGATCTCGATCGGCATGTTCACCTCCGGCAACGCCGCCGTGGTGTGGCGCGGCCCGATGCTGCACCGGGCGTTGCAGCAGTTCCTCGCCGACGTCTACTGGGGCGACCTGGACGTGCTCCTGCTCGACCTGCCGCCGGGCACCGGCGACGTGGCGATCTCGCTCGCGCAGCTCCTGCCGAACTCGGAGATCCTGCTGGTCACCACCCCGCAGACGGCCGCCGCCGAGGTGGCCGAACGGGCCGGTGCGATCGCCCTGCAGACCCACCAGCGGGTGGTCGGTGTGATCGAGAACATGTCCTGGCTGGAGTTGCCGGACGGCTCCCGGATGGAGATCTTCGGCAGCGGTGGCGGCCAGACCGTGGCCGAGTCGTTGAGCCGGACCATCGGGGCGCAGGTGCCGCTGCTGGGCCAGGTGCCGCTCGACACCCGGGTCCGGGAAGCCGGCGACGCGGGCAACCCGATCGTGCTGGCCGCGCCGGAGTCCCCGGCGGCCCGTGCCCTCGGCGAGGTCGCCGACCGGCTCGCCGTCCGGCGTGAGTCGCTGCTCGGCAAGCCGCTCGGCCTCAAGCCGGCCGGCCGCTGACCGACGACGCACCCGCCGCCTCCAGCGCTGAGAAGGGGCTCCCTCTCGACACATCCGGTCGAGAGGGAGCCCCTTCTTACCTGCCTGGCTGGGTTACCCGCCGGCGCGGGCGCCCGGCGAGGACCGCCGGGCGCCGGTCGCGTCCAGGGTGCTCAGGTGACGTCGTCGTAGCGGGGGGTCCGAGGTGCCGGGGCCGGGGCGGGCGCGGTGGTGGTCGACGCGGCGACGGCACCAGAGGCAGCGGCACCCGAGGCAGCGGCGGCACCAGAGGCGGCAGCGGCAGCACCCGAGGCGGCGGCTGCCTTGCCACCCGAGCGCGGGTCGACGCTGGCGGCCACCTCCTTCAGCTCGTTGTGCACGCCGGTGACGTCCGCCCGCAGGTTGTCGTAGACGCCCTGCAACGGCTTCCGGATCGCCTGCTCGTCCTCCTCGCTGAGCAGGTGCTTGCGGATGAACGCCTTCGGGTGCAGATCCTCCAGCTGGATGTCGGTGCCCAACTCCTTGCTCAGGTCGGTGGTGGCGTTGCGGGCCATGTCACGCAGGTTGCGCACCATCCGCAGGCCGTCGCTGATCACCGCCGGCAGCCGGTCACCGAAGATCAGCAGCGCCAGCAGCAGCAGCGCACCGATCTCCCACCAGTTCAGGTTGTCGAACACTGCTCGGCCTCCTCCTCGGCGTCAGGACCAGCCTACGCACGTGACAGGCAGGTCGGGGAGGGGGTGAACGGTGCTCACTTCACATCCGCCGCAAGGGTGACCGAGGCGTTCTGCTGGTTGGCGCCCCGCCGGTACTCCACCGTCACCACCGAGCCGGGGGCGAACTTGCGGACCAGGGCGATCAGATCCGTCGGCTCGGTCATCGGCCGTCCGGCGAGCCTCAGGATCACGTCGCCCGAACGCAGCCCCGCACCGGCCGCCGGGCCGGACGGCTCCACCGCCGCCAGGCGTACGCCCTCGTCGTTGGTCTGTCCCGGGCCACCGACCTGGGCGCCGATCACCGTACGGCGGGCCTTGCCGGTGCCGATGATGTCCTGGGTGACCCGCTTCGCCTGGTTGATCGGGATGGCGAAGGCCAGACCGATGTTGCCCGCCTCCTGCCCCTCGGCGACCAGGGACTTGATCGTCGAGTTCACCCCGATGACCCGGCCCGCACCGTCGACCAGCGGGCCGCCGGAGTTGCCGTGGTTGACCGCGGCGTCGGTCTGGATCGCCGCGTAGTACCGCACCGGGCCACCCGGCTCACCGGCCTGCATCGTCCGGTCCAGGGCGCTGATGATGCCGGCGGTGACCGTGTTGGCCAGGGAGAGCGGCGAGCCCATGGCGAGCACCGGGTCACCGACGGCGAGCGCGTCGGAGTCGCCGAACTCCACCGGCCGCAGGCCGGTACGCGACACCTTGATCACCGCGATGTCCGACTCCGGGTCCTGCCCGACCAGGGTGGCCTGGGCCGACGTGCCGTCGTGGAAGATCACCGAGGCCCGGCCGGTGCCGCCGGCCACCACGTGGTCGTTGGTGATCACGTGGCCGTCGGCGCTGACGATGAAACCGGAGCCCTCGCTCGTCCCGCCGAGGCCGTTCACCCGGACGGTGACCACGCTGGGCAGGACCCGTTCGGCGACCCCGGCCAGCGACTCCGGCCGGCGCTGGGCCAGCGCGGGCGGCTCGGCGGAACCGGCACCGAGCACCGTGCCGGCACCGGCACCGCCGCGGACCGCGAAGGCGTACCCGAGGGCACCGCCCAGGGTGCCCGCGAGCAGCGCGGTGATCAGCGGGATCAGCAGCAGCTGACGCAGCGTGGGGCGGCCCGGGGCGTCCGGATCGGTCACCGGCTCCGGCTCGGCCCCGGTGTCGCCCGGGGTCCGCACCACCACGGCGGTCGGTGCGGCCGGATCCCGCCACGGATCGGCGAGGGCGTCGGACCACCAGGGCGACGGCGTACCGCCCGGCGACGGTGCCATCGGCGGCCCTGCCGGCGAGACCCGGGCGTCCGGCTGTCGCGCCGGTGCCGGAGTTCCCCCGGGCTGGCGCCAGTCCCAGCCGTCGGTCACGTTGGTGCCTCCCAGTCCGTCCCCGGTCCCCCGCCCTGCGTCCCGCCACGGGCCGGTCCGGTCGCGGCCGGCGGGGTACCGCTTCCAGGATTGCACGGATGTGCCGGGTGGGGTCAGCGGTTGTCGTCGGGGACCGCCGCGGCTGCGCGGTGTGGCACCCGCCTCTAGGCTCATAGCGCCAGCCCGCCCCCGAACCACTCCCGCCGCCCGGAGGTGCCCCGTCACCATGGCCGCCAATCCCGGCAGTACGACGACCCAGGCCGTCCAGCTCGCTGAGTCGTACGTCACCGAGGACCTCGTGCTGCGGACCGCCCGCCGCCTCGCCCAGGAGGTGGGGGTCGACGCGGTGACCCCGGGTGCCGGGGCGGCTCTGCGCCTGCTGGCCGCGGCGGGCAGCGCCCGTGCGGTGGTGGAGATCGGCACCGGCACCGGGGTCAGCGGCGTCTGGTTGCTGCGCGGCATGCGTACCGAGGGGGTGCTGACCACGATCGACCTGGAGATCGAGCACCAGCGGATCGCCCGGCGGATCTTCACCGAGGCGGGTTTCCCGTCCGGCCGTACCCGGATCATCACCGGGCGGGCCCTGGACGTGCTCCCCCGGCTCGCCGACGGCGCCTACGACCTGGTCTTCGTCGACGCCGAGGCGACCGGGTTCAGCGCCTGCGTGGAGGCCGCGTTGCGGCTGCTGCGCCGGGGCGGCGTGCTCGTGCTCAACGGCGCGCTGGCCGGCGGCCGGCTCGGCGACCCGGCCGCGCGGGACGCCGAGACGGTCACCGTCCGCGAGACGATCAAGGCGATCCGGGAGTCGGAGCACTGGATCCCCGCGCTGCTCCCGGTCGGAGACGGTCTGCTCGCCGCCGTCCGCTGCTGACCGGCCCGGCTCAGTCGAGGGCGGCCAGCCAGCGCAGCAGCCCCCGGACGCCCCAGCCGGTGGCTCCCTTGGTCAGCTCGGCGTCGTCCCCGCCGGCCCAGGACGGGGCGGACATGTCCACGTGCACCCACCGGTCCCGCAGGTCGCCGGTGAACTCGCGCAGGAAGAGCGCGGCCGTGATCGAGCCACCACCCTGGGTCGGTGCGCTGTACAGGTCGGCCAGGTCGCTGCCCAGGTACTCCACGTAGTCCGCCGGCAACGGCATCCGCCAGGCCGCCTCACCGGCTGCGTCGATCGCCGTCAGCAGCGCCCCGGCCAGCTCGTCGTTCTCGCTGTACAGGGCACCGGTGCGGTTGCCCAGCGCGACCGCGTTGGCACCGGTCAGGGTGGCCAGGTCGACCAGCAGGTCCGGGGCGAGCTCGGCGACCGCGTACGCCAGGGCGTCGGCGAGCACCAGCCGCCCCTCGGCGTCGGAGTTGGTGGTCTCACTGGTCAGGCCGCCGTAGTGCCGGACCACGTCGCCGGGGCGGAACGCCGCGCCACTGACCATGTTCTCCGCCAGCGGCACCAGCGTGGTGATCCGGACCGGCAGCCGCAGCTGCGCCGCGGCCAGCGTGGTGGCGACCACCGCGGCCCCGCCGGCCATGTCCTTGCGCATCAGCTTCATCGCCGGCACCGGCTTGATCGAGATGCCGCCGGTGTCGAAGGTGATGCCCTTGCCGACCAGCACCACGTGGGTACGGGCGTCCGCCGGTTGCCAGCTCAGCTCGACCAGCCGGGGTCCGCTGGCCGAGCCGCTCCCCACCGCGAGCAGGCCACCGAACCCCTCGGCGGCCAGTTCGGCGGGCTCGCGGACCCGCAGTCGCAGGTCGGGCCGATTGGCAGCCTCGGCCGCCACCTGGTCGGCGAACCACTGCGGGTTCTTCACCGACGAGGGGGTGTTGGTCAGGTCCCGGGCGAACCTGGTGAACCGGGCAGTGATCTGCGCCACGTCGGCGTCCCGGGTGCAGGCGTCCGGGTCGGCCAGCACGATGTCGACGTCGGCGAGCGCGGGCCGCTCACCGGCGTCGGTGAGGCGGAACCGGTACGAGCCGAGCAGCAACCCCTCGACAAGTCCCCGGACCGCCGCCGGGGTGACGTCGGCCGGGGTGGCGACGGTGAGGTGCGGCTGGGCGGCGGCGGCGCGGGCCAGTGCCGCCCCGGCGGTCCGCCAGGCCGCCTCGTCGCCGGCACCGGTGCCGAGCAGCAGCAACCGGGCGGGGGTCCCCGACGGGCGCAGGTGGTCGCGGGTCTCGCCGGCCCGACCGGTGAACTTCGCCGCCGGCAGGAGCGCGACGACCTCGTCCCGTACCTGGTCGGTCAGGGCCGGCACGGTGCCCGGGAGCGAGCCGGTGGCCTGCTCGGCCCCGGTCGGGGACCCGGACTCGGCTCGGACGGGCAGGACGAGGGTGTCGAGCCGCTCCGGCTCGGCCACCAGTCGGAAGGCCAGCACGCTGGTCCGTACCTCCAGGAAAGAGCGGGGAACGCACGGACCGCGCCCCCTGGGCAGGGGTGGATAAGACCCTGAGCCACCGGCGTCGCCGGTGGCTCAGGGGTTGGCGAACCGTCCGCACGACGCGCGCCGCCCGGACCGCCCGTCGGTCAGCCCGCGGCTGCCTTGAGCGCGTCACCGAGCGCGTTGGCCTCGTCGGGAGTCATCTCGACGACGAGCCGGCCACCACCCTCCAGCGGGACCCGCATGACGATGCCCCGGCCCTCCTTGGTGACTTCCAGCGGACCGTCGCCCGTCCGCGGCTTCATCGCCGCCATGTTGTCTCCCCTCAGACCTACACCAGGGTCGGTGGGTTGCCCCACAGCCTCTATCGCAATGACCACCGCAGCCTTCGCGGGGGTTTCGACCAACGATTTTCCCTGATGAACACCGCCGGACCCAAACCGAAACAGCAACGATGTAACAGCGTCTAGCATATCTTGAAAAGGCCTGTCACAATGTGCGGTCATGCAGGCACGGTCGGCTCTCTTCGACCTGTACGGCGACCATCTCCGGAACAAGGGTGGCTGTGCACCGGTCGCTTCCCTGGTCAAGTTGCTCGCGCCGCTGGGCGTAGCTCCCCCGGCGGTGCGTACCGCCGTGTCCCGGATGGTGCGCCAGGGCTGGTTGGATCCGGCCAGACTGGCCTCCGGGCCGGGGTATTCGATCACTCCGAAAGCCGCCCGGCGACTGGACAAAGCGGCCGCCCGGATCTACCGGACCGGTCGAATCAGCTGGGACGAACGGTTCGATCTGCTCATCCTGGAACTGCCCGCCGGCCGCCGCGAACGGCAACGGCTCGCCGCCAACCTGGCCTTCCTCGGCTACGGCACGCTCGACGAGCAGACCTGGGTGGCCCCCCGGGCCGCCGAGGAGGTGGAGGCGCTGCTGGCCGAGGCGGGAGTGCCCTGCCAGCGCTTCACCGCCACCCACCACGGCGGCGTGTCGGGTGCGATGGGCCTGGTCCACCGCGCCTGGGACCTCGTCGAGATCGGCCGGGCGTACGAACAGTTCGTCGCCGAGCAACGCCCCCTGCTCAGCGCGGTGACCGGGCGCAGCCCGGACGAGCAGGCGTACGCCGCCCGGTTCCGGCTGGTGCACGCGTGGCGTACCTTCCTTTTCCGGGACCCGCAGCTGCCACCGGCGCTGCTGCCCGACAGGTGGCCGGGCACCAGCGCGGCCAGGTTCTTCGACCGGCACGCCAACCGGTTGCGGCCGGCCGCCGACCGGTACGTCGAGCAGTGCCTCGACGCCGGCAACCGTCTCACCCGACAGAAGGGGCGTTAGCCAGTGCCCGAGCCGCTGCTCGTCGACCGCACCGATGCCGTCGTCACCCTCACGATGAACCGCCCGGACGCGATGAACGCGTTCGACGTGGCCCTGAAGGAGGCGCTCCGGGACGCCCTGACCGAGCTGGAGCAGGACCGCTCGTGCCGGGCGGTGGTGCTGGCCGGTGCCGGTGGCGCGTTCAGCGCCGGCCAGGACCTGCGCGAGCACGTGCAGACGCTGGAGGGCAGCGCCGACCCGCTGGACACGGTCCAGCAGCACTACAACCCCATCGCCGCCCGGTTGGCCAACCTGCCCAAGCCGGTGGTGGCCGCGGTACGCGGGATGGCCGCCGGGGCGGGTGCCTCGGTGGCCCTGCTTGCCGACTTCCGCATCGGCGGGCCGAAGACCCGCTTCCTGATGGCCTTCGCCGGGGTCGGACTGGCCGCCGACACCGGCGCGTCCTGGTCGCTGTCCCGGCTGGTCGGGCACGCCAGGGCGGTCGAGCTGCTGATGCTCGCCGAGCCGGTGTCGGCCACCCGGGCCCACCAGATGGGGCTGCTGAACACCCTGCTCGACGACGACGAGCAGGTGCTGCCCACCGCGCAGGAGCTGGCCGCGCGACTGGCCGCCGGCCCGACGGTGGCGTACGGGGCGATCAAGCGGCAGCTCTCCGTGGCCGCCGCCGGCACCCTCGCCGACGCGCTGGCCGCCGAGGCGCAGGCACAGGCGATCTGCGGGGCCACCGCCGACCACCGGGCGGCCACCTTCGCCTTCGTCAACAAGCAGAAGCCGGTCTTCGAGGGCCGCTGAGGGCGTCAGCGGGCCACGTAGCCGCCGTCGACGGGGATGGTGTGCCCGGTGATCCAGGCGGCGTCGTCGGAGGCGAGGAAGGCCACCACGCCGGCGACGTCGTCCGGGGTGGGCAGCCCCGGCTTGGGGTTGAAGGACTCCATCCGCTGCCGCATCTGCGCCGGGTCCGGCGCGGTGTCTATGAAGTTCTCCACCAGCGGGGTCAACACCACCGTCGGGGCCACCGCGTTCACCCGGATGTTGCGCGCCGCGTACTCGATGGCGGCGGAACGGGTCAGGCCGACGATGCCGGCCTTGCTGAAGGTGTACGGGGAGATGTTCTCCTGGGCGGCCAGGCCGGTCGTCGACGAGGTGTTGACGATCGACCCGCCGCCGCCCCGCAGCATCGCCTCGATGCCGTACTTCAGCACGTAGAAGACGCCGTCGCCGTTGATCTTGCGGACGCGTTCCCAGTTCTCCACGTCCATCTCGTGCAGCGGCTGCTGCTTGCCGTCGATACCGGCGTTGTTGAAGATCACATCGATCCGGCCGTACCGCTGCATCGCGTCCGCGATGCCCTGCTCCACCGAGGCGGCCTCGCTGGTGTCGACGGTGACCGCGAACGCGTCCGGCAGCTCGTCGGCGACCCGCTCGGCGCCCTCGGCGTTGATGTCGGCGATGACCACCCGGGCCCCCTCGGCGGCGAAGCGCCGCGCGGCGGCCGCGCCGAGACCGGAGGCACCACCGGTGATGAAGGCCACCCTGTCCTGGAACCGCATCAGCCCTCCCCTACCCCGGCCAGACCCCTTGCCGAGGCGGTCTGCCCGGATCCCGGCGAGGCAAACCCGGGGAGGTCAGTCCTCCTCCTCCGGGTCCTGGTTGGCCTCCGCCCCCAGCACGAATGCCTGCATGGCCAGCTCGTCACCGGAGGGCGAGACGAAGGCGGGCAGCTCCCGTGGGCCGAGCTCCTGCACGTAGGACCAGAAGAGCCGGACCGCCTCCGCCGGTGAGCCGGCCTCGATCGGCAGATCCAGGCTGACCAGCCAGGTGCGCCGCTGCGGTGGCGGGCCGAGCCGGTCGGCCCACTCCTGCCAGGTGGCGGTGGCCAGTGCGCTGACCGGCCCGTCGATCGTCACCCCGTCGACCGGGAGCGGCTCGTCGAAGGCCCGGCGGGTGTACCGGACCACCAGCGACGCCGGGCTCGGCTCCGACTGGGGATCGTCCGGATCCTCCCGGCGCTGGTCGGTGGGGGTGGCGACCCGGCCCAGCGCCACCAGGCGGGGCGGGGAGTCGACAAGCACCGCCACCGGTTCACCGGGGCCGGGTCGGGCGGTGCCGTCCGGGCCGGACAGCTCCAGCGTGTCGTGGTGCACCAGGCGTTCCGCGTCGAGCCGGTCGGCGGGGAGCAGCACCGCCCAGGCGCCGCCGATGTCCTCGGCCGCCCGGTGCCGGCCGTTGCCACGGTGGTCGGTCTGCGTCATGCCGTCAATCCCATCACGTCGTCGGCACCGGCTGCGACATGGCAGCCCGCGAGGTGGTCGTCGACCATGCCGGTGGCCTGCATCAGGGCGTACGCGGTGGTCGGCCCGACGAACCGGAAGCCGCGCTTCTTGAGCGCCTTGGCCAACGCGGTGGACTCCCCGGTGAGGGCCGGAACGTCGGCGAACGTGCCGGGTCGGGCCGGTCGGGGCGGCGGAGCGAAGGACCAGAGCAGCGCGGACAGGCCCTCCGGCACCTCCAGCGCGGCCCGGGCGTTGCCGATCGCCGCAGTGATCTTGGCGCGGTTGCGGACGATCCCGGCGTCGCCCAGCAACCGGGTCACGTCGGACTCGTCGTAACCGGCGACCGTGGCGAGGTGGAAGTCGTCGAAGGCGAGCCGGAACGCCGGCCGCTTCCGCAGGATGGTCAGCCAGGAGAGCCCGGACTGGAACGCCTCCAGGGTCATCCGCTCGAACAGCGCGTCGTCGCCGCGCAGCGGCCGGCCCCACTCCTGGTCGTGGTAGACCGCGTAGTCCGGGGTGCTCGCCCCCCAACCGCAGCGGGCCAGCCCGTCGGCACCGATCACCAGGTCGCTCACGGTTACACGCTAGGCCAACCCACCGACAGCACCACGACCCGCCCACGGCTCAGGGCAGCAGGCCCTGCTCCACCAGCCGGCCGAACTTCCGCAACGCCTGGGTCAGGCTGACCTTCGAGCCGGGCCAGAGCACCGGCCAGGCGACCCGACCGGCCGTGCCACCCGGCAGGTGGAACCACTCGTGCCAGACCACCTGGGTACGGTCCTCGGCCAACGGGGTGCACCGCAGCACGCCGGGGCCCCGCAGCAGCTTGCCGCAGTGCACCACGCCCACCTCGTACGGCGCGTCCACCCGGACCACCCGCATCTCGTCCCGGACCACGGCCGGGCCGATCGCGGTGACCGCCTCGACCAGGCTCCCCTCGCCGCCGTCGCCCTCGACCACCCGGACCGTGGTGAACGGGATCCACTCCGACTGCCGTTCCCAGGCGGTGAGCGCGGCGAAGACCCGCGCGGCCGGCGCGTCGACGATCACCGTGGCGGTCACCTCACCGGCACCGGGCCGGGCCGCCTCGCGGAACCCGTCCGCGGCCCCGGACTGCCCGTCGTCGCCGGACGGGGTCCCGGTCACGCCGGCTCCGGCCGGGCGGCCAGGTCGGAGCGGACCGGGCCGGTCGCCGGTGGCTCGGTGGCGGTCGGAGCCGACGGCTCGGCCCCGCCGGCAGCCCCGGCGGTCTCGGGCGCTTGGGCCGCGGCGGGCCCGGGCGCGGAAGTCGGGGCGTCCGGGCCGGGCTCCTCGGAGGTCGGGGTGTCGGAGCCGGCCGGACGGGTGGCGGCGATGAGCGCCCGGTCCCGGGTGAGGCGCAACGCGTCGGCGTCGGCGACCCGTCCCTCTCGTAATGCGGTGATCTCCGCCTCCAGCACCTCGACCAGTTCGGACTTGTACCCGATGTCGTAGGCCGCCCGGCGCAGCGCCTCGTCGACCTGGGCCATCCGGTACCCACGCAACGCGGTGTCGAAGCGGACCGCACCCACATCGGACTCGCGCAGCGGCCGGGATCCCGGCAACGGCGCCGACCGACCGTCCGGCTCGACCGGCACCAGGCCGGGGTCCCGACCGGAGACCAGCACCGTCACGCCGAACACCACCGCCGCGACGGTCAACGCCACGACCAACAGCAGGAGTACCTGACCCATGGACAGATCGTGGCATGCCGACCCGCCGGGGGCGAGCCCTCCCTGCCGATGGATCCGGATCTTTGTCCCGCCCGACGCGCGACCGGCGGTGGCGCACCGGCTAGCGTCGGCGGCGGCCGGCGGCACCTCCGGCCCGGTGGTACCGAGATCAGGAGGCGGGCATGGCCGAGGCGCTCCGGTTGGGTGGGCGGACCTTCGCCCCCGGTGAGCTGGTGGTGATGGCGATCGTCAACCGCACCCCGGACTCGTTCTTCGACCGGGGCGCGACGTACGCGGCGCAGAATGCGCTGCGCGCGGTGGAGCAGGCGGTGGCCGAGGGCGCGGAGATCATCGACATCGGCGGGGTGAAGGCCGGCCCGGGTGCCGAGGTAGACGTGGCCGAGGAGATCCGGCGCACGGTACGGACCATCGCCACGGTGCGGGCCGCCTTCCCCGAGGTGGTCATCTCGATCGACACCTGGCGGGCCGAGGTCGCGGTGGAGGCCGTGGCCGCCGGGGCCGACCTGCTCAACGACACCTGGTCGGGCGCCGACCCCGCGCTGGCCCGGGTGGCCGCCGAGACCGGCGCCGGGCTGGTCTGCTCGCACGCCGGCGGGCTCGCCCCCCGTACCCGGCCGCACCGCGCCGCCTTCGACGACGTGGTGGCCGACGTGGTGGCCACGGTGACCGGGCTCGCCGAGCGCGCGGTCGCCCTCGGGGTACGCCCCGACGGGATCCTGATCGATCCGGCGCACGACTTCGGCAAGAACACCCGGCACTCGCTGGAGATCACCCGTCGGCTGGGCGAGCTCGCCGGCACCGGCTGGCCGCTGCTGGTGGCCCTGTCGAACAAGGACTTCGTCGGCGAGACGCTGGACCTGCCGGTGACCGAACGGCTGGAGGGCACCCTCGCCGCGACCGCCGTCTCGGCCTGGCTGGGCGCCCGGGTGTTCCGGGCCCACCAGGTACGGCCCACCCGGCGGGTGCTGGACATGGTGGCCTCGATCCGGGGCGACCGGCCGCCGACGCTCACCCGGCGCGGGCTGGCCTGAGCCACCTCAGGTCCAGCGCAGGATGTCCTTGCGCCAGGCGTAGAGGATGCCGAGCGCCAGGACGCCGACGAAGACGGCCATCTCGGCGACGGTGACCAGGCCGAAGCCGGGCCGGTCGAAGACCACCGCCCAGGGGAAGAGGAACACCGCCTCCACCGCGAACAGCACGTACAGGTACGCGTAGACAAAGTAGCGGATCTGCATCTGTGCCCAGTCCGCCCCGACCGGATCGAGCCCGCACTCGTAGCTGGCCCGCTTGGCGGGTGGGTCGGCCGGGCGGGCGGGGCGGAGCACCCGGTTGGCCGTGAACGCCACCACGAAGAAGACCACGCTGGCGATCAGGAGCAACCCCAACGTGGCGTACGAGCCGAGATGACCGGTCACGGTGGGTCAGCCTACCGGCCGCGGAGTGCAGCCGTCCCGAACACGTTACGCATTTGTTTCCGACGGGACTACCGCCCGGCGGGAACTATTCGAATAATGAGGCTCCATCCCATGGTCACGGAGCCGCTGGTGACGTGGTGTTGGCTCCGGACGAGGCGACGGCGGCTTCCCAAGGCACCGGGGTCGCCGTCGCCTCCCCGGAGCCAGGCGGTCCCGACCAGCCACCGCCGGCCGAGGCGAGCCGACCCGCCTGGGCCGACCCGCCTGGGCTGAGCCGGGCCGGGCCGGGCCGAAATGACCAACTGCGAGTGGTGATCTGAATTACGCCGAGGGCCCCGAAACCTGGCAAAACAGCAGTAAAACTTCTGCTTACCAGTCCCAGTCGGCGGACCTCCACCGGTTGCGGACCCGTCGCGGGACGTACGCTCTCCGAGGAGGAAAACCACAGCGGGCCGGTCAGCCACGGGCGGGCCGGCACAGCGGGGCGTCGAGGAGGTCACGTGGCCGGGCAAGGCGAGGTCACCATCAAGTTCAGCCGCCCGGGGGACCGCGCACAGCGAAGCGAGGTGCAGGCGTGACCAAGCAGATCCGTCAACTGGACCGGGTGGTCATCCGGTTCGCCGGTGACTCCGGCGACGGCATGCAGCTGACCGGCGACCGGTTCACCTCGGAGACGGCGCAGCTCGGCAACGACATCTCCACACTGCCCAACTTCCCCGCGGAGATCCGGGCACCCGCCGGCACCCTGCCGGGCGTGTCGAGTTTCCAGGTGCACTTCGCCGACTACGACATCCTCACCCCCGGCGACTCGCCGAACGTGCTGGTGGCGATGAACCCGGCGGCGCTCAAGGCCAACCTGGCCGACCTGCCCCGGGGCGCGGACATCATCGTCAACACCGACGAGTTCACCAAGCGCAACCTGGCCAAGGTGGGCTACGCCAGCAACCCGCTGGACGACGACTCCCTCGCCGGGTACGCGGTGCACCCGGTGGCGTTGACCTCGATGACGGTCGGCGCGCTGGCCGAGCTGTCGGTGGCCAAGAAGGACGCCGAACGGGCCAAGAACATGTTCGCCCTCGGCCTGCTCTCCTGGATGTACTCCCGGCCCTACGAGTCGACCATCCGGTTCCTGGAGCGCAAGTTCGCCAAGCGCCCCGAGCTGGTCGCGGCGAACATCGCGGCCTTCCGGGCCGGCTGGAACTTCGGCGAGACCACTGAGGACTTCGCGGTCCGCTACGAGGTCAAGCCGGCGAAGATGCAGCCCGGCACGTACCGCAACATCACCGGCAACGCCGCGCTCTCGCTCGGCCTGGTCGCCGCCGGGGTCCGCTCCGGGCTGCCGGTCTTCCTCGGCGCGTACCCGATCACCCCGGCCTCGGACATCCTGCACGAGCTGAGCAAGCACAAGAAGCTCGGCGTGGTGACCATGCAGGCCGAGGACGAGATCGCGGCCGTCGGGGCGGCGCTCGGCGCGTCGTACGGCGGCGCGCTGGGCATCACCACCACCAGCGGTCCCGGGGTCGCGCTCAAGAGCGAGACCATCTCCCTGGCGGTGGCCCTGGAGCTGCCCCTGGTCATCGTGGACGTGCAGCGGGCCGGGCCGTCCACCGGCATGCCGACCAAGACCGAGCAGGCCGACCTCAACATGGCCCTGTACGGCCGGCACGGCGAGGCCCCGGTCGCGGTGATCGCCCCGAAGTCCCCCTCGGACTGCTTCCACGCCGCCCTGGAGGCGGCCCGGATCGCGTTGACCTACCGCACGCCGGTGCTCCTGCTGTCGGACAACTACGTGGCCAACGGCTCCGAGCCGTGGCTGCTACCCGACGTGGACTCCCTGCCCGACCTGCGGGTGGAGTTCGCCACCGCGCCGAACGACGAGGACGGCCGCACGTTCCTGCCGTACCTGCGTGACCCGGTGACGCTGGCCCGGCCGTGGGCCGTGCCGGGCACCCCGGGTCTGGAGCACCGCATCGGCGGCCTGGAGAAGGCCGACAAGACCGGTGACATCTCGTACGACCCGGCCAACCACGACTTCATGGTGCGGACCCGGGCCACCCGGATCGAGACGATCCCGGTGCCGGACATCGAGGTGGAGGACCCGGACGGCGACGCCCGGGTGCTGGTGCTCGGTTGGGGCTCGACGTACGGGCCGATCGGCGCGGCCTGCCGGGGCCTGCGTCAGCGGGGCCTGTCGGTCGCCCAGGCGCACCTGCGGCACCTGGCACCGATGCCGGCCAACCTCGGGCAGGTGCTGCGCTCCTACGACCGGGTGGTGGTGCCGGAGATGAACCTCGGGCAGCTCGCCCAGGTCATCCGGGGCCGCTACCTGGTCGACGCGATCGCCTACAACCAGGTCCGCGGCCTGCCCTTCACCGCCGCCGAGCTGGAGACGATGCTGGAAGAGGTCCTGAAGAATGTCTGAGCCCGTCGCCCTCAAGCTCACCGCCAAGGACTTCAAGTCCGACCAGGAGGTGCGCTGGTGCCCCGGCTGCGGTGACTACGCCATCCTCGCCGCCGTGCAGCAGTTCATGCCGGAGCTGAAGATCCCCCGGGAGAACATCGTCTTCGTCTCGGGCATCGGCTGCTCGTCGCGCTTCCCGTACTACATGAACACCTACGGGCTGCACTCGATCCACGGCCGCGCCCCGGCGATCGCCACCGGCCTGTCGGTGTCCCGGCCGGACCTGTCGGTCTGGGTGGTCACCGGCGACGGTGACGCGCTCTCCATCGGCGGCAACCACCTGATCCACGCGCTGCGCCGGAACGTCAACCTGAAGATCCTGCTCTTCAACAACCGGATCTACGGGCTGACCAAGGGGCAGTACTCGCCGACCTCCGAGGTCGGCAAGATCACCAAATCGACGCCTACCGGTTCGGCGGACGCCCCGTTCAACCCGCTGTCGCTGGCGCTGGGCGCGGAGGCGACCTTCGTCGGGCGGACCATCGACTCCGACCGCAAGCACCTCCAGTCGGTGCTGCGGGCCGCAGCGGAGCACCAGGGCTCGGCGTTCGTGGAGATCTACCAGAACTGCAACATCTTCAACGACGGCGCGTTCGAGCAGCTCAAGGACCCGGGCACCCGGGACGACTACCTGATCCGGCTGGAGCACGGCAAGCCGATCGTCTTCGGTGCCACCGGGCTGCCCGACAGCCAGGTAGGTGACCGCGACGGTCAGTTCTGCGTGGTCCACCCGCCCGGCGGGTTCGGCCTGGAGGTCCGGGAGACCGCCTCGGTACGCCCCGAGGAGATCGTCGTGCACGACGCCACGGTCAACGACCCGGCGTACGCGTTCGCGCTCTCCCGGCTGCCCGGCCTGGACCTGCGCAACACCCCGATCGGGGTGTTCCGCTCGGTCGAGCGTCCCACCTACGACAGCGTGGTGCAGGAGCAGGTGACCGCCGCCAAGGCCACCGTCACCGAGTCGCCCGACCAGCAGCTCGCCGGCCTGCTCAACTCCGGTGACACCTGGACGATCGTCTAGGCCCGCCGTACCCCGGACGTGCACGGGGCCCGCGACCGGATCGGTCGCGGGCCCCGCTGGCTGTCGTCCGCCGGTCAGAAGACCGGGCTGTACGCCTGGAAGCCGGTGTTGATCTGCTTACCGCTGGCGTCGAGCCACTGGCCGTACCCGTTGGTGGTGTAGAGCCGCACGTTGCCGCTGCTGTTCACCCCGAGCAGGTCCATCATGTTGTCGCCGTTCCAGTCGCCGGGGGTGAGGATGTCCCGGTAGTTCGCCCAGCCGCTGCCGATCTGGGTGCCGGCCGGGTTGGTCCAGCCGCCGCTGCCGTCGCTCTGGTACAGGACCAGCTCGCCGGTGGGCTTACGGCCGATGATGACCTCCAGGCCGTCACCCTTCCAGGCGCCGGGGGTGAGGAACAGGTTGAACATGTTCCAGCCGGTGCCGATCCGGGTGCCCGCCGGGTTGTCCCAGCCACCCGTGCCGTTGCTGGTGTAGCGGATCAGCTCCCCGTTGGACTTGCGGGCCAGCAGGCTCGGACGGTTGTTGCCCAGCCAGTTGTTGGTCACCATCAGGGCGGTGAAGCCACCCCAGCCGGTGCCGATCCGCCGGGCGCTGCCGACGAAGTTGCCCGCGCCGTCGCTGTCGTAGATGAACAGCTCACCGTTGGTCTTGACCATCATGACCGAGGGCTTGCGGTCGCCGTTCCAGTTGTAGACCCGGAAGACCTGCTTGTAGGTCGCGCTGCCGAACCCGGTGCCGATCTGCCGTCGGCTCCAGAACCCGCCGTACCCGTCGTTGCCGAAGCCACTGCCGGTGTGGAGGTACAGCTTGCCGGCGGAGTCCCGGCCGATCAGGTCGGTGTGTCCGTCACCGGTCCAGTCGGAGTTGACAAGCGCCGGACGGGTCAGGTCCTGCCGGATCGAGTCGGCGTAGTAGCTGAGCCGCTCGTAGTAGCCCGGCTTCGAGCCGCACGGCTCGAAGCCCCAGTCGGTGATGCCCACCTGCTTACCGGCGACCAGCAGCGGTCCACCGGAGTCGCCACCGCAGGTGTCCACCCCGTTGGCCACGTCACCGGCGCAGATCATCCGGTTCCGGTCGTACCCGCCGGGGGCGGCGCAGGTGGCGTCGCTCTGCATCGCGACGGTGGCCTTGCGCAGCCGGGTGTCACCCGGGTCGCTGGAGGAGGTGACCCCGTAGCCGACGATCTGCGCGCTGGTGCCGGCCGCGTACGGCGTCTGGTCGCCCTGCCCGCTCAGCGTCACCGGCGGGTACGCGGTGGGCAGGTTCTGCTTGAGGGTCAGCACGGCCACGTCGTCGAGGATCGTGGTGGCGGTCCCGTCGTACTGGGCGGCGATGTTCCAGCTCTGGTGGGCCCAGGTGGAGGCCACCTCGGCGACGTACCCGCTACCGCCGACGATCGTGCCGGAGGAGTCGAGGAGCTGGTTGTTGCCGGCGATGACCCGGGTGGTGCCCGGACCGTCGGCGGTGCAGTGCGCGGCGGTCAGGACCTTGTTCGGGGCGATGATCGTGCCGGTGCACCAGTAGTAGTAGAAGTCGGAACCGTCCTGGTAGCTGGTGACGATGCCGACGATGTACGGGAACTCACTCGCGTTGGCGAGGGTCCCGTTGACGACCCGCGGTGAGGCGCCGTTCTCGGTGGTGCGGGCCTGGAACCGCGGCCCCTTGGCCCCCGGGGTGGGCAGCTGCAGCTTGCCCTTACGCAGGTTGGGCTTGGTCTTGGCGGGGGTACGGACGTCGCTCGACGCGCTCGGCGCACCGCCGGCCGGTGGTGCCGCCTGGGCGCTGCCGACCGGGCTGAGCGCAGCCGCGCCGAGCACGGCGAGCCCGGCCACGATCCCGGCGATCCGACGTCGGCCGGCTCGTGCGGAGTGTGCCACTTCTGCCACTGATTGTTGTCCCGTCGCTCGGTGGACGAATCACTTGAGACACCGATGGTCGGCCCTGGACGGCAGACAGCGACGGACGCCGGGGCCGTGTGCTCCCCGCGCGCCGATCCGATCCCCCGTGCCTGGTGACCACTTCGGCAACGACGACGACCGCGTCGAGGTCGCGCTCCGGTTGGTATGCCAAGTGGGCACACGTTAGCAAGCACCGAACGGTGAAGGATAGACCCGGGGCGATGATCCTGCCCTGGGGAGACGGCACCCGCGCACCCTGCGGTCAGGGCGTGGTGGCCGGCTGCGGGCGGTCGTCGCGGACGTGTACCAGCATGTCGCCGGTCTCGATCACCGCGCCGGCCCGGTCGGCCAGGGTGACCACCTTGCCCCGCCGGACCAGGGCGATGACCAGGCATTCCAGCTCACGCGGGGAGCGACCCACCTCGTCGCGTTCGGCGGAACGCATCGCCAACGCCATGCCCTGTCCGGGGGTGAGCAGGTCCTCGACCACGTCGATCAACGGAGGCGCGGAGGTGGAGAGGCCGAGCAGCCGACCGGCGGTCGCCGAGGAGACGATCACGTGGTGGGCGCCGCTCTGCTTGAGCAGGGGGGCGTTCTCCGCCTCCCGGGCGGCGGCGATGATCCGTACCTGGCCGGCGGTCAACTGCCGGACGGTCAGCGCCACCAGCACCGAGGCGTCGTCGCTGTCGGTGGCGATGATCACTGCCTTGGCGCTGTGCACGTGCGCCTCGGTAAGGGTCGCCGACCGGGTGGCCGAGCCCTCGATGGCGACCAGCCCGGCCGAGGTGGCCTGTCGCAGTGCCGCGCCGCTGCGCTCCACCACCACGATCCGGGACTTGTCCAGACCGTTCTCCAGCAGGGCGGAGACCGCGCTGCGCCCCTTGGTGCCGTACCCGCAGATGATGACGTGGTTCTTCACGGTTCTCCCCCAGCGCGACAGGCGACGGCCGGTCCGGTACTGCTCGGTCAGGACTTCCAGGGTGGTGCCGACCAGGATGATCAGGAAGAGCACCCGGGCCGGGGTGACCAGCAGGACGTTGGTCAGCCGGGCCGATTCGCTCGCCGGGGTGATGTCGCCGTACCCGGTGGTGGAGAGCGACACCACCGCGTAGTAGAAGGCGTCGAGCAGGGTGATGCCGTCCTCGTTGACGTCCCGGTAACCGGCCCGGTCGAGGTAGACCACCCCGACCACGGCGAAGACCAGGCCGACGGCGGCGGCCAGCCGCAGACTCAGGGCGCTGAGCGGGCCACGCCGCTGCGCCGGAAAATGGATCACGACCGGGCCTGACCGGCTGTCGTCACCTGCACGAGCACAACATAGCCGGTGGTCCGGCGCCCCGACGCGCGGTGCCGGGTTCCATCCCCTCCTCGGCCCGGTTCCCCTCGCCCCGCCGGGCGGGCCGGTCCAAACGGCCGACAACGGGCATGATGGGGGTGTCCGGAGATGGCGACCGCGGGGGTGAGTGCCATGTCGTTGTTGCGACGGGTGATCGGTGACGTGCTGCGCCGGATCAGGCGGCAGCAGGGTCGCACGATACGTGAGGTGGCCTCCGTCGCCGGGGTCTCCCTGCCGTACCTGTCCGAGGTGGAGCGGGGGCGCAAGGAGGCCTCCTCCGAGGTGCTGGCGGCGATCTGCCGGGCCCTCGGGATCGACCTGGCCGAACTGCTGGAGGAGGCCCGCGACGAGCTGCGTCGGGGCCAACCCCCGGTGCCGGCCACCCCCGGGGTGCGACCCCCGGCGCCGCTCAACCCCGGGGTCCGGCCCCGGGTGCCGGCCAGCCGACGGGACACCGCCGCCCTGGTCGGCCCGCGTCGGCCGGAGCCGCTGGCCCGCCTCGGCGCACCGGACGAACCGCCCCATCGCCTCCGGCCCCTGCGCCGGGTCCCCGGCCCGCGTACCACCCTGATGCTGGCCCGGCGGTCAGCCGGAGCGGGCCGGCGGCGACTTCCCCGGGCGTAGGCCGGCCCGGCGGCCGGCGACCGGCGCGGCCGGTTCGGCGACACCGGCGGACGGCGCAAGCGGTCCGGCGACATCCGGCGGACGGCGCAAGCGATTCTGCTGTCGGCCGATCCGCTGTCGGCGGATCTGCCCCGGGCAGAAGTGCTGGAAGCCCGACCGCCGCCGGCCGCACGCTGGGAGCCGGTCCCCTGGGCGTCCGACGTCGCCCGCCGGCAACTGAAGGACAACCCCATGACCAGGTACGACATCCGCCTGCTCGACGAGGCGCGGCCCACCTTCGGCGACGAGGTGTTCCATCGGCTGCTGCCGGAACGGATCATCTTCCTCGGCACCGAGGTCACCGACCGGTCCGCGAACGTCATCTGCGCCCAACTGCTGCTGCTCGCCGCCGAGGACGCCGACCGGGACATCTTCCTCTACATCAACTCGCCGGGCGGCTCGGTGAGCGCCGGCATGGCCGTCTACGACACCATGCGGTACGTCCGGAACGACGTGGTCACACTGGCGCTCGGCATGGCCGGATCGATGGGACAGTTCCTGCTCTGCGCGGGTACCGCCGGCAAGCGCTTCGCGCTGCCCCACTCGCGGATCATGATGCACCAGCCGTCCGGTGGGTTCGGTGGCACGGTGGCCGACATCAACATCCAGGCCGAGAACATGCTGCACGTGAAGCGGACCATGCGGGAGCTGATCGCCGAGCACAGTGGGCACACCGCCGAGGAGATCGAGCAGGACTGGAACCGGGACCGCTGGTTCACCGCCGAGCAGGCCCGCGAGTACGGCCTGATCGACCAGGTGATCGCGCACGCCGGGCAACTCGACCCGGGGTGAGCCCGCGGGGCACCGGGCCGCTCACCGGGCCGGGGTGAGGACGACCTTGCCCAGCGCCCGGCGGCCCTCCAGGTCGGCGTGGGCGGTGGCCGCGTCGGCCAGCGGATAGGTGCTGACCAGCGGTCGCCACCAGCCCCGACCGGCCAGCCGCACCGACCGACCGGCCAGCCCGGCGATGCCGCCGGGCCGGCTCCGGATCCGCTCGCCAAGCAGCCAACCGACCGTCAGCGAGCGCGACACCACGTCGTCGACGTCGAACCGGGTGGGCGTCCCGGCGGAGTAGCCGAACATCACGAACCGGCCGCCGGGGCGGAGCAGTTCCAGGGCCTCCCGGCCGACCGTACCGCCGATACCGTCGTACACCAGGGTGAACCCGTCGGTCCACGACCGGACCCGGTCGATCCAGTCGGCGCGGCCGTAGTCGACGACCAGGTCCGCGCCGAGTTCGGCCAGCCGGGCGGTCCGCCGCTCGCCACGGGCGGCCAGCACCACCGTGGCTCCGGCGTGCCGGGCCGCCTGGGCGAGGAGCCAGCCCAGGCCACCGGCCGCCGAGGGCACGAAGACGACGTCGGTGGCGGTCGGCGGCTCCGTCTCGACGATCCCCAACGCGGTACGCCCGGTGCCGACCGCCGCCACCGCCTCGGCCATGCTGAGCCGCTCCGGGACCTCGAAAAGGGTGTCGACCGAGGTGACGGCCTGTTCGGCGTACCCGCCGGGCACCATGCCGAGGTGGGCGACGACCCGGCGGCCCCGCCAGGCCTCCGCGACGCCGGCACCGACGGCGTCGACGGTCCCGGCCACCTCCCGCCCGGGGACGGTGGGCAGGGCCGGCAACGGCATCGGCCCACCGGGCTCGCCCCGGCGCAGGGCGGTGTCGAGCAGGTGCACGCCGCTGGCCTCGACCCGGATCCGCACCTGCCCCGGGCCGGCGGTCAGGTCGGGCAGGTCGTCGAGGACGAGGTTGCTGGGGGGACCGAACTCGTGAAGTCGAATCGCACGCATGCCCCGATCAGATCTCGTCAACCACGGACGAGGTCAAGCCCGTCCGGTCCGGCATCTGGCACCGGGACCGAAAAAATCTCACTCTTATTGACATGTGTCGCTACGGACGGTTATCAATGGTCGGCGAGAGCGCTCTCCATCCATTCCGTCGAGGCCCCGGCCGGCCGGGCGATCCCCGCCACCGGAGGCGAGGAGGAACCATGCGGCTCACCGACCGGGGCGGCAGCGCCCGCCCGCGCCGCTTCGCCGCGCTCGGCGTCACCCTGCTGACCGTGGTCGCCGCCGGCGTGCTGACCGGCCGCAGCCCGGTCGACGCCCAGGCCGGCACCGACACCCCCGCCGGCAGCCACGCCGACCACGGACACCTGCTCAGCCCCGAGCAGGAAGCCGCCGCGCTGGCCCTGCAGAGCGCCCTACGCGGCACCGGAGCCCAGGCCGCCCCGGACGGCACCGGGGTCCAGGCCGCCGCGGACGGCACCGGGGTCCAGGCCGCCGCGGACGGCGCCGGGGGCCAGGCCGGCCCGGTCGGCGGTCCGGCGGCCCAGGCAGCGCCGGTGCGGGGCTCCGAGTTCCGGGCCGACTGCGCGAGCAAGGGACGCGGACCGGACGACCCGATCGTGCGACCCGGCCAGCCGGGTGCGTCGCACGTGCACGAGTTCTTCGGCAACACGACCACCAACGCCTACACCAACCTGGCGTCGCTGATCAACGGCGGGACCAACTGCAACCCGCAGGCCGACCGGTCCGCGTACTGGGTGCCGACGCTGTACCAGTACGGCGTGCCGGTCGCCCCGGAACACGTCACGGTCTACTACCAGGGCATCACCGACCGGCTGAACGTCAAGCCGTACCCGCAGGGGTTGAAGATGCTGGTGGGCAACCCCCTGGCCACCTCGCCCGAGGCCAACCCGGCGGCCCGGTGGTCCTGCCGGGGCTACCCGCAGTCCAGCCGCGACTTCCCCACCTGCCCGGCCGGCTCCAGGCTGGAGACCTATCTCGACTTCCCGACCTGCTGGGACGGACGGAACCTGGACAGCGCCGACCACCGCGGCCACCTGGCGTTCGGCCTCGGCGGAATCGGTGGCACCTGCCCGACCAGCCACCCGACGCCACTGCCCCGGCTGGAACTGCTCATCACGTATCCGGTCCATGGCGGCGGACTGACCCTGGCCGGCACCCGCAACGGGGCCAACGTGACCGACGCCCCCGGCCACACCTTCCACGGCGACTTCATCAACGCCTGGGACGTCGAGGCGCTGCGGTTCCGGGTGCAGAACTGCATAGTCGCCGGCTACGTCTGCGGCAACGACGGGCAGTGGATCCAGCAGTGACCTCGGCGCGGGGGCAGGTCAACCCCGGGCGAGGTAGCTGACCGCCGTGACCATCGAGAGGGTGCCGAGGACCGCGACCAGGAACCGTTCGTCGATCCGGTGCTGCAGGGCGGCGCCGACGAGTCCACCGACGAGACCCCCGAGGCCCAGGGCAAGACCGACGTCCCAGTAGGGGGCGGCGGGGGCGGTGCCGATGCCGGCGGCGTCGAAGAAGGTGTACGCGGCCAGGCCGGCTACGGAGGTGGTCAGCGTGATGGTCAGCGCGAGCGTCGCGGCCTGGCTGGTGGGGTGCCGGAACATGGCCACCAGCGCGGGCGCGAGCAGGGACCCGCCGCCGATGCCGAGGACTCCGCCGACCGCCGCCGCCACCGCGCCGAGCGCCGCCAGGGTGACCCGGCCGGGTCGGGCCGGCGCTCCGGCCGCGATCGGGGCCGGGGCCGGCCGGGGCCGGCGGGAGCGCCACAACAGCCGCAACCCCAGCGGGAGCAACACGGCGGCGACGAGCAGCCGGAACCGGCCGGGATCGGCCAGCACGGTCACCCGGGCGAGGGCACCCGCGACGGCGGCCGGTACGCCGACGGCGATCAGCGGGCCCAGGCGACTCCAGTCCACGGCGGGCCGACGGCTGAGCCGACGCAGCGACAACGGGGTGGAGACGATGTTGAACAGCAGATTCGTCGCGCTGACCGCCGGCCCGGTGACCCCGAGAACACTGATCTGCACCGGCAGCAGGAAGACCGCCCCGGACACGCCGGCCGGCGTGCCGATCGCCGCCACCACGGCCCCGGCGAGCATCGCGAGCACCACCTCGCCGAAGGACGTCACGGTCGGCCCCGCGCCTGCCTACCACTACCGGTCATGCCCACCCTCAGGCCTGCAGATCGCCGTTTCGGCGAATTCCCTATCTTGTCGATAGGGATATTAGCCCGACCTGGTGGGCGGGTCAGTCGCTGGTGGTCAACGCCGCCCGCAGCCAGCCCCGGGTCTCCTCGTCGAAGGCGACGAGGCGTACCACCTCGACGGCGGTCGGCGTGGACCTGACGGTGGCCACGGCGATCCGGGCGGCCTGCTCGGGCGGAAAGCCGTACACGCCGGTGGCGATCGCCGGAACGGCGACGGTACGGGCGCCGATCCCGTCGGCCACCTGCAACACCCTGCGGTAACAGGAGGCCAGCACGTCGGCCTCCCCCTGGCCGCCGCCCGCCCAGACCGGTCCGACGGTGTGGATGACGTGCCGCACCGGAGGATCCAGGTCGAACGCCGGCGTCCTGACACACCGGCATCGTGTCGAGGCGACCGTCGACCCAGCCGGGTGCGGCAGCGGGTCGGCTCGTGTTGACTCGTGCGGTGGATCGTCAACGCCTCAGCAGCATCGCGCACTCGCACCACCCGGTCGCGGCCCCGGTCTCCGGGGTCACCATCAACCGACTCCTGCGCCGAGCGGACCGGCAGCCGACGGCCCGGGTCCTGGACCTCGGCTGCGGGGCGGGAGCCTGGGCACTACAGGCCCTGGCCCACTACCCGGACGGGCACGCCGACGGCGTCGACATCAGCCCCTACGCGCTCGAACAGGCCGTCGGCGCCGCCACCGAACGCGGCCTCGCCGACCGGTTCACGCCACACCGGCGTGACGCGCGGACGTACGTGCCCGACGGCGACTACGACCTGGTGCTGTGCGTCGGGTCCACCCACGCGTTCGGCGGATTCGGACCGACGCTGGAGTCGGCCGGCCGGCACGTGAACGTCGACGGCATCCTGCTGGTCGGCGAGGCATTCTGGCAGCTCCCGCCGACACCGCAGGCGCTCGCCGCACTGGACGTGGAGTCCACGGAGTTCACCGACCTGCCCGGCCTGGTCGACGTCGCCGAGCGGGCCGGCTGGACGCCGGTGTACGCCCACGTCAGCGACGCCGCCGAGTGGGACGACTACGAGTGGTCGTGGGTCGGCTCGCTCACCCGGTGGGCGCTTGACAATCCCGGGCATCCGGACGCCGCCGAGGCGCTGGCCGCCGCCCGGGAACACCGGGACCAGTGGCTACGCGGGTACCGCGACGTGTTGGGCTTCGTCACCCTGGTCCTGCGTCGCAACCGACCGTGACCCGCGGCGGCACGCCCACCGGTGTCCCGGTGCGAACCGGCCCGGCACATCGGGGCTGGGCCGGTTCGTCGGGCGTTCATCCGCGCCCGGAGTCGTCCTCGGCCGGAGGATCAAGGCCCATCTGCCGGCGCGCGAGGAAACTGGCCCGGGTGAACACGTCGAGTTGCGCGGGGGTGTAGATGGCGGCCATGAACGTCTGCTTGGTGGTGTGCTCGCCGCTGGTCAGCCGCGAGCCGGGCGTCAACCCGCTCCAGCACCTCGCTCGACACGTCCCCGTTCGTCCGGGCCCCGCCGACCTCGGAGAGCGGCACCCCCAGCCCGACGAGGCGCCGGACCCGCAACAGACAGATCAGATGCGGTACGCCGTACATCTTGTACCCGTTGTGCCGGCGATCCGGCTCGTCGCGCAGTCCGAGCCGGTGATAGTGCCGGATGGTGTGGTGTCGGCGAGATCGGCGAGTTCCTGGGTGCTCCAGCCGACGGCAGCAACCTAACACCTCGATCTTCTGTGGACGGAAGCCGCGAAGTGTCCCTGGTCGGCGGCTTGTCGGTGAGCGGGTAGGCGTCCTCAGATGCCGCGACGCCGGGCAGCGAGGAGCAGCACACCTCCGGCCACCAGCGCCGCCAGGCCGATTCCGCCGATCAGCCCGGCCGGCGGCCCGGTGACCGGCAACCCGCCGCCACCGCCACCATCACCGTCACCGCCGCCACCGTCACCGCCGCCACCGTCGCCGTCGTCGCTCCTCGCGGCCAGCAGCACGGCGAAGCCGTCCTGATTGTCGCTGTGGTCCCCGTCGGCCACCCGTACGGCGACGGCGTTCCCGGGCAGATCGGTCCGCGCAGGCGTGGCGCGCTCGTTCGTCGACCGCTCGGCGAGGCCCTCCACCTGTACGGTTCCGCCCCGCAGCGCCGCCGGCGCGGTGGCGGATGCCGCAGTCGTCACCAGGTTGTACAGCTTGACCGCCGAGTAGATGGTGTCGTTCGGATCGGTGTCCTCGACGGCCGGAACGAGGGTGAGGCTCTCGTAGGTGCAGACCGCCGACCGCCCGGCGTCGGCAAGCGCACACTGGGTCGGCTGCCCGGTGAAGGTCACGCCCTCGGGCAGGCGCAGCGTGACCCGCACTCCGCTGACCGCCTTCCGGCCCTGGTTGGCGACGGTGTGCCACACCGCACCCGGCTCACCCGGGTTCAGCGTCCCGGTGGGCTCGGGTGTGCCGTCAGCGTCGATCCGCACCGACTGCTTCACGTCTTGGGCCACCAACGAGAGGTCGGCACGTGGCTGGTCGACCAGCGCCAGCGGGAACCATCTGGTGTTGTCGGCCGGATTCGCGTCCTTTTCCGGCTTGATGGTGACCGAAACTTCGAACCTGCCCTGGTAGGGCCCCGCAGCCCCGTAGACGACTGCGTCGATGGGAACGTCGACGGTTTCGCCCGGTCCCGGAATCAACTCCGGCAGCAGTCGGCAGTAGAACCCACCGAAGTCGCCGTCGCACTCGCCCACCCCACCCCGTGAATGCCAGAGCAGGCCGACCGGCATGGGGCCAGGGCCCTCCGGCGGCTGGTGGACTCTGACGACGACGTCGCCCGGGGTCTCGTCCCCCAGGTTGCTGACCTTCAGATAGATGACCTTCCGCTCGGTCCCCCGCGAGACCGTCGTTCCGGACACGTCGACCGTGAGGTCCGGCCCCTTCTTCGCCGCCTCGGCGGGACCGGCGGGGACAGCCATCCCGGCGAGGAGGAGGAGCAGCGCGGCGGTGACGGTTCGCGACAGCCGCCGACGACCAGAGCTCATGGCAGACCCTTCGGTACGCGCGGGCAGTGTGGTGGAGAAACACTACCGGAAATCGACTCCCGTCAGCGCCCGGACATGGCGGTCCCGGACGATGCACGTCACCGTCGGGGTCGTAACCCGTCGAGGGCGGTGGCGACGAGGCGGTCGGCGTACTCGGTCGTGAGCGGTCCGCTGCGGTGGAGCCATCGTTGGAACAGGGGACCCCAGATCAGGTCCACCGCGACGTCGAGATCGAGGTCCTCGGCGAGCTGTCCGGCCCGCTGGGCGCGGCGGAGGCGCTGCCGTTTGGCCTCCCGCAGTGGCCCGTCCAGTCGTTCGGCGTAGATCGCTGCCAGCTCGGGGTCGTGCGCGATCTCGGTGGCCAGCGCGCGCATCGGTTGCTCGTACCGGGGCTCGTTCAGTTCGGTCACCGTGGCGCGGAGCACCTCGGTCAGGTCGGCTGCCAGGTCGCCGGTGTCCGGCAGCTGCACCGGCCCACCCTCGGCGCCCTCACTGAGCATGAGGAAAGCGTCGAAGATGACCGCACCCTTGGACGGCCACCAGCGGTAGATGGTCTGCTTGCCGACGCCGGCGCGGCTGGCGAGGCCCTCGATGCTGATCTTCGCGTACTCGACCTCCTGTAACAGGTCGAGGGCGGCGGTGAGGACGGCACGGCGGGAGGCCTCGCTCCGGCGGCCCGTGTTCGGCGGCGTCATGAGAGCACCGTACCAACGGCGAGACGAGACGTACCGTCTTGACGATGGGGTTCATCGGGAGCTAGCCTCGATCTCGTGGCGAGACGGACCGTCTCGTCTCATTCTAGGTAGGGAGACGCCGACATGCCGACCTCATCCGACGCCACACCCCGTACCTGGTTCATCACCGGGGCCAGCCGCGGACTGGGCCGCGCGTTCGCCGAAGCCGCGCTCGACCGTGGTGACCGGGTGGTCGCCGCGGCCCGGACCGTCACCCGGGACGACTTCGACGCGCGGCACGGCGACCGGCTGCTGACCCTGACCCTCGACGTGACCGACCGGGCGGCCGTCGTCGCCGCCGTGACCACCGCGGTCGAGCATTTCGGACGGCTCGACATCGTCGTCAACAACGCCGGCACCCTGTCCATGGGCATGATCGAAGAGTTCACCGAAGCCGAGGCGCGAGCCCAGTTCGAGGTCAACCTCTTCGGCGCGCTCTGGGTCAGCCAGGCCGTGCTGCCGCACCTGCGCGCCCAACGGTCCGGCCACCTCGTGCAGATCTCCAGCATCGCCGCCCTCGGTGGCTTCCCGAGCACCGGCCTGTACAGCGCGAGCAAGTTCGCCCTGGAAGGCATGAGCGAGTCCCTGGCGATGGAGGCCGCGGCCTTCGACGTCAAGCTCAGCATCGTCCAGCCGGGCGGCTACTGGACCGACCTCTACACAGGCGTCAGCGCCACCGACCCGATGGACACGTACGCGCCGCTCCGCGCCGAGCTGGAGCAACAGTGGGCGGAAGGCTCGGTCGACAGCGAGCCCCGCCTGGCCGCCGAGGCCCTGCTGCGACTGGTCGACAGCGACGACCCACCGCTGCGGCTGCTGCTCGGGAACATGGTGTACGACCTGGCGTTCGATATCTCCCGGCGGCGGATGGAGACCTGGGCGGGTTGGGAGCAGGTAAGCCGCGCCGCCGAGCAGGCGGTGCCGGCCCCGGAAACGACCTGAGAAGCATTCGCGCCTCCCGGCTGATGAGCCCGCAGGCACGCAAGGGAGTGGACGGCCTCGAAGCCGGCCACCCGCAAGCCGGCTCCGAAACCGACCACCCGGCGACCGGCGCCGTACTACAAGAACTGCGACGCCGTACGGGCCGCCGGACAGGCACCACTGTTCGAGGGCGAGCCCGGGTACCGACCGGAACTGGACCGCGACGGCGACGGCATCGCCTGCGAATAACAGGATCATCGCTGGCTGGGAGCGACCTGCGGAGGGTGCGAGGTCAGCCTGCTGGCGGGGCGGGAACCTGCCACAAGGCACTGACGGGAAGGGCGCGAAGTTCGTCGCCGAACGGCAGCGTCGACGTGCCGGTGTAGAGGACGAGGCCGGCGATGAAGTCGTCGCCGAGGCGGTCGGCGAGTCGGCGTAGCCCACGGAAGTCGTCGGGCCCGACGGTGGTGGCTGCTTTGACCTCGATCCCGACGACCTGGCCGGATCGGCTCTCGAGCACCGCGTCGACTTCGTACTTGCTCTGGTCGCGGTAGTGGGACAGGTCGGCGAGCTGGTCGGACCAGGTGAGCTGGCGAGACAGTTCAGAGAGGACAAATGATTCGAGTAGTGGCCCGAACGGTGCGCCGGGCCGGAGTAGCGCCCGGGCGTCGGTCGCGGTTTCGTTGGCGGCGATGCCGGAGTCGACGAAGATCAGCTTAGGGGCGGCGGTGGCGCGGGTGCCGAGGTTACGGGACCAGCCGGGGATCCGCTTGATCAGGAAGATCTCTTCCAGAGCTTGGAGGTAGCGGGCGATCGTTGGCCGGCTCAGTCCGAGGGCGGATTCCAGCGAGTTGGCGGCGATGATGGTCGCGGATCTGGCCGCGAGGAGGCGTACCAGCTTGCGTAGTTCGCTCTTGTGCTGGATGTCGGACAGCTGACGGACATCGCGGTCGACGAGCGCCTGGACGTACGCGTCGAGGAACCGTTGGCGGCGGCGCGGGTCGGTGCGGGTGGTGGCCTCGGGTAGGCCGCCGCGCACGATTCTGGCCGCGTAGTCGGCGCGGGTCACGTCCGACTCGTGTCGCAGGTCCGGACCGAGCGCGAACAGGGCGTCGACGAATCCGTCCGGCTCGCCGTCGAGTTCACCCTGGGACAACGGCCAGAGCTCGACGGTTTCCATCCGGCCGGGCAACGCGTCCGGGGCGGCGACCATGCCGAAGAGGCGAGACGAGCCGGTGAGCAGATAACGGCCCGGGCGGGGATCCTCGTCGACGGCTGCCTTGATGGCCAGCAGCAGCTCGGGAGCGCGTTGGATCTCGTCGATGACCAGGAGTTCGGGCGAGTCCACGAACCCGACCGGATCGGCGATCGCCGCCGCCCGGTCCTGCGCCCGGTCGAGATCACGGCGCTCGGCGAGGCGATCGCCGGGGGGTTTCGATCTGCGAGGCCAGATGCGTTCGATCTGCGGCAGGTGACATGTTCGAAATGCGGGCGGTTGGGCGCTCGAACCGCGGGGAGCCACCCCGGCGCTGCCGCAACGCAACACCTACGCCGGGGGTGGAGCGGCGGCGACGCCGACCACCATGAAACCCGAACCGTGCGGCCCGACGAACCGATGGCCCGCCGACACTTTCACCACCACCGACTCTGACCCTTTTACGGGTGCAACGCCCGATATGGGCGGCACCTGGAGCCCGCCTGGAAAACATGCTCGTAATATTTGTACGTACAGTATCGACATCTAGGGGATGGCGGGCCTAAGGTCACATCGTCAACTCGTGAGGCCCCGCAGCCTCCGTTCAAGGAGACACCTCAATGACTCGTACCTCCTGGTACCGCCGCGCCCTCACCACCCTTGCCGTCTCCGCCCTCCTGATCCCCGGCCTCGCCGCCTGTGGCGACTCGGGCACAGACGCCGGCACCGACCCAGATGGCAAGGCCAAGGTCACCCTGATCCTCAAGGATCTGCAGAACCCGTTCTTCACCGCGCTCGCCGACGGCGCGAAGGCCGAGGCGGCCAAGAACAACGTCGAGCTGACCGTGGTGGCCGCCAAGAAGGACGGCGACGAGCAGGGTCAGATCGACGAGATCGAGAGCGCCGTGCTCAAGGGCCAGGACGGCATCCTGATCCTGCCCAGCGGCCCCGCGGTCAACAAGGCGATGACCGATGCCCGCGCCCAGGGGGTCACGGTGATCGCGTTGGACACCCCGCCGGACCCGATCGACACCGCGGACATCACCTTCGCGACCGACAACTTCGAGGCCGGCAAGCTGATCGGCCAGTGGTCGAAGGCGCACCTGGCCGGCAAGCCCGTGGTGATCGCCCTGCTCGACCAGTTCAGCGACCGGACCATCCAGACCGACCTGAACCGGAACCAGGGCTTCCTGGAGGGCATGGGCATCAACCTGGCGGACCGGACGAAGAAGGGTGACGAGGCGAAGACCGGCGACTACGACGGCGGCACCTACACGATCGCCTGTCAGGAGCCGACCACCGGCGCCGAGGACGGGGGCCGTACCGCCATGGAGAACTGCCTGACCAAGAACAAGGACATCAACCTCGTCTATACGATCAACGAGCCGTCGGCGTCCGGCGCGTACAAGGCGCTGCAGGCCGCCGGAGTGCAGGACAAGGTCACGATCGTCTCGATCGACGGTTCCTGTGACGGTGTCAAGAACGTCGCGGACGGCGTCATCGCCGCCACCTCCATGCAGTTCCCGGTGAAGATGGCCGAGCTGGGTGTGAAGGCGGTCGCCGACAAGGTGGCCGGCAAGGCGCTCCCGGCGGTCTCCGACGGCCTGGACTTCTACAACACCGGCACCGAGTTGATCACCGACCAGGCCAAGGACGGTGTCACCGCGACCACCACCGCCGACGGCTCGAAGACCTGCTGGTGACGATGACTTCCCCCGAAACCGCCCCGAAGGCACCCGCGGCCACGAGCCGCGGGGCCTCCCGGGTCCTCCGGGCGCAGCACTTCCTGCACGAGCGCCCCTGGGTCAGCCCACTAGCGCTGCTGGTGCTGTCGATCGCGGTGTTCACCCTGCTGAACCCGGCGTTCGCCCAGCCCCGCGCGATCTCGCTGCTGTTGCAGCAGACCGCTGTGGTCGCCGCTCTCGCGGTCGGCCAGACCCTGATCATCCTGACCGGCGGCATCGACCTGTCAGTCGGCGCGGCGGCGATCCTGGGCTGCATGTCCTCGGCGCTGCTGGCGTCACAGCACGGCCTGCCGGCGCCAGCCGCGATCACCGTCGGCATCCTGATCGGCGCGCTGTGCGGCCTGCTCAACGGGGCGCTGGTGTCCCGGCTGAAACTGCCGCCGTTCATCGTCACGCTCGGCACGCTCAGCGTGTTCACCGCGCTCACGCTGATGCTGACCGGCGGATCCACGGTCCAGGGCCGGGACATGCCGGACGCGATGACCGCCGCCGGCACCCGGGTCCCGTTTCTCGGGCTGGACCTGAACCTCGGCATCATCGTGGTGGGCCTGGTCTACCTGGCCGTCGGCTTGGCTCTCGGGTTCACCGCCTGGGGCCGCCGGGTCTACGCGGTGGGTGACGCCCCCGAGGCCGCCCGCCTGGCCGGTATCTCGGTTGGCCGTGTCCTGCTCAGCGTCTACATCGTCGCCGGTGTCATCTACGGCATCGCCGCCTGGGTGCTGATCGGCCGGGCCGGGGCGGCCTCGCCGAACGGCATCGTGGATGCCAACCTGGCCAGCATCACCGCCGTCGTGATCGGTGGCACCAGCCTCTTCGGCGGCCGCGGTGGCGTCATCGGCACGGTGCTCGGCGCGCTGATCGTGCAGAGCTTCGCCATCGGCCTGACCCTGGCCGGTCTCGACGACGAGTACCGCGTCCTGGCCGTCGGTGCCCTGGTGATCGCCGCGGTCGCCGCCGACCAGTGGATCAGGAAGGTCCGGACATGACCGAGACCATGCAGAAGCCGGCGGTGCTGTCCGCCCGGGGCATCCGCAAGACCTTCGGCCGGGTCGTCGGCCTCGCTGGTGTCGACCTGGACGTCTTCCCGGGCGAGGTGCTGGCGATCATCGGCGACAACGGCGCCGGCAAGTCGACGCTGATCCAGTGCCTGACCGGCGCCCTGGTGCCGGACAGCGGCACCCTGGAACTGGACGGCAGGCCGGTCTCGTTCAAGCGCCCACAGGACGCCAAGGACATGGGCATCGAGACCGTCTACCAGTCGCTGGCCATGTCGCCGGCGCTGGACATCGCCTCGAACATGTTCCTGGGCCGGGAGATCCGCAAGCCCGGCCCGCTCGGATCGGTGTTGCGGATGCTGGACCGCAAGGCCATGCGGGAGAAGTCGATGGCCGCGTTGCAGCAACTGGGGATCCGCACCATCCAGAACCCGGGCCAGCGGGTGGAGACGCTCTCCGGCGGCCAGCGTCAGGCGATCGCGGTGGCCCGGGCGGCCGCGTTCGGCTCCAAGCTGGTGCTTCTCGACGAGCCGACGGCGGCCCTGGGCGTCCGCGAGTCGGGTCTGGTGCTGGACGCGATCCGGGCCCTGCGTGACCGCGGGCTGCCGGTGATCCTGATCAGCCACAACATGCCACACGTGTGGGAGATCGCCGACCGGATCCACATCCAGCGGCTGGGGAGCTGCGCCGGCGTCATCACCCCGTCGAGCCACGACATGACCGAAGGCGTCGCGATCATGACCGGCGCCAAGACCCTCTGACGGGTCCTTCCAGAGAAAAAGGTAGGAACATGGGCCTGGTCAGTGGGCTTGAGGTCATCGAGCAGTGTGTTTCCCGGGGGCTGGTGGCCGGGGCTTTCAACACCACCAACATCGAGACGACGATGGGCATCGTCCAGGCCGTCGAGAACACCCGGGTGCCGACCTTCATCCAGGTCGCCCCGACCAACGCGGTGCTCTCCGGGTACGAGTACATCCACGACATGGTCAGCCGCCGGCTGGCGAAGGTCGACGTACCGGTGGCCCTGCACCTGGACCACGGCCGCACCCTGGACGACGTGAAGCAGTCCCTGGCGGCCGGCTTCACCTCGATCATGATGGACGCCTCCGGCTACGAGTACGACAAGAACGTGGACCTGTCCCGGCAGGCCCGGGACCTGACCCCGACGGAGTACGCGCTCGAGGTCGAGCTGGGCAGCATCGGCGGCAAGGAGGACGACCTCGGCCCGGAGAGGGAGGCGACCACCGACCCGGACCAGGTCGCCGGCTTCGTCACCGCCACCGGATGCGAGATGCTCGCGGTCTCCGTGGGCAACGTACACGGCTACGCCCCCGGCGTTCGGATCGATATGGATCTGCTCCGGAGAGTCCAGCGGGCCAGTGCGGTGCCGCTGGTCGTCCACGGCGGCTCGGGACTGCCCCGGGAGCAGCTGAGCCGACTCGCCGAGTACGGGGTCGTCAAGGTCAACATCGCCAGCGACCTGCGCAACGCCATGATCAGGACGTTCGGTGAGGCCTATGCCGCGAACCCGAACGAGTACGCCCTGATCCGGGTGTCGCAGAAGGCGGTCACGGCGATCACCGACGTGGTGGAGAGCCGGATCCGGACGCTGAACCCGAAGCTCGGCTGAGGACCAGTTCGATGAAACCCACGATCACGATCGACATCGGTACGACCCGGGTCAAGCTCGGGTTCTTCGACGCCGGCGGCGACCAGTTGGCGTCGGACAAACAGCCCACTCCCAGCATGGCCGACTCGTGGGGGAGCGTCTACGACGTGGACGCCCTCCTGGCGATCATCGTGCGGTTCGTAGGTAATCTCGATCCCGGTCACCGCGACAGCGTGGAGCGGATCGCCATCGCCGGTGTCGGGGAGTCCGGCGGACTGGTCGGACCGGACCTGGTGCTGCGGTCCCCGATGATCCTCTGGCACGACCAGCGCGGCGCGGCCATGATCGACGGCCTGGACCGCAGCCAGCGGACCCGGATCTACAAGCTCACCGGCCTGCCGCCGAACGCCAACTACTCGCTGTCCAAGATCGCCTGGGCCGCCGCGCGCACCGGCCACGCCACCGGCGACCTGCGGTGGCTGAACGTGTCCGAGTACGTGGCGGCCTGGATGACCGGCCGGCGCTGGGCGGAGTACTCGCTGGCCAGCCGCACCATGGCCCTCGACCTGCGGGCCGGGGAGTGGTCGCCGGAGATGTGCACGCTGGCCGGCCTCGACCCGGCGCTGCTGCCCGAGCTGTGCCGTGCCGATCAGGGCCAGGAGATCACGCCCGGGTTCGCCCGCGAGGCGAACCTGCCGGCCACGGTCACCGTGCACGTCGCCGGGCACGACCACATGGTCGGCGCGGTCGGCGCAGGCCTGCGCAAGGGCGAGGTGCTCAACTCCACCGGCACCACCGAGGGTGTGCTCCTGCTCAACGACAGACCGAGCCTGGACGCGTACTCCGCCCGGTCCATGCTCGCCAACGGGCTGGCCTGCGACGGTTCGGCGTACACCCTGTTCGCCTCGATTCCCACCGGCGGCTCGGCCTTCGCCACCCTGCAGCGGATGCTCGGCATGTCCGAGTCGATGCTGGCGACCTGCGTGGCGGCGCTGAGCGAACGCTACCTGTCCGGGCAGATCGACCTGGCCGGCGTACCCGTCGTGATCCCGCAGTTCCGGGGCAGCCCGCCGCCGGACAAGTCGGCGTCGGCCCGCGGCATCATCGCCAACCTCGGCAACGACGTCCGGGCCGAGGACATCGTGTTCGGCTGCTTCCTCGGCCTGGCCATCCAGTTCGCCAAGGTCCTCGAACTGTTCCGCACCGACGCCACCACCATCAAGGTGATCGGCCCGGCCAGCCAGAACCGGCTCTGGCTGCACCTCAAAGCCGACATCCTGGACGCCGACCTGAGCGTTTCGGAGTTCCCTGAAGTCGTGTCCCGCGGCGCCCAGGCCCTGGCCTCCGGGCGAGCCGGCAACTGGGAGTCCTGCGACCCCGCACCGGTCCTGGCCGACCCGGCCCGGCACGCCCGCCTGCAGGAATGGCGCGAGTCGGTCCGCCCCGTCGTGCACAACCTCGGGCAACTCTCATGGTGAGCCGCACTCTCGTCGCCGGCATCGACTCGTCCACGCAGAGCTGCAAGGTCGAGGTCCGCGATCTGCGGACCGGCCGGCTCGTGCGTGCGGGCCGGGCGGCACACCCACCCCAGAAGATCATTGACCCGTACGAGTGGTGGAAGGCCCTGCTCCTCGCCGTCGACCGCGCGGGTGGCCTGCACGACGTGTCGGCCCTGTCGGTCAGCGGCCAGCAGCACACGCCGGTGTTCCTCGACGCCGACGGGGCAGTGGTGTGTGACTCGCCGCTCTGGAACGACAACGGATCCCACCCCCAGGTCGTCGCACTCAACGACGAGCTCGGCTTCCGCGAGTGGATCCGGCGTACCGGCCTGCCGATCAGCCTCTCCGACACCGTCGTGAAACTGCGCTGGCTGCGCGACACCGACCCGGACAGCGCCCGCCGTACCGCCGCGGTCGCCGTCGTCCACGACTGGCTCACCTGGCTGCTGATGGGCCACGGCCCCGGCCGGGCCGACTTCAGCCGCCTGGTCACCGACCGGTCCGAGGCCAGCGGCACCGGATACTGGTCCGGCGAGACCGGCGACTACTGCACCGACCTGGTGCAACACGCCTTCGGCAAGCAGGTCATCCTGCCCCGCGTGCTCGGCCCGCTGGACCGGGCCGGCGTCACCGGCACGGGCATCACCGGCATCCCCGCCGGACTGCCGATCGGCGCCGGCAGTGGTGACAATGCCGCGGCCGCGCTCGCCCTACGACTGCAGGTCGGCGACGCGGTGATGTCGCTCGGCACCTCCGGAGTCGTCTACAGCCGCAGCACCCGGCCGGTCCACGACTACTCCGGGGTGGTGTGCAGCTACGCCGACGCCACCGGTGACCACCTGCCGCTGGCCGCGACCCTGAACGCGGCCCGCGACCTGGACGCCGGGATCGCCCTGCTCGGCTGCGACTACAGCGAGCTGTCCGCCCTGGCCCTGCAGGCGCCACCGGGCGCCGGAGGACTGACGATGCTGCCCTACTTCGAGGGCGAGCGCACCCCCGACCTGCCGGACGCCACCGCGTCCCTGCACGGCGCGACCCTGGCCAACTTCACCCGGCCGAACTTCGCCCGCGCGGTGGTCGAGGGGATGCTGGCCAGCCAGGTCGTCATGATCGACGCCACCCGCGCCTGCGGCGTGCCGGTCAACCAGCTCCTGCTCATCGGCGGCGCGGCCCGCAGCACCGCCGTACAGACCGTGCTGGCCCAGATCATCGACGTCCCTCTGCTGATCCCCGAGCCGGGGGAATACGTGGCGATCGGCGCCGCGGCCCAGGCCGGTGGGGCGCTGACCGGCACCATACCGGACTGGCAGCCGACCGTCCGCGAGGTCCCGGCGACCCCCACCGAAGCCGTGATCATGAACCAGCACCGAGCCGCACGCAGCGCCATGTCCTACGACGCCGCGTTGACACCAGCCTGATGCTCCCTCGTCCGGCAGGCATTCGTAAGATTCGCGGAAAATCCTAGGAGGAGCGATGAAGAACATCGAGCGCGCTTCCCCGGTGCCCTACTACGTGCAGCTGTACGAGGTACTCCTCAGCAGCATCCAGTCGGGCGAGTTGCCGGCAGGCGAGAAGCTGCCCGGTGAGAGCGAGTTGCATCGTACGTTTGCGCTGTCCCGTCCGACCGTCCGCCAGGCTCTGGACATGCTGGAGTCGAACGGCTACGCGCAGCGGGTGGCGCGCCGCGGCTACTTCGTGGCCGAGCCGAACTCGCCGCAGGGATGGCACATCGAGGGGCTCGGCGGCTTCCTGGAGAACGGTCTGCTGCACGGTGATCCGCACATCACGACGACGGTAGTGTCCTCCGGGGAGCAGCCGCTCCCGGACGAGATCACCGCCGCCCTCCGGATCCCCCGTAGATCGGTGGGATTCGTCCTGGAACGGGTGCGGAGTGTCGACGGGCAACCGGCCCTGTTCAGTACGAACTGGACGCCGCCCACCGTCGCCGGGGTGGTCGCCGCCGCCACCGGCGTCCGGAAGGGGACCTCGTCGCTGACAGCCGCGCTTCAGGCCGGCGGCTACCAGGCGGCCGGGGCGCGACGGGTGATGCACGCGGTCGCGGCCGGCCCGGTGATCGCGGAGCATCTCAACATCCCGGCCACCACACCGCTGTTGCGGATCCGCTCCACCACCTGGGACAAATCCCTTGTTCCGTACGACTACTACGAGACGTGGCTGCGCACCGACATCGTGCCGCTCGCGGTCGACGCCACCACGCACGGCGCATGACCGGGTGGTACTCAAGTACCACCCCGGGGCCCCGGAGTAGTCCGCGAATGTCCTGTTTGGCCTGATGCTGTGCTGGGGGCCGTGCCCGAGTGAGGGGCGAGCACGACGCCTGTGGATCATGGAGCCGCGTTGGCCCGCACCGCGACCGCCCCGCTGACCCCGGACGGTGTCGGTGAGCGGGAACAGCGTCGCGCCCACCACGCCGCCGCGGGCGACCAGCCGCGCCGCCATCGCGGTGGACGGTAAATGTCTACGCGGGGCCAGACGCCCCGACGGCAACCGGGTGTTCATCCTGTCCGCAGGCGACGGTGCCGGCGAGGGGGTCATACCGGCCGCCAGGTCAGGCCGCTTGGTCACCTCACCTTCTTGGCAGGAACCAACTCCCGGACTGAGGCGTCACCGACATGCTGAAGTCCGATGTCTAGGAGGCAGACCGGCTCAGCGTGCGGGAACGCCCGTACTCGGCGAGGGCGCGAAAAGCGGCCTTGGGCGTCCAGGAGCCGTCCGGCAGCACTCGCACGATCCCACGCGCGGCCAAGTCGTAGTCGTGTTCAGGATCGCCGGTGGTCGGTAGGTGCCGATTCGCGAAGGTGTACACGAACGCCGCTTCCACTCCGCCATCCTCGTAGTCGCGCAGCAGATCGACGATGTAGCGCGCTTGGCCTTCCTCGTCGCGCTCCAACTCCGCAGTCAGCTTCACGGCACGGCCATGCTCGTCGAAGGTCACCGGCTCGGCCCCACCCGCCACGTCGGGGGCACCCCGGAACGTGCAGCAGCCGAACTCGGTCGCAGCGTACGGCTTGCCCTGCCCCACCGCCGCCGCCAGGGTCTGCGGGAACACCGAGGAGTTGGTCGCGTCGCGGTAGCCGGCGTCGCTGGCGATGATGTCGAACTGGGCCCAGTCGACGTCCTCGAGCGGGATCGAGGCGTATCCGACCAGGCCGTCGAACCGCTCGCGCACCGCGGGCACCGCCTCGGCGAAGAATTCGCGCACGGCGGCCCGGGCGGCCGGGATCGCCTCCCTCATCCGCATCGGATCGGTGAACAGCGCCATCCGCTCCGCCAGGTCCCGGCCGGGCAGGAAACCGTCGGTGAACATCGAGATCTCCGAACCGGCGAGATACACGACCGAGGCGCCGCCGCGCCGCAGCCGTTCGGCCCGCTCGGCGCCGTCGAGCACGAACGCCATGAGCCCGTCGCGGTCGAGGCCGTTGGTGAACGGGCAGTACCACACCTCAAGCCCAATCTCGGCCGCGAGTCGCGCGGTCAGCTCCAGCCGGTCTTGGACACCGCCGGTGATACGGACTGCGTCGCAGTGCAACTCGTCGCGGATGACACGCAGGTCGTTCCGCACGGTGTCGGGGTCGAACGGCTCATGAGTGGTGGATCCGGCGCTCACGAAGCCGGTGTCGTAGTTCATGCCGAAGACGCGCATCAAGAGTTCCTCTCCCTCTTACGGTACGCAACGTACCCTATAGGGTCCGTCCAGTACCCTACAAGGCATGAGCAGCAGGCGCCGGGGCGAAGAACTGGAGCGGGCGATCCTGCACGCCGCGGCGGACGAACTACGCGAGTCCGGCTACCCGGGCATGACGATGGACCGGGTCGCCGCCCGCGCCGGGACCAACAAGAACGCCATCTACCGCCGATGGCCGCACCGGGCAGCCCTCGGCATCGCGGCGTATCGCCACCTCTCCGACGCCGCCATGCCAAACCCCGACACGGGCACCCTGCGAGGCGACGCACTCGAGATGCTCCGACAGGCCAACCAGACATGGTCGTCGCCACACGGAACAGTCCTGCGCGGTCTGCTCGCCGCCGCAGCCGACGACCCCGAGCTACTCACCCTCATGCGCGAGCGGTCCGGCGCAGACACCATGGACCGCGCTTGGCTCGGAATGCTCGAACGGGCCGCAGCCCGCGGCGAGGCACCGGCAGCGGCCGCCCATCCCCGGGTGGCGACGACACCGATAATGCTGCTACGCGCCGAGTACGCGATGCGCGGTATCCCCTCGGTCCCCGACGAGGTGCTCGTCGAGATCGTGGACAAAGTGTTCCTGCCCCTGGTACGGGGCTGCGGCCAACGCAGCGCCTCGGTCGCATCGGCACGGCGAACAACGAATCGAACCTCGCCGAGGTCGCGCTGATACCACCAGGGAAATGAGGTGCCCGTTCCACCACGACCGTTTCTGGGCCGACCTGAAGGCCCACAGCCCGGCGCAGTGGGCGGATGCGGGGTGATGTGTGCGGCGTGTGCTCTTCAGCGGAAGCCACCCCCGGACAACCCAGGCCACTACCAGCCAACCCCGACCAAGATCAGGTCGAAATCCGGGGTACGTGTGATCCGGACGTGCTCCCACCTGGCCCAACCCCGACCGAACCCGGCCCGGGCACCCGAGGTCAACTCGGGTCACTCCCTGCCACCCGAGGCGAACCCGCAGGTCGCTAGACTGGGCCCTCGCGCCCCCGTAGCTCAGGGGATAGAGCATCGGTTTCCTAAGAATCGTCGGGCGTCTATGCATATATGATTGACCTGCGGATCGAAGCGTCTCTTAGAGAGAAAACAATCGATGGATGCCGCTGCTGTGATCGGCTGCTGAATGCCCGCCGAGTCCCCCGTCGACTGAGCATCTTCGGCCGCTGACTCGCCCCCGCTCCGCCTCGCCGACTGGGGCTTCCATGGTCAGATCGTGCCGAATGACCCCATTGATGGCCGCACTCCGGGCGAGCCGCCCGGACCTCATGGTGCCGGGGTCCGGGCTACTCCATTGACCGCCTCGTCGAGGTCAGGTTCTGGCGGTCGCGCTTTCGGAGGTGGCGCGGGCCGCGGCGATCAGTGACGCGCCGAGTTCCGCCGCTTTCTGGGGGATGAGCCGGACCGCCGCGCCTTCCCCGCAGCCCGACAGCAGCGACGCGGCCAAGCCCCGGACCATCGCGGGGTCCAACCCGTCCAGCTTCCGGTGTCGGCAGTGCGTGGTTCCGGATTGTTGATCGCCAGTGTCACCGACGGCGGCTGGTCGCCGTCCCCGTCGGGCGTGTTGAATGCCTCAAGGTCGACCGTCACGACTTCGGTGTCGTCGGCGGCATCGATGTCCTGGCCGTGCACGGCCAGGACGTGTCGATTGTGCAGGCGGACGCCGTCCTCGAAAGACACGTCCCATCGCACCATACCGGGCACGGCGACTCGGTCGACGCCGTCGGTGGCAGCAGGTAGCCGGCGTGCGACCACATCGCGAAGTCCACCACCGCATCCGCCACCTGGTCCTCGGTGCAGGTCAACTGTGCGGCCTGCTCGGGAAGACTCAGGCCCTGTCGAGTGAGTTGCTCGGCGACCATCCCGCGCAGCACGCTGATCTTCTGGTCGGCGGCCAGGCCATCGTCCTGGGAGCGCCGAGTCCGCACCGGCGCGCGATGTCGGCGAGTCGGGCGTCCAGATCGTCTCCCGTCACGGCCGGCGACGGTCGTAGGTCAGGTGTCGGAGGGCGGAGCTCCCGTCCATCAGGATTTTGACGATCTCCGGCGGCACGAAGTTCTCCTCGGCCAGATCGGCGAATCGGATCCAGCGGAAACTGTGGCCGTCCAGGTCGTCGACCACACCCGGCGGCACGTCGTCCGGCCAGAGAACCGAGTAGTAGAAGCAGACCTCCTGGTGCGGCTTTCCGTCGTCATCCCGGATGGCCTCGGTGATCAGCAGGGGCTCGTCGCCAACGGCGAACTCCAGGCCGATCTCCTCGTGCAGCTCACGAGCGAGCGCGGCTGCCGAACCCTCGCCGAAATGCACCTTCCCGCCCGGCAGGAACCACCCGTCGATGTGCTCGACCGCGCAGACGAGCAATCTGTCGTCGTGGCGGACAGCGGCCGCCGCTCGATACTTGAACGACCCCGCCTCATCGGTCCAGGTGATGTCGTCCTTGTCCACGCCGCTCCCTTCTCGAACCTTCTGCCCGCTGCGGTACGCGGCCATTTCCGCACCGTAGTCAATCACTGCCGGACGACGGCATTTCAGGACGTGTCCTCCCGTTCGAGCTGAGGAGCCAGCCGCATCACCTGCATGGCCAGACGGCCGGTGCCCAGCTGAGCACCCAACACACGTACTCCCTGAGGTGCCGGCGCAGATGACGGTCGTCCACCGTCTCCCGGGCGCCGCAGGCAGCCGCGTACCCGGTGAGGAACCGGGATCCGTCCATCTCGCCGAGCAGCACCTCGTGCAGGTAGACGGACGCGAGGTCGTGCACGGGGCAGCCCCGGCCACTGCGTTCGAAGTCGACGATTCCCGAGATCTCGCCGTGCGAGACCAGGATGTTGCGGGCGGAGAAGTCACCGTGCACGAAGCCGTCCTCGCACTCCTGGCCGCCGTCGCGGTCCCGGAGGCCAGCCGGGGGAAGACCGAAGGTGCCCTTCGGCGGACGGCGGCGGAATGGCCGGAGCCCGTCCAGCCCGGCCGGCGCGTCGTGGATCCGGGCCAGCAGCAGTCCCAGGTTGTCGGCGACGGACGGGTCCGCGACGTCGGCGGGCTTCGCCCGCTCCCCCGCGATCCGCCTGGACGCGACCCAGGACAGCGCACCCGGCGGGGAATCGCCGGCCAGCAGCTCGGGGATAGATCTGCAGACTCAAGTATGCAGATGACGGACTCCGTGTACGCCATGCTGCCAGCACTCCGACACACCCATTGGTCGATCGTGCGGTGCTGTCGGTCGAACCTGAACGGCCGATCCTGCGCTGCCGGCCGACGCCACCCGGCCTGCCGTGCGACTACCCGCTGACGGCGGGCACGTGAGGCGGGTCGCCGCCGGTGGCAAGGAAGGTACCTGCGACCCGTATGGCCGTCCCCGGACGTAGACGCAGATGCTCGGCGGGGTACTCGGTGGGCACTCCGCCGAAATCGAAGCGGATCCCTCGGGCCGGGGCCTCCACGGACCGGTCGTGAAGGTAGCCGCCGTCGTCGGCGATGTGGACCGCGAAGGCGTGGGTGGGGTGGCCGAGCCCGACCTGGAGGCCGGGCGGCAGGTCGTCGGGGTCGTCGGCGGTGTCGGAAAGGATGGTGACCACGACGGGCTCGCCGGCCTGGTGGATCTCGGCCAGGAGGGTTTCCAGGGCGGCGGATTCGGTCACGTCGGTCTCGTGGTTGTCGCGGTGGTCGCCTCGGTCGTAGGTCCAGGTCACCTTCATGCGATTTCCGTGTCTCCCGGGCTTCCTCGGACAGGCCCATAGCCGGGACCTTTCGCAGCATCTCGGTCAGCGCCTTGGCGAGCGCCTCATATCCCGGGGCGATCTTTTCGACCCGGGTGTTGTTCTGGGTCACCGACCGGTTGTTCCAGGCCAACTGCGCCCCGTCGGCACTGCCGCCGTTGAACACGGGACCGTTGTACGCTGCCGCCGAATCATCCCTCCTCGTCGTCGAGCAGTTCGCGGCGCCATGCGGCGAACCTGCTACGGAGATCGTCCAGCGCTCGGCCGGTGACGCTGTACTGGGCGAAGTCGTCGGGATCGAGCTGGGTGGCTTGTGTGAGAGCGTCGGCGAAGATGCGCGGGTCGAAGCCACGGTCGAGCGACTCAATCGTCGACGCGGCCGTCGGGGCGCATCTGAAAGTACCGGACGCGCCCGCGGATCGGCAGCCGATCGCTTGGTCCATCGACCCGAAGCGACGCTCCCACGCCGTGCCCCGGACCGGCCGGGTCTCACTCACCGCCAAACTCGCGATCATCGAATCAACCACCGAGTACGCACCGGACGGCAGCGGTGAGGAACTGTTCGTCGTCGGGATGGGCGAGCACGACAGCGACCCCGAATGGCGCTTCCAGGAGGAGAGCGGCGCACCGCTGATCGGCGACGAAGAACTCACCATCGTGGTCAAGACGCCAGCCGCCACTCCCGCCCGAGCGGACGTGACGGTGGCCGCCACCGTCGAACACCGCCAGCTCGGGTTGCTCCCGTACCGAGCGGACCTACCGCCTGTCGTGCGGACTGTTGATTGCCAGCCATGTAACCCTGAACCCGAGGACCACGAGGACCACGAGGACCACGGATGTCGACTTGCGGACACGGATGCCCGATCTTGGAGGGCCCCGCAGCGAGCCCTGTGTCGGTAATCTAGGCGAGACCATCGACATCGCCTGGCAGGCGGAGCGGGCTTACATTCGACCTGGAGGATCCGCTAAATGCCGACACACCACGTAAACCTTGATGCCCTGATTCCCCGCGAGGACTTTGAGCTTGCTGGCAACGAGCCACTGACGCAGCCGTCGATCCTTAGTACAAGTCTAAAGGTTACGGATCTCGTGGCTGAGAGTCTCATCTACAATGTACTGAGAAAACCCGACTTCCAACGGGAGACAGCCAGCTGGCCGCCGGACAAGGTTGCGGAACTGGTCCGAAGTTTCCTGGAAGGGGACCTCATACCGTCCGTCATCATGTGGCGATCGCCCATCAGTGGTAGCATTTTCGTCATCGATGGAGCACATCGCTTGAGTGCATTGGTCGCCTGGGCTCACGATGACTATGGTGACCGGCAGACCTCATCAGAATTTTTCAATAACGTAATTCCGGTCGAACAGCGGAAAGCAGCCGAAGCGACCCGTTCTTTGATCGCGGAAACAGTCGGTTCGTATCGGGACCTCAGCGTAGCCCTACGAAACCCAGAGGCTGTCCACAAGGAGCACCTTCGCTTGGCGCGCAACCTGAGCGCCTTCGCAGTAAGCCTTCAATGGGTGATGGGCGAAGCCGAGAAGGCGGAGAGCTCGTTCTTCCGCATCAATCAACAGGCAACTCCTATCGATCAGGCTGAGCTGGAAATGATTAAAGCGAGGCGCAAGCCGAACGCTGTAGCGGCTCGCGCCTTTATCAGAGCAGGAACCGGGCACAAATACTGGTCATCGTTTGGCGCTCAGACACGCTCTGAGATCGAGAAAATCGCCAAAGAAGTTTACGACCTAATCTTTAAGCCCTCGCTGGATACTTCGATACGCAGCGCGGATCTTCCTGTGGCTGGTCGCGGGTACTCATCGGATAGCGTGAAGATGGTTTTCGAGCTCGTAAACTTCGTAAATGGCATTTCGCCAGAAACTTGGCGTAGGGGCAAAGTTTCTACGACTAAGCCTGGCTCGGAGGCCGCCGGTAGAGCTGAACTAGCTGACGATCACGACGGCGAGAACACCCTACGCTTCATGAGAGCGGTCCGAAAGGCTGCCTCGCGCATTGCTGGAAATGATCCCGCCTCGCTTGGACTCCACCCTGCCGTTTACTTCTATAGCGCGACGGGGCGGTTTCAGCCCGCCGCTTTCCTTTCTGCAATCAGCTTCGTGACGAACCTGGTAAACCGGCGGCACCTCAACCAATTCATGGCCATTCGGGCCGACTTCGAGGAATTTCTGGTCACACATAAGTATTTCCTGAACCATATTGTGCGACGACACGGTAGTCTGACGCGGTCCGTTTCGCCCATAACTGTTATGCTGGAAACCACCTTTGAATCTTTGACTCAAGGTGAAGATACGCCGCAGATCGTCAACATTCTCAAAAATCAACCGGACCTAAGGACGGCCCTAAGGGAAGTGGATGGCGTCGGAGGTGGGCGTGGAAAAAGCTTCTCAACGGAGACTAAGAACGTGATTATTCTGAAAGAAATTATCGATACGGCCCCCAAGTGTAGAATATGCGGCGCGCGCCTACCGCTTAGCGCGGCATCTTTCGACCATATCGTACGGAGAGCTGATGGGGGCTCCGGAACGCGCGAAAACGCGCAGCTAACTCACCCCTATTGCAACACGGGGTTTAAGGAATCGATTCATTCTCGCGAGTCTGGAGTCGCCTCTCACGGGACAGTGGCCCGAGCCTAAGGGACGTCTCGTAACTCGGTGTTGAGTCCATGGTGGCATTTTCGGGTACAGGTGATCTCGGCGTCCCGCCCGGAGTGGATCTTCCCGTTCACCGGGTTGCAGCCCTTCCAGTTCCGCAGACTAGTCAGGCTGGTCGCCGAGCGCGGCGGGGACGCGATCGCGGACGGACGACCAGGCCGGCAGTGGTCACTTGACCTCGCCGATCGGGTGCTGCTGGTAGCCGCGTACTGGCGGACGAACCTGACGCGATACGCAGATCGGTCCGCTGTTCGGGGTGTCGCACTCGACCGCGCACCGAGTCATCGACACCCTCGGCCCGCTGCTCGCCCTGGCACCGGTACACCGGCGTCGGGTCGACCAGATCACGATCGTCGACGGCACCCTCATCCCGACCCGCGACCACCGCCTCGCCGACCCGAGCAAAAACTACCGCTACAGCACGAACCTGCAGGTCGCCATCGACGCTCACACCCACCTCGTCGTCGCCCTCGGCGACCCGCAACGGCAACCGCAACGACACCATCGTCTACCGCACCTCCGGCATCGACCAAAAACTCGCAGGTAGAACGGTCATGGCCGACGGCGCCTACCGCGGCAACCCCGACGTGATCATTCCCTACCGCAAACCCACCGACAGCAGCGAACTACCCGACTGGAAGAAGAACCTCAACAAGCACCACCGCACCGTCCGAGCCCAGGTCGAGCACGCCCTCGCCCGCATGAAACCCTTCAAGATCCTGCGCGACTACCACCGCGCCGCCCACACATTGACCGACACCGCATCCGGCATCGCCCACCTCCACAACATCATCATGCTCGGGTGACACCAGCACCGTTGACAGGCAACGCTTTCACGAGTTACGAGACGTCCCTTGGGGAGATCGGCTACGTCGAGCGGAGATCGAGCTCCAGCAGGCCGCTTCGCATTGGCCGGCTACCCTTCTTGTAATCCCCCACCCACGCCCTGCCCGGTCAGCACGTTGCTTGAGCCTTAGGGGCGTCGACGCAGCGGTCGGATCACGTACTTTACTTCGATGCCACATCTTTCCCCTATGGCCTGATGCCGCCGCTTGTCGCTAGCGTCGATTTCAGCATCGGTGCGGACCGATAGGGCGACGCCAGGACACCCCTGTTCCCTGACGCCGACGGTCAGGGAAGCCCAGAGAAGATCCTTTAAATGGTTGGGAGATCCCCAGCAGATGTAGCGGTTGGTCCGTCCGTCCGTCGCCAGGCAGTGTGGCGGCTTGTCTGCCTGACTGCCGGGAATGTACCTCCAGTCTCGTCCGAAGGCTGGCCCAATGAAATCGGATGGCGGCGAGTAATGCAGCACGGTGAACTGTGCGAATCTGCCCATGTTCTCAAGTGCTCGAGCGTATTCCTTGAGGGGAACCTCCTTGATCCAAAGGTGTGGGTTCGGGATGAACCGGGCGAGGAGGCCGCCTATGTGTGGGTCCTCGGCCCAGCGGTTGTACTGGGCCGTCTTGGCTTGCGCGGGCAGGCGCTCCCAGTCAACGTGGTCAGCGTCGGCATAGAGAAGCTTGACGACCTCGTCGCGGACGCTAGGCGGTATGTTCGGTGCTGTCGGCATCTCTCAACTGCCTGTCTCAAGCGTGGCGGGAAACTGTAGGCGATGCTCGTCGTACGCGGTCTCGAGGCTCGCCGCGTCTTTGATCCACTGCTCCATCAGCGATTCAACGCGTTGATCAGAGAAGGTGATCGTGGATTCATGGCCCAGCGGCAGCGTCTCGACGTCGCTGGCGTCTATGTCGCGGCGCAGTTTCAGGGTGGCGGCGACACGGCGCAGATCACTGACGAAGTCGAGTACGGCGACGCGATCCTTGCCCTCTCGTAGTCGCAAACCGCGACCGAGTTGTTGGACGAAGATGCGCCGACTGTGCGTTACGCGGGCGAAACAGAGGATGTTGACGTCGGGAATGTCCACACCCTCGTTGAGGATGTCGACGGCGGTGAGGACTCGGGTCTCACCTGCTCGGAAAGCCAGCAGCCGCCGCTGTCTTTCTCGCATCGGCAGGCCGGCATGGATAGCTTGGCTGCTGCCCCAGGGCGGTGAGTCGTTGAGCATGTCAGCCATACGTTCGGCGTGCTCGATGGTGCGGCAGAAGACCAGGGCACGGGGTCGTGGCGTGCGGTTCCACGTGGTAGCGAGTTCGTCGCGGATTGCCTCGTCGCGTTCTGGCAGGAACAACCTGGCGTTCAGCTCTTTGAGGCTGTACCCATACTCGCTGGCCGTGCGGACGACGTCCCAGTCGATGTTGTCGACGAAGAGCCGGTAGTCGACCTGGGCGAGGTAGCCACGGCGCATGCCCTCTTCGATGCCCAGCGTGTAGCTGGGTTCACCGAAGTGCGTGGTCAGGTCGTAACGGTCGCCGCGCCAGGGGGTGGCGGTGACGCCAAACTGCCGTGCTGGCGCGAGCCGGTCGAGGAGTTCGGCGAACTGGCCGTTCTCACCGATGTGGTGCGCCTCGTCGACCATGACAAGGTCAGGTTTGTAGCCGATCCGGACGACAGCGAGCGCTGAGGCGACCGTGGCGCAAGTAACCCCCCGAGGTCGTCGGGGCGATCGTCGCCAGTGAGTAGCCGGGTTCGAGCATGCTTTGAAAGGTGGGTCCACAGGGCTCGTTCAAGCTGGGCGACCAGGTCGCGGGTGTGCGCGACCACCAGAACGTTGGCGCTGGTTGCGTGCCGCAGGTGTTCGGCGATGACGGAGCCGCCGACGACAGTCTTGCCCATGCCGGTGGCCAGGATGAGCATGGCTCGACGCCGGTTAGCCAGGTCAGCATTGATGGCCGCGACAGCTTCGTGCTGGTACGGACGCAGTGTGACTGGTGCGAGATGGGTGGGAGCGCGGTCGTACGCGCGACGTAGCACCTCCCCAGTCCAGAACTTGATGGGGCGGGTGATCGCGGCGAGTTCGTCGGCGCGGCGGATCGCCTTAGGGCCGGGTGCACTGGTCGTGACCACTGCGGCCTCATCGGCTCCGTAGAGTTCTCGGGCGCGCTGGACCTCATCGACGGCCTCGGCGCCGACGGGTCCGTTCAGCTTCCACTTGCATTGCAGTACCCAACTGCGGCCGCCGTGCCAGCCGAGGACGTCGGCGCCGCCGTCACCGGACCCGTCGATGGTCGCGAGATCGGTGAAGCCGAGGTGCATCAGGAGGCGTTCGACCTGACGGGGGAACTGACGTGGTCCGACGTCGCGCAGGAAGGAGGCGTCCATGAAGTTCATCACGGGTCCGTCTACGCTGCGTCGAGTTCACGTTCAACGAGGTCACAGCTGAGCCGCATGCGCTGCAGCTCGTCGACCTCCAGACGTGGTGTGTGATCGGCCATGAGGGCGATCTCGTTGACGAGACTAGTCACCCGGGATAGGCCGAGCGCGCGGGCGGTCTCGTCGGTAAGGGTGCTGAAGCGCCGGCGGAACACACGGCCGTCGAGGAAGGCGTCGGGTCGTCGTTCGATGAGACGCACGATAGCCGACGCCGGTACGTAATGAACGAACTCCCCGGTGTCGATCGCGTCCTCCCAACCGCCACTGACGCGTTCCAGGGCGAATCGACGTTCGGCCTCGGCGGTCTCACCGGGCAGCAGCATTTCCCAGTAACCGGTTGGCGAACCCTTGATCTCCTGCAACATGAGGCTCCTGATGCGGTCAAGCAAGTCGCGCGATCGCTTCGCGAGAGAGTCGACGGTGATCCGACGATCGTTGGAAGCACGAAGCTTGATCTTCTCGAGGACCGTGATCAGCGGCTGCCGCGCGCCGGGCGTCCTGGCGATAAGGAACTCGGCGAGGATAACTTGGACCAGCTCCGTGAGGTCGACACCGAAGTCGGTCAGCATGGGGTGTCTGCGGGCGAGGTAGACCTCTACGCGGGGCGCCCGGGTGAGGTGAGCGAAGATCGCTACCGATCGGCCGGTCGGGTCGACCAGCTCGGCCTTGTCCGCAGCGTATACGGTGACATCAGCCTTTCCGAGCTCGGCGGCGTCGAACTTGCCACCGAGCGCGGGCGCTAGCGTGGCGGCCTCGCGGTAACGGCTCAGTCGCTCATCGACGGTCTCCGGCCGACCGGGAGACATCGCAGGTGTCGGCGAAGGACCGTTGGTGGAGCCTGTGGGCCTGTCGTTGCTCAAGATCCCCGGTGTACCAGTTGAGCCGCTACCCGCCGGGGGCTCGGTCAGGCCCATTTCGTCGAGGACGTCTCCAGCCTCTCGGGGGGTGGGTATGGTAAGGCCCTTGTCATGTTGTTCGGCCGCCTGATACCAGATGTCATCGCTCTGGTAGGCAGGGTCGCCCTTGCGGAAACGGTCAACCCAGTCGGTGACCTTGTCGCGCAGGGCCGTCTGGCCGTTGCCGGGGATCAGATACTTCAGGCCAGGCTTGTCGGTGCGGAAACCGGTGAACAGCAGGGCCAGAGGGCTGCGGTTCTCCTCGAAGCCGCGCCTTCTCGCGATGTTCGGTCGTAGCGGGGCCTCTCCGCGGACAGTCCGGACTACCTTCTTCCACTCGCGGGTGTCGTATTCGAAGGCGGTCTTCTGGTAGTTGACGGCGACGTGGTCGCAGTGGATCTCGCCGACGATTCGACCCTCATTGCGAGGGTTGTCGACGGGGTACTCCTTCTCGGGATCCTCGTTTCCGGTGGGGTCGACCCAGTCGAAGATGTTGTGATCCCGCAGGAGGATCTTACGGCCGTTGCGGAGAAAGTCGATGCCGTAGTCGCTGGAGTGCAGGTAGCGCTGGATGCCGATCCATCCGTGGATGCGTTGTTCGCGGATCTCGAGCCGGCCGCCGTTCGGGCAGAACACGCAGACCTCGTGGTCGGCGGCCTGCCACTTTCCGCAGACGGCACAGGCCTTCATCGTGCCCATCGTGACGTCGATGCGCTGCACGGCACGGATGTCGACACCGTTGCGGGTGACGTACCGATCCTCGCCCCAGATACAGGGCCGCCGCGGTTCGACCTTCCGCCGGTTGACAGTGAGATCGAACTCGTGTTCACGCAACAGGTAGCTGTAGACGTCACCAAGCTTGGTGCGGATGGCTTGGTGCCCCTGTAGCAGGGCCAGTCGCTCGGGGCGCAGCGCGCTGATGATGACCTTCGTGCCGTGGTCGGCCAGGTCGTCCTTGGGCTCGTAGGTCACCGGAACGTCATAGGTGTTACCAGTGCTGAGACTCGGCAGGTCGAGCGTGACTAGAGTCCAGTGTGGGTCCCCGGCGCGGGTGGTTCGCACCTGAGTGCGCTGACCGAGCCGAGCAGTGGCGATATTGAAGCCCATACCGAAGAGGCCAAGCGCCCCGTGCGCGTTGTTGGAGGTCCAGCCGGCACGGATCGCGTTGTTCAACGTCGCAAGGTCCATGCCGCGACCGTTGTCGACGACCCAGACCTCGGAGCTCTTCAAGTCGCTGCCCTTCGGCGGCAGGGAGATCTGCACCCCCGGCCTCTCACCGCCAGCGTGGCCAGCGGAGAGGAACTCGTCGAAGGCGTTATCGATCAGTTCCGCCAAGCACTGCCACGGGCTGAACTCGATGTCACCCAGGACCGTAAGGATCCGCGGATCCGGTGTTACGTCGATGGCCTCGATCGCCACTCACACCCCCGAATTGATCATGCCCGCAGGGGCGGGCGAGACGAAGGGCGCGTCGATCGATATCGACGCCGACCCAGTGGGGAGCGTATCGGATACCCGGTCGGCGCGCATCTCAATCGGGGTGGCGGGAAGAGTAGCCGCAGCAACGAAGGCGTATGCCCTCAAAATTGTATGCGGTTCTTGAATCACGCCTGCGGCTAGAGACTAACAAGCCGGGTCGGAGTTGGTCAAGCATTCACCACAAAAAGCGCCATACGCCTTCAATCGGACAATTCGATCCGTCCTTGGACTAACGCTAGTGAAACTGCTTCAGGGCACCCCGCCGGCGAATGTTGTCGCACCTGTGTGCTCTGATCACTCGCCTAAGGACAGTCGCGAAGATGCGGAGGCTAGCCATGCGTGAGGAGCTGGTCGCGAGAACTGTCGAGGTACTCGCCGAGGACGCTGATCGCCTTGGCGAGTTGACCTGGGACCACTTCGTAGGCATCGCCAGTCGGCGACAGCTCGATGCCCACGAAGTGTCCAGCACCCTCGCCGAGCTCGCGCGCCACGGCTTGAACGTCGAGCGCGAACGCGACGAGGATCGGCAGCTCGACGAGTCGCCCGAGCTCGCACGCTCTTGGCGTTTGCCCGCCGAGATGCGACGTCACCGTATCTTGACGGCGGAGGAGGAGGTGGCCCTCGGTCGGCGGATTCAGCTCGGTATGGCGGCTAAGCAGCGGCTCGAGGAAGACGGTGACGACGCCTCGGCGCGGCGCCTAGTCGATGATGGGCGTCAGGCTCGCGACGAGCTGGTGCGCTCGAACCTGCGGCTGGTGGTCAGCATCGCCCAAAGGTACGGCCCCAGCGCGGGCGATCTCGAACTCGATGACCTCGTTCAGGAAGGGACCATCGGGCTTCAGCGCGCGGCCGAGAAGTTCGATCCCGCTCTGGGATATAAGTTCTCCACCTATGCGACGTGGTGGATCAGGCAGTCTATCGGTCGCGGGATCGATATGACCGGCTCCACTATCCGCCTTCCCGTACACATCTGTGAGAAAGTTCGGAAGATTAATGGTTACGCGCGTTCATTCGAATCCCGAAACGGCCGTCCTCCATCTCTGTCAGAGCTCGCCGAGGGGACCGAGATGGATGCCGCCGACGTTCAGGCTCTGCTGGACATCTCACGCCCCCTCATTCGACTTGACACACCGGTAGGCGATAACGATGGAGTAAGCACACTGGGTGACTACCTGATGAATGATCCAATGCCCGCGCCGGACGAGGTCGTTACCGCCGAAAACGTCTCCGCACAAATAACCGGTGTACTCCAAGCGAACTTCGACCCTCGCTCGGTCGACATCATCGAGCGCCGATTCGGACTCGTCACCGACGAGCCCGCGACGCTCGAGGAGATTGCACAGGTCCACGGAGTCACCCGCGAACGCGTGCGACAGCTCGAACGGAAGCTGCTCATGGCCCTGTCATCCGATCACGTGATCTCGGAACTTGCCCGGTCCTGGGGCCTTCGACCACAACCAAACTCACCCGCCGCCAAGCGCGCGGCCGTCGCGACCTCGTCCGGTCGACCGACGCGCGCCAAGGCGACCACCTCACGGGAGGGCAAATGACCGACCACAAAGAACGCTTCGTCCAATGGCTGGACCAGCGGGTCACCGGCGCCGGGTTGGGCACCGACGATACGACCAGCACCGTCGACCCTTCCGGCGTGTTCTGGCTGGGGCGCCTCGCGCCCGAAAAGGAGGCGATGGCAGAGACTCGCAGAGAGCGACGGATGGACCCATGCTCCGTCGGAATACGGTTCAAACCCGCGACCCCTGGACCGTGGTCGTTCCAGGTGCGGGTACGCGCTCGGGGATGGAACCGGATCACGGCCGGTTCTAAGGATCTCGACACCCCTGAGGAGTGGGCGAAATCCGCAGCTGCGGAGGCGACGATCGACGTCACGGCAAACGCGGGTATGCGTCCAACTGACTTCGGTGCCGACCTGCTTACGGCGGCCCTTCGACGAGTTGGCATCGGCACGGCCACCGCTGTAGTGCAGGTGTCAGACGAGTCCTGGCGGGGCACTGCGGAACTCGTCGTGACGGTGGTGAACACCACAACCGAGTCGGGCCAGCCGAAGGGCGAGCGCTACCTATTCGAGGTAGAGCTCGCAGTTGAGGGACTCCCCAGCGCCCCTTTTATCCTCGAATCGCTGCCAGACAGTTTCCGCTACGAGCGCGAGATGCCAGCACTGGGCATCAACTGCGGCGTCGAGATGCGGGGCACGACGTTCGTCACAACGGACACGGTGGTCGTGTCGACCAAGCGACCTACGTTCCGTTTCGGCTACACCGCCGAGGACAAACTGGACCTGTCGTTCATCGGGCTCACCGATGACCCCCTTCCCCGGCTACGCCAGCTCGTCGAGGGATACGCCCAGTGGGGCCAGGCCGCCTGGTCACCCGAGGCCCTGGCGCGGCTGCAAGGTGACGGACCGGCGTGGACACCGGAAATGATCGCCGAGGCCAACCGTGGACGGGCTGCGTACGAGGCCGAACTCGATCGGCTGCGCTGCGGCGTAGCGGCCCTGGAGTCCTCACCACAGCTACTACGGTCCTACCGCCTGATGAACAAGGCCATGGGACGCACGGCCAGTCGCCGCGGCATCACGTCCTGGCGTCCGTTCCAGGTGGGCTTCCTGCTAGGTGTACTACCCAGCCTCGTCGAGGGCCGACGCGACTGGAACATCGTCGAGATCGTCTGGTTCGCCACCGGCGGTGGCAAGACCGAGACCTACCTTGGTCTGCTGGTCCTCGCTGTCTTCCACGATCGGCTCCGCGGCAAACACTCCGGTATCACCGCCTGGTCCCGATTCCCCCTACGCCTGCTGTCATTGCAGCAGACCCAACGTTTCGCCGACGCGCTCGGTGCCGCCGAGCTGGTGCGTAGAGAGCACCGCGTACCCGGCGACCCGATTGCACTCGGCTACTACGTCGGCAAGAGCAGCACCCCTAATGACATCCCGGTGGAGCCAACCAAGGACAACCCCATCGATGTCGAGGACGACACCATGCCAGCACGCTTCAACGTGCTGCTGCGCTGCCCCTTCTGCACGGCTCGCAACGTTTCCACCCGATTCAACCGGCGGCACTGGCGCCTCGAACACTTCTGCTCCGCGCTCGACTGCCCGTCGACCGGGGAGGCGCTGCCGCTGTTCGTGGTCGACAGCGAGATCTATCGCTTCCTGCCCAGCGTCGTGATCGGCACCCTAGACAAGGCCGCGCTGATCTCCATGCAAGCCGCCATGCGCGGTTTCATACACGGCCCCGCCGGACGATGCCGGCGCCCCGGCCACGGCTTCACCTATGCCAAGCGCGGCAGCAGACCATCGGGCTGCCTCGTGCCCGGCTGTAAAGATCCGAGCGAGACCATCAAAGCACACGATCGAGCGATGTTCGCCCCGTCGTTTCGGCTGCAGGACGAGCTGCATCTGCTGCGGGACTCCCTCGGCGCGGTCGATTCACACTACGAGTCGATCCTCGACGACCTTCAGGTCAAGAACACTGACACCGATCCGCCTAAGATCATCGCCTCTTCGGCCACCCTGTCGGGCTACCAGAGGCAGACCTTCACGCTCTATGGCCGGCGCGGACGAGTCTTCCCGGCGCTCGGACCGTCGGTCCACGAGAGCTACTGGAGCGCCGCGACACCGGGGACATTGCGCCGGTACGTCGCCGTCTGGCCTCGCGGAGTGACCCTCGAATGGGTGTCCGACCGCACCATCACCGTCCTGCAGCAATCCGTACGGAGACTGCTCAGCGAGCCCGAAGTAGTGTGCGCCCAGGCCGGGATCAAGCCAGTCCACGTGCCCGAACTCCTGGATCTCTATGGCACGAACGTGATCTACGGCAACACCGTCAAGGATGTCGAGGCCGCGCGCCGATCCATGGGTACCCAGGTAGACGTCAACCCGCTCAACACCGTCTCCCTGACCGGACAGACCCCCTTCGACGAGGTGCGCACGGCCATCGCCGAACTCGACAGACCACCGGCTGACTTCGACGAACGCGTCCACGTCGTCGCCGCGTCATCCATGTTCTCGCACGGGGTGGACATCGACCGACTGAACATCATGACCGTCCTCGGCGTGCCGCTCACCACGGCCGAGTTCATCCAGACCACCGCCCGCGTCGGCCGTACCCACCCTGGCCTCGTCTATGTCGTCCACAAGATCGGACGTGAACGCGACGCCAGCGTCTATAGCCACTTCCAGGCCTTCGTTGAGCACGGCGACCGCCTCGTTGAGCCGATCCCCGTGACCCGCAGCAGCCGGCGCGTCCTCGACCTAACGAGTGCCGCAGCGATCGAGGCCCGACGACTGTTCTTCCACGAACCCCGCTCCGAACGGCTCAAACTCACCACGGCCGACCTACTGCGCGCCCACCACCGCACGGTCGTCACCACCGTCGACGACGAGACCAAGGCCTTACGCGAGATGCTCGGCATCCGCGATGACGAGCACCTTCTCGACGAGGACCTACGCCGCGCCGTGGAGATCTACTTCGCCAAACTCAACGACCTTGGCTCCGGTGCCAAGTGGCCCCACGACATCCTCCACCGCCGCCCAATGACCTCCCTGCGAGATGTAGAAACCCAGATCCCGATCAGCGACGACTAGGGAGCACACCACTGTGAAGGACAAGCGCAGCGGCACCCAGGTGCTCTACGGCCTGCTGCCCGAGCAGACCGCCGACCTGCAGGGCGGAATCTGGAAGTCGGTTGAGTGGCGAGACCCCATCAAGGTCGACGTCGATGAGGCGGCGATCCGTCGACGCCTAGAAACCGAGATCCTCGGCTGGACCAGAGACGTCGGAGCCGTCAATGCCTCCCGCACCCTCGACATCGAGGTCGTGAAGGTTAACGACTCCCGAGGTGTCAAGGTCGAGCGGTATCCCGAAATCTACATCTGCCGTCACTGCCGGCGCGTCGAATCGGTACGTGACAGGAACTGCGCGTGCGGGCAGAAGAGCTGGCAGCAGAGCCACTTCGTCGGCTACCACGAGTGTGGCCGTCTCGAGGCCCCCCGCATTCCTCGCTGTGAACAGCACAACCAGGTGCGCATGGAGTACCAGCCAACAATCGACGCGAGTAAAATCCTCTTCAAATGCCCAATCTGCAAAGCGACCTTGCAACGCGGCTTCTCATACCGCCGCTGTCCCTGTGGCCGCCGCTGGCCCCAACGAGACTCCCACGCTCTGGCTTATACCGTGCACCGATCCGCCAGCGTCTACGCACCGCAGAGCTTCGTACTGATCAACCCGGGGACCAAACGCCGCATCATCGAGATCACTGAGTCCGGTGGCCCGCGTCGTGCGCTCACGTGGGTTCTCAATGGCATGCGGGAAGATCGTCCCAGCGAACGCCAGCACACGACCAGTTCCTTGGTCGACCAGCTCGTCGCGAGCGGTGTGTCCCGTGCGGTCGCTGAACAGATGGCCGGGGTGGCCGCCAGCCACGGTGAACTGACGAGCGAGGACGACCTCGGCCCTCTCGCCGCCGCGCCCCACGAACGGCTGCTCCAGGCTGAACGCGAGGCGGTTGACCTCGCGCTGGCCACGTTCGATGGGCGGGTCCGAATACAGGACTTGCTCAGCGACAGCGTGCCTGTTGCCGTGCGGGACCGATACACAAACGTCTACCCCGAGGCCATGCAGCGTGCAGGGTTAGAGACGGTCGAGCTCGCCGACCGTTTCCCCGTGATGCGCGCGGTCTACGGCTTCACTCGTGGCGGCACTGTGCCGGGCGCGGTGAACCTCAACCTATTCAGCGGGAAGCGAGGTCGCCGAATCTACGCCGACCCGCAACAGTCCGAGGCCCTAATGTTTCGGCTGAACCCCACGCTTGTCGCCCGCTGGCTGCGTCAACGGGGACATGATGTGCCCACCGCTCCCGACGACCGGGGCACACGCGCCGCGATCGCCAGTGTCATTGATCTTCCCGATAGATTCAATGAACACACCGGCCAGCCGACGCCTGGTTCGGAACTTTTGGGACTAGTGCATTCCTACGCGCACCGGGTTATACGCCAGCTGTCTGTCTTCGCGGGCGTGGACCGCGAGAGCCTCGGCGAATACCTCCTGCCCAGTCACGGAGTATTCTTCGTGTTCGCCGCCGCGCGGGGCGACTTCGTGCTTGGCGGTCTGCAGGCGGTATTCGAGAACGACCTGCAGACGTTCCTCGACGCCGTCGTCAACGCCGAGCACCGCTGCCCCCTCGACCCCGCTTGCGAGCGCAACGGCGGTGCCTGCCACGCCTGCGCACACCTGGGCGAACCGGTGTGTGGGCACTTCAACCGCTACCTTCACCGTGGGACCCTCTTAGGTCCAAACGGCTACCTCAGGCTAGTAAGCTAAAGAGGATTCGACAGGGCGCGGGCCGTTGCGACTGCGGCCCGCACCCTGTCAGCCGCAACTGCGGCCTCCTCATGTTCCCAGATCCGCAGGACCGTCCACCCCGCCTGACGCAACCGGAGATCTGTCTCTACGTCTCGCCTGCGATTGCCCTCGATCTTCGACGCCCAGAATTCCGCGTTCAGGCGCGCGGGCCGGTAATGCGCCGGACAGCCATGCCAATAACAGCCATCTACGAACACCGCGACCTTCGCCCGCGTAAAGACGAGGTCCGCAGTGCGCCGCATCGACGGTAAGGGGCGGATGCCGACACGGTAGCGCAGGCCAATCGACCAGACCGCACGGCGAACGCGCATCTCCGGTTGAGTATCACGACCACGATTTCCGCGCATTACCCGTGTGATCGCATCCGACGACGCGGCTGGCGACGGCAGAGAGCTAGCGTCGAGCCGCGTCACGGTTGTGAAGTCCGCGCTTTCAGCCGTTTCGTCACCCCTTTGGCCTGAGCTGAGCCCGCACGGAATCGCCTACGACCTTCGCCAAGGCCACAGGCACCGCGTTCCCCAATTGGCGCATCTGCGGACCCCGCGAACCGTCAAGTTTCCACTCGTCGTCGAAGGTCATCAACCGTGCCACCTCACGCACGGTCATGTACCGGTATCGCCCCAGCCGGTCGATGACGGTCAGCTCACCACCGGCGACCCCGTGGACACCGGCCTTGATCGTCTTCGATGGCAAGTCAAGATCGCTGGGCTGATGGCCCCGATACATCCTCGCCCCAGGCCATCCGACGTGATGCAGCGGGCCGCCGGAGTGCTTCCGGTCCAGCGCGGGCTCGTCAAGGCCCTTGATTCCGTCCCGCACGGTCCGCCATGGTGCCTTGTCGTCAGGCAGCATCTCCGTCAATGAATCGGCTAGCCCCTTGCGAGGAGGAACCCCATGCCTTACCCAGTATTCACCGTTAAGAAGGTCTCGGATCAGGCTTGAGCGGCTATGTGTCGGCTCTGGCGGGATCCATTCCACGTTGAGGCTCGCCCGGAATGCGACGATGAAAAGGCGCTTCCTCAGCTGGGGAACGCCATAGTCGGCAGCGTTGAGGGGAACGCCCTTCACTATGTAGCGATCCTCGTCAGGGACGTCCTTCGCCTTTATCCGCTTCCGTAGGCGTTCGTGATGGTGCCGCCAGTGCTCGCCTTCGAGACGTTCCTCGTGGGGTACGCGAAGGCCATCGAGGATGTATTCGTAGTAATCCTTGAAGGATGGACGCGTTAGGCCAATCACGTTCTCGGCGATGACGACGTCGGGACGAGCCTCGTGTGCGGCGCGGAACATCTCTGGCCAAAGATTGCGCTCCCCACCGATCTTCTCCTCAATGTCTTGTGATTTTCCGGCAATGCTCCACGGCTGACATGGGACTCCGCCGGCCAGAACATGAACTTTGCCAGAGAAAGGATGGAAATTTACATCTTGGACTTTGCCTTCATAAAGCGGCCACGGATCGCTGGCCGCCGGTACCGATTTAGCGGCGGCGGCAAGATTAGCGCAATCTACCGCGCGGTTATACCGGAGAGATTCGCAGGCCCGATGATAGGACTCAACGGCCAAGAGGTGGCGAAAACCTGCTAGATGCAGACCCTCGGCGAGCCCCCCGGTGCCGGTGAACAACTCGACGCTGGTCAGCGGATCGTCGTCGCTCCCCGCCTGGGCGCTGCGAATAGAACGCTCGTCCACAACCATCCCCGGTACCCTACCGCCGCCACAGCAAGAATGAAGCCCCACGTGGCTTCCCTGCAGCCGGGCTGGTCCCATCAAACAGGGTGACACCCCGTCTTGCCAAGTCACTGGCCGACAAGATCTCAGCGGCAACGTGCGGCGGTGGTTCCCGAGGTGGGACCGGACCGGGTGGAGCAATATGTGGGTGAAGGTGGCGCTCGGCGAGCCACTGCGGCAGTTGATGGTCGCAGACGGTCAGACGACGAAGCCGGTCGGTGAGGTGCCGTGGCGGGCCGAGGCGAGGCCGGCGTCGGTGAGTCGTTGCCGGTAGCGGGTGAGGAGCGCGTTCGCGGTGTGGTGGTCGCCGAGGGTGGTGAGGGTGTCGGCGGCAAGGTCGTGAAGGTGCTCGTTGTACGGGTCGAGGCGGAGAGCGTCCTGGAGTCGGCGTAGTCGGGCCTGGGGGTCGGGCGTGTGGTGGGCGAGGGTGGTGTGGGCGTCGATGAGGTGGCGTCGGAGGGTTTCGCGGGTGGGGTCGAGCCAGGGCCAGGTGTGTCCGGTGGCGAGGTCGCCGGTGTAGTGGTCGATGACGGCTTGGTGGGCGTGGTCCTGGTTGGTGAGTGCGGCGGTGGCGTGGGTGATCGCCGCGTTGAGGTGCCACAGGTCGACGTCGGTGTGCTGGTGGTGGAGGTGGTAGCGGTCGTTGGTGTGGGTGATGGGGTCGGGTTGTCCGGTGGTGGTGATGGTGGTGCGCAGGTCGCTGAGGGTGGTGTAGAGGCGGCGGGTGACGGTGTGTGGGGGTAGGCCGGGCCAGATGGTGGTGGCGAGGGCGCGGGCGGTGAGGCCCTCGGGGTGGACGGCAAGGGCGACGAGGATCTGGAGGGCGGCGCTGCGGCGGATCGGTACCGGCTCGTTGTCGGCGTGAAGGGTGATGTCGCCGAGGACCCGCAGCCTGAGCGGTCTCCGCGCCGGTGGTCGCGGCGGGGGCGGCTGAGGAGGTCGTTGCGGGGGCACGGCCACCGGTGGTGACGCTGCGGGGGTTGGGGTGAGGACGGTGAGGAGGTCGCGGGCGGCGGTGGTGGTGAGCACGCAGAGTCGGCCCCGCTCGGTGTGTCCGTCGGGTTCGACCCGCCAGCCGGTGCCGTGGCCCCATGTTCCGATGAGGACCGCTCTGGTTCCGGTGAGGGCGGTGTGGAGCCGGGCGGCGGTGGTGGGGTCGGTGGGTGTGTGGGTGAGCAGCGTCGGTGGTCCGGGCAGTTGGTCCGGCCGGCTGAGGGCGGTGAGGGCCTGGTCGGGGGTGTCGGTGATGTGTAGTCCGGGCAGGCCGTCCAGGGCCAGGGGCTGGTTCCCGAGGAGGGTGGTCAGGTCGGGGCGGCTGGTGACGAGCACGGTGGTGGGGTGTTCGGTGGGGCGCAGTGCCTGGAGCAGGGTGGTGATGAGGATGCCGCGTGCGGCGTCGGCGGCTCCGGGTCCGTTCAGTCCGATCCCGCCGAGGGGGAACTCCACCGCGGGTTCGTGGTCCGGTGGTGTGGGGTTGGTGGCGAGGGTGGCTTGGACGGCGGTGACGGTGGGTGGCAGCGGTGTCAGGTCGCGGTCGTCGCGGGGTGCGGGTGGGGGTTGGTAGGCGCGGCGGCGTCGGAGCCAGACCAGGGCGCCGGCGGCGGCGATCTGGTCTGCGGTGTGGGTGGGGATCCATCCGCCTGGTACGTCGATGCCTGACTGGGCTGTCCGGGTCGGGTGGTGGAGGTCGCCGGTGCTGGTGGTGGGGGCGGCGGGTTCGTCGATGGTGACGGTGGTGGTGGGGGTCCAGAGGGCGGCGGCGCCGGCCATGCCGGTGGCGGTGGCCTGCATCGGGGTGGGCAGCGGCATCCGCCGCAGCCGCCGGATAGTGGCTTTGGCGCGTACGGCGGTGGTGTGGAGGGTGATGGTGGCGGTGAGCAGCCAGAGGGCCCAGGCGAGGAGGACCAGGCCGGCCATCATGGTGTCCTCGGTCAGCGGTTGGCTGATCCACTGTTCCCACTGCTGCCGGTCGGGGCGGGCGGGCAACGGCCAGCCGATGCCGTAGACGAGGACGGCGGGTGGGCCGGTCAGGATGGCGAGGATTCCTGCGGCTGAGGCGATCTGTCGGGGCCATCTCACCGCTCCCACCCCCACCCAGGTGGGGGGTGTTCGGCGGGCTGCGGGTCAGGGTTGTGGGGCATGGGCTGCGGTTGGGGTGCGGACGAGGCGGGTCCAGAGCCGGTATATCCACCAGGTGGTGACGGCGGTGGCGTAGATGCCGGCGAGGATGCCGATGGTGTTCGGGGAGGCGATCGCGGCGGTGATCACCGCGAGGGGTGCGCCGATGACCAGGCGCAGGATCCAGGGGCGGGTCAGGGCGGTGACCGCTCCGACGCCGATGAGCAGGCCGCCGGCGCGTCCGGCGAGGTCGATCCAGAGGACCATGTCGGGCCATCGGTCGGCGGTGGCCGAGTACTGGACGAGGCCCATGCCGGTGCCTGCGGCGAGGACCGAGCCGACCGGGAACAGCAGCAGGGCCGACCAGCCGCCGGGTGGGGTGCGCCACTGGCGGGCGGCGACCACCGCCGCGGCGAGGGCGAGAACGGCGACGGGGAGGATGGGGAGCAGGGCCCAGCGGAGGAACGGGCCGATCTGCATCTGCAGGTACTGGGCGGCGACCACCGCGTAGAGGGCGGCGATCGCGGTGCCCAGGGACATCGCCGACAGGATGCCGAGGCTGACCGCCGGGGCCCGGCCTGGCGGTGCGGCCTGTCCGGCCGGTGTGCCGTGGGTGGCGGCGAGGGATCCGAGGAGGGTGCCGGCGGACAGGCAGGCGATGACCGCGAACACCGAGGCCATCGCCAACTGTCCCCAGGACGGCTCCGCCCACGAGTTCGGATAGATCCCGCCCCAGTAGACGGTGAGCAGCATCTGCACGATCATCGCCAACGACATGAAGCCGGGTACCGCCACCGCCCACGCCCGACGGGCCGGCGGCATGACCGGCTCCTGCCCCACCCCTTCCCCGTCGTCGGCGGTGGTGTCGGCGGCGCCTCGGGCGGCGGCGAACAGCGGGTCGTCGATCACGTGCGGGGTGAGGCCGGTGCGTTGTGCGACGACGGCGGCGGCCAGGGGCAGCCGGGTGGTGCCGCCGACCAGGCACACCCCTGCCAGGTCCGCGGGCGTCAGTTCGGCGGCGGCGATCGTGTCCACGGTGAGTTGCCCGACCCGCTCCAGCACCGGCCGCGCCGTCTCCTCCAGCAACACGCCGGTGGCGACCACCGCCGTCCCACCGGGCTGGGGCACGGTGATGGCCGTGTGCCAGGCCAGGTTCTCCTTGGCCGTCCGCACGCTCGCCACCCACCCCCACCCGCCGTCCTCGCCGGGCAGGGCCGCGGCCAGGGCGTGGTCGATGGCGTCGCCGCCGGCGGCGGGATCGGCCAGGGTCGCCAGGACCTCGAAGCCGGCCGGGCCGCGGCGCAGCACCGTCACCTCCGCCCCGCCCCCGACATCCACCACCAGCAGGTACGCGCCCACGGGCAGCTGTGTGCCGTGGGCGAGGAGGTGGTCGGCGACCGCGACCGGGGCCTCCACCAGACGCGGCTGGCCCAACCCGGCCCGGTGCGCCGCCTGCCGCATCCAGGTACGTCGGCGCGGCCCCCACCCGGCCGGCACGACCAGCCGCACATCCTCCACCGGCCCGCCCGCCACCAGTTGCGCCTGTTCGGCGATCCGGCGCAGGGTCGCGGCCACCAGGTCCGCCGCCGGTACCCGCCGGCCGTCCACGTCGATGTCCTGCTCCGCCGAGCGGCGCGGTGCCGGCACGAACCGGTCCGGTTCCCGTACCGCGGCCCGCCACGCCTGCTCTCCCGTCCATACGCTGGCGTCGGCGGCCACCAGGACGGCGCTCGACAGCACCACCGACCCGTCCACGGTCACCGGTGTCCAGCGGCCGTCCGGCCACGCCACGACCGCCTGCGTGGTGGTGCCGCCGTAGTCGATCGCCAGCCGTACCCGCCCTGACATAGAGATCAGTCAAACATGAGGATCACATTCACGTCACCCACGAATACGCACCGTGTCCGCCGCTGAGGGGCACGGATCGGCGTCGATCGTCACGTAGGGTCCGGGCATGCCCGCGCAGGACACCCCGGTCATCGACCTCGACGCTCCACCGGCCGACACGCCACGACCGCCACCTCGCCGACCCCGTCGGTACGCCGCGGTGCTCGCCCTCACCGTGGCCGCCCTGGGTGTCCTACCCGGCGAACCGAACCACCCCACCTCGCAGGACTCCGCCGAGGGTTGCGACCGTTATCCCGCATGGGCGAGGTTCATCGCCATGAACAAGCCGGAGACCACTCGGCAGATGATGGTCATTGATGGCGCTACCGGCGAGGTCCTCTGCGTCTACCACTACCGCGCACGCTGACCGAGCATCCGGGAGCGGATCACGCCTGCCGGATCCAGGACACGCCGGCCGGACGCTGAGCGGTGGCGACGTACTCCATGACCAGTCCGCGCGCCGTGGCCGTGTCCAGGCCGACGAGGGCGGTGGGAATCTCGACGAGGCCGACGTCGGCCGACTCGTACACGGTGATCCCGGTGTCCGCCGCCTCCGGAGTGGTGGCGTAGGAGTTGTCGGGCAGCCACCGCACGGCGGCCCGGTCGGCGTCGATGTCGACATCGACACGCAGGACCGGCTGACCGGCGGGACCGACCGTGAGGGTCTGCCCGCGACCGCCGTGGGGCATGACCGCCCGAACCTGCTCGTCGAACCGCCGACCGGCCTCCTCCGGATCGGACAGGGCGTAGGGGTGGCCGTGGTAGTCGCAGAGCCACAGCGTCATCGACGGAAGTCCTCTCTCCGGTGCCGGCGAACTCACCCTGCCACCTCGTGCCGCCCCTGACGTGCGCCCCACACCCACGGCCGGATTCCGGCAGGACATCGACGCCTCCGGTGCCGGTACCGCCACCCCGCCCGCCCGTGACGCGGTGGGGCGAGCAGGGTGGCTGAGCAACCCATCAAGGGCCTGACCTGCGTTTGTAAGGTCGTGTGAGGTGCTGTGAGGTTCTGTGAACTGTCAGAGCCGTCTCCCCCCGCCGGTCCGGGCCTAGCGTTCCCGGCACACCACACCCGGTCGGCAGGAGGGAACGTTCATGGGCATCCGGACTACAGCTCACGTCGGCAGGACCGTGACCGCGCTGGCCGTGGTCGGCGCTCCCGCGGTACTGCTGTGGGCGCTCGGCCGTCCCGGCCCGCGGTGGCCGACCGGCGACGAGGTCAGGGCGTGGATCGCGCAGCCGATGACACCCGGTTTCCTCACCGTCCTGGCGGTCACCGCCGGGTGGGCGCTGTGGGCGCTGCTGGCCACCACCGTGCTCACCGGCCTGCACGACCGCGCCGCCCGCCGCCTACGGGGGGTCGCCCGGGTGCGGCTGCCGGGGCCGTTGCAGGGGCTGGCCGCCGCGCTGCTCGGGGCCACCGCCGTCACCACCGCCGCCGGGGGAACCGCTCCCGCCGCGCTGGCCGCCACGGCCACCGACACCACGGACCAGCCCGCCCCACCACCCGCCGACGCCGATCGGCCGGCCGATACCGCCGGTACGGCGACCCGGCCGGACGACAGCGCCGCCACGCGTCGCAGCGTGACGGTACGGCGGGGCGACACCCTGTCCGGCATCGCCGAGCGCAGGCTCGACGACGCCGACCGGTGGCGCGACATCTACACCCTCAACCGGGGCACCCGCTTCGCCACCGGCGCGTTCACCGACCCCGACCTCATCCAACCCGGCTGGAGACTGCGCCTACCCGTGTCGGCGGACACGCCCCCGCCTCCGCCCGCTCCGGCCCCGCCCACACCCGCCGGACCCGACCCCGGCCACCACGTCGACCCGCCGGCCCCGCCGCCGGACGACACCACCACCGGTCCGTCTCCCGAGCCCGACGCCACCACCGGGGTACCCGTCGCACCGGAGCGTGACGCGTCGGCGGACTGCGGCCGGCCCGGCGTGTCCCTGGGCGATCGGGGCTGGATGGACGCGGCGTTGGCCGCCGCGGTGCTGACCGCCGCGACGCTCGCCTGGACCCGCCGCCGTCACACCCACACCCCGGCCCCGAACAGCCCCGGCGGGGGCCTGGCCGCCGTGGCACCGGTCGTGGCCCGCATCCGCCGTGCCCTGCCCCCACGGACAGCACCCGCACCCGTGGTCGCCGACAACGCGGGCCAACCCGCCGTCGACGCCGTACCGCCGCCGGTCGGCTCCCTGGTCACGCCGGCGCTGGCCAGCCCGACGATCGACCTCTGGCCGCCGGCAGGTCTGGGCCTGACCGGACCGGGAGCACGGGCAGCCGCCCGCGGCATCCTGGTGTCCACCCTCGCCGCCGACAGCCCGGACCACGCCCACCGGCGCGGCCACGTCGTCATACCCGCAGCCGTCCTCACCACCCTGACCGGCACCACCGTCGTCACGCCCCGGCTGACCGTCGCCGACGGACTGACCCAGGCCCTAGCGTTTCTGGAGGAACAGATCCTGCACCGTACCCGGATCTGCTTCGACCACGAGGTCGACACCGTCGCCGCTCTGCGCGACGCGGCCCCGACGGTCGAACCCCTGCCCCCGATGGTGCTCATCGCCGACGCCACCGCCGCACACGAACGCGCCCGAATCGCCGCGTTGCTCACCCAGGGACAGCGACTCGACATCCACGGCGTCCTGCTCGGCGCATGGCCGGACGGGGACAGCGTCGCCGTCGCCGACGACGGCACCACCAGCCCCGCCGCCGACGAGGCCCGACGACACAGTCGCCACACCGTCCACGTCGGCCGGCTCACCGTCATCGACCCGGCCGACACCGGCGAACTGCTGCGCGTCCTGGCCGAGGCCCACACCGGCCCGCCACCGACAACCACCGCCGCCTCCCCTACCCCGCACGCCGACGCCCGTCGGGGCGACGAACCGCCGGACCCAGGAGACACCCCCTCCCACGAGAAAAAGGCCGTCCTCGTGCGCGGAGCGGCCATGCCCGACCACGAACCCGATCCTGCGCCTGCCGACGACCTCCTCGTCGAGCAGCCGCAGCACCCAGCCCGCCACCGACCCGCGACCGGAGACAGCCACGGCCCCCCGCAGGTCGAGGCGACCGCCGAACACGACCGCGAGGACCGTGGCGTACCGCTACGGGAGGCCGCCGAGGGCCGGGTGGTGGTGCGGGTACTCGGTGACGCCCGCGTCGTCGACGTCGACACGACCCAGCCGTTGCGGAGCAAGTCCCTGGAACTGCTGGTCTACCTCGCCACGCGTGGCGGTACCGCCAGCCAGGACGCCATCCTGGAGGACCTGCTGCCCGAGGCGACGGCCCGTAAGGCACCGCACCGCCTGCACACCTACGTCTACAACCTGCGCCGCGTCCTGAAACACACCGCCGGCCCCGGCACCTACCTGTCCCACCCCGGCCGGCAGTACGTCCTGCACCGCGACCTGGTGGACGTGGACCTGTGGCGGATGACCGACGCCCTCGACCAAGCCGAACACGCCACCGACCCCACCGAACGGATCACCGCCCTCCGCCGCGCCCTCGACGCCTACCAGGGACCCCTGGCCGGCGGGAAGGACTACGAGTGGATCGAGGCGTACCGGGAGGCGATCCGCCGCCAGGCCCTCGACGCCGCCCTGACCCTGGCCGAGGCCCTCGACGACCCCGACGAGACACTCGCCGTGCTCACCACGGCCATCGGCCACCACCCGTACGCCGAACCGTTGTACCAGGCCGCGATGCGCGCCCACGCCGCCCGGGGTGACGCCACGGCCATCCGGGACCTGCGCGACCGGCTCGGCCGGGCCCTCGCCGAGATCGACACCGAGATCAGCGACGACACCACGACCCTGGCCGGCTCCCTGCTCGACCAGCCGCCACCGGACCACCCCGGCAACGGGAAGGCGACCCGGTGAACGGCATCGACACCGGTGACGGCCGCCGCGCCGGCTCCGACGGAGCCCCTCCCCCACCGGCGGGCGCGTCCACCCCGGAGGCGGCCCCCGCCCGGACGCCGGTCCCGTCCGCGGCAGGTGGGCTCGACACCCAGCTACGGCAGGCCGTGACCCGGACCGCGCGCATGCGGGCCGTGTTCTACGTCGTCGTCCTGTTGGTGGCCCTGGCCGGACAGGTCACCGGCGCCACCCAGAAACTCGACATCCCTCTGCTCGTCGCGATCCCCGCCGTCGCGACCCTGGAACTCGGCGGCGTCGTGGTGATGGCCAACGCCGACGTCCGGCGACGACTCGGCGAACGCGCCCTCGCCTCCCGGATCCTGTCCGCCGCCGTCGCCGCCGCGGCCGTGGCGTTCAACTGGCTGTCCCACGACAACCCCCTGGTCGGCGGCTTCTTCGCGGGCATGTCCGCCCTCGGCTACCTGGTCTGGCTGACACACGTGGAGAACCTGCGACGCGACCGCCTCCGGGCCGTCGGCGCCCTGCCCGCGACCACCCCCGCGTACGAGATCCTCGGCCACTGGCTACGCCACCCCCGGATCACCCGCCGCGCCCGGTCCCTGGCCCGCGCCGACCCACGACTCGGCCTCTACGACTCCATCGACGCCGCCCGCACCCAGCTGCGCCGGGAACACCGCGACCGGGCGATCGCCACGGTCCTGCGCCGCAAGATCAGAACAGCGGTCGACCCGAGGACCGCCACGATCGCCGTACACGTCTACGACCTCGACGAGATCGCCGCCCGGCTGGCCGCCACCGCCGACTACGACGGCCTCACCAACCTCATCGCCGCCGACCTCACCCCGACCCGCATCGCCACCAGCGGCACCCCACATCCACGGCGACGCCTGCGCTTGCCACACGTCCGGCCAGCGGGCGGCGACAACCCCGGCAGCGGATCCCCGGACGATGTTGCTCAGGGACTCCCACTGGCTATCCGGCCGGGCTCCACCGCGACGAACCCGCGCCGCGGCCGACACAGGTCGGCGGAAGCCACCGACCCCGACCGGCCCCGACCGCCCGCGAAACGCGACACGGGCCAGATGGGCCGACAGCGGGACCACACCCTCGACGAGTCGCGACCCGCGACGGATCTACTCGAACCCGCGCCGCCACCCGCAGTTACCGCTCGCACGGAAGGCGACGGCGATGCCGGCAGGCCACCCACGACAGGCGACCGTGGGCAGGCGTCGCCGGTGCTAAGCAAAACCGCCGCCGCCGTCGCCTACTGGCTCCGGATCGACGCGACCCTGCCCTACCAGGAGATCGGACGAAGAATCGGCCGCACCGAACGCACCGTGCGCCGCAACCTGCCGCCGGACTTCCACCGTCCGGCTGCCCGAGGTGAGGCCTGACGGTCGGACAGCAGGCCCGCCCACGCAGCCCCAATTCACCGAGCTCAGAGATGGGCATGAAGCGGATTCCTTCTAGACGTCGACGAGCCTAGCGTTCTGCGATTCTGGTCGCGATGAATAACGCTGGGCCTCCTACAAGCACCGTCCCCCAGAAGGTGATCGCGACGGCTGGGCCGCCGAACACGGCAATGGCTACGGCGCAGATCGCGGCGTAAACCAGCGCCACCAACACAAACCACCGGCGGTTGTGGTGCCGTCGAAGGGAGAGCGCGCCGACCGAAATTAGATAGTTATCCCACCAGGCCGGGGGCTGAGCTCCCCGGCTTTGAATCTCGGCAGTTACTGCTGAATTCTCGGCCTCCCAAGTATCACGTCGCCGGTCGTAGTCAACGGCATCGAAGTCACGGGGATACCCGTCCTTAAGCCGCACAAGTCGCACATACAGAGCCTCGTCGCTCACGGAACGGAGATCATCCTTCGGCACATCCATCATCGACGCCTCCTGAAGAATTCGAGACCTCCACTGCCGCCTGCACAGCTTTGAGTGCGTGGCGAGGGCTGGCGGTGCCACGGTCGGCGAAGCGAAAGAACTCCTACTGGTCGATATCATACCAAAGAGTGTCGCTATCCACTATCCAGATCTCCACCTCGACCCTCTTAGGCGACAGGGGAGATCGTTCAACACCGCAGTAGCTTGCATAGCACCAATGTCCATTATTCACTAGCACGAAGGCACGGAATCTTGGTTCTTCGTGAATATAAGCGTCGCCTGCGAGGCGCGGAGTACCGCTTGGCATGCGGCTTCCAAGCCACATATTGACCGCACAACGACCACGAAGGGAAACCCAGCCGAATCAGCGGCGCATTTTTCACTCAGCCTGGAAAAAGCTAGTCAGACGGCCGACATAGACGCGGCGCCGACCCGCTTCCTCATCGCGCAAGAGCAGAGGTTGCGTCGGGGTTGCTTCACATTAAAAGCTACGTTCACCGAAGAGATGGGAAGAAATCTAAACATTCTTCAGAGAGCCGCATTTGATGCGCCGAATGTCCGGAAATGCCGCGAACCAAGTCTTTCCGCATGCAGGGCAATTGGCAGGCGGGTTGCCGCTTCCGCGCCCTTCGAACCCACAGATGCCGCAGGTCTTATCGTATGACACCAGACCGCCACCCTTCCGAAGTCCAATGGCAAGACTGCACCAGTCTTCTACTCAAGGCGCGGAAGTGTCAAGGGTGAGCCTTTTCGTGCTGCGTAGCGGTTCGCGTCGACGTGGGGCAGGACGTGGATCGCCTGCATGATCGCGGTCGCCCGGCGTGAGCAGCAGCCTAGCTTGGTGAGGATCTTCCAGGTCTTGAGTATGGCGACCGCCCGCTCGCCGCATGCCCGAATCTTGGCGTGGGCGCGGTTGATCGCCTTCTGCCGGCGCGACAACTTCGGCCGGAATCGCCGCCGTCTAAACGGGTTGCGCACACTATCGTGGGCGTCCTGGTAGCCCTTGTTAGCGACGGTTAGGGCGTCTGCGCTGGCCAATGCGTAGATGATGCCGTGGGTGCGGGTGGCGGCTAGGTCGTGGACGGCACCCTGCAGGGCCGGCGAGGCCCACACGAGCCGGTCGACGGTGTCGGCTATGACCTGGACGTCCACGCCGTGCCGCTTGTGTTTGCCGGAGTAGTAGGGCTTCTGGTTGGCGACCCGGTCGATCGGGGATCGGCGTGCCGTCCAGGATCGCGTAGGCCAGGGTGCGGATGCGCCACATCACGGTTTTCAGGTCCTCGGCGGCCACCCTGAGCAGGACGATCGCTTCCTGGACGTAGCGCCAGGCGGTGGCGGTGCCGATCTCGAAGCCGGCGGCGAGGCGCCTGTAGGTGTCGCCGTTGCGCAGGTGGGCCAGGGCGAGCAGTGCCTGCCGGCCGGGGCTCAACCGCCGCCATCGAGATTCGCGCTGACAACGGCCGCTGCGGACACGGGCGGCGAGGTGGTTCAGGATCCGGCTGGACAACGAGATCGTGGACAGGTAAGCAGCATGGCGAGGCTCCCGGCTGGGCATCGGCTTTGGGTCGATTTGCTGTCTTACCTGGATCGCCTTCATCGACCACGGGGCTACACACACCATTCCTGACCTGCACCGTCAGGTTGGCTAGTCGGTGTTACCGCAGGATGCCGTCGGGGCGGGTGAGAAGGAGCCAGTTGTGGTCGAGGACCAGTGCCATGTTCTCCCGACGCTCGGTCAGGATCCCGGCCACGGCGGTCGCCGTTCCGGCGGTTCGTTCCTGGCCATGTCGAAGATGACCTTGACGTACCTGTCGGGTTTCCACTTCCCCTGGGCTACGTCGTCGTCGGTATCGACGTCACCGTCGATACCGCCGAGGATGCTGACGCTATATCCCCGCCGCACCGTGAGGTCAGCGCTGAGCAGGCGGGGTAGCCCGGTTCGGTCGAGCCCCGCCACCTGCTCCAGCGGCACGTCCGCGGCCAGTGTCAACTGGTAGGCGATCCCCATGTCACGACCTCCCGCTCCTGGTGGACCGCTGGCCGCCTCGGTGTGGCACCGGTTCACCGCGCCCGTGGCGCTGTCAGCCGGTGATGAGGTGGTCGAGGTGGTAGTGGTTCCACCAGCTCGGGTGGTGTTTGCGGATGACGCCGTCGATGCGGGTCAGGTAGAGATAATTGCCGTCCTGGATCAGAGCGGCGTCCTCCGCTCGACCGGTCAGGACCCTGCCGACCGCCGCCACCATGTTGGGAACTCCCTTCTCGGCCAGGTCGTCGGCGCGCATGGAGAAGGTGACGTTGACGTAGGTGTCCGGTTCCCACTCCCAGCGGGCGGCGTCGTCGGTCTCGAACTCGTAGTAGCCGTGGTTGCCGGAGCGGACGGCGACGGCGTAGCCGCGTTGGTCGTACAGTCGGGCGGTGAGCAGGCCCGGTTTGAACGCCGGCTGCGGCGTCTCGGCGGGTTCGGCGGCGGTCAGCGCGGCCACCTCGCCGACGGGCGGATCGCCGGCCAGGACCAGACGGAAGTCCACGGCCATCAAGTCTTCCCTTCTCGGTCCTGCCGGATGATCTGGACGGTCGTACCGTCGCGGGTGACCGCGACCAGTTCCTTCAGCCCGTCGATGGGCCAGCTGTCGAACTGGCGGCGCAGGGCCGCCGGGTCGCCCCGCCAGTCGGTGAGGTTCAGCGCCACGCGTTGGTTCTGCCCGTCGTCGGTCCCCGGCGTGATCCTGGATACCGGCCAGAGTTCGACCGTGACGGGGACGGCGAGGCCTGCGATCCGGGACGCGGCAACGGCGACCGAGGCGACTGGGCCGCGGTACGGGCCGTGGGAAGCTACCGATCCGATGGTGACCCGGGTACTCCCGCTGGCTGGACCGCGACGACAACGGCATCGCCTGCGAATAACAGGTCGGCCCACCGAGGAGCGCGGGTCCGGCGAGTCCGTGACGCATGGGGTGCGGCGGGCGGTCTGGGCTCGCGTCGTCCCTGAGTGTGGTGTCGGGGCCCGGTTCGGGCTCCGGGGTGTGACGTGCTGCGGGTGTGGGGTCGGGACTATGTGGTGAAGGTGTCGGTGAGCCGGTAGTTGTCCCACCATGCTGCTCGGTGTTTCCGCAGGGTGCCGTCGGTGCGGGTGAGCAGGAGCCAGTTGTTGTTGAGGACGAGGGCCGCGTTTTCCGGGCGGTTGGTGAGGATCCGGGCCACGGTGGCCACCATGTCGGCGGTCGCGGTTTCCGGCGGGTCGTTCTTGGTCATGTCGAAGGTGACGTTGACGTACCGTTCGGGTTCCCATTCCCACTGGGTGCCGTCGTCGTCCTCGGCGTCGAAGTAGCCGTTGCTGCCGGCGATGACGCTGACTCCGAACCCCTGCTCGGTGGTGAGGTCGGCGGTGAGCAGGCGAGGGTAGCCGGCGTTGGTCGACTCCCGGAATCGGTGCGGTGCGATGAGGTGCGCGACCTCCTCCAGCGGGATGTCCCCGGCCAGGGTCAGTCGGTAGTCGATGCCCATGTGTTGCCCGCTCTCAGTCTCGTCTCAGAAACTCGATGATGTCACCGTTTCTGGTCACCGCCGCGACCTCCTTGAGGTGGGGGATGGGCCAGTCGTCGAACTGCTTTTGGAGGGCGGTGATGTCGCCGCGCCAGTCGTGCAGGTTGATCACCACGCGTTGGGTCTGCTGCCCGGAGATCTTCTCCTCGACGGCCGTCCAGACCCCTCGAACGGCCTTGGTGGCCGTCGGTGAGTAGCAGTCGAAGACATGTCCTTCGACCAGGTAGTCCGGATCCTTGTCCGGCTTGCCGGTGTCGCCCGTGTCGTGCCGTGCCTGGGTTATCTCGGGTCGGGTCGGGTTCTGTCGTACCTGGTAGGCCGCGCGGGCGAGGGTGTCAGCGCACTCGTTCTCCAACTGCAGTGCCCGCCGTACGGCGGTGTCTGCGGAGGGTGGGATCCTGGTGCGGGGCCCGGTCGGCGTTCCGTCTGGTGTTCCGGTGGGAGGTCGTGACCATCGAATGGTCACCGCACCTGTGGTGGGCTCGGCGTGACCGGGGTCGGAGCCTGGTTTCGCGGGCCTGGTGCGCTCGTCAGGGTCCGGGCTGACCGCCGCGGGGCGGTCAGCCCGGCTCAGTTTCCCGCCGATCCCAACTGTCGGGCCTGGCTGATCGCCGCTTCGACGGCCTGCTGGGCGGCGGTGCCGCGCTGTATCAGGAGCACCAGTACCTGTTTGACGCTGTCGAGGGCCTGCAGGAGCGGGCCGGGTTGCCCGCCCTGCAGGACCGCGCCGACGAGCTGACGGGCCTGGTCGACGTGCGCGATCGTCGCGGTGGCGGCTTCGCGGGCGCTGGCGATGCCCTGCCCGACCGGGGCCAGGGCGGCGATGCTCTCCTGCGGGGTGGCCTCCCGTGGGACGTTCGCGGTGGCGGTGGTCGCCTCACCGACGGCGCCCGCGAGGCCGCCCAGGCCGCTGTGGATGGTGGCGATCGCGGCGCGTACCCGGGCCATGCCGGCGGCGACCGCCGTGAAGCCGGTGCCGGCGGCGCGGGCGGCGATCTCCTGGGCCTGGTGGTCGGCTCCGGCGGTGAGGCTCTGTGCCCGTTCGACTCCGGTGCCCAGGGTGCGCAGTTCACCGGTGATCTCTTCGATGCTCGACACGTGCGGGCCACCCTGACCGAGAACGGATTCCGACGCCTGCAACCTACCCGCCCCTCTCGACACCCGACGATCCCCACATTCGGGCGGCCGGGCATGCCGTCAGGCGCGGCGGAGGGCGGTGGCGGCGGCGTGGGCGATGAGACGGCCGGCGTCGGTGGGGGTGCCCAGGGCGGTGGTGTGGGCGCCGGTCAGGGGCCGGGACTCGGGTGGGCCGAGCCAGAGCAGGGCACAGCCGGCGCGGGCGAGACGGTCGAGGCGGTTCTGTCCGTCGCGGGTCTCGGTGCGGGTGAGTTTGCCGTCGCTGACCACGACGAGCAGCCGCGCGCCGCCGCGGGGGTCGGCCAGGTCGAGGACGGCGTCGAGGGCGTCGACGGCGAGGGGGAAGCCCTGGGTGTGGCCTTCTCTGGGGAAGAGACGGACCTGGTCGGGTGGCTGTCCGGGGCGGGTCACGGGGGTGACGTAACGGCCGAAGGTGACGGTGGCGCTGGTGCCGCCGGCCCAGGCGGTGGCCTGGGCGGTGATCCAGGCGGCGGAGGCGATCGGGTCGGCGAAGGATGCCACGGACGGGGAGACGTCGGCGACGATGCCGACGCGGATCGGGGGGTTAGGTACGCGGCGGCGTTCGGTGCGTCGCCAGGGTTCGCTGGTGGGGATCTGGCCGGCGGCGCGTTGGGCGTCGGCGGCCAGGGCAGCGCGGGTGACCAGGCGACCCGGTGGTGTCACCGAGGTGGTGATCGTGCTGGTGGGGTCGCGGTGGGCGGCCTGCCGCAGCGTGCGGGCGAGCTGACGGGCGGCGGTACGTTCGGCGTCGGTGGGTGGCCGGGTCCGGTGCCGGGGCGGGCGTCGGCGGACCAACGGCGATCCGTCGCTACTCGCCCCGCCACCGCCGGCTGTGGGGTCGCCGAAGACCGTGCGGGAGGCGTCGTGTGATCGTTGCCGCTGGTCGGCCTCGGCCTGGCGTTCTCGGGCCCGGGTGCCGGCGCGGGCGGCGGCTTGGGCGGCGGCGGTAGCGGCTTCGGCGTCGTGCCGGGCCACGGTGGCGACGGTGGAGGTGGCCGCGCGGCGCAGCGCCCCCTGTCCCCCGGGGTTCGCCGGACCGCCGGCAGCGCCGGGGCCGCCGGGGCCACCGGGAGCGCCGGGGCCGGTGGGGGTGGGTGGTGCCGTGTCGGGGTCGACGCCCAGGGTGTCGCACCAGCGTCGGGCGAGGGCGTGCATGGCGTCGGTGTCGTCGTCGGCCACCTGGTGGGCGTCGCGCCAGATGGCGGTGAGGTCGGCGAGCAGGGCGGGGCGCAGGATCCGGGTGACCACCCGGTGCAGCGGGTCGGTCTCGTCGGGGTCGAGGACCCCGGCGTCGACGCGGGCGAGTACGAGCGCGGCGCTGGCGGCGGCGGACCAGGGGTCGTCGGTGGTGGGGATGTCGCCGAGGACGATTCGAATGACGGCGGCGCGTATCCAGCGGCGGTCGCCGGGCCTGCGGCGTAGGTGGGCGGCCTCGATGCGGGACTCCTCCAGTAGGGCGGCGGCCTCGGCGATCCGGGCGGGGCCGGTGCCGAACTCCCAGCGGGTGTGGTGGGCGTGCGCGGCCTCGTGCACGAGCAGGCCCCAGATCACGGGGTACTCCTCGCGGGCGTCGGGGTCGTGGGGGTCGACGGTGCGGGGGTCGACGCCGAGGTGGGTGCCGTCGATCTCGATGGTGGCGTGTTCGCGGACGAAGCAGGCGGGTGCGCCGCCGCCGGCGCCGGGTGCGATGACGACGAGCAGGTCCTCGCGGCCGGCGATGGGTGGGACGTGGGCGCTGAGGGCGGCGGACATGGTCCGCCACGCGTGGTCGTCGGGCAGGGCGGTGGCGGTGGCGTCCGGGTCGGTGTTGAGGTGTGTGGACAGGGCCACGGGCGGTGTCTCCTTTCGGGGGTTACAGCTGGTTGCCGAGGGCGAGGGGGAGGATCTTGGCGTGGCCGAAGGCCTGGGTGGCGGCCTTGTGGACGACCTCGCGGTCCTCGACGGGGGCCAGGCCGATCAGGTTGGCGATGGCGGTGTCGATGCCGAGGACGTCGGTGATCCGTTTGAAGGCGAGTAGTTCCCGCAGCTGCGGTGCCCAGCCGATCTCGCCGTTGTCGTAGCGGGTGGCGAGGTTGCGGGCGGCGCGGACCATCCGGGAGTCGACGCCGAGTGCGACGGCGAGGTCGTAGTCGGTGGAGACCCGGATGTGGGTGGCGAACCGGGACGCGAGGGCTTCGGTGAGGACGGCGCCGTGGACGCCGGGGTTGTGGCCGGCGACGACGTAGAAGCCGGGGTCTGCGGTGACGATCCGGCCGGCGGCGGCCTTGAGGATGACCTGCCGGCGGCCGTCCATGGCCGGGTACACCACGGCGAGGACCTTCGGCGGGATGAGGGTGGCGTCGTCGATGAACAGCACCCCGCCGGCTTCCATCGCCCTCGGCAGGGGGCCGGGGACGAACTCGTAGCCGCCGCCGTCGGTGGGCACGTAGTCGCCGACGATGTCTCCGACGGTGGTGTCGCCGTCGCCGGGCACGGTGTGCAGGTCGGTGCCGAACGCGGCCTCGATCAGGGAGGTCTTGCCGGTGCCGGGTGGCCCGTACAGCAGGACGGGCACGTCGGCCCGGCGCAGGTCCCGTAGGACGTCGACGTCGGGCCGTTTGGCCAGTAGCCGCGGGTGGTACAGCTGCCCGTTCGGCCGCCGTACCGGCCCGGTGGTGGGCCTTGTGGGCTCGGGGGTCGCCGGTCGTGGGGCCGGGGCCACCGCGGGTCGGGTGGCCGCGGTCGTTGACGCCTGCGGGGTCGAGGGGGCCGGTCGCGCGGTGGCGGGCGCTGTTCCCCCGGCGGGGGTGGCGGGGCGGAGTGCGGGTGGTACGGGTGCCGGTCGGGCCTGGTGGGCGTCCCGGCCGGCCGGGGTGATGCGGTAGGTCTTCGGTGAGCCCGGCAGCAGCGCGGCGTGGCGGCGTTCGGTGAGTCGTTCGCAGGCCTGGCCGATCGCGCCGGAGGACCGGCCGACGAGGATCTCGGCGATGTCGCCCACGTCCATGGCGAGCCCGGCGGTGGCCAGGACGGCGAGGACCTGCGCCTGGAGTTCGCCGGCGCGGAGCTTCGGCAGTCCGCTGACCGCGTTGACGGCGCCACCGGTCGGCGGGTCGTCGGGGGTGGCGGGGGTGCCCGCCGGTGGTGTCGACATCGCTGGTCTCCTGACGTCGCCGGTCGACGGTGCGGGGACACGACTACCGCCGCCGCCGGTGGTGATCAAGTCGTGGTCCGGAACGGTGGGCTCTGGCGCGTGCCGAGGGCGCATCCGTTTCCTCCTGACAGGTGTGGTCGGGAGGTGGCCACACCGACGGCGTGGCCACCTCCCGACGGGACAAAGGGGGTGTTGGTGCCACGGGCCTGCCGGCTGGTGCGGGGCGGCCAGGTCGTCGGCATCGGTGGCCGTGCCGTGGGGCCGGTGCCGTTTCGCGTCGGGCGCGGCGGGCCGCGCGTGGTCCGGACCCGGCAGACCACGGACCTGCCCTGGTACGACGACGGCCCGCTCGTGGCGGGCCGATCCACTGCTCACGTCACCCGACGGTGACGTTCTTCGTCAGCGGGGTGGAGGTGACGGGGCGGATCCGTCGACGCTCCAGGTCGCGCCGACGCGGGCCGGGAACCGCCCGCTGCTCGCCCGGTCGCCCGGACGCGGTGACGGGCGGGGTTCGTCGGTGCGGGGTTGCCGGTCGAGGAGCCGTCCAGGCCTGCGGGGAACGCCCGCGGACCGGTAGCGGTAGCGCTCCGAGCGCAGCCGCACGTAGTCGACCTGCGAGAAGTAGGGCACGTACCGGCCGCGCAGGACGGTGCCGCCGAGCCGGTCGCAGCAGGCCACCGAGACCGGGTACCAGCCGGTCACGGCCATGGTGACGCGGTGACCGCAGGACAGCGCCAACTCGAACACGCACAATCGGTCGAGCGTCCGACCCTCGGCGCTCACGGGGTCCGTGGCGTCGGGGGTGTCGGCGGGTGCGCAGGGGCCGCAGATCGGGCCGAGGTCCGGCTCGTACCCGCCGTCGCAGTCCTCGCACACCAGGCGCAGGCAGGACCGGCACTCACCGGAGGCGACGGTCAGCAGGTCGGTGCCGCAGAACCCGCACGGTCCGTTGAGACCCTTTTCGGTGTGGCGGCCAGGCCGGTGCCGGTGGCACGGATGGTCACCCATCGTGTCCTACCCGCAGGTGCCGGTAGACGGTCTCGGCCGTCAGCGCCCGTCCGGTGCGCCCGGTCGGGGTGTCGACGTGCCGCCAGCCGGTGACCTCGCAGGCCAGCCACGTGGTGTGACCGTCGGTCGTGACGGCCACGACGTCGCCGACGGACAGCGACCGCAGCCGCAGGAGCCGGTAGGCGCAGGCGACGAGGAAGTCCGCCTCTCCCCCGGGTGTCGTACGGGCGGTCTCCAGCCGGTCGAGGTCGGCGTTGCACACGTGGTAGGCCCAGTCGGCGCACTGCTCGGCGGTGGTGGGGGCGGTCAGGTGCCGCCAGTGGGAGAACACCTGGGTGAGCGCGTGGCCGGGCTCGTACGGGAAGAACCGGCTCTCGGTGTTGTGGAGCAGGGTGATGAGGTGCGGGGTCATGCCTGGTCCTCCAGGTCGGACGGGCGGGGTGGGTCGAGGGTGACCTCGCCTCGCGGGCGGCGGCCGATCTGGACGGTCAGGCCGAAGGCGCTGCCGTCGGACAGTTCCAGCCACACGCCCCGGTCGAGGGTGAGGATGCTGGCGTCGTGGTAGGTGTCGGCGGCGGTGACGGTCACCGGTTCGCCGTCGTGGACGAGGTGGGGCAGTCCGGCGTCGTGGCAGAGGTCGTCGAGGTCCACGGTGGTGAGCAGGTGCCGGATCACCGCCTGCAGGGTGTCCTCGTGGACGTACTCGTCGTCGTGGTCACACACGGGTGTCCTCCGTCGTGCAGGTGGCGGGCGGGTGGGGGATGTCGCCGACGATGCGGTCGCAGTCGTCGGGGTCGACCGCAATCCAGGTCCAGGACCGGCCCATCGGCGTGTACCGGCCGGCCGGGTCGGGCCGGTGGCGTGCGATGGCGTCGGGGTCGTCGCTGACGGCGCGGTGGTCGGCGACGAGGACATCGCCGTCGAACCACAACCGGGCCAGCGCCTCGTCGACCCGCCGCTCCCGCTGGGCCGCCCCGACGCCCTCTGCGGTGAGCTGCCGGTGGTGGTCGTCGCGGGCCCGGTCGTGGTCGTCGACGATGGCCCGCGCCACCTCAGGGGTGCAGGTGAACACGGCCCAGCCGTTCCAGTCGTCGACCAGGACGCCGACGTACCCGGTCGGGATCCGCATCCTCCCGTCGGGGCCGGGGGTCCACGCCCAGTCCCCCGCGAACACCCCGGACCCGCCGGGGCGCACCCGGTCGGGGTGGAGGTGGGACAGGTTCCGGTCGTCACCATGCGGGTGTCCCGGGTCCATCACCGGCGCCCGGTCGCGGTCGGACAGGTCCGCGCAGGGCGGCGCGTCGTCGGGGGCGTGCGACGTGTACTGCCTGGTCGTCGCCCCGGAGTGGGTGGGCAGCGGTGTCCGTGGTGCTTTCCTCTGGTGTGTCATCACAGTCCTTTCATTGACTGCGGTCAGGTGGGGGGTGTCAGGACGCCGAGGTCGGTGAGCGCGTCGACGAGGTCGTGTGCCTGGTCGATGGCCGTCTGCCGTTGCTCGTGGGAGGTGAGAATCAGGTCTGCGAGGGCCGCGGCGACGAGGTGTGTGTCCTCGTGGTTGGCGGTCTCGTCGCCCGGATGGTCGAGCAGGTCGTTGATGTCCCGTTGGTGGCGGTCCACGGTGTGGCCGTGGGATTGGGCACGACTGGCGGCGCTGAGGAGCGCCGCGACCGGCGCGGTGTTCAGGTGGTGGTGCAACCGTGTCCAGTCGACGCGGAGACCGAGGTGGGCGGCGAGGGCGTCGACCGCGTCGGTGATCCCGGCCATGGGCTGTTACGGGCACCCGAGGAGGGGCTGTACGTGCCCGGGGTACTCGTACCCGTCGTGCCAGGGGAATCGGCCGTGCCTGTCGGGCCACACGATCTGTTGCAGGTGTACCCGGTCCCTGCCGTAGCGGGCGTAGGCCGTTCCGGGCCACAGTGCTTCGGTCGCCGGGCCCTCGACGATCACCGCCGGGTAGCCGACGATCAGGTCGTCGACCCGGTGGCCGTGGGTGAGTCGGGCGGCACCGGTGTGGACGCGGCCGGCCAGGTCGTTAAGCAGTATCTGGGCGATGCGGGGATCCAGACCGGCGATGACCAGTTCGGGCAGGTGGCGTTCGGTGAGGCCGACGGTGTACGCGAACGGGCTGTCGGTGGTTCCGGGGGCCGGCAGCACGGCCGTCACCGCCCAGCCGGTCTCGGTGATGTGTCTCCGTTGGATGTCGAGGATCTCGTCGGGCGACGGCATGGTCGTCCTTCCGGTTGGGGGCGGGTGTGGTCAGCGGGCGAGGACGTTGACGACGTCGCCGAGGAGCAGCGGTGCGTCGTCTGGTCCCTTGATGTGCTGGTGGATCCAGATCCGGTAGGGCTGGCCGTCGGCGTTGACGAGGTGCCGCCAGTGGCCCTTGACGAAGAACCGGACCCGGTAGTGCCACTTCGCCTCGCCGCCGTGGGGCCCGGTGACGGGTTTGCGGCGGCGCAGCATGACGACGCGGGTCTGGTGGGCCACGCGGTGGCGTACGGCGCGGCGGCGGGCCGCCCGGTCCAGTGGCGGGGCGGCGACGGTGGTCAGGGGTTGGGCCTGGATGACCCAGAACGCGTAGGCGATGGCGGCGACCGCCTTGACCCGGATGGTGGACTCGTCGATGCAGTACCGGCCGTCGGGGGCGGGCATCCACTCGATGTCGTTATCGGCGGCGACCGGGTCGGGGCGGGTGGGTACGGGCCTGCCGGTGGGGAGCCGGGCGTAGCAGTTCAGGATGTAGGGGCCGAGGCTGGTTGCCAGCGGTGTGGTCTGGGCGTCGGAGGCACGCAGGAGGACGGCGGAGGGGTCGATCGGGTCGTCGCGGTCGGTCCAGCCGGTGATCCACCAGTCGGAACTGCCGGTGTCGGAGTTGTGCACCCTGGTCCAGGTGATGGCGCCGACCGAGGTGATCCGGCCGCTCGGCCCGCGGTGGTAGATCGGTTCGGGCAGGAAGAGCACCCCGTCGTCGCTGGGGGCGATGTCGACGGGCACGACCTCGCCGGTCAGGTCGAGCGCCTGCGCGGCGGCGGCCACGATCGCGCTCATCTCGGGTGCCAGGACGTAGGGGTCGCCGAGTTGCCAGGGCTGGTGGGCGATCCTGTCGACGGCGGTCACCACCTTGGGGGTGGGCGTCGCGCCCGTCGTGGCGAACACGGTGTCGAGGTAGGTCGTGACGTACTGCCGGGCCAGATCGGTGCGGCTGTAGCCGACCATCCCTGTTTTGAGGTGCACGGCGGCACGGGCGTACCCGGCCAGGGTCGTCTCGGTGTAGAAACTCACGGTGTCTCCAGGGGGTGGTGCCAGCCGGTGGCGACCGGCGGCGGGGTGACAGGTGGCGGGGTGACAGGTGGTGGTCAGCCCGCGAGACGCAGGGCGGCCATGGGTTGGCGGCGAGGCAGCGGCGGCGCGGGGCGGGTGGGGCGAAACCAGCCGGCGAAGCGTTGGGCGAGGGTGGTGACGGCGGGTACGCGGGCCCGTCCGGGCGTGAACCGCGGTGGGCGGGTCGCGGCCTGTCGCGCCCGCTGGGCGTCACGCAGCGGCGGACACGGGTACGCCTCTTCGTGGGCGCAGCGCAGGTTGGCGCACCGTCCGGGATCGCGTGGGTCGGGTCGGTGGTCGGCGGTGACGCGCACGGCCATGCGCCAGAGCAGGACGTCGGTGACGTCGTCGGGCACCTCGGTGGCGTCGGGTACCTCGGTGAAGACGGTGTGTCGCATCGGGTCGGGTCCTTTCGGCGGGCGGATCGGTGCGGTCGCCGCCGGCGGAACCTGGTGCGGGGCTGTTCGTGTGCGCTGTCGGCGTCGGCTCGGCGGTGACCGCACCGATCGACGCTCGACTCTGTCCACGGATCAAGTCGTCCGCGTCGGGCAGGTGCTCGTGCCGACCCCGAAGGGCGGCCAGCCGGCCGCGCGGGACGCGGGACGGGTGGCCGCCGTGGGCGGGGTGCGGTCAGTCGTGTGCCGGGGCGGTCGGGTCGGGTTCGGGGTGCTGTGCCGTCCAGAGTCGGGTCACGGACCGTAGGTGTTCGATCTGTGCGGCCCGTCGGCCGATCAGCGCGTCGAGGCGGGGTCCACGTGCCTGGACGACCCCGGTGGTATCGATGGGCGGGACAGGGTCGTCAGCGACAGCGGCGAGGACCTGCTCCACATCGCGTAGACCCTTCTCGATGGTGGGCAGGAGTGCGGCGATGAGCGCCTCGGTGGTGGTGAGCGCGTAGAGCACGGCGCGCAGTTCCGAGGCCACCGTCGGCCGGTCGGTGCCGGTGCCGGCGGCGTCGGCGAGCGTCCGGGCGTCGATCCGTACGCCGCAGTACTTGAGGGCAAGGTGGGTTTCGGGCATGGTCCGCTCCTCGTGGGTGTGGCGGTGTCTGTCGTTCGGGAGGTCCGCTCCGGTGTGGACCGTCTGGCCGGTGTGGGGCCTATCTGCGCTTGCGGGCGGCCCGCACGCCGGAGGACACCTCGCGGCGGTAGGAGCGGGGCGCGTGATGTACCACGGTGTGGTGGTTCACGGGGTGGCGTCGCCGTCGGTGGTCGCCGGTGGGACCGGCCAGGGGGCGCGGGTGATGTGGATGCCGAGGATGGGATCGGTGGTCTCGATGGAGCCGCAGCGCCCGCACCGGGTGTAGGTGTCGCGGCCGTAGCCGGCCATGGAGGGCATCTCGCTGCAGGTGATTCCCTCCAGGGCGCCGCACACCAGGCACATCAGCGACCTGTCGTCGGGGCCGAGGACGAAGATCGGCGCACGGGGGTCGGCGGGTTCCTCCCCCGCCGGCGGTGCGGCGGGCTGTCGGGCGTGCCGGGAGGCGTGGCGGGAGGCGGCGGTGAGCAGGGCTGCCAGACCCGTGGACACGGTGTCCTCGTCGGTGGGTTCCGGCAGGCCGGGACTGACGCGCAGCCATGGGCCGCTGCCCTCGGGCTGGGTGAGGCTGAACAGCCGTCTCCCCGTGTCGACGGCGGTGATCCGGCGGGCCGTGCGAGGTTCTCCGTTGATCTGGTACGGGTCATGGTGAACTACGGCCCAGGCCAGGATCATCGCGGCGGGATCGTGACCGAGGAGCCCGTCCAGAATGGCGGCGAGGGTCACCTGGTGGGCGGTTCCTCCGGTCGGGTCGGTGAGGTCGGCGGTGATCCGCCGCAGCAACCGGGGCAGCCCGGCAGGGCTGGTGCCCAGGTAGTACGGGTGCAGGGGAAATTCGACACAGGCCAGGGCCGAGTTCCCGGTGTCGCTGGGTCGGGTGTGGATGAGCAGCAACGTCACCGGTTCTCCCCACCCGGCGACGTCGATCTCCTCGTCAAGGTCGAGCAGGAAGTACGCCAGGGTGTTGCTGGACGTCGAGGACACGAAAGGTCTCCTTCGTGGGCAGCGAGCCGGCCGCTCTGGGTGCGGCGGCGGGCTGGTCTGTGGGCAGAGGGGCCTCAGGGGTGGTGGCGTGGGCCGAGCGGGGCGCCCTGGGCGGCCATGAACGGCACCGGGTCGATCGGTCCGACCTGGTGGGTGTGCACCTCGAAGTGCAGGTGCGGGCCGCTGGAGCGGCCGGTGGACCCGACGACGCCGAGGGGCTGTCCGACCGTCACCCGCTGCCCGACGGTCACCGTCGGTGGCTGGTCGAGGTGGCAGTAGCGGGTCATCACCTGGCCGGGGTGGTCGATGTCGACGTACCAGCCGCAGCCGGCGGTGAGGTCGGGGTTGCCGTCGCGGTCGCATCCCCAGGGCGCTCCCGTGCCGGCGTGGACGGCGTCGCAGCGGACCGTGCGGACGGTGCCGGTGGACGCGGCGCGGATGACCGTGCCGCGCGGGACGCTGAGGTCGACGCCGTCGTGGCCGGGGCGGTCCCTGCTGCGGAAAGCGGATCCGACCGGGGCGAGCACCGGTGGGGTCCACGGGCCGGCCACCCCACAGCCGGCCAGGCCGGCCACCGGCAGGCCGGCGGTCTCGGCGATCGTGGTGACCAGGGCCGTGGCGGGGCCTTCCCACCTGGCGTACGCGTCGGGGTAGGCGCTGATCTGCACGGCCTGCGCGGCGTCGGTCAGTGGCATGGTCTCCCAGCCGTTGACGGTGAGCAGCGCGGTGTAGAAGGCGGTCGCCGCGTGGACGGGGTCCCGTAGCTGTGCCGGGGTGCCCCAGCCCTGGCTGGGGCGTTGTTGGAACAGTCCGACGGAGTCCCGGTCACCTCCGGCGAGGTTGCGCAGCGTGCTCTCCTGCATGGCGGTGGCGACCGCGACGACCCACCCGCGCGCCGGTATCCCGAGGTGGGCGCCGGTGGTGACGATCGTGGCCGCGTGGGTGACCTGTTCGCCGTCCCACCGGTCGGTCGCGGGCCACGTGCGGGGCGTGCCCGACGCGACGGCGGCCGTCCTGGTAGCCGGCGTGGCGGTGCCGGGAAGGCACGCTGCGGGCAGGCCGCCGCCGAGGAACCCGCCGAGACCGCCCGCGCAGAGCACGAACGCGGTGGCGACGGCGATGGTGATCGACACCAGACGACGGATCGTCATCCGGTGCCCCCAGGCTCCGCCGACGTACCAGGGCCCGACCCCGTGGTGACGTCGACGAGCGCCCCGGTGCGGCGGAGCGCGGCGCACGCTTGGCGGAACCGTGCCCGTGTCCGGTCACGCTCTGCCCGTGTCCCGGCGAGCGCGGCGCGGACCGCCCGCAGCCGTTCGCCGACGGTGTCGGTCTCCTGGTGGTTGGGCTCGCCGCCCTGCAGCTGCCGGAGCAGGTGTGCGGCATCGGTGAGCAGGGACTCCTGAAGGTTGGCCGCGATGAGGGCGCAGCCGGCGGTGACGAAGTCGACGATGTCGGCGGTGTCGCGGGCGACGGCGATGGGGAACTCGTCGGGGTCGGGTTCGGCGTCGTCGAGGCGGGCGAGAGTCCGCACGACGACCTGGTCGAATGTCATGGATCGCTCCAGCTATGAAGGGTGGTGGGGCGGGGTTCAGCGGTCCGGCGGCGGCGACCAGTCGCGGGGGCGTCCGGTGGCAGGGGTGTCGCCCATGGACTCGGCGTAGCCGCGCACCGCGCCGCCGTGGGTCTTGGACCAGTACATGGCGATGTCGGCCAGGTGCAGCAGCGTCTCGGGGTCGTCACCGGCCTGGCCGGTCGTGGCGTAGCCGACGCTGGCCAGGACGTTGACCTGCTTGCCGTCGAGCAGGAACGGCACCTCGCTGATGTGCAGCCGGACCCGCTCGGCCACGGTCCGGGTTCTGGCCGGGTCGCCGGACACGATGAGGGTGAACTCGTCGCCGGAGAGACGGGCGGCGAACACGTCGGGGCGGCTCAGCCGCCGGAGACGTTCGGCGACCTGGGCCAGCAGGGTGTTGCCGGCCCGGTGCCCGAGCCGGTCGTTGACCAGCTTGAACCGGACGAGGTCGACCACGACGACGCCGACCTCTGCCTGCTCCTCGATGGATCGGGTCAGCTGGGTGATCGCGGCACGCCGGTTGGGCAGGCCGGTGGTGTCGTCGCGGGTCGCCTGCCGGTGGTAGGTGTCCCGCTCGGCCCGCAGGTCCACCACGAGAGCGTGTGCGGCGCGGACAAGGACATCGTGTGCCTGTAGGCGGTGGCGGGAGTGGGCCAGCAGAACCCGTAGGCGTAGCGCCCACAGGCCGGCGGCGGTGAGCCCGGCGAGAAGCCCGCCCGCGGCGGTGAGAAAAGAGTTCGCTGTCTGGGACACTGGTGTCGCTCCTTGTGTGTGAAGGAGCACCGGGGGCGGGTGTGGATCGCGCCAACGTCGTACACCCGCCCCCGGGCTACCCCGGGATGGAATGGGCGGGCTGCTACGCGGCCTGGTAGGTCGCGACCTTGGCGTCGAGTCGGGTGACGGAGCCGGCGACGATCAACTTGTCTAGGGCGTTCGCCACGGCGCCCGCGCTGGCCTTGTTGACCGGGGTGCCCTCGTGGGTCTGGTTGATCAGCTTGCAGATCTCGCCGACCTTGTACGCGGTTCCCGGGTTGCCCCGCAGCAGCGCCAGCACCTCCTCGCGGAGCTGCCCCTTGCGGCGTCGTGGCGGGGCCGGCGTACCGGGGCCGTCGCTCTCCTGCGTCTCGGCCTGCTCGCGGGAGGGTGCTGCCGTCGGGTCCCCGTCGGTTGTCGGGTCTGGGGTGTCCTCGGCGGCGGCCTCGTCAGCCGGTCCCTCATTTGACTGCTCCGGGCCGGCTTCGACGACAGGCTCGGACTCGGACCCAGTTTCGGCTCCCTGCCCGGACTCCGGCTCCGGGTCGGGCTGCGGAGCGGGCTCCGGCTCCGGGTCGAGTTCGGGTTCGGGCTGTGGGGCGGGCTCCGGGTCGGGCTCGGCCGGCTGGTCCGGGCCTGGCTCGGCGTCCTGTTCGCCCGTGCCGGGTTCCGTCGGAGCTGGGGCCTTGTCACCGGTCTCCGCTGTCGGCTCCGGCGGCGTCCCGGTGGCGGGTGGGTCTGCCGGTGGGATGTCGGCTGGTTCTTCCGGCTGGTCCGTCGCCGCCTCTGGTTCCGCCTCGGGCGAGGGCCCGGGGTCCTGCTCGGCCTTCGTCGGGGCGTGGCGGTCCTTCTTCGTGGCGGGTTTCGGCGTGGTGTCCGTGCCGGTGGTGTCGCCGGTGGCCGGGCCGAGCTGGTGGCGGCCGGTCTCGGTCGGCTGCCACAGGGTCGTGCGGCTGTCGGTGCGGATCCGTTCGGCGTAACCGGCGCTCTCCAGTTCCCGCAGCTTCGGCGTGGCCGTGGGGTAGGCGATACCGAGCGACTCGGCGAGATGTCCGGCGGTGATGGGTCCCCGCTCGGCGAGTGCGGCCAGCACCCGGTGCAGCGTCGAGGACGCCCTGGTGGTGTCGTTCATGTGATCGTTCCTCTCTCCCCGTGGGGGAGGCCGTCGGGGCGTGCACTCCATGCACGCTTCGACTGGGGCGGTGTTCAAGTCGTTGGCGGCACGATCTGGCGGAGGCGGCGGGCCGCGACTGCGGTCGGTTGACCGGTGTGGCAGTCGCGGCCCGCCGTCAGTCCGGCCCGGGGTCTAGTGGGCGGCGTCGTAGGCGTCGCGCACGGCCGCCGGGATCGATCCCCGGGACCGGGGCGCGGGCAGGTTCTTTTCCTGCCAGTGCGCGGCCCACCACGTGCGGATGCGCCCGTTGAGAGCCTGACGGTCGGCCGCGGTCGGCCCGGCCGTCGGCTTGGGTAGGCGGCGGGCGGCGGCGAGGAAGGGCTGGAAGGCCGCCGCCATCCGGTCGAAGTTGGGGCGGGACAGGTCGATCTCGTATCGCACGCCGTTGAAGGCGAACCGGTACGTGCCGACGTCGTCGGTGGATCCGTCGAGGTCGTCGATGACGACGCTCGTTGTCCTGGTGGCCACTGTGGTGTCCTTCCGTTCTGGGGAAATGCCGAAAGAGCCCCCGGACGCCGAAGCGGCGACGGGGGCAGGGTTCACGGTCTGGTCCGCGGGTCGCGGGGGTCGAGGCGGTGGGGCTCTGGCCACGGCAGGCGGCGGGGTTATCGGGTGCCGAGGCCGAGCCGGTCGCCGATGGCGGGGCCCTGCCGTACGGCGGCGACGGCGGCGGGCAGGTGCCGGCGTTGCCAGCCGTGCAGGGCGGCGGTCAGGTCGGCACCGTACCGGCGGTGTTGGGTCAACGCGACGGCCAGGCCGGCGGCCTGTTCGATGCCGTTGTTGGCGCCCCGGGCGGTGTGGGGGCGGACCGGGGCGAGGGCGTCGCCGAGCAGGACGGCGTGGCCGTCGCCGACGGGCCACACCATGCGGGTGGGTGGGTCGATGTCCAGCACCGGCACGGCCATCCGCACGGTGGTGTCCCGCACCACCCGGGTGTGCTCGGGCGGTAGCAGCTGGTCGGCGTGCTCGTCGACGTGCTGGCGGGCGGCCGGGCTGACGTGCCGGGGCAGGGCGAAGACCCGGCGGGTGGGCGGGGCGCCGAAACGCTGCCGGTACTCGTCGGCGGTGCAGTCGAGGTAGAACGTCCAGTCGCAGCCGTCGGGCACCGGTGCGACGTTGAACTGGGCTCCGGGGCACGGCTCCAGGCGGACGAAGTCCCGCAGGTCGGGTCGCGGGGTGTGGGCGGCGGTGCCGCGGTGGGCGACGTAGCCGGCGTAGCGCAGCCTGCGGTCGGGGTCCAGGAGACGACGGCCGGTCGAGGAGCGGCCGTCGGCGAACACGACCAGGTCGGCGGGTTGGACGGTGTCGTCGGCGAGGCGCAGCACCGGCCGGCCGGCATGCTGTTCCAGGCCGGTCACCCGGTTGCCCTGTCGTAGGACACCGGTCGGGATCCGGGCGGCGAGGGCCCGGTGCAGCAGCGTCCAGGTGGTGTTGCGGCCGGGGTAGGTGCGTCGTACGGTCCGTGCCGGCCGGCGGTCGCGGACCTCGACCTGCAGGATCGTCTCGGAGTCGGAGACGATGAACTCCCGCTGGTCGATGCCGAGCCGGTCGAGTACGTCGAGTGCGGTGTGTTCCAGGCCGATGAGGCCGCCGCCGAGTGGGGCGGACGCCGGGGTGGCCTCGTGGACGGTGACGTCGAAGCCGGCCCGCAGCAACAGCAGGGCCGCGACGGGCCCGGTCAGGCTTCCGCCGATCACGGCGACGCGCGGCGGCCGGCTGTGGGGCAGTGTCGGGCGGATGGCCGGGGTGAGGTCCATGGGTTCCCTCTTTCTTGAGTTGGGCGGGAACCCGGGCACGGCCGTACGGCCGTGCCCGGGATACGCGGATTGGCCGGGCAGGGCCAGGTCGTGCGAGTGGAAGGTCGAGGCCGGCGGGTTGTTGTCAGCCGCTATCCGGGTGCGGTCCGTGGCTTGGGCGGCGGGGCCGCTGGCGCTCGACCTGCCGGGTCGAGGCGGCGAGGTAGCGGGCGTTTGTCGTCTGGAAGAGGTGTAGGGCGGCCCTTACGCGGGTCCGGCGGGCTCGGGTGCCCCGGCCTGGGGCGTTCGGCAGGCGCGTGGCGGGCGGACGCGGCGTCGGGCCACCGACGGCCGCATCCCGCCGTTGACGTCGATGTCGACGGTGAACAGGTCGAAGCCGGCGGCGTGGCCGGCGCGGATCAGGTCGAGGAGCCTGCCGTCTGCCAGGGGAATCACGGCCTGGACCGGATTGCGGTGCCGGGGCGGATGGCCGAGCCACTCGGTCCAGGTGATGCCGTGGCCGTAGCGGCGCCCCTGGTAGGTGCTGCGGAACGGTGCCGTGTTGATGTTGTCCGCGGACAGGCTGGGGTGGAAGTTGCCGTCGATGTAGAGGTGGTCGTCGAGGCCGTCGCCGTGGTCGCGCATGAGGTGCAGCGCGGGCGGCGCGTGGGTCACGACGGTGCCGTCGATGTCGACCCGCCGGTGGGCGGTGGTGGCGGTCTCTGCCAGGTGCAGCACCGTCGCCAGGTGGAACCGGAGTCGTACGGGCATGTGCGGTTGTCCTTCCGGGGATGGGTGAGACACCAGCCGGGGTGGAGCCGGCCGGGCCAGCGCACGGGTCCCTTCGGGTGCGAGGGGTGTCGTGGCTGACCCGGCCGGTCATCCGGTCACGGCTGGCGCGGGTTGACGGCGAAGAGCCGTTGGGAGTCGTCCAGGGAGTCCAGGTAGCGGGCTGCCCGGTCCAGGTAGGTGATGCGGTCGGTGAGGAACCCGCTGGCCGGTTGCATCCGGTCGCCGGTCGTGGTGAGGAAGGCGTCGGTGCACACGGCCCAGAGGGCGTGGTAGGTGGCGTAGGCGTGGGAGCCGGCCTGGAACATCTCCAGCTCGTCGAGGTCGAGGCGTCCCGGGCCGTGGAGCGCGGCGTTGTGGATCCGCATGGCCTGCACCCGTGGCTGCCGGTGGAACTCCGCGACCGCGGTGTCCATCGGGTACCCGGTCGGGTCGGCCAGGTGCCGCTGCCGGAACACCGACCAGGCGGTGGCCGACTTCGTGCCCGCGACGACACCGGCCCAGTTCGCGTGCCGCACGCTGGCACCGACGTGCGCGCCGTGGCGCATACCGGCCAGGTCGAGCAGCCTGATCGGCCCGCCCGCGCAGTACCGGGGGCCGGCCGTGGCCTTGCGCAGGCCGATGAGCTGCCGGTGCTGCCACAGACGCAGGGCCGGTGAGGCCCAGTACCGGGGGCAGCTGACACCGGCCACGCCGAGGTGGCGTTCGAGGTGCCGGCTGCTGTCGAGCACCGCCGACAGGTCCTCGGAGACGCAGACGATCATGGTGCGGATGACCGCCTCGGGGCTGGGCGCGGCGGCCGGGGTGGCCGCCGGGGCTGGCTTCTTTGCCATAGGTTTCGTCCTTCCGGGGTGGGCGTGCGTGGGCACGCGGAGATGACCGGTCCACTGGGTGCGTGGGCTCCGGCCGGTAGGGGTGGGGTTGGTGCCGATGGCGGGTGCGGCTGTCGGGGTTCGTCGTGGGCGGCGGGGCCGACCTGGCCGGTGAGGGCGGGTGGGCGTCAGCTGCCGGATACGGCGAACGGTCCGAGGGCGGGACCGCCGGGGTGGAGATATATGAGGGTGATGGTGATGCCGTGAACCGTAGCGGCCCGATCTGTCACCGCCGGAACGCCCGAAGAACCGGAAAAAAGGGCTCTGAGCTGCGCTGTCAGACGACAATCCCGATCCGGGAGCACTCGTCGCCGTCCCGTGACAGAAAAGCGGCATCTGACAGGCCGCCACCGGTAGCCGCCGTCAGGCGGGCTCGGTGTCGCCGGGTGCGTCCGGCGTCTCGGGGTCGCGGTGGACGAAGCGGTTCGGGTTCGTCGCCGCGTACGGGCCGTGGTCGCTGGGAAGCTCGTGCAGCCGTAGCCGCCGGGTGGGGTCGCCGGCCAGGGCCCAGACCGGCCCGGCGGGGTCGGCGTCGTGCACGGCGGTGGCCACCGGCAGCACGGACGCCACGCCGGTTAGCGCCTCCAGCAGGTTGCGCTCACGGCCGGGGCCGGGTACCCGGAACAGGACCGGGTAGCGGGGACCGAAGTGGGTCACCCGCTCGTAGCCGCGCAGCTTCGCCAGGACCCGCCCCAGCGGTTCGGTGCCGTTGTCGTGTTCGAGGAAGAACCCCACCGTGGCGTCGCCGACGGTCCACACGCCGTGGCCGTCGGGCTGGATCCCGGCGCTGCCGTAGGCGTCGGTGGCGTGCTGCTCGGACCACCACCGCTCCAGCCGCCCGTGCGGGTTGGTGCGCGCGTGGGCGAGCAGGTTGGTGAAGAAGTCGTTGACGCCGAGCAGGTGCCGCAGTTTGCGGCTGCCGACGATCCGGTCGGCCCGGTCACGGCTGCTACGCGGCGGCCTCGCCGCCGGGTTGTCGGGATCGTGGTAGGCGTCGCGGTTGAGCCGCAGGCCGAGCGGGCCGAGGGCGTACAGGTACTGGGTCGAACCGGCGGCGGTGGTGTCGACGAACCGGTCCACGGCGTGGATGCGGTGCAGAAGGGTCAACCGGAGGCGGGCGCTGCGCCCCGAGGGGAACAGCGCCCGGGTGACCTGGGCGGTGGACAGCAGGTAGTGCTCGGCGAGCCAGGACAACAACAGCCGGTCACGCGAGGTCAGACGACGGGTCTGCAGGTAGGGGTCGGCGGAGGTCGGGCGGGGCGGAAGACGACCGGACACGGCAGGTACTCCCAGGGGAAGAGGGGTCCCTCCATTCGGAGGGTGTCTGAGTGGAGATCGACGACGGCGGTCGCCCGACATGCCAACGTGCAGCGTGAACAGCCCGAACCGGCTGATCTGTCAGCCAGCGCGGGAGGGCGAGCTGGAAGGGGCGACGGATACCACGATGGATCCGGTCACGGAAGTCGACGACTGCCGGATGGCAGATGCCATCGACGAAGCGCAGCGATCAGCACAGCGGGGCTCTCGTCGATGGTCGACTACTCACTGACGTCAGCGTCTAAGCGACGTTGTGATGGCTGTCTTTGCAGCACGAGCCTCGGTATGCCTAATGACGACTCGTGAGCAGGTGGCCGAGTCCATCCAGTCAGGGGTTTCCGAGGTTGCCGACTGGATCGTCCGTCGGGCAGCACGTTGTCGGCGAGTCAGCCGCCGATGGTGATCGGTACAGGCCGCAGTTCGTCGGCTGGGACATGCTGACGGACGGGCCGGTCAATCCACCGGTCACCTTGACCGGGACGTCGCTTCGCAGGCTTGTCGTCCTGTGATGTCCACAGGACGATATCGATCAGTTGAAGGTCCGGTAGATCCAGAATCTCTGGAACGGTTGGTGTCACCGCCTCTCGAAGAGCCGCTATCTCGGCGCGATGGATGCGGATCCAGGTCGCCAGGGCCCGCACGACCTTGTCGATCCGCTCACGGCGGTCCAGGCCGTACTGACGTGACTTGTCCGAGAAGCCCTCGCGCTTGAATCCGAACACCTCCGCTACGTGTCCGTCGAGCACGGGAACCGCCCGGGGTCGGTACAGAGCAGCCATCTTGGTGGTCTTCGGTCCCCAGACGCCGGGGTACCCGAAGTGGCACAGGTTGACCACCTGGGCTACCCCACCGTCGTCCATCGTGTGCAGGTCGGCGCCCTCCGGCACGGCGGCGACCCGGGCTGCGAAGTCGCGTCGGCGCTCAAGCGAGAAGTCGGCCACGTCCTTGATATCGACCCGGCCGGCGAGTGCGTTGGCGTAGAACAACGACCACGTGGTGACTTGATCAAATAGGCCGGAGGCGCGAGTGCCACGGGCGGCGAGATGGTAAGTGGCCCATCCGCTGCGCGGCTCGGTACAGAAGGCGAGTACCCGTCGAGTTGCATCTGTCACGGATACCGGGGCCAGCACGTCGCCATCGAACCCGGCTGCGGCCAGGTCGATAAGCATCTCGGACAGATCCGCATCCACAACATCCACCGTACGATCAGGACAGCCTCAAGGTCGACCCCTTGCGTCGTACCAGTAGCTGCCGGAGAGGTATCCGTCGCGGATACGCCTGCGGATCGGCATCGTCGCCGTCCAAGTGCGCCGTGGTCGTCCGTACCGGTGGTGGGTCATCGTGATGGTTTGGTGGCGCGGCGGGGGTGGTCTGGTTTTTGGCTGTACTGCTTGACCAGGGCGTCGATGGCGGGCGGGTCCTGGGCCGGGGTGGCCTGGGCGACGGTGTGGCGGATGGCGGTGGCCTCCCCGACGACCGGCTGTGGTGGGCGGGTGCGCAGGGTGAAGGCCGGTGTCTGGCGGCCGTTGACGACGAGGCGGGCGGCGGCGGTGTAGGCGTCGAGGTGGGTGAGGTCGTGTTCGTCGAGTTCGGGCAGGGTGTGGCGGGCCAGGATGCGGGCGTCCTCGGGGGCGACGCTGAAGTAGATCTTGTTGCGGGCGTTGGCGGAGACGGCGGCGAGGAGTTCGCGGGGGAACTGGGCGAGGTCCTGGTGGGCGAGGGTCATGGCGAGGCGGTATTTGCGGGCTTCGGCGAGCATCGTGTCGAGGCTGGCGGCGAGGGTGAGGAAGTTCTGGGCCTCGTCGAGGTAGATGGAGGCGTCTCTGCGCTGGTCGGCGGGGGTGCGGGCGCGGGCGGTGGCGGCCTGCCAGACGCGGGCGAGGATGAGGGAGCCGAGGAGTCGGCTGGTGTCCTCGCCGAGTTCGCCCTTGGGGATGCGGACCAGGAGTATCCCTCCGTCGAGGACCTTGCCCATGTCGAAGCTGGATCTGGGGTAGCGCATGGTCTGGCGGACGAAGTCGCGCAGGAGGAAGGCGCGTAGGCGGGCCAGGACGGGGCCGATGATCTGGGAGCGCAGGGCCGGGGACAGGTCGTCGTACCACTGCCAGAAGCCGTGCAGGCCGTCCGGGTCGTCGAGGTCGACGGTCATGGCGGAGCGGAACTGGGCGCTGTTGAGCAGGGGCGGGATGTGTTGGAGGGTGACGTTGGCGTGGCGGAGCAGGGTCAGGCAGGACACCCGCATCACGTCGTCCATCCTCGGTCCCCATGCCTTGGTGAAGATCGACCCGAAGATGCTGACGAGGTTGTCGACGACGAGGTCGTGGTCGTCGCCTTCGAGGGGGTTCATGGCGGGCGGGTTGGGTTGGGCGGGGTCGAACAGGACGACGCGGTCGGCGGCGGTGGCGGGGATGCGGTCGAGGACGTCGAGGACGAGGTCGCCGTGGGGGTCGATGACGATGGTGCCGCGGCCTGCCTTGATATCGGCGACGATCAGGTTGGCCAGGAGGGTGGTCTTGCCGGAGCCGGTCTGGCCGACCATGTGGGTGTGGTAGCGGGCGTCGGGTACGGCCAGGGCGACGGTGTGGCCGCCGACCTCGGCGTCGCCGAGGGTTTTGCGGTGGCGTCCGCCGCCGGTCACGGCGACGGGGACGGGCATGGACTTGGCGCGGGCGCGGTCGAGGCCGGGTACGGCGAGGTCGCGGGGCAGGGCGGCCATGGTGGCGAGTTCCGGGGTGCTGGTGAGGAAGCCGGGGCCGAGGCGTCGGGCGGCGAGGACGGTGGCGGGCCGGGGCATCCGGGTGCGGTGGGCGAGGCGGTTCCGTCCGGCGTGGACGGCGAACGCGGAGGCGATGGCGTCGGCGATGCCGCGGGTCCGGTGGTGGGGCAGGGTGCCGTCGCGTAGTGGGCGGGAGGCGACCGCGTAACGGATGCCGGTCTCCCACAGCTGTTGGGAGGTCTTGTCGAGGATGGCCCGTACGTCGCGTTCGATGGTCGGGTCGCGGCGGCCGGCGGCGGTCGTGGTGGTGCGGGTGGGGCCGGGTAGGAGGGTGTCGAGCAGTGCGGTGACCGGTCGGGCGGGGTTGATCGACGGGACGGCGGCCGTGCCGTGGCGTAGTCGGCCGGCGGCGCGGCGGGCTCGTCGGGTGCGGTGGGGTGTGGCGGGTCGGGCGAGGATCTGCACGCAGGCGTGTTCGCCGTCGCGTAGTTGGGAGCCGGCGGCCATCAGAGCGCGTAGCGGGTCGTTGTCGTGGTCGGTGTGGAAGGGCAGCCATTCGGCGGCGGTGGGCAGCAGGTGTCCGCCTGCGGCGCAGGGTGTGGTGGTGGGGATCGGGTCGGGTGCGGGGTTGCGGGTGGTGGTGGCCGCGCCGGGCCAGGCGGCGCGGACGGCGGCCTCGACGGCGCCGGTGGGGATGGTGCCGGGTACCCACAGGCCGATGAGGAGTTGCCGGCCGGTCCAGGTGTACTGCCAGGTGACGTGGGGGGTGCCGTGGCGGAGGCGCCGGTGGGGTGCGGGGGTGAGGATGCCGGCGAGGTTCGCCCAGAGGGCGGCGGCGCCGTGTGGGTCGACCTCGGGTGGTGGGGCGATGGTGACCAGCCGTGCGCCGGTGGCGTGGTGTCGGTGGCGGTGTGTGGCGGCGAGGTTCCGGGCGGTGGTCCCGGCGGCGAGGAGGGCGGCGGCGACGGCGAGCAGCCACGGCCGGTCGGTGACCCAGGTCAGCGCCTGCAGGACGGTGCCGGTCAGTGGGGGTGGTGGGATCGTCGAGCCGGGATCGGTGCCGGTGGGGGCTGTCGGGGTGAGGGGTGGGATCGGGGTCATGGCGTACTCCTGGTGACCGGCCGGGTGTGGTGCCGCCGCTGTGCGGGGTGCGGCACCACGGCCGGTGGGGTGGCGTTCACAGGGTGTCGGGGTGCTCGGTGTGGAGGTCGGCGGGGTTGGTGGTGGCGAGGTGGTGTTCGGTGTCGCTGGCGATCGCCTCGAACGCGGCGCGGTGGGTGCCGCTGATCAGCAGGCCGTGGCCGCGGTGGGCGGTGAGCAGGAGTCGGCGTTCGCCGGCGGTCAGGCCGAAGGCGTCGCCGACGGCGTCGATGGCCTGGGGTGCCTGGCGGAACAAGACCTGGGTGGCGGCGTTGGCCACGACGGCCTGGCCGAGGTCGGTGCTCAGGACGTCGGCGGCGTCCTGGGTGACCACGGTCAGTCCGGTGTGGCGTTTCCGGCCGGCCTTGGAGAGCCGGTACAGGAACTTCGCGCCCTCGCGGTCGCGCATGAGCAGCCACGCCTCGTCGACCACGACGAGACGCCGTGGTGGTGGGCCGCTGGCGGGTGGCGTGTCGATCTGCCGCCAGATCGTGTCGAGGGCGAGGAGGGTGCCGACGCCGCGGAGTTCGTCGGGCAGGTGCCGCAGGGACCAGACGACGAGGTGGCCGTCGGCGCGGCTGGTGCTGGGCCCGTCGAACAGGTCCTTGAACGAGCCGTGTGTCCAGGGGGCGAGGCGGGCGGCGAGGTGCCCGGCGGCGGGGTCGGGGTCGGCGGTGAGGGTGGCGGCGAGGTCCCGCAGCAGCGGGGCGGGCCGGCGGTGGGTACGGGGGTCGGCGGTGATGCCGGCGGCGCGGTAGACGGCGAGGATGGCGCGGTCCAGGGCGGCCCGTTCGGCCGGTGGTGGCAGCTCGCCGGCCAGGACGCTGACGAGGGTGTGCAGGAACAGGCCCCGGCGGATGAGGGTGTCGGGGCGGGGGTCGGTGGTGGGCAGGTCGAGGGGGTTGATCCGCACGCCGGTCGCGCCGAGACGCATGATCGTGCCGCCGACGGCGTCGGCGAGGCGCAGGTACTCGTCCTCGGGGTCGATGATGGCGACCTGGACGCCCTGGTAGAGGTGGCGCAACGTTTCCAGTTTGACCAGGTACGACTTGCCGGCGCCGCTGCGGGCCAGGACGACGCTGTTGTAGTTGTCCTGGGCGAAGCGGTCCCACCAGACGACGCCGGTGCCGGCCGGGTTGACGCCGTAGAGGACCCCGGTGTGGTCGGCCGGCTCGCCGGGCAGGGGTGCCGGCAGGTCGGGTGAGGCGAGGGGGAACGCGGCGGCGAGTGCCTGGGTGTCCATGGTGCGGGGCATCCGTAGCCCGTCGGCGGCCAGGGGCAGGGTGGTGGTCCAGCCGGCGAGGTGACGCCAGGTGGCCGGCTGGACCTCCAGCATGCTCGACGCGGCGGCGGCCCTGACCTGGTCGCAGGCCTGCCGCAGGTCGGTCTCGGAGCGGGCGTGCACGGTGACGTACAGGCCGACGCGGAACAGTTTCGCCGCGCCGCGGGCGAGCCGTTCGGCCAGGTCGGCCGCGTCGTCGGCGGCGGCGTCGGTGTGCGGGTCGGTGAGCCTGCCACGCTGCGCGTCGACCCGCCGGGTGGACTCCAGGCGGGCCCGCTGCCGGCGCAGCCGGGCGGCGGCGACCGGGGTGGGCAGCGGGTCGATGTGCAGGCTGACATCGACCCGGCCGGGGTGCGACAGCAGCGGTTCCAGCCAGGCGGGTCCGACCTCGGCGGGGTATCCGGTGACGGCGAGGGTGGCGGTGTAGCCGTCACCGACCCGCAGCCAGCGGGGGGTCACCTCCACCGGGGCCGGCGCGACGGTGGTGGCCAGGCCCGACGGCGGCCGGACGGTCATGCGGTGGTCGGCGGGGCGGCGGTGGGTGAACACGGTGGGTCTCCTCAGCTCGGCGCTCGGGTGGGGGTGGCGGTGATGACGGTGTCCGGGGCGACCAGGCCACCGGGACGGGCCGTCCGGTAGGGGTCGGCCGCGGCGGCGAGCGCCGCGGTGACGGCCGTGCCGTCCAGGGCGCGGGCGGTGACCCCGAGACCGGACAGGACGCGGGCGGTGTCGTCGGCGCGCCGCCGGGCGGTGTGCGCGCCGTGGTCGTCGGGGCCGGTGCGGGTGACCACGAGGACCTGCCGGCGCAGCGGATCCCGCCGCTCGGCCAGATCGGCGAGGAACGCGGCGTGGTCGGCGCAGGCCGCCTCCAACGCCGGATGGGGCTGGGTACGGCAGGCCTCCGCGACCCGGCGGGCGTGGCCGGCCAGGTCGACCGGCTGGGCGGAGACCACCACCTGCGTCGGCGTGGACAGGGAGTTCAACCACCGGCCGTACGCCTCGACCAGGGCGGTCTGCTCGGCGGCAGTCCGGAGGGTCAGGTTGACGGTGGTGGCCGCTACGACCGCCGCCCGGCCGCCACCGAGGCTGATCTCACCGTCGTCGGCGATCGCGTCGGCGGGCAGCCTCAGCGGCGCCGGCAGCGGCATCCGGCCGGCCGGTGGCGCGACCCAATCCGGGGCCGGGCCGGTGGTGGCCGCCGACGCGGACAGGGCCTTCGGGGCGCGGACGTGGCGGACCGCGTGCAGCAGCCAACCGTCCAACGGCAGCCCGTCCCGGCGTCCCACCACGAGCCCGAACACCAGGCCGCCGACCACCACCGCCCCGAACGCGACGACCTGCGGCGGCACCACGCCACGCAGACCGTGCCAGCCGGCGTAGAGCAGCGACCCGGCCACGGCCAGGATCGCCAACTGCCGCCACGTCAGCCCGTAGGCGACCCGGTCGGGGGCGTCGACATCGGCCGGTATCCGGGCCCGGTCCACCACGTCATCGGCGTCGTTGTGCGTCATCGGAGAACCCTCCTCGCGGTACGGATTCCGGGAACGGCGCGGGCCAGCTGGTCGACCACGGCCACCCGCACGACCGCGCCGAGCACGGTGGGGCCGCCGGCGCGCTGTCCGGCCCACCGTCCGACCAGCCCCGGGATCCGCGCGGTCGTCCACAGCACCACGATCACGACGAACAGGTTCAGCAGGCCACCCGGATCGGTGGACAGGCCCAGGGCGGGCAGCAGATTCGTCGGGTCCAGCAGCAGCCACTGCCCGGTCGTCAGCGTGAACGCCTGCCCGACCGGCACGGCCAGGCACCCGAGATAGGCCCGCCACCACATCCGGGCAACGCCCTCCAGGGCGGGCACGGCGTGGCAGGCCAACGGCAGCGGGGCGAGCGCGGTCATGACCAGCAGGGCGACGAACCGGCCGACGACCTGGAACGCCGTCACCACCACCAGCACCGTGATGACCAGTACGAGAACGAGGAACAGCAGCGGCGCGATCGGAGCACGGCCGGTCTCGACGTGCCGGCGTACCGCGGCCAGGGCGTTGTCCTCGTCGTAGCCGCCGCCGATCGCGCCCGTGACCGCGTTCGCCACATCGATCAACTCCCGGCAGAGCAATTGGGAAAAGTGCGCGGCGACGAAGCCGACGACCATGCGCGGCACGAGTTCCTTGACCGTGTACCGGGACCGTTCGTCGCCGCCGGAGACCATCACCATCACCCCGGCGGCGACGAACACCAGCACGAACACGGAGTCGACGATCCAGATCGACCGGCCGGTCAACGCCCGCACCTGCGGCAGGGCGGTGACCTGCGGCGAGGTCAGCAGCACGTCGGTGATCAGAGCGAAGACCGCGTCGAGACAACCCAGAACCGTCTCGACCAGCCAATCGAGCACGTCGTCGAGGAACAGCACCGCGAACACGCCGTTCATCCGCCGACGACCCCCTGGATCAGCTGCAGCAGGACCGGGGCCAGCACCGCCAGGCCGTAGCCGACCAGCGCGTTACGCAACGCGCTCTTGGCCCTCTCGACCTGACTCGGATCACCACCGGCGGTCGCCCAGTAGACCCCCGCGAGCACCAGGAACAGGGTCGCGATCCCCGCCAACAACCCCATCAGCAGGTTACGGAGATTCGCGATGACCACCGGCAGACTGTTCGCCGCTAGGACCACGACACCAACCGGGTCGGCCTGAGCCACACCCGGAACGGACAACACCGACACGACGACGACCGCACCCGTGCCGACGCGGACGACGCGGCGGATCACGAGCGGCCGGACAGAAACGAAGATAGGGACGGAGAGCATCAGCGTTCACCTCCCGCCCCGCCCACCAGACGGCGGACGGAGCGAACCAGAGACGGACCGGAAGAGCCGCCGCCGGGCGCGAGGTGAACATGCCGAGCCGACCCCGGGAGGAGCTCGTCCTCCCTTACTGGGTGGTTGCGGTCATCGATGAGGTGTCAGCGCATACGAAGGCGCGGCACCCGGGGGCGACACGACCACGTCACCCCACGCTCGACGGCGGACGGAACCACCGGGCCAACCCGACCGGGCTGTCCCCGCTGGTCCCGCACCCTCCAAACGGCGCCTGTCAGACCAGGCGAACACCCGACGATCTGACAGCGCTCTGACAACCGTTGTGCGGCGTCGCCGACGGCAGCGGGATGGTGCAGCGCGCTTAAACACGCCTGTACACGCAGCGCGTCGGACGACACGGATTCGCGGGTCGAAAGATTGACAGCACGCACCCTGCCAGCCATCTATGGTCGACCAGTCCACCATCCCCGGAGGTAACTGCCATGGCCAAAGGCGATTCTGATTCGTATCGTCGTGCCGCGCTATTTGTCGACTTTGAAAACGTATACATTGGTTTGCGCAACTCGAGCCCCGAAGCGGCCGCAGCGTTCGCCACTGACCCTGGACGCTGGGTGCGGTGGATGGAGCAGGACCTCGGCCCGTTCCGAGTGGATGACGACGAAGTCCCGCGGGTGCTACTACGCCGGATCTGCTACCTCGAGCCTAGCCACTCCGGCAAGTTCCGCTCATACTTCACGCGGGCCGGGTTTCGGGTCGTGGACTGCCCGTCGCTGACGAGCATGGGCAAGAACAGCGCCGACATCCACATGGTGCTCGACATCCTCGACACCCTCACCCATCCCACCCGGTTCGACGACTTCGTCGTCCTGTCGACCGACGCAGACTTCACCCCGGTGTTCATGCGGCTGCGAGAGCACGACAGGACGTCAGCGATGTTGGTGAGCGGCCCGACCGCCGCCGCGCTGCAGTCGGTGTGCGACTTCGCGATTCCGGACATCATGTTCATCGAGGAAGCCTTGGGCCTGAGCCCATCGCAGACCGGTAGGGACCACGTTCGCACCCCAGTTCCGCAGCCGCGCACGACCCCGGCTGTGGTGGTCGACAGCGACAGCGTGCGGATCCGCCTCGAGACGGCCGTGCGACAACTTGTAGCACAGGCGTCGACACCGGTCGACCTCGCCTCCGCAGCACATCACGTCCGGAAGGTCGTTGGACGGGAGGCGACGATAAACTGGGCTGGAGCGGGCGGTTTCAAGCAGTTCGTCGCGGCGATTCAGAGTGACACTCTGGTTCTGGAACCCCGCCATCCCGGCTGGTTGTTCGACCCAGCCAGGCACGAACTGGTCCAGCCAGCGGGTGTGCCGGAGATCGCCGAACGAGTGAACCGGGTCGTCGGAGCACCGCTGATCGGCACCGACGCCTATCAGGCGCTGTTCCAGTCGATCGCCGATGAGGGACGGGCCGACCCCGCCTTGCCTCAGGCGCAGGCGGAGGAGGTGATCCGTGAAGCATGCGGTCGGCGAGGACAAGCGGCCACAAGGAGCGCGATCCACTTCGTGCTCATCGGCCTGAAGTACAGCGGGGTCGATTGGAGGGATGCGCGACACGATGCGGCGAGCCTCGCCTCGGAGTTCGCCGGTAACGTGCTGCGGCTGACGGTCAACGTCCGAATGGAGCTGTCGGAAATGGAGCGGGCCGCCGTGCGGGCCTGGATCCAGGGTGAGCACTGAGTGTGCTCCGTCCGATGCCACTCAGGATCCAAGGAGGATCCTGTGCGTTGACCTGGCAGAAACATCGAGACGGAGCAATCAGTGGAGCCGGCGACAAGCGTCGCCCTACACGGCCGCACGGATCCGACGGCCGGCCGCGCCCCTCGGATCAGGCGGCTGCCGCGAGAGGGCGTTGCGGGACAGAGGCGCTGACGGTGGCCTTGGCGGCGCGAATGCCTGCACGACGCTTGGCCGTGGTGGTGTTGCGCCTGTCCGGGGTGGCGGCCCAGGTGAGGTGGCCATGGGTGATGGCCTCGGCGAGGAGGGCGTCGGCGCGGGTGAGTCGCATCCGGAGTGCGTCGACGGTGATGCCGAGGCGGGCAGCGATGGGTTCCGGGGCGCGGCGGCCCAGGCGTACGTCGATCCATGGTTCGACGTCGGTGTGAGCGATGATCCCGAGCGTGCCCGCGCGGCGGACGAGCAGGTCGGGGTGTCCGTAGGGCGTTCTCGGGGTGCGCGGTCCGACGGTGGCGTGGTCAAGGTCCTCGACCGGTACGGTCTGGTCGTCGGCCAGTCGTAGTTGCCGTCCGGCCCGCCAGGCGGCTCTGGTGAGGGAGGCATACACGGCGGGGCGGGTAAGGTCGGCGTGATCGCGGAGGGCTTCGAGGAATCCGGTGAGGATCTCGTTGTCGATGTCGGCGGGGTCGCCCCGGTAGCCGGTGCACAGGTGTCTGGCGAGGCGTACCAGGGCGGGCATGGCCATGCCGACCGCAGCGATGGTCCATTCCTTGCCGTGGAGTCGGGCGCGGAGGACGACGTCCCGCCACACGGCATCGCGGATCGTATAGGCGCGCGGGTGGGTCAGCAGCCAGTGGCGCAGCACCGGCAGTGCCACGAGGCCGGACGGCCGGTCAGGGGCGGCGTTGGTGTCGTCGGGCAGGGTGTCGCAGTCGAGGCAGAGCGGTGCCGGCCCGGTGGTCAGGGCGACGAACGCCACGTCCGCGGCGAGTAGGTGCGAGGTGGGCGAGGTCGGGATGTCGGACATCGACATGTCAGGACTCCGGGTGACGTGAGGGGACGCGGATCGCCGGGCGACCGCGAGGTACGCCAGCAGTAGGACACCTCGGTCTGACACGGCTCTGACAAACGGAGGGGCCGCGTCCGTCCCCCGCGAAGTCGTAGGGCTCGCGCGGTGCCCGCGTCCCGCTGTCAGACGGTCGTCGAGCTGCACTGTCAGCCGGTGACAGAAGCCCTCTGCCAGCCGGGTGACATCGACCATAGGGATCTTGGACGGCGTACGCGTCCCCGGCGGCTGCTGTCAGATTCAGACAGCACTGAGAGATCTGCTCAGCCGTCTGTCAGACCGGTGGTGTCCATGCTCTGACGCCGGGTGGGACGGGGTGGGGTCGAGACTTCGCGGAGTAAAGTACCGTCTTCCGCTGTCCGCAGTCCGTCGGTGTCAGCATCTCAATGCTCCAGTTTCGTCGCCTGACCTTGTCGGAAGTCGGATGTCATGGTGATGTCGCACCTTGGGTCACTTCAGGTGATGTCGCGGACACGGTTTTCAGCCACCCGACGTACAACCGCTACGCAGACCTGGAAAGCGGCGGACAGGGCACCGGACCCCCGACTGCGGCATCGGTCGTCGGATGGGGCAGGGACAACGGACATCCGTTGGCAGGGACACGGGTCTCGCTGTCACGACAGGATGTCCGCCTGCAACTGAGGCGGATGTTCGGGACGACCTGCGGCACCAGGAGTGGGAGGCGATCGGAACGTTGATCGATACACTTTGCGCGGGGCAGATGTCCTTCACTCCAGGCTGGCGGCGGGGCTGCCGTCATCGTCCAGGCCGAAGCGTTCCATCTTGTTCGCGCCGGCTCGGTCCCCCATCCGCCGACGCAGCTGGATCAGCATGTCGAGGCCGTCGCTGTCGCCATGGTCCGTCGCCAGCAGGGCCCACTCTGCAGCCTCGACCCGATCGCCCCGTTCCTCAGCCAGCTCTGCCAGCGAGATCAAGGCCGCGCTGATCCCGTGGTCGGCCGCCCTGCGGTACATCTGGTCGGCACCGACAAGATCACCGGATTGGTGACGCAACCCGGCGAGTGACCACCAACCGGTCACATCACCCTGCTGGATGGCCTGCTGGTACCGCTTCTCGGCCTCGTCGAGGTCACCGTCACGCTCGTGAGCGGCAGCCAATGAGAGCAGTGCGGCGGTACTGCCTCCGTCAGCTGCCCGTTGGTAAAGCTGGCGAGCGGCCGTTTTGTCGCCCATCTGTTCGCGTAGGGCGGCAAGGGTCACTAGGGCGGAGGGCGTTCCGCTGTCTATTACCTGTTGATAGAGCTGCTCTGCCATGTCGCGAAGGCCGTTGCGCTTGAGGAGTTCGGCCAGGGAGCAGAGTGCGTGGGTATCACCGTGATCGGCGCCTCGCTGGTACAGCTCCCTGGCCCCTTGAAGGTCGCCGAGGCGCTCGCGGGTCGCAGCGAGCGAGCCGAATATCGTTGCGTCGCCCCGGTCGGCCGCAAGCTGGGCTACCTGCTCCGATCCGTGCGGATTGCCCATCCGGTCGCGGGTGATCGCGAGCACCCTGAGCGCGGAGGCATGGCCTTGGTCCGCAGCGCGCAGAGCCGCTTCCAAGGCGCCGTCCGGGTCGGTTGTCTGCTCCAGCAGCGAGACGACCCTGTCCCAGGACTGTGCGTCGCCCCGGTTGGCCGCTCGTTGGTACAGGTCGATCGCGCCGGGCAGATCACCGGCACGCTCACGCAGCTCCGCGCGCGCAGACAGCTCAGCGCCTTCATCGACGAATGCTGAGGTGCCACCTTGCCGCAATGCGGTCGCGCCGCTTTGATCCCCGGCGCGTTCGCGTATAGCGGCCAGGGTCCAACGAGCCTGATCGTCTCCGCCCGCCACCGCGAGCCGGTAGAGCGCTGCGGCACGTCGGTACCTTCCGCGGTGCTCCGCGTGGTCGCCGATGGTCCGCAAGGTGACCGGATCGCTGACGGCGGCTGCCACAGCGTCCCAGAAACCAGCGGGTGGGAAGATCGCAGCGCGCTCTGCTGCGCCGCGCTGCTGAAGGAAGTCGGCAAGCCGATAACTGGCAGGGAGAGTGGCGTCCTCGGTTGGGCGAGGGCGGATGGGGATCAGGGGGCCGGCGATGCCGTGACATGGTTTAGCGGTATAGGAGAGGGCGTCTTGCCACCAGTCCTCGGACACTTGGCCCCACTCGACGTCAGCCAGGTAGCTGGGTGCCGCCCGTGTGAGTAACTCGTGCGGCAGCGACAGTGGATGGCCGAGTCGGCGTGCGTCGATGGCGGCGGTGAGCACCGCTCGTGCCAACGGTGGAGCGTTGCGGTATCGCTGCATGAGTTCGGGAACGCCGGCCAGGTATTGCGTGATACGTCCGGCTTCGGCGTTTTCAACGGCTTCCCGTAGGCGCGCGTCGGAGGCCGCAGCAAGCTGTCGCACCTCGATCGTGGACCAGGCGTCCGGGACCGCTATGTCGGCGCCGATCAGGAGGTCTCGGGCCTGAGCGCGCAGGTCGAGGTCGTTTGCAGGCGGTGGACCTGTCAATGCGTCCCAGTAGTGGGGCCAGATTGTCCCTAGGACCAGTACCGGTCCCCGGGCCTGATCATGCAGCAGCGTCCTCAGCCGCGCTGCCAGGCGCTCGCCTAGCCTCGGATCAGCGGTGAGCAGGTAATGCTGTGCCTCATTGAACCAGACCACGGTGTGCGCGGGGACCTGCTCTAGGTGCTGATCCGCGGCATCGGGTCGGGTCGGGTCGAACGGGTGCCACACCCGCCACTGCGCAGGTAGATGCTGGATCGCCTCCCAACAGGCTCGTGTCTTCCCGGTGGACGAAGCCCCTACAAGCATTGCGATCCGGGACCTGCCCGAACACGCTTCACTGACGACCTTCGCAAGCTCACGGTCGTGTCGGCGTTCGACGTACGGGGGCAGTGGAGGCAGTGGACGACCTACCTGGATCGCAGGGTGGACCTCGAGGGCCAAGGGATCGCAGTGCCGGACCGGCTGCCCGAACCGGCTGTCCGTGGAAGTCCCGGCGGCTCCCGCTCGCGTCCAGAACGCACCTATATCGGCAGCTATTGCGGCGGTGTCGCGCCGGCCAGCCGCTTGGGCGAGGACCACCGCAGTCGCAACAGCGTCTCCGCGCAGTGGTGGAAGGCGAGCATCTCCGATGATTCGGTTGATGGTGTCTCGGCTGGGGACGCCAGGCAGATCCAGCTCGTCGGCCATAGCCGCGACATCTGCGGTGATGCGGTCGAGCGTGGGCCGGCCGGCCTCGACGTACAGGTGATAGATCGCATCCTTCAGGTCTTTGAGTGGCCCCGGCTCCAGCGGCGTCCGCCTGATACCTCGCGGTCGACGCTGCCCCGCAACGCGCCTGTCGCTATCCATCGTGGTCCATCGTCACTGATCGGCCACACGCATGTACACCCTCCGCCTCGCCTGCACCCGTCGCCATCCGTCCAGCGGGTGTGGTGCTCCATCAAGGATCGGCAGAGCATCGGATGACAAGGGCTGGGAGGAATTCATGCGAGACAAGACGAACCGCCGGGGGCACGCTGCTCTACAGACTCGTCTCATGCTTACTGCGCTCGGTGGAGCAGTCGCAGGAGCGACCCGCGCCCTCGTTGGATGGTTGCTTGACCGGTGGAGTTAGTCGGTCATCGTGTGAGCGTGGACTGCAGAACCTCTACCGACATCGGAGCGGCGCCCCCTCTAAGCAACATCGAATTAACCCCACGTCAGTCAAGATTGCAGTAGGCCGCTGACCAGCACTGTCAGATTCTTGACGTCGTTGTCAGATCGTCGGATGTTCGCCTGGTCTGACAAGCGTCGGTTGGTGGATGTCAGCGCATCACGGCGCGGCGCGGAGCCGACATCACATGAGCGAGCACTCCTCGTCGCGGCCTGCCCCTCGGGGCGGCACTTCCCCTGTTCCTTCGATGGATCTGGTTCCCGGCGATCCGCCGGTGCCGATCACCGTCTGGCGTACCGCTCGCAGTGGCGGCGACCAGCACGCAACCGTGTCCGCTCGGTTGGCGTACCGGCTGGTGGCCGCGTACAGCCGGCCGGGTGACACGGTCGTCGACCTGACCGACGCGCATGTCCTGGACTCGGCCTGCCTGCGTGGTGGGCGTGGTCATCATCCGGCGTGGTTCACCACGGCCTCGGCGCTGGTTGTTGGCCGGCGCACGCCCGAGCGGCCCGCCGGACACGACGACGGCGGTGACGATGGTCCGCATGATGTGCGGGACTGGTTCGGCGACGACCTGACCGATCCCGGTCCGCTTCCCGACGACGCCCCGTCGGTGTGCCCGGGCGACGGCGGTGATCCGCAGGGTCGTACCAGTCTGGTGGTGGCGACCTGGCCCCTCGACGCCGCCGACGGGGCGGCCAACCGGGCCCGGCTGGGGCGGCTGCTGGCCGCGTGCACCCGGTTGCTGCGTCCGGGTGGGTGCCTGGTGCTGGTGGTCGGGGTTCCGGCCGGTGCGGTCGCGACCCCGGAGGACTTCACGCCGGTGGTCGACGCCGCCGCCGGCTCGGGGCTCGGCTACCTGCAGCACATCGTCGCGGTCGCCGCGGACACCGACGGGGACCGGTTCACCTACCACGCCACCGACGAGGAGCTGTTGTCGCTGGCCAGGGCCACCGGCGCGGACGAGTTCCTGCTCCACCTCAGGGTCCATGCCGACCTGCTCGTGTTCACCCGCAGGGGTGGTGAGCGGCGTGGCTGATGCTCCAACAAACCAGCCCACCGGCCCGTTGGCGGCGGGGTGGCCGCAGGGTCTATCGGTGTGGGCGACCGCCCAGTCCACCGGACCGGTGCAGCGGCGTGGCCGGTACGTGCCGCAGTCGGTGAGGCACCCCGCCCGGATGCTCCCGGCGATCGCCGCCCACGCGGTACACGCCTACACCCGTCCCGGGGATCTGGTGTTCGACCCGATGTGCGGGATCGGCACCACCGTCGTGGAGGCCATTCACGCCGGTCGGGACGGTCTCGGGGTGGAGTACGAGTCCCGCTGGTCCGACATCGCCGACCTGAACATCGCCCACGCCCACCGGCAGGGTGCCACCGGACGTGGCTCGGTGATCCGGGGCGACGCGACCCGTCTGGCCGCGCTGGTACCGGCGGTTCTGGCCGAGCGGGTGGCCCTGGTGGTGACCTCACCGCCGTACGGACCGACCGTGCACGGGCTCGTCCGGCCCGGCGCCGACGGGGTGACCAAGTCCGACAACCGGTACGGCGACGACAGGGGCAACCTCGCCTACCGGTCGTCCCTGGACGGCCTGGTCGACGGGTTCACCGACATCCTGCGCGGCTGCCACACCCTGCTGCGTCCGGGTGGGGTCGTGGTGGTGACCGCCCGGCCGTGGCGCAAACGCGGTGACCTGGTCGATCTGCCCTCGGCGGTCCTGGCCGCCGGCACCGCCGCCGGCCTCGTACCCCTGGAGCGGTGTGTGGCCTCCCTCGCGGCGGTGCGCGACGGACGGCTCGTCGCCCGGCCGTCGTTCTTCCAGCTGCAGCAGGTCCGCCGGGCCAGGGCCAACGGCGTGCCGATGCACCTGATCGTCCACGAGGACGTCCTGGTCCTCGGCAAGCCCCCGAACTCCGCGGGTTCCGGCGAACCCAAGGGGTCGGATCCGGGTCGGGAGGTGAGGTGACTGGACCGCCCGCCGCGCCCCGAGTCGGGTCACTGTGTACCGGCTACGGCGGCCTCGACATGGCCGTCGAGCTGGTGCTCGGCGGCCGGCTCGCCTGGTACGCCGAGACCGACCGGCACGCCGCCGCCGTCCTGGCCCGCCACTGGCCCGACGTGGCGAACCTCGGTGACATCCGCACCATCGACTGGACCCGGGTCGAGCCCGTCGATGTCCTCACGGCCGGGTTTCCCTGCCAGGACATCTCCGACGCCGGTCGACGCGCCGGTATCCACGGTGTCCACAGCGGCCTGTGGACAAGTGTCGCCGACGCCGTTCGGGTTCTTCGACCCCCGGTCGTGTTCGTGGAGAACGTCGCCGCGCTCCTGCGGCGGGGGTTCGACGTCGTCCACGCCGACCTGGCCACGATCGGGTACGACACGGGCTGGCTATGCCTACGCGCGTCCGACGTCGGTGCCGCCCACCGGCGAGACCGCCTGTTCCTGCTGGCCACACCCACCCGGCCGGGGCAAGGAGGTACGGACGCTGCCGACACCGTGTGCCCGTGACGGCAAGGGCCCCGGCCACCGGTACGGCCTACCCGACCTGATCGAGCCCACCGGACCAACCCGCACCCCGGCGCCCGCCGCGGCATCCACCACCCGGGGACGGTTCCCGCAGGAGCAGGCCCGGTTGCTGCCCACCCCGAGGGCCAGTGACACCGGCACCGCGGGGCGGCGGGCCGGGGCCGGGTTCCGGCCGCCGCTGTCACAGGTGCTGCTCCCCACCCCGAAGGCCACCGACGGCACGAAGGGAAGCCCCGGGCAACGCGGCTCACGCGGTGACCTCACCCTGCCGTCCGCGGCGGTACGGGCATCCACCCCATGCGCGTCCGACGCGCACGGGCCCGGCCGCCACGGCGACAGCGGGGCGGACCCGCGCGTGGTCGCGTCGGGCCAGCCCGACACCGGCCGATGGGGTGTCTACGCCACCGCCGTCGCCCGCTGGGAGAGGCTGCTGGACCGGCCCGCCCCGGAGCCAACCCAGCCGGGCCGGCACGGCCGACCGGTCCTGGCACCACCGTTCGTGGAGTGGCTCATGGGCCTCGACCAGGGACACGTCATCGACCCGACGCTCGGGATTCCGCGCACCGCCGCACTGCGGATCCTCGGCAACGGCGTCGTGCCCCACCAGGCGGTGGCCGCCCTACGGCTGCTGCTCTGCCCACACCGCCAGGCCGGCGCACCCCCACCCGGCCACGACTGAGTTCCCCGTCCGAACCCACCGGTGGCGGCCGGCGTCCACACCGGGCGCCGGCCGCCACCCGAAGCCACTGACGCTCACACCCCTGTCGAGGAGACCGACCCATGCGATCCACCGGACGTACCCGCCGCACCACACCCGCGACCACCGAACCCGACGCCACGCGGGCGTGGACCGCCGAGCAGATCCGCGACCTGGGGACCAGCACCGACCTCGCCACCGCGGCGGCCATGCTCGGCATCTCCCTCAGCGCCGCGTACAAACTGATCCGCCGCGACGCGTTCCCCGTGCCGCACCTGCGCGTCGGCGCCCAGTACCGCATCCCCACCGCGCCACTGCTGGCCGCCCTGCACCTACTCGAACCCGCGCCCCCGACCACCGCCCCGGACGGTCACCCGCCGGCGACTTGATCACATCCACGCGCCACGCGTGGATGTGATCGGTGAAACCGACGCACCCCACCCCGACGAAGGAGCACCACCCGCGATGCCCGACGGAAGCATCTTCAAACGCTGCGGCTGCCGCCACCCGATGACCCACAAGCCCTACGGCAACGACTGCCCGAAACTCCGCCGCGCCAACGGCGCCTGGAGTTCCGACCACGGCGGCTGGGCCTACCAGATCGAACTCCCCCGCACCGCCGAAGGCCACCGCCGTATCCTGCGCCGCGCCGGCCTGCCCACCCGCCGGGCCGCCGCCGACGAACTCGACCACGCCCGCGCCCTGCTCGCCCTCACCCGCGGCGACCGACGCCGCCGCACCGAACTCGCCGACGTCCTCCAGGACGCCGTACGCGCCCGGCGGCCCCTACCCGAGATCGACCGGCTCCGCCAACGACTCCGCGGCGACGGCCCCCTCGCCGAGGCCGCCACCGTCGCCGAGTACCTCACCGACTGGCTCACCCACCTCAAGGTCGACACCAACACCCGACGCGGCTACGAATCCATCACCCGCGTCCACCTCATCCCCCACCTGGGCGAAGTCCCCCTCGACAAACTCCGCGCCAGCCACATCCGGCAGATGTTCACCGCCATCGAACGCCGCAACGCCGAGATCGTCACCGCCCGCACCAGCCCCGACCCCACCGCCCGCTGGGCCGTACGCGGCATCCGCACCACCGGCCCCAGCACCCGCCAACGCATCCGCGCCTGCCTACGCAAGGCCATCAACGACGCCCTCGCCGACGAACTCATCGTCGGCTCCAACCCCGCCGCCCTGGTCAAGGTCCCCGGCACCCGACCCCTACCCATCGTCTGGGAAGACGAACGCGTCCGCCACTGGCGCACCACCGGCGAGGTCCCCGGACCCATCATGGTGTGGACCGACACCCAGGTCGCCGACTTCCTCGACCACGCCGCCACCCTCGACCCCGACCTGCACCCCCTGTGGCACTACATGGCCTACCGCGGCCCCCGCCGCGGCGAGGCCTGCGGCCTACGCGACAGCGAGGTACGCCTCGACCGCCGTGAAACCACCATCAACAACCAGATCGCCACCCACGGCTACACCCTCGTCCAGAAACCCCCGAAAAGCAGAGCCGGCACCCGCGACATCGCCCTCGACGACGACACCGTCAAAGTCCTCGCCACCTACAAGGCCCGCCGCGCCCAATGGCGCCTCGCCGCCGGACCCACCTGGCCCGACACCGGACTGTTCTTCGTACGACCCGACGGACGACCCTGGCACCCCACCGGAGTCACCCAACGGTTCCGCCGCCTCATCCACAAAACCGGACTACCACCCATCCGCCTCCACGACCTCCGCCACAGCGCCGCCACCTTCGCCCTCCACGCCGGCGTCGACATCAAGGTCCTCTCCGAACAACTCGGCCACTCCACCACCACCCTCACCCGCGACACCTACCAGAGCGTCAGCAAAGCCATGCGCCACGAAGCCGCCGACGCCGTCGCCGCAATGATCAGAAACCGCCGCCGACCCACCGCCTGACCAACACGACCTCGCCCCGGCCGGCAGCCGGGGCGAGGTCGCCACTCCCCCACCGACGACGCCTGGGAAATCTCCACAAGATCCGGGGCGGTTCACCTTCGTGGATGGAAGTGCTGGTTGAGCATATGGACCGCGTGGATCAGGTTGCCGGCCGTCGCGCAGGCTGTCAGCAGCGGCGACTATGGCACCGTGCTGCGCACCGCGCGAGTAGCGGCCGGGCTGAATCTGGAGGAGGCCGCCGCGTTGGCCGGGTTCTCCGCCTCGACGCTGAGCCGGATGGAGACCAAGCGCAACCGCCACTGGGACGTGCGTGAGCTTCGCCGCCTCGCCGAGGTGTTCGCCATCCCGACGCATCTGTTCGGGCTGTCACGATCGACCTTCGACACCAGCACGGTTAGCCTGACCGCAGGTGCCGATGAGGATGGTGACCCGATGCGCCGACGCGACCTGATCGCGACGACCGCCGCTGCGGTGACCGGGGCGATGGTGCTGCCTCTCGACCGGGCCACCGCCGCGCACGGCATGGCCGACACCGTCGAGGACGTGCTGTTCGGTCGGGTCAGCGTTCCACCCATTTCGGGCAATCAGCTGGCCGCGCAGCTGGCCGCCGCCCGCGCCGACTTCCGGGCCACCCGCTACGCCCAACTCGCCCGCCGGCTGCCCCGGCTACTCGCCCAGGCCATCGCCGTCCGTGAAACCGCCGCTGTCGACCAGGTACCGCTGGCGGCCAGTCGCCTGGCGCAGGCCTACAACGTGGCCACCCAACTGCTGATCAAGCTGCACGACAATGGCATGGCCTGGGCCACCGCGGAGCGGGCAGTGCAGGCTGCCCGTGGCTGCGACGACCCGATGGCGCTGGCCGACGCACGCAGGCTGGCCGCGACCGTGATACGCCGCACCCACCACCGCGACGGAGCGCAGAAGCTGATGCTCGATGCCGCTCAAGCGTTGCAGGCCGACACCGGCCTGCCCGACGCCGCCCACACCGCCCTGTACGGGCAACTACTGGCCGCAGCCTCGTACACCGCCGCGATGCGCGACGACCGTGACAGCGCCTGGACCCTGCTCGGCGAGGCCGAAGACGCCACCCGTCGGGCCAGCGGCATCAAGGACGGCCAGTTCAACATTCGTGAACTGGCCGTCTACAAGATCAGCGTGGCGCGGGTCCTCAGCGACTACGGCACTGCTATCGACTACGCGCGGCTGGTCGACCCGTCCCGGATCATCTCGCCGGAGCGCCGCGCCCGGTACTGGGAGGACACCGCCCTGGCGCTGCACGGCCGCGGTCGCCCGCACGCCACGTTCCAGGCGTTACTGGCCGCCGAGCGCGACACCCCACAGGAGGTCCGGTTCCGGCCCTGGGCGCAGCAGCTCACCGCCGACCTGCTCTCCCGCAACAGTCACAGCCTCCCAGGTGTGCGCGAATTCGCCGGCCGCATTGGGGTGCGCTGACCCGCCCCACACCGCGAGGGTGTCCGCTCCGCATCCGCATTCGCGGGGCGAGCACGCGGTCGACCGGAACCCATGCGGTAGCCCGAGCCTGCTCTACCTGGCAACCGTCCCCAAGTGCCCTAGGGCTCGGCGAAGCCCGACGTGGTGTCCGTTGACTTGGCGGGGGTACGGCTTGTAGCGCCTTGGTGCTGGACGGTGTGGGATCCGACGTGCACGGCGGCGGTGACGGCTTCGGGTAGCGGGGTGTTGCGGGCGAGGGCGAGGGCAGTCGTGACTACGAAGCCCGACCCGACAACTCCGCCAGCATGATCACCATCGCCATGATCGACAACCTCGCCAAACGCCTCACCGCCAAAACCAACCCGGGCGGCACCACTGATCCCGATGAAGGCGCGGCGGGACCGACGTTCCAGCACTTCAGGCTCCGTACCTTACAGCCTGCTCAGCGGCTGTCTTGAAGGCCGTCACCCAGGGGAACTCGGATTGCCGATCGTTTCCGCTGCCGGGTGGGTGTGGTTCCCAGCCCTCGGCGGAGCCGAGCAGGATATGTACTCCTTCGTCGCGGAGGCTGGTCACGGCGCGGCGGAAGGGTAGCCGGGCGGCGAGGGCGGTGTTGACGAAGGGCACGATGACGGTTGGCACCTGGCCTCCGATCAGTTCGGCGATCGAGGTCATGGCGTAGTTGTCGGCCAGGCCGAGAGCGATCTTGTTGATCGAGTTGTACGTCGCGGGTGCGATGATCAGGGCGTCGGCGGCGGGCAGCGAGCGGCGCACGCCCGGGGACTTCCGGTAGTCGGTGCGTACCGGAGCACCTGTCAGGCGTTCGACGTCGGCAACGTCGATGAGACTCACGGCATGGGGCGTGGCGGTGACCACCGCTGTCCAGGACTGCTCGTGCGCGGTGTTGATCAGCGTGGTGACGTCGGCTGCAGGGCCGGCGCCGCAGACGATGATCTGCAGGTGGCCACCGGTCACAGTGGGACCCCGGCGGCCTGGGCGACGTGGATGACGGCTACGCGGACCACAAGCGCCGCGCACGTCGATGCGTGCGCGGTGCAGCGACTGCGCCGGCGGCAACGCTGTCAGGGAGGACTCGTCCCACGTCACCTTCCAGCTCCACCGTCGTGTGGGTCATTCCCATCGTCATCAATCGTCGATGTCTAGGTTGAACGCGATCCTTGTCGTCGTGGTGACGGTCGGTTCGAGGGCATGATATTCGAGGATGGCGATCTCACCAAGCCGTCGCCGAGACTCTAGGATGTGGAGCATGTCTTCGCGACGGGCTTCCATGAAACGCGCGACCTCTCCTCTGCGTAAGGCGAGGGATCCTCGGAGTCCTTTGCCACCGACTGAGCTTGAGTTGTTCGAAGCGGCTGAGTTGGAGTCCGAGTCGGAGCTTGAGCGTCGAGCCTTCTACAGTGTGAACCTGGCGGGCCAGGAAGCTGATTCGTCGGCATTCGTGCAGTGTCGATTCCGTGGCGCGGACCTGTCTGGGTGTCGCTTGGACCAGGTGGCCTTCACTGATTGCCTGATGACGGATTCCAGCCTGGCCAACCTTCGTGCCGACGGGGGCAGCATGACGCGGGTGCGGTTGGCGGAGTGCAGGATGACGGGGTTCACCTGGGCTGATGGTGTGGTGCGAGACGTCACTGTTGCGGAGTGTCGAGCGGACCTGTCAGCGTGGCGGATGGCGACGTTCGACGCGGTGCTGTTCACGGGATGCAACTTGAACAACGCTGATTTCACGAATGCTGATCTGCGGGGTGCCGTGTTCCAGAATTGTGATCTGACTGGCGCGGTTTTCCATCAGGCGTCGATGGACGGCACACGTTTTCGGGGCTGCAACTTGGCCGGTGTCGGTGACCTCTCCAGCTGGAAGGGCGCGGTGGTGCACCACACCGATTTGATCAGCCTCTCCTACGGACTGGCAGGTGCGGCGGGCATCCGCGTCGAGGATGAGACTCCATGAGGGAAGGTCGACGCCCGCCAGCGCCACGAAGGGTAATTTCCGGCCGAGACTGGCCGGCACCAGAGGGGACTTCGACCGGTCCGGCCAGGTTCGTGGGATTGCGCTACGAGATGGCCGCGATCCAGGAGGTTGATCTGTGCGAGGCGCTCCTTGAGAGCTGCGTCTTCGACGCGTGTACTTTCACTGCGGTCAGGTTCAACTGCGCGAGTTTGGTCGATTCGACGTTCCGGGATTGCCGGTTCGCCGGCTGCAGTTGGTGGGATGCATCGCTGACCAACTGCGCCCTGATCGCGTCGGTGTTCGACCGGTGTGACCTGTCAGGCCTGGAGGTGGAAGGCGGAGACTGGTCGGACGTCGAACTGGCGGGTGCCGACCTGGGGACCGCCGACTTTGCTCGGGTGCTGATGCGTGGGGCGAACCTGAGCGGTGCGCGGTGCCAGGGTGCCGTGCTGCGGGAGGTGGACCTCTCTGGCGCGAGCGTGCGGAAGGCAGACTTCACTCGTGCTGACCTGCGGGGCAGCGTGTTGACTGCTTTCGATCCACGTGACGTCGAGTTGCGCGAGGCGATCATCACTGCTGATCAGGGGGTCGATATCGCGATGAGCCTCAACATGTCGGTGCGTGCTTCGTGACGAGGTACGGGCCGAGTTGAAGGTGGGCAAGATCCGAGTGCAGGAGGACGTTCACGGCGTCGACTGCGGTGCGGGCGATGGGCTGGCCGTGCAGGTTCAGTGACGTGTTGAGTAGCACTGCTTGGCCGGTCCGGTGATGGTAGGCGTCAAGGATCGCGGCGAGCCCGGTTGGACTGTGGTCGTCCACGATCTGTGGTCGACAACTCAGGTCTGCGGGGTGCATGGCGGCGATCATGTGGGTGGCAGCATCAGGTGGGGTGTCGAAGCCGATCATCATATAGGGACTGTGCAGGTCGCGAGGGTTGTGGATGTAGCGGTGTTGGTGGCTGCGGAGCATCGCTGGGGCGAAGGGCATCCAGAAGTCCCGCTGTTTGATGAGCCGGTTCAGACGCCGTGGAATGTCGGCGTCGGATGGGTTCGCGAGAATGGAGCGATTGCCGAGCGCGCGGGCACCGAATTCCATACGGCCGGCGCAGCGGGCAACGATCTCGCCGTCGGCCAGGAGTTGTGCGACGACGTCCTCGATCTGGTCAATCTCGTGCAGGACGAGGCCGGTTCCGGCGACCGCGTCGCGTGCGTCGGTGGGTGTGATTTCCTCGCCGAGGTAGCAGTCGCTCAGCGGCGTGATGGTCTGATGGCCGTGGGTGGCGGCAAGGTGGTGGTAGAGGGCTCCCAGTGGGAGGCTTTCATCCCCGCATGACGGAAAGGCGTTGAACGTCCTTACACAGTCCAAGGCGGCGATCCGCTGGTTGACCTTGATGTTCATGAACACTCCTCCGCCGACGAGCACATCCGGGATGCCGGTGGCGGCGACGGCGTTGCTGACCCAGCGAGTCAGCAGTTCTTCGGTAAAAAGCTGCAGACCGGCGAACTGGTCGTCGAAGCGGCGCCCGTGGAGCCGCTGCTCGATGGCGGGCCATGCACGCTCGATGCTGGGCCCAGTGCTGCGACGCAGGCGAAGCCCACTGCGGTCGAGGCCGAGGGACTCGTGCAGGATGTCGGCGACTTCCCGAGCGCGGTCGGCACGGGCGTAGGGGGCCATGCCCATCAGCTTGTACTCGTCCTCATGAGGGGTGAACCCGGCGGCGTGGGTGAACCAGAACCAGAGCAGGCCGATCGAGTCGCGCATGTCGGTGCGGGCGATCTCGATGCGGTGCCCGGCTGTCCAAGTCGATACGGTCGCGCAGGTGCCGTCCCCGAACCCGTCGCAGGTCAGGACGAGATAGGGGCGTTCGGGGGCGGCGCGTAGTCCGTAGTAGGCGGCGGCGGCATGAGCGGTGTGGTGGTCGATGTAGGTGACCCGCGCGGTGACACCACTCTGCCGTAGCAGATCATCGAGCCGCTGCGGCAACCCGTTGGGGGAGGCGGCCACCAGGTGCGCCTCCATGTCGGCCAGGTCCGGCCGGTGATGGAAGCCGGTGAGCCGGCGGCGCCATTCGTCGCGGGGACAGTGCTCCACGGCGCCGGAGCGGCTGCCGTAGACGACTTCAGCAACATCGGCGGCATCGGCACCGGCTGCGTCCAAACAGGTGGCGATGGCCCGGCGCGGGAAGCCCATGTAGCCCTTGATGCCGGTCAGTCGTTCCTCCTGTACGCAGTACGTGAGGTGTCCGTCGACGGCGATGGCAGCGGTGGCGTTTGCGCCGCCGTGGATGCCGAGCAGTAGCTCACCCATGGTCGATGTCCTCCCGGTTGACGGCGTCTGTGAGCCATGTCCATTCGGCGATCTTGAGCTCGGCGAGCCGGTCCAAGCTGCCCGCGTCGGTTTCGTGTAGATCGGAGAGCACTGGCGCTGCGATAGCCGAGAACCACTCGTTGAGTGCCTCCTCCAGCGCAGCGGCGGCCGGGTCCGCGATGGTGAAAGCGCGGTGGAAGGGCGCGGTGATGAGCAGTCCGTCGGCGGCGACCTGCCGTTCGATGACGGTGCCGGGGATGACCTTCAAGCGGCTGCGGGCCATGAAGTGTGGAATCCGGTGGCGGCCGAAGTCCTCCAGGGCGTCCAGTTCGGCGCGGAGTCCGCCGAGGGTCTGCCAGGGATGCCACAGGATGTAACTGGCCACGATGGTGACGCCGGCATCGTCGGCGGCTGCTACCACCTCCCGTAGGTGCGTGAGGTTCTGTCGTTTGCCGTAGACACGGCGCAGGGTGTCCGGGTTGAACGATTCCACTCCGATGAGCATGGTGCGGATCCCAGCGTCGGCCAGCAGGCCAACGATGTGTGGGGCGAGAGACTCCCCCCGTACGCTGATCGCGAACGTGAGGGTGCCGGCGAGGCCCGCTGCCGTAAGCCCGTCACGCAGTTCGGTGGCACGGCGGGCACACTCGTCGCGGTTGCCGCCGAAGTCGGAATCTGAGAACGCGAACGCCGTCGCCCCGGTGGCCTCGTGAAGATGGGCGATGTCGTCGACAACCGGTGCCATGGGCAGGTCCCGCCATCCGCCACCCGGCAGGTCGGCGTTGTAGGCGCAGAAGGTACAGCGGGACCGGCACCCTCGGCTCGCGGCCACCGACACCACCGAGTTGGCACCGTAGGGTAGGTCGGCGGTCGTGAGCGACCGTAGCGGCGTGTGAACCGTCAGGTGTGCGCGCAGGTGCGTGAGGAGATCCGCCACAAACGGATCGGCTATGACGGTGGCGGGTCCGGCGATGACGTGGTCCACCGCACCGTGCGCCATCAGTTCCCCGGAGGCGGACACCGCCAGTGGCCCGAAGCCGATGACAGTCAGCCGGGGATGGCGCAGCCGCGCGGCCACCAACTCGTCCGCGATACGACGCAGTCGAGGTCCGTACGCGTCTGAGGTGAACAGGTGCACCACGAGCACGGCGAATCCGCTGGTGCTGCCGGCGTCATCGGAGTCCGGGTGCCGTTGGGTGATGCCGGCGGCATCAGCGAGGGTGTCGGCCAGCGTCGCAGCGGGGCCGCCCCGGTAGTACGCATCCAACAGGACACTGTCGTAGCCGGCGGCACGCAGGGATGCCTGAACCGCGAGAGCGTCCCCGTCGACGTGGCGCTGTTTGAATCCGGACTCGTACAGCGTCGGTGCCCACACCAGTACTCGCGGTCGGCACGGATCAATCGTTATGGGCATGGCAACTCGCAGCGTCGGCACGGGCTCGTCGGCTCGCTGCGGAACTGTTCCCATACCTCCGAGCCGAACCAGATCGTGTCCAGGTCATCGGTGAGTAGGTTCCCGACCCGTAGGGACCGGTTTTCCACTCCGAAGATGCAGGGGTACACGTCACCGTGTTGATCGACGGCGAAGCCGATGCTGCCGCTGCCGCAGCCCTCAGTCGGGTTGATTGTCTCGATCGTCACGTCGTACGCCTCGGCCAGACGCTGACACTCGGGCAGCAGCACCGTCATGATCGTTGTGTCGTCCAAGGTCATTGAAGGGTTGGACCGGCCGACCGGCTTCTGTGGGAAGAACTTGAACCTCCGCACCCCGGCATCGAGCCCGATCTGGACGACGCTTTCCAGCTCCCCCAGGTTGATGTGGTTGACCACGGTGTTGATGACGACCTCGGTGAAATCGCTGAGCGCACGGATACCCGCGAGGGTCTTCGGCCAGGCGCCGGGCGCTGCCCGGATCATCTCGTGCGTGGCCGCCTGACCACCGTCGAGCGACACCTGTATCGGGGAAAGCCCCAACTCACGGAGCCGCTCCAGCCGGCCGGCGTTGAGGACCGTGGCGTTGGTCGACACCCCGAAGCCCAGTCCTCGGCCGAGGATGTCGGCCGCCAAGTCGAAGAATCCTGGCAGGAGCAGGCTCTCCCCACCGGTGATGTAGATATCCGGCACGCCGTAGTCGTCGAGCCGGCGGACGAGCTCGTGCCACCTGATCATGGGCAGGAGGAACGGGTCTGCCTGCGGACCACCGGAGCAGTAGCAGTGCAAGCACTTCTGGTTGCAGACCGTGAACGGTTGCAGGTGAGCCCAGAACGGCTTGAGTACTGGCATTCGGGGCCGCGCCGCCTCGGCCTCGTCCGCGACGGCGTGAACACGCGCGGCGGTCACGGGCTCAGCCACTGAGCTGCCAGCCGAAGCGAGAACGCCTGCGGAGTACAGCTCACCGACGACGCTGGTCCACCGGGTTTCGTTGAGACCGAAACGATCGCTGAGGGCAGTCTGCGCCAGCAGCGGGTACTGCGGAGCCAGCGGTTCGCGTGCCAGCAGCGCGACCATGGCCGCCGGACGCGGCAACTCCACGAACCGACGGGGCTGGGTTGTGGTCCACGAGAGGGCGCCAAAGTGTTCGTGGCGGAACCGAACATCCGCCATCTGCAGCGCCGGGGGAAGTGACGTCAAAAAGGACTCCCAGACTGGGGCCGCCGGCCCGCGACGGGATACGCGGGCCGGCAGCGGTCTCGATCTGAAGCGGGGGTGGACTACCGCCCAGACCTGTCGATGGAGACGCCACCGCCGCCCTGTGCGACGGTGCCCGAGTAGGTCTTGCAGCCCAGCGCGAGCGTCGCCTCCGCCACCGAGGCGTACTGCCGGATCTGCTCGGAGTTGCTGGCGACCGGGGCGGCCGCAGCGCCCGTGGAACTGGTGGGGACCATTGATCTGCCTTCCTGCGAGACCTTCAAGGACGAGAATCACTACACCCCACCGACCCTCCGGCGCGTAACGCCAGTCATGCGGACAAATTAGTTGTCCGCATTTATCAGCAATGCGCGATGCCATACCCCGAAACTCCCGGCCTGAAGTGACAGGACCCGCAGGTGATCTGCTGCCGCCGATGCCAACAGCGAGGCAACATCGAATGATCGGACAGCAAAAGCTAAGCTGACCGGTACCGTTCGGTGAATCCCTTGAGGAGGGCGGCGTCATGGGCCAGGCTCCACGCACGCTCCATCCATCCGTGTCGGAGCGCCACTTCTTCGGCGCAGAGTTGCGGCGTCTGCGAGAACAAGCGAACCTCTCGCAGGCACGGCTGGGTTCCATGATCCGCTTCAGCCCTGACCTGGTGAGGCGGGTGGAGACCGCAGACCGGTTCCCGTCCCGTCAGTTCGTCGAAGCCTGCGACGCGGCGCTGGGAGCCGATGGATCTCTGCTGCGCCTGTTGCCGGTACTTGAAGCCGAACGTGACCGTGAGCGGAGAGCCAGGATCGCTCTTGTCTCGACCCAGCCAGGTACCCCGATCACCTCGCTACCGGGTGCTCCCTTGGAGACTCCCGAGCAGGGCGACTTGCTGCGGCGTGTCCCCTTCCAGCCGGGCGTGCTGGATCGTACCGCCCTCGACTGGTTGAACAATCACCATGACTTCGGCCATTCGCCAGCAGGCCGACTTCGAGCCGTCAGTCAAGTATCGGAGGATGAAGTCGTATCGGCAGAAAACGCACTGACAGTATTTCGGCAGTTGGACCACAGGCATGGCGCTGGTCGGGTTCATCAGCGGGTACAGCGGTACGTCGAGGGCGAGATCAATCGGTTACTCGCGAGTCCACCTGCTTCTGATGCGATCGGGCGACGTCTGTTCAGGATCGCTGCGGGCTTCTTCGAGCTGTGCGGATATCAGGCGGTCGACACGGGGGCGGTCGGTCTTGCCCAACGCCGCTACCTGCGCGCCCTTCGGCTGGCGCAGGCGGCCCATGATCGCACTTATGGGGGCTATCTTCTTGCTGTAAATATTGGCCACCTGACGCTGCACTGCAACTATCCTGAGGCGAGCCTACGAATGGCGCTGACGGCGGTGACGGGGTGTGAAGCTGAAGCAACCCCCGCGATCCGAGCGGCCTTGCATGCCGTGGTGGCCCGCGCACACGCCCGTCTCGGGCATGAGGCCGACGCGGTAGCCCACCTCCTGACTGCGGAGAAGCAGCTCGACCGTAGTCGGTTGGAGGAGGAGCCGGAATGGATCCGGTACTTCACGTCGGCGTATCTTGCCGACGAACTGGCCCACTGCTTCCATGACCTTGGTCAGCCTCCCCAGACGCAGCGGCATCTAGACGACGCCCTCACGGCACTGAGCCCTTCACACGTCCGTCGACTCGCCATCGACACTGCGCTCCTGGCATCCTCGTTGGCCGCCGCCGGGCGCATTGAAGAAGCATGTGCGACAGCCAGGACCGCAGTCGATCACGCGGCCAAGACGGACTCCCACCGGTGTGTGCAAAGGATTGTCGATGTCCAAGTCGACCTGGATCCCTACCGGGGAGAGCCGGATGTCCGTGAGTTCGGCGACTACGTGCGGCACGAACTCCCACTGGCGGCGGTCTGGCCGTCACGCTCGCTTGCGGATTCGCTCATCGACAACAGATAGTGGGCAAGTTCTGCCTCCAGCGCCACCTCGGCGCGGACGGAAGAGGCTACGTAGTGGCCGACATCGTCAAGCAACAGCAGGTCATGCACCAGACCGAAGCGAGTCAGCTGCGCTCCGAGTTCCCGCACGTCGTGCACGGTGGCGATACTGTCATCGGTTCCGTGAACGAGCAGGACCGGTCGTCGGATGGCATCGGCAGCAACCCTGCCCGCGCCACCACTCAAACGCAGAGCGTGAGCGCGCTGAAATCTAGGAACGGTGGCCGCCCACCGGTCCGGATCTACGATCGCCGAGATCGCGGTGGCTGCAGCGAAGGGACCGTCGTGCGTGACCGCGTGCAACGCCGTGTATCCACCGGCACTGGCACCGCGGATGAAGACTTGACCCGGCACTGCTCGACCGGTTGCTATGAGGTGTTCGGCCACCGCACGACAGTCGTTCACGTCAGCCAGACCCCACCGGCCGTACAACGCCTGGCGGAATGCCCGCCCATACCCGGTGCTACCGAGATAGTCGACATCCACGACGGCGAAACCACGGCCAGTGAAGAACTGTGCCTGCCAGTCCAGACGCAGCAGACACGAGGCAGTCGGGCCCGGATGTGCACGAACGATCACCGGAGCCCGCCAACCCGGTCCTGCATCGGCAGGCGGATACACCACGGCCCGTACCTCGCGACCTTCCTTGACGGGCACCTGCAGCTCTGCGGGGGTCGAGACCGTGTAGGTGGCGAGGTCCGCATGTTCCGAGCGGGCCAGCACCTCAACCCGGGGATCACCAGATGCGAGGTGTACCAGCACGACTTGAGGTGCCACCGTCGTTGACGAGGCGATGAGAGCGACTGTCTTCTCGTATACCGCCACGTAGGGCTTGATCGACGTGTACAGAATCTCGACTGGCGTGACCGCGCCCAGCGGGTCGACGAGTAGCAGTCGGTGCCTCGGTCCCTGCTGAACCACCACCGCGATCCGACCGTCGTCGAGGAAGCCGTACGACGCATACCCCAGTTCCCAGGGTTCCGCCGCGCACTCACCCGTGACGGCAGCTACAGCATGGACATCTTGACCATCCCATCGAAACAGATTCCACCAGCCGTTACGGTCCGACACGAAGTAGAGGGAACCGTCAGGCCCCCATCGCGGCTCCACCACCGACTCATCTGCCCCACCCGCGACGAGCAATGGCTTTCCGATGCAACCACCAGACTCGTAGGGTGCCACCCAAAGCTCGCAGGCATCCCAGGGCATGTCGTGCTCGCTCCACCAGGACCAAGCCACCATCGCTGGGCCTGGCTGAGGGGGACCAAAGAACCCTGGCGATGTGCTAAGAACTCTCACCGACGCTGGTCCATCGGCAGTCACCGCGATTAACTCGTCGCCTTGTTCGGACTCCCGCACAGCAAGTATTTCACCCGCGCCAACAACCAGTCCGCCAATGATTCCCGGCACCATCAACTCTAGGTCATCGCTGCCGACATGCTGCCGGTACAGGCCCGCTGCACCGGTGCACCACAACTCGTCCTCAACGATGGCATAGGTGCCCCCACCGTAGGTGTGCACCTCGCTGGTGATGCTGAAATTCGCAGGCCCAGCGTCATGCACTCCACCTTCGGAACGCCGTCGCACCAGCATCACACCGCAGCCGGTACCGGCACGAGCCTCCAACCAGTAGAACGAACCGTCACAGATTCGAAGCTGGTCGTAACTGACTGTGGCGCGCACTGCGTCCGATGCCGAGATCGGGCCGATGCCGGCTTCCGCCTCCACAACGCCTCCTCGAAACGTCTCACCGTACGCCCGGCGAGCCAACAGGCGACGAGCAATCCGCCTACGGCGTACCGGCGCATGGTGTTCGGGCTGCCCCCATCAGAGTTGATGGACTGGGCTCGCACGCAATGACTCTACGCTCACCACTCTAGGCGCCTGCCCGGCAGAGGACGCGATGCGAGCCCGATGACCGCAACCGAGAGCGACGACGGCTGCTCTTGCGGACAGATTCCCTGTCCGCATATCTGCCATGGACCCGGATGCAATTTGGCGAGATTATGAGTCGACCACTGCGCTGGGCGCCAAAGGGGCGGGTCCGGTCTAACGATTCGACCTGACAATCCGCGACCCCAGCAGGGTGGACAACCGCCGACTATTCGGATCCTGTTGCAACTGGAGCATTCATGCGGCTGACCCAGGTGCACATCCCTGTTCGAGTGAGGAAGGTCGGTCGTGGTGACACGTCATCCCGATGTCGGGCGGCATGATCCCCGTTATCTATCGTCCAGGCGGCCCCCAACCGCGGCTGCCCGGCCGCCGTTGTTGGCGGATGAGTTCTTCTTCGTCGCCCACGACGACTACGGCCAGCGGCGGTTGTTCGGTTCCGCCCTCGGCTACGGCCTGGCCGCCGCACTGCTGGCCGAGTTGCACTTCACCGGTCGGATCACGTTCGCCGACGGGCGGGTGCGGGTCCGTGACATGCACCCACCGGCGGACCCCCTCCAGCACCTGATCCTCGACCGATTGGCAGCGGAGCCCGAGTGTCCGACCCGGACGTGGCTGGCGTATGTCGCCGATACCGCCTACACGCAGGTGGCGCGGCGGATGTGTCACGCCGGCCTCCTCGCACCGCAGCAGGTCGGCCGTCTATGGCGGCAGCGCACCGTCTATCGGCCCGTGGACATCAACGACGCCGCGTGGCCTGGGGCGCGTCTGTCGCAGCGCCTTCGCGGTCGTCGGACGCTCGGTGACTCCGACCGGGTCCTGGCCGGCTTGGTCCTGCACACCCAACTGGACTCGTCGCTGCTCGATGGTGCGCCGTTGTCGGCCCGCCTGTATCTGCGGGAGGTGGTCGATGGGGTGCAGCCGCCGGTGCGGGAGTTGTTCGGTGACCTCGCCGCCGCTGTCGGCAACGCCGTCCTGTCCCACCGCACCTGACCCACCACAGCCTCCGCAGTTCCCCGCTCCCCGCTCCTCGTTTGTTCTTCTTCCGTGAAAGGTGATTCTGCATGTCTCGTTCTGTGGCTGGTGCGGTGTCGGTGACGTTGGCGCGTGGCCGCCTTGGCGTCGCGCATGTGGTGTTCTTCGTGATGGCCGCCGCCGCCCCGCTGACCGTGGTTGCCGGTGGTGCGACCACCGGCTACGCGGTCACCGGCGTGACCGGTATCCCGATCGCGTACCTGCTGGTCGCTGCCGTTCTCGGCCTGTTCGCCGTCGGCTACGTGGCGATGTCCCGGCACGTCGTCAATGCTGGCGCGTTCTACACCTACGTCCGTCACGGTCTCGGCCGCCCGGCCGGCGTCGCCGCAGCCGCCGTGGCGATAGTGGCGTACAACGCGATGCAGATCGGCCTGTACGGCGGCTTCGGCGCGGTCCTCGCCGACTTCCTCCACACCCGCTACGACCTTCACATCGCCTGGTGGGTGTGTGCCCTGACGGCGTGGGCGGTGGTGGCGGTCCTCGGGTTGCTGCGCATTGACCTCAACGGGCGGATCCTCGCCGTCATGCTGGTGGCCGAGTGCGCTGTGGTGGTGGTCTTCGACGCGGTCATGCTCAGCCAACCCGCTCCCGGTGGTATCGGCTTGGGCACGTTGCATCCCGGGTTGGTGGTGAGTGCGGGTATCGGGGCGGCGTTGGTCACCGCGATCACCGGCTTCGTCGGCTTCGAGGCCACCACCGTCTTCGCCGAAGAGACCCGCGACCCCCGACGCACCATCGCCCGAGCCACCTTCATCGCCGTCGGACTCACCGGCGTGCTCTATGCGGGGTCGGCGTGGGCGATGTCGGTGGCCACCGGCCCCGACCACATCGTGCAAGCCGCGCGTGCCTCGGGCACGGAGCTGATCTTCGACCTGGCCGGCCCGTATCTCCCGACCACCGTGATCACCGTCGCGCAGGTCCTGTTCGTCACCAGCCTCTTCGCCGCACTCCTCAGCTTCCACCACACCGTGGCCCGGTACCTGTTCGCACTCGGCCGGGAACACGTCCTACCCGCGGTGTTGGGACGCACCAGCCGCCGCACCGGCGCCCCGAAGGTCGGGTCGCTCCTGCAGAGCGCTGTCGCCGTGATCGTGCTGGTCGGCTACGCGGTGGTGGGGGCGGATCCGATCGTGCACCTGTTCTTTTGGATCACCGTCACCGGCGGCCTCGGCGTCCTCATCCTCATGACCGTCACCTCCGCCGCCGTGGTCGGCTTCTTCCACCACAGCCCGCACAGTGAAGGACGCTGGCGCAGCACGATCGCGCCCGTGGCCGCCACTCTCGCGCTGACCGGAATCCTGGCCGCCACCCTGGTCGAGTTCGACACCCTCCTCGGCGTCGAAGCGAGTTCCCCGCTGCGGTGGATGTTTCCCACCGCCTACGCCACCGCCGCTCTACTCGGCGCCATGTGGGCGCTCATCCTGCGACGGGCCCGCCCGGACGTGTACCAGGCGATCGGCCTCGGCGCGCACACCGCGACCGTCGCCTGGCGCACCCCCACCACCGCATCCCACCACGTGTAAGGACCTTGCCGAGATGACTATCCCCACCGTCGCGGTCCGCCCGGCGACACCCGCCGACACCGACGCTCTGGTCCCGGTCCTGGCCGACGCGTTCTTCACCGGGCCGGTAGCCGACTGGCTCGTCCCCGACCCCGCCGAACGACGCCTGGTCTACCGGGCCTACTTCACCGCCGTCCTGCACCACGGCCTGGAACACGGGACCGTGCACACCACCGACGATCGGGCTGGGGTGGCGATCTGGTACCCCCGCCTGCAACCCCCGACCTCACCCAGCCGAGAGCATCTCGCAGCGTTGGAGCAGGCCACCGGCCGGTACGCGCCCGTGTTCGCCCTCCTCGACACGCTCTTCGAAACCCACCACCCCGCAACACCGCACCACCACTTGGCCTACCTCGCCGTCGCACCCGGCCGGCAGAACGGTGGGATCGGGGCCGCACTGCTCGCCAACCACCATCGCCGCCTTGATGCCGAGGGTCTGCCCGCGTACCTGGAGGCCACGAACCTGCGCAACCGGGCTCTCTACCAACGGCTCGGCTACCGGGCCGGCATACCGATCCAGATTCCGAGCGGGCCGACGATCTGGCGGATGTGGCGACCCGGCACCGCCATCTTCCCGCCCGGCTTCTTCGACACGGCCCCGACCATGGTGAGCGCTGTCCCGACCGAAGGCGCGGCGCAGTGACCGGACAGCTGGACCAGAAGGCGTGGACGGCACGGCCGGACGACGTCCCGACCGTCACCATGCTCCTCGCCGCCGTGGCCATGTTCGACCCGGTCACCGAGTGGCTGCTGCCGGACCTGCGGCAACGCCGCAACGTGCTGCAACGGCTGATCGCCGTGCAGGTCGACCACGCCGTCGCACGCGGCGACGTCACCATCCTCGGACACATGACCGCCATCGCCGTCTGGCATCCGTACCCGGAAACCAGGCCGTGGGCCGCGCCGACCCGCCACGACCTCGGACCGGCCGCCGGCCGCGCCGCCGTCCGTTTCCAGCAGTTGCTGCAGGCCATGGACAGCTACCGGTCAGCCGCGGCGCACGACTGGCTGTCCTGGCTGTGGGTCCGCCCCAGCCACCGCGGCCGGGGTCTCGGCCGGCACCTACTCGACCACCGCCACCACCACGCCGACCACCCAGCTCTGCCGGTCGACACGGTCGTCACCACCACCGGTGCCCGCGACACCCTCACCGCCTACGGCTACCACGCCGACACACCTCTACACCTCCCCAGCGGCCCCCGGCTCTGGCCACTACACCGCGACCACCCTCCCGTGGCCTGACCACGCCTGTCCACGTCCACCCGGGTCGCGCGCGTATGACGCGGCCTGGTGTTTCCACCTGCGAGAAGAAGGTTCTCTCCGTTGCACAACCAACCCTCATCCCTGCCGACGCCAGCGGCCACCGCGCCCCACCCGGCCGGACCGACCAACCCGCCGAATTCGATCGGTCTGCCCGCCACGGGCATGGCCGACGGGCCGGTGGTGTTCCACCGGGTGTCCCGGGAGTTGACGCCCCGATGGTGGCGCTCCGTGGCCGCCGTGCTGGTGGCGTTCCTCGGGGTCCTGGTCAGCCTGACAGCCGCCGCCGTGGCCATGCACGTCCAGCCCCGGCTGCCGCTGCTGGGTGACTACACCCTGATGGCGTACTCCATCGCCGGGGTGGCCGTCGCGTTGCCGATCGCCATGCTCACCGTCAAGACCATCGAGCGGCGGCCGGCCGGTAGCGTCCTGAGCATCGCCGGCCGGATCCGCCGCCGTTGGCTGGCGGTCTGCCTTGTCGTCGCGGTACCGACGGCCCTGGCCGGCATGATCTCCGGCTTCGTGATCGAGGTGCTGACCCACACCAGTGACGTCGAGCCCACCCCGGCGCAGCCATCCGGGTGGCCCGGCGTCGGCCCGTACCTGACCACCGTGGCCGTCGTGGCCGTGTTCCTGGTCGGGCAGGTCACCGCCGAGGAGTACATCAGCCGCGGCGTCATCCTCCAGGCCATCGGCCGGTTCTTCCGCTCCCCGTGGCCCGCCATCGGCGGGCAGGCGGTCGTGTTCGCCGCCCTGCACGGGCCCGGCACCGTCTGGGGTGTCCTGCTGGTCCTGACCATGGGCGTCGCCCTCGGCTGGCTCACCGTCGTCACCGGCGGCATCGAAGCCGGCATCGCGTTTCACCTGGCCGTCAACTTCCCGCTTCTGTTACTGACGGCCGCGATGCCGCGCCTGGCCGACCCGACCGCCAACGCCGCCGGCGCCGGCTGGCAGACCGCCGCCACCCAAGGGCTCACCGTCGCCGTCTACGCCACGATCGTGGGTCTCCTCGCCACCAAGACCCCCCTCCTGCGCCTACTCGCACCCCGCACCCCGGCAGTCACCGCACACCAGACGGCCTCAACCACCGCAGCCCACCACCACGACGCGCAGCGGCACCCATCCGACCAGCCACAGACCCCAACCCGGAGCACGCCATGAAAGAACTCCTCGCCCTGATCGGCGTACTCATCCTGGCCCTCGCACTGGCCAAAGGCAGCCTGTCGAACACCCTCTGGCTCCTGCTACGCCTACGCCTGGCACGCCCGGCCACCATCCTGGCGCTCCTACTCATGATCATCATCCTCGCGAGCAGCTACGCCCACCGGACGACCCCATGACCACACCCACCGGAAACCCCCGCCACCACGAACACGACGACCGTCCGCCGGAATGGGACCTCGTACGCCGCGCCCAACACGGCGACCGCGACGCCTTCGGCCAGCTCTACCAACACCACCACAACCGCGTCCTCGGCCACGTCACCGCCCGCGTCGGCAGCCACCAACGACACCTGGCCGAGGACATCACCGCCGAGACATTCCTACGCGCCTGGAAAAACCTTCACCAGTACACCCAACCCCGCCGACCGATCATCGCCTGGCTCCACACCATCGCCCACCGCCTCGTCCTCGACCACGCCCGAGCCCGCCGCAACCGCCCCGAACACCCCGCCGGCCTCACCGACGACTACCACGCCACCGAAAACCACCACACCACCAGCGCCGAAGCAGCCGTCATCGCCAAATACGACCTCCAACAAGCCCTCACCGCATACCAACACCTCGACCCCCGACACCGCACCTGCCTCCACCTCCGCCACTGGCGAGGCCTCACCGTCCCCCAGACCGCCATGGCCCTCCACACCACCATCGACAACGTCCAACACCTCGAAGCAACCGCCACCCACGCCATCACCCAACACCGCACGACAGACATCCCGCTACCGCACTGGCACCCCGGACACCACCAGCGACGGTGAACCACACCCGAAGCGGCGGCGACCGCCGCGGCGACGAGCGGCGGCGGCGAGCCCGACTGGGCGCGGCATCCGGCCGACGAAACCGGCCACTTCGATCTTGGCTGATGTGTGCAACGTGTGCTCTTCAGCGGAAGCCACCCCCGGACAACCCCGGCCAGCCCAGGTCAGCCCCGGCCAAGATCAGGGTCGAAATCCGGGGTTGATGTGATCCGAGGCGCTCCGACCTGGCCAAACCCCGACCGGAACCAGCCCGGACACCCCGGGTCAACGCGGGTCACTCCCTGCCACCCGGGGCGAACCCGCAGGTCGCTAGACTGGCCACTCGCGCCCCCGTAGCTCAGGGGATAGAGCATCGGTTTCCTAAGACGACGCTCTATCTGTACCCGGACGCTGACTACCTGCCGGTTCCTATTTTCTTTTCGTGTTAGCGGGTCGCACACGCGTGTTGCTGTGCTCGCTTGCTGAAGATCAGCAGAACGGGCGTAAGTCCTGCTCAGGCCAAGCTTCGGTCGGTCCGACGCGTCCTCACCGAGATCCGGTGAAGGTGCCGCGCCGCCTCAGTCTACGGTGTCGCGAGAGCGTGGGCCAGCAGCGCGGCGAGTTTGGCTGCGCGTGCCGGGTGGTGATGGCTGACCCAGGTAACTCGTCCGATGAGGTATTGAGCGAAGTCGGGGTGGTCGGTCCGGTTCTGCTCGGCGAGGCCGGTGCGGGCGGCGTTGTGGAGGATGGCGCGGAGCTGGTCGTATTCGTCGCGGGGTGGGGCGGGGTGTTGGTTGACGACGAGTCCCGCGAGGAGTTGCCGGTCCGCGCGCCCACGGATGCGGGTCTTACCTGTGTGGACTTGGAAGCCCTCGTCGCGGGCGATGCCGGTGACGGCGGCGATCAGGTCATCGATGCGGCGGGTGGTGAGGTCGCCGGAGAAGGCGAGGTCGTCGGCGTACCGGCTGTAGGCGATGCCGAAGGCGTCGGCGAGGCCGGTGAGGCGTCGGTCGAGTCGGTAGGCGCACAAGTTGGCTAGAGCGGGCGAGGTCGGCGCGCCTTGGGGCAGGTGGCCGGTGCGGAGCGCGGTGAGCCAGGCCGCCCGGTGCGGTAGGTCGGTGGGTGCGCGGCGCAGGACTGGGTGTGGGGTGCGGGTGGTGCAGAGTCTGGTGAGGGTGTGGGCGACGGGTTCGGGGTAGCCGGCGGTGCGGAACAGCCCGTGAACGCGGGCGGCAGGGATGCGGGTGAAGAAGGCGAGCAGGTCGACCCGGACGACGACCGGCTGCGCGGCGTGGGCGGCGGCGAAGGTGTGCGCGGAGCGGCCGGGGACGAAGCCGTGCGCGGCGGGGTGGACCGGGATCGGGCCGAGGACCTCGGCGAGCAGCCGGCGTTGCAGGGCGCGCAGCCGGGACTTGGGCGCCTCGATCAGCCGCCCGTGGTCGGTCCACCGGTAGTGGTAGTGGTGCAGCCGGTGGGCGGTAGCGCGGCGGTTCATGGCGCGTCGGTCGGCGTACCAGTCGAGGTGGGCGATGCTCAGGTCGAGCATCGCGGCCAGGTCGCCCACGGTGTCGATGACCGGGGTGCGCCAGGGACGGCGGACGGTTCGGGTCGGTGTCACGGGCCGCGTGCGGATGACGATGGGCCGCTGGTGCTGGCGGGCGGCGGCGATTGCCGCACGGAGCGGGTCGAGGGTGCTCAGGAACGTGGCCAGCTCGCGCGGCCGGTCGGTGGGTGGGCGCGGGTAGGCGACCAGCACCGCGTCGGCGACCGGCCACAGCCATCGCCGCCGGACCCCGAGGACGAGCCCACCCTGGCCGACGAGATCGGCGCGGCGCCAGCCGTCGCCAGCGAGGAACGCGTCGGCGAGCGCGGTGGCGAGGGCGTGGATGGTGGTCACGACTGCGCCGGTGGTGGCAGCGTGTCCCGACGATGCCCGGTCGTGCGGGTGCACAGGCTCGCGGAGCGTGCCGACGCACCTGTGGTGTCGTGCCGAGGTGAGTATCGCGTCCCCGGGGTTGCCCCGGAGAGACCGTGGCCGCACCCCACGCGGGGGGCCGGCCTGGTCAGCTCGGGACACGCTGCCATGAAAGCAGCGTAGAGAACGAAGACCGCCATCGGTGTCCGCGCTGCGCCTGGCGCGGCGCAGAGAACCGTTTCGCCGAGCATCAACGGAGCACCGGTCCGACCGGTGGTCGGCGACGGCATCCTGCTGGGACTCGTCCTGGCGGGGGGCGTGGATCAGTAGGTTGTCAGCGCAGGCCTGTGGCGATCCGGTGGTCGGCGATGAGACGTGCGACGAGTTCGGCGGCCACGTCGGTGGGGCGGGCGACGACGCTGCCGTAGTCGATGGCTTCGTCCGGAGAGACGTGGATGTGGTCTGCCTGCGCGAACCCGAAGGTGGCGGTGTTGCTCGGTACGTTGACCTTGCCGTAGGAGATCATGGTGGCGGGGTCGAGCCCGATGGCCGGTACGACAAGGTCGCTGTGAGGCAGTTCCAGCGCCGTCAGCGTGTTAAGCATGGCAGCGAGCTGCTTGATCAGGTCGTCACGGTCGAGCACCGCGCCCATTTGGCCTCGGGGCAGAGGGGCCCACGCCGACCGCTGGCCCGACCGGCAAATCACAAGCCCCTTCTCGTTGTCCCGGCTGCTGCTCGTCGCCCGGGCGACGGTGGAGTCGGCGTGCGCGTGCAGGGCTTCCAGCCGGGTGAACATGCCGTGCTGTCGGCCATGGTCGGGTAGCAGGTCGGCGAGGGCGGCCAGCTCGCTAACCTGCAGTCGCGCCTCGTCGGCGGCGAAGGCCAGGTGCACCTCGACGGCTGCGCCGCCTAGCCGGCGGTCCTGCATGCGTTGGTCAAGGTCGCTGCGCCAGGAGACGCTGACCGGCGGTGCCGGGCTCTGCCAGCGCAGCCGCGATGGGCTGGCCGGCGCGGCAGTGCGGGCTGTCGGATATGGCACAGCCTGGGCGGGCGCCTCGGTGGACGCCGCCGACGTACCCGGGAACGGCGGGGGTGTGGCGGGCTTGTTCCGTTCGCGGCGGACGCCTTCGAGGATCTGCTTCCGCGCAGCGGTCTCGTCGAGTCCGTAAATGCGGATCTGCACCACCTGGCTGAGCAGCCCTTCCGGCTGGCACTCCTGCACCATGATCGGCACGAGGGCGTTCTTCGCGCCCTCCGGGTCGCTGGCGAAGACGGCTGCCCACTCCGAGGCTGGGAAGGGTGCCTTCAGGTAGGCCGGGGAGAGCACAGCGATCATCCGCGGACACTGCTTGAGGGCCTTGTCCATCTCGACGGCGAAGTTGCTGCCTGGCCGGAAGTCCCACTCCTGAATCGTCACCGCGAAGCCGTCCGCCTCGAGGATGTAGGCGATCCAGGTAGCCCACGCCTTGTCAGCGGCCGTATACGAGATGAAGAAGTCCTTCGCTACACCGTCCACCTGGCCAGGATAGGTACAGGCGGCGACATTGCCCCGTCTTGGACCGCCCCGATGGGTCATGCCTGAACGTAGAGCCCGCTGCTCAGGGCCGAGCCACGCGCGGTGGGACGCTCAACCGCCGCGTTTCGGCTCTCGCACGGCCGGGTCCTGAGGCGCCGGCGGCGGTCGCCGATGGCGTCGGTCAGCGGGTCTTCTTCATTGCTCGCTTGCGGGGCGGGGTCAGCAGGTCGGCGATCGTGGCGATGGCGGACGGCACGAGGCGGTAGTACGCCCAGACGCCGCGCTTGTCGCGTTCGAGCAGGCCGGCCTCAGTGAGGATCCGCAGGTGGTGGCTGACGGTCGGCTGGGAGAGTCCGAGAGGAGCGGTGAGGTCGCTGACGGACGCCTCCCCCTGCGGGGCGGACTGGATCAGGCTGAGCAGTCGCAGCCGGGCCGGGTCGGCGAACGCCTTGAGCACTCCGGCGAGCCGTTCGGCATCGGCGCGGTCGATCGGCTCGCCGGCGAGGGGCGAGATGGCAGGTGTCTCGATCTTCACTGTTGGCACGTCTTGCATCGTTACAGCAGACCCCGTCGATCGGCTGGTGAACGAGGGCAGGATCACCGTGAGTTCCTGGAGGCGCCCACCGCTTCTGTCGTCTCGGCATGATGATCTACGGATCGAGGGAGGTGTCGTGCGTGTCGGGGTCGTGTGATGTGGTGGTCGTCGGGGGCGGGCAGGCGGGCTTGGCGGCGGGCTACTACCTGCGCCGCGCCAGACTGGATCACGTCATCCTCGACGCCCAGCCGCAGCCGGGTGGCGCGTGGCGGCATGGCTGGGATTCGTTGCGGTTGTTCTCCCCGGCGGAGTACAGCCCGTTGCCGGGGTGGGGAATGCCGCGGCAGGAGAGCGAGGAGTTCCCCACCGCCGGGCACGTCGTGGACTACCTGCAGGCCTACGAGCAACGCTACGAGTTGCGGGTGCACCGTCCGGTCCGCGCCCGCGAGGTGCGGCGCGCCGGGGACCGCCTGACGGTGGATACCGATGCGGGGACCTGGTCGGCCCGGTACGTCATCTCCGCCACCGGTACGTGGGAGTGCCCGTACGTGCCCGACATCCCGGGCCGTGAGCAGTTCGCCGGCCGGCAGCTGCACACGGTGCACTACACCTCGCCAGAGGAGTTCCGGGGGCAGCGGGTCGTCATCGTCGGCGGAGGTAATTCCGCAGCGCAGATCCTGGCGGAGGTGTCGCGGGTCGCCGAGGCCACCTGGGTGACCCTGCATCCGGCGCGGTTGATGCCGGACGACGTCGACGGTCGGGTGCTGTTCGGTGTGGCCACCCGTAAGGCCGCCGGCGCGGCCGGTGGTGGTGTCAGCGAGCTTGGGGACATCGTGATGGTGCCGAGCGTCCGCGAGGCGCGTGACTGCGGCGTCCTGCATCCCCGTCCGATGTTTGTGCGGTTGACCGAGCGTGGCGTGCGGTGGGCCGACGGCACCGAGGAGCCCTGCGACGCCGTCATCTGGTGTACGGGGTTCCGGCCCAACCTCACCCACCTCGCGCCGCTGCTGCCCGGATGGCGGCAAGGGAAGGCTGTCGTCGAGGGCACCCGGTCGGTGGACGAGGACCGCCTCTATCTGCTCGGCTACGGCGATTGGACCGGGGCGGCCTCGGCGACGCTGGTGGGTGCCGGCAGGACCGCGAAGGCGACGGTCGCCGACATCGCCTCCCGCCTGCGCGGATTGCCGTAGGCTCCGGGGTCCAGCCGCGCTGGCCGGACCTCAGCGGTGCCGGTCAGGTGCGGGAGGCGAGGTAGCGCTCGGCGTCGAGGGCGGCGGCGCAGCCGGTGCCGGCGGCGGTGATGGCCTGGCGGTAGGTGTGGTCGACGAGGTCACCGGCGGCGAACACCCCCGGCAGGTTCGTACGGGTGCCCGGGGCCTCGACGGTGACGTAGCCGTCGGAGTCGAGGGTGACCTGGCCGCGGAACAGTTCGCTGCGCGGGTCGTGGCCGATGGCGACGAACACGCCGGTGACGTCCAGGACCCGGGTCTCGCCGGTGTGGACGTCCCGCAGGCGGACGGCGGCGACGGCGCCGAGGATCTCCTCGACCACGCTGTTCCATACCACCCGGATCTTGTCGTTGCCCAACGCCCGGTCGGCCATGATGCGGCTGGCGCGGAAGGTGTCGCGGCGGTGGACGATGGTGACGCTGCGGGCGAAGCGGGTGAGGAAGGTGGCTTCCTCCATGGCGGTGTCGCCGCCGCCGACCACGGCGATGTCCTGGTCGCGGAAGAAGAACCCGTCGCAGGTGGCGCAGGCGGACACGCCGTGGCCGAGGAGTTCCTGCTCGCCGGGTACGCCGAGGGGCCGCCAGGCGGAGCCGGTGGCGAGGATGACCGCCGGGGCCTGGTACGCCTGCTCGCCGACCCAGGCGGTCTTGACGTCGCCGGTGAGGTCGACGCGGGTGACGTCGTCGGTGATGAACTGCGTACCGAATCGGTCGGCCTGCTTGCGGAGGTTGTCCATCAGATCGGGGCCGGTGATGCCGTCGGGGAAGCCGGGGAAGTTCTCCACCTCGGTGGTGGTCATCAGCGCGCCGCCGGACTGGCTGCCCTCGATCACGAGGGGCGCGAGGTTGGCGCGGGCGGCGTAGACGGCGGCGGTGTATCCGGCGGGTCCGGAACCGATGATGATCAGGCGGTGGGGGTCGGTCACGGGGGGCTCCTGCTCGGGGGGCTCCCGCCCGCCGACGGGGAGCGTCGGCGGGCGGCCGCTGGCGGGTGGGTCAGGCGGCGGGGCGCAGCTCGGCGAGGAGCTTCTCCACCCGGGTACGGATGTCGTCGCGGATCGGGCGGACGGATTCGACGCCCTTGCCGGCGGGGTCTTCGAGCTTCCAGTCCTCGTAGCGCTTGCCGGGGAAGACGGGGCAGGCGTCGCCGCAGCCCATGGTGACGATGACGTCGGACGACTCGGCGGTGGCGTACTCCAGGAGCTTGGGGGTCTGGTCGGTGATGTCGATGCCGACCTCCCGCATGGCCTCGACGGCGGCCGGGTTGACGGTCTCGGCGGGTGCCGATCCGGCGGAGCGGACCTCGACGGCGTCGCCGGCGAGGTGGCGCAGCCACCCGGCGGCCATCTGGGAGCGGCCGGCGTTGTGGACGCAGACGAACAGGACGCTGGGCTTGTCGGACATCAGGAGCCTCTCTGGCAGTACGGGTCGCAGGGCCGGTTGACCGGCGCCTCGTCGGGAATCGCGGGCAGCGATCGGTCGGGATTGCTGTTGCGGTCGAGCAGCCGGTACCGGCCGGCCGGATGCGGCCGGTTGAGATGGTCGCGGTGCGACTGGTCGCCTCGGCGGTGCTCGGGCTTGCCAGTCATGGGCGGTGGTCGAGGGCGGGGTTCCGGTCGTCGGTGGGCACCACCACCTGGTCGGCGGCCTTCCCGGCGTCGGGGTAGAGCGCGGCGAGCAGGCCGACGCCCACGGCGAGGCCGACGAGCTGGGCGACGACGAAGCCGGGCACGGAGGTGGGGGCGATGCCGGCGAAGGTGTCGGTAAAGGCTCGGCCGATGGTGACGGCCGGGTTCGCGAACGAGGTCGAGGAGGTGAACCAGTAGGCGGCGCCGATGTAGCCACCGACGGCGGCCGGGGCAACGGGGGCGCGGCCGGAGCGGGCCAGGGCGAAGATCAGCAGGATCAGGCCGGCGGTGGCGACGACCTCCCCGAGCCACAGGTGACCGGCGGCGCGGTCCTTGCCGGAGAAGCCGACGGCGGCCAGGTCGAACATCAGGTTCGCCAGCACCGACCCGGCGATCGCGCCGAGCACCTGCGCCACGACGTAGCCGCCCAGGTCTCGGGCGGTGAGGCCGGTGCCGGCGCGGCGGCCGAGGAACCAGTCGGCGGCGGAGACGACGGGGTTGAAGTGCGCACCGGAGACCGGCCCGAAGATCAGGATCAGCGCGCCGAGGGCGAAGGCGGTAGCGATCGAGTTCTCCAGCAACTGCAACCCGACGTCGTTCGGGGAGAGGGTGGTCGCCATGATGCCGGAGCCGACGACGGCGGTGACCAGCAGGGCGGTGCCGGTGAACTCGGCCAGCAGGCGCCGCCGGAGTGCGATGGTCATCAGTGTGTTCTCTCCCAGGGTGCTGGCGTCCCAGCCGTTGGCGGCGCAGGGATCATCGGTTGGCGGGGATGTGGAGTTCGTCGAGCAGTCGGCGGACGCGGCGTTCGATCTCGTCGCGGATCGGCCGTACGTCGGCCGGGTCGAGGCCGGCCGGGTCGTCGAGGTCCCAGTTCTCGTAGCGGGTGCCGGGGAAGACGGGGCAGGCGTCGCCGCAGCCCATGGTGACCACGACGTCGGCGGCGCGCACGACCTCGTCGGTCCACGGCTTGGGGAACTCGTCGGTGATGTCGATGCCCCGCTCGGCCATCGCCGCGACCGCGGCGGGGTTGACCTCGATGGCGGGTTCGCTGCCGCCGGACCAGGCGACCGCCCGGTCGCCTGCGAGGTGGGTGAAGAACCCGAGGGCCATCTGGGAGCGGCCGGCGTTGTGGGTACACAGGAACAGGGCGACCGGTCGGCCGTCGCGGTGGTGGCCCTCGACGCGGGCGAGGGCCTGCAGCCGCTGGCGGGCGAAGCGTTCGGCCAGCAGGGGCAGGTAGTGGGGGATGGTGCTGGCGGTGGCGAACTGGTCGTAGCTGGAGAGCAGGAACCGTTCGATGGTCTCGGTGCCGTAGACGCCGGCGAACTCCCCGGCGAGGCGGGTCGCTGCGGTACGCAGGGCGACCTGCTGGTCGATGGAGACTTCCGGGTAGGGGTGGGGGCTGGTGTCAGTCATGGTGGTCTCCCGTGCTCGTGGCGGGGGTGACGATGGGGGCGACGCGGTCGACTCGGGCGGCGAGGTCGGCGAACGCGGCCTCGAACGCCTCGTCGGTGTCGACGCGGACCGGGTCGGGCACCGACCAGTGCAGCCGGGGCCGGACCGGGCCGGTGAGTTCCTCGTGGGCGTTGTCGCAGACGGCGATGACGAGGTCGTCGGCGCGCACCGTGGCGTCGACGTGAGCGGTGGCCGTCGGGTCGAGGGTCAGCCCGTGCCGTTGGGCGACGGCGACGGCGCGGGGATGCACCCGGTCGGCGGGATGCGTGCCGGCCGACGCGGCGGTGGTGTGGGTGCGGCCCGACCAGAGGGCGGCGGCGAGCTGCGAGCGGGCCGAGTTGCGGGTGCAGACGAACACCACGCGGCCGACACCGGTCAGGGGCGGCGGGGTCAGCGCGGCCAGGGTCTCCGGCCGAAGCCGCAGGTAGGTGCGGCGCTTGTCGCCCTCGGAGCGGCCCTTGACCACCAGTCCGGCGTCGGTGAGGACCTTGACGTGGTGGGCGACGAGGTTGGTGGGCAGGTCGAGGGTGTGGGCGATCTCGCCGGGGGACGCGTCGCCGAGGATGAGCGCATCCACGATCGCCAGCCGCGCCGGGTCGCCGAGCGCGGCGTGGACCCGCGCCCGCCCAGCCAGAGAATCAAGCTCAGCGTTCATTGACTCAACCATAGCTGAGCTAATCGGGGTTGACAAAAAGGGGGCCCCAAGACGCGGCTGTCTGGGTGCCGCATGCGCGGCATCGGCCGACCGGAGCGTTCGACCTCCCCCGCCCGAGCCCGCCCGCCAAGGCGGGCGCGTTGCTGTTGGCCGGCGGGCTCGCCGTCGAGCGGGCCCCTCTTCGCGGGCGCGTGCCTGTCGACGGGACTTAGGTGCTGCTATGAGTCGGCGGGCTCGACGGAGAGCAGGGACGCAAGTTGGCGCAGGACGCCGGGCCGGGCGCGGTAGTAGACCCAGGTGCCGCGCCGGTCGGCGTCCACCAGGCCGGCCTCACGCAGCGTCCGGAGATGGTGGGAGATCGTCGGGCCGGTTAGCTCGAACGCCGGCGTGAGGTCACACACGCACGCCTCCCCGCCCTCGGCGGAGGCGATCATCGACATCAACTGCAGGCGCACGGGGTCGCCGAGCGCCTTGAACGCCGCCGCGACAGCCGCGGCCGCCTCCGCGGGTACCCGCCGCTGTGCAAGCGGCGCGCAGCAGGAGGTCGCCGCGTTCAGGTCGATGGCGGCGAGCGGCGTCGGCTGTTTAGACATGCCTCTAGGTTGACATTCTTCTAACCAGCGTGCAACTCTCTGATTTGACGGACGTCGAGACAGAATTGGGTGGGACGCATGATCATGACGGCTGGCGGCAGTGGCGACCCCACCGGCCCGGCGGGGCGCGCGGGCGTCGCCATACGGCCGATGACCGCCGCCGACGCCGACGCGGTCCTGGCGATCTACCAGGCGGGCCTGGACGCGGGCAACGCCAGTTTCGAGACCACGGCGCCAGCTTGGGTGGCCTTTGACGCCGCGCGGCTGCCCGGGCACCGCTTCGTGGCCATGGCCGGTGGTGTCGTCGTCGGCTGGGTTGCGGCGTCGCCGACCTCTGCCCGGGCGGTCTACGCCGGGGTGGTAGAACACTCCGTCTACGTGCACCCCGCCGCCCAGGGCCGTGGCGCCGGCCGGCTGCTGCTCGACGCGCTCGTCGCCTCCACCGAGGCCGCCGGGATCTGGACCATCCAGTCCGGCATCTTCCCCGAGAACACCGCCAGCCTGGCCCTGCACGAACGGGCCGGCTTCCGCATCGTCGGCGTCCGCGAACGCGTCGGCCGCCACCACGGCCGGTGGCGTGACGTGGTCCTGCTGGAGCGCCGCAGCCCCACCGTCACCTAACCGCCTCTGGCTTCGGATGCCCAGTGCCCCTTGCACATATCTGATTCGACAGTTTTCAACGCAGAGGAGTTACAGGATGAGCGCCATGGACAGCCTTCCGGTCGTGGTGATCGGCGCTGGCCCCGTCGGCCTGGCCGCCGCCGCCCACCTGCACGAGCGCGGCCTGCCGTTCCTCGTTCTCGAAGCCGGCGACGCGGCCGGCTCGGCGGTGCGCCAGTGGGGCCACGTCCGCGTCTTCTCCCCGTGGCGGTACGACATCGACCCCGCCGCCCGGCGGCTGCTCGACGACGCCGGCTGGGTCGGCCCCGACCCCGACGCCCTGCCCACCGGCGCCGAACTGGCCGCCGACTACCTCCAGCCCTTGGCCGAACTGCCGCAGCTCAAGCCGCACCTGCGCTACGGCACCCGGGTCGAGGCGATCAGCCGCCTCGGCCTGGACCGGCTGCGCACCGCCGGCCGCGACACCACCCCGTTCCTCGTCCGCCTCACCGACGGCCAGGAGGTGCTCGCCCGCGCGGTCATCGACGCCTCCGGCACCTGGGGCACCCCGAACGTTCTCGGCGCGTCCGGTCTGCCCGCCCGCGGCGAGACCGACGCCGCCGCGTACCTGGAGCACGCGCTGCCCGACGTGCTCGGCGCCGACCGCGACCGGTTCGCCGGCCGGCACACCCTGGTCGTCGGCGCCGGCCACTCCGCCGCGAACACCCTGCTCTCGCTGGCCGATCTCGCCACCGAACACCCGGGCACCGAGGTGACCTGGGCGATCCGCACCACCTCGCCGGCGCGCACCTACGGCGGCGGCGACGCCGACGCCCTCCCCGCCCGCGGGGCACTGGGCTCCCGGCTGCGCGCCCACGTCGACGCCGGCCGGATCCGGCTACTCACCGGCTTCGCCGTCCACACTCTCACCCCGACCGGTGACGACCGGGTGACCGTCGTGGTGCGCCACGGCGACGGCAGCGAGGAGTCGCTGACCGTGGACCGCATCGTCGCGGCCACCGGCTTCCGCCCCGACCACTCCATCGCCGGCGAGCTGCGCCTGGACCTCGACCCGGTCATGGGCGCCACCCGCGCCCTCGCGCCGCTGATCGACCCGAACGAGCACTCCTGCGGCACCGTGCCCCCGCACGGCGTCGCCGAACTCGCCCACCCCGAGGTCGGCTACTACGCCGTCGGCATGAAGTCCTACGGCCGGGCGCCGACGTTCCTGATGGCCACCGGCTACGAACAGGTCCGCTCCGTCGTCGCCGCCCTCGCCGGCGACTGGACCGCCGCCCGCGACGTCCAGCTCGACCTGCCGGAAACCGGTGTGTGCAACAGCAACCCCGACGACTCCGCCACCGGCGACAGCTGCTGCGGACCCACCCCCGCCACCGAGCCGACGTCACGAGGGCTGGCCACCGGCATCACCGGTGGGCTGCTCGCCGCCCCGCCGAACCTCGTCACCCTCGACGCCGCACCCGCCGACACGCAGGCCGGCGGCTGCTGCGGCAGCTGATGCCCACCACCACGACGGTGCCCGCCGACCCCACCGTCGGCGGGCACCACGGGTGGCGGATCGTCGCCGCCCTCGCCGTCACCTCCACCATCGGCTACGGCACCCTCTACTACGCCTACCCGGTGCTGCTCACCCCGATGGCCACCAGCATCGGCGCGTCCACCACCGCCGTCACCGGCGCGCTCACCGCCTCCGTCCTCACCGGAGCCCTCATGGCCATCCCCGTGGGCCGGTGGCTCGACCACCACGGCGGTCGCGCGATCATGACCGCCGGCTCGATCACCGCCACCGCGCTCCTGGTCGCCTGGTCCCAGGTGCAGACCATCGGCCAGCTCTACGCCCTCATGATCGGCATCGGGATCGCCGGGGCGATGGTGCTCTACGAACCCGCCTTCGCCGTCATCGTCTCCTGGTTCACCCCCGACCGGCGCACCACCGCCCTCCTAGCCGTCACGATCGTGGCCGGGTTCGCCAGCACCATCTTCATGCCCCTGACCGGCCTGCTGACCGCGCACCTCGGCTGGCGCGGCGCTCTGCTCGCCCTCGCCGCCATCCACGGCGCGGTGACCATCCCCCTGCACGCGCTCACCGTCCGCCAGCCCCGACCGGCAGGCACCGCACCGGCCGACCCGCTTCGACGCGCGCAACCCGGACGACGGTCGGTCGCTCACACCGCGATGCGCGACGCCCGCTTCTGGATCCTCACCGCGACCTTCACCGCCCACGGCGCCGCCACCAGCACCATGACCGTGCACCTCATCGGCTACCTGATCAGCCGCGGCCACCCCACCACCTTCGCCGCCACCGCCGCCGGTCTGCTCGGCGTCCTGTCCGTCACCGGCCGGCTCGTCCTCACCGCCGCCCGCCGACGACTACCCGTCACCACCATCGTGGGCGCCGTCTACGCCACCCAGGCCGTCGCCGTGCTCGCCATGCCCCTGCTCGCCGGCACCTCTACCGGGGCCATCATCGCCATCGTCGGTTTCGGGCTCGGCTTCGGCATTACTAGCCTCGCCACTCCCGCCCTGCTCACCGACCGGTACGGGACCACCGCCTACGCCACCATCGCCGGGCGCCTCGCCGCCCCCGTCACCATCGCCAAAGCCACCGGCCCCCTCGCCGCCGCCGCGCTTCTGCACACCAGCGACGACTACGCACCCCTGCTCGTCGGCGTGGCCACCTGCTGCGCGCTCGCCACCATCGGCGTCACCACCCGAACGAGGGTCCCCGCGCCCGGATTTGGGGTGCCTCGATCAGGCGGCCCGCCCTCGGTCCGGCGGTAGTGGAAGTGGTGCAGCCGGTCGGCGATGGCGCGTCGGTTCATGGCGCGTCGGTGGGCGTACCAGTCGAGGTGCTCGACGCCACGCCCTGTCCGAACCGCCCAACGGGGAACCGACCCGCGTCGGGGCCGCCACGATCAACGCTGGTGGCCCAGAGGTGGTCTGCTTGACTCGCCCCGGATCGGTGCCGGACCTGACCGAGCTGTTTGGGTGGCCCGGTCCACGGTTCACCGGCGGCGGAAGGCGCGGCGACGAAGTCGGCCTGAAGGGCTTGCATCCTGTACCTGGGTACAGGCTTACCGTCGTGGCATGACCACGAACGACGAGGTAACCGGTCCATCGTGGGTGCCCGAGGCATGCACCCTGCCCACCGCGCAGCGGCCGCTGCGGCTAGCCGAGTTCGATGACCTGTTCGCCACCATGCTTGTCGGGCAGCAGCGGGCGACGCCGACGCGGCTGCGGTGGCAGCTCGCCCCGGCAGCCGAGGCCACCGCACGGGACCTGATCGGGCGGGAGAGCATGTGCTGCTCCTTCTTCACCTTCACCTTGGCCCCCGCTGGCGGCAACGGCGTGGAGTTGGAGGTGCAGGTTCCGGCCGGGCACATCGACGTCCTGGACGCGCTCGCCGCGCGGGCGGCTGCTGGGATGGCGGCGTGAGCGGGCTGCGCAGCAGTCAGATCGCGGCCGCAGCCGGGGTGAACCTGCAGACGCTGCGCTACTACGAGCGCCGCGGCCTGCTCGCTGCGCCGGAGCGCAGCCTGGGCGGGCACCGCCAGTACCCAGAGCAGGCGGTCACCGTCCTGAAGGTAATCAAGGCGGCGCAGCGGCTCGGTTTCACCCTCGACGAAGTCGCCGGCCTGCTCGAAGCGGGCCAGCACCGGCACGGGCGGCACCCGGACGCCGGGCTGCAGGCACGCGCCCAAGCGAAGCTGGCCGAGGTGGAGGCGAAGATCGCCGACCTGCAGGTCATCGCGGACACGCTGCGCGCCGCCGTGGACGCCGGCTGCGACGACCTCGTCGCGTGCGCCGGAGCGCCGTGCTGCCCCATCCCGTTCGCCACCATCGCCGAAGGAGCCTCGGATGCCGAAGACCGTTGACCGGGTTGCTGGCCGGGCACGCCGGGTGCTGCCCTCCGGCCTGACCGGGCTCGCCGGTGTGGCCTGCGCGGCGTGCTGCGCCATCCCATTGCTGCTGGCCGCCGGGGTACTGTCCGGCGCCGGGTGGGCCGCCGCGGGGGCGTGGATGCCCGGCATCGCCGTCGCCCTGGCCGCGCTGGCCGGCACCGCGTGGTGGTGGGCGAGTCGGCTCCGCCACCACGGCGGCTGCGCCGGTGGGACAAACTGCGGCTGCTCCACCGGGTCACCGGCATGATCGCGGGCTGCCGTGCGCCGGGTACGGTCCGGACGTGACCGTCGCCCGTTCCATACTGCTGTTCGTCGTCGCCGCCCTGTTCGAGATCGGCGGGGCGTGGCTGGTCTGGCAGGGCTGGCGCGAGCACCGCGGCCTGTGGTGGATCGCCGCCGGCGTCATCGCGCTCGGCGCCTACGGGTTCGTCGCCACGTTCCAGCCCGACCCGAACTTCGGGCGCATCCTGGCCGCCTACGGCGGCGTGTTCGTCGCCGGGTCCCTCGCGTGGGGCATGGTCGTGGACAAGTTCCGTCCGGACCGGTGGGACGTCATCGGTGCGCTGATCTGCCTGGCCGGCGTCGCGGTCATCATGTATGCGCCCCGCCCGACCGGCTGACGCCGATCCTCGGCGGGCCGCCGCGTACCCGAAGCCTCGCGGCCGCATGATGGGTACATGGACGTGCCACTGCTGGTGGTCGTCGACTGTCCGAACGAAGGGCCCGCCGCCGTGCTGCTACGCCGGGCGCTCGACGACGTCGGCTTGTCCACGGTGCGGTTCACCACCCGCATCGTCAGCGACCAGACCGAGGCCGAGCAGTTCGGCTCTACCGGCTCGCCCAGCGTCTTCATCGACGGGCGCGATCCGTTCGCGCAGCCCGGGCAGCGCCCGGCGCTGGCGTGCCGGCTGTATCGCGACGCCGCGGCGACCTCCGGCGTGCCACCGCTCGCCGGGCTGCGCCAGGCGCTCAAGCAGGCCGCTGACCGACAGCCCTGAGCCGGCGCCCTCGCCTACCTCGGTCGCCTTCGCCCTGATCATCGGCACCATCGAACTGATCGGCGTCCTCGCCGGCCAGGCCCACATCACCTTCGGTCCGCTGGCGGCGATCGCCGACATCCCCCTCGACTACGCCGGCTACGGCATCGTGGGCTTGTTCGTCGTCGCCTGGCTCGTCGCTATCGCGGTCTGGTGGCTCGGCCGGGTCGAGGAACTCTGGTCGGCCAACCCGGCCCCCACGGCCACCGAATGACGGTGCACCTGACACGAGCGGCCACAGCCCCAGACCAGGGCCCCATATCGTGGTCGCCTTGCCGGCCCCGGTGATGCCACGCGAAGCCGTACTGATCGGTCGCCGCGAGCCCGGTACGCGTGGAAATCAGGCCCGGTCGCGAACGGCGGCCGGCGACCAGCCGGCCTGGGCACCATGCCGTACGCCCGCCCTACGTATCGGTGATGCCCTGATGCTGCGCAGGTCCCGCACATCGTGACCGGGGGGGTAACGGGGCGGAGTGCGGGTGGTGCAGAGTCCGGTGAGGGTGTGGGCGACGGGTTCGGGGGTAGCCGGCGTTCAGCGGTAGGTACCCACAGTGTCGACTTTGAGCCACCTCTGTGCGCGTGCGACGGTCAGGAGTGGCGGCGGCGATGTGGGGGAAGGGTTCGGCGAGAAGGTGCTTGGCGGGAAGCGCTGCCAGCGCTCTAGGCCTCGAGAGTCCCAAAGGGCGCGGATAGTTTCGTCGGCTGGGGCCGCGGGGGTGGACAGTCTTTCGAGCCAGCCGCGAGCGCCGACACGCAGCGCCACATCCGTGACCCCGAGGCGTCGGAGCTCAGGCAGCTGAGCGAACACCGACTGCCACTCGGTGAACAGAGAGGTGACCACGGGTTCTGCTGCAACGCACCACAGCGCGAGGACCCATTCGGCGCGGGCGAGGTCGCCGTCCATGGTCGTGTCGCCGTCCGCGCTCTCGATGGTCTTCAGTTGTTCGCGCCACCATCGTTGGTCGGTGGCGTTGGCGCGGGTCTCGGCGAGGAGGGTCGCCGGATGGCTGTTCGGCCCGAACGGTGTCGTTCCCGGGTGGCGGGTGAAGGCTGGCCTGTGGGGCGACGCTGCGCCGATGATGGCAATTTGGGAGGCCAGCCAGCAGCGACCGGTGTGCTCGATCAGCGCCGAAGCCGTGTTCGACCACGGGAATGTGCTCCCCTTCTCACCGGCCCTGAACTTGCGCAGCGCGGCAGCGGCGGCAAGTGGTGAGCCGGACCGGCGCAAGTAGTTGATGGCCTCCTGGCGACGCCGTCGAGCGACGTCGTCGTCGGTGAAGCCCGTCGCCGAGGTGGCGAGGAAGCCCTCGGCTGCGAATGCGACCGCGATCTGTGCGGGTAGCGAACGTATCGAGCTGACATTCGGGCAGAGACCATCGAGTACGGCCTGGATGAGGTTGGCTTCGAACTTGCTGCCGGCGGGCGGTACGAGGCCGGTGTCGAGCACGAATTGGGCGACGAGCGGACGAGACAGGTCGACGCCGTCGAGATCCATTCTGAAGCCGGCGGCTCCCTCACACCGGGCGGCCATCTCCAGCCAGGCACCCTCGTTGGGGCCGTTGACGGCGGTCTGCATGTGTTGGGCCCACCACTTGGTGAACTCGGCTCGCTGGTTGAGTAGTTCTCGAAGCGCCCGTACAAGGTGAGGGGTGTCGGGATTGGCGGGATCGGCGGTGATCTGGCCCGTCAGCCGGATCCACGTGGGATCGGGTCCGTCTGAAGACGGAAGTTGAGGAATCTCTGGCAGCGGGACGATCTCCCGGCGTGCCAGGGCATCGAGAAGGACGTTAAGGTTCTGCTCGGCGCATAGGCTGCTCAGGACATCGCGGGCCTGGCGAGGACGGCTGGCGAACACCCCGTCGGTCAGGAGCGTCCAGGCCGCCACCACGGATGGCGGGGCGCCATTTTCGGTGATCTCGTCACGTATACCTTCGGCCAGGATGTAGACGTCCCCACCCTCGGCGCTCCCGCCGTAGAACCGCGCCGTGTTAAGCCAGTATGGACGCCGTAAAAGCTCCCGAAAGACGCTGTTCCTATCAAATCCCCTGGTGTCCTCTCCGGCGTACCGGTACAGGAAGCGGGCGGCGAAGTACTCGCGCAGAGACAGCACCTCGAATTCGAAGGTTCCTTCGTCCTTGCTTGTCAGTGCCCAAAGCCGATCACTCGTCGCTTCGAACATTTCGTCCACGACCGACTCGGGCTTGCCGTAGGTGTACTGGAAGTGGCGGATGGCGGCCTTCAAGTCGGCGACCGACATCCGTGTGTTCACGCTGGCCTCTTCGCTTCGAGACTGTAGGTACCAGCCGAGAAACGGGACGATCTCGCGTAGCTGCTTCTGATGCTTCCTCACGGACTCGGGATGCTTGTTGGCCTCTCGAGCCAGTAGCAAATCCACGTAAGAGTCGTACAGTTCCGTGCGTTGGGTGGGCGTGGCTTCTCCGTGCTTGTGCAGGAGGTCGAGCAGGATGGTCAGCTGCATCGGGTTCCCGGCGAGTTCCCCGATGTAGGGTTCGGCGCTTTTGGCCCTGAAGTTCCCGCGCAGGGCCCGCCCTTCGCTCCCGTGGATGCCACGGACGGTGCACCACTTCCGCAGGTACTCGTCGCGCTGCTTGGTGTCAAGCGGCTTCAAGACGAGTACTTCGAAGAGGTCAGCTGACGGTTCGGGGAGCTCATTGGTGCTGGGTCTTGTCGTGACGATGACCTTCGGCACACTCGGGTAAGCCTTGTTGCGGCGGCAGAACCGGTCGATGGCATCCACGACCGTCTCGCGCGTCTTGGGTCGCCCGACCTCGTCGAGGCCGTCGAGAACGACCATGCTCGGGACGCGTTCGAAGACGTCTTGAACATCCTTTGCCTCAACTGGGATACCGCCGCTGGCGTGTGTCATCAAGTCGGCAAGGAAGCACTCGATCGTCGACTGCGAGGCTGGCCGCCTCTTGGAGGCTTTCGGTGTCTCCGTATCCCGGTCCCACACGTCAACGCCTGAAAGCCAGCGGGCGTAGTCACTGAGGTCGAACCGCAGGGGGAACAACGGGTCCGTGACCTCCGGAAGGTCAGCGGGTCGTTGCTTCGCTGGTATGAAGGCGGCCCGGTGCACCTGCGAGACATACTGGGACAGGGTCGATTTGCCCTGTCCTGGAGCGCCCCGTACGAGTGTGCATTTGTCCGCCGTCCGCAGCAGATGGGCGGCAGCACCGCCCAGCGTCTCAAGAAACAGTCCCTCGCCACCCGGGGCACCCTTGGCGTTGAGTCGATCCGCGCCGACATCGATGAACAGGTCTGCGACCTTTTCGCGGTCGATGTCCACCTGGCTGAACTTCACGCGTTCGTCGTCATCCCACTGCGTCGCCGCGACCTTGCGCACCAGCGCCCGCAAACCGCCGTCCTTGCGCGCGACGGCCTCTTCGCTGATGAGGTACCGAACAAGGTCCCAACCGGCGAGCATGTCGGCGTACTGCCACTTGATCTCGGTCGGTGCGCCGTCGACCATCCCGTCGACTGCCTCGCGCCACAAGCACGTCATCTCGTCGAACCCGAAACTCTTGGCGTGCGCGTCAAGCTTGGCGTTGAGCCGGTCGAAGGTGCCGGTTCCGGGCTTCCCGGTGCTGGGCACATTGGTCACCAGCATGTACCGCCGCACACCCTTCGCAGCCAGTCGGCGAAGGTTGTCCTCCTCGCTACGCACCGTCGCGTCAAGCCAGCCAACCGGGTCCTTGTGCCTCCCGTTGACTGACCACTTCACCTGAGAAACGAGCACCTTCTCGGGTGCGCTCCGTAGCACGCCGTCTCGGCCTCCATCAGATTGCCGCAGCGGCAGCGGTACGAAGCCCGCGAAGCGGGCGGTCAGAAGAGCGTTGACCAGCAGTTGGAAGTCGTGGTCTCCAAGACGCTCGTACAAGAACTTGTGGCGGCTCTCGGGCAACCTCACACCTCCAGGCAGGCCTCCACTCTCGCGCGTGGCATCCGGTAGGCCGACGCGCGACGTGGCGGTCCCAGAATAAGCCGGCCCTGAGGTTCCCCCGGTTTGCCGGAGCGTTTGGTTTCCTGGCGCCGCACTCGCAACCAGCGTTTGCGCCGCTCATCACCCTTTACAGCCTGATCGCGCACGACGAGCCCGCCGCTTCTCCCGGCCAAGAGACTCGCGGGGCCACCCGCCTACAGGCTCGTAGTTCGCAGACGGCCGGATCCTGTTCGGTGTCAGCGCGGGTTCAACCTTGACCCCTCTGATCGGGCGGGTTCCGGAACCACGGGTCAGTTTCAGGCGGAGCCGACCAGTTCGGTTCGTTCTCGGACCGGGGCTGCCATATACGGCCGTGTCCAGCTCCATCAAGTACGCCGCGCCCCTTACTGTCGGTTGGTGCAGCGATGGGATTCGCTCAATGAGCGGCAGCTCGACCTGCTTCGCCGGATCCACGGCGGCGATGACCTCAGCGGCCCGGACGGCGTCGAGTACCGCAGGTCGGCGCGCGCGCTCCAGGACCGGAACCTGGTGACGGTGACACGCAAGGCAGGGGTGTGGAAGGCGTCCTCGACCGACGCCGGTCGCTTCTACCTCGAGCATGGCCACCATCCCGATCATCCCGACCACCGTGCTTCCCTCCCGCGGTCCGAGACGCCGGCACCCGGCGACAACACCGGCGGCGCTTCGTCGGCGGACCTGCTGCGATCGGCTCGCGACCTGCTCGACCGCCTACAGCACGAGGGCGGCATGGTCCGTATCGATAGCCCCGACAGCGGAACGCGGGCCCGGTACCGCCGGATCATTCACGCGCTCAAGCAGCAGGGACTTGTGCCATCAGGTCACCACCTGCGCCACACCGGCCGCGACGCCGGCGACATCGTCATCCGCCTGTACACCGACGCCGGCCCGGACGAGACCGACTGGAACCGGATCCGGCTCAACACCCGACGTGTCACCACCGACCCGCATCTGGCGTTCAGCGCCCTCGAGGCCGATCCGACCAACCTCGCCGTCAGCTCCGACCTACTGCCCCGAGCATTACTGCTGATCCGGCAGCTCGCCGGCGAGGCGGCCCGACGTGGGCACCGGCTCGGGGTCAACACCAAGGCGAAACACCCGCGGATGTTCCTCCAGGCCGGGCAGGTCCGACGCACAGTCACCCTGACCGAGGAACGCGACCAGGTCCCGCACGAACCCACCGCCGAGGAGCTGAAGGTGCTGCGCCTGCGGCCGTGGATGAAACCCGCGGAGTTCGACGTCGTCGACTCCGGCAGGCTCCGCTTGGAGATCACCCGGGCCGGCCACGACAACCGGGACACCTGGACCGACACCCCACGCGTACGTCTGGAACAGCGCGTGGCGCAGATCATCCAAGGGTTCGAGGCTGGCGTCACCGCCGACGAACAGCAACGGCGGGCAGCCGAAGCCGCGCGGGAGAAGGCCGAGGCCGAGCACCGGCGGCGGCAGGAGGAAGCCGCGGCCGAGCGCAGACGGCAGGAGGAGGCCACCCTCGCGCAATGGCGCGCCGCGATGGCCGACGCCCGCGTCCGGGCTGCGGACAACATCCGCGCGGAAACCTTCCGCAACGCCTACCAGGCGTGGTCCACCGCAGCTGACATCCGCGCTTTCTGCACCGCCCTCGAACAAGCGGCCGAGGGGCGGACCGGCGCCGGCGGATACCTCGCCAGCTGGGTCGCGTGGGGCAGGGCCGCCGCCGACCGGATCGACCCCATCCGCAATCCCCGCGTGCTGGCTGACATCAACTACAACCCCGAGCCCGGACCCGACGACCTGCGCCCGTTCCTCGGTGACTGGAGCCCTCACGGACCACGCAAGGAGCACCGCCCTGATCACGACCGGCAGGCTCACGCTGGCATCCGCCGACAGGCCGAATCGTGGCACCACGGGCTGCTCGACAGCGGCGCCTGAAGTACGTCGACACCTCAACCGCCACCACAGTCCGGCCGAATGTGTACGAGCCTGCGCCGGGACCTGCCGCCATCGCGGCGCGAACCGCCAGCACGACCCGGTACCACGCAACAAGCGACGCTTACCCGAAGGACGGCTGGATGAGAATCGACCCCTCCCACTTCACGGTCGGCGACGAATGGGCCTACCGGCAGTCGGACCACGCACCGTCCGAACGCGTCCGCATCCTGGCCGTCGAGCCGAAGAAGACCAGCGCCCGCCTCGAGATCAGATTCCTCGACGACCCCGACGAACGGGTGGAGAAGGTCCCCGGGTCGCGGCTGCGGGTGCCGTGGAGCGAGGTCGGGACCTTCGACGCGCTGATGGCGAACTGGCAACGCATCGACGACCTGAGCCTCGACCATACAGAGGAAGCCTGCGTCGAGGAGATCTTCGGCCTCTTAATCAGCGATAACGTAGCCGAACTGCTCTGGTCCCCGGTGTCATGCGCCACCAACATCCACGACAGGACCCGGCTGAGCGAGATCATCGGCGGCCCAGTCGACGACATCCTCGCCTCGGCTCAATGGTTCGATCACGACGGCCGGACCATCCTGTCCCCGGCCGGCACCCTCCAACTGGTCGAGGCCGCGTGCCACGCCCATCCGACCCAGGTCCTCGACCTCGTCATCGAGCAGGAAGCCCAGTCCCGCCGCAAATGCAAGTTCGGCGATGAGCACCGCGTCGGCCGCGACAACCGGTCGACGACACCGGAATGGGAGTACGACTGGTACCGCCGCCACGACCGGCCCCGTCACGAACTACTACGCCAGTGGTGCGGCCACCGGGCAGTCACCCACCACGAACGGTTCCTCGCCGCCGAAGCCGAAACCCACCGCCTCGACATCCTGGTAACCGACCTCCTCAAGGCCTTGGACACCCTCGGCGAACACGAACAGGCCGCCCGGTTCGCCGAGGAACACGAACGCGACCGCATCACACCCCACACGATGCGCCCCGTGGTCGAACGTCCCCTGCACCCCTCCGAGATACCCGTGCGGGAGATCAAGGTCAGGAGCCGCTGGTGGTGAACGCCCCTGCGCGACATGGACCGTGATGTTGTCCCCGCGCTGAGCGGGCAGGGCAGCGACTGTGACCGCCCGCCGATTTGGGGCCGATGGGTTACTTGCGCCCGATTGCCTTCGGGCACCAAGAGCAAGCTCGACCTTTAACCATGGTTTGCACAGATAAGCAAGCAGTTGCCGGTGGCGCGGCGGCGGCCTGGCTTCCAAGCGACACCGGACATTGCGGGGCGCCCTCCGTGCACTGAGGTCACGACCGTGGGCTATGTGGACGCGACACGGCGGCTTTGGGATGCTGGGGGGCAGGTTTACTTGGAGGCACCTGCAGTGGTGAGGTTGTCGGCACCGTCCCGTGTCCAGAGGAGCAAGTTCGTTGCCTGAGTACCGATACCCCGCGTACCGCACCTACCAGGCGGATGGCGGAAAGCCGTTGGTGTTGTTCTCTGCGCCGGCGGTCGACATCGATAAATGGGCGGGGGTTCCGCAGCGGCTGCGCGTCGAGGGCCACGAGAACATCGGTTTCCAGCGGGACAAGACGGACGACCGCGTTGATGAGATCGCAGCCTTTTTTAGTGATCCGCGCAATGTGGTTCAGAACCCGCTCCTTGCCGCACAGCAGGACCTTGCCAACGTCTCGTTCGAGCCAGGGGATGGTGGCAACGAGCAGACTCAGTTCGGTGACATCGTCATCCGGACTGACGGCCTTCGTGAACAGTCCATGCTAGAGCTTCTCCAAGGGCTCGCGGCACACCTGCGGAATCGCTTCCCGCATCTAGCTGATCGAACGCCGGAGGATGAACGTATTGCGGACTTGATCGCCCAGGTCCAGAGCGACTACGGGCACCGGCTGCCGAGTGAAGCCGGCGACTCCACCCTCGAAGGAGACGATCCGGACGATAGCCAGGACGACGATGACAAAGAGGCTGCCGGGCAGGGCACCGACACCGGACCTAACTGGAACGCCGCAACAATGCTGTCCGAGAGCACCAACCTCACGGACTTCTATCTTGAGGTCTTAGCCCGACTTGAGGTGCTGAGGCGCACGGGGCTCGACGGTGCTGATGACGAGTTGCTCGGATTCCACAGGGATGCGGTGCTGGCGTATCTCCTGCCTGTTGTGTTGGTCGATGGACAGCATCGCCTACGCGGAGCTGTCAAAGCGGCCGAAATCAAGGCTAACGACGACGCCAATCAGGATCGCGTGCTCGCATCCCTCGAGGAGGGCGTCGCGCCTGCAAACGTCAACGAGTTGATCCTGCGGGAACAGTCTCGCCGTCTCCCGGTTTCTCTCCTGATGGATCCAAGTCCGGCTGAACACGTCTTTCAGTTCGTGGTGGTAAACCAGAAGGCGACGCCGTTGTCGGACGCTCTGCTGGGAACCATCGTCGCGACGAGCCTCGGCGATCATGAGGTTGAGGAGATCGGGCAGCGCCTCCGAGACGCCAAGATCAAGTTCGATGACTCTCGGGCAATCGCGTATCTGACCCGAGACCCGAACAGTCCCTTTTATGGTCTCGTCAAGACGGGTGTCAACGATGACCGGAACGTTTCCCTTCAGTGGAGTGTGCTCCGCGGTTTGATCAGAATCTTCCGGGATCTGACCGGAGGTCGCCAGTACGGTCTCAAGAATGACCATGCCGCGCTGTGGTGCAAGAAGTGCCTACCCCAGTCTGAATATGTGGCGGGCGCCACCACGCAGAGAGAACGTAAGAAGATCTGGGGTGCGTCGGAGGGGCCATGGCTGGAGGTTTTTGCACACTTCTACACGCGCGTACGCGACGACTTCGCCGATACGGATCCGGCAGCGCCAAATGCATGGGGAAGCACGAGGGACAGCAATCTTTACAACAAAGTAAGCCTCACTATCCTTGCTGCTGACTTCTTCAAGTTCCTACACAACGCGAGAAGAACCTTGAGTTCGCGTGCAGATGTCGACGCGGCTTTTAATGACTGGATTAGCCCCGAGAGGGGCCGTAAATACTTCAACCGCCACTGGGAGTTTAATGGCTACAAAAAAGACAACGACCGAGTGAAGAAGGAGTTGGCGACACTCTGGTTTGAGTATCGAGAGAACCCGGACCGGCTCCCTCCGCTGAGTAACTTTCAGTTCTAGGTCGGCGCTGGTGAGCGTGGCAAACCTCGTCGCCTTCCTTCAGAAGGCGGTAGAGGTCAACAAATCTAAATGGTCCGGTGATGTTGTTGACTCGCTAGCCGCCTTCACTGTGCCAACACGCGTCTATGGTCCGAGGGAAGCGCTGCTCAAGGCCGATATCGCTAGCGCCTACGCGCGCTGGTTCCTGGATGGGCTGGTCGATCCGGCGCGGTACGCGGCCGACACCTCACTAAGTTTCAGCGACCTTGCTTCGCGCCTTCGGCCCGGTGTGCTCGACCTTCTGCACGACGTGCCGCGTGAGGAGGCAACAGACGCCTGGAAGGAGTTGAGCAAGTTAGCGTGGCGCGAGGTAAATGCACGTCGACTAGCTGCGCGTGCTCGAATGTCCAAGTCTATCAGAACCGAATTATGGGAGTCGATGAGCCGCCCTCACTGTTATCTGTGTGGATTTCGCTTCAGTGCGGCAGCCAGGGACAACTTCATCGCCGGTAGGACTCGTCGCGCGGTTCCCGCCCCGGTGCTCACCGACTTTGTCCGGGCGAGAGTAAAACCTCGGCATGTCAGTGTCGAAATTGACCATGTACTCCCTTTGGCGGACGGAGGTAGCAACGACCTAGACAACCTGCGGTTGGCGTGCGGATGGTGCAACATCGCGAAGGGTCGTTACACCAGCATCTACGATACTCAATCGTGGTCAGATCAGTTCTGCCACCCGGCGCTCGGCTGGGTAACCATTCCGCGCCCGCTGTGGACGTTGCGTGTAGTGAGCCTTCGGCACAAGTGTGAGAACCGGGATTGTGGAGCCGGCCTAGAAGATGGTGAGTTGCGCATCGCCCCATGGTTCGAACATGGAGCACTCACGCCGCCCAACATGAAGGTTTTCTGTGCGGTTCACGACACGTGGAAGGCGTACCGGTTCGTCAAGCGAGAATTGTTGGTCAATCGGTTATAACCTGCACGGGCGCCGTCACAACGCATGCTGCGTCGGATGGGTTTGATGAGTCTCAGTTGACTCTTTTAGCTCTGCTGAACTATCTGCTGGTATGGCGGCGGTAGAGACGATGCCCACGAATCTCTACACCAACTTCTCGCAGTGTTGCTTCCCAGCCCTTGAGCGTACCGATGCGCTCCGGGTGTGCGTACAGGCCATTGCGAGTTTCGGAAGCCGTGAGACGCTCGTATTGAAGGCGGCGGGGATGGTCAGAGGCGAGAAACTCCTCTTTGCGATGCAGCAGCGGAGGGTTATCGACCCGCCGGTAGTCACGGAGGTCGATTGCCAGTTTACGCAAGTTGACGATAACCGATCCTGCAAGGACGGGGTGCGGATCGGCATCGAACGTGGGATAGCTGAGGTAGGAGACGACGGGCTGACCTCGATGTAGCTTCACCAAGTTCGCGCCGGGCACGGCGCCTACGAAAGTGTTGGCGCATCCTTCGAGGACTCGCAGCAAGGGCGGGAGGTGGCCCAGTGCCGAGCTGTGGACGTAGAGGGCGCTGGGGGTCAGCTTCCCGACGGGCGAGGCGCAGATGGCCAGGTCGAGGCGTTGCTGCTGGCCGGTGGTGATGAGGAGTTTGTCGGCCCGGGTGCACCATTGTTTGTAGGTGCCGAAGAACTCTCGCACGTCGTGCTGGACGGGCTTGGGTAGGTGGGTGAAGGGTGGCCGTTGGTCGAAAAGTGCGAGGGCTGCGTACACCAGTAGGTCTTCGGCGCGGTGGAGGCGGTGTTGCTCCCACTTCTCCGCTCCGGTGGCGTTGACGATAACGGCGTGGGCTCGCGCGATACTTCCCAACTGTCGCTTGATCGCATCGGCCTCGGGTAGTTCTCCGGCCCGAGGAAGGCGTCCTCGTTCGGTGAGGTAAGTGATCAAAGGCGTTAACAGCACTTTGTGATTGTCGAAGAGTTGGGTGCTGACCCAAGGCGTGGGGGTTCTTGCGGTCCGGCGGACACGATCGATGAGTAGTGACTGGGCATCTGCCGGGTCACGGAACACGTACATGACCCCCGGGCCGGCTGCGAGGGTTGGGGCGGCGAGGGTGGACTCCACCCATGTACGCAGCTCCTGCTGGGTGTAGAACTTTTGGAATGTTCCGGCCGTGGTGAGGATCCCATCGCCGACCGCCCGCCCGTTCAACCCTTTGGCGTCCCAGACGAGCCGGGCGGACACGATGAGGACCTTTCGAGCCAGAGCCCATGCTGAGTGCAGGACTTCCGCGCGTTCGACGGGGTCCTCGATGACGTTCAGGACGTAGCCGAGGTTGACGACGTCAGCGGCACGACGCTCGGCGTCGCGGCGGTGGCCGGGGTCCCAGCCGGCGCAGCTGATGCCGAGTTCGGTGAGGCGCTGAAGGTCACCGCCGCGTCCACATCCGTAGTCGAAGACTGTCACGTCGGTGTGGACGATCGCGTCGTCGACGGCGGTGGCCAAGGGCCTCGACAGCGATAGCCTTGTCATCGCTGTCTTGTGCCGGGCGATGGGGGTCATGCGGCCTTGGCGGATCGGGTTGCGTCGAGGTTGATGAGGTCGGCGATGGTGCGTAACTGCCGATCGCCGGCGAGGTAGCCGATTCCTCGATGGAGGTGTAGACGGAACTGCTGCGCGAGGTTCTCGTCGTCCAAGGGGATGCCGTCGCGGTGACAGCGAACCCGTAGCAGCGCCCACAGCAGGCTCCCGTGTGCGCCGGCGAACGTACGCCAGTTCATCTCGACGTTGCTGTCGGTGACGATCCTCGCGTTCGGCGGGATGGTGGGCTCGGCGAGTGAGCGAACAAACGCCCACCGGCACAGGACGTTCCACTGGGTGAGGTTGGTACGCCGCTTGAGAGTGATGAGTTGATCCTTGGCGGTCTGGCTCAAACGGATGTGTTCGATGGTCATCGTGTCCTCACCAGAAGTAGCCGGGCTGGATGGAGGTGCCAGTGCTGTGGGATGGATGGTCGAGGTGGTACGCGTGGCCGGTGGTGGGCTTGAGTTCCTTCCAGGCTGCCTCGTCGATTTCCTGGTCGGTTGACAGCAGGATGACCTGGTGGCTCGCGTGCGGGAAGTACCGGCGGATCAGATGCTCGCGGTGCTGTCCGTCGAGGCGTCCTAGAGGAGTGTCGATGACAATCGGCAGGGGACGGCCGGATGCCTGAGCCAAGCCCCAGAGCAGGGCGACGGCGAGCAGTTGACGTTCGCCGGCCGACAATTGCTGGGGTGCGAGGTCGGTGCCGTCGGATCGGGTAAGGCTGACGGTAAAGGTCTCAGGGTCAATGCGTAGGTCAGCGACCAGGTCCTGCTTACGGAGCAGGCTGCGCAGGGACTCCAGGACGAGGCGCTCGATGCGGCGAAGGTGTCGCTTAACGGCCTCCGTCCGGAACGCAGCGAGGGTGTTGCGGACCCGTTGGCTATGGGCCAGCACGCGCTGCGAGTCCTCACGCTCGAGGGCGGCGTCGGTGGCCTTCTTGAGCGCTGACTCGTACGCCTTAATGGCGGAGGCTCCGGCGGCACGCGCGGCAGTGAGATCAGCCTCGGCACGGTCGAGGTCGCGTTGCGCGGCGGTCTCGTCGGCAACAGCCGCATCGAGGTCCTCCTGCAGGTGCTTGACAGTTTCGTCCTCCGGTACGGCCGCCAACTGCCGTTGATTGTCCTCTAGATCGGCGGTGGCCCGGTCCCGTTGCCGTAGGAGCGCTGACCGACGCTGCCGAATATCAGGTAGATCGTGCTCGTGCATCGCCCGTACGTGGACCAGGTCATCTGCGGTCAGCTGGGTGATGTCCGTGGCGCTGGCGCGGGCGGTGCGATGCAGCCTTTCCTCTGCGAGGTACTTGTCGAGGTCATCGATCGCCGCAGCTCCCACTTTCATGCCTCGAAGTCGCTCGATGATGTCGCGGTCGCGGTCGCGTAGCACGCCGGCGAGGCGGTTCATCTGGGCGGACTCGACCTCGGCCGTGGCTTGTTCGATCACCTCATCGATGAGGTCTGGGACGAGCAGGAAAGGCGCGGCGGCCTCGGCGAGGTCGCGTAGCTGCTTGTCGGCTGCTTTGAGTCGTTCGGTCGCCTTGTCGCGTGCTTCGTCGAGGTCTTTACGACGCCGGAACAGTTCACCACCTTCGACACGGAAACGTTCCTGCTGCTCGTGGCGGCGTTTGGCGGCACGCTCGACCCGGACGCGGATGGCTGCAAGGTCCTGATGAAGGCGTTCTTCGACGGCACGTGTCTGTGTGACGCGTTGCTGCAGCTCGTCAAGGTTTATCTGCTTGTCGCCGGCAGCGGACTGCCTCCGGTGGTTGCGTTCGATGACGCCCAGGTCGGTGTCGAGCCGGTCGACCAGGTCCAGCCCGAGGAGCGCACCGATGACCGTGCGCAACATGCTGCGGGCATTGTCGAGTTCCGCCAGCGTCTCAATCTTCTCGCCGTCGAAGAAAAACAGCTCGGCGATGCCGCGGGGCATGAACGCTTCGACGTGCTCGGCCCAACGGTCCGTGAGATCCCTGTCCAGCACGTTGTTCAGGTAGGCTGCGGTTCCCTCGGTGACGGACTTGCCGCGGATCTGCCAGCTTCGGTGGATGCGATAGTCGAAGCGTTCGCCTTCCCGGTAGGCATGGAAGCGCAGCTCGACCGCCGCCTTGGACGGTCCGGTGCCGCGGTGGTGGACTAGTTGCCGCAGATAGGAGTCATAGCCGCGGGCGCGCCCGGAGACTGATCGGGCCAGGGGGCCGTACAGCGCGAAGAGGATGGCCTCCAGGATGGTTGTCTTACCGCTGCCGTTGAACCCCCCGACCATCGTCACGGGCTTGCGGGACGAAGGCGGGGTCAGGTCGAGGGTGTGACGACCGGCGAAGACGCCGACGTTCTCGAGTGTGAGCTGGTCCAGAATCACTGATGTGCGGCTTCCTCGTCGATGGCGTCGACTGGTCGGGTGAAGCTTTCGGCTATGCCGAACAACCCTGCGTGCGGGTCGCTGGCCGGCTCCTTGGACTTAGCCTGCAGGTCGCGCCGGCGCAGGGCGCGCTCGGTGGCGTCCGCGGCATCGGTGTAGAAGCCGCGCTTGAGCGCTCCTTCCAAAGCGTCGAACAGCCCGGCACGACGAGTCATCGTCCGGTGCCTCTGCTCGACATCGAGTAGTTCTCGCACAAGCTCGAAATGGACGCGGTCGCCCTCCGTCAGGTCGCGCAGTAGTTGCACGTCGTCGGCGTTGAGCGGCAAGTGATCATCCATCGCCTTGCCTGGGTAGTCACTCTTGGTGGCTTCCCGGTAGACCACCGGGAGCCGGTCTTCGAACTCGTGCTTCTCGATGACCCATATGCGGCGGATCTCCTCGAGCTCCGCAGCGGAAACGAGCTCGAGGTCGCGGACGTTGTCCGGTCCGGTCTTCCTGATGTAGGTCTGGGCCTCCAGGAGCTTGCGGAGCCAGTGTTCGCGGGCCTCTTGGGTGTAGGGCCCGTGGATGAGGTCGTCGTTGAACAGCTGGATGCGGCCATTCATGCGGCGGAAGTCCCGCTTCGTCCGGTCGGGGGCGTCCAGCTCGTCCCGCAGGGCCAGCAGCGGGAGCATCCACTCCTTCTCGTCGTCGTTTTGGATCATCGCGGACATCGACTTGTCCTTGTCGACCAAGGTGCACACCCAGCAGCCGAATCGGCTATCGCCGCAGCTGGGCGTGCTGGAATCGACGACGAGGGGGCATTCGCCGTCGGCGGATGCCCCGGAGTACATGGTCAGCAGGTCCTTGTTCGAGTACCCCCACGGGTTGGGTGTCTGCATGAGGAACATCCAGACGTCGTCGTTGCTCCAGTCCTCGATGGGCGAGTACACCAGCGAGTTGGGCAGGTTCCCGTTCGGGCTCAGCTTGTCCCTGATGCGTCGACCTTCGAGCTTGGTCATGCGGCTGGAGCGGCCGGCGCTCTCGGCCTTGCGCGTGCCGAGGACCAGGATGGCCTCGCCGTGATCACGAACGACGTTCCGGATAAACGTGTTCGACGGGTTGATCTTGAGCCGTTCGGTGCACCAGCGGAACTTGGGTCGAGGCGCCGGGTAGCCGCGGCCGATCAGGTTGACCCAGAAGGAGTCCTCGACACTAGGGGTGAGCCGGTGCGGCGTGATCGGCATCGCGGCGGTGCGGGCTGCGTCGGCCAGGACGTCGAGAGAACGCGCAACCCAGGCGGCGACGACGGGGTTTTCCACGAGGGTGTCAGTGCTGATGACGTGCACCGGCTTCTTGCGTTGTTCAGCCGGCAAGCCGGCGAGGGCCAACCAGACCAGCTGCAGCACCGCGGTTGAGTCCTTGCCCCCGCTGTAGCCGACCACCCAGGGGATGTGGTCGGTGAGGTACAACTCCTGGATCTCGGTGGTCAGCCGTTCGATGACCGCCGAATATCCGTCAGCAGCGAAGACTGAGTTTGGCGTGGGCTTGCCGCGACTCATTGACCCTCTCCCATGAATGCCTTCTCGGCGAGCTGTTCTTCCTCGTTTAGTTCTTGTCCGAGCACGCCGCGCAGAGCGTTAGTCGTCAAGAGTACGTTGGCGCTTGACTTGGAGATTCTGCCGCCGACCAGTGCCCGGCCTTCCCACATGGCTCGGTTCGCCCGCGACCAGTCGACCTCACGCAGGGGGGCCAACTTCTTCCGCCATACCTGGAGCGATGAAGTGGGTGACACGTACCGGTTGCCGACCTTGCCCAATGCGTGCAGGGCGATGCCGTGCGAGTGAAGGAAGTCACGGCGGATGTCCCCGGCGGTGACTTCCTGCTGCGCGACGCGCTTCCAGTCAGGGAAATAGTCGATGAGCGCGGTCCAGAAATCCTGCGCGATGCCAGCTTGCTTCTCGTAAGGGAGGTCGTCGAATCCGTCGAGCAGGGCCTTGGTGCAGGTGAAGACGGCCGACAAGGTGAAAAGCTTGCGGGACCGGACCGACAGGTTGCTTTTCTCAGTTTCTACAAGGTCAGTGAGTACACGAGACTCGAAGACGACCTGCCGCGCGATACATGCACGGGTGTCACGCTGGTCATACAGCACACTCAGCGACGGTGCTGGGCGGATCGCGTACCGGTTGAGGTCGGCAAACATCTGCTGGCACCGGCTGAGACCGAGGTCGAGGAACAGCACGACCGCAATGCTCTCGTCGCCCAGTTCTGGATTCTCCCGCAGGGCTTCTTCGATGGCGGCGCGGCGATGTTGGCCATCGTTGATGACGAACTTGGCGGACATTGGAATCGACAGCGTGCCGATGCGATCAAGTGGCCCGTCGCCCTCAAATCCCTCAAAGCGAAGGTCGGCATCGACGGAAGCGGTCAGCGCAGAAAATGTATACGTGTCCTGATTTTCCAAGATGTAGCGGGCGATGTCGGGCACCCTCGCACGGTTCAGGGTCCGCTGAGCCCGCAACTCCGGCAAGAGTTCCTCTTCGTCGAAGACGAACAGCCGTGGGATGAGTCGTAGCGGACACATGGTCACATAGAACTCACGCTGAGCTTGAACTCCGCGAATCGCGGGGAAGACGTATTCGAAGGCCCCTCGACGTTCCGCGACGGGGGACGGCCTGCGTTGCGCCAAGGTCGACATGTCGTACAGGTTTACGACAACGCGGTACGTAAGTCAAACACGTACCAGGGCATGGCTACGTACGTACCAGCCCTCCGCTGATCCCGTACAGTGGTGGCGTGCCACGACGATCCACCTCCTTGCCCTCGCGGCTTGCCGTTACCGCAGGTCAGCCGGAGTCGATGCCGGTGTACCTCGACTGTGCCGCGACGACCCCTCTGGAACCGCGCGTTGTCGAGGAGGTGACCCGCTACCTGGTCAGTGACTTTGGCAACGCCGGCAGTCGCACCCACGGCTATGGGCAGACGGCCAAGAGCCGCGTGCAGGCCGCGCGGGAGGAGGTCGCCACCGTCGTCGATGCCGGTCCCGATGAGGTGATCTTCACCAGCGGTGCGACCGAGAGCAACAATCTCGCCCTTCTGGGCCTGGTTGATCACGGCAAGGCCACGAGTCGCCGGCACGTCATCACGACGGCGATCGAGCACAAAGCTGTCCTCGAGCCCGTCGACGAACTACGTCGACGAGGCTTCACCGTCACTCTGCTGCAGGCCGACACTTCTGGCCGGGTCGATCCCGACGATCTCCGCCGTGCCCTTCGTCCCGACACGCTGCTCGTCTCGATCATGCACGCCAACAACGAAACCGGCGTCCTGCAGCCCCTCGCCGACATCACGGCCGCTATGGATCACCATGACGCCTTCCTGCATGTCGACGCCGCCCAAGCCTTCGGTAAGGAACTCGAACCGCTGCGGCAATCCCGTATCGACCTAATCAGTGTATCCGGCCACAAGATTTACGCTCCCAAGGGCGTAGGCGCCCTTATCGCGCGGCGACGCGGCTTCGTCCGCCCGCCGCTTCGCCCCTTGCAGTACGGCGGCGGTCAGGAGCGAGGGCTTCGCGCCGGCACGTTGGCAGTCGCGTTGATCGCTGGGCTTGGCACCGCCGCCGCCCTCGCCGTGGCCGATCAGCGTGACCGCCGCCGAACCTGCGAAAGGTTACGGAGCCGCCTTATGGCAGCCCTAGCCCCGTTTGATCCGGAGTTCAATGGCGACCAGGATCATGTGCTGCCGAGCACACTGAATGTATCGATCCCGAACGGACATGGCGGATACCTGGACTCCGAGGCCGTCATGCTGGCGCTGAAGCCCGTCGTGGCGATCTCGAACGGCTCGGCGTGTACCTCGCACAGTTACGCCCCGAGTCACGTCCTGGAGGCGATGGGCCTGTCCACCGACCGCGTCCAAGGCGCTCTGCGGTTCTCGTGGTCTCATTTGACGCCGGAGCCGGACTGGGACGCGCTGAGCGGAGCATTCAGCGGTCTGCTCAGCTAGAACTCCACCCGAAGCGTGCGCCGGGCTGGGCCCAGGCCGCATGGGCGATGGTTTGATCTCATCGGTATGGGCGTTCGCTACGACCCGAGGCTAGGTCGCGGCGTCGGCGGCCAGAACGTCGACGTGGCCGGCGGTGGGCTTCACAGCCGGGCGTTCGTAGGGACGAGGGCATGGCGTTCGGCGGACGTAGCCCGACAGGCCTGTAGCGCTGAACCCGCACCGAACGGCCGGGGCAGCGTGGCGAGGATGGGGCCGACCCGCCGTTGTCGCGGGCCGACCGCAGCCTCTCGGCGTCGGATGTTTGGGCACCGGCAGCACTACAAGCCCTCGACGGGGCCTACAGTCCAAGATCATCGGCGAACTGACTCAGATCCACATCGTCGCCACCATCGTGGTGATCGAAGTAGGCGCTCAGCATTGCCACGATCACCTCGTCGTCGGTCTTGAGCTTGCCGGCGTCCAGGTGCTCCTGCAGCAGCTCTAGACCACCGTTCACGTACTCCTCGAAGATCTCGATGCGTTCGTCCACTCGGTCTTCCCGCAGGATCTCGGCATCGTTTGGATGTGCTAGCACGGCCAGGCACTGAAGGAGCAGTTCGTGGCCCGCATCGGTGCGGAACAGGTCCAACCGGATCGGGTCTTTCGCGGCGCGCGTCAGCGGTCGGCGCCGCTCGTCCACCTTGCCCAGCGCTGCGGCGAACACGAAGAGGTCGCGCATGGAAGGGAAGACAGAGCCGTTCCCCTCGGCGAGGCGAGCGATCAACTCGGCCTTGTCGGCCGGCCGGCGAACCCGCGGGTCACCCATGTCAACGAACCCTCTCGATGGTCGCGTGGTCCGAATCCGCAGCAGGCACCACGTAGTCGAAGCTTTTGTCGTCGAGGACGAGGCGCTCACTGTTGATATCGGTCTTCGTCGTCTTCATCGTGACCACATACTTGGCGCCGACCCGTCCTTCAAGTTCATCGGCGACCACCCCCTCGGCCTGCGCGGCGCTGGACAGCACCACGACTTGCGAGGCCAGGTTGGGCAGCGCCTGGGCAATCTGCTGGCGATAGGTGTTGTCCAGGTTTCCGAACGGGGCGTCCATCACGATGGGGTACAAGCCGCCCATGTGGCCGAGAAACTTCGTGTTCTCGTCCTCCTTCGCGCGCTCGCGGCACAGCGCCACCAGAGCTCCGATGAAGGAGAGGCTTAGAATCTGGTTCTCTCCGGTGGACTTCGGCGCTGGGAATCGGTCGTCACCCGACCCCTTCCACAGGTGCAGCTCAAACGAGGAGTTGAGTTCCGGGTAGAACGATTTGACCGCGATCCGTGAGAAAACGTCTCGAATTTGACGGTCCAACCGGGTGCGTACGAACTCGCAGGCAGTATCGTACATTTTTTGGAACGCAGCATGTGCGGAGTCGTTGACGTCGATACGACGACGGATCACGGCGCTTTGCTTGTCAGTTATCTCAACCTTCGCCAACAACTTGCGAAGCTCCGCCGCCCGATCGTCCTTCTCCTTCAACTGGCGCTCGATGTCGAACACGCGGCGCCTGTTGTCGATGATCTGCGTGTCAAGCTTCGTGAGACGGCTCTCAAGTTGCTGGGCATCCTCTGCCGGCAACTTCTTGATCTGCGCCGAGACGTCGCTGACGATGGCGGCAGCCTGCCGTGCGTCCTCGATCGCCGTCGCGATGTCGGCATTGACCTGCCGCAGCTGCTCAGGCAGGCCAGCGGCAACGTCACGGACCTCTCCGATACGGCCCTGCAGCTGCTGCCAGGCGCCTTCCACCTCGGCGAGGCCGGCCTTGGCCCGCCACCGCTCAACATGCGCGTGCGGCTCAGCCCCCGGCCGTAGCGCGGTGCCGCAGATGCACGTCCCGGTGTTCAGGAGTTCTTCCACGAACTGGCGCTTGAGAGGAGCGGGCAGCTGCCCTTGGTCCCGAAGACCCATAGCCGCCTGCTCCACATCCGGGAGCAGCTTGGCCAGCAACACCTTATAGGACTGCCGGCTTAGAAGATTTCGGCGTGCTTCTCGCGCCCGTGCTTGCCGCTCCACGGCCGCGTTGTACGCGCGCTCCTGGTCATCTCGGCGCTTCTGCAGTTCCGCCGCCGGCCCGTTTGCGCGCAGCAGGCCCAGCACTTGTTCCTTTTCGTCGCCCAAGTGGCGATGTTCACCGTTGAGTCGTCGACGCTCGTCCTCCAGGCGGTCAATCGCCTCACGAACTTCATCCTGCTCGTTGACGATGTTACTGGCCTGCGTACCGCCGAGTTTCCGCAACTCTGCGCGGAGGCGCTTCGACAATTCGGGTAGGTGCTTCAGGGCGACCTCGTATTGTTCCAAACCGAGCAGCGTCTTGATCGCGAGTTGGATCTCGGCGTAAGCTTTCGGCTGTACGAGCTGCTCGATTCTTTCGCCGTTGAAGAAGAAGAACTTTGACAAGTCCTGGGGTAGAATCTGGGCGATGGAGTCACCCCACGGATCTACCTTCTTCCAGACCCCATTCATTTCCATGCTGTCGAGTTGCACGTCAACCGTATGTGGTAGCTGTTCACGACCGCCCTCCTTAAGGGTGGTCACTCGACGCTTGAGGTGATAGTGCACATTGTTGTGTTCGAAGGCCACGGCGACGCTAGTCTCCAGCACAGCGTCGCCTGCGGCGTCGTCCCACACGGAGTCCGACACCAAGCGGTCTCGCTGCTCGAAGTCCAGGGAGGTTTGCCCATACAGCGCCCAGGTGAAGGCGTTGAGCAGTGTGGTCTTCCCGCCGCCGTTTGCCCCGTAGATGAGGGTGACGTTCCGGTCATCCCCGGTCGCGAACTCGATCTTGTGGGTTCCGGCGAACTGTCGGAAGTTGTGAAGCTCGAGGGATATAAGCTTCATCACTTAACCAACTTGTCCAGCGCGTTGGAGTACAGGTCAACCAGGCCGCGTGAGAAGTTACGTAGGTGCATCCTGCGGCGCGATATATCTAGCACATTCTTCATGTGCTGCTGCACGATATCCTCCTGTTCGGCAGCTATTTGTGCCACAGCCTCGCGTTCAGTTCGCGGTTCACTGCCCACTGACTGTTCCTCCTAGATGTCCATCAAGCCGTACGCGGTGCGGATGGGTCGCATGGTTGCCAACGCCTCGCCGGCGTTCCGCGCCGTGGCGGCGAAGTCCGAGAATCGGGCCAGCTCGCGGCGCAGCAGCCGGCGCTCCAACTGCATGTCCACATGGCCGTCGGGTATTGCGATGAAGTCAACGATCTCCGCATACTGCTTGCCCTCAGCACGACGCAAGATTCGGCCGCGCCGCTGAATGAACTGCCGCGGGTTGCTTGTGCTCGCAAGGATGAACGCACGCCGGGCGTCCGGCACGTCCACACCCTCGTCCAGGCACCGCATCGACACCAGCGCTCGGAGATCACCGCGCCGGAACCGGGCGAGGATGTTCTGCCGGTCATCCCGAGACTCTTCGGAGGTGTAGGGGTGGCTCGGGATGCCCAGTTCTGCACCGACTAGCCGCTGCACCTGGTCAATCTGGCGTTCGCCGCCCTGCGGTGGTGACCCTTCCGCGCAGTACAATAGCTGCCAACGGTCGTCCGCCCTCGGTCGCAGCTGCTCACGAAGTGCTTGTAGCTTGCCCTCGGCATGGGCGAGCAACTGTGCTCGGCGCTGCAGCAACCGGGACAGCTGTGATGCACCTTCGCTGTCGGAAACGTCGAGTTCGACGCCGGAGGCGAACACCTGCCCAATCCGCTGAGTGAGCTGGGCATACAGCCCGCTCTCTTCCTCGGTCAGCCGAACCGGCACCGGGTAATAGTCGTACTCGCACAACGCGCCGAGCCGGATCGCATCGGCCAGTCCCAGCTCGATCACCGGATCACCGAAGTACTCAACAAGCGCGCGAGTGCCGGCTGGATCGAACCACCGCTCAGGAGTCGCCGTCAAAGCCATGCGATATGGCGCGGACGCTGGCAAAGCCGCAAGCGCTGACGAGGCTCCGAGGTTGTGTGCCTCGTCGGCCACGAAGACGAACGGCGCGCTCTGCCGGCTCAGGAACTCCTGGAACGGCGCGCGAACCAAGGTCGCGTTGGTAGTGATCAGCATGCCGAACCCAGTCGTCCTAGACGCCAGACCGATCGTCAACGCGTTCGCCGCATCAGTCCATGCCCGGGCGCTGTCGTAACAGCACAAGGCTTGTACGCCGAAGCGTGCCGCCTCCGCCTTCCACTGATCGACCAAATCGAGCTGCGGCGCCACTACCACCGCCAACAGTGGCTTGCGCTGTTTCTCGTAGATTTCCGCCATCTTTGACAATGCCGCGAGCGCCGTCAGCGTCTTGCCGGTGCCAGTGGCCATCTGGAAGACGCCACGGCCATTCGCGCTGAACCACTTCTTGATGGCATCCTTCTGGTACTCCCGCAGCGACATATCCAAGGGCATTCGCGGCAGCGGAAAGGAACCAGACCGACTACCGATGAGGATCCCGGACTCCAAGCCCGGCAGCTCTTCCTTAAGACCACGCTGCTCGGCGGCCTTCGCGAGCTGTAGCAGGCGATCCTTGCCTAGATCGGGGAAGTCGATGACCTCAACATTCGGTGTCACCCCGTCCCACAACCCGATGAAGTGGTCTGCGATTCGCCTGACCCGTTCGTGGTCAGCCTCTATCCATCCCCTGAAGACCTCCACGGACTCGAAGTTCTCGACTAAGGCGCTCGCCGTCTCGTTCGACGACCCTGTGAAGGCCACAACATCATCGTGACTGTCGGTGAAGACACCAATTTTCTCGTGGTAGAGCGCCAGACGATTCTGTCGGCGAACTACGGCGATGCGGATGTCGAGAACGCCTTGACCAACGAGCCGTCCCAGCAAGCCCAGCTGCGCTAGCATGCCTGGTGACTGCTCGACTTGGGGGCCGAGCTCGCGCTGCAGTGCTTGCGCGATGATCTCTCGGTACTGATAGCCCAGCTCGATCTGTTCGACATCTTCAGGCGTCAGATGAGGGCTGGCTATGAGCCGAATCCGCCCGCCCTTCAACGCGAGCCGCTCAACTCCCCGCGCCGCCAGCGCCAAGCTGGTACCCGTGAAGTAGCCGACCGCTCGGTCATATCGAACCGAAGCACCCAGGCATGGGCCATAGAAGTCGTTGACCATGTCATCTGTGGAGCTTCGATAATGATCACGGAGGCCAACGCGGCGGAGCCCAGAACCGGTAAGGTGATTGGTCAATGCAGGGCGCTCCCCGTGCTGATCTTGGCCCGACTGACGCGCTCGAGCAGCAGCGCTCCTCCGCAGCCGTACCTCATCGTACGTAGGCGGAGTCTATCCGCGTGCACGTCGGGTCGCGCAACGCTGCTGGGGTCCGACAAGGTCCCTCGACGCATTGGTGCCGTGTGGGGCCAAGGGAAGTTGGAGTCCCGCAGGTGGGGCCAGAGCAAGTTGGTTCAGTGGGGCCATAACCTGCCTGCCCATAGTGGCCTGCCGCCTACGTGCAGAGCGCACGCAACACACGCTGCTGGCGCCTGATTACTTTCGACCACGGTCGCTATCAGCGCCCCGGCGACCAGGTAAGGGCCGAAGGCGATGCTGTGTGCACGGCGCAGCGCCAGGCGCGCCAGCGCTTCAGGAACGGCGAGCACGAAGGGCAGCAGGCTGCCGAGGAACACCGCAGGCCAGCTGGTGGCGCCCAGTGCCGCGCCGAGCAGCGCGGCCAGCCGCACGTCGCCCAGGCCCATTCCGCTGCCCGCCACGAGAACCAAGGCCAGGTACAGGCCACCGATTGCGGCCACGGCTAGCGCGGCGGTGACCAGCGTTTGCGCCTGACCCGTGGCCGCTGCTTGGCCAGCCAACAAGACGCCGACGGTCAGGGCGGCGGCGCTGATCACGGGCGTGGGCAGCCTGCGGACCGCGACGTCGACGGCGGCGAGCAGCACGCCGGTGTGCATCACCACCAGCCAGACCGCCAGCAGGGGCAGGCCGCCGGGGGCGTCGCGCAATATCCAGGCCAGGCCGGCAGAGATAACAGCCAGCCCGATGCCACACAGCTCCGACAGGACCACAGTGGTCACCGCGCTCCTAGCCGGAACACGGCTGGATGGCGGGGTGCCCATCCTGGCCGTCCCGGATGCGGGCGAGTCTGCGATGGCCGGCGGGTTGGTCACCAGCCAGGTGTACGCGTGTGGCAGCGCCAAGCCGGCAAGGGCACCGCTGAAGAGCGCCAGCCCCAGCGCTGCAGGAGTCATCGGCTGCGGTTGTCGCGGCGCGCGATGGGCCTACGCCGGTCCGGTATCGGCGGCGGTCGGCTGGGCACAGCCGTCGCGATAGGTGTCTGACCAGCGCCGCATCTCGCGCATGAACGACGAGAGCAGCGGCAGCAGGTGCGTGCCGGCGGCAGTCAGGGAGTAGGTGCCGGCACCAGCGTCGTCGGTATGGTGCACCAGGCCGCCGTCGCGCAGCCGGCGCAGGGCGTCGTTGAGCGACTTGGAGCTCGGTGCCGGTTGGATCTCGCGCAGCAGCTCCGAGAATCGCATCGGCCGTTGACCGAGTGCCGTGAGGATCTCCAGGGTCCACCGCTGGGCACACAGCCTGATCGCTTCGTGCGCGACGTGAAGGTCGTCGTCCATCCGCCTCCCCTCCCCGTCAAGGTCGGCCAGAGGACGAGTCTAGGGGATCGACTGCTCTACGTGAACAACGAATTCACGTTGAGTCAGATGGAGATCATCGAGGCGTCGAGTCACGTCGTTGAGTAGCTGACGCGCCGGCAAGGTGGCGGCAGCCCTCCGCGAGCGCGTTCAGGGCGTCCGCCAGAGCGTTCCCCATAGTGGACAGGCGATAGGCGCCCGTGGCGGCGACCACGTCCCAGCTGCCATGCGGTTCCCGCCGCAGAAGTCCGGTCGCCGCGAGCCAGCATAGGTCGGCCCGCAGCGCCTCGCGGGAGGCCTCGTCCACACCACCGAGGTCGCCGACAGTGGCAGCAGCGCGGTCACGCAGCGTCACGAGAGCCGCGATGGCCGTGGGCCGACGGGCGAGCTCCGCAGCGAGGTCGGCGGGCTGAGGACCCTCGGCGGTGCGGCTCATAATGCGCGCTCCCTTGAGATTTTCTGAGGATTCTAAGGCCTTCGATCCCTGTGGGCATAGTGTCGCGAATCCGACACCGGCTGGTCGGATTGCGTCGAAAGACTCGCATTATCGGTGACCTCGAGGTGAGCACCAGACGGTAATCACCGGAAGGTAAGCACGTTGCGGTAACCGTAGGGGCCGGGTGTAGAGGTGGGTTCAGGCATCCGTGCGTGCAACTTCCACGACAGCGGGGTGGGTCCGCTTCGCTGTGGCCAGGAACCGTCAGGAGGCAGGGCGGCAGATGACGATCCGTAACAGACAGCGAACTTCCACCGTTCGAGCGCGAGGCCGCCGCTTGCGCCTGGCGGGCTCGGCGGCAGCCCTGTGCCTGGTGGCCGGCGCGGGAGCGTGCGACGCCGGAAACACCGGGCAAGAACCTTCTCCCACTACCTCGGTCAGTGTTTCCACGCCCAGCCAGGATCCGCGTGGCGCGGCCGAAGGCGCCGCGCTGGACGTGTACCGCGGTATGTGGGCCGCGTACGCGAAGGCCGGTCTTACCGCCAACCCCGACGAGCCCGACCTCAGCAGGTTCGCCAGCGACGGCGCGCTGAAGACGTTGCGAAACGGGCTGGCCACCTACCGGAGCAAGAAGCAGGTACTCAAGGGCAAGTACGTCCTAGACCCTCAGGCCACCGACGTCGCGCTCAACGCCTCACCTGCGACGGTGACCGTCACCGACTGCATCGACGACAGCGCCTTCCTGGTCTACAACCTGGCGGGCAAGCCGATCAACGACGTGCCCGGGGGCCGGCGGAGCGCGCGGGCAACGGTCACGGACCTCGAGGCCGGCGGCTGGAAGGTCACCGGCTTCGGCGTCCAGGACGTGGGGTCGTGCTGATGCGTCGCACCGCCCAACTCCTGACCGCTGCGGTCTCGGCAGCGATCGTACTGATGACTGGAAGCCTGGAAGCACGTGCTGACGGTGGCATCGGCGGGGTCAGCTGCACCCAGAACCCGTCAGCTCCCGAATGCGAGATCAGCGCCGGCACCCCCGGCGGGTCTGGCGGCTCCACCGGCGGCAACCAAGGCGGCGGGTCCGGTGACGACGGCTCGGGCGGCGGCGGTGGCGACGGCTGCTACTGGGCGCTGGTCGACGTGGGTCTCCCGCCTCCGCCGGGCAAGGGCCCAGAGGGCGGTTGGTATTCGCGGACTTGCGTAGCCAACGGGCTCGGGTCGCAGGAGGTGCCGGTGTGGCTGGACCAGGCGCCGACGGTGAATCTGACGGCGTTGGCGCAGACGGCGCGTTCTCGGCTGCGCCTGCCCTCGCCGCAGATTCACACGAATCCCACCACCGCGCCGTTCGTGCTGGTGCAGGTGCCGGTCTGGCTGTGGGTGGACCCGGCCACGTGGGGTGCCCGGTCGGCGACCGCGTCGGTGCCTGGGGTGTCGGTGACCGCGACCGCGACACCGACCCGGGTGGTGTGGTCCTTCGGCGACGGCAGCGACGACCTGACGTGCACTGGTCCGGGCAAGCCGTGGAAGCCGGGCACCGACCCGCGGGCGTCGTCGCCGTGCGGGCACACCTACACCTCCTCGTCCGCTGTCGCGGCGGGGGCGGCGTTCCGGCTGCGGGCGACGGTGACGTGGTCGGTCACCTGGTCTGGTGCCGGTAGTGGGGGCACTCTCGCTCCGCTCACGACGACCTCGACGGTGTCCGTGCGGGTGGCGGAGTCCCAGGCGATCGTCGGAGGTGTCCGGTGAGCGTCACGACGGACCGTCCCCGGCCGGGGAGCATCGCCGCTGCGGATCTGCCGCCGGTGTCCACCGGTATGCGGCGGGTGGGGCGGCGCAGCGGGCGGCGTGTGGTCGCCGGGGTGCTGCTGGTCCTGGCGACGGTGGTGACGTTTTGGCAGTTGGACCTGCGCCGGCACGCCGACGAGCAGTTCCTCGCCGTCGCGCGGGACGTACCGGCGGGTCAGGTCATCACCGACGTCGATGTCCGGGTGGTGCGGATGGCGAACCCGTCCGGCCTGGACCTGGTCCCGGCCGAGCGGCGCGGCGGGATCGTTGGCCGTTCGGCGGCGGTGCCGCTGGCGGCAGGGAGCCTGCTGGTGTCGGGGCAGGTCGGGCCGGCGGCGTGGCCTGCGGCGGGGCAGGCGGTGATCGCGGTGCCGGTCAAGCCGGGCCGGGCCCCGACGAGCCTGACCGCCGGGTCGCGGGTGGTGGTGCTGGTCGCCCCGCCTGCGGGGGGCGGGCAGCAGGCGCCGCAGCAGAACAGCGGTGTACGCCGGGCGGTGGCCACGGTCGTGTCCGTGGCGGCGGGCGCCGACCAGGTGGGCACGCAGTTGGTGACGGTGCTGCTCGCCGCGGACGCGGCGGAAGCGGTCGCGGCGGCTCCGGGGGACGTGTCGCTGGTGCAGCTCGGCCCGTCCCAGTGAGACGTGAGGAGGTGCGGGAGATGTTGGTGATGGTGGCGTCGGTGTCCGGCGCGCCGGGTGCGTCGACGGCCGCGTTGGGGATGGCGGCGTTGTGGCCGGAGCGCCCGGCGTTGCTGGTGGAGGCCGATCCCGGTGGTGGGGTGGTCGCGGCGAGGTTCGGGCTGGCGCAGGAGCCGGGCCTGGCGTCCCTGGCGGCGGCGGCCCGGCACGGTGGGCACGCCGGTGGGGCGGCGCCGTACGTGCAGCAGGTGCCGTTGGGCTTGCACGTCCTCGTCGGGCCGGGTGCGGCCGAGACCGCCGCGGGGGCGGTGTCGGTCCTCGCCGGCCAGGCCGACGCGGTCGCGCGGTTGGCGCCGGTAGTGGTCGCCGACGCGGGCCGCCTCTACGCCAACAGCCCGACATGGGGTCTGTTGCGCTCCGCTGACGCGGTCGTGCTGGTCACCTCGGGGTCGACGGAGTACCTGGATCACCTGGACACCCGCCTGCCGGCGCTGCGCGCCGCGGCAAGGTCGGGTGGTGTCGGGCTGGCGGTCTGCGGCCGGTCCGCCTACGCCCCGGCGGAGATCAGCGGGCGCCTCGGTGTCCCGGTCTGGGCGCAGCTGCCCACCGACCGGTGGGGTGCGGGCGTCCTCGCCGGGCGGATGACGGGGCGGGCGTGGACACGTACCCGCCTCGCCCAAGCTTTGCGCGCCCTCGCCGCGTCTCTCGCGGCCGGCGGGCAGCCCGCCGGTGCGGCGCTGGAGGTCGTGCGGTGACCGCCCCGACCCTGAACGGCGGCACGACGGCGGCGCCGCCGGAGGTGGTGGCGCGGCTGCGGGCCCGGGTCAGCGACCGCCTTGCCGCGCACGGCGCGCAACTTCCCGACGGCGAGCGGCACGCGGTGATCGCGGGATACATCGCGGAGGAACTCGTCGTCCACGCCCGCGAGGACATCTCCGCCGGCCGTGTCCCGCTCACTCCGCAGGCCGAGGCGGCCTTGGCGCGGGCGTTGCGGGACAGCTTCACCGGCCTGGGCGGCTTGCAGATGTTGATCGACGACCCGCGGGTGGAGGACATCTTCGCCAACGGCTGCGACAACGTGTGGATCCGCACCACCGACGGGCGGGTGCAGCGAGTGCCGCCGGTCGCCGCCTCCGACGACGACCTGGTCGACCTGGTGCGGGTTGCGGCGGCGCGCAGCGGGCAGGAGGAGCGCCGCTTCGACCGCGGTTCGCCGGGCCTGTCGCTGCGGCTGCCCGGCGGGCAACGCCTGTTCGCCGTGATGGCGGTAGCGAAACGGCCCTCGCTGTCGATCCGCCGCAACACCCTGCACCGGGTGACCCTGGACGACCTGCTGCACCGCGGGGAGATCACGGTGGGGTTGCGGGAACTCATCCGGGCGCTGGTGCGGGCGCGCAAGAACATCGTGATCTGCGGAGGTGTCGGCGTCGGCAAGACCACCATGCTGCGCGCCGCCGCCGGCGCGATCAGCCCGCACGAGCGGATCGTCACCGTCGAGGACGCCTACGAACTCGGTCTTGACGAGGACAGCGACGCCCACCCGAACACCACCGCTCTGCAGCAGCGGGAACCGAACCTGGAAGGCGTCGGTGGCATCGACATGTCCACGATGGTGCGTTGGGGCCTGCGGATGCGCCCGGACCGGGTCATCGTCGGCGAGACCCGCGGCGCCGAGGCCGTACCCATGCTCCTGGCTATGTCGCAGGGCAACGACGGCAGCATGTGCACCCTGCACGCCTCCTCCAGTAAGCAGGCGCTGACCCGGCTGGCCATGTACGTCATGCAGGCGCCGGAGAAGCTGACCTTCGACGCGGCGAACGTGCTCATCGGCCAGGCCGTCGACTTCGTCGTCCACCTGGACGTCGCCACTGACGGCACCCGGGTGGTGTCGTCCATCCGCCAGGTCCTGGAGACCGACGGCACCCAGGTCCCCTCCAACGAGATCTACCGCCCTGGCCCCGACCGGCGCGCCGTCCCCGCCGCGCCGATTCGCGCCGACACCCTCGACGAGCTCACCGCCGCCGGCCTCAAACCCGACCTCCTCGTCCGGGACCGGTGGTGAGCATGGACCTGCTGCCGATCCTGCTCGGCCTGGGCTGCGCCGCCGGCCTGATCCTCGTCGCCGACGGGCTACGCCGCCGCCCACCCGGCATCCCGACCACCCGGACACGGCAACGGTGGACGTCGGCCGACCGCACCCGGCTCCTCGCGGCCATCGTCGCTGGATTCGCCGCCGCGGCGGCGACCCGTTGGCCGGTCGCGGCGCTGCTGACCGCCGCCGCGGTGTGGGCGCTGCCCCGCGTCCTCGGTCCCGACCGGGAGCACACTCGCGCGATCGCCCGGATCGAGGCGATCGCCACCTGGGCTGAGCTGCTGCGCGACACCTTGTCCTCGGCCGCCGGCCTGGAGCAGGCCATCACCGCCACCGCCCCTGTTACCCCCCAGCCCATCCGCCCTCAGGTGCAGGCCCTCGCGGGGGCGGTGCGCGGTGGTGCGCGGCTGCCCGACGCGCTGCGCGCGTTCGCCGCCGACCTCGCCGACCCCACCGCCGACCTCGTCGTGCGCGCCCTGACGCAGGCCGCCGGCTACCACGGCGGGCAACTGTCCCAGTGCCTGACCAGCCTCGCCGCCACCGCCCGTGAGCTCGCCGGCATCCGGATGCGGGTGGCCACCAAACGGGCCGCGACCCGCACGGCCGCCCGGGTGATCACCGGCACGTCGGTGGCGATGGTCGCCGGGCTGATCCTGCTCAACCGCGGGTTCCTCGCCCCGTACCGCAGCGTCACCGGGCAGCTCGTGCTCCTTGTCGTCGGGGCGGTGTTCGCCGGCGGGTTCTGGTGGCTGGCCCGCGCCTCCCGCGTGCCGCAACCGCCACGGGTGCTCTCGGCCGACCAGCTCGGGCAGGTGGCGTGATGGCCGCTTTCGTGGTGGCGTGCGGCGTCGTCGCCGGCCTCGGCCTGGTCCTGGCCGGCACCGGCCTGCATCCCGCCCGCCCCAGCCTCGCTCAGGCCCTCGACGCTCTGCGCCGCACCCCGGCTGCCTCGGAAGAACCGGTGGGGGCAAGGACTCGGCTGCTCGCCGCGCCCCTGCGTGCCCTCGGCCTGCCCCGGCAGCGGATGCGCGCCGACCTCGCCGTCCTGCAACGGCCGACCGCCACCCACTTGGCAGACCAGGCCCTCGCGGTGATCGCCGGCCTGCTGCTGCCCCCGGTCGCGATGGCCGTCCTCGCCTCCGGCGGGGTCAGCTTCGCCGCCGGCATGCCGCTGTGGGCGTCGCTGGCGGGTGCGGCCGGCGGCTGGTGGCTGGCCGAGACCACCGTGCACGCCGAGGCGCAGCGGCGCCGCGACGAGCTGCGCTACGCCCTGTCCGCCGTGCTCGATCTCGTCGTCATCTCCCTCGCCGGCGGCGCCGGTCTCGAACAAGCCCTCGACGACGCCTGCGCCGACACTCACGGCTGGGCCGCCGGACGCCTGAACCGTGCAGTGGCCACCGCCCGGCTGTTGCGCATCCCGCCCTGGCAGGCCCTCGGCCAGCTCGGCGAGGACACCGGCGTCGTCGAACTGCAGGAACTCGCCGCGACGATGAGTCTCGCCGGCACCGAAGGCGCCCGTATCCGCGACTCCCTCACCATCCGCGCCGCCACCCTGCGCGCCCACCAGGCCGCCGCCCTGGAGGCCCGGGCCAACTCCGCCACCGAGCGCATGTCTATGCCGGTCATGCTCTTGGCCGCCGCCTACATGCTGTTCCTCCTCTACCCGGCTGTCACCGCCGTGGACAGCTTCTGACCCCGACACACCAGAAGGAGAAACGCCGTGCACCCCAGCAAGCTGATGGCCCTGCTGACCCTGGCACACCTCACCCTCGTCGACCGGGCCCGCCGGCTGCGCGACTCCGGCGACCGGGGCAGCGAGACCACCGAGAAGGTCATGTGGATCGCCCTGCTCGTCACCCTCGTCCTGGCCGTCTACGCCATCTTCCAAGGCAAGATCATCACTAAGATCACCGGAATCAACCTCTAGCCATGCACCGCACGCGACGAGGCAGGCGACGCCGGCTCGGTGGTGACCGCGGGTCGGTCACCACCGAGGTGGTCCTCTACGCGCCCCTGCTGTTCCTGCTTGTCCTCGTCGGCGTGCAGTTCGCCCTGTGGGCCCTGGCCCAACTCGGCGTCCAGCACGCCGCGAACCACGCCCTGCAGACCACCAGAGTGTCCGGCGGCACCACCGCCGCCGGCCGCGCCGACGCCACCGAGGTGCTCCGCCAGGTCGCCGGGCAGGTCGTCGTCGACCCGCGCGTGTCGGTCACCCGCACCGCCGACACCGCCACCGTGGCCGTGGCAGGGCGGGTTCCCGCCGTCGTGCCGTTCCTACGTCTGCAGGTCAGCACGCAGGCCAGCGCCCCAGTCGAGCGTTTCCGCCCCTCGACCCTGTCGCTGGCCCCCTCGCCGCCTGGAGTGGAAGGAGCCTCGACGTGACCCGCGAGCAGCGCCGCAGCCGACACCCACGCCGCCGGGTGCCTCGGCTGCGGGGAGACTGCGGTTCGGTCAGCGTCGAGATGGCGCTGAGCTACGTACCGCTGATGGTCCTGGCCGCCCTCGCGGTGGTGGCGTGCCTGCGCCTGGCCTCGGCCGCCATCGACGTCAACTCCGCCGCCGCCGCCGCGGCCCGCCAGGCGTCCCTCGCCCACACCCCCGGCGAGGCCCGCGCCGCAGGTGCCGACGGCGCCTCCGCGACCCTGGCTGGGCGGGCCTTCACCTGCCAGCCGTCCAACGTCACCGTCGACGCCGGCGCGTTCGTCCCCGGCGGGCAGGTCAGCGCCACCGTGGCGTGCACCGTCCGCCTCGAAGACCTCTACGGCCTCGGCCTGCCCGGCACCATCACCATCCGCGGCACCTCCCACCAGCCCCTCGACACCTACCGCGGGACAACGGCGCCATGAACCGGCTGCGTACCCGCCTGCGGCAGGCCCGCCACGACGACCGCGGCCAGATCACCCCGTGGACGATCTTCGGCGTCGTTCTCGTCCTCATCCTCGCCGGCCTGGTGCTCGACCTGGGCCTGGGCATGTCGGACAAGGTGCGGCTCCTCGACGTCGCACAGGGCGCCGCCCGGGCAGGCGCCCGCGAGATTGACCTTGCCACCTACCGGGCCACCGGCACTGTCCAGCTCCAGCCCGCCCAGGCCGCCGCAGCCGCGCGGAGCTTCGCCCAACAGGCCGGCGTCGACGGGCAGGTCACCGCGTCCGCCACCCCCACCGCCGTCACCGTCACCATCAGCGGCACCCGGCCCACGCAGCTGCTGCACCTCGTCGGGATCAGCGCCCTGCCGGTGTCCGCGACTGCGACCGCCAGCCCTCTGACCGGCGTTACCGCACCGAATTGACCAGGACCGCCACGCCACGACCGGGAGCCCCAGTGTTCGCATTCCTCGGCGCCACCGCCCGCCGGCTGGCCGGACTCGGGATCCTGGTGCTGCTCACCGCCGGCGTGCCGTACGCGCTCATCCGATACGTCGGCTGGCCGCTACCCCGCGAGGTCCCCACCTGGCAGGACGTCGGCACCGCCCTCACCTCACCGCTGACCGACGCCATGCTCGGCAACGCCCTCGTCTGCCTGCTCTGGGCGGCGTGGGCGGCGTTCATCTGGTCGCTGATCGCCGAGGTCGCCGAAACCGCCACGGGCATCCGCCTGCCGCAACCCCGAGCCATCGCGCCGGCCCGCGGGCTCGCCGCCATCCTGGTGGCCGCCATCAGCGGCGGCGTCCTCGCCACCGCCGCCCAGGCCGCACCGACCCTCACCCAGCCAGCGCAGGCGACAACCACCCACACCAACGCCACCGCTCCGGCTACGGCTACGGCGACCGCCGTGCCCAGCAGCACCATGCGGCTGGTGACCACGGACGGGCACCACACGCAGGCCTGGCAGGCAGCCGTGTCGACGTCCGCCCTGCCGGACATGAGGGATCCGGTGCCGGCGCGGCTGGTAGCGGGCCACGTAACGCTTGTGTCGTCCGGCCAGACCTACACATGCGAGGTGCGGCGCGGGGACACCCTGTCGAAGATCGCCCAGCAGTGGCTCGGCGACGCCAACCGGTGGCCGGAGATCTTCGCCCTCAACCGGGGCACCCACTTCCGCGACGTCGGCGGCACCCTCACCAACCCGAACCTGATCTATCCCGGCTGGACCTTGGAACTGCCCGACGACGCCACACCACCAGCCGGCACACCCCGGACCCCGCCACCCGCCGAGCCGCCGGCGGCAGGCCCCGAACAGCCGGGAACCGGCACCACCGCGCCCCCGCCGACACCCAACCAACCCACCCAGCCGCCACCCGACGCGCCGTCCGCGAGACCGCCGACAGGCTCCACCACCCCGGCACCGCACGACGGTGATGACGGCATAGTCCACGTCCCCTCGCCGCCGGTCTCCACCGCGCCCGCTGAGCAGCCGTCGGCCTCCGGAGGCTCGACGACGCCCCGCCCCTCGGTCAACGGGCAGCAGACACCCGGGCCGCAAACGGAGGCGTCACCCGGTGTCTCACTCGGCACCGGCAGCTGGCTCGACGCCGGGCTCGTTGCCGCGATCCTCGCGGCCGTCGCCCTCGTCTGGGCCCACCGCCGCCGCCGCTACACCCGCCGGCCCGTGTCGGCCGACCTGCGCCTGGACGACCCCGACGTGGCGCCCATGCCGCCCGTGGTGAACCAGATCCGCCGACGCCTGCGCCACGCCACCACGACCCCCACCGACCCGGCCAGCCTCGACGGTCCGGATGACGACCTCGGGCTGTTCACCGACCCCGACGGCACCGAAGCGGACGACAACGCCTCCGTACCGGACAGCCCTGACACCTCCGATCAGGACGCCGGCCTGCTCGACGACGATCGTCCGGAGATCGCCGGGCGGCACGACCAGAACGGCGCCCTCGACGACGCCGGTCTCGACGACGAGGACGACCACGGAAAGCCGGCGCCTGCCGCGGACCCGCGCGCAGGAGACGACACTGCGCTCCGCCCGGTGGTGCCGTCGCTGGCGCACCCGCTCGCCGCGGTCTGGCCGCCTGCCGGCCTGGGGCTCACCGGTCCCGGCGCGGAGGCCGCCGCCCGCGGGTTCATGGCCGCCGCCCTGGCCGCCGGGGGCCTCGACGCACCAGAAGACCGCACCTGGCTGGTCATGCCATCAGCGACCGCGGCGACGCTGCTCGGCGCCGGTGCCGTCGCGCTGCCCCGCACCCCGCGGCTGACCGTCACCGGTGGCCTGGACGAGGCACTCGACCTGCTCGAGGCGCAGACCCTGCACCGCAGCCGCATCGCCTACGCCCACGAGGTCGACACCGCCGCCGAGGCCCGCGCGGCGGACCCGACCGGGGAGCCGATGCCGCCAGTCCTGCTGCTGGCCGACGCCGACACCCGCCACCAGCGCACCCGTATCGCCGCGCTCCTCGCCCAGGGCCAGCGCCTTGACATCCACGGCGTGCTGCTGGGCGCATGGCCCGACGGCGACACCGTCGTCGTCGCCGAAGACGGCACCACGAGCCGCGCCCAGGGGGAAGGCTCCCGCCACGGTGGCCACCCGGCCGACATCGGCCGACTGGCCGTCCTCACCCCGTCCGAGACCAGCGACCTGCTCGTCACCCTCGCCGAATCCCACACCGGCCAGCCGCAGGCTCCCGCCCCGATCGAACCCGTCACCACCGCCCAGGCCACGAACGCCGCACCCGATGCGCAACCTTCTCCCGACACCGAGCCGGCGCCAGCCGACGTCCCCGTCCGCGAGGGTGACCACCTGCCGGCATCCGGCCCGGAGCCCGTGCCCGCCGCCCCGACAACAACAGCGGGCAGCGCCAGCAGCGAGACCGCCCCGGCCACCCAGGCAGCTCCGCCCACCGACGCCCATGCCGGCGGCGCGGACACTGCCCGCGACGGTGCGCCCCCGCCCGCCGTGGAGGAACCGGACACCGACGGCGCGGCCGAGAAAAGCCAGGAGACCAGCCACGGGAGGGTGCAGGTCTCCGTCCTGGGCACCGCCGCGATCGTCGACGTGCCGCCAGGGCCGACGCTGCGCAAGAAATCCCTCGAAGTGCTCGTCTACCTGGCCGTGCACGACGGCGACGCCTCCGCCGAGGCGATCCTCGACGACCTGCTCCCCGACGCCCCCGCCAACAAAGCACCCGGCCGGCTCTACACCTACGTGTCCGACCTGCGCACCATCATGCGCCGCACCGCAGGACGCGGCACCTACCTCACCCACCCCCACCAGCGGTACGTCCTCAACCGCGACGCCGTCGACGTGGACCTGTGGCGCATGCGCGCCGCGATCCGCGACGCCAACCAGGCCACCGACCCAACCGAGCGCCTCGCCGCGCTACGCCGCGCGGTCGACACCTACCGCGGACACCTGGCCGACGGCGCCGACTACGAATGGATCGAGCCCTACCGCGAAGCCGTCCGGCAGCAGGCACTTGATGCCTACCTCGCCCTCGCCGACGCCCTCACCGACAACCCCGCCGAGCAGCTCACCGTCCTGGACGCCGCGATCGGCCACAACCTGTACGCGGAAGAGCTGTACCAGCAGGCGATGCGGGCCCGCGCCGCGCTCGGGCACCTCGACGCCATCCGCAGCCTGCGCCGCGCCCTGACCCGCGCCCTCGGCGAGATCGACGCCGAACCCAGCGACGACACCATCGCCTTGGCCGACGAGTTGGTCGCCCAGGTCCAGCGTCCCGCCCGCCGACCAGACCTGCGGCCGGCGCCCCGGCCCGGTGACGGAGCTGCCGCATGACCGCCACACCGCTACCCCGGCACACCTCCGCCCGTACCCCGGAGGTAGCGGAGGTCGACACGCGGCACCTGATCCGGCTGCGGTGGGCCGTGCGGGCCGTGCTCGCCCTCGGCGTCGCCGCGTCGATCGCGGCGAACGTCCTACACGCCCGGCCGAACCTCATCAGCCAGGTCATCGCCGCGTGGCCGCCGCTGGCACTGCTGCTGACCGTCGAACTCATCTCCCGCGTCCCCGCAGATCGCCGCGGCCTGGCCGCCGCCCGGCTGATCGCCGCCGCCGTCATCGCCGGCATCGCCGCCTGGGTGAGTTACTGGCACATGGTCGGCGTCGCCGCCCGATACGGCGAAACTGGCGTCGCCGCCTCCTACCTGCTGCCCATCTCCGTTGACGGGCTCGTCGTCGTAGCCAGCATCAGCCTGGTCGAGATCGCTGGACGGATCCGCACCCCCTCCGTCAGTCAGGTTGGCCGCCTGCAGTCCGCCACCACGCCAACGGAGACGCCGACCCCGACGGCCGAATCGCCGAGCCTGAGGGCACCGGCCCTCGTATCAGGGCCGCCCCGTGCAGCGCAGACGTTACGAGGCTTCGACGTATCGCCGACGGAATGGCCGGAGGCTGCGATCCGCGGCGACGAGGGCGAGCATTCGAATGCGGACGCCACCGTGCACGCGCCGACCGATGCGCGCGACACCGAGGAAGTTGCACCTGAGCTGCCGCAGGACGATACACGCGACCACGAGGACGCTCACCTCGTCCAGACCGGTAAGGACGCCATACCGTCCCCGCACACGCCGCCGTTGCGGGGTGCGGACCCCTCTCACCACGCCACGGACCGGTCTGGAATCAGCAGGTCCGGCACCACCGGCTCTCCAGGCACGCCGGTCGAGAATCCCGACGAGCAGGACACGGCCAACCCTCCGGGCGCTGCCCAAGAGATTGAGTTGGACTCTATCGAAGGCCAGGGTCGAAATTCCGACCCGGACGATGGCACAAGCAGCGCAAAGGTGCCGCCCGACACCGCCGGGGCCGTGGCCTACTGGCATCGCCAGGACCCGTCCCTGCACCCAGCCGAGATCGCCACCAGAATCGGCCGGTCCGAGCGCACCGTCCGCCGGTACTGGCCACCCGTGCCGCGAACCGCGAACGGGCACGACACAAGTCGTGTCGCCGAGCAAATTGGCGCCTCGTGACCACCCTCGTGCCTTGGGGCGGCGCCACGGCAACCTGTGGGCCCGCTGGCGCAAGCACCCGGCAGGGTGCGGCTCAAAGTGCGGGGCGGTGCTGCCAGATCCTTAGGAGTCTTTCCGGTTCACTCCTCGCCCTCGGTCAGGCGAAGCGCGTCCTTGATCTTGTCGTTGCGCAGGGGCAGGTATTCGCCCTCGATGAAACGGCCGCCTTCGAAGATCTTCATGAGCGCGGCCGTGGTCTCGTCGCTGAGCAGGGAGGAGTTCGCCTCCAGCATCCGGTTGAGGGTGTCCGTGAGGTCTAGGGCGGAGAGTCTCTCCAGCGCGCTCTTCAGTTCCGGCGCAGCGTCGGCGTCTTCGACGCGAGCACGGGATAGGGTCCGCATCTGATCGGCGATGAACGCCGCGGCGATCATGATCATCGCGAGTCGCCGTTGGGCTTCCTCGCTGCTCATATCGGTCCGGAGGTCGTCCAGCGAGGCCTCTACCTGTTGCGAGAAGTTCTTCGCGGCGGCGCCGTCCAGGGCGGGTTGACTCTCGCCCTCGCTCATCTCGGAGTTCCCACTCGACTTCGACTTCAGATCGTTGAACCAGTCCTTGACGTATGGCGCCGACTTGACTGCTGCGATAATCCCGCCGGTGGCGACTGCGATGATCCCGCCAGTGGCGACAGCCCCAATGATTACGCCCTTCAGCTTGCTTTGTGCAAGCAGCTTCGCTATTTCGGCATCCGCCGATAGCAAGTCGACGCGGCCGAGGCTGCGAGCAGCATTGAAAGTATTCGAGCTTAAAGCGCCGAGGTTCCTGGTTGACGCTGCAAGTTCGTGACCGGCATCGACGATGACTTTGTAGTAGTCGGACATCTCTCACATTCGCTTACGGAGCTGTTGCAATTTGGTCTTTCAGCTCGGCGACCCCCCGCAGCCACTCGCCGAACTGTGCTGGCGGCGATTAGCGGTTCGGCGGCTCGATGCCCGCTCGCTGAAGCCGCCAGCGTGCGGCTGCTCGGTGCTGCTCGCTGAATAACGGATCCCACCTTGGGTTAAGGATCTCCCATTCGATAGTTAGCTCGGGGCGACCAGCTTGGACAAGCCGACCGAAGCCTGTCTGGATGTCCCCGCTAACGACCAAGCGTCGCGCAGCCTCCGCTGCACCCAGGGTGGAAATCATCCCTTTCCATGCCGGGTCACGTCCGCGCTGGTGGTGTAAGAGACGGCCATCGCGTGATCCGGTCTGATGTTATGCGGCGATCGGGGTGGGGTCGGGCTGGTTGGTGTCGTGTTGGTTGGTGTCGAGGGTGGTCAGGCGGGCTTTGGCGAGGAGTTCCAGGCCCATGTAGCGGCGTCCTTCGGTCCATTCGTCGGTCTGTTCGGCTAGGACTGCGCCGACGAGTCTGATGATGGCCGCTCGGTTGGGGAAGATCCCGACGACGTCGGTGCGGCGGCGGATTTCCTTGTTCAGGCGTTCCTGCGGGTTGTTGGACCAGATCTGGCGCCAGATCTCGCGTGGGAAGCCGGTGAAGGCGAGCAGGTCGTCGCGGGCGGCGTCGAGGTGCTCGGCGGCGGCCGGGAACTTCGCCTCGATCGTGGCGATGACCCGCCGGAACTGGGCGTGAACGGCGTCGGTGTCGGGCTGGTCGAAGATCGTGCGGACCAGGGTGGCTATCCACGGCTGCGCTGATTTCGGGACTTTCGTGAGCAGGTTGCGCAGGTAGTGGGTGCGGCATCGTTGCCAGGTGGCGCCGGGCAGCGCGGCGCCGATCGCTGCCACGAGGCCGCGGTGAGCGTCGGAGATGACCAGCTGGACGCCCGACAGTCCGCGGGCCGTCAGGGATCGCAGGAACGCCAGCCACCCCGCGCCGTCTTCGTCCGAGGCGACGTCGATGCCGAGGACTTCACGTTGGCCGTCGGCGTTGACCCCGACCGCGACCAGGGCGTGGACGTTGACGGTCCGGCCAGCCTCGCGGACCTTCATGGTCAGGGCGTCGGTCCACACGAACGTGTAGTGGGCGGCGTCCAGGGGCCGGTTGCGGAACGCCTCCACCTGCGCGTCCAGATGCTGCGCCATCTCCGAGACCTGCGACTTCGACAACTGCCGGATGCCGAGCTGCTCGACCAGCTTCTCCACCCGCCGCGTCGACACCCCCAGCAGATACGACGTCGCGACCACCGACACGAGGGCCTGCTCGGCCCGCCGCCGATGCGTCAGCAACCAGTCGGGAAAGTAGGAGCCCTGCCGCAGCTTCGGGATCGCCAGGTCGATCGTGCCGGCGCGGGTATCCCATTCCCGGGTCCGGTAGCCGTTACGGGAGTTGACCCGCTCATCACTGCGCTGCCCATATGCGGCGCCGCAGATCGCGTCGGCCTCGGCGGACATCACCGCCTGCGCGAACGTCTTGATCATCGCCTGCAACACATCCGGCGACGCGCCCTCGATCTGCTCGCGCAGCAGGTCAACAGGGTTCACACTCTCTGAAGCGGCCATCGCGTCCTCATCTCCTTCTCTGACTTGGTCGTCTTGAAGGATCGACGCGATGGCCGTCTCTCATCTACGCAACACGCCCAACACGGGCAAGTCGTACACCACTCCCGTGGACGTGACCCCATGCCGTTGGCCGGTAGGGCGGAGAGAGGCGGAGGCATGTCTCGATCGCGATCTCACATACCGCCCGAAATTCGGACTCAAGAGTCGCAAACGCCTGAAGATCGTCGTGGTGATTAGGCACGATAGGCCCCCGCAGATGCCAGGTCTCGCCGCGCGCTGCGGTCGAACCGCAGTATCGCTGTGAACGGAGAATAGAGCAAGAGGCGCCAAGCAGCGACGAACAGACTTGCGGACGCTCGAGCGTGCGGATGTTCAGTGCCCCATTGCTATGGGTAGCCGGTCCTTGCCGCGTCGGCGAGGATCCGGGCGGCTGTGGGGTGACGACGGCAGCGAGCTGGCCGAGACCACGCGGACTATCCGAACGCACGGCACGGCGGACGACGAAAGACCCCGCCTTTTCACTCCATGCCTGCCCAACCACCGGGAGGGGCCGGGCACTCGCTAATGCTCAGTAACTGACTACCGGTGTTGACCCCAGTGACGGCGTTGACGTCGATGGCGACACAGCCCGAGCCGACATAGGCGAGCGCATCCGGTCGTGGCCGGAATCCGAGCGCCGATAGGGGGCGCCCGGATCCCGGCGGCAGCTGGCGTGCTCTGTTACAGCTGGGCGATGAGCGGCTGTGCCTGCGGGTCGAAGTCGTACCCGCTGTCCCAGGGGAATCGGCCCTCTCGGTCGGGCCACACGAGCTGCTGGAGGCGGGTTTTCTCTCGGCCGTAGCGGTTGATCGCCATCGCGGGCAGCAGCTCGTCGGTGGGTGGTCCGTCGATGATGATCGCGTCGTAGCCGGCGATGAGGTCGCTGATGCGCTGGCCGTGGGTGAACCGTTCGGCCTTGTCGTAGACCCGGCGGGCAAGGTCGTTGAGCAGGCTGTGGGCGACCTCGGGTGGCAGTCCGGCGGTGATCAGTTCGGGGTAGTCGTGGGCGGTGAGCCCGACGGTGTAGGCGAACGGGGCGGTGGTGTCGGGGTCGTCGGCGGTGGGCAGGACGTGGGTGACGGCCCAGCCGGTGGTGTCGATGATCTGTTCTTGGCGTTGGAGGAAGTCGTCGGTGTTAGGCACGTGCTGTCTCCTGGTCATTCGGGCGTACGGGTGGAGTCCGGGTCGGGTGGCTCGACGTCGACGAAGCCCCAGAGTCGTTCCATGACCTGGAGTTGCCAGGTGCGGTAGCGGTCGGCGAATCCGCGGCAGACCGCGGGCGGGACCGGACTATCGGCGTAGGGCAGTGTGGAGTGGCAGATGATGTATCCCGCCGCACCCCGTGCCTCGGCGACCATCTGCTTGAGTCGGCCGGGGTCGAGGTGCATCGGGTTGCCGGGCTTGAAGATGCAGGTGGAGCACTCGCGGGCGAGCAGGCGAGTCTTGCGCAGTTCCGGGTCGCCGACGCTGAGCCGGGGTGACCGGTCGGTACCCGGTTCGTCGGCGGGATCGAACATGCTGTCCATCATCAACTCCTTGGCGTAACGGCGTGGGGCCCGAATCCGTCGATGCGGGCCCCACGAATCCGGGTGAGCGGAAGGCCTTGGCGCCCGGGTGGCGCCGGTGTGGCCTGGTCAGAGCCGGCGTAGCCAGGTGAGCACCGTGTCGATGTCGGCACGGCGCAGCCCGTGAGACGGGTCGACGGGGTGGAGCAGGGTGGGTGCGCCGTCGCGGGTGCGCTGGTCGGCGGTGGTGGGGTCCTTGCCGCCGAACTCGTCGTCGAGGATGGCGAGTGCCCGCCGCGTGGCCCAGGGGTAGAGGGCGGAGAGTTTGCTCTGGTGGCCGAAGCGGACACCGCCCGCGTGGACGGGAACGTGCGGCCAGGTGGTCGGCAGGTCGAGTCGTGGGGCGATCCATTGGGCGGCGAGGTGGTTCCAGCTGGTGCACCACACCGGTTGGGCGTGTTCGGCCAGTTCCCGCAGCCATGGCCCGTGGTCGGGGTGGAGCCAGACGGTGCCGGTGACGTGCTGCCCGTCGGGTCCGGGCCCGTCGTAGCGGTGTGGCTGGTAGCCAAGCGCTGCGGCGTGGGCCGGGTTGGCGGGGTTGAGGACGCCGTCGACGTCGAGGGCCACGATCGGCGGAAGCTCTGGGTGTGCCAGGGGTCGGGTGCTGGTCACGGCTGGGCCTCCTGGAGGGTGACCGGGTGCAGCGGCACGATGAGCCGGTCGGCTGCGCGGCCGGGTCCGTCGTCGGGTTGCCACGTGTCGGCGGCGGCGTGGGTGGGGAACGGGCCGACGGCGGCGAGCCAGCCTTGGGTGCGGTCGAGCAGCACGAGGACGGCGGTGCGGGCGTCGTCGAGGGCGGGCCGTAGGGCCGCGGCGAGGGTGGTGGGCAGGTCGACCCAGCAGGTGGCGGGTAGGGCTGTGGTGGCGGGGTCGTGCAGCGGCACGGGTTTGGTCACGGCGAGTGTGGTGCTGTCGAGCGCGAGCATGGGGGCGAGGGAGCGGGCTGTTTCGGCGCCGCTGGTGGGGCCGTGTGCGGCGAGTTCGCCGCCGGTGTGAACGGCGAGCAGCGCGTACGGGTCGCGGATCTCCAGGGAGTCCAGGACGGCGAGGGTGATCATGTCTCCGGTTCGCAGGTCGCCCAGGGTGAGCAGGACCGGCCGTCCGTCCGGGTCGCGGGTCCAGGTGATCACGTCGAAGTGTTCGCTGGTGACGTCGGCGAGACGTCGCCAGGCGCGGTTGTCGGTGTCGAAGGGGTGTTCGTTGTCGGTGCCGAAACGCATGGGATGAGCTCCTTGTGATGGGCGGCGTCGTATCGCGTCCGGACCTGGCCCACCGGGTCATGGGGACGGGATGCATGGACGCTTCGATGGCGCGGGATGGTCAAGTCGCCGACCGGCGGCGAGGGCCGTCCGCTGCCGGCCCCGCGAGACGTGGCGGGTTGCCGGCGGCAGCCCGCCTCTGCGGGCTTGGGTACGTCGTTGGGGTGGCCGCGCGCGGCGCTGCCCGGCCACGGCCGTTGCAGCGCCGCGGCGCGGGGGTGGGCTGGTCGGTCGCCGAACGGCGCGGCTGGGCTAGGCCTGGGCGAGCGCGGCGACGGCGGCGTCGGCGATCGCCGCGACGGCCTCGACGGGATCGGCGACAGTGAGGGTGGTGGTGTGCGTGAAGGTGTGCCTCCACATCTGGTCGGGGCCGGTCAGTTCGCTGTCGGCGAGCGGGTCGGCGGGGTGCAGCCACAGCACGGCACAGCCGGCCTGGTGCAGGGTGGTGACGAGTTGTTGGCCGGCGGGGATGTCGTCGAGGTAGCCGTCGGAGACGACGGCGAGCATCCGCAGGGTGCGGCCGTGGCGTAGGTCGAGGAGTTGGTCGGCGACCTTGACCGCTTCCGGGAAGGTGGCGGTGGCGAGGCCGGTGCGCATGGTCAGCACCTGCGTGGGGCGGGTGCGTGGGGGTACCAGGACGGTGGTGCGGTCGCCGAACCCGATGGTGGTGGTCGTCGCGTCGGCGCGGCGTGCCGCGTTGGCGAAGATCCACGCGGCCGACGACATCGCGTCGGTGTAGCGGTCCATCGAGCCGGACAGGTCGACCAGGACGGCCAGGTGCAGACGGGGTTTCTCCGGTGGCAGTTGGGCGCGTTGCTGCCACGGGGCGGCGGTCGGGAGTTGCCCGGCGGCGATTTGTGCTTCGGCGGTGATGGCCTGCCGGGTGCGCAGCCGGCCGGGTGGGATCGCGGAGGGCCGCCGGCCGGGTTCGGAGTGTTGGGTGCGGGCTTGCCGCAGCCGGTTGGCGAGGTCGCGGGCCGCGCGGTGTTCCTGCTCGGTCGGGTCCCGGCGGTCCCACTCCGACGGTGGGCTGTGCCGGTGGGCCAGCAGCGCGGCGGCGTACTCGGCCGGGGTGATGCCGGCGGCGACGGCGAGGTAGTCGACGAGGGCCGCGGCGAGGCGGCCGGCGAATTGTCCGGCGTCCGGTACGGGGGTGTCGTACTGCTGGTCGGGGTCGATGCCGAGTACCTGGCACCACCGGCGGGCCAGGCAGATCATGGTGTCGGCGTCGGTGTCTTCGCAGGTGTGGGCCTCGCGCCAGATGTCCCGCAGTTGCCGCAGGCGTTTGCGTCCGAGGACGCCGGTGACGGCGGCCCGGATCGGGCGGACGTCTTTGCTGGTGACGATGCGGGCGTCGACGCGCGCCAGGAGCAGGGCGGCGAGTTGTCCGGCGTGCCACGCGTCGTCGACGGCCGCGTCGTCGGGGTCGAGAAGGGTGGTGACGGTGTGCCGTAGCCAGCGGCGGTCGCCGCGGCGGCGGGCGCGTTGGCGTCCTTCGGCCCGGGATTCCTCCAGCATGTCGGCGACGGCGGCGAGGATCGGCGGGGTGCCGGGCGGGGTGGTCCAGCGGCTGTGCGCGGCGTGCGCGGCGCCGTGCACGAGCAGCCCGTAGCCGGTGGGCACGAGGCGCTTGTGTCGGGCCTTCGTCGGGTCGGTGACGTCGGGGCTGTCGGCGATGTAGGTGGCGTCGACCTCGATCCGGTTCAGGGCGGGGTAGAAGCACTCGGGTGCGTCCCCGGCGGCGCCGGGGGCGACGAGGACGGTGAGGTCGGTACGGCCGGTCAGCAGCGGAACGTGCTGGGTCCACGCGGCGGACCAGCTATGCCAGTTGCTGGCGCCGGCCGGCGTCGGCGGTGCGCCCTGCTGGAGGTGGGTGCTGGGGTGTGACACGGATTGGCTCCTTCCAGAAATCTGAGGTGGGCGGCGGTTAGCGCTTGCCGAGGGCGAGCGCGGTGATGGGCGTGCCGGTGTGACGGGACAGGGCGGCGGTGACGTCGTCGCGGGCGTCCTCGGGGGCGATGCCGGCCAGGTTGGCCAGGGCGGCGGGCATGCCCAGGTGGTCGCGGACCTTCACGAAGCCGAGCAGTTCGCGTAGCTGCGGCGCCCATACGGTCTTGCCGGCGGCGAGGTCGGCGTTGAGGTCGATCGCTGCGGCCACGACCGGTTTGGGGACGCCGAGTTGGCGGGCGAGGTCCCAGTCGGTGGTGACGTGCAGGTGGACGGTGAACCGGGAGGCCAGGGCCTCGGTGAGGACCGCGCCGTGCACGCCCGGGTTGTGGCCGGCGACGATGTAGAACCCGTCGACGGCTTGCACGGTCTCGTTGCCGTTGGCGGGGATGGTGATCACTCCGCGGCCGTCCATGGCCGGGTACAGGACTGCCAGGACGCGGGGTGGGATGAGGGTGGCGTCGTCGACCAGCAGCACCCGCCCCTCCCGCATGGCGGTGACCAGGGGTCCGTGGACGAACTCGTAGCCGCCGCCGGGGATCGGGTTGTAGGAGCCGAGGAAGTCGTCGACGACGGTGTCGCCGGTGCCGGCGACGGTCAGCAGGTCGGGAAACGAGGCCTCGACCATGGCGGTCTTGCCGGTCCCGGGCGGCCCGTACAGCAGCACGGGCACCTGCTGGGTGCGCAGTCGCCGTAGTTCCTCGACGTCCCAGCCCCGGCCGAGCCGCCGCGGGTGGTACAGCGTCCCGTTCGGTCGCGGTACCGGCGCAGGCCGTCCCTGCCTGCCGCCACCGCTGCTGCTGGAGCGGGTGCGGGGCGCGGCGGGTGGGAGGGTGCCGGCGGCGTCGATGCCGGCCTGGGTGATCTGGAAGCGGTGGTGCGGGTCGCGGTGGTGGGTGGCGTGTCCGGCGGTGGTCATCTTCTTCAACGCCTCGAACACCGCCCCGGACGACGGGGCGCCGATCGCCCGGGTGATCTCGCCAACCTTGAGAATCTGATCGGGGTGGTCGGCCAGGTGCAGGGCCACCTTCCGGTACAGGTAGCCGGACCGGCCAGAGGCGGCCTCAGCGGTGGGCGTGCCGTCCGAGGTCGGGTTGTTCTGCGGCGCGCCGGCCTGGGGGGCCGGTGGGGTTGGTGTGGTCATGGTGATGCCTCGATTCCAAGGTCGAGCCCGCGCACCCGTCTCCGGGTGCGCGGGCGGTGGGTACCGCACAGCGGAGACGGGTGGGGCCAACCCCGTGCCGGCCTGGTCGGGCCGGGCGGGTGGGCGACCACACCCCGGTGGTGCAGAAGAATCACGGCGACAGGTGGGTCGCCGCCGGTGCGTGCTGGTCGGTGTCGACGCCGCGCGGGCGGTGTCTGCGCCGACGATGGAACGCCCCACCGCCCAATCGATCAAGTCGAATTGGTGCGGGGCGCGGGATGCTGACGTGCCGGCTGTCTACGCGGGCACGTCGAAGGTCGGGAGCTGGGCCGGTGGCCAGGTCGTGGTCAGTCGGCGCAGCCCCGTTCACAGCCCTGCGGGTCGCACTGCTGACCGTCGGCCATCCGGGCCAGGGCCAGCCCGTCGTCGCAGTCGAGGAACGGCCAGCCGAACCCGTCGGCGAACGCCCTGACCTTGGGCGCCCCGTACATCGGGTAGCCGGCGTGGTCCATCGCCGCCACGATGTCGTCGCGGCCGAGGAGCCAGGCGAGTTCGCTTAGCTTGTCCACCGACCGGCTCGCCGAGTTGCCCCGGTGGTCGAGGATCTTCCCGATGGCGAACTCGAGGTATTCCCGGGCGTAGGTCTCGTGGTCGACCCGCTGGGCCCACTCAACCGGGTGTCGGGGGGTGATGACCTGGCGGGCGTGGTCGAGGTCGAGTGCCTCCACGAGCACCTCCTCCCGAAAGCCGAGGATGTCCTGTCGGTTGGCCCGGAGAGCCCAGACCCGGGTGACGATCTCCTCTTGAGTACGGATGGTCACGTGGTCTTCCTTCCTGTTGGTCCTACCTGTCGTGGTGGTGTGCCGCTGCCGGAGAGGGCTCGGCTTCGGGTGACGTGGCGCGACCTTGGTCGGGGGCCCGGCCTATGCCTGGTTCGGGTCGGGCAGGTCGCCGACGATCCGGTCGCAGGCGTACGGGTCGACGGCCTCCCAGCACCAACTGCGGCCCATCACCACGTACCGGCCGTCACCGTCCGGGGCGACGCGCTCGATGGCTTCCGGATCGTCGGACAGTGCGCGCTGGTCGGCGACGAGGACGTCTCCGTCGAAGGACAGGTCGGCCAGATCCGCGTCGACCCGGCGATCCAGGTCGTCCTCCGGTACGCCCTGCTCGCGCAGGCTGCGGCAGTGCTGGTCGCGGAGCCGGTACTGGTCGGCGACGATCGCCTCCGCCACCGGGCGAGTGCAGGAGAACACCGCCCACCCGTTCCAGTGGTCGATCAGAGTGCCGGCGAAGCCGATCTCGAAGCGGTCATCGCCGTCCGGGCCGGCGGTCATTGCCCACTCGCCCGAGAACACGCCGACGTCGCCGAGGTGCACCCGGTCGGGGTGCAGGTGGGACACGTCGCGGCCGGTGGGGCTGGCCGCGAGGTGACACAGGTCGGCGACACGCTCTTCGGCGACGGTGGCGAAGGCGTCGCGGTAGACGGTCATCGCCTCGTCGCGCTGCTGGATGCGCAGCCCGAACCAGCCGGAGACATCGCCGGTGGCGTCGGCGAACAGCTCCCACCCGGCGGCATCGACCGAGTCTCCAGCCGAGAAGAAGTGGGGCAACGTGTCGAGGACGGCGGGATCGCCGTCGTGGATGCCGGCCAGGATCCGGCGGGCGGTCAGGCGGGTGTCGCCGCTGGCTCGGGCGCCGATGGTGTCCTGCGCCCACCACTCGGCGGCGGTTTGGCCGGCCTCGGTGCCGGCGGCCCGCATGCGCCGCAGCGCGGCGGCCCATTCGGTGGCCTCGGCGACCGGATCGCCGGTGGGCGGCGGGGTGGTGGCTGGTGCGATGCGGTCGCCGTCGTCGAGGCACATCGACAGCGTCGAGCCGCTGTCCCAGGCGACCTCGACGATGTTCTGCCGCTGGTCGTGGCGGCGGACGGTGCCGGTGTCGCCGGCACGCAGCCGGGTATGTGGGTCGCTGGTGTGGACCAGCGCGACGCGCTGGCCAGGCTGGTAGCTCATGGTGGTCTCCGATCGGCGAGTGGACGGGCCATCGCTGCCGCTGGTGGGCGGCGACGGCGTGGGGTCGGGTGTGTTCATCGGGCGCTACCCGTCGCGTCACCCGTCGTGGGGTTGTGCGGCGGCCAGGGCTTGCGGGTGACGTGGTCGCCGAACATCGGGTCGGTGGCGACCGAGGAGCCGCAGCGGGTGCAGCTGGTGGCGGTGTCGTAGCCGTAGCCGGCCATGGACGGCACCTCGACGTGGTCGATCTCGTCGACCGCGCCGCAGACGGTGCACACCGTCATCTCCGGGCCGCCGCCGTCGTCGGCGGGTTCGGTGATGAACAGTTCATCGGCGGGGTCGAGGTGGTGGGCGCTGTGCCGCAGCCAGCGGCCGTGGACCGTCGCCTCGTACACCACCAGCCGCCGCTGATCGAGGTGCAGCAGGTACAGCCACTCGAGGGCCCCACCGACGTCCTCGCGCAGCGCGCCGCGCCGGATGGTGTCGTTGTCGGCGGGATGGCCCAGGCCCGGTACGGGCCGCTGCTGGTCCCAGCGGCGGGGCTTGGGGTTGACGGCGAGGGACCACCAGTCGTGGGCCAGCAGCGCGGCGGCCATGGCGCCGGTGTCACGGCTGAACGTGTCGGTCCAGATCCGGCGCAGCAGCGGCACCAGAACCTGCGGATCCTCGCCGAACTGGATCAAGCGGGCGGTGTACCTGCCGCGGAACGCGGCGACACCGATGAGCGTGGGTGTGCTCACGGGCTTTTCCTCCTCAGGGTTGTGTGGATGTGGGTTGCGGTGGTCGTCCCGGGGTGGGCCGACCACCGAGCTGGGGGTGGATCACGCAGCCGCCGCCGGCGTTCGCGATGGCGACTACTGGTTGAGGGGCGCGCCGACGGAGGCCATGAAGCCGACCGGGTCGACGGCTGTGGCGGAGGTGTGGTCACCGAGGTGGACCTCGAAGTGCAGGTGCGGTCCGGACGAGTGGCCGGAGCTGCCGGAGACGCCGATGACGTCACCGGCCGCGACCTGTTGGCCCTCGGCGACGGAGGGGTGGGTGAGCATGTGGCAGTAGCGGGTGATCACCCCACCGGGGTGGGTGATGTCGACGTACCAGCCGCAGCCGCGGGTGAGAGCGGGGTCGCCGTCGCGGTCGCAGCCCCAGCCCGCGCCGGTGCGCACGTCGACGGCGTTGCAGCGCACGACGGTGACGGTGCCGGCGGACGCGGCGTGGATCGGGGTGCCCTTGCCCACGATCAGGTCGACGCCGTCGTGCCCGGGACGGTCCTCGGTGCGGAAACCGGAGCCGACGTCTGCGTGCACCGGTTGGGTCCAGCCCTGCGCGCTGACGGTCACGCCGCAGGTGGCCAGGCCGGCGGTGACCCCGGTCAGGGCGGTGACGATGCGGGTGGCGTCGGGTTCCCACCTGGCGTAGGCGTCCGGGTAGGCCGACCGCTGCACCGCCTGGGCGGCCTCGGTCAGCGCCATCGCCTGCCAGCCGTCGACGGCCTGCAACTTCTGGTAGAACTTCGTCGCCGCGTACTGCGGGTCCTGTAGCTGCTCGGGGGTGCCCCAGCCCTGGGAGGGCCGCTGTTGGAACAGGCCGACCGAGTCGCGGTCCCCACCCGGGGTGTTGATCAGCGAGGATTCCTGCATCGCGGTGGCCACGGCGATGACCCAGCCGCGGGGCGGGACGCCGAGACGCATGCCGACGGCGGTGATGGTGGCGGCGTTGCCGACCTGCTCGGTGCTCCAGTCACCGATCGGACCGATCCCGCCCGAGGCGGGGCTGCGCGTCGCCGACGGTGCGGTGGGCGTGACGCTGGCGATCGCGGCACACGCGGCGGCGCCGGTGCCGCCGCCGAAGATCAGGGTGGTGGCCAGTCCGGAGCACAGCAGCAGGACGCCGACGACCGCGACGGTGATCCCGGACAGCACGCGGGTGGTCATGACTGGTCACTCCTTCAGAGCGGTGGCCGGGTGGTGGGCGGGGACGGCGAAGGCCGCGCGGGCCCGTGGAGGGGGCGTCGCGCGGCCTTCGGCGGGTTGCAGGGAATCAGCGGGCGAGAACGGCGACTTTCTCGCCGTGCAGCAGGGGTGCCCCGTCGGGGCCTTTGATGTGGGCGTTGATCCAGATGCGGTAGGGGTGGCCGTCGCGGTCGATGAGGCGTCGCCAGTGGCCGCGGACAACGAACCGCACCCGGTAGTGCCACTTGGGTTCGCCGTCGGTGGGTTCGGCGAGAGGGCTGGTGCGGCGCAGCATGACCACGCGGGTGTCGTGGCGGATGCTGGCGCGCACGGCGCGGCGGCGGGCGGCGCGGTCCAGGGGGGCGGCGGCGACGGTGGCCAGAGGTTGGGCCTGAATTCGCCAGAAGGCGTAGGCGATAGCGGCGCAGGCCCGCATCGGGGTGGTGGTCTCGTCGATGCAGAACCGGCCGTCGGGCGCCGGTTCCCAGTCATGGTCGTCTCCGTCGAGGACGGGCAGGTCGGGGCGGGGGTCGACGGGTTGGCCGATGGGGATCTCGGTGAAGTCGGTCAGCAGCGGCGCAGGCCCGCATCGGGGTGGTGGTCTCGTCGATGCAGAACCGGCCGTCGGGCGCCGGTTCCCAGTCATGGTCGTCTCCGTCGAGGACGGGCAGGTCGGGGCGGGGGTCGACGGGTTGGCCGATGGGGATCTCGGTGAAGTCGGTCAGCACGTAGGGGGCCGAACTGTCGGGCGAGGTCGGGCCGGTCGGCGAGCTGCTGCCGGCGGCGGACGGCCGCCGGGTCGTGCGCGTCGTGGTGGTCGGCCCAGCCGGCGATGGCCCAGAACGACCGGCCGCTGCCGGTGTTGGTGGTGCGGGCCCAGGTGATCGCACCGATGGAGGACACCTCGCCGCGGAGGTTGCGGTGGTAGATCGGTTCGGGGAGGAACAGCACCCCGCCGTCGTCGGGGGCGATGTCGGCGGGGAGTACCTCGCCGGTCAGGTCGAGGGCCGCCGCGGCGGCGGCGATGATCGCGGTCATCGCGGGGGCGATGACGTACGGCTCGCCGTGCCGCCACGGGTTGGCGGTGATGGCGCGCACCGCGGTGAGGACCTTCGCCATGCCCGCTGGGCTGGGGCTGGAGTGGTTGGCGAGGCGGCTGCCGAAGAACGCCTGCAGGTACTTCGCCGCGAGCGGGCTGCGGTGGTAGTCGACCATGCGGGTGCGCAGGTCGACGGCGGTGCGGGCGTAGCCGGCGAGTGTGTCGTTCGGTAGGAAGTTCACTGTGCACCTCCAGGTGCGTGCTCAGGCGGCCAGCGCCGCCACGGGTGGATGCCGGTAGACGCGGGATTCAGGCGGCACCGCGTCCGGTACGGGCGCGGACCGTGTCAGGGGTGCCGGCGGGCGGGCGGGGGTGAACCAGCCGGTGAAGCGGCGCGGCGGGGCGGGCACGGGGGCGCGTCCCCGTACGACCCCGACCGGGCGCGGCGACGGCGGCGGGGGCGCCGGGGCGAGGGTGGCAGGGGCGCGGCGGGCGTGTTGTTCGGCGCGGCGGGCGGTGCGCAGCGCCCAGCAGGGGCCCTGCTGCCCGCGGCACTGCAGGTTCGTGCAGGCGCCGTCGGGTCCGAGTTGGTGGGCGGCGGCGACGTCGACCGCGAGGGCCCACAGGAGCCTGTCGGTGACGTCGTCCGGTACGGCGGTGCGGTCGCTGGGACGCCGGTTGCGGCCCTTGGGCTGTGCGCGGTGTGCCATGGCGGGTGGCCCTTCGGTCGGCGGATCGCGGGCATGCGCGGTCGCCGCCCGACTCGCGTCGGAGCCCTTGGGAGTGCTGATGTCCGCACGATGGCCGGCGGCCAGCGCTGATCGACGCTCATCTCTCGACGAAGGTCAAGTCGTGTCGGGCGGGCAGAACCTTGCCCGCCCGACACGGCAGCGTGAAGTCGTGGTTCAGGTGGTCTGTTCGGAGTCGAGGCGTACGCGGGTGGGGTCGACGATGGTGAGCAGGTGGCGGGAGACGCCGCGCCAGTAGCGGCCGTTGTTGCCGCCGAGCGGGACGAGGGAGACGCGGCCGGTCCCGGTGTCGCGTAGCACCACGTACAGCTCGCCGGGAGGCTGCTTCCAGCCCGGGCCGGCGACAGTGACGAGGGTGCCCGGGTGCAGCGGCGCCTCGTGGTTCATGGTCCACTCGCCGCTGTGGGTGCCGCCGCCGGTGCTGCTGCTGTCGGTTGTGGTGGTGCTGTCCGCCGTGGGGGCGGGCCGTAGGTAGGTGGGGTTGACCTTCACCGGTCGGCCGCCGTCGACGGGTTCGACGATGACGTTGACCGGCAGCAGCCGGGTGACGCGGTAGGTGACGCCCCGGGTGCTGGCGCGGGCCACGGTCGGGTCGATGGTCACCCGGTCGCCGACGGTGAACGTGTGGGGGCTACTCATGGCGGATGCGCTCCTTAACGGGGTCTCGGCGACCGACGCCGAGGAGAGGGAAAGCAGGGCTGGGCAGATAAGAGCGGGGCACGGTGAGGACCTCGCGCACGTCGACGGGCGCGAGGTCCTCTTGGTGTGTCCGTGAGCGGTCAGCGGCGGCGGCGCAGGTCTCGCAGGCGGGTACCTGGCGGCGGTCCGGTGTGGCCGGTGGTGGCGGTGGCGCCGTGGACCCCGGTTCCGGTTTGTTTGGCCTGGTACATGGCGATGTCGGCCTGGTGCAGCAGGGTGCGCGGGCTGACGCCGAGGGCGGCGCTGGTGTGCCCGACGCTGGCGCGCAAGGCCACCGCGTGCGTGCCGAGGTCGACGGGGTGGCGGCCGACCGCCCGCCAGGCGGCGCGGGCGGTGGCCGCCACGTCGTCGGGGCCGCCGGTGACCAGCAGGGCGAACTCGTCGCCCGACAGCCGCGCGGCGAGCCGCACCGGTCCTCGCAGGGCGGCCAGCCGTCGGCCGACCTCCGTGAGGACGTCGTTGCCGGCCTCGTGGCCGAGGGTGTCGTTGACGGCTTTGAAGCCGTCGAGGTCGAGCAGGACGAGCCCGAACGGGGCATCGGCGTGTGTGGCGCGGGTGAGGGCGGCGAGCAGGGCCCGCCGGTTGGGCAGGCCGGTGGTGTCGTCGTGGTCGGCGGCGTAGCGGGCGCGGGTTAGCGCCTGCTGCTGGCGCCAGAGCAGCGCCGCGGCGAGGGCGAGACCGGCGAGGATTCCACCGGCTGCGGTGACGATCGAGGTCAGGATGGGAGACACTTCGGGAGCTCCTTGTCTGTGAAGGAGCACCGGGGGCGGGCGTGGTTCCGGGAAGTTCGACGCCCGCCCCCGGGCTACCGGCTGGCGGGGTCGTTCAGGCGGTGGTGTCGGCGAGGGCGAAGGTGGCGGGTTTCTCGGCGGCCAGGACCGCCCGCCCGGTCCCGACGAGTTTCACGGCGGCGTTGTGGACCGCGCCCGCGCTGGCCTTCTTCGCGCCGGTTCCCTCGTTGGCCCGGTCGACCAGCTTGCACAGCTCGCTGACCTTGTACTGCTGGCCGGGGTTGGCCTCGAGGATGTCGAGGACCGCGCCGCGCAGGGAGCCCGACGCCCGCCGGGTAGAGGGCTGTGCCGAATCGCCCGCCGCCTCCGTGGCCGGCGTAGCGGCGGGTGCTTCCGGGGCGGGGTCGCCCGTGGTGCTGTCGGTGGCCCCGCCGGCAGGGCCACCATCCGGTGTGGCCGGTCTGACGTCCGTGTCGTTCGCTGCGGGCGTCGTTCCGGTGGCCGGGTCGGTGTCGTCGGTCGCGCCCGGCACGTCGGGGTCGGCAGTCGAGCGGTCGTCATCGTCGCCGTGGTCGGTTTCGGTGTCCTCGGCTTCAGCGGCCTCGTCGGGTGCGGCCTCGACGTCACCAGCAGCCGGCGATGCTTGCTCCTGGGCGGCGTCCGGCTGCCCGTCGGCGGGAATCTCGGCGGCTGGTTGCTCGTCGTGGTCCTGCCCGGCGGCATCTCCGGCTACCTGCGTGTCGTCGCCGCGTGGCTCGAGTTCCGCGGCGGTGGTGACTGTGTCCACGTCTGAGGTGGAGGATTCCGGTGCGGGCTCGTCGTGCTCGCCCTGCTCGACGTGCGCGCGGCCGGTGTCGGTCAGCCGCCACAGGCTGCGTCCGGTGTCGTTTCGGCTGGGCTCGGCCAGTCCCGCGGTTTCCAGGGTGCGCAGTTTCGGGGTGGTGGTGGAGTAGCCGAGGCCGGCTTCGGTGGCGATGGCGGCGGCGGTGGCTTCGCCGAGGCGGTGCAGCGCGGCGAGGACCTTCGCGACGCTGGGTGCCAGTGGTGCTGGTGCGGCCGTGTTGGTGGGGGTGCTGGTCATGGGCGCGGGCCCCTTTCTCCTGCCGTCGGCAGGGGTCGATGAGTGAGGCGCGTGCACTGATGCACGCTTCGGATCGGGCATTGATCAAGTCGTTTGCCCGGAGTGCGGGACTCCGGCGACGCGGACAGGTGCGCCGCCCGGCGAACGCTCGCCGGGCGGCCTGCTGGTGACAGGGGGTCAGTGCGCGGCGTGGTAGGCGTCGCGGACCGTGGCGGGGATGACGCCCCCGGTTCGTGGCCGGGGCAGGTTCAGCTCCTGCCAGTTCGCGGTCCACCACCAGGTGCGGATCTCCTGGCTCTGGGTGCGGCCGGTCGCGGTGCCGTGCTGCCGCCGTGCGCGGGTCTGTTTCGGCAGGCGGCGTCCGGCCGTGATGAACGGGCCGAAGGCAGCGGCCATCCGGTCGAAGTTGCCGGCGGACAGGTCGATCTCGTAGGTGATGCCGTTGAAGGCGAACTGGTAGGTGCCGACGTCGTCGGTGGAGCCGTCGAGGTCGTCGACGACGATCGCGGTGGTCTTGGTGGCCACGAGGGCCACCTCCTTTCCTTCGAGGGGTGGGTTACTGGGCGGTTTGGTGGGTGCCGAGGCCGAGTCGGTGGCCGATGGCGGGCCCGCGGTGTACGGCGGCGACGGCGGCGGGCAGGTGTCGGCGTTGCCAGCCGTGCAGGGCGGCGGTGAGGTCGGCGCCGTACTTGCGGTGCTGGGTGAGGGCGGCGGCTAGGCCGGCGGCTTGTTCGATGCCGTTGTTGGCGCCGCGGGCGGTGTGCGGGCGGACGGGGGCGAGGGCGTCGCCGAGCAGGACGGCGTGGCCGCCGCCGACGGGCCAGACCATGCGGTCCGGTGGGGTGATGTCGAGGACTGGCACCGCCATGCGGGTGGTGGTGGCGTGGACGACGGCGGCGTGGTCGGCCGGGAGGAGCTGGTCGGCGTGGGTGTCGACGTGGGTGCGGGCGGCGGGGCTGACGTGTCGGGGTAGGGCGAAGACTCGGCGGGTGGGGTCGGCGCCGAACCGCTGCGCGTACTCGGTGCTGGTGCAGTTGAGGTAGAAGGTCCAGTCGCAGCCGCCGGGTACCGGGGCGAGGTTGAACTGCGCACCGGGGCAGGGCTGCAGCCGCAGGAAGTCCCGCAGGCCGGGCTGGGGGGTGATGTCGGCGATGCCGCGGTGGGCGACGTAGCCGGCGTACCGCAGGGTCCGATCAGGGTCGAGGAGGCGGCGGCCGGTGGAGGACCGGCCGTCGGCGAACACGACCAGGTCGGCGGGTGCGGTGTGGCCGTCGCGGAACCGCAGCACCGGCTGGCCGGCCTGCTCGGCCAGGGCGGTGACCTTCATGCCGGAGTGCAGGACACCGGCAGGTAGGCGGCGTGTCAGTGCGTGGTGCAGCAGGGTCCAGGTGGTGTTCCGCCCCGGGTAGGTACGCCGGATCGTCTCGGCGGGGTGGCGGTCGCGGATGGTCATCTGGACGATGGCCTCGGAGTCATGGGCGACGAACTCGTGCTGGCCGATGTCGAGGCGGTCGAGCACGTCGAGGGCGGGGTGTTCCAGACCGATGAGGCCGCCGCCCAGGGGCGCGGACGCCGGTGCCGCCTCAAAGACGGTGACGTCGTCGAATCCGGCGTGCAGCAACAGCAACGCGGTGACCGGGCCGGTGAGGCTGCCGCCAACGACGGCGACGCGGGGTCTGCTGGTGGATGTCATGGGGTTCCCTTCTGCGGGGGTGGGAACCCGGGCACGGCCGTGCCCGGGTGTGCGCGAGTGCGCGGGTGGCCGGGCATCGGCCAGGTCGTGCAAGTGCGAAAGCGCGTCAGCGGCGGTGGGCCGTGGACGCGCTGATCAGCCCGCCGTGGTGCGGCGGGCGGATGAGGTTCGGAAGACGCGGCGCCGGGCTGGGTCCGCTGGTGCGTGAGGTGCGACCGGGCGGGCAGTGCGGCGCGGGAGGGCGTGGCCTTGGCGGGTTACCGGCCGGGCGTGGTGAACGGCGGCGGCACGGGAAGGATCCGCCGCGCCCGCTGCAGCACCTCGTCGGCGACCGGGATCAGCGGCGTCACGTCGGGTGAGGTGATCGGGGTAGTGCGCTGCCAGCCGCTACCGGGGCTGCTGGCGATGATCGTCCAGGTGAACAGAGGGGTGAGGACCTCGGCGACCGCTGTGCTCTGCTTTGCGTAGCTGTCGCGGTAGACCCGCACCCGCAGGACGTACCCGTCGGTGTGGTGCACCCGGGTCAGCTCGTAGCTGCCAGGGCCGCCCTGGTGGAACACCTCGTCGACGATCACCGCGACCGGTCCGTCGGGTCGGCGGCGCGGGAGGTCGCCTCGGACGCGACGAGGGCCCATGGCCACTGGTAGGCGCCGATGGCGTAGCAACGGTTGGCGTCCGGGGTGACCCGGTCGTCCTCGAACCAGCGACTGTCCAGGCCGTCGTCGTTCTCCCACTCGACGGCGACCTCGTCGCCGTCGAACCGCAGCCGGGGGTGCTCCCCGGGCATGTCACCGGGGTAGAGGGCGTCGAGGTGGGCGGCCATGCGCTGCACCGCGAACCGGGGGAAGCGGCACAGCAGCCCGGTGCGGGTGAGGGTGGTGTAGCCGGTGGCGACCATGGCGCGGTAGGTGCCGCCGCCGACCACGTCGCAGGTGACGGCCGCCGGGATCCAGGTGGACAGCGGTGGGAAGATGTCGCCGCGGTGGCGGGAGATGCGGTGGCGGTCGCCGGTGGCCTCGCTCGCCGGGTCGGGGTGTAACCCGAACCAGTGCATCCCGTGGCGGCGGGCGTAGCGGAGCAGGTCGAGCAGGTCCCGCCGGCCGTCGACGTGGTCGGCGTGTAGGGGCAGGAATCCGTGCCCGTCGTCGGCGGGGACCGGGTTGCCGGTGGCGCCGGTGGCGGTGTGGGTCCAGGTTTCGGCGAGGGCCCGGTGGTCGGCGCCGTCGGCGTCGTACCAGCGGGGGATCCCGTTGGAGGACAGCCAGTCACCGTCGGTGTCGTGGGACCAGATGAGCGCGGCCTGGTCCGGGACGTCGGCCCGGTACTGCTGCCGGGTCTTCAGGTGGGCGTGGGTGGCGGCGGCGTGTTCGGCGAGGGGCAGGACGTCGTCGACGCGGAACCACAGTCGGTTGGACATGGCGAAGGAACCTCCTGATAGGGGAAGAGGGAAAGGTCGGCCGTTCGCCGGCCGGGCTTGCAGGGAGCCCCAGCCCGGGGCGCCGGGCGGGTGCCATACGGGGCCGGCAGTGGGTCCACGCCACGCCGCTTTGGCCCCCCGTGGGTACGGCGGATGGCCCGCAGGAGCGGGTCGGATGTAGTGCAGGCGGGCGTGGTTCAGGTTGTGGTCAATGTCGTGTGGGGGTGTGGCCGCACTCGTCGCGGAGGGTGTGTGCGTCGCAGGGCCGGGACGCTCAGGGACGCGGCTGCAGAGGTCGCGTCTGCTGCTGGTGCGCAGCGCGGCGCGGGTGCAATGGGGTGGAGCCGGTCGGGCCGCCGCCGATCCCAGGGAAGAGGGATGGGTGGCAGTGCCCGACCGGTTCCAGATCCGGTGGTGCTACAGGGCGACGGCGAGCAGCCGCTGGTCGGCCTCGATGGTGTCGAGGTACCGGGTCGCCTGCTCGAGGTAGGTCACCCGGTGGGTGAGGGCGTCGCTCGCGGATGCGAACTTGTGCCCGTCCGGCGTGAGCAGGGCGTCGCCGCACACGGCGGTGGTGGCGCTGTAGTGCTGGTAGGCCATCGGGCCTGCCTGGAACATCTCCAGCTCCCCAGGGCTGAGGTGGGCGGCGCCGTAGCTGGCCGCGTTGTGCATCCGCATCGCGTTGACGCGGGCCTGGTTGTGGAAGTCCGCCTCGGCCCGCTCGCGCGGGTATTTGGCGGGGTCCGCCAGGTGGCGGGCCAGCAGGGTCGGCCATGGGGTGGCCGGCCGGGTGCCGTGCACGACCTGCTGCCACAGTTGGTGGCGGATGCCGGCGCCGACGCCGGCGGCGTGACGCATGGCGGCGAGGTCGAGCAGCTTGACCGGTCCGCCGGCGCAGTACACCGGACGTCCCTTGCGAGGCGCGACCAGGTCGCGCCGCTGCCACAGCCACATGTCCGGGATGGCCCAGAAACGGGGCTGCAGGGTGCCGGACACGCCGAAGTGCCGGTCGAGCTGGGTGGCGGTCAGGGCCTGCGACGGCAGGCCGTCGGGCAGGCAGACGATCATGGTGTTGATCGTCGCGGTCGGCGTGACCACCGGGCTGGTGGGCGCCGTGGTGCTGGCGGTGGTGGCCGCGGGGGTGGGCTTGCGGCCCGGGCGGGGCGTCACCGTCGGCACGCGGGTGCCGTAGCGGCTCAGCGGGGTCGCGGCACCGTTGGTTGCGGTCATCTGGGGTTCCTCCTTCGGTAGGGCGCGTTGTTAGGCGCGCGGAAGCGGCCGGCCCACCGGGTACATGGGTCGACTCACGGGACGAACAGGGATGGGTGCAGCAGAGGGCTGCTGGTGGAGCGGGATGGTGCGGGTTGGTGCTGGTGGTGCGGTGCGACCTGGGGGTCGCCGCTTGGCGCGGGCGCCGACCGGCCGACAAGGGCGGGTGGGCGGAGCGCACCGTGAGGTGCGGCGGTGGTTCCCGAGGTGGGACCGGACCGGGTGGAGCGATATATGGGTGAAGGTGGTGCCGATGAAGGTAGCGGCCGGATCTGTCAGCGCCGGCCGCCGTCATGATCGTCAGTAGTGCCGGTGACCTGCACTGTCAGACGACCGCTCGATTCCGCGGGCGAGGGACGGCGGGACTGTGAGATCCGGTCTGTCTCACAGCCGCCCAAGGCAGTGGGACGGCTCCCCTCCGCGTGTGTTGAAGGTGAATGTCAGGGCTCCGGGTCGGCGGGGCCGCTGGGGTCGGTGTCGGGGAAGCGGTGCGGGTTGGTGGCCGGGTTGTCCGGGCCGTGGTCGGCGGGCAGTTCGTGCAGCCAGCGGCGCGGCCCGGGGTCGGTGGTCAGCGTCCAGGCAGGCCCGGCGGGATGCTCGCCGTGGAGGCCGGTGGCCACGGGCATGGCGGTGGGCACCCCGGCGAGGGCGTCGAGGAGGTGCTGCTCGCGGCGGCGGCCGGGGACGCGCAGCAGCACCGGGTAGCGGGGCCCGTAGCGGGCGAGCTGCTCGTACCCGCGCAGCTTGCGCAGCACGATGCCGAGGGGTTCGGTGCCGTTGTCGTGTTCGAGGAAGAACCCGACTGTGCGCCCTCCGGCGTGCCAGATGCCGTGCCCGTCGGGCTGGACACCGGTGCCGCTGCCGGCGGCGTAGGAAGCGGCGGCGAAGGCTGCGGTGGTGTGCTGTTCGGACCACCACCGCGCCAGACGAGCGTGTTCGTCGGTGCGGGCGTAGCCGAGCAGGTCGACGAACAGCTGGTTGGTGCCGAGCAGGTGGGCCAGGCGGCGGCTGCCGATGATGCGTTCGGTGCGGTCGATGCTGGTGCGTGGGGCGCGGGCGTCGACGTGGTTCGGGTCGTTGAACTGGGTGGGGTGGACCACGGTGCCGAGCGGGCCGAGGGTGTAGAGGTACTGGCCGCTGCCGGTGGTGACGTCGACGAACCGGCTGACCGCCTCCATCTGGTGCAACTGGGCGAGTCGGAGCCGGGCCGAGCGACGCGATGGGAACAGCGCCGTGGTGATCTGGTCGGTGGACAGCACGTAGTGCTCGGCGAGCCACCGCAACAGCTGATGATCACGGGTGGTCAACCGACGAAGCCGGTCAAGACGAGCAAGACGAGATGACGAACGGGAACCAGGCGAAGAGGACGAGGAAGAGGCGGAAGCCGAGCGGGAGTCGGAGTTGTTGGTGGACACGGTGGATGCTCCAAGCGGAAGAGGAGTTCCCTCCGAGGGAGGGTGTCTGAGTTCGGTGAGGTGGTCACCGGAGGCTGGACACGGCCGGTGAGCGGCACTGACAGACCCGGACGGCCGGATCTGTCAGTGCGGTGTGGTGATCGGTGGTGAAGGGCTGGTGAAGCCCGCACGGAAGGGGCGACCGGGACTCGGTCGACCTCGGTCGACCGATCTGTCGATCTTGCTTCAACCGTCCTGCGGCGTTCAGGTGTTCGCCTTCGGAGCGCTCTTGCCTCGGGACCGGCGGTTGTCGTCGGGGCGGGCCGAGAACCGGTCGACGAGGTCGTCGATCGCGCTGGTGTCCTGGGCCGGAACCGCCTGCGCCGCGGCCTGACGGATCGCCGTCGCCTCGCCCACGACCGGCTTCGGCGGCCGGGTCTTGAGGGTGAACGCCGGCGTCTGCCGCCCGCCGACGACGAGCCGCCCGACAGCGGTGTAGGCGTCCAGGTGCGTCAGGTCGTGCTCATCGAGCTCGGGCAGGGTGTGCCGGGCCAGCACGCGGGCGTCTTCCGGGGCGACGGAGAAGTACAGCTTGTTGCGGGCGTTCGCCGACGCCGCTGCCAGGAGGTCCTTCGGGAACTGGGCGAGGTCCTGGTGGGCGAGGACCATCGACAGTCGGTACTTCCGCGCCTCCGCCAACATTGAGTCCAGGCTGTTGGCGAGGGTCAGGAAGTTCTGACACTCGTCGATGATCAACGTGGCGTCGCGGCGTTTGTCCGCCGACACGGCGGCGCGGGCGGTCGCGGCCTGCCACACCTGCGCCAGGACGAGGGAGCCGAGCAGCTTGCTGGTGTCCTCACCCAACTGCCCCTTTGGGATGCGTACCAGCAGCGCCCCACCGTCGAGGACTTTGCCCATGTCGAAGCTGGACCGGGGGTAGCGCATGGTGCGCTTGACGAAGTCCCGCAGGAGGAACGCCCGCAGGCGGGCCAGGACGGGGCCGATGACCTGGGAGCGCAGGGCCGGGTTGAGGTCGTCGTACCACTGCCAGAACCCGGACAGGCCGGCCGGGTCGTCCAGGCCGACGGTCATCGCCGACCGGAACTGCGCCGAGTTGAGCAGGGGCGGGATGTGTTGGAGGGTGACGTTGGCGTGTCGCAGCAGGGTCAGGCAGGCCACTCGCATGACGTCGTCCATCCGGGGCCCCCACGCTTTCGCGAAGATATTCCCGAAGATCGACACGAGGTTGTCCACGACCAGGTCTGGGTCGCTGCCGGATAGCGGGTTGAGGGTGGGCGGGTTGGGCTGGTCGGGGTCGAACAGCACCACCCGCCCGGCGACGCTGGCGGGAAGCCGGTCGAGGATGTCCAGGACCATGTCGCCGTGCGGGTCGATGACCACGGTGCCCCGGCCGGCTTTGATGTCCTCGACGGCCATGTTGACCAGCAGGGTCGTCTTCCCGGAGCCCGTCGATCCGACCACATGCATGTGATACCTCGCGTCGGCGACGGACAGGGCCACCGCGTGGCCACCGACTTCGGCGTCGCCGAGGACCTTCATCCCGCGGCCGCCGGTCGGCACCGCCACCGGGGCGGGCATGGACTTCGCCCGCGCCCGATCCAACCCCGGCACGGCCAGATCCCGCGGCAGCGCCGCGAGGACGGCCAGCTCGGGGGTGGAGGCCAGGAACCCGGATCCGAGCCGCCGGGTGGCCAGCACGGCCACCGGTTGCGCCATCCGCGCCCGGTGGGCGAGGCGGTTGCGGCCGGCGTACACGGCGAACGACGAGGCGACCGCGTCCGCGACACCGCGCAGCCTGGCCTCCGGCCGGGACCCGCCGCGGTGGTTGTTCTTTGCGATGGCGTAGCGGATGCCGATCGTCCACAGCGGGTGGGTGGTCTTGTCGAGGATCGCCCGCACGTCCCTCTCCACGCCGGGGTCCCGGCGGCTGGCCGGCTGGCCGCCGCTGCGGGCGGTGGCGGTGCGGCCAGGTAGGAACGCCTCGATGAGCCACAGGAGTGGGGCGGCGGGATTGATGGCCGGTACGGCGGTCTTGCCGTCGCGGAGCCGGCCGGCGGCGCGGCGGGCTCGTGCGGCGCGGCGGGGGGTGGCGGGGCGGGTGAGGACCTGCACGCAGGCATACTCGTCCGGTTTGAGCTGCGACCCGGCCGACATGAGTGCTCGGAGCGGGTCGTTGTCGTGGTCGGTTTCGAAGGGCAGCCACTCGGCGGCCGTCGGCAGCAGGTGCCCGCCGACGGCGGCGGGCACGTCGAGCGGGATCGGCGGTGACGCCTGGTCGTCGGTGGTGCAGGCGGCGCCGGGCCAGGCGGCCCGCACGGCGGCCTCGACCGCCCCGTGCGGCACGCTGCCGGGCACCCAGATGCTGATGAGTAGCTGGCGGCCGGTCCAGGTGTAGTGCCACACCACGTGCGGGGCGCCGTACAGCAGCCGGCGTCGGCGGGACGGAGTGAGGGTGCCGTGCAGGTTCGCCCACAGCGCGGCGGCGCTGTGCGGGTCGACCTCCGGCGGTGGGGCGACGGTGACGAGGCGGGCGCCGTCGGTGTGGCGGCGGTGCCGCCACCCGTCGAGGAGGTTGCGCCCGGCGACATAGGCGACGAGCAGGGAGGCGGCGACGCCGAGCAACCACGGCCGGCCGGCCGCCCACTCCGCGGCGTGCAGAACCCACCGCGCGGGCGCGCCCGGCGGAGAGATGAGACCGGCGCCCGGCCCGGACGGGCTGGGCGCCGGCATCGGCGAAAAGGCATGCAGGGGTGTCACAGGGCCTCCTCCCCGTCGTCGGAGTCGAGGTCGGCCAGGTCGGACGGCTTCGTGGTCGCGAGAAGGTGTTCGGTCTGCGAGGAGATCGACTCGAACGCGGTCCGGTTCGTACCGGAGATCAGCAGGCCGTGCCCGACCCGGGCAGACAACAGCATCCGCCGCTCCCCGACGGTCAGGCCGAACGCGTCGGCGACCTGGTCGATGGCCTGCGGTGCCTGCTTGAGCAACACCTGCGTGGCCGCGTTCGACACGACGGCGTGGCCGAGGTCGGTGCCGAGCACGTCTGCGACGTCCTGGGTGATGACCGACAGGCCGGCGTTGCGCTTCCGGCTGGCCTTGGACATCTTGAACAGGAACCGGGCGCCTTCCCCGTCGCGCATCAGCAGCCACGCCTCATCCACCACGACCAGCCGCCGGCCTTGCGGGCGGGATCCTTCGTGGGACCGCCGGTGTTGGGGTGGGAGGTCGACCTGCCGCCAGATCTCGTCCAGGGCGAGGAGGGTGCCGACGGCGCGCAGTTCGTCTGGCAGGTTTCGCAGGCTCCAGACGACGAGGTGCCCCTGTGGGCGGGTCGTGGTCGGTGAGTCGAACAGGTCGGAGAACGAGCCGGCCACCCACGGGGCGAGTCGGGCGGCCAGTTCGTGGGCGGCGGCGTTGTCGTCGGCCCGTAGGGTCGCGGCCAGATCGCGCAGCAGCGGCGCGGGCCGGTGGTGGGTGGACGGGTCGGCGGTGATGCCCGCCTGCCGGTACACCTGCAGGATCGCCCGGTCCAGGGCGGCGCGCTCGGCCGGCGGCGGCAGCTGCCCCAGCAGCACCGCGATAAGGGTGTGCAGGAACAGGCCGCGGCGGGTGAGCACGTCCGGGCGGGTGTCCCCGGCCGGCAGGTCCAGGGGGTTGATCTTCACGCCGGGTGCGCCGAGTCGCACGATGGTGCCGCCGACCGCGTCGGCCAACCGGAGGTATTCGTCCTCCGGGTCGACGACGGCGACCTGCACCGCCTGGTAGAGCTGGCGGAGGATGTCGAGTTTGACGAAGTAGGACTTCCCGGCGCCGGAGCGGGCCAAGATCACACTGTTGTGGTTCTCGCAGCTCCAGCGGTCCCACCAGACGATGCCCTGGGAGTCCGGGTTGACCCCGTAGAGCACGCCGCCGGTGGTGGCGGGGTCGCCGGGCAGCGGTGCCGGCAGGTCCGCGCTGGCGAGGGGGAACGCGGCGGCCAGGGCCTGGGTGTCCATGGTGCGGCGCATCTGCAGCGAATCGGTCGCCAAGGGGAGGGTGGTGGTCCAGCCGGGCAGGTGCCGCCACGTCGCGGGTTGCACCTCGATCAGCGTGGAGGCGGCGGCGGCCTTCACCTGCGCGCACGCGTCGAGGAGTTCGGCCTCGGTGCGGGCGTGCACGGTCAGGTACAGGCCGACGCGGAACAGCTTCGCCGCCCCGCGGGCGAGGCGTTCGGCGAGGTCGGCGGCGTCGTCGGCGGCGGCCTCCACGTACGGGTCGGCCAGCTTGCCCTTCTGCTCGTCCGCCCGCCGGGACGACTCGAACCGGGCCCGCTGGTTGCGCAGCCGCGACGCCGCCACCGGTGCGGGGATCGGGTCGATGTGCAGGGCCAGGTCGAGGCGGCCTGGCCAGGACAGCAGCGGCTCCAGCCACGCCGGCCCGACCTCGGCCGGATACCCGGTCACCACCAGGGTGGCCGCGTAGCCGTCCCCGACCCGCAGGAACCGCGGCGTCACCTCCACCGAGGCCGGGGCCACCGTCGCCGCGAGTCCTGCGGACGGCGGGCTGGTGCTGTCGTCGATCGGGGCGCGTCGGCGCTTGACGAAGATCATGATGTCCTCCTGGTACGTGGCCTCCTCGCCGGAGGCGCGGTGATGGTGGTGTCGGGGGCGGCGAGGCCGCCGGGGCGGGGCGGCCGGTAGGGGTCCGCCGCAGCGGCCAGGGCGGCGGTCGTGGCGTGGCCGTCGAGGGCGCGGGTGGTGACGCCCAGCCCGGCTAGCGACCGGACCGTCTGATCGGCGCGGCGCCGGGCAGCGTGTTCACCGCGCTCACCGGAGTTGGTGCGGGTGACGATGAGGACCTGCCGGCGCAGCGGATCCCGCCGTTCGGCGAGGTCGTCGAGGAACCGGGCGTGATCGGCTGCCGCGTCGGCGAGAGCCGGGTGCGGCATCTCGTCCGCCGCCCGCGCTAGGGTGCGGGCGGCGGAGCGCAGGTCGACCGGCTGCGCCGACACCACGATCTGCGTCGGCGTGGACAGGCTGTTGAGCCACCGGCCGAAGGTGTCGACCAGGGCGGCCTGCTCGTCGGCGGTGCGCAGAGCGAGGTTGACGCTGGTTGCCGCGACCATCGCCGCCTTCACACCGTCGAGGCTGATCTCACCGTGGTCGTCGATGGCGTCGGCGGGCAGTTTCAGCGGCGCCGGCAGCATCACCTTCGACGCCGGGGCCTGCACCCAGTCGGGTGTCTTCGCGGTGGTGTCGGTGGTGGACAAAGCGCGCGGCGCCCGGGAGTGGCGCACCGCGGAGGCCAGCCACACGTCCATGGGCAGGCCGTCGCGGCGGCCGACAGCGAGGCCGAACACCAGGCCGCCGAGAACAACCGCGGCGCCGAGTAGCACCGGTGCGGGCACGATCGCGTGCAGGGCGCGCCAGGCGCCGTAAAAGATGACGGCGGCGACGGCGAGGATCGCGAGTTGCCGGAATGTCAGCCCGTAGAGCACCTTGTCCGGCGCGTCCACGTCGGCGGGCATGCGGGCGGTGACGGCCTGTTCGTCGCGGCGGGCGCGGCTCATCGTCGCACCGCCCCAAGGCCGGGGATGCGCAGCCCGCGGGTGAGTTGCTGCACCACGACGACCCGCACGACCGCGCCGAGCACGTTGCCGCCACGCCCGCCTGCGCCGCTGGTGGCGTAGCGGCGCATCAGACCCGGCACCTTGAGCGTGGTCCACAGCAGGACCATCACGACGAACAGGTTGAGCACTCCACCCGGTTCGACCGGCAGGCCCAGCAGCGGCAGCATGGTGCTGGTATCCAGCAGCATCCACTGGCCGGCGAACAACACGAACGCCTGCACCACCGGGATCGCCAGCATGGCGACGTACGACCGCCACCACAGGCGGGCCACGCCGTCGGTCTGCGGCAGCGCGTGGCAGGCCAGCGCGATCGGCGCGACCGCGGTGAGCACCAGCGCGACCGCGAAGCGGACGATCACACTGCAGGCCGTGGCGGCGAGCAGGAACACGATGATCGCCAGGCAGACGACGAACAGCAGACCGGCGGTCTGGTCACGCGCGGCTATCAGGTGGGTCTTGACGGCGTCGAGTGCCCCGTCGCCGTTGAAGTCCTGCGCGGTCAGTGCGGCGGTGAACGCGTTGGCGTACTCGATGAGCTTGCCAGCGATCAGTTGGGAGAAGTGGGCGGTGACGAACCCGACGACGCACCGCGGCAGGAGGTCCTTGGCGGTGTAGCGGGCGCGTTCGTCGCCGCCGGCGACCATGGTCAGGACACCGGCGGCGACGAACACCAGGACGAAGACGGTGTCGACGACCCAGATCGACCGCCCGGTCAGCGCCTGCACCTGCGGCAGGCTGGTCACGTCCGGGGTGATCAGCAGCGCGTGGGTGATCGCGGTGATGAGCCCGTTCAGGCAGTCCAGCAGCAGGCCGGCGAACCAGTCGAGGATCTGGTTGAGCGCCCAGGCCATCGTCAGCCTCCGACGATTCCCTGGACGACCTCCAGCAGGATGGGCGCGAGCACGGCCAGGCCGTAGCCGATCAGGGCGTTCTTCAGTGCGCCCTTGGCCTTGTCGACCTGGGCTGGGTCGCCGCCGGCGGTGGCCCAGTACACGCCGGCCAGGACCAGGAACAGGGTGGCGACGGCTGCCAGGATGCCCATCACCCAGGTCTGCAGGTTGGCGATGACGGTGGGCAGGTCGTTGGCGGCCAGGACGACCGGGCCGCCGGGGTCGGCGTAAGCGACGGCCGGCACGGCCAGCGTCACCACAGCAGCCGCCGCGGCGGGCGCGGCGACCCGGGCGACGAGGCGAAGCGCGCGGGTCGTCATCGGTGCGTGGGAGAGGGCGGTGGTCAGGGCACGGGAACGTGCCAACAGCGGGCGGAACATGATGGCTGCACCTCCCGCCCCGGCTCGCGCCGGGGCGATTCGTCGAAACGGTGGGCGGAGAGCCGCCGCCGGGCTCGGGAAAGACACGTCGGCCGGGAACCGTGGTGAACCTCGGGAGGAGCTCGTCCTCCCGTTCGGGTTGGCGATGATCGATGAGGTGTCAGCGCATCAACGTGGCGCGGCACCCGAGGTCGCCCGGTCCCGTGCCGACCTGGCCTCCCGGCCCGCGGCGGGCGGAATCAACCCCCAGCGTGACGCCGTGGTGGCGTCGGAGGAGTTCCGCACCCTCAAACCGGCGTTTGTGAGCTGTGGCGAACACCTGCCGATCCCACAGCGCTCCGACACGACCTCACAGACCTCTGACAGCCCTGGTCAGCGGCCTGTCCGACGATCGTGCCGCTGGTGGCGGACCTCGCCGTCGGCGTCGGCGCCGGAATCTCACAGCCGCCGGATCAACACCCCGCCGGGGCCGCTGTCAGATCCGTGGGAGATCCGTCAGACCCGCTTGGCAGCGGCCACGGCGGGTTTCCCCGCACCGGGGTGGGGGCCGGTAGCAGCGGTGAGAAGTGGCGGGTTCGTCGCACACGCTCGCGGGCCCGACCAGATGGTCGGGCCCGCGAGCAGAGAGCCTGCGGGATGGTCGGCGGTCAGGCGGCTGCCAGCGTCACCTGCGCCGCAGGATGCCGAGCGCTGCCGCCGCGGGCGGCCCGGATGTGCTGCCGTCGCTCGGCCGCCACGGCGAGGTCTTCCCGCGCCCGGGGTGAGGTCGCCTCGGTGAGCATCCCGGTGGCGAGCGCGTCGGCGATGCGGACATCGATGCGCTCGACACGTCGCCGCAGCGTGTCGACCTCTAGGCCGAGGCGGGCGGCGATGGGTTCGATGGCCCGGTGGCCCAGCCGCACGTCGATGTAGGGCTGCTCATCGCACTCGTCCACGATGCCCAACTCGACCGCCCGGCGTACGAGGAGGTCTGGATGCCCGTAGGGCCGCTTCGGCGTGCGGGGGCCGGTGACGTGTTCGAGGTCGTCCACCGGAACAGCCTCGGCGCCGTCACGTTGCCGCAGTTCGTGGCCGGCCCGCCACGCGGCCATGCACAGCGCCGCGTACGGCGCTGGTTTGGCCAGGTCGACCCGGTCGCGCAGGGCGGTCAGGAAGCCGGTGAGGATCTCGGCGTCCAGGTCGTGGGCATCGCCGGCCCAGCCGGTGTGCAGCCGGCCGGCGTAGCGGCGCAGCGCCGGCATCGCCAGGGCGACCGCGGCGATGACCCAGGCGGGTCCGTCGAGGCGGGCGCGGCGGACCAGCTCCCGCCACACCACGTCCCGCGCCGTGTAGGCGCGGGGATGTTCCAGCAGCCACTGCCGCAACGCCGGCAGGGCGATGACACCGCCAGGCAGACCGCTGTCATCGCCGAGTTGGTCGGCCAGCGGGTCGAGGTCCAGTGACAACGGGTCGGGGTCGCAGGTCAGGTCGGCGAACGCGGTGTCCACGGCGTCCAGCGGCGAGTCGGGCCAGTCCTTGGCGGACGCGGTCATGTCACGAACTCCCATGTCGGAGACGAATGTCGATGACGGGCCGGAGCGGGGTGGCCGGCGCGTCTGACCGCCATTGCGCCACCGGGGTCTCACAGGCCCCTGACAGCGCAGGCCGGCAGGCATGAATTGCCGGTTCGACGGCGTCGGCCGCCCCGGCCATCCGCTGACTGACGACCGGCGTCGGCGTGCTTCACCGTTCTGACAAACCGCGTTGACCGGCGCGTTGACACGACAGGAGGCGGCGGACACGGGACAAGGCCGCGAGGGACACGACACCGCCGAGCGGCCTGACAACGGGGGCACTGCCGGTCTCACAGCGGTGACAGCGCCCCGCGGGCGGCACGGTGTCAGATCGCGACCGGCTGACACCGCCGCCGAATGTCATCGTCACCCCGCGCGCCGCGGCGGCCCGCGCCGTCTGACAGCGTTCGTTCGGCGTGGGGACGGTCTGACACGGCCGCCGCCTCCGATGACAATCCGGCACCGGTGTCCTCGGTGACGCTGCCGCCGTCCGGGACAGACCCCGCCGCCGTCCGGGACACCGGACGGCGATCTGACAAGACTGGCCAGCGCCCCCGTGTCATCGACGCAAGTTGCGGTCATGGTCGAGGTGGTCGTGACCGTGCATGTCTGACAGCCGGGGGTGGCCGAGCGCTGTGACGATCTCACGACGCCGACCCCGGCTCGATCGAGCCGGCGACCGCCGGATCATCCCGCGTTCCCGGGCCAGCCGAGCGGACAGGAATCGGCTGTCAGACATTCGTGAGATCACCGTGAGGTCGGCAGGTGTTCGCCACAGCTGACAAACACCGGTTTGAGGGTGTCAGCGCACCACGGCGCGGCGCGGAGCCGACACCACATGAGCGAGCACACGCCGCAGCACCACAACCCGCAGCACGATCCCATCGTCGACACCGGCCCGCTGGCCGGGGTCGACCCGACGCCGACCGACTTGGTCGCCGGTGACCCGCCGGTACCGCTCACCGTCTGGCGCACCGCCCGCACCCCGGGCGACGCCGGACGCAGCATCGGCACCCGCCTCGCCGCCCGGCTCATCGCCGCCTACAGCCGCCCCGGCGAGGCGGTCGTCGACCTCAGCCCCGACCACGCCCTCACCCAGGCCTGCGCGGCTGGGGCCCGCCTGCACCACCCGGCGTGGTTCACCGACGCCTCCAGCCTGATCATCGGCCCCGCCACTCCCGTCCCGCCCGCCGGCACCACCGGCGACACGGACGCCGACGACGACCTGCCAGAGATGGGCGCCTGGTTCGGGGACGACCTCACCGACCCCGACCTGCACCCACCGGCCGACACGGCCGCCGGGCGGCAGGCCGGCGGCTCCCTGCAGCAGGCGACCAGTCTCGTGGTCGCCTGCTGGCCCCTCGACCCCAACGCCGCCGCCAACCGGGTGCGGCTGGCGTGGCTGCTGACCGGCTGCGCCCAGCTGCTGGAGCCGGGTGGCTGCCTGATCCTCGTCGTCACCGTCCCGGCCGGCACCACCGCCGGCCCGGAGGACTTCTCCGGCGTGGTCGAGGCCGCCGCCGGCGTCGGGCTGGGCTACCTGCAGCACCTTGTCGCGGTCACCGCCGACACCGACGGGGACGCGTTCGTCTACCACGTCACCGACGAGGAACTCCTCACCCTCGCCAACAGCATGGGCGATCGGTGGCGGGTGGCGCACCTGCGGGTCCACGCGGACCTGATGGTGTTCAGCCAGACTCAGCGCCACACCCCGCGCCGGGGCGGGCGCGAGGGCGGTGGTCGCCGTGGCTAGGCACCGCGCACACACCCCCGAACCGGCCCACGAGCAGACCACGACCACTGCCGCCACGAGCCCCGACCCGATCGGACGCCACCGGGCTGCTCCCGGCCCGGAGGGCCTGTCGGTGTGGGCGACTGCGCAGTCCACCGGCCCAGTCCAGCGCCGCGGCCGGTACGTCCGTGAGTCAGTGCAGCACCCGGCGCGGATGCTCCCCGCGATCGCCGCGCACGCCGTCACCGCCTACACCCAACCGGGGGACTTGGTGCTCGACCCGATGTGCGGGATCGGCACCACCCTGGTCGAGGCGATCCACGCCGGCCGCGACGCGATCGGGGTGGAGTACGAGTCCCGCTGGTCCGACATCGCCGACGCCAACATCACGCACGCCCACACCCAGGGCGCGACCGGCCGGGCTGGCGTCATCCGCGGCGACGCCACCCGCATCCTGTCGCTCGTACCCGGAGCCCTGGCCGGGCAGGTCGCCCTCGTGGTGACCTCGCCGCCGTACGGGCCGACCGTGCACGGCCTGGTTCGGCCCGGCGCGGACGGGGTGGCGAAGTTCGACAACGCCTACAACGACGGCACCGACCGCGGGAACCTTGCCTACCGCGACCTCACCGGACTCGCCGACGGGTTCGCCCAGATCCTCGCCGGCTGCCACACCCTCCTCAAGCCTGGTGGGGTCGTCGTGGTGACCGCCCGACCGTGGCGCAAGCACGGCGAACTGGTCGACCTGCCCAGCGCGGTCATCGGCGCCGGCATCCGGGCCGGCCTCACCCCGGTCGACCGGTGCGTGGCATTGCTCGCCGCCGTCCGCGACGGCGGGCTCGTCGCCCGCCCGTCGTTCTTCCAACTTCAGGCCGTCCGTAAGGCCCGGGCCGCCGGCACCCCCATGCACCTGATCGCGCACGAGGACGTCCTCGTGTTCATCAAGAGCCAGACCGACTCGGATGCAGGAAGCCCGAAGGAAAACCTCGGGGGAGGGGTGGTCGTGTGAGTGCCCCTACCTACCGCTACACGAGCCTCAGGGCTGGAGCGAAGAGCTGCTGCATGCGGCTGGCCGCGCGCGGTGAGACTCCGACACTAGACGCCGGGGAGGTGCGTGATTGACCACCGACCCGCACCGCGCATCGGATCGCTGTGCACCGGCTACGGCGGCCTCGACATGGCCGTCGAGCTGGTGCTCGGCGGCGAGCTCACCTGGTATGCCGAAACCGACCGGCACGCGCGCACCGTCTGCGCCCACCACTGGCCCGGCGTGCCCAACCTCGGTGACATCCGCACCGTCGACTGGACCCGCGTCGAACCCGTCGACGTCCTCACCGCCGGGTTCCCCTGCCAGGACATCTCGAATGCCGGCAAACGCGCCGGCATCACCGGAGAGCACTCCAGCCTGTGGAGTGCCGTCGCCGACGCCGTTCGCGTCCTTCGACCGCCGCTCGTGTTCGTGGAGAACGTCGCCGCGCTCCTACGGCGGGGATTCGACGTCGTCGAAGCCGACCTGGCCGCGATCGGGTACGACGCGAACTGGACGTGCCTACGCGCGTCCGACATCGGCGCCGCCCACCGCCGGGACAGGCTGTTCCTGCTGGCCGCACCCGCCGGAGGACGGGGAGGGGGTGCGGACGCTGCCGACACCGTGCGCCCGTGACGGTAAAGGACCCGGCCACCAGCACGGGCTGCCCGACCTCATCGAACCGTCAGGCTCGACCCACGGCCTCCTATCCACCTCCACCGTGGGGCGCACCGTTGAGCACGGGCATACGCGGGTCGACGGCGCGCGGCTGCTGCCCACCCCCAGGGCGAGCGACACCGGGACGCCCGGACGACGCGCGGGGGCCGGGTTCCGGCCCCCGCTGTCGCAGGTGCTGCTGCCCACCCCACGGGCCACCGACGGCGAGAAGGGCTGCCCCGGGCAGCGCGGCTCGCATGGCGACCTGACCCTGCCCGCCGCGGCGGTGCGGGTCCCGGCCCGGACCCTGCCCACCCCCCGCGCGTCCGACGGGCGCGGTCCCGGACAGCACGGCGATGGCGGCGCGGACCTGCGCACCACCATCGCCGGGCTCGGGCAGCCCGACGAACAGCGGTGGGGCGGCTACGCCGCCGCGGTCGCCCGCTGGGAGCTGCTGCTCGGCCGGCCCGCACCGGAACCCACGCAGATCGGCCGGCACGGCAAACCCGTCCTCGCGCCGCCGTTCGTGGAGTGGCTCATGGGCCTAGACCCAGGCCACGTCACCGACCCCGACCTGGGGCTGCCGCGCACTCTCGCGCTGCGGGTCCTCGGCAACGGCGTCGTGCCCCAACAGGCCGCCGCCGCCCTGCGGCTGCTGCTGTGCCCGTGCAGGTGGTAGCGGGAGAAGGTTCCTTGGCCTACCGACATGGCCAGTGGTGGCGCGCCCGGTTGAGGCCAGGGTGCCAGTGAGATCCCGCTAACCGGCATCGGCGTGCTCCGCCTCCACGGCCTCGCTCCGCAGGCGGCACCGCCAGTCCGACGCGATGGCGGTGCCGCATGCGGAGAGCCAGCCCTCATCTGAAAACCCCAGGACCCTACCGCCCCTGCGGCTGGCGGTCCGAGATTAGGAGTCAAGCCCATGCGATCAGCACGACGAACCCGCAGCCTCACCCCCGCCGCCAACCCCGACAGCGACGACGCAGCTTGTACCTGGACCACCGAGCGCATCCTGGCGCTCGGGGCGACCACGGACCTCGCCACCGCCGCCGCCATCCTCGGCATCTCCCGCTCGGCGGCCTACAAGCTGGCCGCCCGCGACGCCTTCCCGGTGCCCCTGTTCCGGGCCGGCGCGTACTACCGCGTGCCGACCGCCCCCATCCTGCGGAAACTGCACCTCGAGTCCCTGCCGGTACCGGCAGCGGATGACACCGGCGGGGCGGGTGCCGACGAGGACGGCGGGTATTCGGGCGCGGACAGGGACACCACGGGCTGCAGCCCTCCGCCTTGACCCCACCGGGGGTGGTAGGCACGGTCCACCGGCACGGCTCCGTACGCCGTGCCGGTGCAGTCGCGCCGACTACTGCTCGACGACGCCGGAGAGGAGCCGGACCAGGGTGCGGCGCAACACCAGCTCGATGTCATCCACGACGGCTGACAGGTCATCTGTCGGCTGACCGGTGAGCGTGCGCAGTTCCCGCCTGCTCGGGTCGTCGCCGTGCATCTCGTCGTTGCGGAGCCGGTACCCCAGACGCAGGAGTGCCTCGAGCCGCTCGGGAGGCGCCTGCAGGACAGGGTCGTCCGCCAAGAGCACGGTCGCTCCGGCAACGACCTTGTCCTGCTTCCAACGATCCGCTGGGAGGCCTGGCAGTTTGATGAACAGCACTTCGCTGCAGACCATCAGGTCGATGAGCCGGTCGGTCGGCACCCGGTCAGCCCCCGCCAGGACCAGCCGGCGCAGCGCGGTTTGCAGACCCCGGTTCCCCCGGACCACGGGATGCGCGAGGAGGTCGTACACCTCGCGCACCGCCTCAACCTGCTCTCGCCCGAGGATCGTCGGCCGCTCCTCGTCGAAGGCGGGTAGCGCCGACAGTGACGCCGTCGGCCCCAGACCCTGGGGAAAGTCGTCGTCCGGTGGGCAGCGGATCGCCCGGGTCGCGGTGACGGACCCGCCGCACACCAGCCGCAGCGCCGTCACCAGACGGCTGGCTGGCTCGACCAGCGCGCCAGAATCCGGCGCCGTCGGTTGGGCGGGTACGTCCACGTCCGAGCACACCGGGTACGAGGTGCAGCGGGTCAGGGCCCACTGGTGGAACCGCGACACGGTCACCGAGTTCGGGCCGCCCGCGAAGGCGATCGGCACCGCGAGGTAGCCGATCGCGGCGCTCACCTGCCGGTCGCTCATTGCTTGCAGCACCAGGCCGTCCGGCAACGTGACCGCCTCGATGCCCGCGGTGGGGGTGAAGGCGTTGAGCGGGACCACCTCGACCAGCCGGGCCCGCGTGGCCAGCAGACCGTCCTCCAACCTGCTGTACGCGGCGTCGAATGCCTCCTGGTCGAACCGGTAACCCCCGACGGCGGCCACCATGGGTTCGAGGACGTGCTGCACCAGCGTCCACCCCAATTGCCGCAGCGTGAGGGCGAACTCCACCCCGACAAGGCAATCCATCCGCTCGCGCAGCACCTCATCGGCGGCCACGACGGCCCGCACCGCCCCGATCTCGGCGAAGGTGTCCAAGAACCGGTAGTCGGTGACCCAGGCCGGCATCTGCCAGGCGCCGCGGCGGATCGCGAGGAACGCCTCCTGCCCGTGGCGGTGCCACTCGCCGAAGTCGGGAACGGTCGCGAACACCGGCACGCCGTCGCGAGCGGCCAAGTCGCGGAGCACCGCCGCCATCAACTGGGCCACTGCCGCGTGCAACTCCGGGCGCCGCACCCGACCCCTCACCACGTCAACTGCCGCCACCATCGGCCGTCCTCCATGCCCGATCTCACGCGAACCGGACAGGATCTCAGACTCCCCAGCAGGGCGCATCTGACTTTCGCCGGTCACCGGCCCAGCGGATGGACCACCCACCGGACCTGGAACCGCGGCGACTTGACCGTGCCCGCCGGTCACGCGTGGATGTCGATCGACCAAACCGATGCCCCACCACCCCAGACGAACGGGAGCACCACCACCGATGCCAGACGGAAGCATCTTCAAGCGCTGCGGCTGCCGCCACCCCGACACCGGCAAGCCACTGGGAAACGACTGCCCGAAACTACGACGCGCGAACCGATCCTGGAGCTCCGACCACGGCCACTGGGCCTACCAGCTCGAACTACCACCCACCACCGATGGCGGGCGCCGGCAGCTACGCCGCTCCAGCTTTCCCACCCGGCGTGCCGCCGCCGACGAACTCGACCACGCCCGCGACCTGCTCGCCCTCGCCAACGGTGACCGGCGCCGCCGTACCGAGATCGCCGACCTGCTGCAAACCGCCGTACGCGCGAAACGTCCCCTGCCCGAGGTCGACCGCATCCGCCAACGGCTGCGCGGCGACGGTGCGCTGGCCGACATGCCCACCGTCGCCGAGTACCTCACCGGCTGGCTGATCCACCTCACGATCGACGCGAACACGCAGCGCGGCTACGAATCGATCGCGCGGGTCCACTTGATCCCACACCTGGGCGACATCCCGTTGGACAAGCTGCGCACCACCCACATCCGCGCCATGTTCGCTGCCATCGAGCGTCGCAACGACGAGATCGCCGCCGCGAAGGCGAGCACCGACCCAGCTGTCCGCGCGTCCGTCACCGGCGTGCGACCCACTGGCGCCAGCACACGCCAGCGCATCCGCGCCTGCCTCCGCAAAGCGATCAACGACGCCCTCGCCGACGAACTCATCGTCGGCGCCAACCCCGCCGCCCTGGTCAAGGTCCCCGCCGACCGGCCCCTGCCGATCGTGTGGGAGGACGAACGCGTGCAACGGTGGAAGGCCACCGGCGAGGTCCCCGGACCGGTGATGGTCTGGACCGACGCCCAGGTCGTGCAGTTCCTCGACTACGCCGCCGTACACGCCCCCGACCTGCACCCCATGTGGCACTACATGGCCTACCGCGGGCCCCGCCGCGGCGAGGCGTGCGGCCTGCGCGACAGCGAGGTGCGGCTGCACCGCCGCGAGACCACGATCAACAACCAGATCGCCACTCACGGCTACACCGCCGTGCAGAAACCGCCGAAGAGCAGGGCCGGAAACCGCGACGTCGCCCTCGACACGGACACGACCAAGGTCCTCACCGCCTACAAGGCCCGCCGCGCCGCCTGGCAACTCGCCGCCGGCGACGCATGGCCCGACACCGGCCTGTTCTTCGTCCGCCCCGACGGAAAGCCGTGGCACCCCAACGCCGTCACCCAACGGTTCCGCAAGCTTGTCCGCAAGGCCGGGCTGCCTCCGATCCGGCTGCACGACCTGCGCCACAGCGCCGCCACCATCGCCCTCGACGCCGGCATCGACATCAAGGTCGTCTCCGAGCAACTCGGCCACTCCACCACGACCCTGACCCGCGACACCTACCAGAGCGTCACCAAGCGGATGCACCAGGACGCCGCAGATGCCGTCGCCAAGAAGATCAACCGGAAGCGCCGCGGTCCCTGCCTCGCGGGGTGATGCCACTATCGTCGCCGAGCTGTAGCAGGCCGCCCTCCTACGAGGCCTCGGTCGTTCCGGACGGCGCTCGCGCCGTGAGAGGTGACGGCCAGTGGATGAGGCAGCGGGCAGCTTCGACGATGATCCCGACAATTTCAGGCAGCTCGGCCGGGGTAGCTGCGTAGGGTATGAGGTGCTTGCCGAGTGCGGGCTGCGACCGGGTACGCGCGTCTCTGAGATTGGGGCCCAGAGCAGGGCAGGTGACTGGGTCCCCTCATGGCCGCTGGTGCGTCGGCGCTGGCCGTGGAGATCGGTGGTCGGCTGGCGGCCCGGCGGCGAGCGAACCTGGCGGGCCACGACGTGACCGTCGTCGAGGGCGACGTCACCACCGTGCGGAGTCGATGCGCCCGTGTACGCCCTCGAGCGGACGGGGCAGCTCAAGGCCGCCCGCCAAGCGTTGCGGTGTCGGTGCCGGTGTGGCCGTGTTCGAGGATCAGCACGTAAGAGAACAAGCCCGCCTTCGCGCCGTGCACTCGTTCTTGGGCAGAGAGGATCTCGCCTGTGCGGGGGTGGACGATGAGCTGCGTCTGGGAGTTGTCAGCACTCACGGTGAAGCCGAGGCCAGTTCGTCCGGCGAGGTCAGTCTGCTCGCCCTGGTAGGAGATGGCCGGCACGTCTGCGAGGACTCCCAGTGCGGCTGCGCGCTGTTCCTGATTGAGGTACTGGCTGGTGGCGACGCCGATGACGCCTTGGACGAGCATGCGCGGGTACGCGGGCTCACCGGCCAGTTCGCGTGGGGCCAGCGCACCAACAAGCTCGGCGATGTCGGTGGTCAGCGGTTCGGGAAGGTAGGGCTCGAGTTCGCCGCTGACGTATCGCGTCGTCTTCGTCCCGGCAGTGGCGAACTGGCGGCGCTCGTCAGGTGTCGGACGGTGGGCGAGGCCATGCACGTCGGGGAGCCGGCGCGTCACCTCACGGCCGGAGTCGTCGGCGTCGCGGCGCCAGCGCTGTAGGTCCGAGCGGGTGATGACATTGGTGGCACGAGTCCAGGATTGGGTGTGGAGGTAGGTGTAGGGCAGGTCGATGGTGCGATCGGCGGGGGCGGCCGTGATGGTGCCGGCGAGCAGACGCAGGCGCTGCGGTGGGGTGAGGCCGGGCGCGGTCGCTACGAGTGCCGGGGATGGGGGCATCGGAGGCGTCGTGGGGGCTGGTGTGGCCGGTGTCGGGCTGGCGGGTCCGGGTTGGCAGCCGGCGAGGAGGAGGCCAGCGATCAGTCCTGCCGACCATCGGCGCGTGGTGGGGGTGGTGCGGAGCAAGGTGTTTGGTGTCCTTTCGATGCGCATTTGTTTCGGGTGCGCCCAGGCCGGTTGTCCCGGTGGTGGGTGGTCAGGTGCGCGGCGGTCTAGCTGGCGCCGGGCGTGGCGGACGTTGCGATGTGCGGGGGATGCCCCGGCGGGCCGGTAGCTGTGGTGTGCATGCGGTACAGGGCGGCTGTCATGCGCGCGATGGCGGGGTGGTGGGGATGGACACGGCGGTGGTCGGCGATGGTGCGGGCGAGGAGTTGCTGCGCCGGTTCCTGGTGGCCGTGTTGGTACAGGACGACGGCGAGGGTGGCTTGGGTGGCGAGGGTGGGTAGTGCGTAGGGTCCGTCGGCTTGGGTGTGGTGGCGGATGAGGTCGCTGTAGCAGTCGGCGGCGGCGGTGAGGTTCCCGGCGGCGCGGTGGGTGGCGGCCAGGACGCGCAGGGCGGCGCGGACTTCCGGGTTGGTGGGGTCTCGGAGGAGGTGGCGCAGGCCGCGGTGTCCCCACTGGGCCCAGGGGAGCGCGGCGGCTGGGTCGCCGCTGGTGAGGGTGAGGGTGGCCAGGAGCATGGCGGCGCGGGCGGTCGCGGTGTCCAGGGCGAGCCTGCCGCTGGTGGGGTCGACGTGCAGGAGCCCGCTGTGCAGGACGTCGATGGCACGCTCGGGCTTGTTGTCGGCGGCGTGGCGCTGGGCTAGGTGTAGACGCTGGGCCATGACCATCATCGGGCCGGTGACCTGTAGGGAGATGGCTCTCCAGGTGATGTGCAGGTCTGTGCCGGTTGCGCCGACGGTGACGCGTTGGATAGGGCCGAGCGCGTAGGAGGCGGCCTGGGTCGTCTTTCCGGGTGGGACGAGGTGTGGGGTGCGGTGCAGGATCACCGCGGCGACGGCGTCGCGGATCTCCTCGGCCGGCACCGGTGTGCGCCCGCAGGACGGCGCGCACAGGTAGAACCTGCCGCTGCCGGGCAGCTGGATGAGGATCATGGATCGCGCGCAGGTGTGGCAGGCCAGGAGGCCGGGTGGCACGGGCGCGGCCTGCACGGCGCGGGCCCGCGAGACCCATTCCTCAACCGTCGCGGGCGACAGGTGGTGGCTGCGGGCAACGTCCCGGGGCGCTTGGTGCAGGCCGTGGACGGCGGCTTGTTCGATGGTCGCGGCGACGACCTCGGCGACGAAGGCGGGTGTCCACGCGGGGATGGCGGTCGTCCGCGTCGGCATCGGCGTTCCTTCCTGGGGGTTCATGGTTGCGTTCAGGCGGTGGGAGCAGCGCCGGGTTTGTGAAGTTCGTAGGGACCCGCAGACGGCGCATGTGAGCGGAGGGTGTGGCCGGCGACGACAGTGGGGGGCTGTCGTCGCCGGCCACGTCGGTCGCCGCTGCCCTCCCTCAACGGGCGGGCGACCGGCTTGGACGCCCCGACGTGGGCCCGACGCAGAGGGTGGGCGATGACGCGGGGCGGCGACAGAGAGGGGCGGTGCTAGCCGGACCTGGCTACCGAAACCCAGGGCCTAGCGTTGGGCGTCGGACTGGGCGCGGGCCGGGGCGGTGACGGTTGCCGGCCTGGCGGTGTTCAGGGGCCAGGAGCCGCGGTTCGGGTGAGGGTTGCGGCCCATCGGGACGAGGACCGGCCCGTCGGGCAGGGTGAGCGTGGGTCTCGGGAGGTAGCCGTGCTTGCGGTACAGGTCCTGGCTGTCGGGCGCGATTTCGGTCCACGAGGGCATGTCGATGCGGTCGACGCGGCTTTCATGGTGGGTGAGCATCGCCTTGCCGATGCCGCGTCGTTGGGCGGCGGGAAGGACGGCGAGGACTGCCAGGTGGTGGTGAGGTTCGGTGGGTCGGACCGGGGTGAGTAGCTGGTCGAGGAGTTCGAACTGCCGCACGTGCGGGCCGGCGGCGTCGGCCAGTCGGCTGTGGTAGTTCGACGGTGGCGGGATGCTGCGGTAGCGGTGAAACCCCATGGCGGCGGCGCTCAGGTCGTCCATGATCTGGATGTCGCCGAAGAACATGGCGTGTTCCACCCAGATCACCGCCACGTCGGTGAGGATCCGCTGCCGGCAGGTCGGGTCGGGCACCAGCCACTGGGCGAGCGGGCCGGAGTGCAGGGCGTAGGCGATCAGCGCGGCGACCGGTTCCTTGTCCGCCCACCGGGCGGCACGGATACGCGGAATGACGTCCATGGGATGCCTCCAAGGGCAGCGGGTGGGTGGGGCGGGCTTACCGGTAGGTGGCGGTGGCGAGGTCACCGACGGCGGCGTCGACCGCGGCGGTGATGTCGCGTACCTGCCGGTGGTGCTGCGCGGCAATGGTGCGTAGCTGCGCGGTGAGGGTGGCGATGTCGTCGGCGAGGTACAGGTGGTTGGTCAGGCCGAGGGTCGCGACGAGGCCGCCGAGGGCGGCGGTGTGGTTGTCGGGCTGGTCACGGCCGGCGGCGATGTAGTGCAACCGGGCGCGGGCGACGACCGGCCACTTGAGGTCCGTGGGCAGGTAGCGGTCGGTGCGGGCGAGCCCTCCCAGGCGGCGACGCACGTCGTGGCGCAGGATCCCGCCGGCGTGCAGGCCGGCGCGGGTGCGGTCGTACAGGTCGTCGGCGAACCCGCGCAGCCACCTCCGCAGCGGCGGGGTCGGGTGGGCGTAGCGGATGGAGGCCAGGGCGGTGTCGGCGATCAAGTCCCCGACCGGGCGGTCCAGGTGCAGCCACAGCCGCTGCTCCTCGCCCGATTGGGTGTCGTCCGTGGTGTCGAGACCGATCCGCCCGGCGAGAAACAGGTCGATGAGCACCGCACCCGCCAGGCCGAGTGCGAGAGCCTGGCGGTGGATGTGTGGCTGGCCGGTGTCGTCGTCGTGACCGAGCAGGAACAACTCGTCCCGCAACGGCAGCTGGGGGATGGAGGAGGCCATGTGGATCCCGCCCTCTACCTCGGCCCGTCGGTGTGCTGCCGGAAGCGGGCGTGCACCCCGTCGTAGGCGGCTTGCGGCTGCGGAAGCAGCAGCTTGTCGACGGCGGCGAGGAGTGTGTAGTTCGGGTCGCAGACGTTGCCGATCGGCGCCCGTCCCGCCTGTGACACCAGCTGGTAGGCGTCGAGCTGCTCCAGGCCGGTGAGGTCTACCACCCAGCCGACCAGGTCGCGGTGCGCAATCCGGTACGCGTCTTCCAGGGGACGGGCGCAGCCAACTGACATGATCGACGTGTCGGTCTCCAGGCGGGGCCACACCGTCGGGACGCCTTTGATGACCTCGATGATCAGGGTGGTGGTTGTGGCGATCTCCACCCCGACGCCACAGGCCTCACCCTCGCCCTGGCGGGCGTGTCCGTCGCCGAGGGCGAGCATCGCCCCGTGCACGTTCACCCCCAGGTACAGGGTGGTGCCTGCGCGCAGCTCCGGTGTGTCGAGGTTCCCGCCATGGCTGTCGGACACGATGGTCGAACGCGCCTCGAAACCGCCCGGCGCCACCCCGATGGTGCCGATCATCGGGTCCAGCGGCAGGTCGACGATGTGGTCGCTGTCGGTGGCGTGGAAGCGGACCGTGCCGGCCTGCCGGTCGATGTCGTACACCCACACCCGCTCCTCGAGAGGCGGCTGCAGGGTCGCCGTATGCGAGGTGGAGGTCAGTGCCCCGAAGTGCGGGAACGTCGAGGAGACTCCCCAGTCGCGGGCCGGAACGATCGAGGCGAGGTGGACGGCGAGGGTGTCGCCTGGCACTGCGTCCTCGACGAAGAACGGCCCGGACACGGGGTTCAGGTACGGCATGCGGCACACCTGCGACGGCAGGTCCGCCGGGCCGCGCACCAATCCGCCGAAGCAGTCCTCGGTGTGCACCTGAAGCATGCCGCCGGAGCGGACGTGGGCCACCGGAATCCGGCCGCCGAAGGTGTAGGCCAGCTCGTCGCGGGCCGGCCGGTAGGTGATCGTGTCCATGGCGGTCACACTCGCTCGACGTGGCGGGCCTGCGGATGCGCGGGCGCCAGACCCGACAGGGCGGGCCGGCGACCGGACAGGTACAGGCCGGCGAGTACGACCATGCCGAGGGCGAGCCAGGCCAGACCGAGGCGCTGCGCGGCGATGTTCGCGTTGACCACCACGTAGGCGAGGATCACGAAGCCGATACCGGGCATCACCAGGTGCGCCCACCAGTTGCCGCTGCGCCGGCGGATGAGGTGGTGCACGACCACGGAGACGTGCAGGACCAGGAACGCGACCATCGCCCCGAAATTGATCAGCGACGACAGCAGCGTGATCCCGTCGGCGCGGGTGGCCATGTACAGGCCCAGTGCCAGGGACACGAAGCCGGTGAGCAGGGTCGCGTTGATCGGCACGTTGCGGCGGATCGACACCTTCGCCAGGAAGCCGGGAAGCTGCCGGTCCCGGGCCATCGCGTACAGCAGCCGGGACGTGGCGACCTGAGCGACCATCGAATTCGGCAGGCCCCACGCGATCGCGGTGGCGACCGCGCACAACGTCGCCAGCCAGCCTCCGCCAGCCACCTGCGCGGCATCATAGAAGGCGGTGCCGTTCGGATCCCCGTCACTGAGCAGCGAGGCCGGCTCGGGGATGAGCATCGCGGCCAGCCACGTCTGCGCGATGAACAGCACGCCGGCCAGGATGAGGACAGCGGCCATCGCCCGAGCGATCTGCCGGGAACCGCCCTTGGTCTCCTCGGCCAGCATGCTGATCCCGTCGAAGCCGAGGAAGGACAGCACCGCGATCGACACCGCCCCCGCGACGAGAGACCAGGTGAACGTGTCGGAGTTGTAGAACGCCTCCCAGCTGAACCGGCCCCTGCCCGTTGCGACGGCCCAACCGGCGACGGCGAGGAAGACCGCCAGGACGATCAGCTCGCCGACGAGCATCACCCGGGTCACCAATGCGGTCATCCGGATCCCCACCGAGTTGACGACCGTGTTGACCGCGACGAACCCGAGCAACCACAACCACACCGGCACCGCAGGCACGGTGGAGTGCATCGCCACCGACGCCACCAGGTACAGCAGGCCCGGTACGAGGACGTAGTCGAGCAGGATCACCCAGCCGGCCAGGAACCCGACCGGCGCGCTGATGCCCCGGCCGGCGTAGTTGTAGACGCTGCCCGACATCGGAAACGCCTTCACCATCTGCGCGTACGAGAACGCGGTGAACACCAACGCCACCACACCGACCGCGTACGCCAGAGCCACCATTCCACCGGAACCGGCGTACACGCTGCCGAAGATCGCCATCGGCGCGATCGGCACCATGTACACCAGGCCGTACGCAACCAGGTCCCGGAACCGTAGTTGGCGGCTCAACTCCTGCCGATAGCCGTAACGCTCTAGATCGTGCTGATCCAACATCCGGGATCCTTTCAGTTGATCAATGAGTCGTCGGCACGTGCTTCATCAAGGCACCGCATGCCGGCATTGGGCCGTGACGTGTTCAGTCCGGGACGCGGCACGCGCCACCGGCGACGAGAGTGACTAAAGGCGAAGTCGGTCGATGTCGGTAAGCCCTGCCGTCGACGTCTGACAATCCGCCGACATCAGTCTTCTTGGATGGCGGCTATCACGCCCTGCCGCAGGCGGCGCATATCGCGTACTGACACGCCGCATCACGGCTTTCGGCCGTCGGGCCATTCACGGTCTGGGCTGGTCAATGTCGGAGCTTGTCAGAAGTCACAGCAACGGCTTACCGACATCCGTGCACCCAGCCCTTAATGGGGCATCACCGTGCGTCGACGGCACGAGGACAGCGGTGACGGGCGATCCGGCCGCCGGCTGGTTCGCCTGCCTGTGCCCAACGCTCCCGTAGGAGGGATGTGCCATGGCCCCACGAACCATGCCCGAACCGGCTGAGGTCGGTCGCCGAGCCGCCGAGATCCTCGACCTGATCACACGCCACTCGTCGTCCGAACGGCTCCGCAGCTCGTCGATGAAGTACTCCAGCTGCTGGGCGACATTCACCGGGTACCCGGCGATCAGCCGCTGGTCCCTGGACCGGGACGCCGGCCCGCTGCTGACCGAAGCGATGCGGGTCCTCGCGCTCAAGGCTGCGGTGTTCGAGCTCACCGGCGGCGACGAGCAAGCCGCGGAGCTGCTCGTGCCGGCGCCGGTCGACGAGATGATCCACGCCGTGCTCGCCCAGTTCACCCTGATGTCCCGGATGCAGCGCGACCTCGGGGTCACGTTCCCGCACGCCACGGAGTTGGAGGAGTTCACCTACACCCGTGGCTGCCTGACCGACGAGTACTACGCCGCCGCCGGCTGGGGGCCGCAGCCGCTGCGGTACTGGCTGGACTCCGCCGAGGTGACGCGCCGCCTGAACCAGCTCAACGCCCACTACCAGGCGGCGGGCCTGGGACGCGACGGACGCAGCCACGACTTCGACTTCGACCAGCCGGACCCAGCGACCACACCGGTCGCGGTCAGCGGTTAGCCAGCTCCACCGACAGCACCCGCCGCATGGCCGCCACCACCTGCTTCGGCTCGAACCTCTCCGCGGCGAGGCGCTCGGCGCGGGCAACGGCACCGAAGATCTGCTCTTCCGGGGCGTCGCGCAGCACGGCGACGAGCCAGCCTTCCAGATCCACCAGCTCGGCAGGCAGCACCAGGGAGGCGGGCGTCGGCGCCGGTCGTGGGGTCTGGTCGGGGACAGGCTCACCGCGTGAGGCGTATCGGCCCGGTGGCAGTCCGACCCGGTACGGGTGCACACACACCGCGACGCCCTCGGCGGTGAGTCGCCATCCGATGTCCGGGTTGTAGGCGAACTCGGGTCCGGGCCGGTCGACCACGTCGAACTGGCCCGGCCCGAGCTGCTGGGCGGGACACACCACGCACGTCTGCTCACACCACTGCGGTAGCGGCCCGGACATGGCGCCGATGCTACGGCAACCAGGAGGTATCAGGGTATGACCGTCTTATCCCCTCCCCGGGCCGCCACCGTCGACCGCGCCCTGCGCGACGCCCAGCGATGGTGCGCCGGACACGCCATCGACGACCGTCCCGCACTGGCCCACGCGGTCCGGGTCGCGGTGACCATCGGCGAGCATGTACCAAACCCCGACCCGGATCTGATAGCGGCAGCGCTGCTGCACGACATCCCCGACTTCGCCCCGGGCACGCCGGACATCTACCAGGTCCTCGCCGCCGCCTACGGCCCGCAGGTACCGCGGATCATCGCCGCCCTGCAGGCCGAGCACCGGGCCCTCGACATGCCGGTCCCGCCCATCCGCGTCGACGACCTGCCGGTACTGCTGGCCTCGACCGCCGACAAGATCGTCGCGCTGACATCGCTGCTGCGACGGGCCCACGCCAGCGGCGACGTCACCGACTTCCTCCGCAGGCGCCCGGCGCTGCTCACGCTGTTGCCGCACTTCCGGGCCTTTCACCAGGCAGCACACCCCCGGTTGCCGGCCGCGATGTCGGCACGCCTCGACACCGCGCTGGCGCTGCTCGAGAGAGCCGCCACCGGCATCCAGACGGCGAGCAGATCATGATCGCCATTAGTACCGCGTTGGCGGACCAGCTACGCCGCGACCTGCTCACCGCCGCTGGCCATCAACAGACCGGTGGGCAGGTCATCCAGGAGTGGGAACTGTCGACGGTGCAGCGGCTGTACCTGAGCGATGGCAGCAGCGTGATCTGCAAGCTCGCCACATCACCGTTCACCGGCGAAGCCGCCGTGCTGCGAGCCCTCAACGAAAACGGCGCGGCGGTGCCCCACCTGCACGGCTACACGCTACGCCCGCAGGCGCTGGGCATGCTGATGGACGACCTCGGCGACCCCATCCGCCCACCCACCACGGCCGAGGCTGCAGCCGCCGCCCACGCGATCCACACCATCCCCCCGATGCCGACCTTGCCCGTGTTCGGCCAGCAGACCCTGGAGCGCCTCCCAGAGCAGGCGCTCGCCGCACTCGACGCGCTACACCGCCAGGGCCGTTTCCTCAACACGGCCACGACCGAGGAACTGCTGCGGCGGCTGGAAGCCGTGGCGGGCCGGCGCGCCGACGGCGCCGAACGAGAGCCCTTCGGCTGGTGTCACGGCGAGTTCCACCGCAGCTCGCTGCACGTCAGCCGCACGGGATGCCGTCTCGTCGACTGGGCGAAAGCATTCACCGGACCCGGCCTGCTCGACCTCGCCACCTGGTTCGGCACCCGCAACGCCGCAGACCCCGCCCAACTTACCCGCCTGATCCGCGCCTACGTCGCGGCTGGCGGCAGCACCGACGCCCACTCCGACCGCGGCGGCCTGCCGGCGGCTCAGTGGGCGCTGGGATGGCACCGCGTGTGGGCAGCCTGGTGGTTTCTGACCACGGCCGCCGCAGGCCACCACCAGCGCCACACCGATGGCTCTCACACCCAGGTCGTGCACCGCCAACTGCACGCTGCCGCGCAACTGCTCGACGCCGCCCCGTTTGGCGCGTCCGGAGTTCATCTCACTACCGCGGGAAGATCCTTATGAAGCGCCTCATCGTGGACACCCACGCCTCGTCCTGCTACTTCCGCACCTCCGTCGGCGGGGATGGACGCAAGGCGTTGGTGCAGATCACCGAACGGTGCAACCTGCACTGCGCCCACTGCTTCGTCTCCTCGACCGCAGTCGGGTCCGACCTGTCCCTGGGCGACTTCACCACCCGAGTGTTGCCCCGGCTGCTCGACGCCCGAGTCGAACGCCTCACGCTCACCGGGGGCGAGCCCTTCGTCCACCCCGACCTGATCGCCATGTGCCAGGCGGTGGCCGATCAGGGACTGCCGGTGGGCATCTGCACCAACGCGACACTGACCCGCGACGCCGACATCGCCGCCTTGGCCGCCTTGGGCAACGTTCACGTCAACGTGTCCTTCGACGGGTTCCGGCCCGACAGCCACGGCAAGTTCCGCGGCGACCGGTCGTCGTTCGCCACCACCGTCGCCACCACCCGCAAGTTCGCCAAGGCCGGCCTCCTCAAGGGCCTGCTGTCCACGCCCAACGCGCTGACCGTGCCGCAGGAGTTCGCCGACCTGTGCGCCTTCGCCGTCGACGTCGGCGCCGAGTACGTGCTGATGAACCCGCTGTCCTCCTTCGGACGAGGGGTGAAGAGCCGCAGTAAGCTCGCCGCCACCACGGCCGCGATGGACGCCATCACGGCCGTGACCGACCGCTTCGCCGGCCAACTCGACCTCGTACGCATCCGGTTCCCCAACGACGACCTGCCGCTGGGCGGATGCGACGCGGGAAAACTGATCTACGTCTTCGTCGACGGGCAGGTCGCCGTGTGCCCCTACCTGGTCTTCGCCGCCCGCACGCCCGCCTCCGCGCACCGCGATACCGAGTTCCTCACCGGCAACATCCTCGATAGTGAGGTTGTCATCGGCCTCGACGCCTACGACTTCCACGGCCGCTACCGGCTCGGCGCCAACCCGACCTGCGGCTCCTGCGCGCTGGCCGGACAGTGCGGCAAGGGCTGCCCTGCTGCGGTCATCGCCACCGGTGGCCGCATCGGCGATGTCGATACCGAGCAGTGCCCCGTCACCGACCCATCCGGCCGTCGACTGCTCCCGCTGTCCCTGGCCAAGGGGTGAGCAGCCTGTTCATCGCCGTCGAAGGCCCCAACGGAGTCGGCAAGAGCACCGTCGCCCGTCGCCTGGCCGACCGCCTCGCCGAACTCGGACCGGCAGGGGTCCACCTGACCAGCGAGCCCACCCGCACACCCCTGGGCCAACTCCTGCGCCGGCAGGAGTCCTTCCTGCACGGCAAGGCACTGGCTCTCGCTCTGGCCGCCGACCGCGCCGCGCACATCGAAACAGAGATCATTCCCCGGCTCGACGACGGACTCCACGTCGTGACCGACCGGTACGTCGCCTCCTCCCTGGTGCTGCAACGCATCGACGGCCTCGACCTCGGCGAGATCTGGTCCTACAACCGCTACGTCCTGCCCGCCACCGTCATCTACCTCGAAGACCACCCAGAGGTCATCCGCACCCGACTGGCAGCCAGGCCGCACCTGACCAGGCTGGAACTGGCCGGCTCACCCGAGAAAGAACTCGCCCTCTACCGCGACGCCGCCACCCACCTGCACCGGCAGCAGTGGCGCCAACACGTCGTCGCCTGCCACGGCCTCACCCCCGAACAGGTCGTGGACACTATTCTCGCCCTGCTACCCGCCGACGGCCCCTGACCAGCGAGGCTCACCGTGCTGTCCATCCTGACGATCAACGTGCAGGCCGCCGCCCTCGCCCGTGCGCAGAACCTTCTGACCTGGCTGCTGCAGCGCGATGACCACGTGGTCATCCTGACCGAAACCAGCAACGGACCCGGCACCCGGCACCTTCTCACCGGCCTGCGCGCAGCCGGGCTGTTCATCACTCACCAGCCCTCACCCGACGGCGACCGCGGCTGTGCCATCGCCAGCCGCATCCCCACCCGCCCAGCCCCACACCTCACCGCGGGTATCAGCCTGCCCGGCCGGGCCCCCGCCCTCACCCTCGACACCGACCCTGCCGTGGCGATCCTCGGCCTCTACGTCCCCTCCAGCGACCGGGCACCAGCCAAGCTCACCAAGAAGCAGACCTTCCTCACCACCGTCACCGACACCCTAGGCCGACTACCTACCACCGACCGCGCAAACCTGGTGGTCGGCGGGGACTACAACGTCATCAGCCGTAACCACCAACCCCGCTACCCCGGCTTTCGACCCTTCGAGTACGACTTTCTCGACGCCCTCACCGCACTCGGGCTCACCGACGTCCACAGGACTCTGCACCCCGACGTGCAGGCACACAGCTGGATCGGCCGTGCCGGAAACGGATACCGCTTCGACTACCTCCATGCCGGCCCTGGGCTACTGCCCCATCTGGCAGCTGCCGCCTACCTGGACCAACCTCGCCTTGAGGGTCTCACCGACCACTGCGCGCACAGCGCCGACATCGACGTACGGCGTGCCTGCGGGCGCGGTGCCGGTACTGGCAGCGCCGAAGCTCCCTTGACGTCCCGTACGTCTTCCAGACGGGCGGCAGAATAGACCAGTGACCCTCTGGACGATCGCCACGGCGGCCGACGAAGCCCGCCGCCGAGCGACGGTCGCTGTCCTCCCCATCGGCAGCTTCGAACAACACGGCCCACACCTACCGCTCGCCACCGACACCATCGTGGCCAGCGCCATCGCCACCGCGCTCGCGGAACGCTACGACCTGTTCCTGCTTCCGCCAATCACTCTGTCCTGCTCCCACGAGCACGCGGCGTGGCGAGGAACTGTCAGTCTCAGCTCCACCACCCTCACCGCCATCATCAACGACGTCGTGGCGTCCCTCCACGGCCAAGGCATCGATCGTCTCGTGCTCGTCAACGGGCACGGCGGCAACTACGTGTTGTCCAACATCGTCCAGGAGGCCAACACCGACCGGCCACGCCTCGCACTGTTCCCAGGTCGCCAGGACTGGGACCAAGCACGCCACGACGCCGGACTGCAAAGCACCACCCACGACGACATGCACGCCGGAGAGATCGAGACGTCGATCCTTCTCCACGCCGCGCCGGATGCCGTCGGCTCGGACTTCGGAACCGCCGATCACCTCACCGAGCGGCCACACCTCCTGACACTCGGCATGACCGCCTACACGAGCACCGGAGTAATCGGGCAACCATCTCTGGCCGCCGAAGCCAAGGGACAGGCCGTGCTCGCCAGCCTTGCCCGCAGCTTCGAGGACACCCTCACCATGCTTACCCGTCAATAGGCCAGCACTCGCGCCACGCGACAAATCCTCCCGGCGGCACCCATCACTCACTGCGCGCCAGCCGAAACTCGAAGGAGCCCACATTGCGGAGCCGCGAAGTCGTCCCCGGCCGCACCATCGCCGCCGTCTTCGACCACGGGGAAGACTTCTACGACGCCCTCGACCGCACCTGCCGCACCCACGACATCCGCCAGGGCTACATCCCCACCTTCATCGCCGGCCTCGCCACCGCAGACATCGTCGGCACCTGCGAACGCCTCGACAACCCAGACGCCCCCGTCTGGTCCAAAGTCCATCTGACCAACATCGAGGCCCTCGGCGGCGGCACCCTCGCCTACGACCCCGACACCGACACCATCCAGCCGCACATCCACCTCACCGTCGGCTTGAAAGCGCACAGCGCCACCGCCCACACCAGCCACCTGCTCGCCGCGACCGTCCAGTTCCTCACCGAGATGATCATTGTTGAGATCGCCGAGCCATCGATGAGGCGCGTCCGCCAAACCGACCTCTACGACGTGCCACTCCTGCAATTCCCTTGAAGACAGCCGAGCGCGGCAGCCCAGGCTTACAGCCGGCACAGCCGGGGCGACAACAGCCGTGGACTCGACCCCCTCAGACCCGCGCCGACGTCCCAACAGCCGCGCTCGTCAGATTCCAGATCAATGTGTCGTAGGTGTCCACGACCCGCAGTACAGGCACGCCGAGTGAGCGGATCATCGCATCGAGTCCGTGCTGCACCTGTTCACCCGAGTGCTGGGAGCTGACCACCCGTTCCACCTCGACGAATGCGCCGAGCCCGTCGACAACGTCGACGCAGACCGTCGCGCCGTCCCAATCGCCAGTTCGGCGGTGCTTGACGATTCGTACGGTTGGCACCCAACCCATCGTCGCTAGAGCAGCGTGCATCGCGTGACGGTCGAGGATCACGCATTCGTGCTCCAGGCACGCCATCTCATTGTCGATCGGCTTCTTCACTGTGAACAGATGGCGCCCCTCCTGCGTGCGAAGACGCGCGAACGGCACACCGACCTTCGACATTCCGTACGACCAGCCGGCTGGTGCGTACGCCTGGTCGTCCTGGACCGACGGCTCCGTCAACACGACCTGCCGCCGGGCGAGCGCCGTGATCAACCTCTGCAGGTCGTCGACGCGGTACTTGGCTTCAACCTCATGATCATTGTTGGCCGGCTCGTGGGTCACGAGCAGGGAGCATACGAGCATCGGAGGTCACGCGAGTTCGGACGACCGCGAGGCCAATGTCGGAACTTTGTCGGAAACGTGCTGGATGAAGCCGCTGAGTAGCTGGCGCATCACAGACCTGCACTACAGTGCTCCCACGCCAACCTGCCTCGCCTCGCGCGAGCGTTCGTACCCATCGGGAGCTGCTGATGTCGAGCGTGCCACCACAAGACGTGGCCAAGGCATGGATCGCTCTTGGCCAAATGCTGGCCCGCAGCCGCAAAGCCGCTGGTTACACGCAGGAGGCGTACGCCCCGCGGGTGAGCTATGGACGGAGCACGATCGCGAACGTGGAGACCGGCCGGCAGCGTGTGGGCCGCGATTTCTGGGCCCGAAGCGACGAGGTGTTGGGAACCGGCGGCAGACTGGTCCGGGAATACGATCGCATCCGGCTCGCCAGCAACCGGCACGTGCTGAGCGGCACGGCCGCCCCTATGGCGTGCCACGTGGCTGCTGAGCCCTCGTCCTCCACCGCTGCGGAGGCGCTCGCCCGCACACCGGGAACGGACTACCTGGTGGGCGAGTGGAACAGCTTCTCCACGCTCACCAGCATGCTGGCCCAGCAGCGCCAGGCCGTGTCACCCGACGCGCTACTGGGTCTGATCGAGGCCCACCGTGACTGCCTGTCAACGCTGTATCGCAAAGCGGGTCGTGCTCCCATCCGCGCTGATATCGGAGCGATGCTCGCCGAAGCCTCGATCGTCGCCAGCCGGCTGTGGAGCGCGCAGGGCAACCGTGCCCTCGCGCTCGCTCACTGTGCCTATGCCCGTCAGCTCGGCGACAGGCTGGGCAGCCGCAGGATCAGCGCAACGGCACGCATCTTCGAGAGCAACCTCCACTCGGAGGCTGCCACACTGATCGACGCAGATGGTGACATCATGATCGGCCTGCGGCTCCTCGATGAGGCCGCCCGTGCGTCCACCGATCTCAGTCCACCCGCACGGGCGCGAGTAGCTGCCGAGCAGGCCCAAGCCTTCGCGGCCCTGCGACTTCCCCGCGAGGCCACGGCGGCCCTGAAGCGGGCAGAAGAAGCGGTCAACGAATTGTCGCCTGTTGACTGTGTCGGCCTCTACAGCGACTGGAGCAGCGCCCGCCTCCACGTCTACGCGGGCACGTGCCATCTCCTTCTCGGTCAGCCCCACCAAGCGGTGACCGTGCTGGAAAGTGCGGTACAGATGCTGCAGCACGACCACGCCAACGCCAACGTCGCGTTGGCGGCAGCCGTAGACCTCGCCAGCGCCTACGCCGACGCCGGCGAACTCGAACAATCCTGCACCTTGCTTGGCGCCACCTACGACCAGCTGAAAGCCGGTGGAAACCATCGAGGCATCGCTCGAGCCCAACGAGCTCGACAACGGTTGGACCGATGGCGCGATGAGCCGCTTGTCCTCGAACTCGAGGAGCAGATGGCCGCCTAACGAGCAGCCGGCGTTCCGCCCGCACTCAACAGCGAACTGACGGCTGCCGCCACCGTCGTCGGGTCGAGACTGTCGAGTACCACGTCAGGTTCGTAGGATGCCAGCTCTCGACGCCCAAGCCGGTGAGCGACGACAGCGACGCGAAAGTCGGCGTGACGTGCGCAAGCGATGTCGTTGGGCGCATCCCCGATGACGATCGTTCGAGCGGAATCGAGCGGGTCACCGTAGATCGCGGAGTAGCGCTGAGCTACGACTGCCGGAAGCTGGAAGCGATCTCGCGCGTCCGATCCGAACCCGCCGATGCGAAGATCAAGAAAATCGTCCAAGCCCGCCACGTCCAGCTTCACCTCGGCGGCCGAACGCAGGTTGCCGGTCAGCACGGTCTGGATGAAGCCACGCTCGTGCAGCTTCGCGATGCTCGCCGCAGCACCTGGATACGGCGGCTGGACCTCAGCCAACTCCTGCCGACCCTCTCGCATGACCGCGGCGATGGCCTGACGGAAGGCGGGTATGCCTGCCTCCGCAGATGACGGGTCCACGCCCGAAGCGATCGCCGTGTCCACGGCGATCGACTCGTCCGTATACCCATGCACCTTCTTGTCAGGGAAGACAACCTCGGACTGCGCGATGCCGTACGCACGAGCGATCGCGCGCGTCAGCCAACGCAAGTCCGCGGGGATGAGCGTCCCGTCAACGTCCCAGATGACCAAGCCGGCGCTGCTGTGGTTCATAGATCCATCGTCGCACGGGCACGAGCAGCTAACCCTGCCGATCGCTCCGGGTTCGCGGCCGGACCGAAAGGCCAAGCGGCGGATGCGGTCGCGGCAGCGGGTGTCGGTGGATTGTCATAGTCCGATGACATGCCTGTCCGACAACACCCGACGTCGGCGACGGTGAGTGAGCCTTCCCCGAAAGGCCCCGGGCGGCTCGTCCGCGCATAGCTGTCCGGACGGCACCTTCGCTGCCCTACGTGGTGATCATCGCGCTGGCCGCGGCTGCTGCCGATTTGCTGATCCAGCCACGGACATGCAGCGCGTCCGGCGGCGGGGATGGCTGTTCGCTCCCGATCGCCTGCGACTGTTGGAAGGAATGTCTGCAATGTTCTTCGATGTCGTCGTCGTCGGCGCTGGCCCAGGTGGTCTGGCTTGTGCCCACGAGGTCGTGCGCCAGGCCCAGGGCCTGCGGGTGCTGCTGTTGGAGGCCGGGCGGGGGATGCGGAATCGGCCGTGCCCGGTCGACCGGGGGCTGCGTTGCACGGGGTGCGCCGGGATCTGCAACGTGATCAGTGGCTTTGGCGGCTGTGTGCACTACGGAGACGGGGTGAAGTTGAGCTTGCTGCCGTCCGGCCGCCGCCTGATCGATCACTTCGGTGAGGACCGCGCGGACGAACTGTGCGAACGCGCGTTCCAGTTCCTGACCGCTCCACTGCCAGAGCCGCCCATTCTGAGTGGCACGAGACTCGGCGCGCCAGCCATCAAGGCGTTCGCCGGGAACGGCCTGGCCATCCGGGAGTACCCGGTCGCGGTCTTGGGGGAGACGCAGGTTCGGGACATGCTCACGGCGCTGCACGGCTTCCGCAACGACGCTCTGACCGTCTGGGAGAAATCGGAACTTGTCACCGCCGCCCTAGAGGGGGACCGCCTGACGCTGACGGTAGCGACCCACGGTGGCCTCGTCACCGCCCAGACGGCACGTCTGGTGCTGGCCACGGGCCGACACGGGGTGACCAGCACTCACAACCTCCTGACGGCATTCGGGGTGCAGACGATCGCGCCGGACATGTCGCTCGGCGTGCGTCTCGAGACGAGGGCCGAGGTGCTGGCCGCGATCGGTGTCGAGCACCCCGATCTGAAGATCACCCAGTTAGAGCGGGTGGACCGTAAGACGAAGACCTTCTGTTTCTGCGGCGGCCCGAACGGTGGTCGGATCAAGTTCACCAACTACCAGCGCTCCTTCGGGCGGGAGGTGATCACTCTCGACGGGCACGAAACCACTGAACGCCTTCCCGGGGGACGTCCACTGGCAGCCAACTTCGGCCTGTTGTGCCAGCTTGCCAGACCCGGCACCAGCACCGAAGTCCGGGACGAGATCCTGTCCGATTACTGGCGGCTCAGCGGAGGCCGGCCGGTGGCGCAGAGTCTGCGCGCGTTCATGAACAAGACGACCGAGCCGCGTAGTTGGCCGGAGTTGGCTGCGGCAGTGGCGTTCGAGCCGTCCGTCAAGGACTTGACTACCGCCCGGCTCGACAGCTTGTTCACCGACGCAGAGCACGTCAGCCTTACCGAGAGCCTCCGCCGGGTCATGGGCTCGATCCTGGACCACGCCGGCGCAGGCTTGTCCGTGGATGACCTTGTCGACGATGTTCTCGTGATCGGGCCTGAGGTCGAGTTCTTGTGGGACCGGGTCCCGGTCGACGAGGACTGCAAGGTGCGGGGCCTGCCGATCTACGTGGTCGGAGACGCCGCAGGGATCGCCCAGGGCATCGTGCAGGCTGCCATGATGGGCGTTGCCGCCGGCGACGCCATCGCGTCCGGTACGCCGGCATGACCGCCGTCACGACTCGTCGCCCGGTCGCGGACCGGTTCGGGCCGCTCTACCCGGCGTCGGCGATGACGTTGCCGGTCATTCCCAGCCTTCCGATGCCGAGATTCGCCGCGCCGCCACCGGACGTGCGCAACCTCAGCCCGCACTACCGCGACCATTACGGCGCCAACATCCTGCGCGAATCTCCCGCCGGACGATCCGGGGACCGGCTCACGTTCATCGACAAGGCGTTCCCGCACAGCGTCTACGACATGATGCTGCTTGCCACGGTCGGCGACGACAGAGTCATCGCGTCGTCGGTCAACGATGTCCCCGAGGCCATGCTGACGGCGCTGCTGAGGTTCTGTAGGCAGTTCGTCGGTTACGTCGACGCCTCCTCGACTCGGCGCCGGTTCGACCTCGACGGGGCGCAGCTCATGATCGGCACTAACCACGACCCGTACACGGTCGACCGCGACAACGGGCAGTGGTGGGACAAGCGGATGCACTGGCACCTCAACTGCTGGCCCGCCGCCGCCTACCGCGACGCCTCGATCGTGCCGCTGGGCGAGGTAGACGACCTCAACCGACGACGGGCGCTGGTGGACCCCATCGCGCACCTGGCCGCCCAGGTCATGCGTGACGCATCCCGTACGCAGCCGCTGCCCGCCGGCTGCCACCTCGCGGGCGACGCAGATCTGTCCGCTGCTGGTGGCCCAGTCGGATTCAAGATCGCTCTTCCGGACTGGGACTTCCTCCTCGATAGAGCCTGCGCGCGCCTTCTCGTCCAACTTCATGAGATGGCCACCGGCGCGTACGCGCAGCTGCGGGAGTGCTTCACCGGCAGCCCGGCGGCGTCGCCCCCGTGGACTCGGCCGGGGCTGCTGCCGCCCGGCCAGGTCGCGGCGAACCTGAACAACCTCACCTGGCTGTCCGAACCCGGCCGGCAAGGTCTCGTGATGCTGAGGGCGTTACTCCGGGACATCACCGCCCACGAGATGGCCCTGTTGCGAACGAACATGGATCTCGCGAACCGGTGCCTGACCTTGGCTGGCTTGGACTACCACCTCGGATTCTGGTCCCCAGCGCGACTTGGCAGCTCGCGTGAATGTCCACCGGTCTACCTCGTAATGCAGTTCAAGCTGCTCAGCGCCATCGGTAGCAGTCCGGCGATCGGCGGCAGCGTCGCATCGATCCTCGACCGCTTCCGCGGCCCGATCATGTCGGCGCAGCAGATCCGCCTGCGTCGACAGTTCCAGGACGGCTTCCTCGCGGATCTGGAGCATGGCGCGCCGGAGGCAGCAGCGTGAATCTCCATCCGCCCGACGTGACCTCAGCGGCGAGCATCAATCCGGAGGTCCTCGCCTTCTACGCCCACGGAGCCGAGCAGGGACGCCTGAGCGACCCGCGCCGCCACATCGAGTACCTGCGCACCCGCGACATCCTGGGTCGCCACCTTCCCCCAGCCGGAACTGTTGCCGACGTCGGCGGAGGACCTGGCGCGTACGCGTTTCAGCTGGCCGCGGACGGCTACCGCGTCCACCTCGTGGACCCTGTCCCGCTGCACCTGGAGCAAGCCGCCACCACGTGCGCCCGCGCCGAGTCGCCGCTGGCCTCGATCTCGCGCGGGGACGCGCGCCAGGTGCCTCTCGGCTCCGCCAGCTGCGACGCAGTTCTTCTGCTCGGACCGCTGTATCACCTCACCAACGCCGCTGACCGCGCCCGCGCCTGGGGCGAGGCGTACCGCGTACTTGTCCCAGGCGGCGTGGTCGCCGCCGCAGCGACGTCCCGCTACTACACCACCTGGGAATACCTCGCCAAGAACCTCTACGACGACCCGGCGGTGGAGGCGATCCTGGCCCGACATCTCCGCGACGGGCAACACCGCAACCCGACCGGTGATCGACGGCTGTTCACCACCGGCTACTTCCACAACCCGAATGGTCTCGCTGCAGAAGCCACCACCGCAGGCCTGCGCCCGCACGCCCTGCTCGCGGTCGAAGGCGCCGCCAAACTGCTGCCCGACCTCGCCGACCGCCTCCGCGACCCACACCGTCGCGACCTCCTCCTGCGGGCGATCCGCCGGGTCGAGGCAGAACCCTCACTCCTCGGCATGTCTGAACACGTCCTGCTCATCGCCCACAAGCCCACACCCGACAGCACCGCTGCGAAGGAAACGAGATGACGACTACCGTTCGGCTCGCCAGCTGTGACCTCCCCACCGCGTACGGACAATTCCAACTGCATGCTTTCGGCCCCGAGACCGGCCGTGAGGAGGTGCTCGCCGCCGTCCACCGCCCTCAGCCCGCCGGCCAACAGAATCCGCTGGTACGGATTCACAGCGCCTGCGCCACGGGTGACCTGCTCGGATCCCTCAAATGTGACTGCGGCCCCCAGCTGGCCACATCCCTGCGCATGATCGGCGCATCCGACTACGGGATCCTGCTCTACATGCTGTGCCACGAAGGCCGCGGCATCGGGCTTGCTGCCAAGATCCGCGCTTACACCTTCATGGACCAGGGCTACGACACCGTTGCCGCAAACGCCGCCGTTGGCGCACCCACCGATGCCCGCGACTACCGACCCGCCGCGAGCGTCCTGGCCTGGCTCGGCGTAACTTCAGCCCGACTCGCCACCAATAATCCTCACAAGATCGACGCCCTCCGTACCGCCGGGATCACCGTCGACCGTGTCCCCCTCTCCGGTTTCGTCACCTCCGATAACCGGGACTATCTCGGGCAGAAGGACACCCTGCTCGGACATCTGAACAGCAGCGGAGCCGCCGCCGTTTCTTGACCCGAATGTCCGGTCCGACCGACCCGCCGCCCGCCTCAGGTCGGTATCATTCCGGCGGGCAGCAGGCGGGCCACGGCCTTCAAGCCGGCCGACCGCCGCAACAGAAAATCGCTGGTCAGCGGCACTTTTGGATCCGGATCACCACGCGTCGGTATCGTTCATGGCGAGAGGAAACGCTCAATGAAGGTCTGTGTTGTCGGCACCGGATACGTCGGTCTCACCACCAGCGTCAGCCTGGCCTTCCTGGGCCACGACACCACCTGCATCGACCTCGACAAGCAAAAGATCGACACCCTTCGCGGCGGCCACTGTCCGATCTACGAGCCACATCTGGAAGCGCTCCTCGAGCAGGCGTCCTCCCACCTGAACTTCACCACCGAATACGCCGTCGGCGTACCCGACGCCGACGTCGTGTTCATCGCAGTGCAGACTCCGCAACTCGACAACGGCAACCCCGACCTGCAGTACCTGCGGTCCGCCGCCGAGAGCGTCGCCCAACACCTGCGCGGCGACTTCACCGTCGTGGTCAACAAGAGCACCGTCCCGATCGGCTCTGGCAACTGGGTCGACGCGATCCTGCGCGAAGCGTACGAACGCCACCACGGCCACCGCCCCGACGGCCGATTCGCCGTCGCCTCGAACCCCGAGTTCCTCCGCGAGGGCACCGCGCTCGCCGACACCCTCTACCCGGACCGCATCGTCATCGGCTCCGACAACCAGAAGAGCCTGGACCTCCTCAACCAGCTCTACCGACCCATCCTCAACCAGTCCTTCACGCCGCCCACCGTGCTGCCCCGCCCCGCCGGCATGAGCGCCGTGCCGCTGGTCTCCACCGACCTGGCCTCGGCCGAGCTGATCAAGTACGCGGCCAACGCCTTCCTCGCACTCAAGATCAGCTATATCAACGAGATCGCCGCGATCGCCGGCAAGGTCGGCGCCGACGTCCGCGAAGTCGCCCGCGGCACCGGCCTCGACGCCCGCATCGGCCCCCGCTTCCTGAACCCCGGCATCGGCTGGGGCGGATCCTGCTTCGGCAAAGACACCGCAGCGCTCATCGCCACTGCCAGCGAGTACCACCTCGCCATGCCGATCGTCACCGCCGCCCGCGATGTCAACCACCGCCAGCGCACCAAGGTCGTCGACCGGCTCCTCGACGAACTCCACATCATCAAGGGGCGCAAGATCGGCATCCTCGGCCTCGCGTTCAAGCCGGACACCGACGACCTGCGTGACTCACCGGCCATCGACATCGCGAATCTGCTCCTCGAACGGGGTGCCCGGATCACGCTGCACGACCCCGTCGCCGCCGATCGCTTCCGCCGCGAACAGCCCACCCTGGCCGAGCACCTCGCCGATCGCGTCGAAGACGTGTTCGACGACGCCGACGCCATCGTGGTCGCCACCGAATGGTCGCACTACCGCGACCTCGACTGGGCCAAGTTCGCCCCCACCATGCGCTCACCGCTCGTGCTCGACGGGCGACACTGCCTCGACGCCGACAGGCTCACCGAAATCGGCTACCGATACCTGACCATGACCGCACCCGCCATCCCCCCGCGCTCCCAGACCTGATTGTCCTGGCCTATCGGCAAAGTTGACGGAGTTTGCCGGCGGTCTGCCTGTCGCGGTCGGGCAACCGTCGGCCGCAGCATGAGCGGCGATGGGTAAACGTGACGGCCGCTGGGCCGTCATCCGCTTCATGTCGATGCGGTCATCGCCCGCGCGATGCGAGGGCCGACAAGCCGCTCAGCCACGGAGAGGGGGTGCCACGTCGCACCTCGCACCTCCGATTCTTGGATGGGCCCCACGTCGGCCTGCGTCGTCAGGAACGAGTAGCCGAAGTCGAGATGGAAGTGTTCCGGCTCGTCCTTCGCCGGCCGCGCCGGAACTCGGCCGTGCTCGACGTAGACCGGCATCTTCGACGCGGGGACGAGTCCGCTGGGATCAACACCGGTTTCCTCTACCAGCTCACGCACTGCCGCGCTGATCAACGTAGAGTCGGTCGGCTCCAGGTGTCCTCCAGGCTGCAAGAGGATCCCGTAGGCGAGGTGATCGACAAGCAGCACGTCGGCGCCGCCGCGGACCAGGAGAGCGCCGACAGTGACATGCATCGAGAAGTTTCGTCGGGACGCGAAATCCGCTCCCTCAGCCAGCAGCCTCACCGGCTCGGCCAGCGACACGGCGTCGTCCGGATTGCACTCGAGATAGGCCAAGAGCGCCTGTGCGATGTCCGAATCACTGATCGCCACGAGCTGCCTGCGCTTCAGCGTGTCGGGGGCCTCGTCCGTTCAGGGGTGCTGTTGCCTGCGTCGACCATCGGTAGGTGCGGTGTTCCCGGTGGAGGGCGATCAGTGACACCTCGCTGATCGTCGCTGTCACTGGCGGCAGATGCCGCAGCTCGGCCAGCCTGGCGCGGATGGGGGCGGTGGGTGCGGGCGCACCGCTGTAGGCGATCGTGACGTGGGGCCGGAACCCGTCAGCTGGTTCGGGGACGGTTGGCCACACGGCGGCGATCGCGGCCCGGATCGCGGTGCGGACCCGTTCGACGGGGCTCCAGGGCTGGACGAGCAGACCGATTCCTTCGGCGTCGGGGTCGACGGGGCCGAGAGACAAATCCAGCGGCGGCAGGCCGGCGCACCGTTGCCGGGCTTCAGTGACGATCGCTTCGATGTCGCCGTCGGGCACCTCGTCGGTGAAGCCGACGCCCTGCATGGTCAGGTGCAGGCCGTCGATCGGCACCAGGTCCAGTCCGGGGAACTGGAGCTGGTGCTGAAGATCGGTGACGAGGCGGTGGAGGTCGGGCTGTTCCTGGAAGGTGAGGTGCCAGGTGTAGAAATGGCGGCCGGCGCGCCAGCCGGGACGCCAGTACCAGTGCTCGGTGAGTGCGGCCAGGTCCCGGTAGGCGGTCCACCGCTGCCGCAAGCTGGCCAATTCCCGGCTGCTCATGTCCGCGATCGTAGGCCCGGTGGTGACGCGCTGCCGGGACGCGCCAATTCGGTGAACAGGTCCGCGACCTCCTGTAGTCGCGGGTTAGGGCCGAAGGGGCGGGCGGCGGCGAGGAATCGGCGAGCGCGTTGGTAGACCGATTCGAAGCGGTACTCGGCGGTGAGGCTGAGTGCCTCCAGCGCCAGCCCAGCGGCGTGGTCGAGGTCGCCCGCTCTCGCATGGACCGTCGCCAGATCGAGGCGGCTGAGCGCCTGCGGACCGCGCAGCTGCGCCGCGTCGAACGCCGCTACAGCGGCGGTGAGCTGGTCGACGACGCCGGTGGTGTCGCCGAGGACCAGGTAGGCCGTCGCCGCGTTGGCGGCGGCCCGGGTCGGGCAGTACGGGCCGAGGGTGAGGCTGGTGCTGACCTGCCCGCCGGTCGGGTGTTCGGGCAGCAGGGCGAACGCACGGTCCACGGCCTGGTGGACACCACGGCGGTCGCCGAGGTGGGCGAGCGCCCGGGCCTGCCCGTTGATCGTGAGGCGGATGAGGTGCGGGCCGGCGCCAGCGTGGCGTAGGCCGTCTTCGGCATAGGCGAGCGCGTCGCGGTGCTTGCCGGTGTAGTAGGCGACCAGGCTTTGGGTGGCGCGGGCCCAGGCCTGCGTGTCGGGTTGCTCAGCGGCGTGGGCGAGGTCGAAGGCTTCGGCGGCGTAGGCGTGCGCGACCGGGAAGGCGCGCAGGTCCAGGGCGAGGGCGGCGAGGAGCCCGGACAGGTGGGCGGCGGCGGTGTAGAGCCGGGCGCGTTGCGGCGGGTGCTGCCGGGCCGACATCAGCTGGTCGACGCTGACCCGCAGCGGACGCAGCCGGGCCACGAGCGTGGCCGGCGGGAGTCGCTCGCTGTCACCGATCGCCTGCCGCACTTCGTGCTCCAGGTGCGCCAGCCGCGCGTCGTCATCGGCCGTCACGGTCAGCGCGGACCGGCGGGCGGTGATGCGCTCCTCGTGCTCCCACCACACGGCTGCCGCGTAGGTGGCAGGGCCAGGGCCAGCGGGTGGGGGCACCGGTCGATAGCGATGTTGATAGTCCAGGTCAGCGATGCGATCGTACTCGGCGGTCAGCACGCCACCGGTGCGCAACACCGCGTCGCAGCGGAACCAGAAGGACCGCTCGGGATGTTGGCGGCCGGTCTCGGTGTTCGCCACCGAACTGCGCCCGTACTGCACGAGCCGGGCCAACCCATGCTGGGTGTGGCCGGCGTCCTTACGCAGATGGGCGAGGTGGCGACCGAGCGCGCGGCGAGCGGCGGCGATCTCGTCGTGGTCGACCATCGCTGCCACCCCCGGTGCCGCAGTCACGATGAGCCGACACCGTAGCTGCTCCCGGTGACACTTCTGCACCCTCGGGACTCCCTTCCGCAGTTGCCCGCGGGTGATGAATGCCCAGCTCACGGCGCTGGCTCCAACGGCGCGGGGCCAAAACGCGGACGGAGTGGATGTGGTGTCGGAGTTGTGTCGGCATCTGCCGACAATGTCGGCGCACGGCGCTGCGGGCGTGTCGACCGACCGGCGTCCTACGGTCCCTGCATGCCCTCCGAACGCCGTGACGTCACCGCTGGCCTGCCCCGTAAGCGGATGGCCGCAGGGCTGCTGATCACCGATGCGGACGATCGGGTTCTGCTGGTGGAGCCGGTCTACAAGGCCGGCTGGGAGATCCCTGGCGGTTGTGTCGAGGCTGACGAGTCGCCGTACCAGGCTGCGATCCGGGAGTGCCGGGAGGAACTCGGCCTGGATCTGGCACCGGGTCGGTTGCTCGTTGTGGACTGGGTGCCGGCCCGCGCCGGACGTACCGAGGGCGTCATGGTCGTCTACGACGGCGGCACCCTCGGCCCCCGCGTGCACGAACGGATCGTGGTGCCGCCCGGTGAGTTGACGGGCTGGGCCTTCTCCGACCCGCCAGAGGCCGCCCTGCGGCTACCGCCGTTGCTGACCCGCCGGATCACCGAGGCGCTGAACGCCCGTGCGGACGGGTGCAGCTACTACCTCGAAGACGGCGTCCGAGTCACCTGACCTGAGACCCACCGCCCGGAAGGGCGAAGCGTCGGCTGCGCCAGCCGGGACGCCAACGGGACACCTCAGCTCCCGCCGTTCGCATCGAGACACCACCACCGCCCACCGTGCTCACCTTCGGGAGGTACCGCCATGCCGAAAACCGACCACCCCGACCGCACGCCCGCCAGTCCCGCACCACCGCAGCGGGATTCGGTGCTGCCGGAGCTGCGGGAGGTGTGGTGGGAGACTGGTGTGCGGGCGCGAGCGCAAGCCGGCCTGTTCGCCGTCTTCTCCGAACTGCCCCGCCTGGTCTGGGCTGCGCTCGTCGTGAGTTGGCGCGCCGACCGGGCACGGACGTCGGTGGTGGCGGCGACCACGGTGGTCGCCGGGGTGATGTCGGCGTTCGGGCTCCTCGCGGCGCAGCGGGTGCTGGTGGAGCTGTTCGCTGGCGGACCGACCGCCGACAAGGTGACCGCCGCGCTGCCCGCCCTGGTCGCGCTCGCGGCGGCCACCGCGCTGCGCGCCGGCATGGCCACCGCCATGGGGTACGCACAGAACGGCCTCACCCCGAAGGTCGACCGGGAGGTCGAACGCGGCCTGTTCGAGGTGACCACCGCCGTACGGTTGGAGGCCTTCGACGCCGACGCGTTCGCCGACGACATGGAACGCGCCTCCCGCGGCGCGAACTCCACCACGGCCCTGGTCCAGGCGTCGATGAACCTCCTCGCCGGACTGGCCGGCGTCATCGCCGTCGCGGTCGCCGTGGTGGTGGTCCACCCGCTGCTGCTGCTCGCCCTGCTGGTGGCGACCGTGCCGAACGGGTGGGCGTCGCTGCGGGCCGGGCACCTGCGCTACCAGACCTACGCCGCCGGGTCGGTACGCCGCCGCCGGTTGTGGCTGCTGCACCGGCTGATGGCCGAACGCGACTCCGCCCCCGAGCTGCGCACCTACGGACTGCGCGACTTCCTGCTCGACCAGTACGACCGGGTCATGAACGTCGAGACCCGGATCCAGCTCGCCCTGGCCCGCCGGGTCACCACGACCACCACCGTCGGCGCCGTGCTCGGCGGGATCGCCACCGCCGTGGTCTACGTCCTGCTCGGCCTACTGCTCATCGACGGGCAGATCCCGCTCTCCGCCGCCGCGACCTGCGTGATCGCCGTCCAGTCCGCGCAACGCTCGCTGGCCGTGGTGACGTTCCAGGTCGACCGCGTCTACACCGAGGGGCAGCACTTCCGCGACTACACCGGCTTCATGACCCGGGCCGCCGAATACCTGCCACCGTCCACCGACCGGCCCGCCGACGCGCCGGCCGCGGAGCGGCTGCGGGAGATCGCCGTCGACGCGGTGAGCCTGTGCTACCCCGATCGCGACACCCCCGCCGTCGACCGGGTCACCCTGACCGTCTCCGCCGGACAGACCGTGGCGTTCGTCGGGGAGAACGGCTCCGGCAAGTCCACCCTGGCCACCATGATCGCCACTCTCCGCACCCCCACCAGCGGCACCGTCCGCTACAACGGACGGCCCGCTGAGGAGTGGGGCGTCGACGCGCTGCGGGCCCGGATCGGCGTCGTGACGCAGGAGTACCACAAGTGGCCGTTCACCGCCGCCACGAACATCGCCATCGGCGACATCACCACCACGACGGAGCAGGACCGGATCGAGGCCGCCGCCGCCCGCGCGGTCGCCCACGACATGATCGTCGAGCTGCCCCACGGGTACGAGACACTGCTCGACCGGACCTTCGCCGGCGGGCAGGACCTCTCCGGCGGCCAGTGGCAACGCATCACCGCCGCCCGCGGCTTCCTGCGCGACGCCGACGTGCTCATCATGGACGAGCCGTCCTCCGCCCTCGACCCCCGCGCCGAGGACGCCCTGTTCCAGGCCATCCGCGACCGGCAGGGGCGTGGCATCACCATCCTGATCACCCACCGGCTGGCAAACGTCCGGCACGCCGACCGCATCTACGTCCTGCACCACGGCCGCCTTGTCGAAGCCGGCACCCACGACCAGCTCATGAGCGCCGACGGGCGGTACGCCGAGCTGTTCACCCTCCAAGCCGCCGGTTACGACAGCCCCACCGCGCACACTCCGACGCTGCCCCGCCAACCCGCCTCCGCCTGAGGGACCACCAGATGGACAAACCGCATGCCACCGATCTCGCCCCAACGCTGGTGATCATCCGCGGGAATTCCGGCAGCGGAAAGACCACGGCCGCCCGTGAGGTCCGACGCCGCTACGGACGCGGGGCCGCCCTGCTGGAGCAGGACTACCTCCGCAGAACCCTGCTCCGCGAACACGACAGCGCCCATATCAACCCGGTCGCCCCGGCGTTCATCACCGCGACCGCCCGCACCGCCCTCGACCTGGGCTACCACGTCATCCTGGAAGGCATCCTGCACACCGAGCGTTACGCCGCCGTGCTGCACCAGCTCATCGACGACCACCCCGGTCCGGTCGCCGTGTTCTACCTGGACGTCTCCATCGACGAGACCATCCGCCGCCACCTCAACCGAGACGAGCCAATACCCGTCACCCCCGACGAGATGCGCCGCTGGTACACGCACCGAGACCTACTCAAGGTCCCCGGCGAAACCACTATCCCCGAACCTCAGACCCTCGAGCAGACGGTTACCACGATCCTGCAGGCCAGCGGCCTCATCAGCGCCATACCACAAACGCCCTGCCCACGACGCTGCCGACACTGCGCCCGCAAAGCCGACACCCCGCCCGCCGCTGCGACGACCAGCTGACCAAGCGCACCCGCACAGGTCTGACGCCCCCGCCTGGCCGTGGCGGGCCACTGCCAGGCGGGGCAAGCCTCTACCAGCAACGGCGGGTAGACGACCTACGCAGCCACGACCGCACGGTAGGGTAACGATCTACATCGAAGACCGCCTCTGGCTAGCGCTCGGTCATCTCGCTCAGCCAGCCGAGGCGCGATGGCCCCGGGAGGCGACGGTGGCAGGCCCGAACGAGGTGAGCGGAGCGTGGCGCGCGCTTGGCCAGCAATTGGCCGCGTACCGCAAGGCGGCCGGCCACACCCAGCATTCACTGGCGCCCAGGATCCTTACCGGCCGCAGCACAATCGCGAACACCGAAGTCGGGCGCCAGCACCCAGACCGGGCCTTCTGGAACCGCTGTGACGAGGTCCTCGACACCGACGGTGCCCTCACCGCCGGGTACGACCGGGTCGTGGCCATTGAGCAGAAGTACCGCCGGGCCAGGGGAACAGCAGCATTCACCACCGCTCTGACCGCGGCCGGTACCACCCCGGTGACCGACACGAACGGCCAGCCCGCAGGGGAGGCGGATATCGTGATGACTGTGGCAGACGGGCGAGGACGGCACGTTCAGGTCAGCCGCCGGGCTCTCCTGCAGGCGGTCCCCGGCAGTGTGGTGGCGTCCCTGTCGAGTGCGGAACCGCTGCCCTCAGCGACACGGGCGGCGCAGGTTGATCCGGCTGTCGTGGAGCACTTCGCGGCACTGCGGTCGGTGCTCGTGGAATCCGACAACCGGGTCGGTGCCGCGGCCATCCTTCCCACGGCCCGACAGCAGCTCGGTCACATCGCCGACTACCGCCGAGCCGCACGAGGCAGCCTGCGCGAGGCGCTGTTGAGTACCGAGGCCCGGTGGGCGGAATTCGCCGGCTGGCTCAGCGACGATATGGGCGACCGGGACGCCGGCGAATGGTGGCTCGCCCAAGCGTTGACCATGGCCCAAGAAGCCGGGGACATCGAGTTCACCGCCTACGTTTTCGCTCGCATGGCGCAGCGGGCCAGCGACGCCGCCGACCAGGACCGCGTACTCGGGCTCGCCCGTGCCGCCGAGCGCGCTGGCAGCATCCGGGAGCAGGTGCGCGCGTTCGCGGCGGTGCAACGCGCGCACGGGCACACGGTCGAAGGTGACACCAGCTCGTTCCGGGCCGCCATCGCCGACGCCCACCACCTCGCTGCCGCCACCGGAACAGACGGCGGTGGGCTCGGTGCGTTCTGCACGACGGCATACATCAGCGCGCAGGAGGGCGAGGGCTGGCTTCGGCTGGGTCGCCCCGGCGTCGCCGTCCGGTGTTTCGGCGAGGCTCTCGACGCGTGGCCGGAAACGTACCGACGTGAACGGGGCCGCTATCTGGCGCGCACCGCCGTCGCCCACGCCGCCGCCGGTGAACCCGAGCTGGCCGCTGCCGCCGCCCTGGCCGCGCTCAACCTGGCCAACCTCACCCGCTCGGCACGCATCCAACGCGAGGTCGCAATTGCAGGCCGCCAGCTCGCGGCGTTTCCCACCGAGCCCGCAGTGCAGCAGTTGCATGCCGCCCTGGCCGCTTCCACAGCGACCTCGTGACCGACAGCAGCGGGGCCGGTGGCAGGGTCGATGCCGCCTTCGTCGGCCGGGCCAACATCGACCTGACCATCCATGTACCCCACCGTGCCCGACCCGGCCGCACCGCCATCGGCTCGCCTCTGACCGCCAATGCCGGAGGCAAAAGCCTCAACCAGGCCATCGCTGCCGCCCGCCACGGCGGGCGCGCCGCCCTGATCGCCAACGTCGGCGCGGACACCTGGGGCCACCAGATCACCGCAACACTGACCGACGCCAGGGTCGACACCCGCCGCGTCCGGCTCGTCCCCGACGCCACCACCGGCGCGGCCATCATCGAGGTCACCCCAGACGGCGAAAGCTACATCACCCTCGCACTCTCACCCGCCACCGAACTCACCACCGACGACATACACCGAGCCACCGCCGGCCTCGCTGCGGAAGCCGTGATCGTGCAGCTCGACCTGCCACCCGAGCCCGTAACCACACTGCTGAGCCACCGCCGCGCGCCGATCGTCATTGGCAATCTCGTCCCTAACCCTGACCTCGACCCCCGGCTGCTCGCGGAACTCGACGTCCTCGTGGTCAATCAACACGAAGCCGCCACCATCCTGCGCACCACCGCCGGCAACCCGCTCGAATCCGCCGCCGCACTGCAACGCCTCGGCCCTCGTACCGTCGTCGTCACCGCAGGCCCCAACGGCGCCGCCTTCACCCACCCCCATGGATCCGGCACCGTGCCGGCACCTGCCGTCCCGGTCGTCGACACCACCGGAGCCGGCGACGCCTTCCTCGGCTCTCTCGCCGTGGACCTCGCCCGCCATACCCCGCTACCCGACGCCATCACCGCCGCCGTCCACGCCGGCTCCCACACCGTCGGGCACAGCGGCGCTCACATCCGATTCACCAACTCCCCTGGCGGAGGCCCTCGCTGAAGGGCAGCTGCTCAATCGCCTCGCTGCCATTCACCTTCGACCGAGCGTCGAGACAAGGTCTACCGACGCGCGTCACCTTGTAGGGCAGTCGCCTCATCCACCCTCACCGGCGGTTTCGGTGACACCGCGCACCCACTGCAGGTATGGCCGTGAACCAGCGACCGCTGGCAGCGCGACGATCTCCGGGTTGGACCACTCGTGATGCTTCCTCAGGTAGCTCTCCAACTGGGGATACGCTCCGGCGCTGGACCTGAGCACCACCTGCCACTCCTGGCCGGTGCCAAAAGACCCCTCATGCCAGAAGGCTGACTCGGCCGGCCCCACGACCTGGCCACCAGCCGCCAACCGCTCCCGCACCGCGCCCTGGACCAACCGCCGCGCGACCTCCAGACTGCCCGCAGCGGTATACACATATAGGACCTCATTCATGAAGCTGACCCTACTCAGGGTGCAGCTGAGCTAGGCGGAGCTCACTGCGGTATCGATGCGCGGGTAGCCGCATTCGACGGGAGATGACGGATGGCGCGCCGTGACTACTTCAACGACCCCAGTGCGCCAGCTGCCAACAGCGTGGTGCCGTCGGTTGTGGCGGCGGTGCGTAACCAGCGCGGTGAGCTGTTGATGATCCATCGCACCGACAACAACCTGTGGGCGCTGCCCGGCGGTGGTCACGACATCGGCGAGTCGATCTCCGGCACGGTGGTGCGGGAGGTGCGCGAGGAGACCGGCATCGAGGTGGAGGTCATCGGCCTGGTCGGGATCTACACCAACCCCCACCACGTGATGGCCTACGACGACGGTGAAGTACGCCAGCAGTTCTCGATCTGCTTCACCGCCCGGCCCGTCGGCGGGCAACTGGAGACCTCCAGCGAGTCGCGTCAGGTCCGCTGGGTGAACCCCGCCGAGCTCAACCAGTTGGACATCCACCCCTCGATGCGGCTGCGTATCGACCATGCCCTCGAGGAGCGGGCGACGCCGTACATCGGTTGAGCAAGGAGGGACGGTGGAGTCCAGTGGGATTCCGCTCGGCGGAAGACTGCCAGTCAACCCCTCAGGCCAAAGCAGCCGTGGTTGCTATTAGATGCCCATCCATCAGAATACCGTTCCGGCGCAGGCCTTGTTCGATGTCCTGGGCCGGGTAGCTGGCGACGCCGGCGTCGTTGAGGATTCGCATCACCGTCGGGTGCGGCTGCACCTCATCCACCGAGGCCTGCAACACCCCGTCCACATGATGCCCACCGGCGGTTACCCGCGTCGCGGTCCCGGCACGGAACGCGATCATCACGAAGTGGTATGACCCGTCCTCGGCGCGAATCTCGTACACCCCCGTCGGCGTCAGCTCGCTGACCTCGAAACCGGATTCCTCCACCGTCTCTCGGCGGGCCGCATCGTGCGCCGACTCCCCGAACTCCACCTTGCCGCCCGGCAGCAGCAGCCACCCCGCGTACGGGCCACGCTGCTGCCGTACGAACACCACCTCACCCGACGCGGTGGAGACAACCGCCAGCGCGGCAATGGTCGGCTTCGCAGTCACAATCACCTCTCCCCGGGGAGTCCACCAGATTCCGGACCTCGCAACATCGGTCAGAAGCGGGCGAGGGGCCCTGGCACCCTAACGCGCCGGTTGTCTATCCGAACTCCACGACACCCCAGCGGTCCGCGCAGAATGGCGATCACGACTGAACACCCGCCGCCGGCGAGCTCATCGAGACTCTCGCGATATGTTCATCGGAGCTGCGCCCACGTCAGGGTCAAGATGCGAGGGTGGCTCGGCTGGCAACTTCGGTAGCTGTTCCTTACCTTGAAGAAGCGCCCCGAGCCGAGGACACCGGACCGGTAGAGCGTCCAGATCCCGATCTTCTCCGACCGCTGCGATGAGGCGGAGCGCGTCGGTGGCCAGACCGAGTGCGCCGAGTTCCACGACCGTGCTGGCCTTCCCTTCCAGCACCGGGTCCATCCGTCGGGTCCAATCTGGCAGCAGGACCCACGACGCGTACAGGTGATCGTCTAGCCTGGCGACGGGCTGAGCCGTGAGGAACTCCCTCCGGTCGGTGGGGACCTCGACGAACACTGGCGTCGAGTAGACCGGGTCAGCTTGGGCGGCGGCCAGCAGAAGCGGGTCCTGCACCAGGGTGGCGTCCACGAGCTGCGCGAACGATGGCGTCCACACGACCATGTGGCCATTGGTAGTGCCGTCGGGGTGGACAACCGGTGGTCGTTTCCACACGCCAACCTCGGACACCTCGGTGATCGTGTCGGTCACCCGGTACAGCGTCGCGCACGCGGCGACCGGCTCGGCCTCGAAGCCGAGGTGCCGCAGCGCCCCACTGACCTGATGACTCGTCGGGACACAGGTACCAACCGGCATGCCGCTCTGCGCTTGGTGTAGAACGGCTAGGACGGCGAGCAGCGGCACCATCTCCACCGGCGCGTCGACGAGCCGTCCAAACATGGGGCTGTATTCGTAGACCGGCATTAGCGCCGTCTCGTCCGGGCGGTGAGGGCGCCGGCTGCCGGGCACGCGGGTGGGCGGGATCATCCGGCGGATCGGCTCCCTCCGCTGCCGACGGCCACTGCGCTTGCGATTACCCACCGAGCCTCCCGACGCGAACACCCGCACCGCCGTCCCGTCGATGCTGACATGTCGACCGCCGGACACGACAGCCACAGTTCCCACCCCAAGAGTTGGAATCTGGACCGGAACCTGCTCATGCGGCTGCTTGCATCGCGGTGGCTGCCGGCGGTGCCGACCGCCTCGCTGGTGTCTGGTGGCCTCGCGAGTAGCCCGGTAGGTTCAGGCATCAAGCACTTTCATTAACGTCGATTGGGGCGCCGGCCACGTGTCACAGATCGAGAAGATCACCGGTGAGCTCCGTGCGTTGATGGCCGGGGTCGAACGCGCCCAGGGGTTAGCAGCCGCGGCCGACAGCCAAGCGCAGGAGGTGGCGCTGCGGGCCGCGGGCGCGGGCTTCCTCGCCGTGGCGGCGGGTGTGGCGCGGGTCCGCAACGCGATCACGAGTATCCAGGGCGGCCTGGGAAGTCTCGCCGGTTCGATCGGTGAGGCGACGAAGGCCACCGCGGCGGTGCCGAACGAGGCCACCCCGCAGGAGACGATCGCCGGGCTGGCGCCCGTGCAGAGCGCCGTGGACGCCGCTCGTGACGCGGCGACCGGGGCCATCACCGGAGTCGGTGAGGCGCAGCAACTCGTCGCCATGGTCCTGCAGGGCGGGCAGCCCGGGCCGCTGCTGCAGGCCTTGGAAGCCATCAAGCAGGTCCTGGTGCTGGTGGTTGCGCGCACCGGCGGGGCCCGGCAGGCCATCGAAGCGGCGATCGCGCAGGCCCGGCAATTGGGCTCGTCGGGAAACTGACAGGGGCTGGCGGTCACCCACCGGCCAGCCCCACCCCTTCCCAGCACGGCGACACCCCATCAGCTGACCATGACCACGGCACGCCCTGGACCAGACAGCCAACCGGTGTCCCGGGCGGGACGCCGACCGGTCCGAGAACCAGAATTCCACCCCGGTTGGACGACGACGGGCGGCGTCCGTTGGAGCTTGAAAACGAATGCGCCGATATAGTCGCCAGCAAGAGTTACCGGGTCCACCAGAACCCCACCAGGCAGGAGATCGCCGACGCCCGGCTCCGTACCGGCGACTCCGGCAACCCGAACAAAGACCCGGACTACCTGATCGAGGGTCATGTGTTCGACTGCTATTCGCCCACTCTCGGCAAGCCGGTGCGGGGCGTCTGGAGCGAGGTCCGCGCCAAGGTCGACAAGGAGCAGACCCAACGCGTGGTGCTGAACCTGCACGACTGGCACGGAGACCTCGCGGCCCTGCGGACACAGTTTGACACCTGGCCCGTCGAGAGGCTGAAGGAACTCGTCGCGGTAACGCCGAGCGGCGCGATCGTGCAGATCGTCCGTCGAGACTGAGGAGAGGCGCGGAGATGGCTGTCGAGTTCAGGTTGACCCTGGCCGGTGACCTGCCCCTGGACCACGTTGCTGATCTCGTGGCAGCCGAACCCGCCGAGAAGCCCAGGCCGAGCGGCACCAACCCACGGCTGCTCAGTGCCCGCCTCTACGACACCCGCGGGTACGCGTTGATCGTTTCCTCAGGCAGCCATGGCTATTTCGATGCCGAGGCCGACGACGGTGCCCGCTGGGAGTGGGAGCCGGAGACGTACGTCGACATCGACTTCTCCATGCGGGCAGACGACCTGGTCGACAAGGGGATCCCGAACATGATGAAGGCCGTGGCACGGGTGTTGGCCGCCCGGCAGGAGGACGCGGCGCTGGTCCAGAACGGCAACTGGCTCCTGTTGACTCGCGTCGGGGGCACACTCCGCAGACACCGGTCTACCTGGTGGAGCCACTACGGCATAGACGACTCCATCACCCAATGAACCAGCCGAGCGCGGGTGACCGGCTCACGGACGACGTGGCTTCGACCCGTCGTCCGTGGGCGACGTCGATGTCGTCTTCCTCGACCCGGCGGACCTGACTCGCGACATCGACGACCCGGCTGCCGCGTGGCTGGTCGCGACCTTTCCGGAATCCCCCGTGCAAGGCGGTGCCCAGCCGGGGGAGCGGCTAGCCCTTCCATGATCTTCGATGATGTGCGCGGTGTGTGCTCTCCAGCGGATGCCAACCGGGGTGAACCGGTGCCAACGTGGGTCACCATGGCCGACCGCCGGTCGCAAACGGGGGTTCGTGTGCTCGGTGTGTGGTCCTGGGCTGGGCGAACGGGGTTCCGGCGAACGTGGGCGAACGCGGGCCACTCCCTGCCACCCCAGGTGAACCCCCAGGTCGCTAGACTAGGCCCTCGCGCCCTCGTAGCTCAGGGGATAGAGCATCGGTTTCCTAAACCGTGTGTCGCAGGTTCGAATCCTGCCGGGGGCACCTCAAAGACCAGCATGAACGCGATCTGACCTGCGGATACTCTCCAACACCAACGTGGCACCGTGACGAGTCCGGCACTCGGCAAGCAGGCCCTTGCGTTGAGGCCGGCACAGTCGTTCGGCGTTCACTCCCGGCACAGCCACGACCAGGACGACGTGCGGTTGATCTGTTCCGGCCGGGTCGCCCTCGGCCACCGGCGCGGTAGCCGCCCGTACCGGCCGAAGACCCGCAAGGCCGCCCGCCGCTGCGGACACGGGCCGACCTCGGCGCAGCCGGAGCAGCGCCCGTCGGCGCTCGACGGCGTGTGCCGGTCCAACCGCGCCTGTGCCGCGCGCAACTGCTGTGCGATGGTCGCCGACAGATACGTGGTCACCGGTCCGCCACCCTGGCCGGCAGCAGCGCAGCGCGTACCAGGATCTGGGTCTGCGGCCCACGGCGGCCGGTGGCGTCGAGCTTGAAGCCCTCGACCCAGACCCACTCGTCGCACTCCGGCCGGTTGCTCACCAGCCGCACGCCGGTCACCCACACCGTCACCGGCCCGTCCGCCGGCCGGAACCGGTCGTCCGCCGCGATCCGCAGCACCGCACCGAGCTGTACGCGCACGTCAAACACGCCGGTTCACCGTCCCCCGTGAGACATCGGGTCGCCGGGTCCGGCTACCCCTGGCAAGCAGCTCGACGTGCAGGCCGGCGAGCTGAACGAAGACCTCCCGCCGCCCGGTGGCCTCACCGGTGGCCCGGTCGATGACATAACCCGTCAACCACACCCAGCCGTGGTACGTCGGCTTGTCGCACACCGACATCACCCGCAGCCACAACCCCCGGTCCCCGCCGAACTGCACCGACGCCCGCCGGCCGAGGAACACCAGGTCACCGGGCATCGGCGGCAGTACCGTCCCCGGCTTCGGCCGGGGCGGCACCGAGGCGGGCGGGCCATTCCGGGGATGTCGTTCGGGTCGAGATCCCACGCCAGCACCCACCCCGGGCCAGCCTCAACACGCACCGGGCACGATGGCCTGGGCGGTGCCCCCGGGTGGGATCGAGGATGATCTGGAGACGGTCGGAACTTCCGCAGGGCCACGCATCACGCTCTCCCACCAGCCAGGCATTAGAACTAGCTCTATGTGACCCGATCGACCATGGTGCTGTCAATAGAACTAGCTCTAATGTTGAACGGGTGGGCACACTTGCTAGGTAGAGATACCTCGACACAGCGCACCGGCCAGGAGGAGCCAATGGGTATCGGGTACCGGGATCTCGCCGCGCTGCTGCGTGAGGCCATCCAACGCGGCGACCATCCCGAGGGCAGCACCCTGCCCAAGCAGGACGAGATCGCCACCGAACACGGCGTCAACATCAACACCGTCCGTCAGGCAGTTCGGGTCCTCGAAGCCGAAGGACTCGTCACGCCCGTCCGCAGACGCGGCACCGTCGTCCGGCCACGGGTCGCCATGAAACGCCTCGGCACCGACCGCTACGCCAAGAGCAAGTGGAAGTCAGGGCTCGTCGCGTTCGCCGCCGACCGCGAGGCGACCGGCCGCACCTGGACGCCCGGCGACCAGACCAACGAGGTACGCCTGACCGAAGCGGACGCCGAAACCGCCGAAGCCCTCGGACTCGCGCCCGGAGCACCCGTCTACGAACGCGCCCGCCTGGTCACCGAAGCCGACGTGCCGACACACACCCTGACCAGCTACTACCGCCCGGAAGACGTCGAGGGAACCTCGCTGGTAGACCCGACGCCCGGCCCCGCCGGACAAGGCGGCGGCTTCGGCATCCTCACCAGCCGAGGACTGGAGCCCGACACGATCACCGAAACGGTACGAGCCCGGATGCCCACACCCGAGGAAGCCCAGCTACTCCAGCTCCCCGCAGGCGAGCCGGTCATGATCCTGCACCGCACGACCGTCACCCACGACGGCCGCCCCGTCGAGTTCGCCCGCGGAGTCCACGCCGCATCCCGCTTCACCTGGTCGTACACCTTCAAGATTCCCGACTGAGGCAGCCACGATGACGACGACTCCCCCGACCATCCCCGCCGAACACCGCGCGGACGTCGAATGCCTGTGGGACTACCACCACATGCACCACGAGATCCGGCCCGTTGATGTGGGCATCGGCCTCGGCAGCCATGATCTCGGAGTCGCCAAGGTGGCCACCGACCTCTACCACCGAGGGATGTACCCCACCCTGGTCTTCACCGGTGCCAACGCCCCGACCACCACCGAGGCCTTCCCGCGAGGCGAAGCCGTCCACTACCGCGAGTACGCCATAACCCACGGCGTACCAACCGCCGCGATCCTCATCGACACCCAGGCCACCAACACCGGCCAGAACATCGAGTACGCCCGCGCACTCCTTGCCAAGCACCAGGTCCCGGCCCGATCGGTGATCCTCATGTCCCGCCCCTACCAACAGCGCCGCGCGTACGCCACCTGCAAGAAGCTCTGGCCCGAGGTCGACGTGATCTGCGCGTCCCACCAGCTCTCACTCGACGACTACGTGGCCAGCATCGGCGACACCAAGAAGGTCATGGACATGCTCGTCGGCGACACCCAGCGCATCGACATGTACGCCGAACTCGGCTTCGCGATCCCCCAAGACATTCCCGACCAGGTGCGCGCCGCCTACACCCGCCTGGCCGACGCCGGCTTCACGAGCCGCCTCGTGTAGGTCGGCCCGTCGGCCAGCCTCAGCCATCTCAGGCGGCACCGCGACCGTCTTCGACCGGCGGCCCCGAGTCCCCGACTGCGCCGCCTCGATGAACTCATTCAGCACCGAGTTGACCGCCGTGCCGTCCGCGTACATCTGACCGCCATGCGCCTACCCCGTGTCGCCGTGTCCAACCGACGAGCAGACGCCAGCAGCGGCGTAGCTGACGGAGCCATGCATCAGTTCCAACGGTTGCCGAAACAATCTCAGTAAAGATCAAGGCGCTCCGCGCGGCGCGGGCCGGGGCGCGGGCCGGGGCGCGGTAACCGGCTCCTGCGGAGCCGCCGCCCCGGGCCTACCCGCCCGGGGCGGAAAGTCAACCGGCCCGAACCCCACGCCCCGCCCCGCGCGTCACTCCTGGGTCAGCGAGGTGACCCGGTGACGAGTCCCGGATAGACCTGTGGCCGGGCGTGCCGCCTGCACCGGTCCGGTCATCATCCAGCCTGACGAGACGAAGCCGCGGACCGGTCAGCGGGTCGCCCGGGGCGAGTTGCCGAACGGAACGCGGCGGGTTGCTCACGGGTCCGAGGTGGGGAAGGGGTGGGGGTGCGAAGAAGGGCGGAGGGTGGGGCGGGGTGGGGGTTAGAGCTGCCTCCGGCGGGGGCCGAACGACTCCGGGATGGAGTTGCCGAACGTTTCGGCCGTGGGTGGAGGGGTTGGGGGATGCCATCCCGCCAGCCACCGACCCAGGCAAGCCGAGCAGACCAGGGCCAGGGCGACAAGGTCGTACGTCCGGTAGGGCGCTCCACCTTGTCGCCCTGGCCCTGGCCCGCTCCACGGTGTGTGGGTCGGCGGCAGACGGGATGGCAAGGAGTTGATCGGCGGACGCTAAGCTCTCCGCCGTACTGCCCTGCGCCCCGCGCCAAAATCGACTACCTTCACCCCGCCATTCTGAGTCGGGTCGACTTGGCTTTGGTTAGCAATAGCCAATTGAGGAGTCGGCGCGATCGAACGCAAAAGGGTCGGATGAATCGCAAGCTTTTCTGAACCCTGCAGGTAAGGGCGAGGTCCATAGCGGCGAGACAGCAATGTCCAAAGCAGCTTCGGTGATTCATGCCCCACCGAGACGGGTTCGCGCTTTCGCCACCCCTTCGCTGATAACTGGACGAACAAGGAGTTCTTTCGAGTGTCTCCTACGGCACCAACAGTATGTCCGCGCATAATCAGAGCTTGGATGGAAACGCCCCAGGTCGCCTTTAGTCGAGCGTAGTCGGTCAGCGAGAGTCTGTCCGACATGCTGGCCTGAGCGCGATCGAGCGGCACCAGTAGAGCAGTCGCGAAAAGGTTCGCTTCCTGTTCGGCTTGATTGTGGGTGATTCTCGGTCGAAAGGTATGCAGGACCAGGTGCCCGAGCTCGTGAGCCAGGGTGAAGCGGTCCCTGTCCCCTTGATGGCCTGGAAAATATCCGATCAACGCAGTAGCGCCGAGGCCGCCCCAGTAGGAGACGCCAAAATGGCCGACCGCAACTTGTTCTTCTCCATCGTGATCTGGAAGAACCATGGGGGCAACTGCAATGCCGGCTCGTTCAAGAGCACGCGTGAGGTGCGGAATGGGCTTACCGGGGGCCAGTTGAAGTGCTTCCCGTGTCTCGTTTGCGAGCTGCTCAATCTCAGTGCTGGCAAGGTCGGCGTCGTTGGAAGTAAAGGGCAGAGACGGCGTCGGATAGCGCTCCGCTTCAACCAAATCTTCCGTCACGCGGTAGCTCTCACCGTAGACGGCGTGCACTCGCCGAGTAGTGGTCTTCCTGGCGGCAGACGTCTTCCGGAAACGGAGGGTGTCAAGAGGAAGCGATGCAGGGCGAGCCGCAAAGAAGCTGACCGGTGTGCCGGTCGCGTCCGCAATCTGTTGCAGCTTATCCTGTGTCGCCTCCTTACTTGACGTTTCGACATCTGATATCCAGGGTTGACTGACGCCAGACACCTCGGCTAGTTGACTCTGCGTCAACCCCAGAATGTCACGCAGGGTCTTAAGTCGCTCACCCGGCGCTGCCGCCAGCATCTTCGATCCCGCCTTCCAGTTGGTCCTCGTTTGGGATGTCCAACTCCATGCCCTCATCCGAGGGTTCGAACTCTAGTACAGCAAGATCCTCTGCCGTCTCGGGCAAGATGAAGTCGATGTCAGTCTCGGCGTGGTCGCCCCACTTCCAGTTCCCGATGGGCCTTACCACCCGGAAGGCCGGAACGCCGGTCTTCAGGTCGATCCGCCAGACGAACAGCAGGCGATCGTCCGGCGGTCCCGTGAGCCGCTGCTGAGCCAGAGTGAAGAGCGGCACGTTTCGGTAGTAGGCCTGCCTCGCGGCGTTGCTTCCCGCTGCAGGAACATCTGCGTCACGAATCGTGTGTAGGAGCCGTGCTCGATAATCGCCGTCAGTGAGCCAAAGCTCTCCGTTGCGTGAGTGGTTGCCAGCGAGGTTCCAGGAGTCGATCTTGATCTGCCGAAGTCGGAGGTGAGCGAATGCACGGATGGTGTGGGTCGCGTGCCACCTGTACTCCGGCAGGCCGTCGAGCTCCGGTAGCGCCTTCTTGCGTTGCTGGTCAGCCCAGGTGAAGACATCGTGCAGGGGTTCGCAGAGCGGGCCAAGGGCTTCGCGGATGCGCTCAACGTCTTCGTTAAACATGGAAGGGATATTATCAGCGAGATTCTTAACGTGGAAGCAGTGGCGCACCTACCGTCCTGTCGGCGTGGCGGCCGGTCGGCGGACCGGGGCGGCAGTGAACGGCAGGACCCACGGGCGTGGGGTACGGAGCAGGGTTGTGTACAGCCATCCGTACAGCCAAGTCGATCGACAGACCCGGTCCGAGAGCGGCGACGGGCGACACGGCGAGCAGGCCAGCGGCAGTCACCGACGCCGGCCGACAGTCGTCTTGATCTTTGCAAGGCAGGGGTATCCGTCGCGCTGCGGCCTTCCCTGCGGGCGGCCTCCGGCCGTCCTCGGGCATCCGCAGCGCCTCGTGCAGAGTACGTGCAATGATCTTGGCTCGCGGATCCGGTGAGAAGTCGGTCCGCCCTGTTCGCGGCCACAGCGGCCACTCTGCCGCTGTCGCCTTCCTAAACCGTGTGTCGCAGGTTCGAATCCTGCCGGGGGCACCTCAAAGACCAGCGAAGAACTCCTTGACCTGCGGATACTCCCCCGCATCGATCGGCCGACCCGTGCAGCCGGATGCCACCCGAAGCCACCGCTGCAGCGCTCCGTGCAAAATACGCAGAATGATCTTGACCCTCCGGGCAGCCGTCCCCGCAGGTCACCACCCGAGCCTGAGGAGCGTTCGGCACCCTGCTGGTGGTCGGCTCGCGGCTCTGTTGCTGTCTATGCCCGCCCTGACTTTGACAGCATGATCGGCATGTCTCCATGTTGGGATAGGTGACCCTAGTTGCTGGTATAGCTGGCCTTGTTCCGGGGAACTTGCTGAACCGCAGTGTGGAGTTCCGCAAGTGGCGGCAAGCCGAGCGGCACAGAGCCTGCGCACCTCTTGGAGGCTGGTCAGGCGGCGATCAACATCGTGGCGTGCCGAGAGGCAGTGCCCGCAGGCGTCCGTGTCGGGTTGCAGAACCCCATGGGAAGTTTGCCAATCTCTTGAGCCCTAGCATGGCCGGATGGGCAGCACGCCGAGCACACAGGGGCCCTTGGCCCGGCTGCTGGAGCATCGGGGCCTGCTCCTGTCCACCTTGCTCGTCTACACCGGCGTCCGGGAGACGGAGTTGCGTGCAGTCGCCACAGGTCAACCGGCGACACCCGCACTGGTACGGCTCCTGGCACCCGCCCTCGGCCTGCACACCGCCGACCTGTTCGTCATCGCGGAGCTGCCCGTACCGGATGATCTGACCCCGCTCGACCCGGCCGCCGGGAGCTGGGTACCCGCGCTGGTCGCGGCATCGACGCAACTACCACCCACGGAGCGGGGGCGGCTCCACCACGCGGTCCGGTCACTACCGCAGACCGAGCGAAGCAGGTCGTTCCCGCCTCCACCGCCCCGTGAGCGGTACCCGCCAGGGCCCGGCGGGCTCATCCTGCGCCTGCTCCGAAACCGGAATCTCGGGTGGTCCGCGACAGCCCGATGCCTGGCCCGGGTCACGCCTCACTACTACGCCGCCGCCACCATCGGACGCATCGGTCACGGTAGGAAGGAAATGAGTCCCGACCTGGTCGCCTGCTTCGCCGCCCTGCTGGGCCTACCCGCCGACGACCTGGCCGCCCTCACCGGCCACGAACCGGCCGATCCACCACCCGACCACCCCGACGCCCGAGATGCAGCCGCATTGATCTGGCACGCCCGCCGCCTCACCGCCGAGCAGCTACGCCACGTCCTCAACGAGGCAGACGAACCGCCGGCTGAGGGGTAACGAACTATCCGAGCAGATCTACGACTTCGATCCGCGTTCTGGGATCCGAGACCTGCAAGCAGGCCATCGTCGCCACGCCGAACCGATGCAACAACTCCGCGACCAGCTTGAGTGCCTCGTCCCGCGAAATCGGCAGGACCACCTCTACGTCGAGGTTGGTTCCCAGTTCACCGACACCCGCGCCAACGACCTCGAAGGCGTCAAGCTCCTGGAGCGCATCTTCGATGTCGTCCCGATCCACGGGGAGCCCACTCGTGAAGTTGATCTCGATGAACACTCCCGAGAACCTACCCCCAGATGGCGTCTACGACTGGAGCCACTGCCAGCCAAAGAAGCGCTCGAAGGAGCTGCCCGGAAGTCCAGACAGCCGATAAGTTGCGGCCGGTCGGCACTGCGAGCCGGGACAGCAACCCGGGTCAACGTTCGGCAGCTCGCGCGATCAGTTCCGCAATGGCCCAGAGTTGCGACATCATCACGACGTGCGAGGCCCGTACCTCCAGGTCGAGCACACGATCTCCGTACCGAGGACGAGTTGGGAGTCTCCATGACGGAACAGTGGAGTGTCGATGCTCCGGGTGTGATCGAGCTGCCGTCCGGGCGCCGCTTCCGGGGACGGGGCCTCAGATACGACTCGCCGGACGGCCCGACGCCGACGTTCGCGGTCCATCTGACGGACAAGCCGACCGCGGAACCCCAGTGGGAACGGGTCTGGGTGCGGTGGCGGGACTTCTGGTTGCCGGCCGACCCCGACGAAGCGCTGCGCGTGCTCCGGCAGGCCTACGATCGAGCCGAATCCGACCGGGTGGAGATCGCCTGCGGGGGTGGTATCGGGCGTACCGGCACCGGCCTGGCGACCCTGTGCGTCTTCGAGGGCATGGCCCCCGACGAGGCCGTCAACTGGGTGCGCCGGCACTACCACAGGCGCGCCGTCGAGGTCCGCTGGCAGCGCAGGTTCCTGCGCCACGCCTTCAGTGCCGCGGTGGGTCCGACGGATCGTTAGCGACGACCGGGGCCCGGTCCTCGCGGTCCAGCTCGGCGAGGTCCTGGTCGGACAGGGCGAGGCCGGCGCCGACGATGTTCTCGCGCAGGTGGGCGACCTTCGACGTACCGGGAATCAGCAGGACGTTCGGCGAGCGCCGCAGGAGCCAGGCGAGGGCGACGGACTTCGGGGTCGCCCCCGTCCGGGCGGCGACGGCCGAGAGTGCCGCGGAGCGCACCGGTGAGAAACCACCGAGCGGAAAGTACGGCACGTAGGCGACGCCGTCGACGGCCAGTTGCTCGATGAGCTGGTCGTCGTGGCGGTGGGCGAGGTTGTACATGTTCTGCACGCACACGACGGGGGCGACGGTGCGGGCCTCGGCGACCTGCTCGGCGGTGACGTTGCTGACCCCCAGGTGGCGGATCAGGCCGTCGCGGTGGAGTTCGACGAGGGTCTCGAACGCCTCGGTGATCGGGCCGGGCTGAGGCCCCTGGGCGTCACCCATCCGCATGTTGACCAGGTCGAGGGTGTCGACCCCGAGGGACCGCAGGTTGTCGTGGACCTGCTGGCGCAGGTCCGCGGGGCGGCGGGCGGTCGGCCAACCGCCCTGCGCGTCGCGGTTCGCCCCCACCTTGGTGGCGATCAACAACGATTCCGGGTACGGGTGCAGCGCTTCGCGGATCAGTTCGTTGGTGATCCGCGGCCCGTAGGCGTCGCTGGTGTCGATGTGGGTGATGCCCCGGTCGACCGCTTCGCGCAGAACGGCCAGCGCGCCGTCGCGGTCGGCGGGTGGCCCCAGCACCCACGGTCCGGCGAGTTGCATGGCGCCGTAGCCGAAGCGGGTGACGGTGTGGTCGCCGAGCGTCCAGGTGCCGCCGGGCAGGGCGGTGGGAGAGGTGCTCATCGGGTCACTTTCGTTGTCGGGAGAGGGTGGCGCGTTCCAGCATGGGAGCTTTACTCTCCATCGGGAAGTAGGCACTTGAAAGTGCGTAACCACCCAGCAGGGAGAGGGGAGCCCGGTGGCCACAACGAGAGCAGCGCAGCAACGGGCCCGGGCCAAGGCGGACTACGACGCGTTCCTCGCGGTCTGCCCCAGCCGTCAGCTGCTCGACCGGATCTCCGACAAGTGGGTGGTGCTGGTGCTGTGCGCGTTGGGCGGTGACGCCGGCCCGCGACCGGACGCGCCGAGGGCGCTGCGCTACTCCGAGCTGGCCCGGCTGCTGGCCGGGGTCAGTCAGAAGATGCTCACCCAGACCCTGCGTTCACTGGAACGCGACGGTCTGCTCACCCGGACGGTGACGCCGACCGTCCCGGTCACCGTCTGCTACGAGCTGACCGACCTCGGTCTGTCGCTGCACCGGATGACCCGGGAGATCAGGTACTGGGCGCAGGACCACATGGGTGAGGTCCTCGCCCACCGCGACGCCCACGACGCCTCCTGACCGGGCCTGCGGCCCGGCGGTTCACCGCCGGGCGTCCACGAACTGTCGGGCCAGGGCGGCCGGTGAGATGTCGTACTCCTCCTCGACCGTGCGGGCCACCAGGTGACAGAGCAGGTAGCGCTGGGTCGGCACGATGCCGAGTCGGCCCAGGTGGGAGTAGAGCTGGTTGATGGCCAGCCGGTGACAGCGGAACCAGACCTGCGACAGCACCTCGCTCCGGTGGGCCGGTGTCTCGCTGAGGATGTCGTGGAAGGCGATCGGGTGTCGTAGCTCCATGCCCTGCTGGTCGAGGTGGTCGAGGTCGATCTCGCCGCTGGTGAACAGCGGCTCGGCCCGCGCCTTCTGGTCCCGGACGATCCCCAGCCAGGTCTCGACCAGCGGATCCGGGCGACCGCCCCGCACCGTGGCCAGGGTGGCGTCGAGCCGGTCGCGCAGCGCCGGGCGGTGCCGCCGGTACCGCTCGTCGAACGTGGCGCGGACGGCGTCGGGGTCGGCGGTGTACGCCAGGAAGGACTCGACGTGCGACCGGAACGACAGGTAGCCCCGGGAGATCGGTGGGACGCTGAGATGACCGAAGGCGAACAGCAGGTCCAGGGCGTGCCCGATCCGGTCCACCGCACCGCTGCGGATCGCGGCCAGGGTGTCGAAGGTCAGGGCGGTGCTGCGGGCGTACGCCCCGGCCAGCAGGCTCGCCAGTTGCGGGCTGCCCAGGACGTGCCGACGGTCCTCGTACGGTTCGAACTGGACGGTGTTGTCGGGGTACCAGGGGGTGAGCGGGCCGGGGTCTGCCTCGCGGACGGCGAGCCGCCGGTGTGCCGCCAGGTGGTCGGCCTCGCGCAGGGCGGCCGTCGAGGGGTGGTCACGCAGGTAGCCGGAGAGGCTGCGCCGCGCGGTGGGGCGTACCGTCGCGGCCCAGAGTTGCGGGGTGGTCCGCAGGTTGATCCGCAGGTGGGGCCCACGACGCCAGTGGCGGATGACATGTGGTTGGTCGACGACGTCGGCGAGCGCGGTCAGCAGGGGGCGTACGCCGTCCAGGATCAGGTCGTCCTTCTCCTGGGCGTGGTACCGGACCTGGATGCTGTACCAGCCGGGTTCCTCCGGCGGCGGGGTGGCTGTCATCGGAAGTCCTCCTGTTCGCGCGCGGGTTCTCCGAGGTCGACGCAGGCGGCGCAGACCAGGTAGTGCAGCTGGGTCTCCTGGTCGACACCGAGACCCAGCCGGTTGCAGAGCAGGTGCACACAGCGCAGCAGGACGACGAGCAACGCCTGCTCCGCACGGGTCGGCCCGACGTCGGCGAGGCGGGTCGGCCCGGCCTCGGTGAAGCGGGTCGGCCCGACGTCGGCGGTGAAGCGGGACGGGCCGGCGTCGGCGGTGAAGCGGGTCGGCACCGACCGCAGGTCGGGGCGGAAGTCCCCGGCCCGGTGCAGGTCGGTCAGCTCGGCTCGGAGCCGGTGGATGGAGGCGGACCAGGCGGCGACGAAGGGGTCCGGATCAGCCCCTGGTCGCGCCGACTGCGCGGCCGGCCAGCAGCCGGACACCAGCCGCCGCAGTGCGGTGCGCTGCCGCAGGTAGCTCTCCCGCCGTGCCCGGTGACCGTCGGCCGGGTCCCAGTGGGACCGGGACCGGGTAAGCAGGTGTGCCAGGCGGTGCCGGTCGGGTTGCCAGGCGGCGAGCGCCGAGGCCAACGCGAGCACCGCCAGCCGCGAGCGGTGATCCGCAGCCGCCGGGCGGGCCAACGTCGACAGGGCCAGCCAACTGGAGTCGGTGAAGTGGCGTTCGACGGCCCGGGTCGCCGCCCGGCCGCCGTAGACCGGGTACTCGGGCTGGTAGGGCTGGACCTCCACCACGTCGGGCGGGCGGATCCGTCGGTCGTGGTCGGCCCGGCCCTCCAGGCGGGCGTACCGCTCGGCGAGGGCCGCGTACCGCTCGGCGGGCCCCGGGGGTGGGGAGGGGAACCGGGCCAGGTGCGCCTCCAGGGTGGACCGGGTGCAGGCCGCGACGTCGGCGGCGAGGTCGGGCCGGGTCGGCAGCAGGCGGAGCCGGAGGTGCGGCCCGCCCTCCCAGTACCTGATGAAGAAGAACTGGTCGAGTACGCCGGTGGCCCGCAACGAGGCGACCAGTGGGGCGACCGCCCCGGTGAGCAGCCGGTCGTGGTCGCCGCGGTGGAAGGCGTGCAGCGACAGCCAGGGCGGCGGGGTCACGAGGGGCCGATCTCGACGACGTACTCGGTCACGTGCCGGCCCTCGGTGCCGTAGCTCGGGGCGTCGGCGAGCTGCGGCAGGGCCTCCTGGAAGGTGAGCACCGCGTCCGGGCCGCGCAGCAGGCGTTCGAAGAGGCGTACGAGCGGCACGTTTGCCAGGTCGAGGTAGACCGGCTTGACCGGGGCCGGTCGGCTCGCCGTGACGTACGAGCGCTGGGGGATCCGGTGTTCGGCGAACCAGGCGGCCAGGGTCAGCAGGTAGCCGGCGTCGTCGACGCCCTTGGCACGGCCCGGCACGAGATCGGCGCGGACCCGCCAGGAGGCCCGGGAGACGGTGACCCGGCCGATCGACAGCCGGGGTCGTCGCCGTACCGTGCCGGTCGGGTGTTCCGGGGTCCCGGTGAAGATCTGGGCGGTCGGGGCGGCGGCGTTGGGCACGTCGCCGAAGAGGTGGACCAGGAAACGGGCGAGGCGGGGCAGCCGGGCCCCGGCCATCATGCCGGTGTACGCGATGCGGACCGCACCGTCGTCGCTGCGCCGCCGCAGGCGCAGACCCGGGGTCGCCGCGTCGGGCGTCACGACCAGGTCGTCCAGCGGGATCCGTTGCTGCGGTGGGCGGGCGCTGACCATCCCCGGGTGGCAGATCTCGAAGCCCACCGCCGGGGAGCGCAGGTTGACGTTGCTGCCGAAGAGGCCGGTGAGCTCGGCGAGGTAGCCCGCCGGGTCGGGACCGGATAGTGCCGTGGACCCGGGCGGGTCGACGGGGTCGGCTGCCTCCGGGGCGACCTTCGCCAGCAGCCGGTGCACCCGGCTGCGGACGGCCCCGTGCCCGGCGCCGACGCCGTTGAGCACGAGCCGGAGCCCGTCGGCGGCGGGTACCTGCTGGACGAAGCAGGCCAACGCCGGGGCGGGTCGTACCCACGGCGGCCAGCCGGCCGCCAACGCCCGTACCCGCGCCGGGTCGACGGTGATTCCGTCCTGGCCGGTTTCCGGCCCCGCCCAGAGGGTGGCCAGTGCCTCCTGTCGCAGCCGGTGCAGCAACCGCACCTCGGCGAGGGTGCTGCCGGCCGGGTCGGGCGGCTCCCCCGGGTGCAGCAGGCCGGCGAGCTCCGCCAGCGCCGTTGCCGGGGCGGCGTCGACGGTCAGCCGGGACAGCTCCCGGTGCAGCGTGAGCAGACCCACCCGGGCGTGCGCGCCGTACCGGTCGACGAAGATCCGGTGGGCCACCAACCGGACGACCGTCGAGTGCTGGAAGAGGGCCAGAAAGCGGTGGACCACGTGCAGGTCGGCCACGGCCGGACGCCAGGCCGGCCCGCCGAGGCGGACCGGGTCGGCGGTGAAGACGGCGTTCTCCCGGAAGAGGTTCCGGGCGGGCAGCGGCGGGCCACCGACCTGGCCGCTCACCGTCTCGAACTCGGTGCGGATCCGGTGGTGCAGCTCCCGGCGACGGCAGGCGCCGGTCCCGGGGGCCGGATAGGTGTCGAGGGCGTCCGCGAGGGCCCGGAGCGGTCCGGCGGCCGGTGCGTCCGGGCCGAGCCAGGCGCGCAGGTCGTGCAGGTGGTCGGCGGCCTGGTCGGCGAAGGGAGGTCGGATCTCGACCAGCCCGATCTCGACCAGCCGGTCGAAGGTCACCGCGGCGTCGCGGGGCAGGCGGCGGCCCACCTCCGCGAGGGGTCCGCCGGCACCGACGGCCTCGACGACGGTACGCACCGGCGGGGTCAACAGCAGTCCCCGGATGCGCTCGCGTCCCGGGTGGCCGAACCAGATCCGCCCCTCGGCCACCTCGGCGTCCGGCGTGACGGCCACCACGAGCCGGTCGGCGGCACCGTCGGTGGCCAGGCGGCGGCTGAGCGCCTGGAGCAGGGGTACGTCCGGCTCGACGGCGCTGCGTCAGGCCCAGCGGCCGGTGGGCTGCACGGGGGTCGGCACGTCGGACCACCGGCACAGCCCGCTCATCATGAAGGTGGCCTGCGGGCTGGTCTTGGCCACCGCGCGGGCCAGGTACTTGGCCAGCCGCAGCGCCACCTGGGCCCGGGGCGCGCTGCCCTCCGGCTGGGCACGCCATTTCAGCAGGGCGTGCAAAAGGTCCTCACTGGACTGCAGCAGTCCGAACTCGAAGACCTCGGTGGCGCTCCACTCGCGCAGGGCCCGCAGGCTGCGGACCCGCTCGGCGTCGAGCAGTTCGGGAAGTCGCCGGGTCAGCGCGGCGGACCGGGCCAGCTCGACGGTCCAGCCGGTCAGCTCGGCTCGGAAGCGGGCGGGCAGCAGCTCGGCATGGTTGCCGGGCCAGGCCCGGGGTCCGGGACGGCGGTGGTTGTGCAGGGCCCGCCGGAGGGCCACCAGCTCCGGCCGGGCGTCGGCGAGGGCCGGGTCCGCGACGAAGCCGTGGACCTCGTCGGCCAGCCGGGCACCGACCTCGGCCACCAGGCGACGGCTGGCGAGGATGGCCTGGACCGTCGCCCAGGAGGCCGGTGCGGCGGTCTCCGCCAGGGCCTGCGTGGGTAGCGCGGCGACCCGTACGACGACGACGGGGCCGGTGGAGTCGGTGGGCGGAGCGGGCACAGGAACCTCGCACGGGGGTGGCTCGGGATGGTCCGGTCGGACGGCTCCGGCGTGGCCGGCTGGCGCGCCGGAGCCGCCCGGGCTCAGATCAGCCAGCTCCTCCCCCAGAAACCGGACGCGCCGACCTCGGTGTTGCCGAGGCCACCGATGCTCACCGCGGCGAGCTCCTCGTCGATCGGCAGATCGAGGTCGACGATGTCGAGATCGGCGAACTCCGTCGCCTCCACGGCCATGTCCTCCATGACGCGCTCCCTCCGCAGCCCACCCACCGTGGGTGAATCTGCAATGGCTCAGCGTAGTGCACGGATGACGGGCATCGATGTCCTGCGGGTTACGGATCCGGCCGTTCCGCTCTGCCGGAAACCGACAGCGACGACCCCCGGCCGGGGGCACCGCGGGCTGGCGCGGTCGTCGTAGCATCGACTGGGAACGTTATTCATCCCGGCAGGTGGAGGTGCAGGATGAAGTTCGACATGGGGGCGCAGACACTCGGCAGCCTCACCAAGCAGACCCAGGGTTCCTCCGACGAGCTCGGCACCCTCATCAGGCAGCTGGTCGCCGCTGCCGAGCCGCTGCAGGGAAACTTCAACGGTGCCGGGCGGGCCGCGTTCGACTCGTTCAAGGCCAACGCCGACTCGATCACGGCCGCGCTCAACTCCGCGCTCGGCGCGATCCTGGGCGGCCAGGGCGGCATGGACTCGGCGTTCGGCCAGGGTGACACCGAGATGGCCGACAACGCCTCCAGGGCGGCGGGCACCGCCAACTTCGACGCGGCCAGGTTCTCCGGCAGCCGCTGATCCGAGGGGAGCGACAGTCATGGGCACCGACCGACGCAGTTTCGACACGGGCACCTCGCAGCAGGTCCAGGGTGATCTCGCCGGCATCGTCGCGCGGCTGGAGGCGGTGATCTCGCAGCGCAGCGCCGATGTCGCGGCCGCCATGGCCGACTTCCAGGCCGACGGCGTGTCGGACGAGTACCGCACCGTCGAGGACCGGTGGAACCGGGCCGCCGGTGAGGTCCGCACGATCATCGACCTGGTCAAGACCACGATGGCGAAGAACGACGACACGGCGACCAGCACCCTCACCCGGGCCCGCTCGGCGGTGCAGTCCATCGGGTGACCCGGCTTTCCGATCAAGTGTCGACGAGGGAGCACGAGCGTGAGCGCCTGGGACATCTCCCCCGAGGGAGTACGTGGGGTCCTGAATCGCACCCATGCCGCGGCCGCCCCGTTCGAGGGGCAGATGAAGAGCCTGAACTCGGCGTTGGAGGGATCCGCCGTCCAGTCGAGTTCGGAGATCGTGGGTAAGGCGCTGCAGGGCTTCGTGGCGTCCATCCGAACGGATCTGGAGTTCGTCTTCACCCGCACCGGGGCGTGCACGAACGCGGCGGCGCAGGCGACGAACGCCTACGTCCAGGGCGACCTGGAGATGGCCGCCAACGCGCAACGCAACGCCACCGCCGCACCGGACCCCTCGGCGGTGATGCCGGGGCCGGGCCGTAGGGCGGTGCCGGAATGATCAATCCTGCGGAGATTCCACAGATCCCCGGTGACCTGGACGTGCTGGCCACGCACGCCCAGACGATCCGGACCACGGGTGGGGACTTCGCCAGCACCGGCCAGGCGGTCGACAGCACCTGGCAGGGGTTGGCCGCGGTGTACGAGGCACCGGAGGCGGCCCAGCTGTTCGCCGCCACCGGCCCCGTACGCACGGTGTCGGCGTCGGTCGGTGAGGACATCCAGGCCGTCGGGACCGCGCTGAGCACGTACGCCACCGAGGTCAAACAGATCAAGGCCCAGCTCGCGGCGCTGAAACTCCAGGCCGAGCAGTTCGTCGCCTCGACCAATGAGGACGACGACTGGCGCGAGGACGAGAGCAAGGTCGACCGGCACAACGGCCTGATCTCCGCGGTCAACACACAGGTCGCCGCCTTCTTCGAGGCCCAGCGCACCTGCGCCAACACGATCAACGCACTGTACGGCGGCCGGCAGTACCGGGCCGACAACGCCGACGGCCGGGCCGACGACGGCGAGTACGGCTTCACCGCCGACACCCTCGACGCGGCGGCCGGTGAGGACGGCGCCCTGCCCTGGGGCAGCAACGAGGAGCACGACCGGGGCTTCTGGGGCGACGTCGGCGCGTACTTCGGCGGCATCGGCGAGAGCTTCGTGACCATGCTCGAAGACCTCGGCGGGCTGATCGGCCGGGACCCGGTCACCGGCGAGTGGAGCTGGGGCACCGCCGGCCAGTCCTGGCTGGGGCTGGGCAAGTTCGTCTGGGCGGTCGCCGTCTACACCAACCCGGTGACCGCGGTGATCGACCAGACCACCGGCATGCCCTTCATGGGGCGCCGTGAGGCGGGCAATCTCCTGCTCAACGCCGGCAAGAGCATCATCGCCTACGACACCTGGGGCGAGGACAAGTCCAAGGCCGCCGGCATGACTACCTTCAACATCGTCTCCGCGGTCGTCGGCACCAAGGGCGCCGGCTCCGGCCTGCGCGGGGCGGGCGCCGCCGTCAACGGCATCCGCGGCAGCGCCACCGCCGCCCGCATCGGCGCCGCGCTGGTCCGTACCGGCAACTGGCTCGACAACCTTCCCACCGTCGGCGACGTCGCCCTCAACGTCGCCGGGAAGTTCGACATCAAGATCCCGAATCTCGGGCTGGTCCCCGCCATCGCCGGCGACGTGCCGATCGGCCGGGGCTTCGAGGTCGAGATGCCCAACGGCCGACCCGGCCACCAGATGAACATGGACTCCGGCGACGGGAACGGCCCGCAGCTGCCACGTGACGACCCGCCCGTGAGCCGCCCGCCGACGCACACCGGCGTCGGTGACGGCCCCGTGGGCGACCGCACCCCGGTCGACAGCGACCCGGTCGACAGCGACCCGCGCGACGACAATCCGGGTGACCCGCCGGAAGACGACAACCCGGGTGACCGGCCGGGCGACGACAACCCGAGCTACCGCGACCCGGACAGCACGCCGGGCGACGACACACCCGAGGCCTCGGCGCCCGGCGACGAGGCAGCCGACGGATCCGATGCGAACACCGCGGACACCGACTCGTCCGGGCCCCCGGAGTGGCTCCAGAACGTGCGGGAGGGCAACGAGTTCAACCACCGCCGGGAGCCCTTCTACACGGAACAGGGCGGCGCGAACGAGGTCCACGTCGAGCCCAAGAGCGACAAGGGCCAGTATCCGCGGGTCGACTCGTACGTGCCGGGCAGGGAGATCGTCTCGCGCAAGTTCACCCAGCTGGCCGAGATCAAGCCCGAGACGGCGATCGAGTACCTCCGCGAGTTCGACCGGAAGTACAAGGAAGGCACGATCATCGCCGATACGCCGACCAACCGCCGTGACCTCGGTGACGACCTGGTCGGCAAGGAGCTGGAAGGCGAGATGATCCTTGAGGTGCCGGTGCAGGACGCCGACATTCCCCCCGAGGTCCTCAAGGAGGCCGAGAATCTGGGCATCACCATCCGTGACGAGGAGGGTAACGTTTACGAGCTTCCGGACGATGAATACCGTGAGGGCGGCGACGACGTCCCGGGCGATCACGATGGTGAGTGAGCAGCGCCCGAGCAGCGCAACGGAAAGGAGTCGCCGATGAGCGAGCCCGGCGAGATCGAGTACTGCCACTCGTGGAACGTGCGCCGCAACCGGGTCGGGGTCGCTCTGAGCGAGGACGAGGCCCGTGGCCGCGATGCCGCGGGTGAGCAGTTCATCGCCGCCCTTCGCCCCCGGGGGAGCCGCCAGCCGGTGCTGGTGACCGTCTCCGGGCAGACCGACACCATCTCGGTGACGTTCCGGGACCAGCACGGCCGCCAGAACCTGAAGTACTGGTTCGTCAAGGCCGACGACGAGCGCCTGTTCCTGCGTACGGTCATGTTGTGGGAATATCCCAACGACGACCCCAAGCTCCGCCAGAGCGAGGCGACGAAGGTCGAGGAGCTGTCGTTCCGCCCCGACGGGTACGTCCAGCGGATCGTCATGGACCACGTCGAACGGATGAAGGACACCTACGAGTACGACGACGTGCCCGTCGCGGACAACTGGGAACCCGTCCCGGAGTTCGGCGACTACTGGTCGATCGCCCGCCGCGAGCGGGGCGCCCGCCCGGTGAGCGAGCCGGCGGCCCAGCCCACCCGGTAGCCACCGGCGGTCCGTCGCCGGCGGGCTGACGCGCCGGACGGCGGCCGGATCACCGAGGTTCGTCCAGGCCGTAGCCGCGCAGGACCGCGGTGAGGGTCTCGTACGGCGCACCCGGGCCGCGGTCCAGTCGGTACCACCACGCACGACGGGCACCCCGGCCCATGGCCCGGCCCGGGACAACCTCGGGTACGGAGTGCGGAGCGTTCCCCCGCTGGCCGACGAGAATGCCCCAGGGCAGCGCCGGCAGGCTGGGCCGGCTCGATCGGAGTCCGTTCGTCCGCCCCGGGTGCACGGCCACGATGACGCTGCGGGCGGTACCCGCCAGCGTCCCGGCGAGCGCCTCCACCGCCGCCTCACCTACCGCCGGCAGCGGGGGGCCGGCCAGCCGGAGCTGTTCCCGGACCCCGGTGTCGACCCGTTCGATCGTCAGCACCCCGAGCACCGCCGAGCCCCGCTCCCCGCCGACGATCGTCAGGCTGGTGGGCGCGGGTGCGCGCGTACGGCAGAACGAGGTGAGGTCGCGACGCGACCACCCTTCGCTGACCGGCTCGGCCACGCCCCACCCGGCCGGGGCGTCGCCGGTGAGGGCACGCACGGCGACCTCGGTGCTGGCGCCGAGTTCCAGTGCCTCGGTGGCCGGGTGCAGGGTGACGATCTGGATCTCCAGGCCGCCGGTCCACGGGTCGGCGGCCGGCGGCGGGCCGGTGGGCCGGGAGCCGTCGGCGGGCGAGAATCGGCGGCCGTCCCACCGCAGCGGCAGGCCGGTGAGCCCGTCGCGGTAGTGGTCACCGCCGCGTACCACCCACTGCCCCCGGGCCTGCGTCAGCATCATCTCGAGCGGATACGTGACGAAGCCGTCCGCCGGCGTGACGACCTGGAGCAACAGCCCGTCCCGGACCGCGTCGACCGCGGCTTCCGCGAGCCAGGGGGCGAGGCCGACCACCGGACGGTCCTGGTGCAGCACCACCGCCCGGTCGGTGATCGTGTCGGTCGGGCCGGTCAACGGCTCGCCCATGTCAGCCCTCCCGTGATCGCCACCAGCTCCGCGGTGAACCGGCGTCCCGTCTCGGCGGCCCGTGGGTCGCCGTCCGGGGCCCGGCACTCCACCCACCAGACCCGGCCGTCGAAGGAGTCGTCGAGGGCGACACCGAGCAGCCGCTCGGTCTCGCCCGGTACCCGTACCAGGCGGGTGGTCTCCACGGTCAGCAGCAGCCGCCCGTCGCCGGGGTCGAAGAGCTGCACCAGCCCGGCCGCCTCGACCGCGGCCAGCTTCAGGTCGGGCCCGGCGGCGAGCAGCGCGCCCAGCAGCGCGGCCGCGTCGGGCTCGGCCCGGCAGAGGGCGACCATGTCGTACGTCATCACTGCTGCCCGGTGTGGGCGGTCTGCACCATGCGCGGGGCTTCGCCGGGGCGGATGAGCTGCGCGCGGCCCACCGGCAGGACCGTCGGCCGTACCCCGGCGAACAGCTGCCCCTCGGTGCGGTCACCGGACATGAGCAGGCTCAGGCAGCCGGCCTCGCGGACACTGAGCGGGAAGGGTTCGAACAGGCCGCGCGAGGCGCCGGCCACCCGTCGGGCCACTACCACGTGCAGGCCGGTGTCCCGGCCGGCCGCCACGTACGGCACGAACGCGCCGAGGGGCTGGGTGGCGGAGGCGGCGAGGATGTCGTAGTCGTCGACGAGCAGCACGATGCGGGGGCGCGCCGGCTCGGACGGCTCCCGTTTGGCGAGCTCCTGACAGACCGCGGCGGACAACCGCTGGGCGAGCGTCGGGTTCGGGGCATATCCCCCACGGTAGGACTCCGGCACCACGTCGGCGAGGCCGCGGCGCGGATCGAAGACCGCGAACACCAGCTCGTCTTCGGTGTACTGCGCCATCAGCTCCTCGGCCACCAACCGCAGCAGGTTCGTCTTGCCGGTCCGGGGATCGCCGAGGACGAGCAGGTGCTGGTCGCGACCGAAGAGGTCGAGTACGGCGGGCGTGAAGTCGCTCTCGAACCGGCCGAACGGCACCACCCCGTGACCGGCCGGGATGTCGGCGAGATCGGCCACGGGCAGCACCGCGGGAAGCACCCGTACCGGTGGCGGCAGCGCGCCCGTCCACGACGCCCGGACCAGCTCGGCTGCCGCGACCAGGCCGGCGTTGCCGGGGTCCGGCAGCCCGTCGAGGCGCGGGAGGGCGACCTGCGCGTACAACTTGTCGCTGGTCAGGGCCCGGCCGGGTGGCTCGGGCGGAATCGCCCGGGCCAGCTTGCCGTCGATGCTCGACTCGGCCGGCTCGGTGAGCCGCAGCTCGACCCGGTTGGCGAAGGCGACCTGCTGGGCGGCGCGCACCTCGTTCCACCGTCGGGCGGTGGCGACCACGTGGACGCCGTAGCGGGAACCCCGGGCGAGCAGGTCGTGCACCGCGGGTTCGAGGCTCTCGAACTCGGCGTTGAGCTGGCCGTACCCGTCGATCAGCAGCACCACGTCGACGCCGCCGACCTCGGCCCGCACCCGGTCGTCGGCGGCCCGCAGGTCGTCGACCGTGTCGAACTGGTGCTGCCGGAAGACGCGCTGGCGCCGGACGAACATCGCGTGCACCTCGTCGACGGTGCGGCGGACCCGTTCCCGGTCGTCCCGGCTGGCGACGCCGCCGACGTGCGGCAGCCCGGCCAGGCCCGACAGCCCGTTGCCCAGCAGGTCGATGCCGTAGACGCCGACCTCCGTCGGGCGGTGGCTGGTGGCCAGACCGAGGGCGAGCGTGCGCAGCGTCGTCGTCTTGCCGGTGCCGGGCCCGCCGAGGACGAGCAGGTTGCCGCCCCGGCCGGCCAGGTCGACCAGCCAGGGCCCCTGGGCCTGGCGGGCCGGGTCGTCCTGCCGGCCCAGTGGTACGGGCAGCCCGGGACCGGCCGGGCGGGCGGCCCCCAGGCGGAGCCCCTGCGGGCTGTCGGAGATCCCACCGGCGGCCTGGTCGAGGGTGAGCGCGGGGGGCAGCGGCGGCAGCCAGATCGCCGGGACCCGTCGACCGCCCGCCGCCAGCTGATCGACCACTGTGGAGAGCAGGGTCGGGCCGGTGGTGCGCCTGGTCGGTTTCGGCACCTCGGAGGTGTCGGCGTCGGCGGGTACGGTGCCGGTCAGCGGCATCGGCTTGACCAGCGGACCGACGATCGGGGCGAGTTCGGCCTCGGTGCCCTCGCGCAGCGGGCCGGACACGTAGGCGGCCTTGAAGCGCTGGTAGATCGACGTGTCGACCTTCAGGTAGCCGTTACCGGGCAACGGCGGGAGGTGGAACGCGTCGGGCGTGTCGAGGACGGTGCGTGACTCCATCTCGCTCAACGTGCGCAGGCCGAGACGGTAGGCCAGGTAGTTCTCCAGCCCGCGCATCTTGCCCTGCTCGATCCGCTGGCTCGACAGCAGCAGGTGCACCCCGATCGACCGGCCGATCCGGCCGATCCGCAGGAACAGGTCGATGAAGTCCGACCTGGCCGCCAGCAACTCGCCGAACTCGTCGATGAGCACCAGCAGGTGCGGTAGCGCAGGCAGGGTGGTCTGCTCGCCCTGCGCCGTGCGGCGCAGGTGGTACTCGGTGATGTCGGTGACCCGGCCGGCGTCGGCGAGCAGCTGCTGGCGACGCTGCACCTCGCCGTCCAGGCTGGTGTACATCCGGTCCACCAGCGCCGCGTCGGCGACCAGGTTGGTGATCAGCCCGCAGATGTGCGGCAGCTCGGTGAAGGGGGCGAAGGTCGCCCCGCCCTTGTAGTCGACGAGCACCATCGCCAACTGCTCCGGCGGGTGGCTCGCGGCCAGCGCCAGCACGAGCGTCCGCAGCAACTCGCTCTTGCCGGAGCCGGTCGCGCCGACGCACAGCCCGTGCGGGCCCATGCCGAGCTGGGCGGCCTCCTTGAGGTCGAGCAGCACCGGGCGGCCCGCGGTGTCGACCCCGATCGGGACCCGCAGGAAGTCGCGCTCGCTGCGCGGCCGCCACAGCGTGGCCAGGTCCAGGTGCGCGGGGTCGGTCAGGCCGAGCAGGTCCGGGAAGTCCGCCGGCGGGGTGCCGGTGCCGTCGTCGTAGGAGTCGGCGGAGAGCCGCAGCGGTGCGATCGCCCGGGCCAGCCCCTCGACCAGCGGCATCGGCACCTCGTCCACCGTGCCGTGCACGGTCACCGGCGGCGAGGCGGTGCGCTCCTCCAGGGTGAGCCGGCCGCCGTCGACGGTGATCCGTCGGGTGACCTCACCGGGTTCGTGCAGCCGGTCGGCGAGCAGGTGCACCACGGTGACGCCGAGGTGGCCCAGGTCGACGAGCGGATCGGGGCTCGGCAGGACCCCGGCGACCTCGCCGTACGCGTCGTCGACGACCAGCAGCCGGGGGCGCGTCCGCGCCCCGGTGCGCCCCGCGGAGTGGCGCAGCGCCTTGAGCGCGGCGTCGGCTCGTACCTCCAGCTCCGCGCCGAGCAGCTCGGCGAGCGTCTGCACGCTGGTGACCAGCAGCGGGGTCGGGCCGGACGGGCCGATCGAGGCGCGGTCGAGCAGGTGCGGCAGCCAGCGCGCCCAGCGCCAGGTCGGGGCCCGCTGCGCCGTGGTGACGATCGCGATCGTCACGTCGTCGGGGGCGTGGAACGCGGCGACCTGCACGAGGATCGCGCCGGCGAGGGCGACCGCCTCGTCGTGGTCGCGCGCGATCACGCTGACGTCGCCGGCACAGTCCAGGTCCACCCGCAACGGCAGGCCCGGGGTCCGCTCGAAACGGCGGATCAGCGACTGTGCCTCCTGCCGCATAAAGGGATCGGGCGGCTCGGTGGAGCTGCTCTCCTCACGCAACCGGACCGGTCGGACGGGCAGGGCACCCGAGCCCACCCGGACCCGGAGGAAGTCGACGTCGGTACGGCGGCGCTCCCACAACCGGGCCGGGCTGCGGATCACGTCGAGCAGCCGGATGACCGGGGGGTCGAGCAGGTTTCCCTGCTCCTGCAGCCGCTGCTCGTCGGCCCGCAGCCGCTCGCGCAGCTCCTCCAGCCGGTCCTGGTACCGCTCGCGTCTGCCCCGGCGCTGGCGACCGGCCCGGCCGAGCTGGGTGAGGTACATGGCCGCGGCGGCGGCCAGCGCGACGACCATCACGACCGCGCCCAGGGCGGCGAAGCCGGAGCCGCGCAGGAACATCATCATGCTCATCGCCACCCCCGCGCCGGCCATCGGCAGCAGCGATTGCAGGCCCGAGGTGGACCTGCCGTCGGGCAGTTGCGGTGGCGGTTCCAGCAGGACCGGCTCCAGGGTGGACACCGGGCGCACCACCCGGGCCGGGCGGTGCACGATGCGCGTCGTCATCCCACCGCTCTCCCGTCACATCCGCTTGGCACAGGCCAGGGCCAGCCCGGCGGCGCGGGTCGCCTCGACGAGCGTGCGTTCTGCGATCCGCGACGGGGTGATGAGCGCCCCACCGGCCAGGTGCCGGTCGTACGGCAGCGTCACCACGGGCACGCCGGTCTGCTCGATCAGCTCCCGGGCGGCACCGGCGCGCAGCGCGGCGCGGCCGTCGCGGCTGCCGGCGCTCAGCACGACCACCACCCGCGACAGCCACGAGGCGTACCCGGTGTCGACGATCCGACGCAGCGTGCGGTAGGTGGCGCGGACCCCGTCCGGGGTCGCCGCGGCACAGAGCACCACCGCGTGCGCGTCGGCGGCGGCCGGCGCCGTACCGGGGGACTCCAGCGTCGACCGGCAGTCGGTGACCGCGATGGCGAAGAGCCGGGACAGCGCCCGCGTCACCTCGGTGCACAGGTTCGCGTCGGCGGCACCACCGGGCAACAACCACAACCCCGTTCCGGTACGCGGCAGGAGCGACCCGAACGTCCGCAGGTCACCGCCACGGGCCGCGAGCAGCTCCGGTGCCAGCCGGTCCAGCGTCGGTCGGCTCGGCGCACCCAGCCGCCAGGTGAGCGAGCCCTCGTACGGGTCGGCGTCGACGGCGAGCACGGCGTCGGCCCGGCGCACCGCGAACACCGACGCGAGCAACGCGGCCACTGTCGACTTGCCCGCCCCGCCGTGCACCGAGGCCACCGCGATCCGCCGGCCGGTGTGCACCGGCGCCTGCACGGTGGTGGCCAGCTCGGCCAGCTCCCGGGTGGCCCGCGTGCCGGCGAACATCCGGCTGACGGTGTGCCACGCCCGCAGCAACGACGGGTCGCCGGCGGCGACCGTCCGCGCGATCGGCACGTCGTCCGGCCCGGCCGCGACCGACGTGGTGCTCATCCCACCGCCTCCGTCAGAACGATTCGAGAAGTCGCGAGTAGAGCCCGAACACCCCTACCGCGACGGGCACCAACGCCAGCACGGTCAGCGCCTCGACGCGGTCGGCGTACTGCCGGGCCCGGGCCCGCACGTGCGGCGCCGGCCGGTGGGCCAGGATCACCAGGGCCACCGCGCAGACGACCAGCGCACCGACCGCGGCGCCCCACCACGTGCCGGGCGAGGCCTGCACCCAGCGGGCCAGCAGGCCACCCAGGACCGCCAACGCACCGGCCACCAACGCCACCACCTCGACGGTCAGCGGGAACGCCCGCATCCGCAGCAGCAGCGCGGCAGCCACCAGAACCGCGAGCACCCACGTCCACCGGCCCGCGGCCGCCGCCAGGACGAGCCCGCCGAGCGTCGCCGACGCCGCCGTCGCCAGGGCCGCGACGGCCAGCCCCCGGTGCGCCGAGTCGACCGCGGCCCGCACCGCGACGCGACTCACCGGCTCGTCGTTGCTGCGCTGGTCGTCGAGGCGGGTGAGCCCCGACGTGATCATCGCGGCCCGTGGCAGCAACCCCAGCAGTCCCACGGACCCGACCGCCAGTACGGCGGCGACCCGTTCGGCGGGCACGCCGAGCAGCAGCGGCACGCTCCAGCCCGTGACCAGCACCAGCACGGTCCCGCCACCGAGAACCCCGGCCCGCCGGTTGCCCGTCACGGCACCCAGGGCGAGCACGGTACAGCCGAGGCCGGCCACCCAGGACGCCCACCGGACCGTGTGGTCGTCGGCCCAGCCCGGCACCGTGCTCAACACCATGGCGGCTCCGCTGACCAGCACCGCCACCGCGACGGACCGTCGGCCCCGCAGCCCGAGCAGGAGGCCGACCAGCGCGACCGCGCCGCCGGCCAGGCCGGTCACCGGTGTCCCGAGTCGCGGCGCCACGAGCACCGCCGCCACCGTGGCGGCGACCAGGCAGGTGAGGGTGGCGGTCCACGCCCGGGCGGTGTCGTCCCACGTGCCGCCCCGGCGGGCGAGGTCGTCGCCGACCTCGTCGGAGACGTCGTACACGGTCGCCGCCGGCGGCGCCGCGGCGATCGGGTCGACCCGGAGCAGCGCGCCGTCGAGCACGTCGGCCGCCCGCAGACTGCCGGCCGGATCGAGCACCCGGCCGTCGAGGGTGCTGATCTGGTAGCCCCGCGAGTCGTCCGCCGCCGGGTGCCCCACCATCGGCACGATCTCCGGCAGCAACAGCCCGACCGGCTCGTCCGCGGGCAGGACCAGGTCGACCCCCCGGCGCGGCCCGACCAGGGTCACCCGGCTGAGCTGCCCGGCCGCCGTCGGTGCCGGCTGCCGGGTCATCGTGGCCCCGCCGGCTGGACCGGCACCACGGCACCCGCCGGCTTAGCCGGCACCACGGCACTCGCCGGCTGGACCGGCACCGCGGCACGCGCCCGCTGCTGGTCGGCGACGACCCCGCGGAGGAAGGACCAGCCCACACAACCGGCGCAGGCGACCGCCGCCAACACGAGCCCGATCCGTAGCCACCTGAGCCCGTCGCCGGTGGCGCGAATCCGCCGTTGCCCGCCCCAGAGCAGCAGCTCCCGCATCCGCGCACGACGAACCGCGACCGACTCGACGAGCTGCGTGTCGTACTCACGGACCACGATCGGATTCTACCTACGACGGTCACTGCCGGCGGCCCGCCGGACGCCGGCGACGGCCGTCGTCGGCACCCCCGCCGGTCGCCCTGGCCAGCCGCGGTCCGCCGACGGCCGCGCCGGCCGTCGGCGGTCAGTCGGTGGCCAGCACCTCGCGCAGCCTCGCGGCGAACTCCTCGGGCTTGCCCGCGTAACCGAACCGGCCGTCGAGGAAGCCGCCATGGTGGCTCGGGAACACCGTGGCCCGCTGGCCGAGTAGGTCCGCGAGGCCGGCGGCCGTCCGCGCGGTGTACGTCCCGGCCGACTCCTCGCCGACGGCAACCACGATCCGGGTCGGTGCCGCGGTCAGTCGGCCCGTATCCGGGTGGTAGTCGGTGATCGCCTGCGAGCTCTTCGACAGCAGCGGGTCGTCGCGGGTGCCGTCGTCCTCGGCCGACATCCCGAACATCGCCGGGTCGGGCGTGGGTTGGGCGAAGTAGTCCTCGGTGAACTCGCCCTGCCAGGATGTCATCGCGACGAACGCGGCCATCCCCGCGCCGGTGCCGTTCGCCTGGTACGCGTCGAAGCAAGCGGCCTGGGCGCGTTCGGCGCCGGCGGCATCGGGGAGGACGGCGTTGATCGGCGGCTCGTGCGCGACCAGCGTGCCGACGTCACCGGGGTAGGCCGCGACCAGTTCGAGCCCGGTCACCGCGCCGCCGCTGCTGGCGAAGACGTCGACCGGACCGGCGTCGAGCGCCCCGATCAACAGGTGGAGATCGGCCGCCTGCTGCTGTGGGGTGTGGTCGGACCGGCCGTCCGTGCGGATGCTGCGGCCCAGGCCGCGCGGGTCGTAGGTGACCACCGTGCGGTCGGTGAAGTGGGCCGCGAGCGCCTCGAAGCCCTCCGCCGTCATCGGCTGGCCGATCATCAGCAGGACGGGCCGGCCATCCGCCGGCGGCAGCGGCCCGCGCACGTCATAGACCAGGTCGACGCCGGGAACGGCCAGCGTACGGGTCTGCGTCGTCGTCATGGTGGTGAGACTAGGAGCAGGCTGTGACATTCACCGGGGCACTCCCCGCAGCCCTACCCGGCGGGTGATCTCCCGGTCAATCGGCTGGGACCGCTGGGCGGGGGTGGACCGGCCGGGCATCGCCATGCGCCGGATGCCCTCGACCCTGACGAATATCTCCCGCCGCCTCGTGGCGTCGCCCGCGCTGTCCAACTCGTAACCGTCCAGCCACACCCAACCGCAGTAGGTCTGAAGGTCCAGCACGCGGATGAGCCGGAAGAAGATCGGCACGCCGAACTGCACGCTGCAGGCCCGGGTGATGTGCAGGATGTCGCCGGCCCTGAGGTCGAGTTTCACGAGCCGGACCGACGCCAGGCGGTGATCCGGGCTCGGGCCACCACGACGTTCGGGCACCGAACGTCGGGGCGGCAAGCCGGACACCGGTGGTGCCGGTGGTAGTCGAGTACGTACCAGGCCAGGCGGATCAGCCGGGGCAGCCGTCGACAGCTCATGGCCTCGGATCCGGTCGCTGTGTCTGCCGCATTCGGGGTTACCTTTCCGGGTCTGACCTCGGGTTCTGTGCGGCACCCTGACCCGCCGAGCCCCGCTCCACCGGGCCGGGGGTACCGCGTCACCAACCACACACCGCCAGCTACCCCCCTGTCAATGTGGGGACCCCCGATCGAGGATCTACACGCGGGGAGATGAACCTGTTCTTACGTTCAGACCATGGGCAAGGGACCGGGTGAACTGATGGGGCCGTGGGAGATCTGCCAACGACTCGGCGTCTCCCGCTCGCGGTTCCAGCAGATCGCCTTGCGCCCCTCGTTCCCCAGGCCCTACCAGGAGCTGAAAGCCACCAAGGTCTGGCTGGCCGTCGAGGTAGAGGCGTGGATCGCCGAGCATCGCCAGCCCCGGCCGCCGGCAGACGAGGACGACCAGGGCTGACGGGGGATCCTGGAGCGCGACACGGAGCGGCCCCGGGAGCTACGTACGCCCCCAGGGTCACTCGGGACCTCCGGCAAACCGATCAGGCTAGGTGCCCAGCACTTCCCCCGCTGCGCACCATGCGCCACCTGCCCGAGGGGTGACCGGCGCGGACCAGGCCAGCCGTGCGGTCAGCGCAGCGCCCGCAGGGCGACCGCAGTCAGCGCAGCGCCCGCAGGGCGACCGCAGTCAGCGCAGCGCCCGCAGGGCGACGGCGGTGACCACGCCGTAGGCCAGGTGCGGCACGAGGTCGGTGGCCCAGTCGGTCGCCGACCAGGAGCGTGGATCGGTGACCCGCAGCGCGGTCAGCGGCCCGTTCGAGGCGATCATGGCCAGCCCGGTCAGCGCCAGCGCCGAGACGGCGGTGGGCAGCCGGCGGCCGCCGGCCGCGACGTACCCGCCGGCGGCGGCGACCGAGGTCACGTAGCCGAGCAACGGGCCGAGCCCGGCCCTCCGGTTCCCGCCCGTCTGCCGGTCACCGAGATCGACGTGGGCCAGGTCGGCGAGGCGGGCGACGCTGTCCTCCGCGGCGCTGCTGGCCGGCCGGGCCCGTACCGCCATGTCCAGGTAGGTGACGGCGTTCAACGCGGAGGCACCGGCCGCGCCGGCGATCAGGGCTCTGCTGGTCGGTCTCACCCTCGCCGGCTACCCGTCCTCGCGCCGATGACACCCGGCCGACCGCGGCCGTCTGCCGGTCCGGCCCTCCAGGCACCGGCCTCAGCGGGCCCGGAGGTGGTCGTGCAGGGCGCGGGCGACCTGCCCCATCGTCGCCTCGGCCGCCGGTTGGGCCGAGGCCGGCACGGTGGAGGCGGTGAACGCGGCGACGGCGAACACCCCGCCGTCGTCGTGCTCGACCACGCCGACCTCGTGCCGCAGGTTGAGCAGCGTGCCGGTCTTCGCCGACCACCTCGCGGCGTCCGAGACGAAGTCGGGCGTCAGGCGGTGGCGGACGACGTTGTCAGCCATCAACGACCGGGTACGCGCGGCCACGCCCGGCGCGATCCGCGACGGGACCCAGAGGGCTTCGAGCAGGTCGACGAAGGCGCGGGCGGTGCCGGTGTTGGCCCGGCTCACGTCCAGCTGCGGCACGGCGTGCCCGCCCCGCGAGGTCTGTGCGCCGATCGCCACCGAGTGCGCGAGGTGCACCTCCGCCGGTTCGAACCGTTCGGTGGGCGTCTCGACGAGGTCACGCAGCAGGTGCCGGACGGCGATGCCGGCGATCCCCGCGTCGCGCAGGGCCCGGTTGACCTCGGCCGGCGGAACCAGGGCGAAGAGCGCGTCGGCTGCGGTGTTGTCACTGACCGCGGTACTGAGGTAGAGCAGGTCGTCCACGGCGATCCGCACCGGGTGCCGGAACTTGGTGAGCCCCATCGGGCCGGCCGTCGCGACCCGGCCCGGTTCGACGTCGATCATCGTGGCTCCGTCGATACGCCCGTCCTCGACCCGGTTCAGCACGGCCACCGCCAGCGGCACCTTGACCAGGGACGCGACCGGGTACACCAGGTCGGCCTCGATGCCGATCTCCGCACCGTCCGCCAGGTTCCGGACCAGGAACGAGCCGGACAGCCCCGCGTCGGCCAGTTGTCGGCGCAGGGTCGCCACGAACCGGTCGGCGGAGGTCATCGGGCGGCCCCGGAGGCGGCCAGGCAACGGCCCACCTGCTCGTGGAGCCCACCCCGGAGCCGGTCGGCGTCGACCTCGGTCACCGCGGCGACCCCGTAGCCACGGGCGACCGGGTCGCCGGCCACCGAACGCCAGCGCAGCCCCAGCTCGTCCGCCTGAGCGGCCGGGCAGAGCAGCAGGTTGGTCGTCCGGATGACGTCGGAGACCGCAGCGGTGAGGGTCGCGGCGACCGCGATCTGGGCGGGTGCGAGCGCGGCCCGATGGCCGATCTGGACCAACCGGTCCCGGACGTGCGCGACGTCGTCCTCGGGTTGGATCCAGATCCGGCGTGACGACTGCCGCCCCGGCCCGGCCTGAGCGTCTCGATGTGCAGCGGGCGCCGGTCGTCGTCGTGGGCCGAGGCCACCCCGAGCGGCGTCACCCAGGTCGCCTCGTCCGGCACCACGGCGACCAGAGCCGCCCGGGCCCGCCCGGACCTGAGCAGCTCGGCGCGGGCCGACGGCCCGGCCGGTAGGAAGTCGAGGATCGCGCCCTGAGCACGGGCGGCCGCGTCCAGCAGGGCCAACTGCCGGACGGGACAGGTTTCCGGCAGCGCCACGGCCAGTGGCCGCAGCTTCGCCCGCTCGACGTCGTCGTCCAACGCGTCGGCCAGTTCGACAAGCCGTTTCGCCGGTGGCAGCAGGTCCCGCCCGAACGTGGTCAGGACGGCCCGCCGGGCGGCCCGGTCGAACAACCGTTCACCGAAGCGTCGCTCCAGGGCGGCGATCCGCCGGCTCGCCACCGGCTGCGGCACCCGGGCGGCTGCGGCACCGAGGGTGAAGCTGCCTCGTTCACCGACGTGTACGAACACCCGACAGGCTCCGATCAGGTCCATGACCTGCAACTATGCCAGAACAGCATGGAAAACGTCATTGGCGTCTTTGACGGCATGTGTCCGGAGCAGCAAGCTCGAACGCATGACTACTGCTTTCCGACGTACCAGGGTGTCGGCGTTGTCGTCGGTCCTCGTCGCCGTTCTGTTGAGCGGTTGCGGCACGGGCCCCGTCGCCTCCTCGCCGGTCCCGACGAATGCGATCTCCGGGTCGACGGTCGAGGTGTCAACCTCCGAGAACCGGCACTTCAGTGAGCTCGAGCGACAGTTCGGCGCCCGACTGGGCGTCTACGCGATCGACACCGGAACCGGCCGGACCGTCACCCACCGCGCCGACGAGCGGTTCGCGCACGCCTCGACGTTCAAGGCCCTGCTGGCCGGGGTGCTGCTGCGCCGCCTCTCCGACGCCGACCTGCGTCGCGTCATCCGGTACACCGAGGCCGACCTGCTGGAATGGGCGCCGATCACCTCGAAGCACGTGGCCACCGGCATGTCGATCGAGGATCTCATCGCCGCCAACGTGCAGTACAGCGACAACACCGCGGCCAACCTGCTGCTCGAAGAGATCGGCGGTCCGAAGGGCCTGCAACGGGAGCTGCGGAAGATCGGCGACCGGACCACGAACACCAACCGGAACGAACCGACGCTGAACGAAGCCACGCCGGGCGACCCCCGGGACACCAGCACGCCCCGCGCCCTCGCCACCGACCTGCGCGCGTTCGCTCTCGGCGACGTGCTGCCCGCGCCGAGGCGACAGAAGCTGATCGACCTGCTGATCGGCAACACCACGGGCGACCCGTACATCCGGGCCGGGATCCCCGCCGGGTGGCAGGTCGGCGACAAGACCGGCAGCGGCGGGTACGGCACCCGCAACGACATCGCGGTGGTCTGGCCCCCCACCGGCGCGCCGCTGATCATCGCCGTCCTCTCCGACCGGGGAGTGCCGGACGCGCCCTCGGCGGACACGCTGATCGCCGAGGCGACCGAGGCGGTCGTCGCCACCCTGCGCTGAGCCGACCGAGGCGGTCGTCGCCACGCTGCGCTGAGCCGACCAAGGCGACCGTCGCCATGCTGCGCCAAGGCGACCGACCACTCCGAGTCACCATGGCGACACATCCCTACCCGGGGTGTGTCGCCCCACCAACACTTCAGCCATGGAGAAGAACCGACCTGAGCAGGGCAACGAGCGTTTCGAGAAGGTAGCCGAGGAGGCTTCCGAGACCGTGACCCACGCGGCATCCGTGCTGGAGGAGGAGCTCGCGGCGGGCATCGCCAGCGCGCGCCGCCTGGAGGAGAAACTGAGCGCCGACCGCAGGGTGGACCCCGAGGCGTTCGACGAGCTGGTCACCCGGGTACGGGCCGACGGGCACGCGCTGATCGACACCGTCGTCGGGCAACTGAAGATGGCCGACGACCGGCGCGGTGAGGTCGTCCGCCGGTACACCTCGGACGCGCACGAGGTGCTCGACGGTGTACTCAACCTCGCGCGGCTGGTCCCCGACCTGGCCAACGGGCTGGTCGACCGGGTCCCGCCGCCGGGTCCGCAGCGGTCCGCGCCGTCGGACACGTAGGCCTGCGGTGCCGCCCACCGGTGCGGGCCAGGACCACGTCACCCGGACGCTGGCGCACTACCGCACCCTGACGATCGACACGCTCCTGGCCGACGTGCCCACGGGCGGCCCCCGCTACCTCTACGACCTGGTGGCCGAGTACCCGCGCCGGTGGGGCAAGGGGCTGCGCGCCGCGCTCTGCCTGGCGGCCTGCCGGGCCTTCGGCGGTACGCCGGCGGTGGGGCTCAACGCCGCGGTGACCGTGGAACTGTTCCACAACGCGTTCCTCATCCACGACGACATCCAGGACCAGAGTGAGCAGCGGCGCGGGGCACGGACCCTGCACGGCGAGTACGGCGTCGGCGTCGCCCTCAACGTCGGCAACATGACGAATCTGCTCGCGCTGCAACGGCTGGCCGCCAACCGGCAGGCCCTGGGCTCGCAGGTCTCCTGGCGGCTGTTCGAGGAGACCCAGCTCATGCTGCGGCACTCGGTGGAGGGGCAGGCGATCGAGGTCGGCTGGATCCGGGACAACGTGTGTGACCTCGACGCGGACGACTACTACCGGATGTGCCTGAAGAAGACCTCCTGGTACACCTGCATCTACCCGTGTCGTACCGGGATCCTCGTCGCCACCGGGCGGCCCGACGCGGTCGACGTGCTCGACCGGTACGGCTGGTATCTCGGTGCCGCGTTCCAGATCCAGGACGACGCGCTCAACCTCGTCGGGGACTACGCCCGGTACGGCAAGGAGATCGCGGGTGATCTGTGGGAGGGCAAGCGCACGTTGATTCTGATCGACTTCCTGCGGCGCTGTACCGGCCAGGAGCGCGAACGGCTGGTCAGCTTCCTGGGCCGGACCCGGGCCGAGCGGACGGCGTCGGAGGTGCGCTGGTTGCACCGGAGACTGCTCGCCTACGACTGTGTGGAGTCCGCCCGGTGCAGCGCCCGCGAATTGGCCGCCGCCGCCCGGGCCGAGGGAGAGCGGGCCCTCGGCCCGGCCGCCGACACCGAGGACGGCCGGTTCCTGCTCGACCTGACCGACTACGTCGTCGAGCGCAGTCGCTGACCGGACCGGCGGACGGGTACGGACCTACCGGTCGTACCCGTCCGCGGTCGGCGTGGACCCGGCTCAGGGGGTGAGCACGACCGTGGAGATGCTGCGGGCGCCCACGTTGACGCTCACCTGGCCGCCGTTGACGCTCACCGGTTGGCTGGCCGCATTGGCGTTCACCGAGGTCAGGTAGTGCTCGGCCCGGCTGATGTTCTGCGGGACCTGGATGACCGCGTTGTTGACCGCGCTTGTCGACCGGTTGAGGATCACCAGGGTGGTCTTCCCGCCGCCGGTGTAGGCGGTCACCTCCAGCGGCGAGGCCTTGGAGCTCTTCGACAGGGCGACCCGCTGGTAGCCGGGGCGGACGTACTTGCTGTACTGCGAGAACGCGTACCCGCGCTTGAGCGGTGCGCCGGCGGTGGTGCCGAAGGCCGCCTCACCGTCGCCGATGAAGGAGTAGTAGCGCTTGCCGTACCACCAGATGTAGGCGGTCCAGTTGGCCTCCATCGACCGGTGCACGGTACGCATGATGTCGTCGAGCGTCTCGTTCCAGACCGTCTGGTTGGCCGGGTTGCCCCAGATGTTGGAGCCGTTGCCGTCGGCGGCGTGCAGGTTCCACTCGGTCATCCAGACCGGCTTGTTGTGCTGGTCGGCCAGCGGGTACGAGCGCAGCCGGCCGGCCCCCTCGGTGCCGTACAGGTGGCCACCGATGTAGCCGATGTTGTTGCGCGCGGTGGTGTCGTTGAGGGTCGGGTCGGTGTAGCCGTAGTTCAGGTTCACCGCCTCGGCGACCATCAGTTTGGTGTTCTGCACCTTCGCGCCCTGGTCGCGTACCCAGTTGCGCAGCTCGGTGCCGCTCCAGTCCATCGAGTCGTAGTCCGGGTGCCAGTCCGGCTCGTTCTGCACCGAGGTGACGTCGATCGGCACGCCCTGGTTGCGCATGTACTGGACGTAGCTGTTCAGGTGGTTGGCGTAGTCGTCGTAGTAGTCGGTCTTGAGCTTGCCGCCGTTGACCCGACTGTTGTTGGTCTTGAACGACGCCGGCGCCGTCCACGGCGAGGCGAGGATCTTCACCCCCGACCCGGCCGACTTCGCCGTCTTCAGCGAGTTGACGTGGGTCGCCCACTCACCGGAGACCGGTGAGATGCCGGTCCGCACGATGGAGAGCCCGAGCTGGTTGGCACCGAGCCCGACCAGGGTCTGGGTCTCCGCCGTGGACCAGGCGCTGCCCCAGATCGAATGCGCGGCCCCGAACCCGTCGACCGTCTGGTACCGGGTGCCGGTGTTGACCGTGATGTCCGCCGGCCCGGTCGGCGGGTTGGTGGGCGGCGTGGTCGGTGGGGTGGTGGGGGGCGTCGTGGGTGGCGTGGTGGGTGCGGTGCCGCCGGTGCAGGTGACCCCGTTGAGGGCGAAGCTGGTCGGGGCCGGGTTGCTGCCCGACCACGAGCCGTTGAAGCCGAACGAGGCGGTGCCGTTGGTGGCGATCGCACCGTTGTAGCTGACGTTGCGGGCGGTGACCGTGGCACCGCTCTGGCTCAGGGTGGTGTTCCACGCCTCGGCGACCCGCTGGCCGGCGCTGTAGTCCCAGGTGAGCGTCCAGCCGCTGACCGGGTCACCGAGGTTGGTGATGGTGACGTCGGCACCGAAGCCGCCCTGCCACTGCGACGACACGGCGTACCGTACCGAGCAGCCGGCGGCGGCCGCACCGGCCGGCAGGGCCACCGCGACCCCGGCCGAGGCCAGGAGCGTGGCACCGACCGCCACCCCGGCGGTCCTGACCTTGAGTCTTCTCTTGACGCTTCTCATCGCTGCTGTGGCCCTCCGGAAATGGTGGTGGCACGCCTGTCGCCAGGCGCGACGACGGTAACCGGGAGCGCTCCCACGGCACGACGAAGGCGGACCATTCGCGAGTGCGGCGAGGTGCAGAAGCTTCCTGATCGACGCGAATGTATTCCTTAGCTCGATACTTGTCAATTAATTCGAGGCCCGTCTCCCGGCGTGGTTTCGGCCACCACCGAAGGTGCCGGGAACCCGGGCCGGGCGCTGGCCGACCAATCCGCTACCGGCACGGCACCGCGATCCTGCGGGACCGGCACGGGTACGGATGATGCTGCCGGAAGCCTCGGGGTCGGCAGCCAACGCGGAGGAGTTCTCGGGTGAGAAAGCGCGTCGCGGCTGCCGCCGCAGCGATGGGTGTGTCGGTCGTGCTGGCCGGCTGTGGCGGCCCGAGCGGTACGGCCGAACCGGTCGCGTCGTCGGACGCGGGCTACGGCACCCGTACGGTGACCGACTGCACCGGCACCACCGCCACCTTCACCGCCGCGCCCACCCGGGCCGCCGCGGTGACCACGAGTGTGGTGGAGTTCCTCCTGACGCTCGGCCTCAAGGACCGGATCGTCGGCATGCAGGCTCAGGCACCCGGGGCGTTCCCCGCCGACCTGGCCACGATGGCGGAGTCGATCCCGCGCCTCGGCGGCACGTACGTACCGGGCAACTTCGTCCCGGTACAGCGGGAGCAGCTGCTCTCGGCGAACCCCGATTTCGTGGTCGGGGGCTGGCCGTCGAACTTCGACTCCACCAAGGGCGCCCTGTCCCAGGCAGAGCTGACCGAGCGGGGGCTGAACTCCTACTTCGCCTTCGCTGCGAGCTGCGCTCGGACCGCACCGGTGACCGACCTGTCCGTTGTCTACCAGGACATCGAGAACTACGGCACGATCTTCGACGTCGAGGAGGAGGCCGCCGCGCTGGTGACCCGGATGAAGGACACCGTGGCGCGGGTGCGGGAGCGGACGAAGGACGCGCCCCGACCCAAGGTGTTCTCGTACAGCTGGGAGGACGGCGGCGGGAAGGCCTACGCCGTCGGGAACCAGAACCTCTCCAACGCCATCATCGGCCAGGCCGGCGGGAAGAACGTCTTCGACGACGTCGCCGCCGTCTACGGCGAGGTCAGCTGGGAGCAGGTCGCCGCGCGCAATCCCGATGTGATCGTCATCGAGGTGTTCGGCAAGGCCACCCAGGCGGAGTTCGACGCGGTGGTCGCCAAGGCCAAGACCTTCTTCACCACCGACCCGGCGCTGAAGAACGTGACCGCGGTGAAGAACCAGGCGTTCGTACCGGTGCTCGCCGAGACGTACTACCTCGGCGGTGTACGCAACGCCGAGGCGGTCGAGAAGCTCGCCACGGTTCTGCATCCGGCAGCCTTCCCGCAGTGACCGGCACGGCAGCCCGGGCCGGTCGCACCCGGTCGCACCGGTCCGGGCTCGTGCTCGGTGCACTGGCCCTCACGGGGGTCGCGTTCTGCGTCGTCGCGGTCGGCATCGGCAGCGCCACCATCCCGTCGACGACGGTCGTGGAGATCGTCGGGTACCGGCTCACCGGCCTGGGTGACCCCAGCCGTTGGACGCTGATCCAGGACGACATCGTCTGGAACCTGCGGCTGCCCCGGGTCGCCCTCGCGATCCTGGTCGGCGCGGCGCTCTCGGTGGTCGGCGTGGTGTCCCAGGGGGTGATGCGCAACCCGCTGGCCGACCCGTACGTCCTCGGCATCTCCTCGGGTGCCGCGTTCGGCGCGGTGGCGTGGCTGGTGCTCGGCGCGGCGGCGTTCGGCGGCGCGACGGTCGGGGTGGCGGCCTTCGCCGGGGCGATCGTCGCACTGCTCACGGTGGCCGGCTTCGTCCGGGTCACCGGCTCGTTCTCTTCGGGCCGGCTGGTCCTGGCCGGGATCGTGATCGGCACCGGTTTCTCCGGGATGACCAACTTCCTGATCTTCACGGCCCGGGACCAGGGTACGACCAACTCGGCGCTGTTCTGGCTCCTCGGCAGCCTGGCCGGAGCCCGCTGGGATCAACTCCTGCTGCCCACCGTCGTGCTGCTCACCGGGATCCTCGTGGTCCTGCTGATGTCCCGCCAGCTCAACGCGCTGCTCTTCGGCGACGCCACGGCCGCCGCCCTGGGCATCGACCCGCACCGGGTCCGGTTGCTGCTGTACGTCGTCGCCGCCGCGTTGACCGGCGTCTCCGTCGCGCTGTCCGGGGTGATCGCCTTCGTCGGTCTGGTCGTGCCGCACGCCGCCCGCCTGCTCGTCGGCAGCGACCACCGCCGGCTGACCCCGGTCGCGGCGATTCTCGGCGCGGTCTTCATGGTCGCCGTCGACCTGCTCGGCCGGGTGGTCATGTCGCCGGAGGAGCTGCCGGTGGGTGTGGTCACCGCGGTCCTCGGCGCACCCGCGTTCCTACTGCTGATGGCGCGCCGCGGCGGCCGGTTGGGAGAGCCGTGACCGCCGTACCCGACGACGTGCTCACCGTACGGGGCCTGACGGTCCACCGTGGCGGCCGGCGGATCCTCTCCGGGGTCGACCTCACCGTCCGGCGGGGCAGCGTCGTCGGCGTCGTCGGGCCCAACGGCGCGGGCAAGTCCACGCTGCTCAGCTGCCTCTACCGGCACACCGCCTACCAGCAGGGACAGGTCACGGTCGACGGCCGGGAACTGCGTACCCTGCCTCGCCGGGAGCTGGCCCGGGTGATCGCCGCCGTCCCACAGGACACCCCGATCGTCTTCGACCTCACCGTCGAGGACATCGTCGCCGCCGGTCGCATCCCGCACACCGGCGCTCTCGGGATGGACCGGAAGCGCGACCGGGACGTGATCACCGAGAGCCTGCGGCGGGTCAACCTGGAGCAGTTGCGCCACCGCAGCGCCGCGACGCTGTCCGGTGGCGAGCGGCAGCGGGCGTTCCTGGGTAGGGCGCTTGCCCAGGCCGCCCCGGTCCTGATCCTCGACGAGCCGACGAACCACCTGGACCTCGCCAACCAGGAGCAGCTGCTCGGGCTGGTCCGCGCGCACACCGGCACCACACTGGTCGCCATCCACGACCTCAACCTCGCCGCCGAGTACTGCGACCAGATAGTCGTTCTGGACGCGGGCACGGTGGTGGCCGACGGTCCGGTCGACGAGGTCATCACGGCCGATCTGCTGAAGCGGGTGTTCCGGGTGTCCGCCCACGTCATCGCGCATCCGGACAGCGGCCGTCCGCACATCGTCCCGGCGGCTCGGGGCGGGTCACGCTGACCAACTTTTGCCTAGAGATGCAAAAGTTTCCATGCATCAGTGAAAACTGGTAGCGTCAGCGATCGATCTTGCGCGGACTCCACCACCACAGGAGGAACCATGACCGCACCGAGCCGGCGGCGCTGGCAGCGCCGACCCGCGCTCGTGGCCGCAGGCACCGCGATGGCGACCCTGCTCGCCACCGCCCTCGCCGCACCCGCCACCGCCGCCCCCACCACCACCGCCGACGTCCCGCCCCAGGAGCCCGGGGTCACCCTGCGCTCGTACGACATGGGCACCGCGCTCTCGGCACTCTGCACCCTCAAACCCGCGCAGACGCCGAACGTCGACAAGCTCATGCCGCAGATCAACTGGACGAGCACCGACGAGTTCGGGCTCACCGACCGGTTCATCAGCCACGTCACCGGCAACCTCACCACGCCCGTCGAGGGCAGCTACACGTTCCGGCTGACCAGCGACGACGGCTCCCGGCTGACCATCGGCGACCAGCTCGTCGTCGACCACGACGGGCGGCACGGCGAGACCGCCAAGGAGGGCACGGTCACCCTCGCCGCCGGCCTGCACCCGCTGCGCGTCGAGTTCTTCGACAACACCGGCGGCCAGGTGCTGCGGCTGGAATGGCGTCGGCCCGGTGCCGCCAACTTCGAGCTGGTGCCGACCTCCGCGTTGAGCACCGACGCCGGCGTCGTCCGGGTCACCGCGCCGGGCTGGAAGTACTGCGAGGGGGCCACCGACTCGGCCGGCGACGGTCTGCCACTGGACCGGGTGCACCCCGGCTACACCCTGACGGAGCTGCGTCCCGACGGCTTCGAACCACAGGTCACCGGGATGGCGTTCCGCCCCGACGGCGCCCTGGTCCTCTCCACCTGGGGCAGCGCCGAGAACCCGACCGGCGAGATCTACGTCGCCGAGGGCGTCACCGGCCAGACCGACCCCGGCAAGGTGACCTACCGCCGGTTCGCCGACGGGCTGCGCGAGCCCCAGGGCGTCGCGGTGGTCGACGGCACCGTCTACGTCAGCCAGAAGCACGAGCTGACCGCCCTGCGCGACACCGACGGCGACGGGGTGGCCGACGACCGGCGTACCGTCGCCACCTGGCCCTGGGGCGGCAACTTCCACGAGTTCGCGTTCGGCCTGCTCTACCGGGACGGGTTCTTCCACCTCAACCTGTCGGTGGCGATCAACCAGGGTGGGGCCACCACGGTGCCGCAGCCGGCACCGAACCGGGGCACCTCGATCAAGGTCAACGCCCGGACCGGCAAGATCTCGTACGTCGCCGGCGGGCTGCGTACCCCCAACGGGATCGGCTGGGGCCCGCGCGGCGAGGTCTTCGTCACCGACAACCAGGGCGGCTGGCTGCCCGCGTCCAAACTGGTGCAGATCCAGCAGGGGGCGTTCTACAACCACTACACCACGCCGGCCGGCCCGTTCGACGACAAGCCGGTGACCCGGCCCGTGGTGTGGCTCCCGCAGAACGAGATCGCCAACTCGCCCTCCACTCCGGTGCTGTTGGAGCAGGGCCCGTACGCGGGGCAACTGGTCGTCGGCGACGTGACCTACGGCGGTCTGCAACGGGTCTTCCTGGACGAGGTCGAGGGGCAGTACCAGGGCGCGGTGTTCCGGCACACCCAGGGCCTGGAGGCCGGCGTCAACGAGGTGACCCTCGGCCCTGACGGCTCGCTCTACCTGGGGGGCCTGGGGGCCGGCGGCAACTGGGGGCAGGAGGGCAAACTCCGGTACGGCCTGCAGAAGCTGACCCCCAACGGCACCTCGGTCTTCGAGGTCAAGCAGATGCGGGCCACGGCCGGCGGGTTCGACCTGGAGTACACCAGGCCGCTGAGTCCGGAGACCGCGCAGCGGCTCGCCGAGGCGTACCAGGTGACGCAGTGGCGCTACGGCGCGACCAGCCAGTACGGCGGTCCCAAGCTCGACCAGGAGACGTTGCGGGTGACCAAGGCGGTGCTGGCGGCCAACGGTCGCACCGTCCGGCTGAAGATCGCCGGCCTGAAGGAGAACCGGGTGGTGCACGTCCGCTCCCCGCGCCCGTTCTCCGCCACCGACGGCGCGGAACTCTGGAACACCGAGGCCTGGTACACGCTCAACGAGATCCCCGGCCGGGTGGTGCAGCCGCAGACCTTCTTCGAGGCCGAGGAGGGCCGTACCGTCGGGGTCGGGATGGCCACCGACCACCCGGCCTACTCCGGTGCCGGCTTCGCCGCCGGATTCGCCAACGACGGCTCGTCCACCCGGATCTCCGTCGACGTGACCGAGGCCGGCAACTACGACCTGGCGATGCGCTACAGCAACGGCCCGAACCCCTACTCCGGCGTCAAACAGCTGAGCCTGTACGTCAACGGCAAGCGCGTCGAGCAGACCGTCTTCCCCTCCACGGTGACCTGGCAGGAGTGGGGCACCGTCACCACCAAGGCCCGGCTCAGGCGGGGACACAACGTGGTGGAGTACCGCAAGGAGGCCGCCGACTCCGGGCACGTCAACCTCGACGTGCTCGCCGTCCGGCCACGCGGTGAGCGGATCACCCTCTTCGACGGCGGTGACCTCACCGAGTGGCAGCACACCGACGGACGCGAACCGGAGTGGACGGTCGCCGGTAACGCCATGACGGTCCGCAACGGTGACCTGCGGACGGTGCAGGCCTTCGGCGACTTCCGCCTGCACGTGGAGTTCAAGCTGCCGCTCTACCCACCGGAGGTGACCGGCCAGGCCCGCGCCAACAGCGGGGTGTACCTGCAGGACCGGTACGAGATCCAGGTGCTCGACTCGTTCGGCATCGCCGTGCCGAAGACCAACGACGCCGCCGCCATCTACACCCAGAAGGCGCCGGACGTGAACGCGGCCCGGCCGCCGGAGACCTGGCAGACGTACGTCATCGAGTACCGGCAGGCCCGCTACGACGCGACCGGCGCCAAGGTCGCCAACCCCCGGGTCACGGTGACCTGGAACGGCGTGCTGGTCCACGACGACGTGGAGATCCTCGGCCCGACCGGTGGCAGCCGGCCCGAGGGCCCCGCCACGGGTGCGATCCGGCTCCAGGACCACGGCGACCCGGTCCAGTACCGCAACATCTGGATCAAACCGCTCGACAACTGACCGCACGCACCGGGGCGGCCGGACCGGATGACCGGTCCGGCCGCCCCCGTCAGTCCCCGGCGGCAACCGCCGACGTACCGGGCAGCGTGGCGTCGGGTCCGGCCAGCGCCCGGCGCAGCAGGTGCTGGTAGCCGGCGATCCAGCCGGTGACCGTGTCGGCGTCGAAGAGCGCGGTCGCGTACTCCACGACCAGCGCCATCGCCCCGTCGGGCGCGGGCGTCACCTGCCAGAGCTGGTCGGCGCGGGCCCCGGCCAGCAGCACGTCCCGGGCCGGTGCCGGGTCCAGACCGGGCAGCCGCAGCACCGGTGGGGCCAGGTCGAACATCGAGAAGTACACCCGGGGCGGGTTGCCGGCGAACCGCTCGCCGAGCGCCTCGGTCAACACCGGCAGCGGCACCGACTGCATCGCCAGGGTCTGCCAGGTCGCGGCGGTCGTCCGGTCCACCAGCTCGTCGAAGCCCGCCGCGCCGTCGACCGGCACGACCAGCCAGGGTACGTGCGCCAGGCCGCCGACCAGGTCGGCGAAGCGGGGATCCAGCCGGTTGGCCACCGGTACGGTGAGCGTGATGCTCGGCTGACCGGTCAGCTCGTGCAGGAACCCCGCGAAGGCGGCGGCGAAGACGACGAAGGGCGTGACCTTCCGGCGTACCGCGTAGTCGTTCGCGGCGGTGACCAGGTCCGCGGCGATCTCGGCGCGGACCGAGGTGCCGGCGCTGACCACCGTCGACGGGCGGGGCCGGTCGGTGGGCAGCCGGACCGGCGCGGCCTGTTCCCGGACCTGCTCGGCCCAGCCGCGTACCAGGTCACGGGTCTGCTCCTCGGCGAGGAAGCGCTGCTCCCAGCGGCTGAAGTCGAGGAAGTCCGCAGCCAGCACCGGCAGGTCGGCGGGTGCTCCGGTGACCTCGGCGGTGTAGAGCGCGCCCAGGTCGCGCACCAGCACGTCGACCCCCCAGCCGTCGATGACCCCGTGGTGCACCGCCAGCACCAACTCGTGCCGCTCCCCCGGGTCGGCGCGGTCGGTCGGGGCGGTCAGTCGCACCAGCAGGGCCCGGAAGCAGGGTTCCCGTTCCAGGGCGAACGGCTGGGCCGCCCAGCCGGTGACCGTGTCATCGAGGCGGTCCGGGGCCACCTCGACCACCGGCAGGTCCACCGGGCGGGTGGCGAGCACCTCCTGCCGGACCACACCGTCCTCGATCGCGTACCTGGTGCGCAGCACGGCCTGCCGGTCGGCCAGGGCGGTCAGCGCCCGCCGCAGCGCCGCCCGGTCGAGCCGTCCACGCAGCGCGAAGCGGGTCGCCACGGTGAGGGTCTGCGGCTCGTCGCTGCGGATCGTCAGCAGGACCTGCCGGGCCTGACCGAAGCTCGCCGGCGCGGTACGTACCACCTCGCCGACCGGCGCGGCCCGGTCGTCGCCCACCGACCCGCCCCCAGCCACGGCGGGATCAGCGGTGCCGGCCGGATCCGCGGTGCCGGCGGGGTCGGACAGGCCGGCGGGGCCGGCGGGGCCGGCGGGGCCGGCGGGGCCGGACAGGCCGGCAGGGCCGGCGGGGTCGGGCGGGGTGAGTCGGCGGGCCATCGCCCGGACCGTGGGGTCCCGGAGGAAGTCGAGGATCTCCACCGTCCGGCCCAGCTCGGTGGCGGTCCGGTTGAGCAGCCGCAACGCCGTCAGCGAGGTGCCACCCAGCTGGAAGAAGCTCGACTCGACACTGAGGTCGGTCAGGCCCAGCTCGGCCCGCCACAGCTCGTGCAGCCGCCGTTCCAGCTCGGTCGCCGGGGCCACCCGGGGGCCGGTCGCGACAAGGTCGCCGCGGTCCGGCTCGGGCAACCGGGCCCGGTCCAGTTTGCCGCTGTCCTGCAGGGGCAGCTCCGGCAGCAGCACGCAGACCGTGGGCACCAACTGTGCCGGCAGGCGTTCGGCGAGCGCCCGCAGGAGCCGGTCGGCGGTCACCTCCGGGTCGGCCGGCACCACGTAGCCGGCGAGGTACGCCTCGTCGCGCTCGTCGCGCCAGGCCCGGACGGCGGCCTGCCGGACCCCGTCGAGCTGCCGCAGGTGGTACTCGGCCTCGGCCGGCTCCACCCGTACCCCCCGGATCTGCACCTGGGCGTCGTTGCGGTGCAGGAACTCCAACCGCCCGTCCGGCCGCCAGCGGACCACGTCGCCGGTGGCGAAGAGCGGACCGTGCTCGGGATGCCGCCGGAACCGCCGGCCGGTCTCGGCCGGATCGTCCAGGTAACCCAGCCCCAGCTGGGCACCGCCGAGGTGCAGCTCACCCGCCGCGCCCACCGGCACCGGCCGGCCGTACCCGTCGAGCACCCGGACCCAGGTCCCCGGTACGGGTCGACCGATGGGCGGCACCGCGCCGTCGGCCGGCGTCAGCTGCGCCCAGGTGGACAGCACGGCCGCCTCGGTCGGGCCGTAGCCGTTGGTCACCCGGAAGGGCAGCTCCGCGCGGGCCTGCCGACGGAGCCGGTCCCCGCCGACCACCAGGTGCCGCAGCGCCGTCCCGGCCGGCCAGTCCAGGTCGATCAGCAGCTCCCCCATCGGGGTCGGCATCATCGCCACCGTCACCCGGGTCCCGACCAGCCAGTCGCGCAGCCGTACCGGGTCGAAACGCGCCTCCTCCGGCACCACGCAGAGCGTCGCGCCGACGGTCAGCGCCGGCCACACCTCGAGGCAGGTGGCGTCGAAGCCGGGGCTGCTGAACCAGCTCAGCCGGTCGGCGGCGGTGAGGCCGAGGTCCCGGACGTACCAGGCGACGGTGTTGGCAATCGCCCGGTGCGGGATCACGCAGCCCTTCGGCCGACCGGTCGAGCCGGAGGTGAACAGCACGTACGCGACATCCTCGGGGCTCAGCGCGGCCGTGGCCGCGCCTTGACGGCTCAGCGCGGCCGTGGCCGCGCCCTGAAGGCTCAGCGCGACTGTTTCCGGTGGATCCCCGGCCCCGGGTGCCGCCGGGGCCAGTTGGTCGACCAGCACGGTGGGCACCGAAACCGGCAGCCTCGGCTGGGCGGTGTGCGCGACCACGGCGGCGACCCGGGCCGACGCCAGGATGGCGGTCGACCGGGCGGCCGGCTGGTCCGGCGGGAGCGGCACGTACCCGGCCCCGGTGGCCAGCACGCCGAGCATCGCCACCACGGCGTCGGCCCCGCGCGGCAGGTGCACCGCCACGAGCTGGCCGGGGCCGACCCCGGCCGCGCGCAGCGCCGCCGCCACCGCCTCGGCCCGTCGGCCCAGCTGCGGGCCGGCCAGCCGGCCGTGCTGGTCGAGCACCGTCGAGGTGTCCAGGGACAACCCCGCCAGCAGGGTACGGCCCGCGCCGGGAGCCGGCGGTCCGCCGTCCTGCCAGCGGTCGATCCGCTCCCGCTCGTCGTCGGTGAGCCGGGGCAGCTCGGCCACCGGCAGCTCCGGCTGGTCGGTGCCGGCCCGCAGCAGCACCGCCAACCGGTCCAGGATCCGCGTCACCGTGGGCCGGTCAAAGAGGTCCCGGGCGAAGTTGAGCTGACAGTCGACCCGCTCGGCCCGGCCGGTGAGGAACAGCGCGAGGTCGAAGGGGGCCCGGTCGACGGCCGCGTCCAGCAGCTCGGCGCGTACCCCGGGCAGGTCCAGCTCGAAGACCGCGCCGTTGTCGAACTCGACGACCACGTCGAACAGCGGGTGCCGGCCGGGCTCGGGCTGGCCACCCAGGGCGGCGACGATGCGCGGCAGCGGTGCGTCCTGGTGTTCCTGGGCGTCCAGCAGCACCGACCGGACCGTCCGCACCAGCTCGCCGAAGCCGGCCTCGGGTGCCACGTCGATGCGCAACGGCAGGGTGTTGACGTACATCCCGACGGCCTGCTCGGTGCCGGGCGGGCGGTGCGCCACCGGGGTGCCCACCAGCACCTCCCGTCGACCGACCAGGTCGCTCAGCAGTACGGCGAACCCGGCCAGCAGCACCATGAACGGGGTGACCCGGTGGGCTCGGGCGAACTGGCGTACCCGCCGGGTCAGGTCGGCGTCGAGTTCGGCGGCGGCCACCCCGCCGGCGCCGCTCGGCACGGCCGGGCGCGGCCGGTCGGTCGGCAGGTCCGGGCGGGTCGGCAGGCCGGCGAGCGCCCCGGTCCAGTACGCCAGGTGCCCACGCAGCGTCTCCTCGTCGGGCTCGGCGGCCACCGCCGGCCAGGGCGGTGCCGGCGGCAACTGGGCCGGCCGACGCTCCAGCGCCGCCCGGTAGCCGGCGGCGATCTCGCGGCTGACCAGTTGCGCCGAGACGGTGTCGATGACCAGGTGGTGCATCCGCAGGACCAGCAGGTGCCGGTCGGCAGCGAGCCGGACCAGCCGGGGGGCGAACAGTGGCCCGGCGGCCAGGTCGAACCGGTGCGCGTTCTCCTGCCGCAGCACCGCGGCCACCGCTCCGGCGTCGGCGGAGTCGACGGCACCCGCCTCGTCGCCGCTGGCGTCGGCCTGTTCCACCGGCAGGTCGAGCCGGCCGGGTGGCAGGGCCAGTTGGCGCGGCTCGCCGTCGACCTCACGCACGACCGAACGCAGCGCCGGATGCCGGTGGACCACCGACTCCAGGGCGGTCCGCAGCGCGTCGACGTCGAGTTCGCCGGTGAGGCGGACCACCTTCGTCTCGGTGTACGTCGGCCGGCCCGGCAGCATCCGCTCGACGAACCAGACCTCCCGCTGCGCCACCGACAACGGCGCGACCTGCGCCGACGAGCCGGCATCCACCAGCGCGGCCGGCGACGACGGTACGGCCTGGGACGACAGCGCGGCCTGGGACGACGGTACAGCCTGGGACGACAGCGCGGCCGGCGACGACGGTACGGCCGGCGGCGGGCCGGTGGGGTGGCCGACCAGTGCGCCGAGTTGTTCGATGCCGGGCAGGCCGGCCAGCATCCGGTCCGGCGGCAGCCCGAAGTCGACGAAGCAGCCGATCTCGTCGACCCCGAGCTCGGCGACCCGGGCCACGATGGACGCACAGTCCGCCGGGCTGCCGATCAGGGCCCGGTCGGTGGTGTAGCGACGGTAGGCCCGACGGAGCAGGAACGCCACATCCTCCTCGGCGGTGTTCGCCAGGTCGATGGTCACCCCGAGGCTGTTGGTCACCTGGCCGAACAGGGCCAACGACGACCGCAGGTAGTCGCAGAACGGCCCGAAGGCCTCGTCGCGTACCCGCTTGGTGTCGTCACCGAGGTAGGTGTGCAGCAGCAACACGACCCGCCCGGCCGCCGGGTCGAGGCCGTGCTCGGCCCGCGCCGCCCGGTAGCGGGCGATGTTCTCGCCCAACTGCTCCACGCTCTGCGACATCAGGTTGGTGATGATCCCCAGGTCGGCCTCGGCGGCCCGCCGGTAGCTGTCCGGGTTGCCCACCACGGCGGCGAACATCGGCGGCATCGGCTGCACCGGCCGGGGGAAGAGCCGGACCTCGACCGGCTCACCGTTGCCGGCGGTACGGGTGAGCGCCCCGCCCTGCCAGAGGGTGCGGATCTGTCCGACCGCCTCGTACATCGCCTCCCGGTGCCGGCCGTACACCTGCGGGGCGAGCACGAAGTCCCGGGCGTGCCAGCCGGAGGCGCAGCCGATCCCGACCCGCCCACCGGAGAGGTTGTCCACCACCGCCCACTCCTCGGCGACCCGGATCGGGTCGTGCAGCGGCAGCACCGCGCAGCCGGCGTGGATGCGTACCCGCTCGGTCCGGGCCGCGACCGCGGCGGCCAGCACGGACGGGTTGGGGAAGATCCCACCGAACGAGTCGAAGTGCCGTTCCGGCAACCACACCGCGTGCAGGCCGTGCCGGTCGGCGAAGGTGGCCGCCGCCAGCACCGCCGCGTACCGGTCCTCGACCCGCTGCTGCGGGTAGTCGCCGAAGAAGTACAGACTGAGATCCGGTACGCCCGCCGGCCGCCCCTTGCCCGCCGCTGCCTGGACAGCCAGCACTGATCCCACAGCCGGCGCTGATTGCACAGCCGGCGCTGATTGCACAGCCAGCGCTGACCCCACAGCCGGCACTGAGGCCGCCGCCGGGGCGGGTGCGGCCTCGGCGGGGCGGGCGGGGGCCGGCGGTGGTGCCTGGCCGCCGGGGAAGAAACCGCCCCGGCGCAGGTCGTACAGCGACTCCCGGACCGCGTCGATCACCGTGTCCACGTCGGCGTCGGTGTGCGCGTCGGAGAGGAAGAAGTTCCGCCACTCCCAGACGTGTACGCCGGCCAGCAGCAGGTGGTTGAAGAGCAGGTTCAGGTCGGTCGGGGAGGCGAGGCGGAACAGCGAGCCGAAGTGGTGCACCCGGACCGGGAAGTCCTCCGCGACGCAGAACGCGTTGACGGTGTCGGCGAGCCGGGTGGTGGCCCGGTTCAGCCCCTCCTGCAGGGCCGGCCCACGGCGGCGCAGCTCGGTCAGCACCGCGCGGGCGGCGACCATCGAGACCGGATGCTGGATGTAGGTGCCGCCGAAGAAGGTGGTGTCCTGCGGCGGGACGCTGTCGTCGCCGTACCGCCAGAAGCCGCCGTCGACCCAGTCCATGATGTCGGCCCGGCCGGCGACCGCCCCCACCGGGAAGCCACCCCCGATCACCTTGCCGTACGTGGCCAGGTCGGCGCGGACCCCGAAGACCCCCTGCGCGCCCTGCGGGTGCGGGCGGAAACCGGTGAGCATCTCGTCGAAGAGCAGCACCATCCCGTACGTGTCGCAGAGCCGGCGCAGCTCGTGCAGGAACTCGCCGGGCTGGCGGTCGGGGTGCCGGCTCTGCACCGGTTCCACCACCACGGCGGCGATCCGGTCGGCGTGCTCCCGGATGACCTCCAGGCTCTGCGCCGCGCCGTACGGCAGCACCCGGACGTCGGCCACGGCCGAGGCGGGCACCCCGGCGGAGACCGGTCTGGTGCGCCAACTCCCGCCCTCCTGCACACCCCGGCCCAGCACCGGGTCGAAGTGCCCGTGGTACGCCCCGTCGAAGGTGACGACGAGGTCCCGCCCGGTGTACGCGCGGGCCAGCCGGAAGGCCGCCGAGTTGGCCTCGGTGCCGGTGGTGGCGAAGGCGGCCCGGTCCATCCCGGTCAGCTCGCAGAGCAGCCGGGCGGCGTCCCCGGCCTCCTCGCCCCGCGGGCCGAGCCGGAGCCCGTCGGCGAGGTGGGTGGCGATGGCGCTGGTGAGGAACTCCGGCTCGTGGCCGAAGAGCAGCGCCCCGAAGCCCATCGTGATGTCGACGTAGCTGTTGCCGTCGACGTCCTCAAGGTGGGCGCCCCGGGCCCGGCGGGCGGTCAGCGGGTAGAGCATCTCCTTGGTCGCCCGACGGAAACCGACCACCGCCCGGCTGTCGGCCAGCCAGGGCCGGTGGTGTTGGGCGAGTTCCTTGGAGCGTCGGGTGCGTTCGACGTACCGCCGGACCAGGTCGTCGAAGTGGGCCCGCTGGCGTTCGTCCAACCGGCCGCTGCCGGCTCCACCGCTGACCCGCAGCGGCCGGGGGCCGAGCTGCGCCGGCCCCGCGCCGTTCCCCGCCACCGGATCCCCGGCCGCCCCCGGTTCCCCGGCCGGCGGCGCGGACGCGGCCGACCGCGGCGCGGGGCCCGACGACGGTACGGCGGTCGAAGGCGTGGCGGGCGCGGGCATGACGGGCGCGGGCATGACGGACGCGGGCATGACGGGCGCGGGCGCGGCGAGCGCGGACGTGGCAGGCGCGGGCGCGGGAAGGGCCGGCGCGGGGCCGGGTGCCGGGACCGGTGGCACGCCCGGTTCCGGGCTGGCGGAGAGCGCGGCGAGCTGGTGGGTCATCAGGTCGGCGAACCGGCCCATCAGGTCGAGCTGGGCGCGGATCAACTCGGCGGCCGGTGTTACCGCCGCTCCACTCACCGTGGCCGGCGCGGCGGGCGGACCGGCGACGGGCGGACCGGCGACGGGCGGCGGGCCTACGGCGGGCGGACCGGCGGGTGCGACAGACGGCAGACCGGTGAAGGTCTGGTCCGGCGGCCCGGCCGGGTGCGGGCGCGTCCCGTTGCCGTTGCCCGCCACGGCGGCCGGTTCGAACGGCACACTGGGCGCGACGGCCGCCGTCGACGGGACCGTCCCCGCCGACGGGACCGTCCCCGCTGATGGGGCGGCGGCAGCGATCACGCCGTCCGGCGTCGCGGCGGCAGCGATCACGTCGTCCGGGGTCGCCTCGTCCCGGGTCAGGGCGGCCAGCCGCTCGGGCGTCATCCGCTCCAGCACCGCCTGACTGAGCCGCTGCGGAGTGTCGAGGTCCTCGAAGAGTTCCCGCATCGTCACCCGGATCCGGTACGTCGCCTCCAGGTCACGCAGCAGGTTGATCATCAGCAGCGAGTCGGCGCCGAGATCGAAGAAGGCGGCGTCGGCGGCGATGCGGTCCGGGTCCTCGTCGAGGTGCCGGGCGGTGAGTTCGCGGACCTGGCGCAGCACGATGTCGGCGGCGGGGTTCGCCGGGACGGCCGGGGACATCCTGGGCGTACCTCCTGCTTCGGGGGTGAGCGGCGCTGCGGGAGTGTGCGGTGCTTCGGGGGTGTGCGGTGCTTCGGGGGTGAGCGGTGGCGGGGGCGTCGGGGCGGCCCAGTGCCGGGTGAGCTGGAACGGGTAGGTGGGCAGCGGGATCCGGCGGCCGGTCGGTGCGAGGGCGGCCCAGTCCACCGGCACGCCCCGGGCGTAGAGGGTGGCCAGGGCCGCCAACACCGACCCGGCCCGGTCGCGGCCGCGCTGGACCGGGATCCAGCTGGTGTCCGGCCACTGCCGCCCCAGGGCGGTCAGGGTGGCGTCCGGTCCGATCTCGACGAAGGTCGTGCAGCCGTCGGCGACGAGCCCCTCGACCCCGGCGTGGTAGTCGGCCGGCTGCCGGGTCTGCCGGCGGACGTGCTCGGCGTCGAGCCGGGTCCCCGGCGCGAGGCGTACCCCGGAGAGGCTGCTGACCAGCGAGGTGCCCAACGGTTGCCAGTCGAGCGTCGCGGCCTGCGCGCCGAGTTCGGCCAGTACCGGTTCCATCAGCGCACTGTGGAAGGCCCGGCGTACCGCCAGCGGACGGTGGTCGAGGTCGGCGGCCCGGAGCAGCTCACCGGCGCGGGCGACGACCTCCGGGGTGCCGGAGAGCACGTACCGGCGCGGCCCGTTGCGCACGGTCAGCTCCGCCCCCGGCACCTGGGCCAGCACCGGGGCCAGCTGCGCGGCGTCGGCGAGCACCGCCAGGGCCGCCCCCTCGGGGGTACGACTCTGCATGAGCTGCCCGCGTACCGCCGCGAGGTGCAGCCCGTCGGCGACCGGGAGCGCACCGGCCAGGCAGAGCGCCGCGTACTCACCGGCGCTGTGGCCGATGAGCACGTCCGGCCGCACCCCCACCGACTCCAGCAGCCGGCCGAAGGCGACCTGCACCGCGTAGAGCGCCGGCTGGACGGTGGCGGTGGTCCACTCGTGCGGCTCGCCGCGCAGTGCGGCGAGCAGGTCGACGCCCCACGTCCGCTGGTACCACCCCGCGCACTGCTCCAGCACCTCGCGCGCCGGCTCGTGTGCCAACAGGCCGGCGGCGGCGCCGGTCAGGTCGCTGCCCTGTCCGGAGCAGGCGAAGACGACCGGCCCGGGGCCACCAGCCGGCACGCTCCCGGCCACCAGCCCGGCCCCGGCGGGGGTCGAGGTCGCCCGCCGGAGGACGTCAGCCACCCCGGCCGGCGAGTCCGACCAGGCCACCAGCCGGTGGCGCAACGCCCGCCGGCCCGCGCCGAGGGTGACCAGTACGTCGTCGGGCCGGGGCGCGTCCGCCGAGGCCAGCCGGTCGGCGAACCGCTCGGCCAGCTGGCGCAGCGCGGTCGGATGCTGGGCGGAGAGTGGCACCACGACCGGCCCGGCCGGTGGACTCCGCCGGGCCGCCACGGGTGCCGGTGGCTCCTCGACCACGACGTGGGCGTTGGTCCCGCCGACGCCGAGCGACGAGACACCGGCCCGCCGGGGACCGGGACCGGTCCAGTCCCGTACCTCGGTCGGCAGCTCGAACGGCCCCTCGTCGAGCCGCAGCTCGGCGTTGGGTCGGCGCAGGCCGGCGACCGGGGGGACCTTCCCGTCCCGGACCACCATGATCGCCTTGATCAGGCCGGCCATTCCGGCGCAGGTGTCGAGGTGGCCGATGTTCGCCTTGACCGCGCCGAGCGGCAGCGGCCGTCCGCGCCCACCGAAGACGGTACGCAGCGCCTCCACCTCGATCGGGTCGCCGATCCGGGTGCCGGTGCCGTGCGTCTCGACGTACCCGATCGAGTCGGCGTCGACCCGGGCCTGGGCCAGGGCGGCCCGGATGACCTCGGCGTGCCCGGTGACGCTGGGAGCGGTGTAGCCGGTCTTCGTGGCACCGTCGTTGTTGACCGCCGAGCCGATGATCACGCCGTACACGGTGTCGCCGTCGGCGAGCGCGTCGTCGAGGCGTTTGAGCAGCACCGCCGCGACCCCGTTGCCGCCGACGGTGCCGTCCGCCGCCGCGTCGAACGCCCGGCAGGCTCCGGCGCGGGACAGGATCGACCCTTCCTCGTACCGGTAGCCGGCCGCCTGCGGCACGTGCACCGCGGCCGCCCCGGCCAGCGCCAGGTCGGTCTCCCCGGCCAGCAGCGCCCGTACCGCCAGGTGCACCGCGACCAGCGAGGTCGAGCAGGCGGTCTGCACGCTGATCGCCGGCCCGGTCAATCCGAGCCGGTACGCGACCCGGGTGGCCAGGAAGTCGGGCTGGTTGCCGATGGTCACCTGCAGGGCCGCCACCTGGTCGGCGGGGTCCGCCCCGGCGAACCGGTCCAGCAGGTAGTTCCGCAGCGAGTAGAGGTGCATGCCGGCACCGGCGTACACCCCCACCCGCCGGTCGGTGCCGGCCTGTCCGCCGTCCTCCAGGGCCTCCAGACAGACCTGGAGGAAGAGCCGCTGCTGCGGGTCGACAAGCGCCGCCTCCCGGGCGCTGATGCCGAACAACTCGGCGTCGAAGCCCTCGATGTCCGCGAGCGCGCCGCTCACCGGTACGAACGCCGGATCGTCCACCAGTGCCGGTGGCAGTCCGGCGGCGAGCAGCTCGGCGCGGCTGAACCGGCGTACGTCGACCCGGCCGGCGAGCAGGTTCTGCCAGTACCGCTCGACGGTGTCCGCGCCGGGCAGCCGGGCGGCCAGGCCGATCACCGCGATCCGCTGCTCACCCGGCCTGTCGGCGGACCCGGTTGCCGCCAGCTCCCCACCCGACGGGGTGAACCGTTCAGCCAGGTGCCGGGCGAGGGCGGCGGGGGTGCCGTGGGTGAAGAGGGTGGTCTGCGGGAACTGCCTACCGAGTGACTGCTGCAGCAGGGTGTGCAGCCGCAGCAGGCGCACCGAGTCCAGGCCGGCGTCGTGGAAGGCGGTGTGCTCGTCCACCCCGCCGGGCACCGTCTGGCGCAGCGCCTGCCGTACCGCGTTGGCGACCCCGACCGGGTCGGGGCCGGCCGTCGCCGAGCCGCCCGGAGCCGGCGCGGTGCTGGCCGGGCTGGCATCGTCGACGGCGTCCGGCGTGGATCCGACCGGGTCGGCCACCACCGGCACCGGGACACCGAAGACGTCCGTGGGCACACCGCTGCCGGCGGCAGCGCCAGGCACCCCGCTGCCGGTGGCAGCGCCAGACGTCCCGCTGCCGGCGGCAGCGCCGGAGCTGGCGGTGGCCCGGACGCCTTCCAGCGCCCACACCGGGCGCACCAGGTGTCGCACCCGGGTGGCGTTGGTGTCGAAGCCGACCAGCAGGTGGCCGGCGGGTTGGTGCAGGGCCAGCCGGGTCAACGCCTGTCCCTGCGGTACCGAGAAGCTGAGCATGTGCCGCCGGGTGGCCGCCTCCACGCCACCCTGCTCGCTCAGTCCCACCCCGCGCCACATCCCGTAGCTGAGGCAGTGGGCGTCGCCGAGCTGTGCGCAGAGGGCTTCGAGGAAGCGGTTGGCGGCCGCGTAACCGCCCGCACCGACCACCGGGGTCAGCGACAGCAGGGAGGAGAAGGCCACCAGGTGGCTGCCCGGTCGACGCCGGAGCAGCCGGGCCACCTCGATCGAGCCGGCCACCTTCGGGTCGGTCTCCGGACGCCACTGTCCGGCACGTGGCGCGGAAAGCGGCACGGTCCGGTACCGGCCGGCGAGGTGCAGCGCGCCGTCCAGCGGTGCTCCCCAGGCGCGTTCGGCCTCGACGACCGCGGCCTCCAACGCCGTGCCGTCGGTGACGTCCACCCGGGCGTAGCGGACCCGGTCGGGGCCGGCGGCGGCCAGCTCGGCGAGGGCCGGACCGGGTTCGCTCCGTCCGACGACCAGCACCCGCAGGTCCAGCTCGGCGCGCAGGTCACCGAGGATCACCCGGCCCACCCCGCCGAGCCCGCCGGTGACCAGCCACCGTGAGCCGGGCCGGAGCACGGCCGGCCCCTTTGCCGGCTCGACCCGTTCGACCGCGCGGACCAGGGGTCGGCCCCGCCAGGCGACCAGTGGTTCCCGGTGCGCCCAGCCGCAGGCCGCGACGACGGTGGCCGCGTCCCCGGCGACCTCGTCGCCGGGCAGGTCCAGATGCCAGGCGCGGACCCCCGGCTGCTCGACCCCGAGGGTCTCGCCCAGGGCGGCGGTCAACGCGGCGGGCGGGCAACCCGCCTCGTCGCCCCGGATCCGGTACAGGCCCCGGCTCAGGGTGAGCAGGGTGCCCGTCCAGTCGAGGGCGGCCAGGGCACACAGCAGGCCGAGCGGACCGGTGCCGCACACCTCGACGGCGCGCCGGGTGGCGTCGGTGTCGTCGAGGTCGGGCGTGGGCAGGTAACTGGCCGCGAACACGACAAGTCCCGGGGTACGCCCGCCCGCCGCCAACGACCGCAGCAGCTCCACCCACCGATCCGGATCCTCGTACGGGCGGCCGGCCCGATCCGGATCGTCGTACGGGCGGCCGGTGGGGTCCACGAGTACGGCGTCGGGCAGGTCCCGGCCGAGGCGGGCGGCCAGCCCCAGGGTGTCGGCGACCACGAGCACCGGCCCGGCTGGCGGGGTGGCACGGGTGAACCGGCGGGCTGTCCACACCGGCCGGTGGACGCAGTCGGCGACCGTGGTGGGGGCGGCGTCGAGCAGGTCGACCCGGCGCGACTGCGGCTCGTAGCCGCCGGCCAGCAGCCGGTTGCGCATGCTGGTCCGCTGGATCTTGCCGCTGGTGGTCTTCTCGAACTGCTCCGGCGGCACGCAGACCAGGTGGGCCGAGCCGACCTGCAGCCGTTGCGCCAGCCGCTGCCGGATCCGGGTCAGCAGCTCCGCGTCCAGCGCCTCCTGCGCGCAGAAGAGCACCACGATGCGTTCGATGCCGTCGGGTCCCGGGGCCCCGAACGCCGCCACCTGGGTAGGTGCCACCCCCGGCACCGCCCCGACCAGGTCCTCGATCTCGTGGCAGAAGTAGTGCACCCCGTTGACGATGATCACCTCCTTGCCCCGGCCGGTGATGGTGAGCCGGCCGTCGTGGAGGTACGCGAGGTCACCGGTGTCGAACCACGGTCCGTCCGGGAAGGCCGCCCGGTTCGCCTCGTCATGGTTGAGGTAGCCGGGGGTGACCCGCTCGGACCGGACCTGCAACCGGCCGATCCGCAGCTCCGGCAGGGCGGTCCGGCCGTCCGGTGCGGTGACCCGGAACCGGGTGCCCGGCGCCGGTGGGCCCATGCTGAGGAAGGTGGTCGTCCCCGGGGCGCTGGCCGGCGCCAGCCGGACCCGGCTGCCGTCGGCGTGCAGCTCGGCGTGCTGCACCGCGTCCGGGCCGAAGGTCTGGTAGCTGATCGCGGTGCAGGTCTCGGCCATCCCCCAGGCCAGCACCAACGCGTCCGGGGCGAGCCCGCTGTCGGCCGTGGCCGCCAGGAAGCCGCGCATTACCGGCTCGGTGCACTGCTCGCCCGCGTTGATCAGGGTACGCACCCCGCTGAGGTCCCACCGCCGGTCCGGCTGCGCCCGCAACGCCTCGGTGACCAGCTTGAAGCCGAAGTTCGGCGACCAGCTGTGCCGCACCCGGTACCGCTGCATCAGGTCCAGCCAGAGTGGCGGGTCGGTGAGCACCAGCGCCGTGCCGACGTGCACGTTGTCGCAGCCCAGCACGACCGGACCGAGGTGCATCATCACCAGGCCGGCCACATGGTCCAGCGGCAGCCAGTTGAGCATGACGTCGTCGGGGCGTACCCGGGCGACCTGGCAGGCGTCCCGGGCGTACCGCACGATGCCCCGGTGGGTAAGCGGGATCACCTTGGACGCGCTGGTGCTGCCGGAGGAGAGTTGCAGCATCGCCACGTCGTCCGGGGTGGGCCGGGGCAGCTCCCCGGCCGGCTCGTGGGCCCGGCAGTCGGCCAGGTCGAGCACCCGCAGGCCGCCCCACCCGGCCCGGTCGGCGTAGGTCCCCAGCTGTGCGGTGACGGTGCCGCTGGTGAGCACGACCGGGTGGTCCAGGCTCCGCCAGGCGTGCTGCAGCTTGTCGAGGGTGGCGTTGCGGGCCTGGTACCCGGGGGCCTGCGCGACGGCCACCGGCCGCAGCCCGCCCAGCAGGCAGGCCCAGAGCGCGACGAAGTGATCGGCCAGCGACGGCAGGTGCAGGATCACCGGGTCGCCGGTGGTCAGCCCGGCCGCCCGCAGCCCGGTCAGCGTCCGCAGCGCGGCGTCGAGCAGCTCCGGGTAGCGCAGGGTCCGGGTGCCGTCGGCCTCGACCAGCCGCAGCCCCTGCTCGGGCCGGTCCCGGGCGGCCCGCCGCAATGCCTCCGGCAGCGTCGCCGGAAGGTCCCCACCGACCTCGGGTACGCCCCCGACCGCCTCAACCGCCGGCTCGGCCGACGGCGCATCCGGCTCGGCCGCCGGCACATCGCGCGGCGGCACAGCCGACTCGGCCGGCCGCGTACCCGGATCTTTCGGGGTGTCGCCGGATACCGCCGGTGCCGGGCCGGCGGCCGGGGCGACCAGGTCCGATCCCCAGCGCGGCGGCAGCTCCAGCACGTCGGCCAGGTGGATCCGGTCCGGTTTCCGGTCGGGCCGGCGGACCAGGGTGCCGCCGGCGGTCGTGGCGACCGGCACCGCCCGCAGCGCCGCCGGGTCCGCCACGCCGTCGGCGTCGCGCGGGATGCCCGACACCACGGCGACCGGTACCGGCCCACCGGAGTCACCCGTCGCCGCCACCGCCGCCTGCGCCGCCCGCCGGGCCTGCGCCGGGGTGCCGGTGGGGGCGGGGACGACGTACGCCACCCGGTACCGGACGCCGTCGAAGCCGGTACGGTCGACCACCGCCACGTCGATCAGCTCGGTACGTCGGGCCAACGCCTCGGTCAGCTCGTCCACCGGTCACCTCCTGCTCTGCTGTGGCCGCACGGCCGGATCCGGTTGCTCGGCGGCGGGTCCCGCCCTGCGTCGGCCGACCGTGACGCCCACCGCCACGACGACGGCCAGCAGCACGACGGCGCCGTGCATCACGCCGGCCACCTGGATCGGCCGCCACACCTCCAGCAGCGCGGCGGCCAGCAGCATGCCCAGCCCCAGGCCACCGTTCTCGGCCATCGCGGTGAGCCCGAAGAAGTAGCCCCGACGCGGATCGGGTTCCGCCTGCACCCGGGTGGTGTAGGTGATCTCGGTGAAGCCGTCGGCCAGGCCGGCGACCAGGGCCACCACCAGGACCCACGGCTGCCCGATGCCGGCGAAGGCCGCCACGAAGGCCGCCGACATCAGGCAGGTACCGACGATGAAGGCCAGTTCGCTGCGGTGCGGATCGTCGAGACCGCTGGTACGCCGCCGGATCCCCTTGATCACCTGGTGCGCGGCGAACAGCCCCACCGCCCAGACCGCGAAGAAGTTGCCGACGAAGCCGGCCGGGTCGGCGGGCTGGATCTGGGTGGCGTAGACCGGCATGCCGACGTTGTGCGAGGCGGACCCCAACGCGTCGACCGCCCGGACGGCGAGGATGACCGACACCGTCGGCGCGGCGGCCAGCACCCCGACGACCACCTGCCCGCGCCACCGCCGGCCGGTTCCGCCGTCGGCCTTGCCGGTCGGCGGGGACGTACCCTCCACGATGGAGCTGCGGCGACGGGGAAACCGCAGCGGCAGGACGCCCAGCATCGTCGCCGAGAAGGCGAAGGCACCGGCGGTGACCAGGAAGACCGGCCCGTAACCGAGCCAGCCGACCAGCAGTCCACCCGCGGCGAACCCCAACGCCGTCGCCACCGCCCGGCCGGTCACCAGCAGCCCGTTGGCGTCGATCCGGTGCTCGTCGCCCACCAGGTCCGGCACACTGCTGCGCAGCAGCACCGAACTCGTGGTGCTGAGCAGCCCGGTCAGCACGGCCACCACCGGCAGCAGGCCGATCCGGGTCTGCTGCCCGGCGAGCGCCAACACCAGCAGCGTGGTCGCCTGACCCAGGTCACACAGGACCAGCACCGGGCGGCGGGGCAGCCGGACCGTCACCAGCCCGCCGACCAGACCCGCGACGACGCCGGCACCGAGGCGCAGGGCCATGAAGACCCCGGTCTGCCACGCGCTGCCGGTCGCCTGGTAGACGAAGAGGTTCAGCGCCACCATGTTCAGGTAGCTGCCGAAGGTCGCGGCCGAGGTGCCGACGACCAGCGCCCGGAAGAGGGCCAGCTGTCGGGACCCGGCGGCACCCCGGGTCACTCCGGTTCCCCCACCCGCCGGTTCGTAGTTGCGGTCACCAACGCCAAGCGGAGGACTCTCCCCACCGATTCACCTCAATGTACGCACGCGTCGTCTGATCGTCGCCGGTAAATGTCAGGGCCTCGCCAGTCTGCCCGACACCGCCCGGCATCGCCAGGGCAGAACCGGGGCCTGCCGCCAGAGAGCCGGCCTGAGCTGCGTCGATGTCTGGCGGTTTCCCGTTGTGGCGGCACCGGGACGGGAACTTGTCCGGGACCGTGCCCGACTACTCGACCGGGAGACGGTGCCCGCAGCTGGACACCGCCACCTGCGCAGCACCGCCTTCCGATCGGAGTAGTCCATGTCCGTGACCGAACTGGTCGATCCCACACCGAACCCGCCCGCCAACGGCGACCCCGCTCGCCCGGTGCGCCGGCCCGCGCCGTGGGCGGCCCTGCTGGTCCGGTTGCACTTCTACGCCGGGGTGCTGGTCGCTCCGTTCCTGGTGGTCGCCGCGCTGACCGGGCTGGCCTACACGGTCAGCCCCCAGGTGGACCGGATCCTCTACGGCGACCAGCTCACCGTCGCCGCCGTCGGTGAGCAGCCGAAGCCGCTGGCCGAGCAGGTCGCCGCCGCCCGCGCCGCGCACCCCGACGGCACCATCGCCACCGTGGCGATCGGCACCGACGAGCAGACCACCAGGGTCACGTTCTCCCAACCCGACCTGACCGACGACCGGCAGCACACCGTCTACGTCGACCCGTACACCGGCGAGGTGAAGGGGCAGCTGACCACCTGGTTCGGGTACACCCCGGCCAGCACCTGGCTGGACGACCTGCACCGCAACCTGCAGCTGGGCGAGTTCGGCAGGCACTACTCCGAGATCGCGGCCAGCTGGCTGTGGGTCCTCGCCCTCGGCGGCGTGGTCCTGTGGTGGCGTCGCCGCGCCACCTCCCGTACCCGGATGAAGCACCTGCTCGTGCCGGACCTCTCCGCCGGCAAGGGGGTCCGACGGACGCGGGGTTGGCACGCCACCACGGGCGTCTGGCTCGCCGTCGGGCTGCTCTTCCTGTCGGTCACCGGCCTGACCTGGTCCCGCTTCGCCGGGGCGAACTTCAGCGCCGGGTTGGACGCGCTGTCGGCCAGCCGCCCGGCCGTCGCCACCGGACTCGACGGCGTCCCGCCGGCCGCCGGGGGCGGGGAACACCAGGGGCACGGCGGTCCGGCCCCGACGACGGCGGCGGAGCCGGCCAGCTACGAACGGGTCCTCGCGGTCGCCCGGGACACCGGTCTGAACGGTCCGGTGGAGATCACCCCGGCCGAGGAGTCCGGCAGCGCGTGGGTGGTCAACCAGAACGACAACACCTGGCCGGTCAGGCTGGACCGGATCGCCGTCGACCCGGCCACCGGCACCGTGGTCGACCGCAGCGACTTCGCCGACTGGCCGCTACTGGCCCAGCTCAGCAGCCTCGGCATCCAGGCGCACATGGGTCAGCTGTTCGGCCCGGTCAACCAGGTGCTGTTGGCCGCGCTCGCCATCGGTCTGCTCTGCGTGATCGTCTGGGGCTACCGCATGTGGTGGCAGCGCCGGCCCACCCGGTCCGACCGCCGTGCCGCGCTCGGCACCCCGCCCGCCCGGGGTGGCGTACGGGATCTGCCGTGGTGGGCGCTGCTGGTCGGCGTACCGGTGGTGGCGGCGCTCGGGTGGGCGTTGCCCTGGTTCGGCGTCACCCTGCTGGGCTTCCTCGTCGTCGACGTGGTCCTCGGTCTACTCGCCCGCCGACGCCACCGCCACGCCCCCGCGTAAGGAAGGGCCCCTTGTTAACGCTTTCGGTAGAGCGGGTCACCCCGCTCACCGTCGGCCGTTAAGAAGGGGCCCTTCCTTACCTCCCTCACCCTCGGCCGGTCTGGCCGGGGGCGTCGGGGGGTGGGTCAGCGGGCGAGCCATCCGCCGTCGACCGGGATCACCGCGCCGTGCACGTAGGCGGCGGCGTCGGAGGCGAGGAAGACGGTGACCCCGGCCAGATCCTCGGGGCTACCCCACCGCCCGGCCGGGATCCGCTCCAGGATCGCCCGGTTGCGGTCCGGCTGGTCCCGCAGGGCACGGGTGTTGTCGGTGCCGATGTAGCCGGGCGCGATCGCGTTGACGTTCACCCCGTGCGGTGCCCACTCGTTGGCCAGCGCCCGGGTCAGCCCGGCGATCCCGGACTTGGCCGCGGCGTAACCGGGCACGGTGACACCCCCCTGGAAGCTCAGCATGGACGCGGTGAAGATGATCTTCCCGGTGCCGCGCCGGACCATGTCCCGGCCGATCTCGCGGGAGAGCACGAAGGGCGCGGTGAGGTCGACCTCCAGGACGTGCTCCCAGTCGGTGTCGGTGTGCTCGACCGCCGGTGCCCGACGGATCGTGCCGGCATTGTTGACCAGGATGTCGACCGGCCGGTCCCGCTGGCCGAGCCAGCCGGCGAGCGCGCGGACGGCGGCCCGGTCCGACAGGTCCGCCCGGTACGCCACGAACGTGCGCCCCTGGGCGGCCACCCGCCGCGCGACCTCGCTGCCCTCCTCCTCCAGCTCCGCACTGACCCCGATCACGTCGGCGCCGGCCGCCGCCAGGGCCTCGGCCATCGCCAGGCCGATGCCCCGCCGGCAGCCGGTCACCACGGCCAACCGGCCGCTGAGGTCGAACGGGTTCACGGATTACCTCCACAGTCGACGAGCACCTTCACGTCACCACCGGCGGCGAGGGCCACGAAGGCCTGGGCCACGTCGTCCAGCGGCACGATCCGGGAGATGAGCCGCTCGGCGGGCACCTGACCACCGTGGACCAGCCGGACCGCCTCGGTGTAGTCCTCGCTCTGGTAGACCCGTACCCCGATCAACTCCAGTTCCCGCCAGAAGACCCGGTGCAGGTCCACCTCGCGCGGGGTGGGATGGATCGCCACCACGACCAGCCGGCCGCGTACGGCGAGCAGGTCGGTGGCGGTCCGGACCCCGGCCGCCGAGCCGGACACCTCGAAGACCACGTCGGCCCCGGCACCCCCGGTGGCCTCCCGGACCTGCTCGGCGACGTCGACCGCCGCCGGGTCCAGGGTGCGCAGCCCGAGGTCGGCGGCGAGGTCCCGGCGACCCTTGTCGAGCTCCAGCACGGTGACCACGGCACCGGTGGCCTGGGCGACCGTGGCGATGAGCAGGCCGACCGGGCCGGCCCCGATCACCACCGCGTGTTCGCCGGCGGCCAGCCGGGAACGTCGTACGTCGTGCACGGCCACCGCGGTCGGCTCGACAAGCGCGGCGTGGGCCAGCGGCAGCTCCGCCGGCAACGGCACCAGGATCCGGGCCGGCACCGTCCAGGAGTGCTGCATGGAGCCGGGCGAGTCGATGCCGACGAAGTTGAGCCGGTGGCAGATGTGGGTGTGGCCGGCGCGGCAGGCGGGGCACTCGCCGCACCAGTCCAGCGGCAGCACGGTCACCGGATCACCCACCCGGTGGCCTTGGACGTCCGGGCCGAGCTCGGCGATCCGGCCGGACATCTCGTGGCCGATCACCGCCGGCACCGTCACCCGCTGGTCCATCGCGCCGTGCGCGATGTGCAGGTCGGTGCCGCAGATCCCGGTGTACGCCACGTCGATGCGTACCTGGCCGGGGCCGGGCGGCACCTCGGCGGTCTCCTCGACGACGAAGGTGTGCGGGCCGACGTAGTGCGCGCTGCGGTTCACCTGGGCTCCTCGGTCAGGTCGCGGGACATCCCTGACGACAACAAACGTCCGATGTCTCTATATTGGTCAGGGCCGCCGTTGCCGGTCACTGGCGGCGGGCCCGTCGCGACGGCGCTCGACGGCCCGCGGAGAAGGGGGCCCGGATGGCACTGACCGACGACGCGATCGCGCGGATCCGCAGCATGATCCAGAGCGGCGAGCTGCCACCCGGCACGCGACTGCCACCGGAGCCGCAGCTGGCCGCCCAGATGGGGCTGTCCCGCAGCGGGGTCCGGGAGGCGGTCAAGGTGCTCGAGTCGGCCCGGGTGCTCGACGTACGCCGCGGTGACGGGACGTACGTCACCAGCCTCGCCCCCCGGCTGCTCCTGGAGGGCCTGGGCGTCGCGGTGGAGCTGCTGCGCGACGACACCCTGCTGGAGGTGATGGAGGTCCGCCGGATGCTGGAGCCGGTGGCCACCGGCTTGGCGGCGCTGCGGATGACCGACGTCGAGCTGGACGAGCTGAGCCGGATCCTGGAGGACATGCGGGCCGCGGCCGACGACGCCGAGCAGTTGATCCGCTTCGACACGGCCTTCCACCACACGGTCGTCGCGACCACCGGCAACGAGACCCTCACCTCGCTGCTGGACGGGTTGTCCAGCCGTACCTTGCGGGCCCGGGTCTGGCGCGGGTTGATCGAGGGCAACGCGGCGCACAAGACCATCGACGAACACCACGCGATCTACCTCGCGCTGCGCTCGCGCGACCAGCTGCTCGCCCACGCCACCGCGTTGATGCACGTCAACACCAGTGAGGCGTGGTTGCGTACGGTGCTCGCCGCGCAGGCGGCCGGTGGCTGACCGCACGGCGGTGACCGTCATTCCGATGCCACCGGGGCGGGCCGGTCGACCCGCAGCTGGTAGGTGCGCACGGCGGTGCCGGCGAAGATCTCGTGCCGCTGCTCGGCCGGCAGTGCCGGCAACGCGGCGGTCAGCGTCCGGAGCACCCCCGGGTAGTCCGACCTGAGCAGGCAGACCGGCCAGTCGGAGCCAAACATCAGACGATGGGCGCCGAACTCCTCGACCGCCACCTCGACGAACGGCCGGAGGTCCGCCGGCGTCCAGTCCGGCCGGGCCTCGGTGACCAGCCCGGAGAGCTTGCCGGTGACGTTGGGGTTGGCGGCCAGCGCGGCGAACGGGTCCCGCCACCGGCGCAGGCCCGCCGCACCCTCGTCGATGCGGGGTTTGCCCAGGTGGTCGAGGACGAACCGGAGCTCGGGCACGGCCCGCGCCGCCCGCGCCGCCGCCGGCAACTGGTCGGCCCGGATCACCAGGTCGAAGACCAGGCCGGCGGCACCGATCTCGGCCAGCCCACGCCGTACGTCGGGCCGGTCGAGGTAGTCCGGGTCCGCCTCGCCCTGCACCTGGGCGCGTACCCCGACCAGCAGCTCGCCCCCGCGCAGCCGGCGGTAGCGCCCGATGGTGGCGGCCACGTCCCCGGCGGCGACGTCGAGCCAGGCCACCACCCCGAGGATCGGCGGGGTGTCGGCGGCGTAGCCGAGGAACTCCGCCGCCTCGTCGGGGTGGCAACGACCGCCCTCGACCAGCACGGTGCCGGTGACCCCGGCCGCGGTGAGCTCGGCGGTCAGGTCCGCCGGGGTGAACGGGCGGCGGATGGCGGCCACCTCGGGCGCGTCGAGCCAGTCGTAGCCACGCTCCGGCAACCACAGGTGGTGGTGCGCGTCGATGATCACGCCGTCGGTGCTCCCGTCCCGACCGGCACGGCCGACACCGGCATCCACTGCGGCCCGTCAGGGTAGCGGTACTCGATGACCGAGGCGGGCACGATCTCGGCACTCATACCCGGGGCGGTCGGCGCGTGGTACCTGCCGCCGCTTACCCGTACCGGGTCGGTGAAGTGCTCGTGCAGGTGGTCGACGTACTCGATGGCGCGGTCCTCGGTGCTGCCGCTGAGCGCGACGAAGTCGAACATGGCCAGGTGCTGCACCAGCTCGCAGAGCCCGACCCCGCCGGCGTGCGGGCAGACCGGCACCCCGAACTTCGCCGCGAGCAGCAGGATCGCCAGGTTCTCGTTGACCCCGGCGACCCGGCAGGCGTCGATCTGCACCACGTCGACGGCGTCGGCCTGGAGCAGCTGCTTGAACATCACCGCGTTGTGCACGTGCTCGCCGGTGGCCACCCGGACCGGGGCGAGGGCCTTCCGCACGGCGGCGTGCCCGAGCACGTCGTCCGGCGAGGTCGGCTCCTCGATCCAGTACGGGTCGAACGGGGCCAGCTCACGCATCCACCGGATCGCCTCGGGTACGCCCCAGATCTGGTTGGCGTCCACCGCGATCCGGACGTCCGGGCCGACCGCCCGCCGGGCGATCCCCATCCGGCGTACGTCGTCGGCCAGGTTCCCACCGACCTTGATCTTGATCAACCGGTACCCGTCCCGCACCGCCTCCGCGCAGAGCCGGGCCAGCTTCTCGTCGTCGTAGCCCAGCCAACCGGGGGTCGTGGTGTACGCCGGGTATCCCTCGGTCCGCAACCGCCGCTCCCGCTCGGCCCGCCCGTCGACGGCGGCCCGTAGCAGGGCCAACGCCTCCTGCTCGGTCAGGGCGTCGCGCAGGTAGCGGAAGTCGACCTGCGCGACGAGCTGCTCCGGGGTGAGGTCGGCGAGGAGCTTCCACAGTGGCTTGCCGGCCCGCCGCGCGGCGAGGTCCCAGACCGCGTTGACCAGACCGCCGGCCGCCATGTGCACGACCCCCTTCTCCGGCCCCAGCCAGCGGATCTGGCTGTCGCCGACCAGCCGCCGGGCCAACGCCCCCGGGTCGGCGGTCAGCTCGTCGACCGGCCGGTCGATCACCATCGACGCCAGCGACCGCACGGCCGCGACCTGGATCTCGGTGCCCCGCCCCACCGTGAAGACCAGGCCGTACCCGCATGCGCCCGCCGATGTCCGCAGGACCACGTAGGCGGCGGAGTAGTCCGGGAACGGGTTCATGGCGTCCGACCCGTCGCGGTGCCGCGAGGTGGGAAACCGTACGTCGATCGTTTCTACGGACGAGATGCGCTCAGTCACCGAGACTCCTGGAGAATCGAACAGCTGCTTACCGTTGGACCGGTCCACCTCAGTTCTGCGACTTGCCTCCGGTGATTCGGGAGACCACCAGGGCCACCAGGATGACGGTGCCGTTGAGGAAGTTCGTCCACTGCGCGGGCACCCCGGCCAGGGTCAACACGTTGATGATCATAAAAAGCAGCAGGACGCCGGTGAACGCGCCGAAGACACTCCCCTTGCCGCCGTTGAGGCTGACGCCACCGATCACCGCAGCCGCGAAGACCTGGAAGATCGCGCCGCTGCCCTGGGCCGCCGGCACCGCCGCCAACCGGCCGCTGATCAGCAGACCGGCCAGGGCCGCGAGCAGACTGGCCACCACCAACGCGATCCACAGCACCCGGTCGGTGCGGATGCCCGCCGCGCGGGCCGCGTCCGCGTTGCCCCCGATCGCGTACAGCGCACGGCCCGCCCGGGTCCAGCCGAGCACCACGACGCCGACCGCGAAGAGCAGCAACGACACCCAGATCGAGGCCGGCACCCGCAACCAGGTCGCGGAGCCGAGGTACGTCATCGACTCCGGCAACGCGAAGAAGGTCTGGCCGCCGGAGATGCCGGTCAGCAACCCGCGCAGGACGATCAGCATGCCCAGCGTGACGATGAAGCCGTTGAGCCCGAACCGGACGATGAGCAGCCCGTTGAAGGCTCCGACCAGGGCACCGACGGCCAGCACGACCGGGACCGCCCAGGCCTCCGGCAGGGCACCGAGCCCGAGTCCCCGGGTGAGGGCGGGATCCACGACCAACCAGGCCGCGATGCCGGGCGCCAGTCCGAAGGTGGACTCCAGCGACAGGTCCATCTTGCCGGTGATCAGCACGATGGTCTGGGCGAGCACCAGGACGGCGATCTCCGACATGCTCTGCAGCACGTTGATGACGTTGTCGGAGCTGAGGAAGACCGGGTTGACGATCGACCCGACGATCGCGACCGCCACGATCGCCGGCACCAGCGCCAGGTCCCGCAGCCGGGCCAGGGCCAGACTCCGTGACCCGGCCGGCGGCGGTGGTGGTGCCGCCGCCGGTGCCGTGGTGGTGGAGAGCGTCTCAGACATGGTGGAGATCCACCCCTTCCATCGCGGCTACCAGCTCGTTGTCACGCCAGCCGGACGGCATCTCGGCGACCACCCGGCCCTGGAACATCACCAGCACGCGGTCGCAGATCCGCAGGTCGTCGAGTTCGTCGGAGACCACCAGCACGGCGGTGCCCCGGCGGCGGACGTCCTCGACCACACCGAGCAGGGTCTGTTTGGAGCGCACGTCGACGCCGGCGGTCGGCGTGACGAGCACCAGCAGCTTCGGATCGCTGGCCAGTGCCCGGCCCATGACGACCTTCTGCTGGTTGCCGCCGGAGAGGTCCGCGACCGGCACCTGCGGGCCGGCCGCCTTGATCGCCAGATCGGCGATGGCCCGGCGGGCCAGGGCGTCCCGCCGGGCCGGCGAGATCAGGCCGCGCCACTCGATGCGGCCCGGCACGGTCATCGTGACGTTCTCCGCGATCGACAGCGACGGCACCAGCCCCTCGCGGTGCCGGTCCTGCGGCACCAGCCCGACCCCGGCGGCGAGGGCGTCGGGCACACTGCCCGACCGCAGCGCCCGACCGTCGACGACCACGGTGCCGCCCACCCGGCGGGCCAGACCGACGATCGCCTCGGCGACCTCGACCTTGCCGCTGCCGCCGCCGCCGGCGATCCCGACCACCTCACCCGCGCGGGCCTGGAACGACACCTCGGCACCGGAGGAGGTGACCAGGTCCCGCACGGCGAGCCGCACCGGCGCGTCGGTCGGCAGCGATCGGTGGTCGGCCACCGGCATCGTCACGTCCTCGCCGGTCATCGCGGCGACCAGCGCCGGCTTGCTCAACTCGGCCACCGGGGCGGTGACGATGTGCCGCGCGTCCCGGAACACCGTCACCCGGTCGCAGAGTTCGTAGATCTCCTGCAGGTGGTGGCTGATGAACAGGAACGTCACCCCCTGGGCCCGCAGGTGGCGGATCCGGGCGAACAACCGGTTGATGCCCGCGCCGTCGAGCTGGGCGGTCGGCTCGTCGAGGACGATGAACCGGGCCCCGAAGGAGAGCGCCCGGGCGATCTCCACGAACTGCCGTTGCTCGACCGAGAGCGTCGCCGCGGGCTGACGCACGTCGACCTCGACCGACCACGCCGCCAGCAACCGCTCCGCCTCGCGACGCAGACTCGACCACCCGATCAACCCGGCCCGGCCCCGGGCGTGCCGGTTGAGGAAGAGGTTCTCCGCCACGGTGAGGGTGTCGATGATCGTCGACTTCTGGTAGACGCACGCCACCCGCCGCCGCCAGGCGTCGCGGTCGCCCAGCGGTGGAGCCGGACGCCCGTCGAAGAGGACCGAGCCGTCGTCGGCGGCCTGCAACCCGGTGAGGATGCTGACCAACGTCGACTTGCCGGCGCCGTTGCGCCCCACCAGGGCGTGCGTCTCGCCCCGGCGGACCGTGATGCCCGCCCCGGCCAGGGCGACCGTCGACCCGAAACGCTTGCTGATGTTGACGGCCTCGACCACGGGCCGGTCGTCGCCGACCGGCCCGCCGGACGGGTGGTGTGCGCCGACACTCATCCGTTGTTGCCCCAGAGCGAGGCGTCGTCGAACTTCACGGTGGGTTCGCCGGCGATCGGCGCGCCGTCCGCCGTCACCAGCGGCGCCGGCAGCTGGTCCTCCAGCATTCCCTCGCGTACCTGGATGATGGTGCTGCCGTGGTCGGTCGGGCCGGGCTGGAAGGTCTTGCCCTCGATCGCCGCCTTGACGTACTCCAGACCGTACCGGGCGTACAGGTCGGCCGGCTGGCTCACGGTGGCGTCGATCAGACCGTCACCGATGTTCTTCAGCTCCTCCGGTATGCCGTCGTTGGAGACCACGAAGACGTGCCGGGGGTCGCTCGGCGGCACCTGCAGGCCCCGCTGCTTGAGGATCTGCAGGGTGCCGGACAGGGCGAAGGACGACTGCATGTAGACGCCCTTGATGTCCGGGTCGGAGGCGAACCTGGTCTGCAGCTTCGACGCCGCCACGTCGGCCTTCCAGTCGGTGGCCTCACCGAAGACGGTGATGCCGGGGAAGTTGCTGCGCATGCACTCGTTGAACGCCTCGGTGCGGTCCCGGCCGTTGATCGAGTCCAGCCCGCCCTGGAGCATCACGACCTTGCCCCGACCGCCCAGTTTGGTGCCGAGGAACTGGCAGGCCTTGGTGCCGTAGGCGCGGTTGTCGGCGCGCACGACCATGAAGACCTTGCCGGTGTCCGGCCGGGTGTCGATGGTGACCACCGGGATCTTGCGGTCTTCGAGCTGGGTCAGGGTGGGCGCGATGGCGGCCGTGTCCTGCGGGGCCATCACCACGCCCTTGACACCCTGGCTCATGAAGGTCTGGGCGTTCGAGATCAGGTTCGCGATGTCGTTCTGCGAGTTGGTGGTCTTGAGTTCGACCCCCATCTCGTCGGCGAACCGCGGCACGTACCCGATGTACGAGTTCCAGAAGTCCGTGTCGGAGCGGGGGTAGTCCACCCCGGCCAGCAGCTCGGCACCGCCCGAGCCGGTCGAGCCGCCGGCGTCCTCGCCGCAGCCGGCGCCGAGGACGGCCGTCGCACCGAGCACCAGCGTCAGTCCCGCGCTCAGCAGAGCCTTACGTTTCATTGCCACACTCCTGGAATCGGCGAAGGATCAGACCGCGGTGAGGGTCCAGAGCAGGTTGTTGCTGCCGTCCCAGCTCCACTGCTTGACCGTCGAGCCGGAGGCGACCTGCCCACCGCCGTCGAGGACCAGCCCGGTGGCCCGGTTGGCGATCCGGTAGCGCCCGCTGCCCTGGTCGGTGAGCTGCCACTGCTGGCTGTTGCCACCGTTCCACGCGGCCTGCTGGGCGGCGGCCCCGTTGCCGGTCTGGCCGAATCCGTCGATGACCATGCCGTTGGCGCGGTTGACGATCCGGTAGTATCCGCTGCCCAGGTCGACGAGCTGCCACTGGAGGTTGACGCTGCCGTCCCAGCTCCACTGCTTGAGCGGCGAACCCGAGGCGACGTTGCCGCCGCTGTCCAGCGCCAGGCCGTTGACCACATTGGTGATCCGCTGGTACGTCGACGGGACGGCGGGGCCACCACCGAGAGACGGGATCGCACCGCTGAAGGTCAACTTCACCACGTAGGCGGTGGCGCTGAACGGCGCGTTCGCCGACGGCAGGGTGATCCGCAGGCCGGCGTTGTCCTGGGTACGGGTCGGCAGGTTCACGTAGCTGCCGGCGGTCGAGCCGAGCAGCTGGACGCCGGTCAGCGAGGAGAGGTTGATCCGGTTCGACGCCAGCGTGGTGATGTTCACGGTGCTGCCCGGCCAGCCGAGGATCGTCGCGTACAGCACGCGGTTGTCCTTGCTGCGGGTGAACCGGATGTCCCGCGGGGTGCCGACCACCGGGGCGACGAAGTAGCCACCACCCATCTTGGTCGGACCCTCGCCGAAGATGCTCCAGGCCCGGGTGGAGTAGATCGACTCACCGAAACGCCGCAGGTAGTCGCCGATGCCGCGCAGCAGCGTCTGCTGACCCGACGGGATGGTGCCGTCGGCCATCGGCGCGATGTTGAGCACCATCGTGCCGTTCTTGCTCACCCGGTCGATAAGCGAGTGCAGCATCTGGGGCAGCGAGTAGTAGCCGAGGCCGTTGGTGTAGCTCCAGCTCGAACTGCTGATGCTGTCGTCGGTCAGCCAGTACGGCTGGCGGATCTCAGCCGGCCCGCCCCGCTCGTAGTCGTAGACCGCGCCGCCGAGCTCCAGACCGTCCTTGTAGGTGGCGACGACCTCCTTGTCCCACGCCACGGCCCGGTTGTAGTAGTACGCCAGGAACTTCGTCCGCTGCGCGTCGCTGATCCGGCGCAGGTCGAAGTCCTGCCAGAGGATGTCCGGCTGGGACTGGTCGATGACCTCGCGCAGCTTGTCGTACCAGAGCTGCTCCTGGGCCGCCGTGCCGAGCTGCCCGTAGAGCTTGCGCAGGCTCGGGTCGGACTGCTGCGGCGCCCACTGGTAGAAGCCGGTGAAGTTGAAGGCGTGGTGCATCGACACGAACACCTTCATCCCGCGCGCGCGGATCGCGTCGGTGTGCAGTTTGAGCAGGTTGAGGCGGGGCCCCCGGGCCACCGAGTTCCACTCGTTGACCCGGCTGTCCCACATCGAGAAGCCGTCGTGGTGCTCGGCCACCGGCCCGGCGAAGCGGGCGCCGGCGTCGACGAAGAGCTGCGCCCACTCGTTCGGGTCGAAGTTGCCGCCGGCCGACCGCAGCCGCGGGGCGAACTGCACGAACCGCCCCGACCGGTCGTTCGCCCCGTTGATGAAGTTGTGGTACGGCCAGGACGCCGGGTCGCCGTAGGTGTTGCGGTGGTGGTTGTTCTCGCCCGAGCCGGGGTTGTACATGTTGCGCGGGTACCACTCGTTGGCGAACGCCGGGACGCTGAACGCACCCCAGTGGTAGTAGATGCCGAACTTGGCGTCCTGGAACCACTCCGCCGCGGCCGGGTGCTGACCGACCGACGCCCAGTTCTCGGAGTAGCTGGTCGGCCCGGGGATGGCGGCGGATGCGGGGAAGGGACGGATCAGGCCGCCGACGGCGGCAGCGGCACCGGTCGCGCCGGCGGCGGCCAGCAGCGAACGTCGGGAGATCGCGGGACGGGACATGGCAATCCCTCCAGTACGGGGGTTGGTGGTGGTACTTACCGGGGGTGGGTGGTGGTACCCGGCAGTCCAGACATCAGACGTTAAAGGCTTTCGATACCTGCCGTCAATGCGTGAATGCCGGAAGAATCACGGGATCTGGCCACCGGCCGTCCCTCGCCGCCTCGAGCATGTTTCCTGCACGTGGACGGACATCTGACGACTTCGCATCGTGTCGTGCCGGGGCGATCAAGGGTGGTGGCGGGCGGGTATGGTCGGTGTCGACGGGCAGTCGCCCGCTACCGGGACACCACGACCAGGCCTGCGGGTCCGGCTCGCACGCCGCGCCGCACCATGTCGGGCGGCTGGTTCCTCCCGCACCTCGAAGCGCTTCCGCTTCCCAGCAAAGGACTTGCATGACTCTCAACGGCGATCAGGTGCCGGCACTGTTCCTCTCCGCGCCCACCCTCGACGGGGCCGACGAGGCGAAGGTGAGCTTCGACGGCAGCGAGGAGGCGATGCGTCGACTGCGTCACCCCTTCGCGGTCGGCCCGGAGCTGCCGGCCACGGCCACCGGCAAGCGCCGGGACCGGGGCAACTGACCGACCGGACCCGCCACGGAGTGACCGGGCCCACCACATCCACCTGCTCAAACTCACCCTTTCGGCTATCCGGTGGCCACCTTTTCGGGTAGCGTGCGCAGTGCACGACATGACGCGGTGACGCCGCCCGCGATCGTGACCGCGACAAGCGCACCCCGCCCGTCGGTGCGCTTCCGGCCAACGCCGGTTTCGGAGATCCTCCGGTCGATCCGCCACGGGCAGTTGCGGAGGGACCAACCATGGTCACCACCTGCACGCAGAAGTCGAGCACCCAGCCAGCCGTCCCCACCACCGACCGCCCGGAGGACATCCTGGCCGCGATGGCCGCACCGGGTCTCGACGAGTCGAGCCGCTCGGCGCTGCGCGAGCGCGCCATCGAGACGTGGCTGCCACTGGCCCGCCACCTGGCCCGCCGCTACTCGGGGCGCGGGGTCCCCGACGACGACCTGGACCAGACCGCCGCCGTCGGGCTGATCAAGGCGGTGGACAACTTCGACCCCGCCCGGGGCATCGACTTCGCCGGGTATGCCATCCCGACCGTCCTCGGCGAGGTCAAGCGCTACTTCCGCGACCGCACGTGGGCGATCCGGGTGCCCCGCCGGCTACAGGAACTCCGGCTGTCGATCTCCGAGGCGAACAGCACCCTTACCCACCGGTTGCAGCGTTCGCCCACCGTGGCCGACATCGCGGCCTACCTCGACGTGTCGGAGGAGACCGTCCTGGAGGGGCTGGAGGGTGCGATGGCCTACCGGGCCACCTCACTGTCCACGCCGACCGGTGTCGACAGCACGCAGGAGCTCGGTGACACGATCGGCGTCGACGACCACGAGCTGGAGCGGGCCGAGAGCCGGATCGCGCTCGGCCCGGCCCTCGCCACCCTGCCGCCCCGCGAGCGCCGGATCCTCGACCTGCGCTTCCACGGCAACCTGACGCAGAGCGAGATCGCCGAGCAGGTCGGGGTCTCCCAGATGCAGGTGTCCCGGCTCATCACCCGGTCACTGGCCACGCTGCGCCGCCGCCTGGACGCCTAGCCGCCGCCAGCTCGACGGCCAACTGCCGCCCCCCGGCCACGCGGGCCCTTGCCAAACCCGACACTCGTATCCACACTCATGGATGTGAAAGCCCGAGTGCTGTGTGCTGCCGTGTTCGCCGCCGTCCTGACCGCGCTGGTGGCGGTGACGGTCCCCGCGCCCGCCTCGGCGGCCACCCTGACCGAGGTGACCAACTTCGGCACCAACCCCAGCAACCTGCGGATGTACCTGTACGTGCCGGACAACGTCGCGCCCCGGCCGGCGCTGGTGGTCGCCGTGCACTACTGCACCGGCACCGGACCGGCGATGTACAACGGCACCCAGTTCGACGAGCTGGCCAACCGGTACGGCTACATCGTGGTCTACCCGTCGGTGACCCGCAGCAGCCAGTGCTTCGACGTCTCCTCGCCGCAGGCACTGCGCCGCGACGGTGGCAGCGATCCGGTCGGCATCAAGTCCATGATCGATCACGTCCGGCAGCGGTACGCCGTCGACCCGACCCGGATCTTCGCCACCGGCATCTCCTCCGGGGCGATGATGACCAACGTCCTGCTCGGGCTCTACCCCGACGTGTTCAGCGCCGGAGCGGCCTTCTCCGGGGTGCCGTTCGGCTGCTTCGCCACCACCAACGGCTCGGAGTGGAACAGCGAGTGCGCCAACGGGCAGGTGACCCGGACCGCGCAGGCCTGGGGCGACCTGGTCCGCAACGCGTACCCGGGCTACACCGGCCCCCACCCGCGGATGCAGACCTGGCACGGCACCAACGACGACACCCTGCGGTACCCGAACTTCGGTGAGCAGATCAAGCAGTGGACCAACCTGCACGGCCTGAGCCAGACCCCGACGTACACCGACACCCCGCAGGCCGGCTACACCCGCACCCGGTACGGCGGCTCCGGCGGCACCGCCCCGGTCGAGGCGATCAGCATGCAGGGCGTGGGGCACAACCTGCCGGTCGACGCCGCCCAGGCCATCCGCTTCTTCGGCCTCGACGGCAGCACGCCGCCCACGGTGCCCCCGACCACGCCGCCGACCACGCCCCCGACCACCCCGCCGACGGTGCCCCCGACCACGCCGCCGCCGACCACGCCGCCGTCGGCCGGTGCCTGCCGGGTCGGGTACGCGGTGAACGCCTGGAACAGCGGCCTGACCGCCGAGGTGACCGTCACCAACACCGGCGCCACCGCGGTCAACGGCTGGGCCCTGGCCTTCACCCTGCCGGCCGGGCAGAGCGTCAGCAGCGGCTGGAACGCCACCATCGCCCCGACCAGCGGCGCGGTGACCGCCCGCAACGTGTCCTACAACGCCGCGCTCGCCCCCGGGGCCTCGGTCAGCTTCGGCTTCCAGGCCACCCACACCGGCAACACCGGCCGACCGTCGGCCTTCACCTTCAACGGCGCCACCTGCACCACCACCTGAGCCCGCTCCGCTCACGCCCCCCGGCACCGTCTCCCTTCGTGACACCTACCTGACGCCACGGGCAACCGCCGTCACAGTTGTTCCGCAGCTTCCTGGATGTTGTCCCCACCCACCCGCCCGAGACCACTACAACAAGGAAGTTGTCGCCAAAGCTGCACCCGGGCGGGGCCGGCGGACGGTCGGGCGGCAGGATGGGCGGGTGAGCGCCCGCCCGTCGACCGCCGTACTGGACGCGGTGTTGGAGCGGTTGACCTACGTCAACGAGGAGACCGGCTTCACCGTCGCCCGGGTGGCCACCGAGCGCGGCAGCGACCTGTTGACGGTGGTCGGCGCACTGCTGGGGGCGCAGCCCGGGGAGAGTCTGCGGCTGCGCGGACGGTGGTCGTCACACCCGCGCCACGGGCGGCAGTTCGAGGTCGACTCGTACACCACCGTGTTGCCGGCCACCGTCCAGGGCATCCAGCGGTACCTCGGATCCGGGCTGGTCAAGGGGATCGGGCCGGTCTTCGCCGAGCGGATCGTGGGCCACTTCGGGCTGGACACCCTGCGGATCGTCGAGGAGGAGCCGGCCCGGCTGGTCGAGGTCCCCGGGCTGGGGCCGAAACGCACCGCGAAGATCACCGCCGCCTGGCAGGAGCAGAAGGCGATCAAGGAGGTGATGCTCTTCCTCCAGGGCGTCGGGGTCTCCACCTCGCTGGCGGTACGGATCTACAAGCAGTACGGCGACACCAGCGTCGACGTGGTGACCCGGGAGCCGTACCGGCTCGCCGCCGACGTGTGGGGCATCGGCTTCAAGACCGCCGACACCATCGCGCGCAGCGTCGGCATCCCGCACGACAGCCCGGAACGGGTCAAGGCCGGACTGGCGTACACCTTGTCCGAGGCGACCGACGACGGACACTGCTATCTGCCCGTACCGCAGCTCATCGCGGACGCGGTGAAGATCCTGGAGGTGCCGGCGGAGCTGGTCACGGCCTGCCTGGACGACCTGGCCGACACCGACGGGGTGGTCCGCGAGACGCTGCCGGCCGAGGCGGTCCCCACCGGCCGGGCCGGCGACGGCGGGCCGGTCGAGGCGGTGTACCTGGTGCCGTTCCACCGCGCCGAGCAGTCCCTGGCCAACTCACTGCTGCGGCTGCTGCGCGGCACCGCCGACCGGCTGCCGCACTTCGCCGCCGTCGACTGGACCAGGGCGTTGGCCTGGCTGAAGGCCCGCACCGGCGCGGAGCTGGCCACCGAACAGGAGCAGGCGGTACGGCTGGCGCTGACCTCGAAGGTGGCGGTGCTGACCGGTGGGCCCGGCTGCGGCAAGAGCTTCACCGTCCGGTCGATCGTGGAGCTGGCCGCCGCCAAGCAGGCGAAGGTGACCCTGGTCGCGCCGACCGGCCGGGCCGCGAAACGGCTCGCCGAGCTGACCGGACACCCGGCCGCCACCGTGCACCGGCTGCTGCAGCTGCGCCCCGGCGGGGACGCCGCCCACGACCGGGACAACCCGCTGGACACCGATCTGCTGGTGGTCGACGAGGCCAGCATGCTCGACCTGGTGCTGGCGAACAAGCTGGTCAAGGCGGTCCCGCCGGGGGCGCACCTGCTGCTGGTAGGCGACGTGGACCAGCTGCCCTCGGTCGGCGCCGGTGAGGTGCTGCGGGACCTGCTCGCCGCCGAGGCGGTGCCCCGGGTCCGGCTGACCCGGATCTTCCGGCAGGCGGCGGAGTCCGGGGTGGTGACCAACGCGCACCGGATCAACGCCGGCCGGCCGCCGACCCTCGACGGCATGACCGACTTCTTCCTCTTCGCCTGCGACGACACCGAGGCCACCGCCGCGCTCACCGTCGACGTGGCGTACACCCGGATCCCGGCCCGGTTCGGCCTGGACCCGCGCCGGGACGTACAGGTGCTCACCCCGATGCATCGGGGTCCGGCCGGGGCGGGCGCGCTGAACACGCTGCTGCAACAACGGCTCACCCCGGCCCGCGAGGGGCAGCCGGAACGACGGATGGGCGGGCGGGTGTTCCGGGTCGGCGACAAGGTCACCCAGATCCGCAACAACTACGACAAGGGGCAGGCCGGGGTCTTCAACGGCACCCTCGGCGTGGTCGTCGCCCTCTCCACCGAGGAGCAGACCCTCACCGTCCGCACCGACGAGGACGAGACCATCGAGTACGACTTCGACGAGCTCGACGAGCTGACCCACGCGTACGCGATGACCATCCACCGGTCGCAGGGCTCGGAGTACCCGGCGGTGGTGGTGCCGTTGACCACCAGCGCGTGGATGATGCTGCAACGCAATCTGCTCTACACGGCGGTCACCCGGGCGAAGAAGCTGGTGGTGCTGGTCGGTTCCCGGCGGGCGCTGGCGGCGGCGGTACGCACCGTCGGGGCGGGCCGTCGGCACACCGCGCTGGCGTACCGGCTGACCGCCGCGGACTGATTCTGTCGGGGGTCTGCTCTAGCTTCTGCGGACGTGAGCGCAGTTCAGACGTACCGGTATCTCGGGTCCTCGGCCCTGTCGGGCGACGGCCTGGCCCTGCAGACCAGCGGCGGGCCGGCGCCGAATCCCCGTTTCTTCGACGGCTTCCTGACCACCCCGCACGCGGCGGCGGTCGGCCTGCTGGCGGTGGCCGAGGTGGCCCGCACCCGCTACCACCGGCCGGTCAGCCCGGCCAGCCTCGACCCGGTGGTCACCGGCAGCCGCGACCGGTTGCGGTTCGAGTCCTTCTCCGGCTGCTGCGGGGTGTACGCCCGGATGGACGCGCTGCCCGAGGGGCTCGACGGTGACGTGGTCGAGCACGGCACCACGAACGTCGACGTGAACAATCCGCTGCGCGAGGCGTTGGCCCGGGTCGGCGGCCTCGACCCGCTGCACCTGTCGGTCGGCCCCGACGACCTGACGGTGTCCACGCTGGACGGTCCGGTGGTGGAGAAGAAGGTTCCGCTGCCGGTGCGCTGGCTGCGCGGCTTCGCCGAGGTGCAGGTGCTCGCCGCCCGGTTCGAGCCCCGCGCCGAGATCCCGGCGACCGAGGCGGCGGCGTTCCTGCGCCGGCTACCTGCCGGCAACGACCGGGCGGTGCTCTGGGTGGTGCCGGCCGGGCGGAGCCTGCGGCTGACCTCCCGTCCGGTTCCCGGCGCGGTCTGCCTGGCCGGGGCGAGCCGGCTCGTCGCGCTGCGCCCGATGCTGCGCTTCGCAAAGACCCTCCGGGTGTACGGGCCGACGGTGGCCCCGGGTTCCGCCCCGGTGCCGAGCACCTGGGAGCTGGACACCGGCGCGCTGCGGCTGTCACTGACCCTCTCCCCCGAGCCGTACCGTGGCTTCTCCGGTGAGGGTGCCGCCCTGACCGCGCTCGCCGGTGACGACGTGGTCGACGACGCCGACCTGATCTCCGCCCTGCTCTCCTGGGACCCGACCGTCGACGTGGACCACCTCGCCGGCCAGGCCGGCCTCGACCCCACCCGGGTCCGGGGCGCCCTGGCCCAGCTCGGCACCGCCGGCCGGGTCGGCTACGACGTCGCCGAGGCGGCGTACTTCCACCGGGTGATGCCCTACGACGCGGGCCGGGCCGAGCGGGACAATCCCCGCCTGGTCGGCGCGCGGGCCCTGCTCGAAGCCGGTGCCGTGACCCTGGACGACGACGCCGCCGGCAGTGCCGGCGGGACCGGGGACACTGCCGACAGTGCCGGCGGGACCGGGGACACTGCCGGCAGTGCCGGCACCGCCGGGGCGGCGGGCGGCGTCGCGGGCGGATCCGCCGCGTTGGCGGCGGCGACCGTCCGCAGTGGTGAGCAGGTCTACCGGGTGCGGCACCTGCCCGACGGCAGCCTGACCTGCACCTGTCCCTGGTGGGCCAAACACCGGGGGCAACGCGGCCCGTGCCGGCACGCCCTGGCCACCCGGATGTTGCTCACCAACGACCCGACTGCCGACCGGGCCGACCACGAGCAGGCCGACCACGAGCAGGCCGAGACCGAGTTGATGGGTGAGCGGGCATGAGCGCCGCCACGATGTCCACCGAGCGCCGGCACCGGCAGTTGCTGGCCAGTGGCACCGCCGACCTGTTCGAACTGATCACCCTGGCCGCCGCCCGACCGATCGTGGACGCCCTGGCCGGCCTGCCCGAGCAGCGCCGACGGGAGATCGGCGAGGAGCTGACCGGCTGGGTCAGGAAGCGCGAACGGGACCGGTCGCAGTGGTGGAGCAGCGGTACCGGCGGTGCGCTCGCGGTGGCCGTGGTCGGCTGCCTGCCCACCGCCGCCAAGGCGGCGGCGATCCTCGGCCGGCGGACGGTGGCGCTCGACGGCGAGCGCAACGCCGCGCTGGTCCGCGAGGTCGCCACCGAACGGGGCATCGACTGGCTCGGTGACCTGGCCCAGCGCATCGCCGCCCGGTTCACTCAGCAGACCTGGGTCGAGCGCTGGCGGTTCGTCGCCACCCTGCTGCGGGCCGAAGGGCTCGCGCCACCCACCGACGAGCGGTCGGTGCAGCTCTGGCTGCAGAGCGTGCAGTTCCCCGAACGGGGCCAGCGAAGCCACCGGGCACCCCTGGTCGAACGGTTGCGCCAGGATCCCTTCCTGCCTGCCATGTTGCCCCGGATCTTCGAGGTGGACGGTCTCGGCACGCAGCTCGCCTACGACCTGGTGGGTCGGGACCGGGAGACCGAGGAGCGGCACGCCCTGCCGACCGCCCTGGCCACCCTCGCCGCCGAGGGGGTGCTCGACCGGCCCCTGCTGGTCGACGGGTCCCTCGGCCGGTTGCTGCGCGGCGACCGACCCGGCGCGCTGCGCGCCTTCGTCATCCTGCTCGGCGAGCTACAGCCGACCGCCGCCGAGGTGACCGCCCGCAGCACCGACTACCTCCGGCTGCTCACCGACGCACCGGCCCCGGTCGCCACGATGGCCCAGAAGGCGCTGCGACAGCTGCCCGACCTGCCGCTGGAGTCGGTCCTCGACGCCTCCCGGCAGGTGCTCCACCGCCCGGACAAATCCCTGGTCAAGGCGCAGCTCACCTGGCTGGACCAGCTGGCCCGCAAGACGCACCGGGACCGGTCGGCCGAGATCGCCGAGGTGATCACGGTCGCCGTCGAGCATCCCGCCGTCGAGTTGCGGGACCGGGCGACCGCCCTGGCCACCAGGCACGGCCTCGATCCGGCTGCCGCCCAGGGTGGAACTTCCGCCCTGGGTGGGCTCTCCGGTCCGGGTGCGGCTTCCGGTCCGGGTGGCGCGGCCGGTGCCGAGGCTGCCGGCGGTGCGGCGATGCTCCGGTCGCGCGGTGACGACCTGCCGCCGCCCGCGCCGCCGGCTCCCGCCCCGGCACCCATCACCGACGTGGACGAGCTGGCCGAGGAGGTCGCCGCCCTGCTCGGCACCCGGGGCCACGGCGCCCCGCTGGACCGGGTCCTCGACGGACTGGTCCGGCTCACCGCCGCCGACGCGCCCCGGGTGCACGCCACCCTCGCCCCGGTGATCGAACGCCGGCACTGGTCCTGGAGTGGCCTGCACCAGTGGGACCCGCTCTGCCTCTGCGAGGTGGTGGTGGACGTGTTCCAGACCGCCGGCACCGACCAGCAACCGCAACGGCGCAGCCGGTGGGAGGCCCTGCTCGCCGCGGTACGCCGTACCGACCGGGGGACGCCGGAGCTGGTCGCCACCAATCCCCGGGTGCCGGCGGTGCACCGGCTGCTGCGGGCCCGGATCACCGAGATCGGCGTACACGTCAACGATCCGGGGCACCCCGGCCTGCTGGCCACCCCCACCTCGGCCAACGGCAGCCTCGACCCGCTCGCCCTACTGGAGCGGCTGACCGCGCTCGGTGCGCGGGAGCCGGGGCACTGGGACCTCACCCAGGCCCTGCTGCGGTTGCCCACCGAGGTCGAGGAGGCGGTCGCCGCCAAGGCCGCCGCGCTGGGCACCCCGGCCGGCGACCGGCTCGCCGACTGGCTGCGCGGCGGCGGGCTGCCCCAGCCCACGATGCGCGAGGCCACCGCCGTGCGCCGGGACCGCCAGAAGCAACACGACTGGGAGTACGACCAGCTCACCAGCCGACGGATCCTGGTCGAACTGCGCCCACCCGAGGGGTACGCCGACCCGTACGCGCTACTCACCGCCGACCCCGCGCCGATCGTGGTGGAGGCGGACGACCTCGGCTGGCCGAACCTGTGGCCGTCGGTCCTGCCCGGCCACCGGGGCGTGGTCGCCGCGTCCGCCCTGCCGATGGTGGCCGCCTGTGCCGACATGGACCAGCAGCACGGCACCGCCGTCCTGCCGTTGCTGGCCGAGAGCACCGGCCCCGGCGGGGTGGCCCTCGACCTCGCCGTCGCCTACGGCCTGGGCGCGCGGCACGGCGCGGACCGGGTGGCCACCCTGGACGCCCTGCTCACCCTGGCCGGTGCCGGCCAGTTCGACCCGGTGGGCACCGGTGAACAGTTGGGCCGGCTGGTCGCCGGGGAGCGGGTGAAGCTCTCCCGGGCGGTGGAGCCGCTGCGCGACGCCGTCCTGGCCGGTGCCCCGCTGACCGTGTGGCGGCTGCTCGCCGCCGCCCTGCCGGCGCTGCTCACCGCGCAGAAGGCCCCACGGGGCCTGCCCGACCTGCTCACCCTGGCCGCCGAGACGGCCACCACCACCGGGGTACGTCTCGACGTGCCCGGCCTGGCCGAGGTCGCCGCCCGGGGTGGTTCCAGCCGACTGGTCACCGAGGCCCGCCGCCTGCGTACCGCACTCGCCACCACCTGACCCGGGTGGGCCGGCCGGTCAGCGGCGGACGGTCGGCCGGCCCACCTCACAGTCGAAGACCGCCGCCCAGAAGCTCACCAGCACCGACACGTCCGAACAGTGGGTCAACACCCGAGGGGAGTCTCTGATGATCCAGATGTCCCCCTCCGGCAGCACGACCGCCCAGCCGATCGGCCCCTCGTCGCCGTCGAGCACCAGCACCTCCGGCACGCTCGCCACCTCGACCGGGGGCAGCTCGGCCAGTACCGCCCGTACCCGCTCGGCCGCACCGTCGGTCACGCCTGGCTCAGCGCTCACCGGTCTCCTCCCGGGTCGCGCCGTCGCCGCGCCGGGCGGTGCCGCCGTCGCGTCGGGTGGTGGCCACGCAGCGGCTCGACCGCCACCAGCCGGCCCGGGTCAGCAGGGGCCGCGCCTGCGGGTACACCGCCGTCGGCTGGTCCACGACCGGATGGCTCGCCTTCACCACCAGGCGGCCACGCGGCTGTCCGTCCTGCCTGGAGTACCGGGTCGCCGGACCCACCACGTCGACCGGCTCCTCCCGCCGCTGGAACCACTTCCATCGCGCCACCGTTGCCTCCCGAAGAATCGACCAGAAGTCTCACTGCCAGTGACCATCCGGCAGCCGCACGGCGACACGCAACGTCTTCAACCACAATTCGTGGTCCGATATTGACGCTGCGTTATTGTCGCTGGCATGGTGTCTCAGTTGAGACATCCGCACCGGCAACCCGAGACGAGGTGCCATGCCCGACACCGGTTCCTCCGTACCGCGCCGCCAACTCGGCCGCCTGCTCCGTCAGGCCCGCGAGGAGGCCGGGATCAACCTGGAGGCGGCGGCCGACGCGCTGGAGTGGTCCCGCGCCAAGATGTACCGGCTCGAAGGCGGCCAGGTCGCCCTGCGCACCCACGACGTCACCCTGATGTGCCAGCAGTACGGCACCTCCCCGGAGCTGACCGAGGTCCTGGTCTCCCTGGCCCGGGAAACCAAGAGCAAGGGCTGGTGGCACGCGTGCGGCGAGGCCATCCCGAGCTGGTTCGAGCTGTACGTCGGCATGGAAGCCGCCGCCCACCAGATCCGCTACCACGAACCGTCCCTGGTACCGGGCCTCCTACAGACACCGGAGTACATGGAGGCGCTCTTCGCCACCCGACCTGGCCGCTCTCCTCGGGAGGTCGCCCGCAAGGTCGCCCTGCGACTGGAACGCCAAAAGCTGCTGAGCCGGCGCAGCCCGGCTGCCCCGTTGTTCGAAACCGTTGTCGACGAGGCGGTCCTTCGCCGTCCGCTTGCCGACATCGAGACATGGCGGCATCAGCTCGCCTACCTGGTGAACGCGGCTCAGGCACCCAATGTGCGGCTGCGGGTGCTACCCCTGTCGGCCCCGCCGCACCTGGTGTCGGTAGCGGGAGCGTTCGTCCTGCTGGACTTCCCGGCGTTTGGCACTCGGCCCGCCGAGCCCAGCACGGTCTACTGCGAGTCGCTGACCGGCAGCCTCTACCTGGACCGGCCCAACGAGATCGCCGACTACAACGAGGCCTGGCAACTGCTCTGGGACCGCGCCCTGGACGAACGGGCGTCGGAAGACCTGATCGGCACCATCATCAAGGAGAGCTACGATGACTGACCTCACCGGCGCTGCCTGGCGCAAGAGCAGCCGCAGTGCCGAGGGCAACTGCGTCGAGTGGGCCGGCAACCTGCCCGGGGTCGTCGCGGTACGGGACTCCAAGGACCCGGCCGGCCCGGCGCTCACCTTCGCACCCTCCGCCTGGCGCTCCTTCGTCACCGACCTGAAGCGGGCCCAGCCAGGGAGGTGACTCGCCGGGGCGGGTACCTGTTCGTCGCGGCCCGGTCGGTCGCGGGTGGACCACGACGGCCACCCGCGACCGACCGGCCGTTCCGGCACCAGGGAACGGTGGCCGCCGGATCAGCTTTTCTTGGCGCGCTTGCTGGGACGGCCGCCATGCGGCGTCGGGCTGGCCGGGGCGGAGGGGTCGGACGGGTTCTGCTGAGGTCGCGGCGCGGCCGAACTGGAGGCCCCGGGTGACGTCAGACCGGCAGCGACAGACGTGCCGGGCTGTGGCCCGGGCGAGGCCGAAGACGTCGCCAGCGCACCCCCCAGCGACTGGAACGACGCCTGCCCCTGCTCCGCCTGGCCCTTCAGGGACATTTTCTGGAACTGCTCCGTCAGGTCCCAGTCACGAAGGTTCTGCTGACCTTTCTGCACCCACTCGGCCTGCACCACCTCCGGATAGTGGAACTCGCGTCCCTCCAGGTAGACCTTGCGCATCTCTGCCACTTTGTCGCTCAGTGCCCGATCCCGGCGGGGATTCTGCCGCTGCCGAGCATCCAGGTTCAGGTACTCCTGGGCGAACTGGCGAAAGTTGCCCTCTTCGAACAGGGTGCCGTACTTCTCCTCTTTGTAGCTGTACCATCCCGAATCTTCGGGGGTCTGGCGGCCGCTGCTGGGCGTCGTCGCTTCGTCGGGCACGGTGGGTCTCCGTCCGCTGGTCAGGGTCATCGACCATGGCTCTACGGATGTGAAGCGTCTCGGTTCGATCCACGTCCCACCGGCTCGGCGTGCGTGGCCGGAGACACATCGGCGGCGACCCGTCTGAGCAAACTCAGATCGTGGTCGGTGCCCTGGATCCGGCCACGGGCTCGGAGCGGCTCTGCTCACCAGTTCGCTCACCCGGTCTGGCCACTCAGCCGGCTCCACCACGGGCGGGCCCCGTGCTCCGGCCGCCGGGCGGAGCCGTGCCGAGTGCTGGCGAAGCGGGCCTGGTGGCGGCCGAGTAGGACGGCGGTTCCTGCGGCCCGCGGGCTGCGGTGGCCGGTCCCGACGGGACGGTCGCCCGAGCTATCTCGGCAAAGCCAGGCTGACCCGGCACCGGATAGCTGGGGGCGGGGTCCGACCCGTGCTCAGCGGCGAAGTGACCCGACCGGACGTCCGGCCGGTAGCTGGGCAGGTCGGAGCCGTATCCGGTCCCGGTGACCTGGTCGTCCCGCTGCCGGACGAGGGCGGTCATCAGCCGTTCGGCGCGACCGTCGTCAGCGGCCGTACGCCTGGGGTTGCGCCTTTGCGCCGGGTCGATCGCTGGCGCCTGCCCCGCCGTTTCGGGTAGCTGCTCTGCCGTCATCCCACTCTCCGTCGGCCGGCTGGATCGTCGACAATCGTTCTACGGACACCAGCCGCCCCGGGTTCAGCGCTGCCCCGGTGTTCAGTGCCGCCCCACGTCTGCCAGTCGGAATGGACGTCGCACGATCGATGTCGGGTTACGCGGCGTCGGCATGCCCCTCCGGGGCGTGCGACCGGACGATGCGTCGCAGCACGTCGAGGGCATGCTCCGCCTCGTCCCGGCCGATCGGCGTGCTCCGGGTAGCCACGTACTCGTGCAGAGCCGTTCGGATCACCTCGGACCGGCGAACGCCAGACTCCTCCGCCAAGTGATCGAGCCGCTCGACCATTGCGACGGGGAGACGGATGCTCACCAGCATCAAGGGTGCCTCTGGTGCGGCGGGAGCGGCCGGTCCGGGCGTCATCGAGTCGAACACCGGCGCCAGACTGTCGGTGCTCTGGAACCAATCGATGACCTCAGCCTTGGTCATCCGGTCGAATTCGGGTTCACTCACAGGACTCGCCTCCTCCACTCGTCAAGATCGCCGCCCCGCAGGGCGCGCACCCCAATGATCTTGTGGGTCTGGGTACCACCGATCCGATCGCACAGGACCGCCACAACTCGCCCGCTGCCCGCCATGCCCATAACAAGAAGCAGCAGGTCACCGAGGGTACGTTCATAGCGTAGGCCCATTGGGGCATAGAGAGCGTCGGTCGCCTCTTCGACGCTCACAGCGTTGCTCCGGGCGTTGGCAAGGCCCTCTTCGGTCCAGACATACTCGCGCTCCGGCACGTAAGACAGTGTAATACGAACCGGCTCGTGGCACTCTGTTGGGGATAATTGATCGATCCGGGGCAGCGATGGCGTGTGACTGGTCAGGCCGGTTGCGGGGTGACCTCCTCGGCGGCGTGACCGGGAGCCTCCGGCCGGTCGAGGTGGCGCAGGTCGGGCAGGCTCCGCACGGCGGGGCTGGCGGTGGTGGCCGCCGCCAGGCCGAGCATCAGCACGGCGAAGAAGCCGAAGACCACCGGTGCCGAGGCGCGGTCGATCAGGGGTCCGGCCACCGCCGGCCCGAACGGTGACACCACCATCGCCAGGAAGCTGATCGCCGCGTTCGCCCGCCCCTGAAGATGGTCGGGGGTGAGCAGGGCCTGGGTGGTGAGCATCCCGATGTTGGCCGCCGGCACGAGCAGGGCGGAGACCCCGGCCAGCGCGCCGAGGACGTACCCGTTGCTGGTCAGGGTCATCGCGGCGGTGAGCAGGCCACAGGCCCAGAAGACGGCAAGAATCAGGGTACGGGTGGCGATCCGGGCGGTCAGCCAGGAGGCGACCAGCGAGCCGATGACCGCGCCGAGCCCGACACAGGAGATGATCATGCCGGCGGAGAGCCCCGACGCGCCGTTGCGGACCGGGACGACCAGGATCGCCAGCAGTACCCCGGAGAAGGCGAAGTTCAGCACCGCGCTGCTGATCAGGGTGTACCGCAGCGCCGGCCGCCCCCACAGGAACCGGATACCGGCGACCGCCTGCCGGGGCAGCGACTCCCCACCCTCCCGACGAGATCGCCCGGCACCTGGTCGCTTGAGTGGCCCCCGCAGCAGGGCCACCGCGGCCAGCGCGACGGCCGAGGTGATCGCGTCGACAACGAACGGAAGCGCCGGGTTGACCGTGAACAGGAAGCCACCCAACGGCGGACCGGCCAGGTGCAACGTACCGTTGCGGGTTTCGTTGAAGACGGTGGCCGCGCGCAGGTCACGGTCGGCCACGACGGCCCGGGTGGCGGCGGCCGCCGCCGGTTGCAGCGCGGCCCCGAGGCCCGCGACGACCGCGGCCAGCGCGGCCACCGTCAGCACCGAGGCATGCCCGGTGAGCGCGAGTACGCCGATCGCGGCGAGCCCGGCCAGCGAACCGGCCTCGGTGACGAGCATGATGCCCCGGCGGTCCCAGCGGTCGGCGACCAGACCTGCGGGGAGCAGGACGACGACCAGTGCGATCCCCTCGGCGAGGGCGACCAGACCGGCGGCGGTCGCCGATCCGGTGAGCGCCAGCACCAACAGTGGCAGCCCGACGGCAGTGATCTGACCGCCCAGTTTGGACGAGGTACGCGCGACGGCCAGGAGCAGAAAGTCTCGGTTGTGGCGCAGACCGGTGGACGACATCGGATTCTCCCCGGATACAGGTCGTCGAGTGAACGCGAACGGATCTGGTTTCGCCGCCCCCGCCGGCTGGAGCCCTACCGCCAGCTACCGCGCTGCCGTGCTGCCGCCGGCTAACGCCCTGCCGCCGGTAAGCGCCCTGCCGCCGGTTAGCGCCCTGCCGCACGGTCGCCGGCCACGCCCTGCCGCCGGTTAGCGCCCTGCCGCCGGTAAGCGCCCTGCCGCCGGTTAGCGCCCTGCCGCACGGTCGCCGGCCACGCCCTGCCGCCGGTTAGCGCCCTGCAGCCCTGTCGCCCTGCAGCCCGGCCACCGGTTAGAGAATCTTGGAAAGAAAGGGCACCCATGAGGGCCGAATTGTTCCTAGATCTTCTAGTCGGCGGCGTTGATCGACTCGGTTGGGGCGATATGGCTGGGTCGAACGGCTTTGGTTACCGCCATTTCCGCTCAACCGAGTCGATCAAGAAGAACGGGGACGGGACGGGACGGGTAAGCAGCGCAAGGCTGGACAGACGAGTCGAAGGCCGCCGGGACAGACGAGTCGAAGGCCGCCGGGGCGGGCGTGAGGTCACGCCCGCCCCGGAACCCTGGTGGATCAGTTGCAGTTGCACAGCACGCTGACGGTGCTGGAGAGCGCCGGGGGCACCTGGCGGGCGGCCTCCGGCCGCATGCCCTGCAGGTTGAGGATGCTCATGTCGGTTTCACCTCCTTGCGGGTGTCGAAGGGGACGGGGGCCTCGGCACGCCCGGCTGGAGCGGGGACGTGCGAGGGGATCAGCGGCAGTTGCAGCCGAAGCTCAGGGTGCTGGAGATCGGGGGCACGGCCTGCGGGTTCTGGGGCGACAGGGCCTGGAAGCCGAGGATCGCGGTCATGGGGGTCACCTCCTTCGTCGTGGCGTTCGGTCAACCGCCGGGGTGGCGGTGGTCGGGGACGGCCCGGGTTGGCCGGTGCTCGTCGGCCCACCTGGATCGGCGGTGGCCGTCGGCCACCCGGTCCGGCGGTGGTCGGGGCGGTCGATCGCGGCGGATCAGGCCACGGACGACAGCGGTCGCTCGCCCGCGCCAGCCGGCACGGTTCGCTCGCCGGCACCAGCCGACACGGTTCGCTCGCCCGCGCCAGCCGGCACGGTTCGCTCGCCGGCACCAGCCGACACGGTTCGCTCGTCGGCGCCGGCCGGACGGGGGTGGTCGGTGGACGCGGGGCTCGGTGGGAGGTCGAGAAAGGGCAGGGTGACCCCGGTCCGGTGCAGCGCGGCGTGCAGGGCGGACAGCACCCCGGCGCTTCCGGTGGCCAGGTCCATCGACAGCCGGATCATCGTGTCGCCGGGAAAGGCGAGCTGACCGTCGAGGGCGTACGCGTGGTGGGCGAACCGGTCCAGGTGAGCCAGGACCTGCCGGTCCGACTCCCCCGGCCAGGCTCGGCCGACGGTGATCCGGTCGGGCCGGTCATCAGCCACCCGGGGGCTGGCTGCCAACCGGGAACTCGTGGTCGCCCGGGGGCTGGTTGCCAACCGGGAACTCGTGGTCGCCCGGGGGCTGGTCGCCAACCGGGCGGCGGTGGCCAGCAACCCGGCTCGGCCGTGGAACAGCCCGGGGAGCAGGACGAACTCCGCGCCGAGCGCCCGGCGTACCCCGGTAAGTGTTTCGCGCAGGCGGGCTACCTCGCCGTGGCGGAGCAGCTCGTGCGCGGCCACCGCCACCCCGGCGCTGCCCTCGTCCAGGTAGAGCAGCAACCGGGGTTCGTCGGAGACCTGCAGGTTGCCGCACCGGTCGGTCACGCAGCGGGCCAGGTCGCGGTCGAGCGCGGCGTACGCGGCGGCCAGGTGTCGGGGGTCGCCGGTACGGTCGTAGAGCCGGGAGAGGAAGACCGCCGGTCCGGACCAGCCGCGCAGCAGGCCGGGGCGGGACGGTTCGACGACATCCGGCACCGACGGGTCGGCGAGCGCCCGGACCAGCCGTTCCCCGATGACCAGCAGGTCGTCCTCGACCGCCCGATCCGGAACGGTCAGTCCGGCGAGGGCCAGGCCGATGCCGGCGAGTCCACTGTGCAGGGAGACACCGCGTACCTCGGTCAGTCGGGACCGACACCTGGCGATCAGCTGGCGGGCCGCGTCGCCGCGTCCGGTGCGGTGCAGGACGGTGGCGATGCCGGCCAGGCCGTCGTAGAGGCCGACGTACTCCCCGGGCAGCCGGTCGGCGGCCCGGATCAGCCAGTCCAGGTGTTCCTCCCGTTCCGGGTACGCCATCCGGGTGCTGGTGAGCACGTGGATGACGCCGGCTGCGCCGTGCGCCACGGTGGCCCCGCCGTGCGGGTACTGGCCCAGGTCACCGGGGAAGAGCCGGTCGGTGCGTTCCGGGGTGGCGCTGGCCCGGATACCGGCGGCGAGCGAGTCGAGCAGCCCGGCGTGCTCGGCCGGCCCGGCCTCAACCGGCCAGGGGTACCGCCCGACCCGCCGCGCCACCGCACCGGACGCATCGACCGCCCGCAGCCGCCGGGCAGCCCGACCAACGCCGGCAGCCGTACCCGCGCCGGCAGCCGGGCCCACGCCGGACGCCAGGCCCACGCCGGACGCCAGGCCCACGCCGGAAACCGGGCCCGCGCCGGACGCCAGGCCCGCGCCGGACGCCAGGCCCGCGCCGGAAACCGGGCCCACATCCGAAGTCGCGGTGGAGCCGGCGGCCAGGGCCTGTCGGAGGTCGGCGCGGATCCGCTCGGGCCAGCCGGCCGGGAGCGGGAAGCGGCTCGCCACCGCCAGCAGGTCGTCGAGTTTGCCGTCGGCAAGCGACAGCAGCGGGGTGGCCGGGGCGAAGATGCTCAGGCGCAGGCAGGCCAGGGCGTAGTCGTCGACCGCCCGGCCGTGCCGTACCCGCGCGGTGGCGAAGCCCGGGTCGCCCAGGGTGGGGGTGAAGTCCTCGTCGATCCCGTACGCCTGCTCGAAGTCGATGAGCACGACGCCGCCGTCCGGGCGGATCATCACATTCGCGGTGTGCAGGTCGCCGAAGACGATGCCCCGCTCGTGCACCTGGGTCAGGGCCCGCTCGACCCGGTCCACCACGTCGAGGGCCCAGTCGGTGTACCCGGTCAGTTCGGTCGGCGACGGGTCCGGGTAGATCAGCGGGTGGCGCAGGGCCACCTCGTGCTGGAGGGTGCCGCCCTCGACGTACTCCTCCACCAGGTACTCGTGTTCCCACCAGGTGAAGTAGTCCACCAGTCGGGGTACGCAGTCCAGGTCGGCGAGGCGGGTCAGCGCGTCGCGTTCCCGTCGCAGCCGGGTGACCGCGTCGGTGCCGGCGCCGTCGAGTCCGGCGTACGGGCGGGCCTCGCGCAGCACCACCTGCCGTCCGTCGCGCAGGTCGGTGCCCCGGTACACGCCGCCGCCGTTGGAGTGGTGCAGCGCCTCGTCGATCCGGTACGGCTGCTCGGCGACCGCCTCCTCGGCCAGCGCCCGCATCCGGGCGGCGACGAAGTCGGGCACCGGCGCCCAGTCGGGGACGGTGAACACCGGGTTCCGCTCGTCGGGCACCAGTGTCCCGTCGGGGCGCTGCACGGCCGGGACGGGCTGGTCGCCGTCGAGGCAGTACCGCTGCTCGAAGGCGCCGTAGCGCAGGTACAGCGGGCCGTCGCCCCAGCGCAGGTCGCTGAGGACGTACGGGCCCCGGTGGCCGGCGAGGCGGTCGCCCAGCTCGTCGAGGACCAGCCGCAGGGTCGCCTCGTCGGGCGGGTACAGGGCGGCGAGTTTGCCGCTGCCGCCCCGGTGGGCGTACTTCTCGTTGTGGGCCAGGGCCAGTCGGCGGCTGCGCAGGAACTTGAAGGCGACGCCCCGTTCGACGCAGAAGTCCCGGACCTCGCCGAGCACCTCGGCGGCGGCGTCCAGCTCCACCGAGACGTGCACCTTCCAGCCCTGGCGGGGCAGGCTAACCCCGGTCGGGAACCACATCACCCAGCCGCCCTCGGCGACCGTCTGCCAACCGGCCGGCGGCACCTCGGCGGCCAGCGGGAAGCGGCTCGCGGTGTCGTCGACGTTCGCCGGTGAGTCGACGAAGATCGGATCGGCGATCAGGAAGGCACCTGGCGTGGGCATGGCACACCTCTGCGACGACGGGATACGGGCGGGGTGTCCGCCGCCGCTCCGCCGTCGTTGCCGGTCGGCGGGGCGCTTCGGACATCCACCATCCTGGGCGAACCGGCCGTCGCCGCCGTCCGGCCGCAGGCTGAGCTTTCGACTCCCCGACCGGACGCAGGCCGCCCGGTCCGCCTCCGTCCACAGGGGGACGAGGAAAGTCACCCTGGGGACGGACCCGCCGGCCGGGTCGCCCCGACGAGAATCTGCGGGTACGCGGCACAGCGCCGCGTGCACACTTCGGCGAAGGACCTCCGATGGCGATCGACACGCAGCTCGTCGTACTCCTGCAACACAGCTCCGACGGTGACCGGTGGACGACGGTGGCGCATGGCGTGGCCCTGGACGACCGGCACCTGTTGCTGCGCGCCAGCGCGGCCGACCTGCTCACCGCCGCCGGGCAGCTGCGGCTCCGCTCGGCCGGCGGGCCCGGCGACGACCCGGCCGGCGGGCCCGGCGACGGCGCGCCCGCGCCGCTGGCCGCCGACGAGGTGAGCCTGCTGGCCCGCGCCGCCGCCGGCCGGCCGGACCTGGTGATGGTCACCCCCACCCACGGGTACGCCCCGGCGGCCTCGGCCGCCCACGGCACCACGACCGAGGAGGTACGGCAGGTCATCGCCCTGCTGGATCGGGACGACCACCCGCTCTGGCCGCCGACCGCGCCGGACGGCCCGGCGGTAGCCGACGGCCCGGCGGCCGGTGGTGCGGTGGCCGACGCCCCGGCGGCGGCCGGTGGCGCGATGGCCGACGGCCCGGCGGCGGCCGGTGGTGCGGTGGCCGACGCCCCGGCGGCGGCCGGTGGTGAACGGCGGCCCGGCCGCGCGGACGGAGACGGGCCGCAGCTCGCGGCACCGGCCCGGGTACCGGGCGGGGACGAGCCGCCGGAGACCCCGCTGAGCTGGACCTGTCGGCTCTTCGGCATCGGCTGCCCGGACTCCGACCAGTAGCACCGGAAGGGACGCAGCGGTGACCGGCACCCTGCCCTGGCACCGGCGGCTACCCCGGGACGCGGTCCTGCTGCCGGCGTTCGGCCTGCTCGACCTCTTCACCTCGTCGTCGGTGGTGATCCAGCACCGGCCGGTCAGCACCACCGCCTGGCTCCTGCAACTGCTCGCCGCGCTGGTCTCGGTCGGGGCGTTGGCCTGGCGGCACCGGGCGCCGGTCACGGTCTTCGTCGTCGAGTGCGCGCACGGCGTCGTGGTGTGGTTCCTGCTGCACGACTACCGGCCCTGGGTGGCGCTGGTCGTCGCGTTGTACTCGGTGGCGGTGCTGCGTCCGCTCGCGGTCTCCGCCGGGGCGTACGCGGCGGCCTGCGGCCGGGGGCTGCTCAACGCGCTGGACTCGTACCGGATCGAACCGGTCGTCGGGGCCCGGTTCGGCGAGTTCCTGGTCACCGCGCTGATGTTCGCCCTGGTGTACGGCGCGGCCTGGTCCGCCGGGCTGGTGGTGCGGGGCCACCGGGCCCGGGTCCGGCAGTTCGACACCGACCGGCAGGCCGCCCGGGACGAGGCGGTCACCCGGGAACGGCAGCGGATCGCCGCCGAGCTGCACGACGTGGTCTCCCACTCGGTGACCGTGATGGTGCTCCAGGCGGCCGGCGCGGCCCAGGTCGCCACCGCCGAACCGGAACGGGCCCGGCAGGCGCTGCTGCACATCCAGCAGGCCGGCCAGCAGGCGATGGCGGAGCTGCGCCGGCTGCTCGACGTGATGACCGCCGACGCCGACCCGGCGGGCGGAGCCGACCGGCTCGGGCCACAGCCCCGGCTCGCCGACATCGAGGTGCTGCTCGCCTCGATGCGCCGGACCGGACTGTCGGTGTGGACGCACACCTCGGGCCGGGCCGCCCCGCTGGACCCGAGCGTGGAGCTGGCCGCGTACCGGACGGTGCAGGAGAGCCTGACCAACACCCTGAAGCACGCCGGTGCCGGCAGCCGGGTCCGGATCTACTTCACCTGGGAGGAGCAGGTGCTGTTGCTGCGGATCGACGACGACGGCCCAGCCGCCTCGGCCCGTCCGGCGGTCGGGCTCTCCGCCGGGCACGGCCTGGCCAGCCTCGGCGAGCGGATCCGCCGGGCCGGCGGACGGCTCAGCACCGGGCCCCGGCCCGAGGGTGGTTTCCGGGTCGCCGCCGGCCTGCCGATCTCCCAGCACCCGGTGGACGGCTGACCGGCTTTGATCACTGGCGTCCGCTCTCTGACAACTCCCTTTCCAATCCGGGCCGGGCCGGGCATAACTGTTCTCTGACAGGGTCGACCGTCGCGCCGGCCCGGTGGGACCAGGGGGCACGAATGCAGATCAGGGTGCTGCTCGCCGACGATCAACCGCTCATCCGGGCCGGGCTGGCGATGCTGCTCGCCGCCGTGGCCGACGTCGAGGTGGTGGGCGAGGCCGACGACGGGGCCCAGGCCGTCGAGCTGAGTCGCCGCCTGCACCCCGACGTGGTGCTGATGGACGTCCGGATGCCCGGCACGGACGGGGTCGAGGCGACCCGTCGGCTCGCCGAGGAGTACGACCCGCAGCGACCGGTCCGGGTCATCATCCTCACCACCTACCACGTCGACGAGGCGGTCTACGCCGCGTTGCGGGCCGGCGCGTCCGGTTTCGTCCTCAAGGACGCCGCCCCGCAGGAGCTCGTCGCCGCGGTACGCGCCGTGGCCGCCGGTGAGGCCTGGCTGGACCCGGCGGTCACCCGACGGCTCCTCGACGACCTCGCCACCCGCCCCGACCCCGGTCTGCCCACCCCCACCCGGATGCGTCAGCTCACCCCCCGGGAACGCGAGGTGCTGGTGCTGATGGCGTACGGGCTGTCCAACCAGGAGATCGCCGAGCATCTGGTGCTGGGCGAGGCGACCGTGAAGACCCACGTCAGCCGGGTCCTGATGAAGCTGGGCCTGCGCGACCGGACGCACGCGGTGGTGGCGGCGTACCAGAGTGGTCTGGTGACCCCGGGCACCCCGCCACCGGCCCGCGCCGGCACCCTCACCCGCTGAACCGCACCCGTGCTACCTGGCCCGCCCGGCGCCGGCGGCCGCCTGGTTCTGCCCGTCCCGGGCCGGTGCGGTGGCCGACCCGGGCACCCGAAGACGGCCGGGGTCCTGCGGCGGCGGCAGGACGACCCGGTCAAGTTCGGACAGACTCATCGCGGCCAGCACATCGATCCGCGGGGCCGGGGCGGCCGGTGACCTTCCGGCCTCGGCAGGAGCGCCCTTTCCCAGTGCTTCGGCACCGGGCAACGGGCCCTGGGCCTTCGACTGGTGATATGCCCTCGCCATGTCGGCGGCATTCTTCCCCTGAGTCAGCTCCATATTCGCCCGCACCCCCGCTGGGCTGTATGCGGTGTGTTCCCTCAGCTCGGCCTGCCATGCCGCCCGGGCGTTCATGAACGCGGTGTAGTTGTCAGGTTCCCGCAGATCCCCGTAGTCGTGGTTGTTGTACCACTCGTCAGCCATCGCGCACTCCGTCCGCTGAAGGTGCTTCGACAGGCATCAACGGACAAGAACCCACCACGGTTCGAAGTGACGAGGGTCAGATTTCAGCCATCCAGGCGGCGGACCAGGGAGATCTCCGCGTCGACGAAGCCGTGCCGCTGGTAGAAGCCCACCGCACGGTCGTTGGCGTGGTGGATGCCGGCGGAGAGCCGGACCATCCCGGCCGCGGCCGCCCACCGCTCGGCCGCCGCCACCAGCACCGACCCGACGCCCCGCGCCCGGACCCCGGGCGAGACCACGGTGTGGATCTGCGCCGAGGGCTCGGGACGCAGCAGCCGGTGCGCCGGCGGGTCCGGATCACGCAGCACCTCGACCATGCCGACGATCCGGCCGTCCCGCTCGGCCACGAACACGGCGTTACGCCCCGGGGCGTCGGCCAGCACCGTCGTGAAGTGCCGCCGCAGCGCCGCCTCCGGTGGCATCCGGTACAGCAGCGGGTCCAGCGCCAGATGCACGTCGGCGTTGGCCACCCGGAGCGCCACCAGGGCGTCGACGTCGTGCGCGGTCGCCGGCCGTACCGTGACCCGGTCCTCTCCCATCCGGGAAACGGTACGGCCAGCGAGCCGGTCACCCGAAACCGGGCGCCCGGGGCCGGGCCGGGATCAGCGGCTCGGCGCCTTGTGGCGACCGCTTCCGCTGGCGTACGCCGGCCCGGCGCTGGAGCCGTCCGGGGAGGACCCGCCGGCCAGCGACAACGCCGCCACCGCCGAGACGAGTTCGGTGCCGGCCGACGCGGCGTCCTGCTTCGCCCGATTCGCGCAGTAGGCGCGGACGAACCCGTTCAGCTCCGCCCGTCGCTGCTGGTAGCTCTCCGCGGACCCGGGCATCGTCTGATGTGCGAGGAGCTGTTTCCGCAGCGAGGTCGAGCGGGACTTCTTCGACCCGCTGCCGTCCGCCTGGTAGCGATTCAGTCCACGCACGACGACAGACGTGTCCTCCTTGTTCGCAACCCGCTTCTGGACGTGTTTCGGCAGACTCTCAAACGCGGCCTTGGCGTCCCGGTCGAGGTGCGCGATGAGGTCCCGCACCTCCTTCGGGGGCTCGGACTTCTTCTTCTCCGGCATCTGCGTCTCCTTGCCTCGGTTGCGGCCAGTCGCCATTACGTGGCCGCCCGTCGGCGGTTCGACCACCAGATCCCGCTTCCCGAAATGTGGGACGGTCAGTGGATCGGGCGGCCGTGCGCGTCCGGCACCCCGGACTTGCGGAAGAAGTACGTGTTGATCTGGTCGCGCCACTCGGTCGCGCTGCGGACCTGCTCGTCCAGGCGCTCGGCGACCCGCTCGAACAGCGCTTGGTCGAGCAGCCCGGCCAGTTGCCGCCAGCGCTCCCGCATCGTCTCCACCTGCGCCACCCCGGTGAAGTGGGTGTCGTAGATGTGCTGGATCACCGTGCTGCCGCTGTGCAGGACGTGGTCGTACGGCACGTGGTGGAAGAAGAGCAGCAGCTCGTCGGGGCAGTCGGCGAGCGACTCGTACACCTGGGCCCAGCCGGGCGGGTACTGGCCGGCGTAGCCGGTGCCGGTGGCTCGGGTCCGGTCCACGCCCACCCCGTCCCGGTCGGCGAAGTGGTAGGTGCCCCAGCGGCTGTACTCGTACCCGTCGACGTTGGGTCCGTAGTGGTGGCGCAACGGGTCGACCATGAAGCCGACGCCGAGCGGGGCGGTGTACCGCTCGTACGTCCGCCACGAGTCGTCCATGATCGCGTGCAGGGTCGCCCGGACCCGCCCGGTGTCCCCCGTGCTCCCCGGCGGGGAGGTCAGGTCGATCCATTCGTCGAGCACGGCGGTCGGGTCGAGCCGGGGATCCCAGGCGAGCCGGCCGAAGGCGTACAGGTTGGCCTGGGCCAGCGGGTGTCCGCACCAGAACGGGTCGTCGCCGACGTTGGAGACCGCCACCAGCTCGGTGACCACGTCGGCGACCGTCCGCTCCGGCGTCTGCCACGGCCGGAAGCCGAGCAGCTCGCTCCACCACGGCCCGAGGTAGCAGACGTGCCGCTGCTGACCGGTGTACTCCTGGGTCACCTGCAGCTCCATCGCCAGCCGGGTGGCCGGCATGGCGGCGAGCACCGGGGAGACCGGCTCGCGGGGCTGGAAGTCGACCGGGCCGTACTTGACCTGCAGCACCACGTTGGTACGGAAGTCGCCGTCCAGCGGGACGAAGTGGTCGTACGCGGCGCGGGCCCGGTCGGTGGAGCGGTCCCGCCAGTCCTGGTGGTGGTTGTAGACGAAGGCCCGCCAGTGCACCACCCCGCCGTGCGGGGCGAGCGCCTCGGCCAGCAGGTTCGCCCCGTCGGCGTGGCTGCGACCGTAGCTGAACGGGCCCGGCTGCCCCTCCGAGTCGGCCTTCACCACGTACCCGCCGAAGTCGCCGATCCGCTCGTAGACCTGGCGGGTGGTGGTGGCCCACCAGGCGCGTACCTGCTCGTCCCGCGGGTCGGCGGTGGGCAGGCCACCGAGGACCACCGGGGCGGCGAAGGTCACCGACAGGTGCACCCGGATGCCGTACGGGCGCAGCACGTCGGCGATCTCGGCCACGTCGTCGAGCCGGTCGGTCAACAGCCGGGCCTCCACCGGGCCGACGTTGACGTTGTTGACCGAGATCGCGTTGATCCCGACGGCGGCCAGCAGCCGGCCGTACTCCCGGATCCGGGCCAGGTCGTGCCGGGCCGCCCCGTCGCGCCAGAAGATCGAGCCGCCCGCGTAGCCCCGCTCCACCTGACCCATCACCGGGTGCACCGAGACGTTGTCCCAGTGGTCGAGCATCCGTCGGCGCAGCGCCGGGCGGTGCCGCCGGGTCGGTTGGTCCACTGTGAAGGCCGCCGCGCCGAGCCGGACCAGGTGGAACAGCCCGTACAGCAGGCCGGTCGGGGTGTCGGCGAGCAGCACCGTCACGTCCCCAGAGCGGGTCAGCACGAACCCCTCGTCACCCGGGGGTTCCCCGGCGGCCTGGCGGGCCGCCTGGGCGGCCGGGACCGGCAGCGGGACCGCCTGGCGCAGGGCGAGCACCAGGTCGACGTCGGCGTCCCCGCACGGCGAGCGGCGCACCTGCCCGCCGTGCCGGGCACAGGCCCGGGTCACCTCGTCCAGCACGGTGTCGACGCCGTCGCCGTGCACCAGGACCCGTCGGGAGCCGAGCGCGACGAACGACTCCGCCGGCAGCCAGGCCGCGTGCACACTCACGTGGTGAACTCCTTCTGAATCTTGTCGATCATCGGTTCGCCGATCCGGAGGAACGCCAGGACGAAGGGGGCACCGAGGAGCACCAGCACCGCCTCGGAGAAGACCGCGGTGATCCCGGCCGCCGCGGCCAGCAGGACGAGGGTGCCGACCGGGACACTCGGGGTACGGGTCAGGAAGTAACCGGCCAGCCGGAGCACGTCGCGGGTCCGGAAGCGGAACAGCGCGGTCACCAGCAGGGCGTTCGCCCCGACCAGGGTCACCGCCAACGCGACGATCACCAGCAGCACCGCCCACCAGGACGGGACTCCGGCGGCGCGCAGGTTGGCCAGGTTCACCCCGATCACGGCCAGCCAGACCAGCATCGGCACCCAGATCCGCAGCACCGGCAGCAGGTTGACCCGGTACCCGCGCCGGAACAGCGCGGCCGGGCGCAGCTCGGTCAGGTCGAGCCGCTGGTGCCGCAGGGTGAACAGGGCGGCGGCCAACGCCGGGCCGGCCGGCACCAGGCAGGCCGCGAGCAACGGCAGGTTGCTGGCGTCGTGGCCGAGCAGGACCAGCGGCAGCAGGCCGGGCAGGGTGCCGACCAGCAGCAGCACCTCCACCACGAGCAGGGTGTGTACCAGCGCGGCGGCCCGCGCCAGCGGACCGGTGCCGAACCGCTGCCCGGCCTCGGCGGTCACGGCCGCTCCCCGGTCGGGCCCGCCGTCGCGCGGACCCGACCGGAGTGGCGGGTCAGCCGTTCTCCTGCTGGAAACGCTGGTACGCCTTCTCCACCAACTCCAGGTAGGCGTCCATGTTCTTGCCCTTCAGCTCGGTCAGGTAGGCGTCCCACTCGGTGAGGGGTCGCTGGCCGAGGATGAACCGCAGCGAATTCTGGGTGACGAAGTCCTTCAGCGGGCTCTCCCAGAGCGACACCTGTTCCCGTTCCTCGTCGGTGAACGGGTACGGCGGGGGCACCGGCTTCGCCGGCCGGGCGTTCATCACGTTCTGGAACTCCATCTCCTCCGGGCTGAAGAAGGACTGCAACAGCTCGGTGCTGCCGCCGTAGGCGAAGACCCCGTTGCCGAAGCCGAAGTCCTTCTGCAGGTGCTTGCTGCCCTTGGGGTTGAGCCCGATCATGTCCACGTCGGCGGCGAGGGTGCGCTTGCCGGCGGCGTCCCTGCTGTAGGTGGTGCCCTCCACCCCCCACTTGGCGAACTCCTGGCCGGCGTCGGAGTAGTAGAGCCAGTCGATGAACTGCATCATGGCCACGAAGTTCCTGCTCTCCCGGGCCTTGCTGTTGATCATCACGCCGTTCTCCAGCCGGCTGGCCGGGTTGACCTCACCGGCCGGGCCGACCGGCAGCGGGATCTTGACCAGCTTGGCGTCCGGCTGGGTCTTGGCCAGGTCCGGCCGGTTCTCGTTGACCAGGGTCTGGGCGTTGCCGCTGATCGCGAAGGACCTGCCGTTGGCGAGCTTCTGCCGGGCCTGGTCGTCGGTCTGGGTGAAGCTCTCCGGGTCGAGCAGCCCCTCGCTCACCAGCTTCTGGAGGTACTGCAGCATCTGCTTGTACTGCTCGCTGGCCCCGGTGTAGACGAACTTCTTCTCCGCCGGCACCCAGGTGGCGTGCTGGTAGGTCCAGCCGGCCTGGGTCCCGAACGACGCGCCGAGGTAGGACATCAGCGCACCACCCGGGGTGGGCTTGCCGAACCGGTCCGACAACGGGTAGGAGTCCGGGTACTTCGCCTTCATCGCCTTGAGCACGGTGTACACCTCGTCCCAGGTCTTCGGGACGGCGAGGTTCAGCTCGTCGAGGATGTCGCTGCGCATCAGCAGCGAGTACTCGTGCCAGGGCTTCTCGTGCAGGCCGGGAAGGAGGTAGTACTTGCCGTCGGACTGCTTGAGCGTGTCCAGCTCCGGCTGGAGCTGCCACTTCTCGATCTTTTCCTTGAAGTGCGGCATCAGGTCGAGGTAGTCGCTGACCGGCAGGATCGCCCCGGAGGAGACGAAGGCGTTCTCCGCCGGGTGGTACGTCTTCGGAATGATCAGGGGAGCGTCCCCCGCGCCGATCAGCAGGCTGCGCTTCTGCTCGTAGTCACTCAGCGGCACAGCCACCGGCGCCAACGTCACATTCGTGCGCTTGGTCAGCTCCGACCAGAACAGCCAGTCGTTCTTCAGCGGATAGAACGTGTGGTTGTTGTAGAGGATCGAGAAGTTCACCGCCTCGGTCGCCTTGAACTGGTCTCCGGTGCCGTACTCGGCCATCGCGCCGACCCGGTTGCCGGACAGGTCCGTCTGCTCGGCGGTCTCCTCGGAGCAGGCGACCAGGCTGAGCGCGAGCACACCGGCGGTGGCTACCGCCACTGCCCGCCACGATCTGTGGAGCATGGCTCGTCCTTTCACTTCTCAGGTGGGGTGGGTGGGGGTGCGGCGGTCCGGTCGGCTCATCCCTTGACCGCGCCGAGCATCACGCCGGAGACGAAGTACCGCTGGACGAACGGGTACACGGCCAGGATCGGCAGCGTGGTGAGCACGACCGTGACGGCCTGGACGGTGGCCGCGGCCTGGACCGCGTCGGCGTCGGCGACCGCGCCGGCCGAGTTGGCCCCGGTCGCCCCGGCGATCAGGTTGCGCAGGTAGACGGTGACCGGCAACAGCTCCTGACGGTCCAGGTAGAGGAAGGCGGTGAACCACGAGTTCCAGTACGACACCGCGTAGAACAGCACCATCGTGGCGATGATCGCCTTGGACAGCGGCAGCACGATGCGCAGCAGGATGCCGTACGTGTTCAGCCCGTCGACCGCGGCGGCCTCCTCCAGCTCGGTCGGCAGGCTCTCGAAGAAGGCCTTCATCACCAGCAGGTTGAACACGCTTATCGCGTTGGGCAGCACCACCGCCCAGACGGTGTTCTTCATCCCCAGGCTGGTGATCAGGACGTAGTTGGGGATCAGCCCGCCGGAGAAGAACATGGTGAACAGGGCCACGCCGACCAGCAGCCGCCGGCCCCGCAGCTGCGGCTTCGACAGCACGTACGCGTAGCAGGTGGTCAGCACCAGCGCGATGGCGGTGGCCAGCACGGTGTAGACCACCGTGTTGCGGTAGTTCGTCCAGAACATCGCGTCCGCCATCACCAGCCGGTACGCGGTCAGGTCGAACCCGCGCGGCACCAGGTTCACCTGCCCGGCGATGAGGTACGCCTCCTCGCTCATCGACCGGGCCACGATGTTGACGAACGGGTACAGCGTCACGATCACCACGCCGGTCAGCACGATCCCGTTGACCAGCTGGAAGACCCGGCGCCCCCGCGTCACGGTCACGGTCACCACAGGCTCGTCCCCACCGTGCGCCGGGAGATGAGGTTCGCCGAGAGGACCAGGACCAACCCGATCACCGCCTCGAAGAGCCCGATCGCGGCGGCGTAGCTGAAGTTGCTGGACTCGAAGCCCATCCGGAACAGGTACGTGGAGATCACGTCGGCCGTCGGGTAGGTGAGCGGGTTGTAGAGCAGCAGGATCTTCTCGAACCCGACCGCCATGAAGGTGCCGATGTTGAGAATCAGCAGGGTCACCATGGTCGGCCGGATGCCCGGCAGGGTCACGTGCCAGGTCTGCCGCCACCGGTTCGCCCCGTCGATCCGGGCCGCCTCGTACAGGTTGTCGTCGATGGTGGTCAACGCGGCGAGGTAGAGGATCGTGCCCCAGCCGACGGTCTGCCAGACCTCGGAGGAGACGTAGACGGTACGGAACCACTCCGGCCGTTGCAGGAACGGCACCGGATCCGCCCCGGTGGCCTGGACGAGCTGGTTGACCGTGCCGTCCATCGAGGTCAGCTGCATCACCATGGCCGCCACGATCACGATGGACAGGAAGTGCGGCAGGTACGACACAGACTGGACGAACCGCTTGAGCCGGCGGGCGCGTACCTCGTTGAGCAGCAACGCCAGCACGATCGGCAGCGGAAAGCAGAACAGCAGGGTGAGCGTCCCCAGGACCAGGGTGTTGGTGAACACCTCCCAGAACGTCGGGTCGGTCAGGAACATCCGGAAGTACCGCAGGCCCACCCAGTAGTCGCCGAAGATGCTGCCGCCGGGCCGGAACCGGCGGAACGCGATCACGTTGCCGACCATCGGCAGGTACCGGAAGACCAGGAAGAACAGCAGCGGCAGGACGGCCAGCGAGTAGAGCTGCCAGTCCCGGCGCAACGCCTGCCGCCAGCTCCGACGACGCGTCGCCGGACGGCCGACGACCGGCCCCGACGGGAGCGGGGCGGGCGGCTGCGGGGGTGGCCGCAGTGTCCCGGAGGTCACCGCTCGGCCTGACCGTGCTGCCCGACGGGTGCCACCCGTACCTCGCTGAGCAGTTCGCGGTGGTGATCGACCTCGCGCTCGGCACCGGTCAGGCGCAGCGCCAGGCGGGCCACCGGGTCGCCGCTGGACCGGCCGAAACGCAGCTCGACCTCGCCGGGCTCGACGATGCGCCGCCCGCGCAGCCCGGTGAACGACGTCAGCTCGGCAGGCACCCGGAAGGTCACCTCGGCCGCCGCGCCGGCGGCCAGCGGCACCCGGGCGTACCCGATCAGTCGGACCACCGGCCGGGTGGTCTGCGCCACCGGATCGTGCAGGTAGAGCTGGACCACCTCGGTACCGCCCCGGGAGCCGGTGTTGCGCACGGTGATCCGTGCCGACACCTCGCCGTCGACCGCCCACTCGGCCGGCTCCGGGTCGGTGCGCGGCTGGTCGGCCGGCCCGAGCAGGGCCGCGTCGGACCACTCGAACGTGGTGTAGCCGAGCCCGTGACCGAACGGGTACGCCGGGGTCGGGTCCACCGACGACACCTCGGTACGCCTACCCAGCGGCGGGGTCAGGTAGGTGCCCGGCAGGCCACCGGCGTCGCGGGGAATGCTGACCGGCAGCCGCCCGGACGGGTCGACCAGGCCGGTGAGCACCTCGGCGAGCGCCTGCCCGCCCCGCTGGCCCAGGAAGAAGGCCTGCACCACGGCGGCCGCCGCGTCGAACTCCGCGCCGAGCGCGTAGGGCCGCCCGGTCATCAGCACCAGCACGACCGGGGTACCGGTGGCCAGCACCGCCCGGACCAGCTCCGCCTGGACCCCGGGCAGGCGCAGGTCGGCGGCGTCGCAGCCCTCACCGGAGGTGCCCCGGCCGAACATCCCGGCCCGGTCGCCGACGGCCAGCACGCAGACGTCGGCCTCGGTGGCCGCGGCGACCGCCGCCGCGATGCCCGAGGTGTCCTCGCCGGTGACCGCGCAGCCGGGCACGTAGGTCAGACCGGGCACCAGGTCGGCCAGCTCGGCGCGGAGCGAGGGCAGGTCCAGCCCGATCCCGTGCCCGGGGTGCTGCACCCCCACGTGGTTGGGGAAGGAGTAGCAGCCGAGCAGCGCGGTCGGGTCGTCGGCGACCGGACCCACCAGCGCGATCCGCCGGCCGGCGGCCAGCGGCAGCACCCCGTCGTTGCGCAGCAGCACGACGGCCTGCCGGGCCAGTCGTACGGCGACCTCCCGGCTGGCCTCGTCGTCGAGGCGGAGCTGGTCGACCTCCGGCGGCAGCGCCTGCCACCCCTCGTCGAGCAGGCCCAGCTCGGCCTTCTGGCGCAACACCCGGCGCACCGCCCGGTCGATCAACGCCTCGTCGACCGCACCGGCGCGCACCGCCGCCACCAGCTCCGGACCGAAGGTGTCCACGGTGGGCAGCTCCACGTCGATCCCGGCCCGCAGGGCCAGTCGCGCGGCGTCCTCGCCGCGACCGGCCACCCCGTGCAGGGTCTGCAGGAACCGCACCGAGAAGTAGTCCGCCACCACCGTGCCGGCGAATCCCCACCGCACCCGCAGCAGCCCGGTGAGCAGCTCCTCGTCGGCGGCGACCGGCACGCCGTCGATCTCGGCGTACGAGTTCATCACCGAGCGGGCCCCGCCGAGTCGCAGGGCCATCTCGAACGGCGGCAGGATCACGTCGGCCAGCTCCCGCCGGCCCATCGCCACCGGGGCCAGGTTGCGGCCACCCCGGGAGGCGGAGTATCCGGCGAAGTGCTTCAGGGTGGCGACGATGCCGGCCCGTTCCAGGCCCCGCACGTACGCCGCGCCGGTCGTGCCGACCAGGTACGGGTCCTCGCCGATGGTCTCCTCGGTACGCCCCCAGCGGTAGTCCCGGGTGACGTCGAGCACCGGGGCCAGCCCCTGGTGCACCCCGGCGGCCCGCATCGACCGCCCGATCCGCCCGGCCATCTCCTCGACCAGCTCGGGGTCGAAGCAGGCGCCCCAGCTCAGCGGGGTCGGGTAGACGGTGGCCCGCCAGGCGGCGAAGCCGGTCAGGCACTCCTCGTGCACCTGTGCCGGGATGCCGAACCGGCTCGCCGCCACGATCTGCGCCTGGGAGGCGGCCAGCGACCGCGCGCCGAGCACCGGATCGACGGGTGCGGTGCCGAACGGGCGGGTCAGCTGCCCCAACCCGTGCTGGATGAGGACGGGCCACGACGGCGTACCGTCGATCATGTCGGACTGGTGCGGGGCGACGCCCTCCCCGGAGGCCTCGGCGCCGACCCAGACCCCGACCAGTTGGGCGATCTTCTCCTCCAGCGACATCAGCGCGAGGAGGGCCTCGGCCCGCTCGGCCGGCAACAGCTGCGGATCGCGCCAGTCGGCGATGGCACCCGACGATGGACCACTGTCGACGGACACCTGACTTGTCATACGCAAACCCCTTAGGTCTGACCGGGTGGTGCGGCCTGCCGGGGCAGGACCCGTGGAGCCGATACCGGCGCCCGATAATTTCGGTAATCGCGGCGTTACCGTTTTCGGCAACCTATGGTCCGCGTCAAACCGTGTCAAGGGCATCGATGTCTTGGTGGGTCATCGGCCCGCACTCCCGTACCGTCCACACCCGACACCGCGTCGCCGAGGGGCGTGTTAAGGTCTCCGAAACTTTCGATGCGGATGAGGCTCCGATGACAGCATCCCGCCCCCAGTCGTCCGGCCCACCGGCCACCGCCACCATCGCGACCATCGCCGGTGAGGTCGGGGTCTCGGTGGCCACCGTCTCGAAGGTCCTCAACGGCCGCTCCGACGTCTCCGCCTCGACCCGGGCGCGGGTCGAGGCCAGCCTGGAACGCCACCGGTACCGCCGCCGCAACAGACGGCAGCCGACCAGCGCCGGACAGATCGACCTGGTGTTCCACGAGTTCGACTCCGAGTGGGCCATGGAGATCATGCGCGGGGTCGAGGCGGTGACCTCCGCCGCCGGGCTCGGGGTGGCCGTCTCCCAGCTCGGCGGGGAGCACAGCCCGTCGGCCCAGTGGCTGGACGCGGCGCTCGCCCGCCGGCCCCTCGGGGTGCTCTTCGTGCTCTGCCACCTGACCGAGCTCCAGCAGCAGCAGCTCCAGCGCCAGTTGATCCCGTTCGTCGTCGTCGACACCGACAGCGCGACCTCGGCCTCCGTGCCGACCGTCGGCTCCAACAACTGGAACGGCGGCCTGCTCGCCACCCGCCACCTGCTGGAGCTGGGGCACCGGCGGATCGCGATCATCTCCGGCCCACAGGACGTACTGTGCAGCCGGGCCCGCGCGGCCGGCTTCCGGTTCGCCCACGACGAGGCCGGGGTGCCGGTCGATCCCGAGCTGGTGCGCTACGGCAGCTTCTACATCGACTCCGGTTACGCGTACGGCATGGAACTGCTCGGCCGACCCGACCGGCCGACCGCGATCTTCGCCGGGTCGGACATGCAGGCCATGGGGGTGCTCCGGGCCGCCCGCCAGCTCGGCCTGCGGGTCCCCGAGGACCTCTCCGTCATCGGGTACGACAACCTGCCCTTCGCCGCCTGGATCGGCCCCGCCCTGACCACGATCAACCAGCCGCTGCGGGACATGGCCGGCACCGCCACCCAGATGCTGCTCGACCTGGCCCGGGGCGCCGAGTTGTCGACCAGCCGGATCGACCTGGTGACCGAGCTGATCGTCCGGGAGAGCACCGCGCCACCCGCCGACCCGACGGGCACCGACCCGCGCTGACCCGCGCTGCCCTGACCCGCGCTGACCCGCGCTGACCCGCACCGAGCCTGCGAGGTGTGCCGTGCCGTTCGACCTCCCCCTCGACCAGCTCCGGCGGTACGCGCCGACCGTCGCCGAACCTGTCGACTTCGACGGGTTCTGGCGCGCCACCCTGGCCGAGGCCGCCGCCCGACCGGTCCTGCTCGACGTCCGGCCGCACCACACCGGCCTGCGCCTGGTCGACTCCTTCGACGTCACGTTCGCCGGCTTCGGCGGTGATCCGGTCCGGGCCTGGTACACCCGCCCGGCCGGGGCGGCGACGCCGCTGCCCGCCGTGATCGAGTACGTCGGCTACGGACGCGGGCGTGGCCTGCCCCACGAGCGGCTGACCTGGCCGGTCGCCGGCTACGCCCACCTGCTGATGGACAGCCGGGGTCAGTCCGGGCTGTACGGCGTCGGCGACACCCCGGACCCGCACGGCGCCGCCGGCGGCCCGTCCCCGGCGACCTGGGGAATCCTCGACCCGTACGACTACCACTACCGCCGTCTGATCACCGACGCGGTCCGGGCCGTCGACGCCGTACGAGCCCTGCCCGGGGTGGACGCCACCCGGGTCGTCGCGGCCGGCAACAGCCAGGGCGGCGGGCTGGCGCTGGCGGTGGCCGGCCTGGTCGGTGACCTCGCGGCGGTGCTGACCACCGCCCCGTTCCTCTGCCACGTGCAGCGGGCCATCGAGCTGACCGACGCCGTGCCGTACGGCGAGATCGCCCGCTACCTCGCCGTACACCGGGAGGCCGAGGCCGCGGTCCGGCACACGCTGTCGTACGTGGACGGCGTGACCTTCGCCCGCCGGGCGACCGCGCCGGCCCACTTCGGGATCGGCCTACGGGACAACGTGTGCCCGCCGAGCACCGGCTTCGCCGCCTACAACCAGTACGGTGCCGCGTCCGGGCTGCCGGCCCCGCCGGTCCGGGAGCTGCACACCTACCCGTTCAACGGCCACGAGGGCGGCGAGGCGCTGCACACCCGACGTCAGTTGGACTGGCTGGACCGGATCTGCCCCCCGGCAACCGCCCGGCGGTGACCACGCCGGCTCCACCCCGCCTGCCGGCCGCCTCGACGCCGGCTCGCCCCCGGCGGGCCGGCCCGGCAGCTGACGACGCCCCGAACGCGACGACGGCCCGCCCTGCTGAGCAGGGCGGGCCGTCGGAGGTCAGCGGTAGGTCAGTGGCGACGGCGTCCGTACGTCCCGGCGACGACGGCGACGCCGATCGCGGCGAAGCCGATCTGGAGGGCCAACTCGATCCAGTCGATGCCCGGGGTTTCGGCCACCCCGAAGGCGCCGGCGACGATCGTGCCGAGGAGTGCCGCGAGCACACCGATGAGAATGGTGAGCCAGATCGGGATGTTCTGCTTGCCCGGTACGACCAGCCGGCCCAGCGCGCCGATGATCAGACCGAAGATGATGGCGGTCAAGATGCCGGAAACTTCCACCAGAGCCGTCCCTTCAACAGTTGTCGTCGGACGTACTGGTTCCCGTGCGTCGACTCCGGCGAAACCCATGGACCGGTCGTCGGGGTAAACGTCACGCAACCGTCACAGAACCGTGGGTGTCCCGTCGTACCGTTACCTCTCAGTGCGTTTTGGTGAGCACACGGTTGGTAGTCCTGCCTTGCGGTAGGACGGTCCCGGTCTGACCGACGGATGCCGTGCCGGGTTCACGCTTCTTCGCCACCTGCCCGCGTATGCGGGTCTTCTGGTCGGCTCCACGTGCTGCCACCGGGCCACTCCCGGCGGTGTCGAGATCAGCCGCCAGAGCGGCCAGATTGAGCGCGGCGTTGTGGTCCCGGTCGAGGACCAGACCGCACGCCTCACATTCGTACTCGCGCTCGGACAGGGCGAGCTTGGCTTTCACCGCGCCGCAACCCGAGCAGGTCTTCGATGACGGGTACCAGCGGTCGGCCACCACGAGCCGGCCACCGTTCCACAGGGTCTTGTACGTCAGATACCAGCGGATCTCCGCGAATGCGGCGTCGGCGATGTTCCGGGCCAGCCTGCGGTTACGCAGCATGCCGGCGACGTTGAGGTCTTCCACCACGATCGTGGCGTGCTCGCGGGCGAGTCGGGTGGTGAGCTTATGCAGGCCGTCGCGGCGCACGTTCGCCACCCGGGCGTGAGCGCGGCCGAGCCGGGCCGCCGCTCGTTCCCACCGCTTCGAGGCTCGTCGTCCGGTGCGCCGATCCGGGCCGGTCTTGCGCGGCAGTGCCCGGCCCCACGAGCGCACGCGCTGCTGCGCGTCCAGGAGGTGACGCGGGTTGCCGACCATCTCACCGGTGGACAGGACCGCGAGGTGCGTGATCCCGACGTCCACACCGACGACCGACTGCGGCCGGGCGGGGACGCGCTCGGCGCGCTCGACCTCCACCGTGAAGGAGACGTGCCACCGGCCGCCGTCACGGCGCACGGTCGCGGACATGATCCGGGCGGTCCCGTTGTCCAACCGGCGGGCCAGTCTGCGTGCGGACTCGTGCAACTTCAACCGGCCCAGTCGGGGCAGCACCACGTGCATCCGGTCGGGCTCGACCCGGATCGCCCCGGTGGTGAACCGCACGGATGGTGCCGTACGGCGGCGGGACTTGAACCGGGGGAAACCGGCCGGGCGTCCGGCCCGCACGCCCTGACGGGAGTCGGCCCAGTTCTTCAACCCGCGAGCGAGCGCGTCGAGGCCCGTGTTGAACGCCTCCTTCGACACCTCACCCCACCACGGCGCGACTGCGGGTTTCGCGGCGTTCCACGCCTTCCGAAGACCGGCCAGCGACCAGTGCAGTGAAGGCGTCAGCAACTCGTCTGGCACGCCGTATGAGCGTTCGGCGCTGCGCTGGTCCATGACGGCCTTGACCCGCGCGAGCGCCCAGTTGTGTGCGACCCGGGCCGCCCCCGCGTGCGCGAGGACGTCGAGTTCCTGGCGCGAGGTGAGGTCGAGGGCGAACCGGTACGCCTGGAACGTTTTCACACCGGGTCACTCTCAGTGACGGCTTCGACCGCCCGGCGGGCACGGGTCGCGGCAACGCGACTGCCGTACAGGCGGGCGCACAGCGAGGTCAGGATCTCGGTCACGTCCCGAACCAGGTCGTCGTCGACCTCAGCCGGGTCGACCACCAGCAGACGCCGGCCCTGCGCGGACAAGGCGGCTTCGACGTACTCGGCCCCGAACCGGGCGAACCGGCCCCGATGCTCGACCACGATCGTTGACACCGCCGGATCGCGCAGCAGCGCGAGGAACTTCTCGCGGTGCCCGTCCAACGCGGATCCCACCTCGGTCACCACCCGGTCAACGCCGAGTCTCTGCCCGGTGGCCCACACCGTCACCCGGGCAACCTGCCGATCCAGGTCAGGTTCCTGGTCGGCCGATGACACCCGGGCGTACACCACGGTCTGCCCGGTCTCGGCCGACGTGCCGGTGACCGGCTCACCGACCATGATCAGCCGGCCGATCCGGTAGGTGGGAACAGGCAGCGTCCCGGCAGCGTACTGCCGCCGAGCAGTGATGTACGCGATGCCGGTCGACGCCGCCCACTCCTTGAGGTTCACGCCGGGCATCATAGCAACCTCAAGAGCGCCATAGATGCTCGACACGCCAGCAGCTAACACCCCCGACGGCGCGGCGGATGCCGGTGAGCGCGAACCGCCCCGGCACCCGCCTGCGTGTCCGGGTCAGTTACCGGTGAGGGCGACCAGCGCCTCGGCGGTCCGGAAGTACGGGTTGCGGCCGAGGTCACCCACGGTGGTGATGTTGAAGGCCTGCTTGAGCAGCTTGGCGTCGCCTTCGCTGACCCCGGCGAGGGCGGCAACCGGGGCGTCGACCAGCTCGGCGAGGGTCTTGTCCTGGTACGCCTTGTCGACAAGCTTGGTGAGGTCGGCGGTGACGGGCATGCACAACTCCTTCTGAGTCACCGATCGGCGCAATACCGACCGGATCTGGTTAAACCTACTCAATTAGATCATCTTGCGATGCACCCGGTCCACTGAGGACCAACGTGCCGGGATGAACCCGGCCCGCCGCGCCACAGGCCACAGAGAACCGGTCAGAGCGCCGGGCCGGGCCTAGCCCTCGTCCTCGTCGGCCTCGCCGGCCTCGGCCTCGGCCTCGTCATCACCGAAGGAGTCGAAGACCTCGTCGGCGATCATGCCTCCGGCGAAACCGAGCGCCGCACCGCCGGCCACGCCGGCCACCACCGCGCCCATGCCGGGCCCGCGCTGCTCGTGGTGCTCCACGTGCTGGCCGTAGCCGGGGGCAGGTCCCGGCTGGCCGTACCCGGGGCCATAACCGGGTTGGCCGTAACCGGGCTGGGCATAGCCGGGCTGGCCGTAGGCGGGTTGGCCGTAGGCGGGTTGGCCGTAGGCGGGTTGGGCGGGGGGCATGCCGTAGGGCGCGGGGCCGCCGAGCAGCCCCTGCCGCTGGGTCAGGGCCTGCCGCAGCCAGCCGTCGACCTGGGCGGCCCAGTCGACCCGGTCGGCGTCGGCGTGCGCCACCTGGTACCGGCCGTACGAGTCGTGCCCGCCGGTGAAGAGGCCACCCCGCTTGTCGAACTCCAGCACCACGTCCACGCCGTACTCGTTGGCCACGAAGGTCAACTCGACCTCGTTGATCCCGTCCGCGTACTGCGGGGCGGTGTAGTACTCGATCTCCTGGTAGAAGGGCAGCGCCTGGGACAGGCCGGAGATCCGGCCGTACTCCAGGTCGGCGCCCTTGAACTGGAAACCGAGCCGGCCGAACGCCTCCAGGATGCGCTCCTGCACCGGCAGCGGGTGGACCTGGACCGGGTCCAGGTCACCCTTGTCGACGGCACCGCGGATGGCGACCTCGGTACGCAGACCCATGGTCATGCCGTGCAGGTGCTGCCCGTACAGGGCGGTCACCGGGGTCTCCCACGGCATCGGCACCTGGAACGGCAGGGACAGGTGCTGCCCCTCGCGCAGGGTGAGGCCGCCGGCCACCGGCACCCGGTGGAACTCCAGCACCGCGTCGTGCCCCTCCTCGGCACCGTCGACCTCGACCCGGGTGACCAGCCCGACCACGATCTGGTCGATCTCGACATCGTGGCTGCCGCCGGTGAGGTTCACCTGCCCGTCCAGCGGCAGCCCCGGCCGGGTGTCCGGATTCGACAGGACCGTGTCGACGCTGGGCGCACCGACTCCGAAGGCACCCAGCATCTTCTTGAAGACCACGCACTTCTCCCTCGACGACGATCAGACGAACGTGACGTGAACCGAATTCACGCCAAACCCTTGCCAGTAAAGGAGATCGAGCACGTCCTCAGTGGATCGGGTCTGCCGGGGAAGCTAGCACCGGAAACTGAGAGATAGCTGAATGCATTCGGACAACTACTGTCGGATATGAGTGCTGCTCGCGTACCCTCCGGTCACTCCGGGGCGCGCGGGGTACGCAACTCGGGGACGTTCCAGCCGGCACGGCGGGCACCGGCCTGGTAGGCGCTCTCCAGGAAGTCCAGCACCGCCGCGCGGGGATCGGCCGCGGCCCGGACGTCGTCGTAGGTCAGCAGGGCCAGGTGCGCACCCCGGCTGGCCACCCAGCGGGCCTGCGCCGGCCGCAGCGGCTCCTCGGTCAGCCCGCCCGGCTCCGGCGCGGTGTACGAGTAGAAGGCCGGCTCGGGCACGTTGTCGTCGCCGAACCAGAACCCGGCACTGATCACCTCGTGCGAGTACGCCTCCCGGGTCACCGGATCCGCCTCGGCCGGCTGCGGCACCTTCCGGTCGGAGAACCGGGTGACGGCCAGGTCGAAGGTGTGCCAGAAGTGGTGCACCGGGCTGGTCTTGCCATAACAACGACCGGCGAACTCCTCCAGCACCAGCCCCACCTGGCTGAGCACCTGCCAGTACCGGGTGACCCAGAACGGGTCGTACGCGTCGTGCCCGGTGTCCTCGGCGAACGGGGTGCTGTCGCCGAGGTCGAAGGGCACGGCCCAGATCTCGGTGTCGATGCCGAGCGAGGCCAACGCGGCGAAGAGCCGCTCGTGGAAGGCCGCCACCGAGAGCCCGACCAGCGGAAACGACACCGACTCCCCGGCGAGGGTGTTGACCACCAGCCGGTGGTCGACGAAGTCGAAGTCGACGGCGAAGACCTTGTCCCGCCCCATCGGCCGGGTGGTGATGCCGCGTCCGGTCACGTGGAACGGCACGTGCCACCAGTGGTTGCGCGACGGCGCCTGGTCCAGGCGGATCTTGCCGACGATCTGCGTGAAGCGGTGCAGGGTCTCCTTGGTCGGCTGCCAGGCGGACAACGGAATGGGTGGAAAGAGTTCGGTCATTCCCCGATCCTGCCTGGTCGCGATGTGCCCCGCAGTCGAGCCCGACCAATCCCCCACCTCCATCGACGAGTGCTAATCTCCGACGGTCGGTTTGTGCGAGTCACTCGATAGGGGACCGGAATGTCGATGCGCAACGGCGTGCGGTACGCCCTGACCACGCTGGCCCTGACCGGCACGGCGGTGGTCGCGGCGGCGACTCCGGCCGCCGCCGCTCCGGCCACCGGCGCTGTGGTCATCGCTGCTCCGGCGACCGGCGCTGCCGGCGCGGCACGTGCCGCCGGTGACTGTCCGTTCAGCAGGACCGTGTGCCTGTTCGACCAGACCGGTTACCAGGGCACCCGGTTCACCGCCTCGTCGACCACCTCGGGCGGCACCTGCGTCAGCCTGGTCAGCCACGGCTTCGGCGACCGGGCCCGTTCGGTACTTAACGGCGGCAACTCCTCGGCTGCCCTGTTCGCCCTGGACAACTGCGCCGGCGGCCCGTACCAGGTGGCGGCCAACAGCGGGATCGCGGACCTCGGCACCTTCCGACCCAACAGCGTCTGGGTGCCCTGACCAGGGCCTGTCACCCGGCAGCACGGGCGGCGAGGTAGGCCTCGAAGGGTGCCACCAGCTCGGCCGACGACAGGCCGGCCTCGCCGCGCCGGGCGATCCCGGGCAGTCGCGCGGTCACCGCGTCCATCAACCCGCCGGTGGCCTCCGGCGTCGCGTCGATGGCGGCCGGCACGTCGTGCCGGCCGGCGGCGAAGACGATCTCCCGCACCCCGGCGGCGGCCGCCACCGTCCGGCAGATCGCACACGGCTCGCAGCTGGAGTACACCACCGCGCCGCCGAGATCCGCCGACCCGGTCCGTCGGGTGGCGTCCCGGATCGCGGTGACCTCGCCGTGCGCCGACGGATCATGATCGGTCAACGTGGTGTTCACCCCGGCACCCACCACCGTGCCGGCCCGCGCCACCACGGCCACGAACGGCAACTGCCCGGCCGCCCCGTGCCGCTGCGCCAGGTCGACCGTCCGGGCCAGCACCCCAGCCTCCCCACCCAGCTCCGCGACCCGCTGCCCCACCAATGCCGCCGGCCCGTCGCCGGCCGCCAGCTCCTCGAAGAGCGTCACCGGTACGCCCGCAGGCCCGTCCAGGCGGGCGTTGCGCGAACCCCACGGGGTCCGCACCGGTGCGGCCACCAACCGCGCCCCCACCCCGGTCAACGCGTCGGTGGCCGCCCCGACATCGGTCACCTCGAAGGCCAACCGGACCGCCCCGGTGGGCGTACCCCCGGTCTCCACCTCGGCGATGAACCGCGCCTGGGCGGCGTTGGCCAGCTCCAGCGTGGCCCGCCCGGCGTCGAGGATGACCACCCGGGCTCCGTCGGGGCCGGCGAACGCGGCGGATTCCGGCAGGCCCAACGTGTCCCGGTAGTACGCCACCGCGGCGTCGAAGTCGTCGACGGTCAGCACGACCCGGAGCTGGTTGACATCGATCTCGGCCATCCCCGCACTCTAGAGCCGACCACCGACAATCCGCCGCGAGGTTTCGGCACCCGGGCCGAGGGGTGGCGGGTGTTTCGGCACCCGGCCGCCGCCGCACCGCCCGACCCGGGCCTCGCACGGCGACGGCCGGGCCGGTCAGCCGTGCTGCTTCGACTGGCAGGGCACGCAGAAGCGGGCATGTGGGAGCGCCTCCAGCCGGGCCACCGGGATCCGGACCGCGCACTTCTCGCAGACGCCGTAACTGCCGTCCGCGATCCGGCGCAACGCGCCGTTGATCTGCTCGATACTGGTCCGGGTCGCGGCCACCAACGCCGAGTGGCCGTACGCCGCGCCCGGGTCGCCGGTGTCCGCGGTGAGCTCGGTCAGTTCCCTGAGGCGGGCGCTCTGGGCCGCGTACCCGGCGGTCAGTGACGCTCGCAGGTCAGCCAGCCGGCGCTGGTCGACGGCAGGATCATCGATATTCATGGTTGGTCCTTTCGGGTTGTCCGGAAAAAGAAAAAGGCCGAAGCTCGGAAGCTTCGCCCTGGCGGTCGTCGATAGGAGGAACGACCTGCCGGCGGCCCGCGGCCACACCGAGCCGGGCTCGGCAATCCGCCCGCGTTGACCCCGGCAGGCACCAGGCCCCGCACACTGCCCGCCGAGGCGCGCACGCGCTGGCCCGCCGTCACGGTGGTGACGGCGGTGCAGCCAGGGCGCAGGAGCGACATCGGACCACCATAGGCCGCCAGAACAAGAAAGCCAACGGCGTTTCCCGAGGCCAGCCGACGACTGTTCCCGAGCTTGATCCACTCACCATCCGGGATACCGGGGCCGCCGGCCGGGATCGATACCACACCATCCGCGACGCAGGGTGGATCAAGCTCAGGACCCGACACGCCCCGTCGGCGAGGGTGCACCGGCGGCACGCAACAGGGCGCCGCCGGGTCACGGTGCCGCCACTGGCCGCAGGTCCGGCTCCACCACCCAGCGCGGGCCCCGCCGAGCGGGCAACCGCGGTGGGCATCCGCCCAACGCGAGCCCCAGCCGAGCGGGGTCGGTGAGAGGGGTGCCCCGCTCTACCAAAAGCGTTAACAGGGGGCCCTTCCTTACAGCCAGTTGCGGCGTTTGAAGATCAGGTAGAGGGTGCCGCAGACCAGGCCCATCATCATGACCGCGAAGAGGTACCCGAACCGCCAGTGCAGCTCCGGCATGGCGTCGAAGTTCATCCCGTAGACCGTGCCGATCAACGTCGGCGCGAAGAGGATCGCCGCCCAGGAGGAGATCTTCTTGATCTCCTCGCTCTGCTCGTAGCTGGCCGCGGTGAGGCTGCGCATCTCCTCGTTCTGCTGCTGCGAGACCAGGGTCGCGTTCACCGTCAGGATGTTCTGCAGCAGGTGCCGGAACCCGTCCACCCGCTCCACCACGTGGGTCAGGTGGTCCGAGACGTCCCGCAGCCGGCGCTGCAGCTCCTCGTCGGTGCCGTACTTGGCGAAGCCGGCGGTCAGGTTCTCCAGCACCCCGAGCAGCGGACGGGCCGCCCGCTGGAACTCGATCACCTCACGGCTCAGCTCGTAGATGCGCCGGCTCACCTTCGGGTCGCCGCCGAACACCTCGGTCTCGATCTCGTCGATGTCGTTCTCCAGCCCCGCCACCACCGGGGCGTACCCGTCGACCACCTGGTCCAGCACCGCGTAGAGCACCGCCTCCGGGCCCATCGCCAGCATCGCCGGGTCGGACTCCATCCGGCGCCGCACGGCGGCCAGGTCGGGGGCCTCACCGTGCCGGACGGTGATCACGAATCCGGGGCCGAGGAAGAGGTGCAGCTCGCTGAACTCGACGTGCTCCCGGGAGTCGACGTAGCGGGCCGCCCGCAGCACCACGAAGAGCGTCTCGCCGTACCGCTCCAGCTTGGGCCGCTGGTGCGCGGTGATCGCGTCCTCCACGGCCAGGTCGTGCAGCTTGAACTCCCGGGCCAGCGAGGCGATCTGGCCCGCGTCGGCCCGGTACAGCCCGATCCAGGCCATCGCCGCGTCCTGCTCGTGCAGGCACCGGTACGTCTCGGCGAGGCTGGCCGGGGAGGCGTAGCGCCGGCCGCCGGTGTAGACGGCGCTGTCGACCAGCCGGCTGGTCGACGCCGGGATCCCGTTGGGTGCCGGCGGGCGGGGACGCGGCCGGACCGCAGCCGAGCCGTTGGTCCAGCGTCCGATGGCGTTGGTCAGGGCGAAAGCGCGCAGCTTCGCGGGCATGAGGGGCTCCTCGGCTCCGGTGGGCGGAAGGCACGCCCCTCGGGCCGGCGACAGCTCAGCCGGTGGTGACCGCGGGGGCGGCGATGGTCGTCGAGTTGGTACTCGGAGGTTCGCTACCCATGGCGGTGACCACCTCCCTCGCCCGTCGCTCCCGGTGCGCGCAGCCCGGCCGGATCCGGGTGCGCCGGGCGGAATCCTACCCGGCGTCGGGCCGTCGCCGCGTACTCGCCGTAGTCGAATTCACGTCTGTTCACGCGGTTGTTACTCGGCGTCACAACCAGCCCCGGCGTCTGAAGATCCGGTACAGGGTGCCGCAGACCAGTCCCATCAGTACCACCGCGAAGAGGTACCCGAAGCGCCAGCCCAGCTCGGGCATGTGCTCGAAGTTCATCCCGTAGACCGTGCCGATCAGGGTCGGCGCGAAGAGGATCGCCGCCCATGCCGAGACCTTCTTGATCTCCTCGTTCTGCTCGTAGCTGGCCGCGGTCAGGCTGCGCATCTCCTCGTTCTGCTGCTGCGAGACCAGGGTCGCGTTCACCGTCAGGATGTTCTGCAGCAGGTGCCGGAACCCGTCCACCCGCTCCACCACGTGGGTCAGGTGGTCCGAGACGTCCCGCAACCGCCGCTGCAACTCCTCGTCGGCGCCGTACGCCCCGCTGCCGGCGGCGAGCACGCCGATCATGCCGAGCAGCGGTCGGGCCGCCCGTTGGAACTCGATCACCTCCCGACTGAGCTGGTAGATGCGCCGGCTGGCGTTGGGGTCGCCGCCGAACACCTCGGTCTCAATCTCGTCGATGTCGTTCTCCAGCCCCGCCACCACCGGGGCGTACCCGTCGACCACCTGGTCCAGCACCGCGTACAGCACCGCCTCCGGGCCCCGGGCCAGCACCTGCGCGTCGGCCTCCAGTCGCCGTCGGACCGCCACCAGGTCGGGCACCTCGCCGTGCCGGACCGTGATCACGAACCGGGGCCCCAGGAAGAGGTGCAGCTCGCTGAACTCGACCACCTCGTGCACGTCGTCGTAGCGGGCCGCCCGCAGCACCACGAAGAGCGTCTCGCCGTACCGTTCGAGCTTGGGTCTCTGGTGGGCGAAGATGGCGTCCTCGACGGCCAGCTCGTGCAGCTTGAACTCCCGGGCCAGCGACGCGATCTGCGCGGCCCCCGGCCGGTAGAGGCCGATCCAGGCCATCGACCCGGCCCGCTCCTGCATGCACCGGTACGTCTCGGCGAGGCTGCCCGGCGACGCGAGCCGGCGGCCGGCGGCGTAGACGGCGCTGTCGACCAGCCCGTCACCGGGCCCGGCCGGCGGCTCCCCCGGGGCACCGGGCCCGGCCGGCGAATCACCCTGGGCACCGTGCTCGTCCAGCCGACGCCCGAAGCCACCCGTCGGCAGATCCGTCATCAGGGCGCCCCCTCTCCGGTACGCCGCCCCTCGCCCTTGGCCCCCGCGCCGGTCTCGCCGACGGCGGCCAGCCGTCGGGACACCCGCACCGCCCGACTCCCCGGGACCACCACATTCTTCCGGAATCACGACCCGCGCGGGGTGCTACCCGGGCGGTTCACCACCGGCCGGGCCACGGGGACGCCGGGGAGGGAAACGGGTGCCCGAACCGTCCGGTCAGCCGGTAGGTTGCCGGCATGTCGACGTTGCGAACCGAGCTGCTGCCCGAGACCCGACGTGCGTTGCTGCACCGGCTGGCCACCGGTCAGGTGCAGGGCCGCGCGCCGTCGGTGGTCGCCGCCGTGGTGCGCGACGGTGGCCCGGCCTGGGTGCGGGGGTACGGCAGCGTGGCCGGCGACGCCGCTGTGGGCGACGCCGCTGGGGGCGGCGTCGGCGGGGGCGGCGTCGGCGGGGGCGGCGTCGGCGGGGGCGGCGTCGGCGGGGGCGGCGTCGGCGGGGGCGGCCGAGAGCCGGACGGCGACACCCAGTACCGGATCGGCTCGATCACCAAGACCATGGTGGCGACCCTGGTGATGCGGTTGCGCGACGAGGGGCGGCTCGCCCTCACCGACCCGCTCGACGCCCACCTGCCCGGCACGGCCGCCGGCCAGGCCACCATCGCCACCCTGCTGGCGCACACCGCCGGCCTGGCCGCCGAGCCGCCCGGCCCGTGGTGGGAACGCACCCCGGGCTCGCTCCGCCCCGAGCTGACCGATCTGCTCGGCACCGACGGGCCGCTGCACCCCGCCGGGCGACGCCACCACTACTCCAATCCCGGGTACGCCTTGCTCGGCGCGCTGGTCGAGCAGCTGCGCGGGCAGGCGTGGGGCGAGGTGCTGCGGCGGGAGGTGCTGGAGCCGCTCGGGATGACCCGCACCACCCTGCTGCCGGTCGCGCCGCACGCCACCGGCTGGGCGGTGCACCCCTGGGCCGACGTGCTGCTGCCCGAGCCGGCGGAGCGGACCGGCCGGATGGCACCCGCCGGTGAGCTCTGGTCCACCGCGACGGACCTGGCCCGGTTCGCCGCGTTCCTGCTCGACGGGGACGAGCGGGTGCTGCACCCGGACACCGTGGCCGAGATGCGTCGCCCGGCAAGCCCGCCGGAGGCCCACGACTGGGACGGTGGGTACGGGCTCGGCGTGCAGCTGCTGCGCCGCAACGGTCGGCTGCTGGCCGGCCACGGCGGCTCGATGCCGGGCTTCGTGGCCACGATCTGGGTGAGCGTCGACGAGGGGCTGGGCGCGGTCGCCCTGGCCAACGTGACCGCCGGTTTCGCCGTCGGCGCGCTCACCGCCGAGCTGCTGGAGACGGTCGCCGAGCGGGAGCCCCGGATCCCGGCACCCTGGCGACCCCTGCCCTCGGTCGATCCGCAGGTGCTGGCGCTGGCCGGGCCCTGGTACTGGGGCCCCTCGCCGTACGTGCTGCGCCCGCTGGCCGACGGCTTCCTGGAGCTGATGCCGCTGAGCGGCCGGCAGGGACGGGGCACCCGGCTGCGCCCCACCGGTGACGGCCGGTGGGAGGGGCTCAGCGGCTACTTCGCCGGCGAGCGGCTGCGGGTGGAGCGCGACGCCACCGGCGAGGTGACCCACCTCGACCTCGGCAGTTTCGTCTTCACCCGGCAGCCCTACGACCCGGCGGCACCGGTGCCCGGCGGCGTCGACCCGGCGGGCTGGCAGGCCGGCTGACCCCGGCGCGGGTGCCCCGTCTCGCCACCGCGGCCAGGGTGACGCCCTGGCCGCCCGGCCGGTGAGAGGGGTTCCCCGCTATACAAAAAGCGTTAAGAAGGGGCCCTTCCTTTCACGTCAGCGGCTGATCAGGCTGCGTAGGCGGCTCCGGATCCGTTGGCGCAGGCTTACCGGTTTCGGGGCCGCCGGCACCACGGGAGCGGTGCCGTCGGCGGGGATCCGGACCGGTTTGGGCAGCTTGACGTCCATGGTCCAGCCACAGTTGTGGATCCGGGCCTTCAGCACCCACTGGCCCTGCGTCCGGCCACTGTTGAAGGTGCCGAAGTCGATGGTCGCGGTGCTGCGGTGCACGAGCTGGAACGCCCCGGGCGGGCCGTCCGGCACACCGACGCGTTCGGTGCGGGTCTCCACCGGGAGGAAGATCTCCTCCTTGGTCTCCTTGCGCCAGGCGAGCAGATCCATCTTGGCCCGCCCCACCTCGACGGTGGAGTCCACCCGGTCCGGGTCGATCTCGGGCACCGGCAACGCGAGCAGGTCCCGCCCGTCGGCCTCGACGAAGGTGACCGGCCGGTCGCCGGAGAGCAGGTGCCCGGAGACGGTCACCGACAGGACGTGACCGGCCAGGTCCCGCCGGTCCAGGGTGGCGCTGGCGCGTACCCCGGTCTCCCACTCGGCCAGGGTCCGCAGGTCGCTGAGGCGACCCCGCTCGGCCAGGAACGCCACGGCGCGCTGCCGGGGCGGCAGCCCGGCGGCGACCCCGGGCGCGAACCTCTTGGTGATGATGTCGCGGACCTCGCGGGCGACCTCGGCCACCCAGTCCTCGGGGGCCTCCAGCATCGGCTTGCCGGAGAGCCGGCTGATCATCTCGTTGCGCAGCCACCGCCGGTGCAACCGGTCGCGCAGCGCACCGGGCTCGGTGTACCTGTCGACGATGTCGAGCGCCTCGCGCAGGTTGGTGTAGTAGCCCGCCGGCTCCATCCGCACGGCGGTGACGTTGCCGGCGTCCTGCCGGCGGATGTGGTGGTAGCAGGCGTAGTCGGAGAGCACGCAGACCCGGCTGGCCAGCAGGAACGCCCGGATGACGAAGACGTGGTCCTCCAGCCGTCGCCGCCCCTCCGGGAAGCGCAGCTCGTGCGCCAGCAGGAAGGACCGCCGGAACAGCTTGTGGCAGGTCATGCTGTCGACAAGCGGCGCGTCGGCCAGGGTCACCCCGAACCGGTTCTTCCGGAACAGCTCCCGGGGCACGCCCCGCCCGTGACCGACCATCTTGCCGACCACGATCTCGCTGTCGTGCTCCGTGGCGCAGGCGTACAGGCGCTCCAGGGCCTCGTCGCCGAACCAGTCGTCGTCGTCGGCGAAGAAGACGTACTCGCCGCGGGCCCGCTCGATGCCGATGTTGCGCGGGCGCGACGGCCAACCGGAGTTCTCGATGTGCACCACGTGGAAGTGCGGGTGCTCGGCCGCCAGCTCGTCCAGCCGGGCGGGCGTCTCGTCGGTCGAGCCGTCGTCGACGACGATCACCTCGAACTCCTCCGCCGGCAACGACTGGCGCAGCAGCGAGGAGATCAGTTTCTCGATGTGCGGTCCCGGGTTGTAGGCCGGCACCACGACACTGATCTTGGGCGCGTTCGTAGCGATGGTCATGCTCTCTTTCTGAGCGGTGATCGTCTTCACCGGGTCGGACGCTCAACGAGGGCGACCGGTTGCGGGTGTCGCCACGGGGTGCGATCCGGAGTGGACGGGACTCCGACCTACCGGGTAGCGCGCGTCACGACGCGCGCGGCCCTGGGTGATGGTAGACCCACCGCGCGGTGCCCGTTGCCCCACACCGGACCGGATTGAGCGCGCCCTGACGGGGAAGGGATAGCCGGTACGCACCCGGCCCCGGAAGAGGACCAGAGATGAGCCAGAACCAGTACGAGTCGCAGGATCCGCAGGAGCAGTACCGTTCCCCGGAAGAGCAGTCAGGCGGGCAGCAGGAGCCCCCAGGAAAGACCAGCCGGATGCCGGACGAGCCGGACCACGGCGAGGAGTCGTACCAGGGCACGGGCAAGTTGACCGATCGACGCGCGGTGATCACCGGCGGCGACTCGGGGATCGGCCGGGCGGTCGCCCTGGCGTACGCGCGCGAGGGCGCCGACGTGCTCTTCACGTACCTGCCCGAAGAGGAGGAGGACGCCCGGGAGACGGTACGGCTGGTGCGGGAGGCCGGCCGTAGGGCGGTGGCGGTGGCCGGCGACATCCGTGACGAGGAACACTGCCAGGCCGTCATCGAGCAGGCGGTGAGCGAGCTGGGCGGGCTGGACATCCTGGTCAACAACGCCGCGTACCAGATGGCCCAGGAGGGCGGTCTGCTGGACATCACCACCGAGCAGCTCGACCGGGTCTTCAAGACCAACCTGTACGCGATGTTCTGGCTGAGCAAGGCCGCCGTGCCGCACATGAAGGAGGGCGCGACGATCATCAACACCGCCTCGATCCAGGCGTACCAGCCCTCGTTCCAGCTGCTCGACTACGCCACCACCAAGGCGGGCATCGTCAACTTCACCAAGGCGCTGGCGGAGAACCTGGCCGACCGGGGTATCCGGGTGAACTGCGTCGCACCGGGGCCGATCTGGACGCCGTTGATCCCGGCCACCATGCCGGAGAAGAAGGTCGAGTCGTTCGGCGGCGACACCCCGCTGGGCCGGGCCGGGCAGCCGGCCGAGCTGGCGCCGGCGTACGTCTTCTTCGCCGCCGGAGAGTCCAGCTACATCACCGGTGAGGTGCTCGGGGTCACCGGCGGCAAGCCGCTGAGCTGAGTTACCCACGTCTCGGTGGGAACGGCGCGGAGCAGGCATGGATTCCGACTACCCAGGGTAAGTCTGGACCATGACGCCGCTCCGCACGTCTCCTCCCGCGCCCGACGCGGTCGAAGTGCAACGCTGGACGTTGACCAGCGGAGCCGAACTACGTGACCTCCGCGTGGCCATCCACCGGGAGCTGACCGGCAACGCCCTGGTCGACGGCGAGCAGATGCACGAGGTGCCCGAGCAGATGGCGTTGGTGGCGACGGAACTCGCCACCAACGCCCTGCGGCACGGGCTGCCGCCGACCATCGTCCGGCTGCTGCGCGCCGACGACTGCCTGGTCCTCGACGTGGCCGACCACGACCTGACCCCGCTGCCGGAGCTCTCCGACACCCTGCCGGAGGGCTCGGGCGGCCGGGGACTGCTGCTGGCCCGCAGCTTCTCCGTCGACGTCGGCTGGTACGCCACCGAGACCACCAAGCACATCTGGGCCACCTTCCCCCGCCGGGCCGACCACTCCACGAGCTGACCGTCGGGCCCGCGACGCGCCCCGGTCAGGCCGGCGCCGGCGCCGGACGGTACGCCGCGATGGGGTTACGCAGCGTGCCGACGAACTGCAGCGCGGCCGACGGGTCGGCGAGATCCACCATCTGCCGGTTGTTGCGCAACTGGAGGCGGTTGAGGCAGGAGAGCGCGAACTCCTCGACGAAGAGGTCGTACCGGTCGAAGCGCTCGGCCAGGTGCGGCACCCGGTCGCGGTAGGCGAGCGCGCACTCGGCGACGGTCCGCCAGAACTCCTCCCCGGTGAGCACCCCGGCCCCGGTGAGCACGGCGTCGAGGTGACGCAGGAAACAGTCGAAGACGTCGGTGAAGATCGCCAGCAGGCGTTCCGACTCCGGCACCCGTACCTGGATCCGCCCGACCAGCGGCGGCAGTTCGGCGTCCGGGTCGAAGACCACGATCTCCTCGGCGATGTCCTTGAAGATCACCCGCTGCACGACGCCGTCCTCAAGGACCAGGATGACGTTCTCCCCGTGCGGCATGAACGCCAGGTCGTGGGCGTAGAAGGCGTGCAGCAGCGGGGTCAGGTACGCGTCCAGGTAGCGGCGCAGCCACTCCGCCGGGGTCAGTCCGGACTCCTCGATCAACGCCACCGCCAACGAGCCGCCGGCGGAGTCGACGTGCAGCAGGGAGGCCATGGTGGCCAGCCGCCGCCCCGGCTCCAGGCCCGGCACCGGGCTCTCCCGCCAGAGCGCGGCCAGCATCTTCCGGTACGGCGAGTACCGGTCGGTGGCCGCCTCGTACTGCCGGTGGTGGTAGCCGACGGCGGCCCGCTCCCGCAGGATCGACAGCCCGGTGGCCCGGAACACCTCGTCGCCGGCGATCAGCCCGGCCAGCCAGTCGTTGATCGCCGGGGTGGCCGCCATGTACGCCGCCGAGAGCCCCCGCATGAAGCCCATGTTCAGCACCGAGATCGCCGTCTTGACGTAGTCCCGGTGCGGGGAGGTGGCGTTGAAGAAGGTACGCACCGACTGCTGGGCGAGGTGCTCGTCCTCCCCGGCGCCGAGGCAGACCAGCCGCCGCGTGGCCACCTCACCGGCGAAGGTCACCGACAGCTTGTTCCACCACTGCCAGGGGTGCACCGGGATGAGGTGGTAGTCGGCCAGGTCCAACCCGAGCCCCGCCATGGACGCGGCGAACCGGGCAAGCGTCGGCTCCCCCAGCTCGGCCCGGATGTGGCTGTCGTAGTCCAGGTCGGCGGCGCAGCTGAACGTGGAGTGCTCGCGCTGGGCGGCCAGCCAGATCAGCTCGACGCGGGCGGCGGCCTCCGGGGCGTACCGGTGCTGGTCGTGGCTGCCGAAGCCGAGCCGGCCGCTGTTGGCCACGAAGCACGGGTGGCCCTCGGTCATGCCGGCCTCGACGGCCTGGAAGTCCGCGCGGGACAGCGTGGCCGCGTCGGGTGCGGGCCGGTGCAGGCGGAACGCGGCGCTGGCCAGGGTGGCGCTGATCTCCTCCAGGTAGACCGGCAGGATCTCGTCGGTCAGCCCGAGCGCGCCCCGCAGCTCGGTGCAGAGTTCCACCGCGTCCAGCGGCAGCTCCTCGTCCCCCCGCCAGCGGGTGATGCTCGCCGGATCGATCAGCCAGTGCTCCAGCGCCAGCCGCCGGGCCGCGAACCGGTACGTCACGCTCCCGTCGTCACCCCCCACCTCGTACTGCAAGGAAGGGCCCCCTGTTATCGCTTTCTGTTGTACAAGGGGCCCTTCCTTGCAGGTGGGGGTGATGAGGCGTTCGTGGGCGAACTCGGCGAGGGCCTTGCGGACCAGGTGCCGGTTGGCGGTGGCCCAGTGCTCCGGCGTCAGGTGCGCGACGGCGTCGACGGGGTTCACGCGGGCATCTCTCCTTCGTAGCGGGCCTGGAAGTCGGCGCGGGTGCAGGTGCTGAGCAGGGCTTCCTTGTCGGGCAGCGCGACGGTGCCGACGACGGTGAAGCCGACGGCGGCGTTCAGCGCCTGCACGGCGGTGTTGCGCACGTCCGGCTCGACCACCACCCGCCGCACGGTCGGGTCGGCGAAGAGCCAGGCCATCACCGTGGTGATCACGGCCAGGGTGAAGCCGGAGACCGGTTGCTCGGCCGGCGCGCAGAGGAAGTGCATCCCCACGTCACCCTCCTGCCGGTCGTAGCGGCCGACCAGTTCGACGTGCGCCGGGTCGTACCGCTCGGCCAGGAACGCCGGCCGGCCGTCCCAGAGCCCCAGGTACGCCTCGTGGTGCGGATGCGCGGCGATCCGCCGGTACTCGGCCACCACGGCGGCCAGGTCGGCCTCCTGCATCAGCCAGAAGGCGGCCTTCGGGTGGGTCACCCAGCGGTGCAGCACCGGGGCGTCGGCCACCGGGTCGAGCGGGCGCAGGGCGAACGCGCCGAGCCGGCGGTCGACCCGCCGGAAGGTCTCCGCCGTCACGACGCCGCCTGACCGGGTACGCCGAACTCCTGGAAGGCGATGCTCTGCTCGATCGGGTAGTGCTCCCGGCCGAGCAGCTCCCGGATGATCCACGAGTTGCGGTACGGCCCCATGCCCAGGTCCGGTGAGGTGATGCTGTGCGTGTGGGTGCCGCCGTTCTGCAGGAAGACCTCCCGCCCGGTGTGGTCGACGCTGTAGTTGCGGGCCACGTCGAAGCGGCCGTGCGAGTCGAAGCGGAGCCGCTCGGCGATGCCGGTCAGGAACTCCGGCACCTCGTGCCGGTAGCCGGTGGCCAGCACCAGCCCCTCGGTGTCCAGGGTGAACTCGCGGTCCTGTTCGGTCTGCCGCAGGCGCAGCGTGTACTGCCCGTCGTGGTGCTCGGCCCGGGTCAGCTCGGTGTTGGTGAGCAGCCGGGTGTCCACCGGCCCGGTGACGCTGCGGGCGTAGAGCAGGTCGAAGATGTCGTTGATCAGGTCGGAGTTGATCCCCTTGAAGAGGTTCTTCTGCTCGGCCTCCAGCCGGTAGCGGGTCGGCTCGGGCAGGGCGTGGAAGTAGTCCACGTAGTCCGGTGAGGTCATCTCCAGGGTGAGCTTGGTGTACTCCAGCGGGAAGAACCGGGGCGAGCGGGTCACCCAGTTCAGCTGGTAGCCGTACTCGTCCTGGTCGGTGAGCAGGTCGTGGTAGATCTCCGCCGCGCTCTGGCCGCTGCCGACCACGGTGACGCTGCGCCGGGCCCGCAGCGCCGCCCGGTTCGGCAGGTACGCCGAGCTGTGCACCAGGTCCCCGCCGAGGTCCCGGACGGCCGGCGGCAGGTACGGCGGGGTGCCGGTGCCGAGCACCAGGTGCCGGGCGGCGAACGTGGTGGTCTCCCCGGTGGCCACCACGGTGGCGGTCACCGTGTAGCACTCCTCGGCGGCGTCGTAGCGCACGTCGGTCACCCGGTGGCCGAAGAAGACAGTGGAGAGCTTCCCGGCGGCCCAGCGGCAGTAGTCGTTGTACTCGTTGCGCAGCGGGTAGAAGCTCTCCCGGATGTAGAACGGGTAGAGCCGGCCGCGTTCCTTCAGGTAGGCCAGGAAGGAGTACGGCGAGGTCGGGTCGGCCAGGGTGACCAGGTCGGCCAGGAACGGGGTCTGCAGCCGGGTGCCGGCCAGCAGCATCCCCGGGTGCCAGTCGAAGTCCGGCCGGGCCTCCAGGAACACCCCGTCCAGGTCGGTGAGGGGTTCGGTGAGGCAGGCCAGCCCCAGGTTGTACGGCCCGAGGCCGATGGCGACGAAGTCGTGGCGGGACATGGGGTGCTCCAGGCGAGTACGGGTGGTCATCCGACGGGGCAGGTGAGCGCGGCGGGCCGGTGCTCGCGGACGTACCGGCGGGCGTGGGCGGCGACCAGGTCCAGCACGTACGCGATGTCCGAGCCGGTGGTCTCCGGGTTGAGCAGGGTGAACTTGAGGTACTGCCGACCGTCGACGACGGTGCCGGCGACCATCCCGGCGCCGGAGGCGGCCAGCGCCTGCCGGGCGTACCGGTTGGCGTCGTCGACCAGCTCCGCCCCGGCCCCGTCGGGGCCGTCGAGGCCGTCGACCAGTTCGTCGGTCTCCCCGGTCGGCTGCCAGCGGAAGACCACGGTGCTGAGCTGGGAGCGGGTCACCACCTGGAAGCGGGGGTCGGCGTCGAGCATCCGCCACGCCTCGGCGGCCCGCTCCACCACCTCGTCGAAGAGTTCACCGAGCGCGTCCGCCCCCATGATCCGCAGGGTGAGCCAGAGCTTGAGCGCGTCGAAGCGGCGGGTGGTCTGCAGGCTCTTGTCGACCTGGTTGGGGATGCGTTCGGCCACCGCGCGGGCCGGGTTCAGGTAGTCGGCGTGGTACGTCGCGTGCCGCAGGGTCGTTCCGTCGCGGACCAGCAGGGCGCTGGAGGAGACCGGCTGGAAGAAGGACTTGTGGTAGTCCACGGTCACCGAGTCGGCCCGCTCGATGCCGTCGAGCAGGTGCCGGCGGGTCGGCGAGACCAGCAACCCGCAGCCGTACGCGGCGTCGACGTGCAGCCGTACCCCGGTGGTGGCGCAGACGTCGGCGATTGCCGGCAGCGGATCGATCGAGCCGAAGTCGGTGGTGCCGGCGGTGGCGACCACGGCCATCACCACCAGGCCCTGGCGTTGGCAGCGCTCGACCTCGCGGGCGAGGGCGGCGGGGTCCATCCGGCGGGTGGCGTCGGTGGGCACGGTGACCACCGCGTCCGGGGCGAGGCCGAGCAGGGTGGCCGACTTCTGCACGCTGAAGTGCCCGGCGGCGGAGGCGAGGATCCGCAGCCGGGGCAGCAGCTCGGCCCGCGCCGTCCCGACCGTGGCCGGGCCGACGGTCGGGCCGAGGGTGGCCGGGCTCCGGTCCGGGCCGGCGGCACCGGCGCGGGCCGGGCCGGTGCCGGCGCGGGCGATGGCGCTGGTGATGGCCTCCTCGCGGGCGATCAGCAGGGCCTGCAGGTTCGACTGGGTGCCGCCGCTGGTGAAGACTCCGTCGGCGGCCGGGCCGAGGCCGATCCGGCCGGCGGTCCAGTCGATCAGGCGACGCTCGATCAGGGTCGCCCCGGCGCTCTGGTCCCAGGTGTCCACCGAGGAGTTGACCGCGCTCAGGATGGCCTCGCCGAGCAGGGCCGGGATCACCACCGGGCAGTTCAGGTGGGCCAGGTAGCGGGGGTGGTGGAACCAGACGGCGTCGCGCAGGTACAGCTCCTCCAGCTCGTCCAGCGCCGCCGTGGGCTCACCGAGCGGGGTGTCCAGGTCCACCGCGTCGACCTCGCCGGCCAACCGGTCCGGGCTGATCCCGGTGAACGGCCGGTCGACGCCGGCCACCCGGGTCGCCACCCGGTCGACGCCGCTGGCCAGGATCCGCCGGTACTGCGCCACCGACCCGTCGTTGAACAGGTGCGCGCGGGCCGTGGTGGCCCCGACGGGCTGCCCGGAAACGGTCATGAAAGTTCCTCCACGATCTACAGTGGACATACGTCGGCCGGCGTCACCCCTGGTTGCCGACCCGGAGCCCGGGACTTCGACACGCGTTCCGACCAGGGGCAGCCGGCGACAGCGACTTAGGTTAACCTAACCTAAGGCCTTGTCAAGGCCATCCGACACTCCGAGGCACGGGAGCTAACACTGTCCGTCACCGCCGACCACCTGCCCCCGGACGCGCCCGGCGTCCCGCACGTCCTGCGGGACCCGCACGGCATCCCGCAGCTGCGCGCCGCCGACCACCTCACCCTGGCGTACGCCCAGGGTCGGGCCACCGCCCTGGACCGGGCCTGGCAGCTCGAGGTGGAGCGGCACCGGGCCCAGGGCACCAGCGCCACCTTCCTCGGTGTGACGGCTGTGGAATGGGACACCTTCGCCCGCCGGGCCCGGCTGGCCGACACCGCCCGCCGCTGCCACGCCAACCTCGACCCGGAGACCGCCGCCTGGGTCGGCGCGTACGTCGACGGGGTCAACGCCGGGCTCACCGCCGGTGCCCAGCGGGCCCCCGAGTTCGCCGCCACCGGGCTCCGCCCCGGGCGGTGGGAACCGTGGGTGCCGTTGGCGCTCTGGCTGTCGGCGCACATCCTCTTCGCCGGCTTCCCCGGCAAGCTCTGGCGTACCGAGGTCGCCCGCCACCTCGGCGACGCCGCGATCGACCTCTTCGCCGTCGACGGGCCGGCCACCGCCGGCAGCAACGGCTGGCTGATCACCGGCGAACGGACCGCCACCGGCGGCCCGCTGATCGCCGGCGACCCGCACCGGATCGCCGAGGACCCCAACGTCTACCAGCAGGTCCGGCTCACCTGCCCGGAGTACGACGTGGTCGGCCTCGCCGTGCCCGGGGTGCCCGGCATCGCCCACTTCGGCCACGCCGGCCCGGTCGCCTGGGCGATCACCAACGCGATGGCCGACTACCAGGACCTGTACGCCGAACGGCTGCGCCGCACCCCCACCGGCGTCCAGGCCCTCGGCCCCGACGGCTGGGCGGACGCGACGGCCCACGTCGAGACGATCGAGGTGGCCGACGCCGACCCGGTCCAGATCGAAGTGCTCGAAACCGAACGCGGCCCCATCATCATCGGCGGCCTACCCGATGGCCCCACCGGCCTGCCGGCCAACGCCGATGGCCCGCCCGCTGGTTCCGCCGACGGGGCGACCGGCGGCGGCCTCGATCGCGCGTCCACCGGCTCCGAAGGGGCGGATAGCGGCGGTCTCGACGGCGGGGCCGGCGACCGCCCGGCGGCGATCAGTCTCCGTTACCCACCCCGGGTCCGGGGCGAGCTGGGCTTCGCGGTGCTGCCGGCGCTGCTGCGGGCGCGGACCGTGGCCGACGTCGACCGGGCCCTCGACGGCTGGGCGGAACCGGTAAACGTGGTCCTCGCCGCCGACACCGAAGGCGGCCTGCTGCACCGGGTCGCCGGGGCGGTCCCCGTCCGGCACCGGGACAACGGCCGACGGGTGGTGCCGGCCTGGGAGCCCGGGTACGCCTGGCAGGGCTGGCACGCCCCGATGGCCCGCGCCGAGGTCGACGGCATCGCCGTGATGGCCAACCAACGCGGGCTGGCCACGCCGTACGGGGTGGAGTTCGCCCCGCCGTACCGGGCCGACCGGATCGCCGAGTTGCTCGACGCGGGCACCGACTGGACGGCCGAACGGATGGCCGAGATCCACACCGACACGTACCTGCCCTCGGCACAGCCGCTGCTGACCCGCCTCGCCGGCCTCGACGGGCTCACCCCCGCAGCCGCCGCGCTCCGGGACCGGCTGCTGGCCTGGGACCGGCGGATGACCGCCGACAGCGCCGACGCCGCCGCGTACGCGACCGTCCGGCACGCCGTCGTACGCCATCTCGCCGGCCAACCGCCACTGGCCGGGCTGGCCGGGCCGCTGCCGTACCCGGAGGTGTTCCGGCCCTGGCTGGCGCTGACCTCGCGGGTCGGGTTCGCGCTGAACCCGTTGCTTGCCGGCGCGACGCTGCCCGAGCTGGACCGGGACGCGGCGCTGCGGGCCGGACTGGAGCAGGCCGTCGCCGACCTGGAGCCCGGGGTGGTCTGGGGCGACCGGCACCGGCCCGCGCCGTGGCGGGTGCCGGCCGGGCCGCCCGAGGAGTTCCCCGGGCTCGCCGGCGACCACGACTGCGTGCTCTCCACCTCCAGCGTCCCCGGCGTCACCGACCTGGCGTTCCGGGTACCGGTGGCCCGCTACGTCTGGGACCTGCACGACCGGGCGGCCAGCCGGTGGGTGGTGCCGTTCGGGGCCAGCGGCGTCCCCGGCGACCCGCACCACCGCGACCAGCTCCCGCACTGGGCGGCCGGCGACCTACTGCCCGTGGTCACCGACTGGGGCCGGCTCGGCTCCACCACGGACGTGCCCGGCTTCGGGCAGGTCACCATCCGGCCGGTCGACCCGGTCGCCGACGTGGAGCTGATCCACTCCTGGGTCGGTCAGGAACGGGCCCGCTTCTGGGGGATGCGCGGCCTGGACCGGGAACGGGTAGGCGAGATCTACGCGTACCTGGACTCGCTCGACACCCACCACGCGTACCTGCTGCGGCTCGACGGGGTGCCGGTGGCGCTCTTCCAGACGTACCAGCCCGAGCACGACCCGGTCGGTGAGTGCTACGACGTCCGCCCCGGCGACTTCGGCATCCACCTGATGATCGGCCCGCCTCCGCCCGACGGGGTCCAACCCGGCTTCACCGGCACGCTGCTGCGCGTCTTCCTCGACTTCGTGCTCAGCACCCCGGGCCGGACCCGGCTCCTCGCCGAGCCGGACGCCCGCAACGATCGGGCCATCGCCCGGCTGGTCGGTGCCGGTTTCGTCCCCGGCCCGCAGATCGACCTACCGGAGAAACGCGCCCAACTCCTCTTCCTCGATCCCGCCACCCGCTACCCGGCCTGCCCCGACCCGGCAACAGCCGAGGAAAACTCATGAATTGCCAGCTCAGAGGCCATGTCGATCGCAAAACTCCCTCGTTTCGTTGGCACCCCGATGTCAGACCCGTCCGTAGACTGGACGCATGGCCGCCTCCGCCCATGACATCGCCGCCGAACTTCGCCGCCGCCTTCCCGGCCTCGGGGCCAAGAAGCTGCACAAGCTGCTGTATTACTGCCAGGGCCACCATCTCGCCACCTTCGACCGACCGCTGTTCGGTGAGACGATCGCTGCCTGGGACATGGGCCCGGTCGTCGCCGCCCTGTGGCGCGACGAGAAGAACCAGCAACCCCCACCACCTCGTCGAGGGCTGGGCGAGGCCGAGCTCAACACCATCGGGTACGTGATCTCCCGGTACGGCAAGCTGACCGGCAACGATCTGGAGAACCTCAGCCACGGCGAGCGCCCCTGGCAACTCGCCGACAGCAACCGGAGTCCTCAGGCCAGCGCCACCATCCGTAACGAGTGGATCCGGGACTATTTCGCCACCACCGGTGCTCCGACTTCCGACGCGGAGGAACCGGTGTTCGACAGCGAGCGCCTGCACGAGTGGCTCGCTGAATCGGTGACCGATGAGCGGCCCGCCAACCCGGACAACCTCGATTCACTCCGGGCGAGGTTCACCAGCAGTGTCTGATCCATCACTATGGCACCTCCGTGGTTTCGAGCAGCACCTTGATCTGTGGATCAGCACCCAGCAACCCGATCAGGATTTGATCAACCTGGTGACGGCATGGGTGCTGTCCCGCTTCGAAGACCCTTACCAGGGAGTCCGAAGGGAGCCCGGCTTCTCGAACCTGTGGTGGGGCCACGTACCGCTCTCGATTTCCGACGGCGAGGTGGTGGTGTGCTCGTATGTCATCGAGGAAGCGAATCGCACAGTGACCTGCAAGTCGATCATGCCGCTCTCCTGGCCCACCTGAACAACCGCCTCAAGATCGACTTCCGATGGTTTCGGCCGCAAGGAAGATCGCAGACACTCCTGTCTCACGGGAGCGGGCAAGATGGCCCCGCGCATGGCGAGGGGCAAGCGATGCCGCCATTCGTGATCTTCGACGAGCGGTGGATTTACGACAGCGCATGGGCTCGGCTCGGCGAAATGCGCGGCGTGACGTTGCGGATGCTCTGGGTGTAGCGTCCGAAGTGGTGGGCCCGCTGGAATAATTCGATGGGCCACCGTTCGAGCGGTCCAATGGAGGGTGTCGTGTCGCCCATCGCCGATCCTCGTTTCGGTGCCGAGATGCGTCGGTTGCGTTCCGGTGCACGGCTCTCGCTGCGCGCGTTGGCGCCTGTGGTGTACCAGAGCAAGAGTCAACTTCATGATCTGGAAGCCGGACGGCGGCAGCCGAGTGCGGACGTGGCGCAACGGCTGGATGATGCCCTCGGTGCGGATGGTCGGTTGGCCGTGTTGGCTCGGCCGTTGAGGTTGCCGGACGATGGTGCCTACCGGATCGCCTTCGCTGCCGGCCATCCGACCCGGACCGATCCGGCGACGGTCGACGCGCTGGCGGCGCTGTTGGCCAGTCACCGTCGGCTCGATGACGTTCTCGGTGCGGCGGCGGTCATGCCAGCGGTGCAGGCCAACCTGGATCTGGTCAGCCGGATGGTCAGCGAGGCACACGATGAGATGCGCATCCAGTTGATCGGCCAGGCGGCGCAGTGGGCGCAGTTCGCAGGGTGGTTGGGCATCGCCACTGGTGATCACGTGTGGTCGCGGCACTGGCTGAATCAGGCGTTGGAGTGGGCCGTGGAGAGCGGTCATGACGCGCTGCTGGGCACGGTGCTGTCGTTCCGGGCGGATCTGGCCGGGCAGTCCGGCGACGTGGGTGCGTTGCTTGGGGTCACCCGGGCGGCGTTGGGCAGGTCGGGTATGTCGCCGGGGCAGATCGCGTACGACCACTACCAGTTGGCTCGGGCGTACGTCCTGGTTGGTGACCGGCAGGCGGCGGTCAGTACGGCGGTGGCGGCCGATGATCGGGCGATTGCCGCGCTGGAGTACCAGGGGGAAATGCCGCCGTGGGACTACTACCGGGACCGGGCGTTCTTCGATCTGGAATCCGGGACCACCCGGGCGGTGTTAGGTGAGCATCAGCGGGCGGTGGAGTTGCTGACCGCAGGGCTTGCCGGGCTGGACGCCGATTCGGCGTCGGCTGACTGGACCGGCACGTACGTGTGTCAGCTTGCCGCCGCGCAGTTGGCGATCGGTGAGCGCGACGGCGCGGCGCAGTCGGTGGAGTGGGTCCGGGCCATCGCTGCGCGGAACCGATCCGGCCGGCTGTCCGCTCTTGTCCGCAAGACGGTGTGTGGGGTCAGTCTCCGGTAGGTGACCGGGCTACCGTCGAGGTGGTGGCTGGTTGCCGCCGCCGTCCCGACCCCGTACCCGGGAGCTTTCGACATGTCGGCGTCTTCGCGTTTCGCGGTGCGTCTGCGTGAGCTGCTCAACGAACAGGGCGTCACCTACCGCGCGCTCGCGGCCCGCACCTACTACGGCAAGAGCTACCTCCACGATCTGGCACACGGCCGGAAACTGCCCACGCCGGAGGCCGCCCAGGCGCTGGACACCGCGCTGGACGGCAACGGGGAGCTTGCCGCGCTGGCGGTTCTGGGCGAGGGCGGACGGTGGACGATCGGCTGTGGCACGCGGTGGCGGCAGCAGGACGCCGAAGAGCTTGCCGATTTGCTGGTCACCGCTCTACCGACCCCGGAGAACGCTGTCGAGTTGGCGCACCAGTGGTTGATCGCCGACCCGCCGCAGCGCTACGAACTGAACGCCGGCCGGCGAGTGGGTGCCGAGACGGTGGACCGGGTCGAGCGTCGGGTCCGGCAGTTGCGCCGCTTGGACGATCACGTCGGCGGTGCCGAGACGTACGCGATGGTCGTCGCCGAGTTGGACGCCACCGCCGTGCTGTTGCGGGAGGGCAACCACGTCGAGGCCGTCGGGCGTCGGCTGCTCGGAGCGGTCGCGGACCTGGGGCAGCTTGCCGGGTTCGTCGCTGCGGATACCGGCCGGCTGGTCGACGCCCGCCGTTTCTACCTGGCTGGCATGCGGGCCGCGCATGCGGCGGGGGACCCGGCCAGCGCGGCCAACTGTCTCAGCGCCCTGAGCTATCTCGAAGCGAACGTCGGGGATCGGCGCGAGGCGGTCACCCTGGCTCGTTCCGCGTACGCCGGTGGCCGGCAGGCGGCTGAGGCCACCGGCCGCGCGTTGCTGCTGGAACGGGTTGCGTGGGCGCACGCCCGTGTCGGTGAGGGGGACTTGGCCGAGCGTGCGTTGGGCATGGTGGAGGAGGCGTACGCGGGCCGTGACCCGGAGGTTGTGCCGCCATGGGCGTACTGGCTGACTCCCGACGAGGTGGAGATCATGTCGGGCCGGGTGTGGACGGAGTTGCGTCGGCCGCTGTGGGCGGTGCCGATCCTGGCCCGGGTGACCGCTCACTACGGCCCGGACACACCTCGCGAGACGTCGCTGTATCTCACCTGGCTGGCCGAGAGCCTGCTTCAGGCCGGGGAGGTCGAGCAGGCGGCCGAGACGGCCGGGCGGGCGTTGGAGCTGGCTCGTCGGGCGCAGTCTCACCGGGCGGTCCAGCGGGTGGCGGACATCGGCCGGCTCCTGGTCGAGGCGTCAAGAACAGAGGCGCGGACTTCCTAGCGAGTAGGGAAGCCTCAACCGAGGGCATGCGTTCGGGTACTCTCTGCGCCCGGCTTCAGGTGTACCGTCCGAAGTAGCAGCCCGTCGGGTCGGGCGGTGGTTGCTCATCGCGTCTGCGGGAGATGGCATGACCCAGCCCACTGTCGGTGATCGCCTCGGGGCGATCCGTCGTGAGGGCAAGCTGACGCAGGAGCAGCTTGCCGAGCGGTCCGGGATCAGCGTCGAGGTGATCCGGAAACTGGAGCAGGGCAGCCGTGGCGCGGCTCGGCTCGAAACGCTGCACTCACTTGCCCGTGCTCTGGGTGTGTCGACGTCCGCGTTGCTCGGTGACGCATCGCAGGCCGCCGCACGTGGGGAACCCGGCCACCGGCAGCTGTCGTTGGCGGAGATCCGCCGGGTCGTGGCCCCGGTGCGAGGGATCAGCGGTGCTCCGCTCGTCGTGCCGACGGCCGAGCCGCCCAGCCTCGACGTATTGCGCGGCAACCTCCACGCTGCCGACCGGGTCTACAGCGCTGGTGACTACGCCGCCGCGTTGCGAGTCGTGCCATCGTTGCTAGTGAACGCGCGTGCGGCCGTCGGTCTTGCCGATGACGAGCGACAGTGCGAGGCGTACGACCTGCTCGCCCGCGCCCACCACCTGGCCGGTGGACTGCTGATCCAGTTGCGGGCGGACGACCTGGCACAGATCGCGCTTTCTGGAGCGCTCGACGGGGCGCAGCGGTCCGGGGATCAGGTCGTGGCGGCGACCGTCATCCGGACGATGTGTTGGTTGTTGATGCGCCAAGGCCGCATCGGTGAGGCAGCGGAGCTGGCGGTGGTCACCGCCGACGAGGTCGAGCCACGGTTGTCTCGGGCGACGCCGGCCGATCTTGCCGCGTGGGGGTGGCTGTTGTTGAGCGCCGCCGCAGCCCAGGCCAGGGACAACCGGCCAGACGAGGTGGCCGATCTGGTGGGCGTCGCCGCTGCCGCTGCGGTCCGGATCGGTGAACGGGTGCCGGCGGCCGACCACCTCATGCTGGTGGGCGGGTTCGACACCGCCAAGGTGCAGATGCAGCGGGCGGAGGCGGCGGCCGTGGCCGGTGACGCAGGGCGGGTGCTGGAGCTGTCGGCACTGATCCCGCCCGTACCCACCATCAGCAAGTCTGCGTGGCGACGGCATCGTCTGGATCTGGCGTGGGCGTACGCGGAACTGCGGCGGTATGGCAAGGCAACTGCGGTGTTGACACAGCTGAGCGGCACGGCACCTACCTGGCTGCGCCAGCAGCGGTACGCGCGGGACATCGTGAACGCCATCGCGCTGGGTCGCCGTCGAGCGATGACGGACGAGCTGGCGGACCTGACTGAGCTGATGGGCTGCGCACGCTGACTGGTACGCCACGTCCGAGTCGCTGAATCCGGATCTTCGAATCGCACTTTCCGCACCTGTCCGCCAACTCTCTGTGATTGCAACCTGTGGCGGAGCGGTTACCTGCTGTTTCTCAGCAGGTAACCGAAGCCGGGCGCGCCGGCGGCGATCCTTCCAAGAGCACCTTGGCGCGCCCCTTCCCGTGGGGGTGGCAGTGGGTGACGACAAGCCGGCCAGGAGCCTGGGTGAGCAGATCCAGGCGGCCGAGCACGAGGCGGCCCGCCAGCGGATACTCGCGCTGGCCGAGGCGGAGCGGATTCCGGTCGAGGAGACGACCCGGGTGGTCGCAGTTCGGGCCGGGCGGCGTGGTCGTGGGTGAGTTGCCGGTGGGTCGGCGGGTGGCGTACTGGCGGGGTCGGCGTCGGTTGTCGCAGCAGGTCTTCGCCGACCGGCTCGGCAAGTCGAAGAGCTGGGTGGACAAGGTGGAGCGCGGGGTCCGGGCCCTGGACAAGGTCTCCACCCTTCAGGAGATCGCCACGGTGCTGCGGATCGACCCGGCGGTGCTGCTCGGTCGGGACGCCCGGCCCGTCGAGGTGAGCACCCGGGTCGATGAGGTGGAACGTATCCGGGTTGCCCTGTCGCGCTACGAGGTTCCGCTCGGTCGGCCGCCGGGTAGCCGCCCGGTGCTGTCCGCCGGCCGGTTGGCCCGGCAGGTCGGGCACGCGTGGACGACCTTCCAGTACGCCCGGTACCCGCTTCTGGTCGGTCTGCTGCCCGATCTGCTCGGTGATGCCCAGCGCACCCACGCCGCCGATCCCGCCGCCGGCTGGGTGCCACTGGTGCACACCTACCGGCTCACCGCAGCCCTGCTGGTCAAGCTCGGCGATCCCGAGTCGGCATGGCTGGCCGCCGACCGGGCGATGATCGCCGCCACCGGGGACCGGAGCCTGGTGGCGGCAGCCGCCGTGCAGCTCGGGCAGGTGCTACGCGCCGCCGGTCGGGTACGGGTGGCGAAGTCGGCGATGCTCGCCGCCGCGTACCGGGTCACCGCGGGCGTACCCGGGCGGGGTGCGGACCTGTCGTTGTGTGGAACGCTGCTGGTGCAGGCGGCGCTGGCCGCCGCTCAGGACGGTGACGACAGTGCGGTGGCGGAACTGCTCGACGAGGCCGCCGGGCTGGCCGCCGAGGTCGGCGACGGCCTTGATCACCACTGGACCGGGTTCGGGCCGACCGCTGTCGCGCTGGCCCGCACCGCGGCGGCGGTCGACCTCGGCGACGCCGGACAGGCCATCGCCTGGCACCACAGTGGTATCCGCCGCGACGGCTGGCGCTGGCTGCCCACCGAACACCGCGCCGCCCATCTGATCGACGCCGCCCGCGCCCACCTGCACACCGACGACGCCTTCTCGGCCGGGCGGCTCCTGGCCGAAGCCGACCGGACCGCACCCGCCGAGGTACGCCACCGACCCGCCGGCCGCGACCTCCTCGCCCACCTCGCCCGCGACCCACGCACCCCGACCACCATCACCCACCTCGCCATCACCCTCGGAGTCGGCTGATGACCGGCCCGTTCCTGAGCCTGGCCCAGATCCACAACCGACTGATCCTCACCGCCCGCCAGGTCCTCCGCCAACACCGGCCCGGCCCCGACGGCTGCTGCCCCACCTGCCGCACGACAGGGTGCCCGGTAGCCGACGCCGCCCGCGACGTCCTGCACACCGCCACCCGGGTACGGCTCTGGGCCACCACGCCCCCACCGGACGACTCCGTCGATCCACCGCAGCCCGGCTGACCTCCGACGCCCCCCGGATCTCCAACGACCCCGACGATCCCGACGACCCCGACGATCCCGACGGTCCCGAGCCTGGACCACCCGGGGAGATCTGACCGGAGCACGAACCACCTGCCCCGCCTACCCCCGCCGGGCACCCGCGACAGCTCAGGCGCCTGCGGCGGGCCAAAGACCTGACCCGTCGAACGCCCGACTCCCGCCCTCCCCCGGCGCGCTCGCTCCGTACCCGACCCAGTGGGTAGATCTTGGACACTTACCGTCCAAATACGACGGTAAGTGTCCAAGATCTACCCCGATGCCCGCCGAGGCGGGCATCGGGGCGGGGGTGGTGGGGTTGGCTGAGAAGTAGAACGGTTTTATTTCCTATTTGCCCTTTTTGACGCCTGCAAGGCGTCTGCGACAGCTCAGACGGCGCGGCGAACGCGCGCCCGCCACCCACACAGCGCGACGAACGCACGCCCATCGCCCACGCAGCGCGGCGAACGCGCGCCCGTCGTCCGTGCGGCGCGGCGGGGCCGCTCCCCCGGGAAAGATCTTGGAAGAAATGTGCCCCCATAGGGGCCGATTTCTTCCGAGATCTTTGCCGCAAAGCGGGCGGCGCGGGGGCGGGCGACACGCCGGGCTTCTTGCAATCGAAAACCGTTTCCAACAAGATGGGGGTGTCCAGGGGAGCACGGGTGAGGAGTCGGGATGGGTCATCTGTTGGTGGTGGAGAGCTGGGTGGGCGCGATGAGCGGCCTCCTGCCGAGGGCGATCCGGGAGGGCGGGCACCGGTTCACGTTCCTCACCCGGGACCTGCACCACTACCTGCGCGCCACACCCCCCGGCACGGTCCACCCGCTGCTCGCCGCCGACAACGTGCTCACCACCGAGACCAACGACGTACCGGCGCTGTTGACTCACGTCGCCAAGCTGCACGAGACGCTCGCCTTCGACGGGGTGCTCACCTCCTGTGACTACTACCTCGGCACGGTGGCCCGGATCGCCGAGCGGCTCGGGCTGCCCGGTGCCGCGCCCGGGGCGGTCGAGCGGGCGTACCGCAAGGACCTGGCCCGCCAGGCGCTGCGCCGGGCCGGGGTGCCGGGGCCGGCGTTCGCCGTGGCGCAGGGCTGGGCCGAGACCCTCGACGCCGCCGAGGAGATCGGGTACCCGCTGGTGGTCAAGCCGGTCGACCTCTGCGCCGGGATGCACGTCCGGCGGGTCGACGACCGGGCCGGGTTGCGGGCCGCCTTCGACGCGCTCGCCGGGTTCCCGGTCAACGCCCGCCGGCAGCCCCGGGTGCCGTTGGTCCTGCTGGAGGAGCTGCTCACCGGTCCGGAGGTGAGCGTCGAGACGGTCACCGTTCCCGCCGCCGCGACCGGGTCGGTGACGACCGTGGTCGGGGTGACCGGGAAGCGGCTCGCGGGCGCGCCGTGGTTCGTGGAGAGCGGGCACCTCTTCCCCGCCGACCTGCCGGCGGAGACCAGCCGGGCCGCCGCCGAGACCGCCGTCGCCGCGCTCGCCGCCGTCGGCCTCGACCGGGGCGTGGCCCACACCGAGTTGCGGCTCACCCCGGCCGGGCCCCGGGTCATCGAGATCAACCCCCGGCCCGCCGGCAACCAGATCACCGAACTCGTCCGCCGGGTCACCGGCATCGACCTACCCATGGTGTACGCCCAGCTCGCCCTCGGTGAGCGGCCCGACCTCACCCCCACCGACACGGGGGTACGCAGCGCCGCCATCTCGTTCCTGCTGCCGCCCCGGGCCGGCACCGTCGCCGGGATCACCGGCACCGACCGGCTGACCGACGACCCCCGGGTGGTCGACCACTCGGTGAAGCCGGCCGGGCACCGCACCGGCGACGCGAGCAGCAACAACGAGTATCTCGGGCACGTGTCGACGGTGGACACCACCGGTGCCGGGGCGCTCGCCGCCGCCGAGGAACTCGTCTCCGGGCTGGCCGTCCGGTACGCCGACGAGCTGACCGGGGCCCCGGCGTGAGGGCCGCGACCACGGCGGCGTACCGGTCCGTGGACGAGGTGATAGCGGCGGTGGTGGCCGGGCGGTTCGGGGTGGATCCGGCCGGCCAGCGGGTGAGCGTCGGGTTCGTCACCCGGCAGGGGGCCCGGCATCCGGGGCGCGGTCGGGCGTACCGCAATCACGTACTCAGTCTGCGGGTCGGCGCGGCGGTCGGCTCCTGCGCCGTCGAGCCCGGTGAACTGCCCGACGAGGTGGCGTACGACTGCGTCGGGCACACCGTCGCCGACCTGCTCGCCCATCCGCTGCCACCGGTCCGGGTGGCCGTGCTGGACGCGTACCTGATGGGGGTCCGGCCACACAACGGAGCCGAGTCGGCGTCGCTGCCCGGCGGGGCGTCGCAGGCCGAGCGGGCGTCGCAGGCCGAGCGGGTGTCGCTGCCCGGCGGGTCGTCGCTTGCCAAGTCGACGGCGCGGGCGGCGGCCGTGGTCGATCTGCTGCCGGTCGGGCCGGGGGCGACGGTGCTGGTGGTCGGGGTGGTCAACTCGCTGCTCGCGGCGCTGCGCGAGCGGGGGTTGCGGTACCTGCCCTGTGACCGGGCGGGCGGCAGTACCGAGTGGGGCGAGCCGAGCCGGCCCGACCCGATGCCGCTGCTCGATGAGGCCGACGCGCTGCTGGTCTCCGGGATGACGCTTGGCAACGGCACCTTCGAACCGCTGCTCGACCATGCCCGGGACACCGGGAAGCCGCTTGTCGCGTTCGCCCAGACCGGCAGCGCGGTGCTGCCGTGCTTCCTCGGCGCGGGGCTGACCGCCGTGTCGGCCGAGCCGTACCCGTTCTTCTGGCTCGACGGCGGCCCGACCACCCTCTACCGCTACCGGGTGACGGCGTGAGCGGGCAACGCGAGCGAGCCATGAGCTATGCCGATGCCGAGCGCGTGAGCGCGCCGCAGCTGCTCGGGTTGGTCGGGGGGACGCCGGTGGTGGTCGTGGACACGCCACTGCCGTACCGGCACGGCGGGTTCCGGGCCAAGGTGGAGGGGGCCAGCCCCGGTGGGATGAAGGCCCGCGCGGCGGTGGCCATGCTGACCGCCGCCCGCGCCCGGGGTGACCTGCGCCCGGGTGCCCCGGTGGTCGAGTCGACAAGCGGCACCCTCGGCATCGGGTTGGCCTTCGCCGGGCAGGCCCTGGGGCACCCGGTACGCCTGGTCGTGGACCGGGAGCTGGAGCCGTCGATGCGGGCGCTGCTGCGGGCATACGGGGCACAGCTGGACGTGGTCGACGCACCGCATCCGGTCGGCGGCTGGCAGCAGGCCCGGCTGGACCGGCTGGCCGCGATCCGGGCCGGCACGCCCGGGGTGTGGTGGCCGGACCAGTACCACAACCCGGACAACGCCACCGGGTACGCCGGCCTCGCCGACGAGCTGTTCGGCCAGGTCGACGAGGCGGACGTGCTGGTGTGCAGCGTCGGCACCGGCGGGCACAGCGCCGGGCTGGCCCGACGGCTGCGCCGGTGCTGGCCCCGGCTGCGCCTGGTCGGCGTGGACACGGTCGGCTCGACCATCTTCGGCCAGCCGGCCCGGCCCCGGCTGATGCGCGGGCTGGGCAGCAGCATCCATCCTGGCAACGTCGACCACGCCGCCTTCGACGAGGTGCACTGGGTAGGCCCGCACGAGGCGGTGCAGAGCTGCCGCTCGCTGGCCCGACACGCCTTCGTCACCGGCGGCTGGAGCACCGGCGCGGTGGCCCGGGTCGCCGCCTGGGTGGCCCGTACCGAGCCGGCGGCCCGGGTGCTGGCGGTCTTCCCCGACGGCCCGCACCGGTACCTGGAGACGATCTTCGACGACGACTGGTGCGTCCGGCACGGGCTGCTCGGCCCGACCCGGGGTCACCCGGTGGAGATCCCGCACCCCCGGGCGGTCGAGGTGACCCGGTGGAGCCGCTGCCGCACGGTGGTCGATCCGACCCGGGAGCGCCCCCGCCGGACGAGGCACGAGGTGGCGGCATGGGCGTGACGATGTCCTGGCGCAGCTCTCCGCTGGTGCTGCGGGAACCACTACGGATCTCCCGCTCCACGATGGACCGGCGGGACGCGGTCACCGTCCGCCTCGACCACGCCGGCCACACCGGGTACGGCGAGGTGGTGACCAGCGTCTTCGCCGGCCTGGGCCTCGACCGGATCCACGCCGGGTTGACCGTGCTGCGGTCGCGGACCACCGGGTACGCCACCCCGGAGGCGCTCCACACCGAACTACCCGCGGTCGTCGCCGGGCTGCACCCGGGGACCGCCGCCGCGTTCGACGCCGCCCTGCACGACCTGCTCGGCCGGCTGGCCGGTCGACCGGTACACCGGCTGGTCGGGGCACCCGCGCCGGGTGCGGTGCCGACGGCGTACACCATCGGGCTGGTCTCCCCGACCGAGGCCGGTCGGGTCGCCGGGCGGCTGGTCGCCGCCGGGTTCCGAATCCTGAAGCTCAAGGCCGGCGACGACCACGACGTGGCCCGGGTGGCGGCGGTCCGGGCCGCCGCCCCGGACGCCCGGCTGCTGCTCGACCCGAACGGCGGCTGGACCGCCGAGGCGGCCGTCCGGCGGCTCGACGCGCTGGCCGGGTACCGGTTGGACGCCGTCGAACAACCGATCGCCGCCGGTCAGCTCGACCGGCTGGCCTGGGTGGCCGCCCGGACCCCGGTCCCGGTGGTCGCCGACGAGGACGCGGCCACCGAGGCCGATCTGCCCCGACTCGCCGGCGTGGTGGCCGGGGTGAACATCAAGCTCGCCAAGTGCGGCGGGATCCGGGCCGCCACCCGGATGGTCACCGCCGCCGGTGAGCACGGGTTGGCCGTCATGCTCGGCTGCCTGGTCGCCAGTTCGCTCGGCATCGCCCCGGCGCTGCACCTCGCCGGGTATGCCCGCTGGGTCGACCTGGACGGGCACCTGCTGCTGGCCGACGACCCGTGGACCGGCCTCGGTGGCCACGACGGGACGTTACGCCCGACCGGCACGCCCGGTCTGGGCGTGACGCCCCGCCGACCCGACCCGTTGGACCCGGCCGGGTCGGCACCGCCGCCCGACCCGACGGCGTCGGCCCAGCCGGCCGCGTCGGCCCACCCGGCCGCGTCGATCCAGCCGGCCGCGTCGATCCAGCCGGCCGCGTCGACCCAGCCGGCCGCGTCGATCCAGCCGGCCGCGGAGGTGATCCGGTGAGCGCCACCTGGCGTACCCTGCGCGGTTTCCCGGCCGCGATCCAGCTGCTGGTGGTCAACCAGTTCGGCGTGAACGTCGGCTTCTACCTGCTGCTGCCCTTCCTCGCCGGGTACCTCGCCGACGACGTGGGGCTCTCCGCCGCGCTGATCGGGCTGATCCTCGGTGTGCGCAACCTCAGCCAGCAGGGGCTCTTCCTGCTCGGCGGCACCGCCGCCGACCGGCTCGGCTCACGCGGGGTGATCATCGCCGGCTGCGCGCTGCGTACCGTCGGGTTCGGGTTGTTCGCGGTCGGGATGTCGCTGCCGGTGCTGCTCGCCGCGTCGGTGCTCTCCGGGCTGGCCGGGGCGCTGTTCAACCCGGCGGTCCGGGCCTACCTGGCCCAGGCCGCGCCGGAGCGGCGGGCCGAGGCGTTCGCCCTGTTCAACGTCTTCGCCAGCGCCGGGGCGCTGGTCGGCCCGCTGCTCGGCGGGGCGCTGCTGCTCGTCGACTTCCGGGCCGCCGCGCTCGCCGCCGCCGGGGTCTTCGCGGTGCTCACCGTCGCCCAGGCCCTGGTCCTGCCGGCGCAGCCGAAGGTGGCCAGCGGGCAGAGCGTGCTCGGCGACTGGCGGGAGTGCGTCACCGACCGCCGGTTCCTGCTCTTCACCCTGGCACTGAGCGCCCTGTACGCCTCACAGAACCAGCTCTACCTGGTGCTTCCGGTGCAGGCGGAGCAGGTCGGCGGGCACCCGGCGGCGGTGGCGGCGCTCTTCGTCGTCTCCACCGTGGCCACCCTGGCCTGGCAGGTGCCGGTCACCGGCTGGCTGCAACGGCACGTGGCCCGGGGGCCGGCCATCGCGCTCGGCCTGGCCGTGCTGGGCGGCGGTTTCCTCCTGCCGTTGGTGTCGCTGCCCGGCCCGGCCCCGGTACGGCTGCTGCCGGTGCTCGGCGCGGCCCTGCTGCTCGCCGTCGGGGTGCTCGTCGCCCAGCCGTTCGTGCTGGAGCTGATCCCGGAGTTCGCCCGCGCCGGGCTCACCGGCACCTACTTCGGCCTCTTCTACCTGGTCTCCGGGGTGGTCGCGGCGGCCGGTACCGCCGCCGTCGGCCGGGCGATGGACAGCGGCGGCGGTGCGACCGGCGTACCGGCGGTGGCCTGGCTGTGCTGCGCCGCGCTCGGGCTGGCCTCGGCCGGCGCGGTCTGGCTGCTGCACCGCTCGGGCCGGCTCGCCCCGGCCCCCACCCCGGCCGTGCCGGCCGTCGCCCCCGCCCCCGCCGTCGCCGGGGAGGGCCGGGCATGACCGGACCGACGGTCGCCACCGCCAACCTGCTCACCGACAACCCCGAGCTGTACGAGGCCCAGTTCCCCGACCCGGACCACCTGGCCGCCGGCTTCGTCGCCGACCTGGTGACCCGCTTTGCCGCCCCGACCGACAGCGAACCGACGGCTGCCGGAGTGGCCCGCGTGGCGTCAGGACGGACCGGTGCGGCCGGCCCGGCGGGGGTCGGGTGGCGGCTGTTGGACGCCGGTTGTGGCACCGGCCGGGACGCCGGTCACCTGGCCGGGCGGGGTTGGACGGTCACCGGGATCGACACCTCGGCCCGGATGCTGGCCCACGCCCGGGCCCGGCACCCCGGGGTCGACTTCGTCCAGGCGGACCTGCGCTCGTTCGCCCTGCCCGGACGCTTCGACGTGGTCAGCTGCCTGGACAGCGCGTTGCTCTACTGCCACACCAACGCCGACCTGGTCGCCTTCCTCGAACGGTGCCACACCCAGCTGGCCCCGGGTGGGCTGCTGGTGACCGAGTCGCGCAACGGCGCGTTCTTCCTCGGCAACACCGAACTGCTCGACGGGGTACGGACCCGCACCGTGCTCTGGCGCGGAACCCCGTACACATCGCACACTCTGCTGTGGATAGATCACGCTGAGCAGCTGTTGCGACGGAGGCGGACGTGGACCTGGCCGGAATGCGCCGACCCCCTGGTGCAGACCTCCGCCTGGCGGCTGCTCTTCCCGATGGAGCTGCGGCACCTGCTGGAGACCACCGGCTTCGAGGTGCTGGCCCTCTTCGACCACCCCGGCCCGCGTACCGACCCGCCCTGGCGGGCCGACGCCGCGCTCGGCACCGACCTGCGTGGCGACCGGCTGCACCTGGTCGCCCGCCGCCGCGCCGACCGGACCCGGCCTGACCCACCGCCCGACCTGCCCTGACCTCCCGCCCGACCTGCCCCGACCCAACGCCCGCCTCGCCCCGACCCACGGCCCGGCTTGCCCTCAACTCCCGCCCGATCCACGGCCCGAGCGGCGCCGCCCGAGGCCGCCGCCGGCCCGAACCACCCTGCTCAGGAAGGACCATTCCGCATGTACCCCTCGACCACCCACCTGCCGGCGCTGAGCCGGCGGGCCCTGCTCGGCGGCGCGGTCGCCCTCTCCACCGCCGCGTTGACCGGCTGCGGCGGCGACGAACCGGCACCCGACGCCGCCGGCACCCCCCGCCGGGGCGGCCGACTGCGCGCGGCCTTCGCCGGTGGCGGCGCCAACGAGACCCTCGACCCGCACCTGGCCAACCTCTTCGTCGAGGCGTCCCGGGCCAAGGCGATGTTCGACAAACTCGCCGACTACGGCCCCGACGTGTCCATCCGGCCCCGGCTGGCCAGCGGCTGGGAGCCCAACGGTGACCTGACCCGCTGGCGGGTCAGCCTGCGCGAGGCGACCTTCCACAATGGGCAGCCGGTTCGTTCCGCCGACGTGCTCCACAGCTACGCCCGGATCACCGACCCGAAGCGCGCCTTCCGGGCCCGCGCCAGCCTGGCCCTGCTCGACCTGCCGAACAGCCGGGCGGTCGACGACCGCACCATCGAGTTCGCGCTCACCCGCCCGTTCGCCGAGTTCCCCAACCTGCTGGCCGCCTTCGGCGCGTACGTGGTGCCGGCCGGCGCGGACAGCTTCGCGCAACCGGTCGGCTCCGGCCCGTTCCGCTTCGACTCCTTCCAGCCGGGACGCTCCCTGCTGCTGCGCCGCTTCGACGGGTACTGGGACGGCGCGCCGTACCTCGACGAGTTGGAGTACGTGCTCGCCAACGAGGAGTCGGCCCGGATCAACGCCCTGCTCGGTGGGCAGGTCGAGTACGCGCACGACATCACCCCCACCACCGCCCGGACGTACCAGCGGGACGACCGGGTGACGATCACCCGGATGCCCAACAGCACCATGCAGGGCTTCACCATGAAGGTCGACCGGCCGCCGTTCGACAACCGGGACCTGCGCGAGGCGATGTTCCTGCTGACCGACCGGCAGCAACTGGTCGAGACGGTGCTCTCCGGTTCTGGACAGGTAGGCAACGACCTGTTCGGCAAGGGCTACCAGTACTACGCCGACGACATCGCGCAACGCACGCCGGACCTGGACCGGGCCCGCTTCCTGATCGACCGGGCCGGCGCCCGGGGACTTACCGTCAAACTGGACACCGCCGCCGTGGCCAGCGGCTTCGTCGAGGCCGCCAGCGGCTTGGCCGAGCAGGCCGGCAAGGTCGGGCTGACGGTGGTGCCGACCACCGGCAACAAGGACACCTACTGGCGGGACATCCTCACCGACGGGGTACTGGCCTGCTACCGCTCCGGGGCGATGCCGATCGAGACGCACATCTCCCAGCGGCTGCTCACCGACAGCACCACCAACGCCACCCGGTGGACCCGACCCGACTTCGACGCCCTGTACGCCCGCGCCGTCTCCAGCCCCGACGAGGCCACCCGACGACAGACGTACGGACAGATGCAGCGGATGCTGCACGCCGAGGGCGGCTTCCTGATCTGGGGCTTCGCCGACTTCCTGGTGGCCGCCGCGCCGCAGGTGGGTGGGGTGTCGGCCGACGCCCCGGCCAACACGCTGGACTGGGCCCGCTTCGACAAGGTCTGGCTCGGTTGAGTCTGCCCCGGTACGCCACCCAACGGCTGCTGCTCGGCCTCGGTCAGGTCGTCGGGGTCGCCACCGTCGTCTTCGTCCTGACCGAGGCGCTGCCCGGCGACGCCGCCGTGGTGATCGCCGGGGACCACCCCGACCCGGAACGGATCGCACTGGTCCGCGCCCAGTTGGAGCTGGACCAGCCAGCCTGGCAGCGGTACCTGGGCTGGCTGACCGGCCTGCTCCGGGGTGATCTCGGCGTCTCGCTGGTCTCCCAGCGACCGGTCTCCGGCGTGCTGGTGGCCAACCTGGGCCCGACCGTGCTGTTGGCCACGCTGACCCTGGCGCTGCTGGTGCCGCTGGCCATCGGGATCGGCGTGCTCGCCGCCCGACGCGAGGGCGGTCGACTCGACCGGGCCCTGTCCGCAGTGGTCGTCGGCCTGTACGCGGTGCCGGAGTTCGCCCTGGCGGTCCTGCTCGTCGCCGTCTTCGGCGTCGGCCTCGGCTGGTTCCCGCCGACCGCCGTCGGCACCGGTGGCGACCTGCTGTCCCGGCCCGCCGTGCTGATCCTGCCGCTGGTCGTGCTCCTGGCCCGGCCGATCTGCTCGATCAGTCGGCTCACCCGGGCCGGGATGATCGAGGCGGCCGGCTCGGCGTACGTCGGGCACGCCCGCCGGCTCGGGGTGCCGGGGCACCGGCTCTGGCTGGTACACGCCCTGCCGAACGCCCTCGCCCCGGTCGTACAGCAACTCGCCCGGACCACCGACTGGCTGCTCGGCGGGGTCATCGTCGTCGAGGCGGTCTTCGTCATCCCCGGGTTGGGCACCGCCCTGGTCGACGCGGTGACCGCCCGGGACGTCCCCACCATCCAGGCACTCTGCGTACTGGTCGCCGTCACCACCGTCACCGTGAACCTCGTCGCCGACCTGGTCGCGTTCCGGCTGGCCCCACGCACCGGGGCGCTGCGGTGACCGCGCCGGAGCACGACCGCACCGGCCCCGGGCCACACCCCGCTGAACTGGCCTCCCCGGGCGACCCGGACTCCGCCGGATCCCGGCGACGCCGGTCGCGGGCCGTGGTCGGGGCGGTGCTGCTCGCGGTACCGCTGCTGGTGGCCCTGGTCGGGCCGGTGCTGGCCGGCGACCCGGCGGACCGGGGCCGGCCGTTCACCGGCGACGGACCGCTCGGCACCGACTTCGTCGGGCGGGACGTGTGGGGACAGCTCCTACTCGGCGGGCGGTCCGTCGTCGGGGTCGCGGTGGCGGCCACGGCGCTGGCGTACCTGGTGGGTGTTCCCCTGGGACTGTGGGCCGCGACGACCCGCCGACGCTGGCTGGACGAGCTGCTGATGCGGCCGTTGGACCTGCTGCTGGCGATCCCGTCCCTGCTGCTGCTGATCCTGCTCTCCGCCACCGCGCCGCGCGGACCGGCGACCCTGGTGGTGATCGTCGCCGTGATCGGCCTGCCCGAGGTGGCCCGGATCAGCCGCGCCGCCGCACTGCCGTTCGCGCACGGCCCCGGCATGGAGGCGCTGCGGTTGTACCGGGAGAGCTGGTGGCGACGGGCGGTCGGCCACGTCGGCCGGGGTGTCCGGCGGGTGCTGCTGGCCGACGCGGGGGTCCGCGTCATCGGCGCCCTCTACCTCGTCGCCACCGCCAGCTTCCTCGGCATCGGGGTGGCCCCGGACGCCGCCGACTGGGCGGTGATGGTCGACCGCAACCGGGCCGGCCTCGCCCTGCAACCCTGGGCGGTCGTGGCCCCGGCAACCCTGCTCATCGCCCTGGCCATCGGCCTAAACCTCCTAACCGACACCCTCTCTGTAAGGAAGGGCCCCTTGTTAACGCATTCGGTAGAGAAGGGTCCCCTTCTCACCACGGACCGCAGGCTCGACGCGGACCGCAACCGCGCCGCGGACCGCAGCCACGCCGCGGACCGCAGCCACGCCACGGACCGCAGGCTCGACGCGGACCGCAGCCACGCCGCAGAGCACGGCGCTACCGCAGAGCGCGGGCCTACCGCAGAGCGCGGGTCTACCGGGGAGCGCGGTGGTCGGGGCGACGCGGAGGCGGGCCGGTGAGCCGGACCGTGCTGCGGGTGGCCGGGCTGCGGGCCGAGGCCGGGCGGCACCGGTTGCTCGACGATGTCTCGTTCACCCTGGCGGCCGGGCGGGTACTCGCTGTCGTGGGGGCTTCCGGCAGCGGTAAGACCACCCTCGGCCGGGCCCTGCTCGGCGAGGCCGGCCCGGGGGTTCGGCTCACCGGCCGGATCGAGGTCGCCGGTCGTACCGTCACGCCCGAGACCCCGCCACCGGCGGGCAGTATCTCCTACGTGCCGCAGCAACCGGCGGCGGTGCTCAACCCGGTCCGCCGGGTCGGCGCGGTGCTGCACGAGATCGCCGGCCGGCACATGCCACCGGGCGGTACCCGACGTGCCCGGCGGCACCGGGTCCACGCCGCGGCCCGCGCCGCCCTGCGGCGGGTCTCCCTGCCGGACGACCGCGACCTGCTGCGTCGCTTTCCGCACCAGCTCTCCGGCGGTCAGCAGCAGCGGCTGGTCATCGCCCACGCCCTGCTGGCCGGGGCCCGGTCGCTGGTGGCCGACGAACCCACCACCGGGCAGGACAACCTCACCCGACGCGACGTGGCGACCGAGCTGGTCGGCCTGGCCCGGGGTGGGATCGCGGTCGTCCTGCTCAGCCACGACCTGGACCTGGTCCGGATGGTCGCCGACGAACTGCTCGTGCTGCACCGGGGCGAGCCGGTCGAGTACGGCCCGACCGGCGAGGTCTTCGCCGCCGGCCGCCACGAGTGGACCCGCCGGCTCCTCGCCACCCGGCCGGTCGAGGCCCACAGCGCCACCAACCAGACCGGGACCACCGTCGAGGCCGGAACCGCCACCGACCAAGCCGGGACCGTCGTCGTCGAGGCCGGAACCGCCACCGACCAAGCCGGGACCGTCGTCGTCGAGGCCGGAACCGCCACCGACCAAGCCGGGACCGTCGTCGTCGAGGCCGGAACCGCCACCGACCAAGCCGGGACCGTCGTCGTCGAGGCCGGAACCGCCACCGACCAAGCCGGGACCGTCGTCGTCGAGGCCGGAACCGCCACCGACCAAGCCGGGACCGTCGTCGTCGAGGCCGGAACCGCCACCGACCAAGCCGGGACCGCAACCGGCCAAGCCGGGACCGTCGTCGTCGAGGCCGGACCCGCCACCGACCAAGCCGGGACCGTCGTCGTCGAGGCCGGACCCGCCACCGACCAAGCCGGGACCGTCGTCGTCGAGGCCGGGACCGGCACCGGCCAAGCGGGGACCGTCGACGGACAGGCTGTGCTCGCGGTTGTCGGGCTGGTCGCCGAGCACTCGTCCGCCGGGCGGCGGCGAACCGTCCTGGAAGGAGTGGGCCTCGACCTCGCCGCCGGGAAGTGCCTCGCCCTGGTCGGCCGTTCCGGCAGTGGCAAGACCACTCTGGCCCGCTGCGTCGTCGGCCTGCACCGACCGCGTACGGGCACCGTCGCCCTCGCCGGCCGTCCCCTGGCCGCCACGGTGGACCGGCGACGACGCGCCGAGTTGGCCGCCGTGCAGTACGTCTTCCAGGACGCCCGGGCCAGCTTCGACCCCTGGCGGCCGGTCGTCGACCAGGTCGCCCGCCCGGCCGTACGACTGCACGGTCGGTCGACGGCGGCGGCCCGGAAGGCGGCGCGGGCCGCTCTGGAGCGGGTGGGGTTGACCGGTTCCGTGGTGACCCGGGATCCCGGCCGGCTCTCCGGCGGTGAGCTGCATCGGGCCGCCCTGGCCCGGGCCCTGCTCGCCGAGCCCCGGGTCCTGGTCTGCGACGAGATCACCGCCGGGCTGGACGCGGTCACCCGGGACCGCATCCTCGCCCTCGTCGACGGGTTACGCCGGGTGGAGCGGCTCGCCCTGCTGGTGATCACCCACGACCGGGACGTGGTCGCCCGGCTCGCCGACCGGGTCGCCGTGCTGCACGACGGTCGGGTCATCGAGGACGGGCCGGCCACCACCCTGCTGACCTCGGCCCGACAGCCGTTGAGCCGATCGTTGTTGCACCTCGACGGGGCGGACGCTCAACCGGATCGTCGGTGAGCGGGGTGCCCGCCCACGGTCACGGCAGCTCGAACGAGCCGGTGACGATCTCGCCCGCCGGCACGTACCTGCCGATCAGCACGCCGGTGCTGGAGACCGTGCTGTCGACGAGGTTCAGCCCGGCGGGCACGGTGCCCCCGGCGAAGAGGCGTTTGCCCGCACCGACCACGACCGGAAAGATCCACAGGAAGTACTCGTCGACGAGCTGGTGGCGCAGCAGGGTCTGGATCAGGTCCCCGCTGCCGTGTACCTGCAGCTCCGGCCCGTCGGTCTGCTTGAGCGCCGTGATCCCGGCGGCGGCCTCCCCCTCGACCAGTACGGAGTTGCGCCAGGCGAGCGACGGCCGGCCCCGCGACACGACGTACTTGGTGGCGTCGTTCAGCGGTTTGGCCTCGTCCTCCGGGGCGTGCGGCCAGTGCGCGGCGAAGATGTCGTAGGTCCGACGGCCGAGGAGCAGGTCGAAGGGCTTGCCCATCGCCGCCCCCATCGCCTCGTTCATCGTGTCGTCCCAGTAGTTGACCGACCAACCACCGTGGGCGAAGCTGCCGTCGTCGTCCTCACCCGGCCCGCCGGGTGCCTGCATGACCCCGTCGAGGGTCAGGAACGTACTCACGATCAGTTTTCTCACCGGGTGGATCCCTCCGATTCCAGATGCCGGGGCGCGGTTCAGCGCGCCGCGGCGGCCAACAGGTCGTCGATCTGCCCGAGCGCCTGCCGGAAGCCCTCCTCGGCCCCCATGGCGAGGACGTGTTCGAGCTGTTCGAGGCTGACGAAGCGGGTGACACTCGTCATCCGGGTGCCCGACCCGGTCGCGGTCAGGGTGACGCTGGCGTGGGTGGGCACGTCGGTGGCCACCGGTTCACCGTCGTCGTCGGCGAAGCCGTCGTCGAACTCCAGCCGGTACGGCGCCTCGATCGCGGTGATCGTCCACCAGCCGCGGGACTTCTCCCCCTGCGGGCCGGTCATGTGGTAGCGGGACTGGCCGCCGACGGTGAAGTCGTGCCGGTCGAAGGTCGCCGGCCAGCCGGGCGGGCCCCACCAGCGTTCCAGTTGGCGCGGGTCCTGCCAGACCTGCCAGACGCGCTCGACGCTGGCGGCGAACTCGGAGACGACCGTCAGCGTCAGCGCCTGTTCGTCGCGGTGTGAACTCACCACGGGCATGAGATTGTCACCTTTCCTGGTCCTCGTTCAGGATCTGGTCGATGCCGTGCACCCGGTCGCGCCAGATCCGCTCGTACGCCTGAAGCAGGTGGGCCGCCTTGCGTAGGGCCTCCGGGTTGCCGTGCACGACCTGCTCCCTTCCGCGCCTCTCCTTGGTAACGAGCGCCGCCCGCTCCAGCACCGCGACGTGCTTCTGCACCGCGGCGAAGCTCATCGGGTAGTGCCGGGCGAGCGCCGACACCGACTGTCCGGTGTGCAGCACCCGGTTGACGATGTCGCGCCGGGTGGCGTCGGCCAGGGCGTGGAAGATGCGGTCGACCTCCGCCTCGCCCAGCTCACCTACAACCATGCGGTTGTACGTTAGCGAGGGTCGGCCCGGGACGCAAGCACCCCCGGCGGCGAGCAGGCCGGAGCAATTGCCAACACTTTGCAACAAGCCCTGGACTTGACCCCCCGATGTAACTACCTTCGGACTCGTGACTCCTTACGAAGCAACCGCCTGGCAGGAGAGTTGGGATCGGCAGCAGGAAGCGTTCATGCCGGACCGCGAGCACCGCTTCGCCACGCTCCTCGACGCGGTCGAGGCCGTCGCCGACTCCGCCACCCCACGCCTGCTCGACCTGGCCGGTGGCACCGGCTCGATCAGCCTGCGCGCCCTGGCCCGCCTCCCGCAGGCCCAACTGACCCTCGCCGACATCGACCCGGTCCTGCTCGGCATCGCCGAGGCGTCGCTGGCCGGGCGGGCCACCGTCGTCCGCGCCGACCTGCGGGACCCGCGGTGGTCGAGCGCACTACCCCACTCCGGGTACGACGCGGTCTTCACCGCCACCGCCCTGCACTGGCTGCCCCCGGACCGGGTGACCGCCCTGTACGCCGAGATCCGCCAGATCCTGCGCCCCGGCGGGCTCTTCGTCAACGCCGACCACATGCCCGACGACGGCCTGCCCACCCTCTCCGAGCGGCTGGCCGACTGGGCCACCAGCCGCCGCGCGACCCGGTACCAGGCCGGTGCCGTGCTCTCCTGGCCGGACTGGTGGGCCCACGTCGCGGCCGATCCCACCCTCGGCCCGTTGGCCGAGCAACGCCAGCGGATCTACCCCGCCGAGCACCGCCAGGAATGGCTGCCCCCGGCGACCTGGCACCTGGACGCCCTGCGCGCGGCCGGCTTCGGCGAGGTCGGCACGCTCTGGCGCGGCGGCACCGACGCCGCCGTGGCGGCGCTGGCCTGACCGACCCACGCCGGGCGGGGTCAGCTTCCGCCGGTTCCACAACGGCAGCGCCGGCGCCGGGCCGGGCCGCCGGGGCCAGGCCGGGCCGCCGAGGCCAGGCCGGGCCGCCGAGGCCAGGCCGGGCCGCCGAGGCCAGGCCGGGCCGCCGAGGCCAGGCCGGGCCGCCGAGGCCAGGCCGGGGGTCAGCTTCCGCTCGGGATCGGGTCGTCGTACTGGCCGGAGGGGCCGGTGAGCTGCCGGCCGGCGACCTGGGGCCAGGCGTTGGGGAGGCAGCCGTGCAGCCCCAACGTCTGCTGCTGCATCACCGGGGCCGGCCCGCCGGCGCGCGGGCACAACTCGTGGCCGCGCCCGAGCCGGTGCCCCACCTCGTGGTTGACCAGATATCGCCGGTAGGTCTCCAGGTCGTCGCCGAAGTGCGGCACCCCGTTGACCCAGCGGGCCACGTTGAGTACCACCCGGTCGCCGTTGCGGCAGGAGGTGTAGCGGTCGGTGAGGTCGCCGCAGAGCCGGCTGCGGGTGACCGGGGTGGCCAGGTGGATGGTGAAGTCGGCAGCGCTGCCCGCGCCGACCCGCTGCAGCCGCCACCGCCCGTCGGCGGTCCAACCCCGCTCGTCGGCGAGGATCGTGGCGACCTCCCGGCCGAACAGTTCCACATCGAGGTTGGTGATGCCATCCTCGACCGCGACCCGGTAACGCAGCAGCTCACCGGCGTTGCCGGCAACCTCGCCCCGGACGGTGGCGAAGCTCCACCGCTCGGTGCCCCGCTGCGGGAAACTGATGCCGGCCTGGTCGCTCCCGGGTGGGGTGCCAGGTACCGGTTGGCTGGTCGCAGCCGTCGCGCCCGAGGTGGGCCCCGGTTGGCTGGCCCGGGTGGGTTCCGGAGGGGCGGTCGCCGCCGTACGGACCGGGTTGCCGACCGCGCCGGCCGGATCAGCGGCGGCCCCGGCCACCGGGCGGCCGGTGGCGACCCCGTCGACAAGCAACGCGTCGAACCCGCCGTTGTCCGCCGTCCAGACCCCACCGGTGACCAGGACGAGCGCCGCCACCACCGCCACCGGCAGCCCACCGGCCCTGCGACGCCGCCGCCGGTGCGACCGGGGCAACCCCGCCGCCCGCTCCAGCCCGCTACCGCGCCGCCCTGTGGCCGCCCGCTGTCGCCCGCCACCACGCCGCCCTGCCGCCCCCACACCCATACCCATAAGGACGGACCCCACCAGCAAAAGGTTTAACGACCCCGGCACCGAACAGATCGTGGACGGTCCCACGGGCGGAAACCGTCCACGATCTCAACGCGGCTCGATGGCGGGGCAGTGGGTGTCGTGGGTGGGTGGGGTGGTGGTGATCAGGTAGGTGTCGATCACGGTCGTCATGCAGCCCTGGGTGTCGGGGTCCTGCCAGCCACGGGTGTAGACGCCGTGTCCCCACCCGTCGTACGTGGCCAGGACTCCGTGCCGACCGAGCTGCCGGGCGACGTTAGCACTGTGCCGGGTCGATGTGATCGACCCGGCACAGTGGTGCGCGTACTCCTGGGGCTGGCTCAGCTCTTGAAGGCGTCCTTGATCTTCTCGCCGGCCTGCTTGAGCTTGGCGCCGGTCTGGTCGCTGCGACCCTCGGCCTCCAGGCGCTCGTTGTCGGTGGCGCGACCGGCGCCCTCCTTGACCTTGCCAGCCACGTTCTGACCAGTGTTGTCAACCTTGTCGTCGAAACCCATCGTTATCAACTCCTACCGTCATCAAAGCCATCGCTGTTGGCTCTGATTTACCCTCGGTGCCGGCCGCCAACCCCCGGCCGGCACACTTTTGTCGGCAGGTCAGGGCGTGAAGGCACGCAGGCGCAGGCTGTTGGCCACCACGAAGACCGAGGAGAAGGCCATCGCGGCGCCGGCGATCATGGGATTCAGCAGGCCGGCGGCGGCCAGTGGCAGGGCGGCCACGTTGTAGGCGAAGGCCCAGAACAGGTTCTGCCGGATGATCCGCAGGGTGTGCCGGGCAAGCCGGATCGCCTCGGGTACGGCGGTCAGGTCACCCCGGACCAGGGTCAGGTCGCTCGCCTCGATGGCCACGTCGGTGCCCGTACCCATGGCCAGGCCCAGGTCGGCCCGGGCGAGCGCGGCGGCGTCGTTGATCCCGTCACCGACCATGGCCACCACCCGGCCCTCGCCCTGCAGCCGCTCGACCACCTCGACCTTGCCGGCCGGCAGCACCTCGGCGATCACCTCGTCGATGCCCACCTCGGCCGCGGTGGCCCGGGCGACGGTGGCGTTGTCCCCGGTGAGCAGGACCGGCCGCAGGCCCATCGCCCGCAGCCGGTCGATCGCGGCCCGACTGGTGGGCTTGACCACGTCGGCCACCACGAGGACGCCCCGGGCCCGGCCGTCCCAGGCCGCCACCACCGCCGTCCGGCCGCCGGCCTCCGCCTCGGTCACCGCCCGCCGCACCTCCACCGGTACGTCGACCTCGCGCTCGCGCACCAACCGGAGCCGACCGACCAGCACCTGCCGCCGCTCCACCGTCCCGGTGACACCGAGCCCCTCGACGTTGGCGAACCCGCTGACCGGCGGCAACCCGGCCGGCCCCGGCTTCCCGACGGCCGCCGCGGTGGGAACCGCAGCGGTGGGCTGCTCGGCGGCCGGGGCGGAACCCTCGGCGGTGGGCTGCTCGGCCGCTGCGGCGGGCTCCGGGGCGGTGGACCGCTCGGCGGCGGTGGCGATGGCGCGGGCGATCGGGTGCTCGCTGGCGGCCTCCACGGCGCCGGCCAGCCGCAGCAATTCGGCGCGGTCCTGGTCGGCGGCGGGTACGACATCCACCAGCGTCATCCGGCCGGTGGTGACGGTGCCGGTCTTGTCCAGCACCACGGTGTCGACCTGTCGGGTCGACTCCAGCACCTCCGGCCCCTTGATCAGGATGCCGAGTTGCGCGCCCCGGCCGGTACCGACCAGCAGAGCGGTCGGCGTGGCCAGGCCGAGCGCGCAGGGACAGGCGATGATCAACACCGCCACCGCGGCGGTGAAGGCCGCCGCCGGTCCGGCGCCGACGCCGAGCCACCAGCCGAGGGTGCCGACGGCGAGTGCGATCACGATCGGTACGAAGACGCCGGAGATCCGGTCGGCGAGCCGCTGCACGGCCGCCTTGCCGGTCTGGGCCTGCTCCACCAGCCGGGCCATCTGAGCGAGCTGGGTGTCCGCGCCGACCCGGGTGACGGTGACCACCAGCCGGCCGCCCGCGTTGACCGTCGCACCGACCACGGCCGAACCGGGGCCGACCTCCACCGGTACGGACTCACCGGTGAGCATGCTCGCGTCGACGGCGGAGGTGCCCTCGTCGACCACGCCGTCGGTGGCGATCTTCTCGCCGGGGCGGACGACGAACCGGTCACCCACCACCAGCTGGCCCACCGGCACCCGGGTCTCCACCCCGGCACGCAGCACGGCGACGTCCTTGGCACCCAGCTCCAGCAGGGCGCGCAGCGCCGCCCCGGCGGTCCGCTTGGCCCGCGCCTCGAAGTAGCGGCCGGCCAGGATGAACGTGGTCACCCCGGCCGCCGCCTCCAGGTAGATGTTGCCGGCGCCGTCGGTGCGGGAGATGGCCAGGCTGAACGGGTGGGTCATGCCCGGCTCGCCGGCGGTGCCGAGGAAGAGCGCCCAGACCGACCAGCCGAACGCGGCCAGGGTGCCCAGCGAGACCAGGGTGTCCATGGTCGCCGCGCCGTGGCGCAGGTTGACCCAGGCGGCCCGGTGGAACGGCGCTCCGCCGTAGACCACCACCGGTGCGGCCAGCACCAACGACAGCCACTGCCAGTAGGTGAACTGCCAGGCCGGCACCATCGCCAGCACCACCACCGGGACGCTGAGCAGCACCGACACCCAGAACCGGGTACGCACCGGATCGGCCGGCCCAGCGGCGGCGGCGGTCGATCCTGCGGCGGTCGGGCCGGTGCCGGTCGGCTCGGCGGCGGGGGCCGGCGGGGGCGGCAGGGCGGCGGTGTAGCCGGTCCTGCGCACCGTGGCGATCAGGTCGTCCGGGGTGGTCGCCGCGCCGTAGTCGACAGTGGCCTTCTCGGTGGCGTAGTTGACCGTGGCGGTGACCCCGTCCATCCGGTTCAGCTTCTTCTCGATCCGGGCGGCACAGGAGGCGCAGGTCATCCCGCCGATGGCCAGTTCGATCCGGTGGGGTGCCGACTCCAGGGGCTTGCCGGTGGTGGTCACACTCCGCTCCCGTCAGTTGTGCCCGTGACCCGGCACGCCGGGTGAACCCGAAGGGCTGAGGCTGGGGCTGGCCGGGGGTGGGGTGCCGGGGGTGCGGGGGCCGACCGCCTGGCCGACCCCGTACGCCGCACCGAAGACCACCACGAGGCCGAGCAGGAACCCGGCCAGCCTGGCCGCCGTGTTCACCGGTCCACGAGGTCGTAACCGGCCTCGTCGACGGCGGCCCGGACGGCGGCCGGGTCCAGCGGCTCCGCACTGGTGACGGTGACCTGACCACTTGCCAGGTCCACCTGGACCTCGTCGACCCCGGCCAGCGCGCCGACCTCGGCGCTCACCGCCTGCACGCAGTGCCCGCAGGTCATGCCCTGCACCTGGTAGATGTCGGTGACCATGTCCGTACTCCTCTCGACCGGAGCCCACCATATACCCATGGGGGGTATCTCAACCACTACCGGGTAGGGGTAATTTGTCCTGGAATACCCGCCGGGGGTAGGGCGTACCCTGGCGAACATGACCACTTCGACGCCCCCCACCCGGGGCTACACCGCCAGCAAGGACCAGCTTCTCGCTCGGCTGCGCCGGGTCGAGGGTCAGGTCCGGGGCATCGAGAAGATGGTGGACGAGGACCGTTACTGCATCGACGTGCTGACCCAGATCTCGGCGATCCAGGCCGCCCTGGACAAGGTCGCTCTCGGCCTGCTGGACGGGCACGCCCGGCACTGCATGCAGGAGGGCGCCGCCGAGGGGCACGCCGACGAGATGGCCACCGAGATGATGGCCGCCGTCGGCCGGCTGATGAAGCGCGGCTGACCCACAACCTCCGCACCCGTCGGCCGAGTGGCTACCATTCCCGCGACGGGCATCCGGGTCCCACCGCCGCCCCCGGTTCGCAGTCCGTGACCACTCCGGCACGCAACGCCGCGAACCGGACCGGTGTGCCGGCCGAGTGAACCGACCGGCGCGGCGACACGTAATCCGTCGTGGATCGTTTGGAGAGAGTCGCAGATGGGTGCCGACCACAGCCGTCCCGCCCCGCCCACCCCGCCGGGGGTACGGCGGGTCCTCGTCGCGACCGTGGTGCCGCTCTTCCTCGTCACCCTGGTCGCCGCGCTGATCCTCTGGCCGGACCGGGCACCGCAGGTCGACGGGGGCGGGGACGTGCCCCGGTACCACGGCACGGTGACCCGGGTGGTGACCGAGGCGTGCCCACCTGCCGCGCCGACCCCGGAGGGCCCCGCGTCCGCCCCCGAGGGCCCGTGCGGCACCGCCACCGTCCGGGTCGAGCAGGGACCCGACGAGGGGCAGCAGGTCGAGACGCCGATCCCGGACGGTCCGGGGGCGCCGACCATCGCCGTCGGTGACGAGATCGTCCTGGTGGAGTTGACCGATCCGGCCGACCCCGAGTCGAGCAGCTACAACATCGCCGAGCACCAGCGGGGCAAGCCGCTGATCTGGTTGGCCGTCCTCTTCGCTGCCGCGATCGTGGCCTTCGGCCGGTGGCGCGGCCTGGCCGCGCTCGGTGGCCTGGTGGCGAGCTTCGCCATCCTGCTCACCTTCGTGCTGCCCGGCATCAGCGCCGGCCGGTCACCGCTGCTGGTCGCGGTGGTCGGCGCCGCACTGATCATGTTCGTGGTGCTGTACCTCACCCACGGCATCAGCGCCCAGACCTCGGTGGCCGTGCTCGGCACGCTGGGCAGCCTGGTGGTCACCGGTCTGCTCGGCAGCGCGGCCACCGCCGCCACCCACCTGACCGGGTACGGCACCGAGGAGGCCACCACCCTGTCGATGTTCCAGGGCAACGTCGACCTGCACGGGCTGCTGCTCGCCGGGATCATCATCGGTTCCCTCGGGGTGCTGGACGACGTCACGGTCACCCAGGCCGCCACGGTCACCGAACTGGCCCACGCGAACCCGGGACTGTCCCGGCTCCAGCTCTACCGGTCGGCCACCCGGGTCGGCCGGGCGCACATCGCGTCCGTCGTCAACACCATCGTGTTGGCGTACGCGGGCGCGTCGTTGCCTCTGCTGCTTCTGCTGGTCGCCGACTCCCGACCGGTCAGTCAGGTGCTGACCAGCGAGTTCCTGGCCCAGGAGATCGTCCGTAGCGCGGTCGCCACGCTCGGGCTGATCGCCGCCGTACCGCTCACCACCGCGCTCGCCGCGCTGGTGACCGCCGCCGGTCGGGGCACCGCCACCGACCGGGCCGCCACCACCGCCGGAGCCCCCACCCCGCCTGGTGGCGGCACCGGCTCGGCCCGCCCGCCCGCACCGCGGGACGACGCGCTCCAGGCACTGAGCGCACCCCGGGCCGCCAGTCAGTCCCCCGACGCCCCCGCGAGGTGGCCCGACCAAGAAAGGAGCACCGACACCGCATGGTGACACTCCTCAGCGTGACCGCCGACGACTCCATTGATGAGAAGCACATCACTGGTCACGCGACATCGCGGAGAAATTACGCGTTGAGTCGGCATCCGGACGTAGATCCCAGCGCCGACTCTCGGGTAACCTCGCTGCCGGTCACCGCCGAAGGCGCGCACCCGCGCCAGCGGTACCGCCGCCCAATCGCCGAACGGCGAGCCGGGGAACCAGGTACATGGGGTGAATCCGCACCAGCGGTAGGGGCCACTTCCGTCCCGAACCCGTCAGCTAACCCGGTCGGCGGCCGACGGAAGGGACGACTGTGACGGCACTCCTACGCCGCTGGTTGACGCCGGCGGCGGCCGTGCTCACCGCACTGGCCATCTTCTCCGGCCCGCTGCCGGCCATGGCTCAGCCCGCCCAGCCCTCGGGGCACGAGGACGGCGACTCGAAGCTGCTCAACGACGTCATCGAGACGACCAACCGCAGCTACACCCAGGCCAAGTCCAAGCTGGAGAAGTCCAAGAAGCGGCAGCTGCAGCTCGACATGGAGGTGCGCCGCGCCCAGAACGAGCTGGACGAGCTGGCCCCGCAGGTCGGTCGGATCGCCGCCCAGTCGTACCGCAGCGGCCGGATCGGCGGGATGGCCATGCTGCTGGAGAGCAACGCGCCGGACTCGTTCGTCCAGCGGGCCCAGGCGCTCGACGAGCTGAACATGGTCAACGCCCGAAAGCTGGCCGAGGTGCAGACGGTCAAGGACAAGGCCGATCAGGCCAAGCAGGCCCTGGACGCCGAGGTACGCGAGCAGCAGAAGCAGGCCTCGGTGATGGCCAAGCAGAAGCGGGAGGCGGAGAAGTCGCTCGCCCTCGTCGGCGGCACCGGCCTGACCGGGGGCCTGGTGGTGGCCACGTCACCGGTGGCCAAGATCGCCCCGGGCCGCGACGCCAACGGCAACTGGCGCCCGATGAGCTGTACCGAGAACGACCCCACCACCTCCGGTTGCATCACGGCGCGCACGCTGCACATGTACAAGGAGGTCAAGCGGGCCGGCTTCGACCGGTTCGTCGGCTGCTACCGCCCCGGTGGCCCGTGGGAGCACCCCAAGGGCCGGGCCTGTGACTGGTCGCTGCAGAACAGCGGCTTCGCGCCCTGGCACAACAACGACACCCGGATGTACGGCAACAACCTGACCGCGTTCCTGGTACGCAACGCCGACCGGCTGGGCATCTACTACGTCATCTGGAACCGGCAGATCTGGTTCCCGGCCACCGGCTGGAGCTCCTACAGCGGACCGTCGAACCACACCGACCACGTACACGTCTCGCTGCTCTGACCACCCCGAGACACCGAACGGGCCGTCCCCCACGCGGGGGCGGCCCGTTCGCCTGTCCTGACCGGTGTGGGCGGGGTCAGCCGGCGGCCGGGGCGGCGGCCACCGTCCGCACCTCTCCGGCGGCCAGCTGGTAGGACATGCCGACCACGGTGCAGCGGCCAGCGGCCACCTCGGCGGCCAGCACGGCCGAGTTGCCCAACAGCTCCTCGACGGTCTGGGCGATGTGGATGTCGATGATCCGGGCCGGGTCGTCGACTCCCTGGGCGGCGGCCCGGCGCAGGCTGGGCACCACCGCGTCGACCACCGCGCCGAGATGTCCCGGCGGCCGGGCCCCGGTGCTGACCGCCGTCGCGGCCGCCTGCACGGCACCGCACGAGTCGTGCCCCAGCACCACCACCAGCGGCGTGCCGAGGACCGTCACCGCGTACTCGACGCTGCCCAGCACCTCGGGCCCGGTGGTGTGGCCGGCGGTCCGCACGACGAAGAGGTCACCCAGCCCACGGTCGAAAATGATCTCGGCGGCGAGCCGGGAGTCGGAGCACCCGACGATGACCGCGAAGGGGTGCTGTTCACCGGCGACCGCGGTGCGGTGTCCGACGTCCTGGTTGGGGTGCCGCGGCGTACCGGTGACGAACCTGCGGTTGCCCGCGTACAGCTCGGCGAGCGCCTGTTCCGGGGTCTGCGGCGGATCGGGCTGTGCCGACGGCGGCTGGGCGGGAGGAAGCTCCGGGTCCGACTGCGACCCGGTCGACGGAGTGGAGATCAACGTCCTCACCCTTCGGAAGGTGACCGGTCGACCCCGTCCGCCACGGACGCGGTCCGCCACCACGTTCACACGCAGCGCAAGACACGTCAAGCTATACGTGATATGCATTTCAGGTGTCGGGACGACGGTTCACGTCGACCGGCTCGCGAACGACGATCGTGAAGGCTGGTCGTATCTTGACGGACATGGCGACGACACCACGCGGAAGCGGGAGCACCCGGCACTGGACCTTCCTCACCAACCACGCGCACGTCCTGCTCGCCATCGCGCGTAACCCCACCGCCCGGCTCCGGGACGTCGCCCACGAGGTAGGGGTCACCGAGCGCGCCGCCCAGGCGATCGTCGCCGACCTGGAGGCCGGCGGCTACCTGCGGCGCACCCGGGTGGGCCGGCGCAACGAGTACACCGTCAATCCGGACGGCCACTTCCGGCACCCGGCCGAGGCGGACCGCCAGGTGGGTGACCTGCTCGCCCTCTTCACCGCCGATGCCGCACCCCGATCCACCCCCGCCGCCCCGCCCTCCTGACCGGATCCGGACCGCCACCGGGTGACCAGCCTCACCGCCGGTCACCGAACAAGTCGGCACCGCGGCTGAACCCGGAACCCCGGTTGCCCGTCGTGCCTGCCATGCCACGAAAAGCGGACAGCAACCCGGCGTCTCCGGCGACGTACTGGAAGAACCTCGGCGAGTTCATCATGAAGCACCTGGATGAACCCGCGAACTGGAAGAAGCCCCTGCCCGCCTCGGCCACCAGCGCGGACGGGACGACGCTCCACCCGGACACCGCGATCAAGAACGTCCTGAACCATGGCTCCTACCCGCCGGCCTGCCCCCCGCAGACCCAGGATCTGATCAACAACTACCTGCGGGTGGGTGCGATCGACGTCGGCTCGTTCGGCACGGACGCACACATCGACAAGCTCATCGCTCGGAAGTCGCCGTCCGCACCGACCGCGGAGATCGCCGCCCTTCGGTCGGCCGCCGCGCCGGACCCTGGACAGACACCGCCGACCACCGCCACCCGGCCGGCTGCCACCGATCAGCAACTGGGCGCCTCCGGGCCACGGCAACCCCACGGTCGTAACTGACGGCGTACCCCGGGGTGCGGGCCGACCCACCAGGTACGTCCACCTCGGTCGACAAAGGGCCATCCGGTGCCGGCGTCCACAAGGGAGTGAATGGGTCCGGTCACGTGGTTGGTCCCGGCCGGGCCGGGGCGCTAGGTTGGTGGGATGCCGCCCGTGACGTCCACCCGCCCCCTGTGGCCGGTGACGCTGCGGGAGCTGACCCGCCTGGCGGTGACCCTCCTGGTGCTCACCCTCGGCCTCGGTGGCGCGGCCCTCGCGCTCTCCGGTCCGCCCGCGTCCGCCGCACCCGCCGGGTCCGGCAGCGCCACCGCGCCCGACAGCCGCCTCGTGCTCGACGGCCGCCTCGTGACCGACAGCCGCCTCGTGCTCGACGGTCCCTTCGGGACCGGCCACCGCGGCCCGGTCCACAGCCGCACCGGACCCGTCGACCACCTCGCGGTCGACGGCGGGGCACAGTCGCGGTCGGACTCCCCGGGCCTGGATCGGGTCACCGAGGTGGCCCTCCCGCAGCAGCCGTCGTCCCCCCGGGTCGACGGCACCGCCCCGGCCGTGGTGCCGGTGCCCGTGCGGGTGCCCGCGGCGGAGCCGGTCCGGGGTCTGCCCGCCCGGCGCGGTCCCCCGCTGGCCTGACCGGCCGACGCCGCCGACCGGCGGCCGGCCGCACCGGCACCCGTCCCGGTTGGCCCCCGCAGCCGCCGCTGCGCCCACCGTCGGCCCACCCGCGACGATCCGTCGGTGCCGTACCCCTCGTGCCCGGCCCGGCCGCGAGCGGTTCGACCCCAGCGCACCCGGGCACCCCGATCGGCAGTTCCTCCTTCGACCATCACGAGGTGTTGGTGATGCAGACCGTCCTCTCCGCCGTACTGATCGACGTGCCACAGGCCGCCGCCATCTGGTTGGCCCTGATCGCCGTGGTGGCGACCACCGTCGCCGTGCTGGTGCTCCGCCCGGGTGGCGTCGGCGTCGACGTCGCCCGCCGGATCCGCGAGGCCGCCCTGCCGAGCACCCTGGAACGGGCCGAGGAGGACCGCGACCGGGAACGGTACGCGGCCGAGGTGGCGGTGGCCGCCGAACGGGCGGTCACCACCGCCCAGCGCCACCGGGCCGAGTGGCTCGCCGCCCAGGACGAGGTGGAGGCCGCCTGGCAGGCGTACCAGGACGTCGAGGCGGACGTCCAGCGGCTCTCGGTAGCCGCCGCGCTGCCGCTGCCGCGTACCGTCCGGACCCCGGCCGAGTACGCCGACCGCGAGCGTTTCCTGCACCGGACCGCCCTGGACGCGTACTGGCGTCGGGAGCTGTCGGTGGAGCAGCTCAGTGACGTCTTCGCGCACCGCAACGGTTGGGACCCACGGCGGCACCCGGTCGAGCAGGAGCTGTTCCTGCGGCGGGCGGTGCTGGCGAACCTGCAGGAGCGGCACCGGACGGCGCAGGAGCGGGAGCGGGCCGCCTGGCAGGCCGCCGAGCTGGCGGTCGCCGCCGCCGGCAGCCTGCGGCAGGAGGCCTTCGCCGCGACCGAGCCGGCCCCGGAGTCGGAGCACTCGCTCCTGCCCGGTGTCGACCCGGTGGAGGTCACCGCGCCGGTGCTGCCGGCCGCACCGGTGGCCCGGGGACGCGCCGCGGTGCCCGCCTTCTGATCCGGCCCGGATGTCCCGGGGCAAGCTCCTGGCCGCCTCGGCGGGCCTGGCGGACGCGCCACGCGCCCCGGCCGCCGAGGGAAGCGGCGTACGCCCCGACGGTGGGTTAGCGTCTAGCCATGTCCCAGGAGACCTGGCTGCTCGTCGTCGCCGGCGCCGTCGTGGCCCTCGCGACCCTCACCGGTGCCGTGGTGCTGGCCGTCCGGGTGATCCGGACCCGACGCATGCTCGGCAGCCTGGGCGCCGGTGGCCGGGTCGCCTTCTACGGGGCGCTTGCCTACACCGTCCTGCCGGTCGACCTGTTGCCGGACCCGATCTACCTGGACGACATGGGGGTGCTCGCGGCGGCCCTGATCTACCTGACCCGGTTGGCGCACCGCCGGCGGGTCGCCGGCAGGCCGGCGGTCACCGCGCCGGAGCACCGGCCCGTGTCATGATCGGGGCATGTCACGAGCCCCGGTCGACCACCGGTTGGACCCGCGGGACGACCGGGTCGCCCGGTTCTGCGGGGAACGCCATCTCGCCACGCTGACCACCGTGCGGCCGGACGGCACGCCGCACGTCGTACCGGTCGGGGTGACCTTCGACGCCGGAGCCGGGCTGGCCCGGGTGATCACCTCACGCACCTCGCGCAAGGCCCGGCTCGTCGCCGCCGCGCCCGGCACGGCGGTGGCGGTCTGCCACGTCGACGGCCGACGGTGGCTGACCATCGAGGGCCGCGCGGTGGTCCGGACCGACCCGGCCGCGGTACGGGAGGCGGAGCGCCGCTACACCGAGCGGTACCGTCCGCCACGACCGAACCCCGACCGGGTGGTCATCGAGATCACCGTGACCCGGCTGCTGGGCAGTCTCTGACCGCGCCCACCCTCAGCCGCGCCCACCCCAGCCGCGGCCGGGCCCGGCACAGCCGGGTGCCGGCGGTCAGAGGTCCGGTGCGATCTGGCTGCCGGTTGCCGCGTCGGAGACGGTGATCGCCTCCATCGGGCAGGAGTCGGCGGCGTCCCGGACCGCGTCGTCCGGCTCGATCCGGTCGGTAAGCGGCTGGGACAGCCCGTCGGTGAGCGCGAAGTGGCCCGGTGCGACACCGGCGCAGATCCCGGCGCCGATGCAGCGAAGGGCGTCGACCTCGATCCGCCAGCCGTGCTCCGTCGTCGCCATGCCCGCCCTACCAGCTGACCGGTAGCGCGGTCAGGCCCCGGACCAGCAGCCCGCTCTTCCAGCTCAGCTCCGCCTCGGGCACCCCCAACCGGAGTCCCGGCAGCCGTTGGGCAAGTGTTTCGAGCACCACCTGAAGCTCCATCCGGGCCAGTTGGGCGCCAATGCAGTGGTGCACCCCGTGACCGAACCCGACGTGCGGGTTGGTCTCCCGGGACAGGTCCAGGGTGTCCGGATCGGCGAAGACCCGCTCGTCGCGGTTGGCCGAGGCGATGGAGACGATCACCGGTTCGCCGGCGCGTACCAGCACCCCGCCGACGGTGACGTCCTCCAGCGCGTACCGGGGGAAGCCGGCGGTCGCGCCCAGCGGCACGAACCGCATCAGCTCCTCCACCGCGCCCGGCAGCAGCTCCGGTTCACGGCACAGCCGCGCCCAGGCACCGGCCTCGGTGAGCAGCACGTACACGAAGTTGGGGATCTGGGTGACGGTGGTCTCGTGGCCGGCGGCGAGCAGGCCGGCGGCGAGCCGCACCACCTCCTCCTCGGTGAGCCGGTCGGCGTCGGCGTCGCGGGCCTCCACCATCGCGGTGAGCAGGTCGTCGGCCGGGTCGCGGCGGCGCTGGGCGATCAGACCTCCGATGTACTCGAAGAGGTTGTCCAGGTACCGCTGGGCCTGCTCGTCGCTGAGCGAGGTGGTCGAGACGATCGCCTCCGCCCAGGTGTGGAACCTGTCCTGGTCGGTCACCGGCACCCCGAGCAGGTCGCAGATGACCCGGATCGGCAGCGGTGTGGCGACGTGCTCGACCAGGTCCGCCGGGGCACCGGCGGCGATCAGGCCGTCCACCAACTCGTGCGCCACCGCCCGGGTACGGGGGCGCAGCTGCTCCACCCGACGGGCGGTGAACGCCTTCGCCGCCAGTCGCCGCAGCCGGGTGTGCTCCGGCGGGTCCAGGCCGAGGATGCCGGTCTGCACCTGTCGCTCGGTGTTGCGCGGTTCGTCGCGCCCTTCGGCGGCGGCCCGGCTGAACCGGGCGTCGCCGAGCACCGTCTTGACGTCGGCGTGCCGGGTGGCCAACCACACCGGCTCGCCGAAGGGCAGACGTACCCGGATCAGTGGCTCGTCCCGGCGCAGCTGGGCGTAGCGCGGATCCAGGGTGAGGCGGTCCGGGGCGCTGAAGGGATAGCGGGGCGGGATCGTCGCGTGGGTCGCAGCGGTCAACGAGGACTCCCTGTCGTTTCCGGCGCCACGCCAGGGCGACGCCGGTCCGGGGATCATGACTGGACGGTGAGTTATGCCATGATTGCGGATGGTAGCGAGAGTTGTCGATCGCCACCACCCCCGGGTGTCGGAGTGACGTACCACGGGTAACGGACTGCCCGGCGACCGAGGAGGACCGACGTGACACCTGACGAATCCGGGCGGACACCCGGGGCGGCAACCACCGGGCCCCGTCAGAGCTGGGCGGCGTTGCCGTGGCTGGTCCGCACGGCGGTGCTGTGGAGCGCCTGCCTGGTGGTGATCGCGGCCGGGATGTACCTGCTGGGAAAGGTCGCGGTGCCGCGGCGCTCAGTGCAGTCGGTTGGCGAACCACCCGGCGGTCTGGTCGGCCACCTCGTCGAGGGCGCCGGGCTCTTCGAACAGGTGGGTCGCGCCGGGTACCACCCGCAGCTCACCCACCCCGTCGGGCAGCTGGCCCAGGGCCTCCTCGTTGAGGGTGAGCACCTGCTCGTCCGCGCCACCGACCAGCAGCAGCGTCGGTGCGCGTACCTGGGACAGGGCTCTGCCGGCCAGGTCCGGCCGTCCGCCCCGGGAGACCACCGCACCCACCTGGTCGGTCCGGGCCGCTGCGGCGACCAGGGCGGCGGCGGCCCCGGTGCTGGCGCCGAAGAGCCCCAGCGGCAGGGCGGTGACCCCCGAGGCGGCGCGCAGCCAGTCCACGATCGCGGTCAGCCGGTCGGCCAGCAGACCGATGTCGAAGCGGAGTTCGGCGGTCCGGGCGTCCACCCGCTCCTCCTGCGGGGTGAGCAGGTCGACCAGGACGGTGCCGAGCGACCGCCGGTGCAGCACCCGGGCCACCGAGGTGTTGCGCGGGCTGTGCCGGGAGCTGCCGCTGCCGTGGGCGAACAGCACCACGCCGTTGGCCTCGGCGGGCACCACCAGATCGGCCGCGAGGGCAGCTCCGGCCACCGGGATCGTCACCGCGCTGCTGAGTGTCTCCATCTGCGACCTCCCCGCCCTCGCCGGCACCGGCACCGGCCGTCCCGCTTACCCGCCCCGGCGGGTCCGACACCGCCGGCCGGCCCGACACCGCCGGCCCGCATCGCCGGCCGGCCCGCGTAGACGGTCACCACGGCTCGGCCACCGCGGTCGGGCAGGCCGTTTGTCGGCTACGCCGACGGGTAGCCGGCGGGCGTCGGAAGTCGACGCGAGGCGGGCGGAGGACCACCATGGGCGAGCGATCCGAAAAGTCCCGGCAGAGCGGGCCGGACCGGAGCGAACCGGACAAGGAGCGGGACTGGGCGGACGAGGCCGCGCGGGCCCGCACCGCCGACGACCCGCGGGCGCGGGCACCCCGTGACGCCACCGGCACCCCCTCCACCGGCGACCGCTGACCCGGCCCGCCCGGGACCCGAGCGGGCCGGGACGTCCCGAGCGGGCCCGAGCGGGCCGGGACCTCTCAGGTCACTTGTCCGGTACGGGCGGCGGGTGCATCAGGGGTGCCCGGCCGGCGGGCTGCTCCGGGTTGGGGCCGCTCGGCTCGGCCGGCGGGTTGGGCAGCGTGGTCGGCTGGGCGCAGGTTACCGTGACGGTCTCGTCGTGGTGCCGTAGCTCCAGCACGGTGTCCGGCCCACCGTTGCGCAGCGCGTACGTCGTGTGGTGCGGTCGGACGTCCACCCGCAGCCGCATGGACCGCCACTGCAGGGAGAACTCCAGCCGGGTGAGCCGACTGGGCAGCCGGGGAGCGAAGGACAGCGAGCCGTCGTGGTCCCGCAGCCCACCGAAGCCGGACACCAGCGCGATCCAGGCCCCGGCCAACGACGCCATGTGCACCCCGTCGCGGGTGTTCTCGTTGAGGTCGTGCAGGTCCATCAGCGCTGCCTCGCGCAGGTAGCTGTGCGCCAGTTCGGGCTGGCCCACCTCGGCCGCGAGCACCGCCTGGGTGCAGGCGGACAGCGACGAGTCGCGTACCGTCCGGCGCTCGTAGTACGCGAAGTTGCGGGCCTTCTGCTCGCCGGTGAAGGCGTCACCCCGCCAGTGCATCGCCAGCACCAGGTCGGCCTGCTTGACCACCTGTTTGCGGTACAGGTCGAAGTACGGGTAGTGCAGCAGCAGCGGGTACTTCTCCCCCGGGGTGTGCTCGAAGTCCCACTCCTGGAGCCGGGTGAAGCCCTCCACCTGCTCGTGGACGGCCATCTCCGGGTCGTACGGCAGCGACATCGACTCTGCCGCGTCCCGCCAGCCGGCCGCCTCCTCCTCGGTGACCCCGAGGGCGAGCGCCTCGTCGTGCAGCCGCATGGCCGCGTCGGCGGCGGTGGCCAGGTTCCGCTGGGCCATCAGGTTGGTGTAGATGTTGTCGTTCTTGACCGCCGTGTACTCGTCCGGGCCGGTCACCCCGTCGATGTGGAAGTTGCCCTGCCGGTCGTGGTGGCCAAGCGAACGCCAGAGCCGGGCGGTCTCCACCAGCAGCTCCAGGCCGATCTCCCGTTCCAGCTGCTCGTCGCCGGTGACCAGGACGTACCGGCGCAGCGCGTCGGCCACGTCGGCGGCGATGTGGAAGGCCGCCGTCCCGGCCGGCCAGTACGCCGACGACTCGGCCCCCTCGATGGTGCGCCAGGGGAACGCCGCGCCGTGCAGGTTCAGCGTACGGGCCCGGTCCTGGGCCTGGTCGAGAGTGGAGTGCCGCCAGAACAACGCGTCCCGGACCGCGCTCGGTTGGGTGTAGGTGAGCACCGGCAACACGAACATCTCGGTGTCCCAGAACGCGTGGCCGTCGTACCCGGGACCGGTGAGTCCCTTCGCGGAGATGGGTCGGCGTTCGGCGCGGGCGCCGGCCTGCAGCACGTGGAACATGCCGAACCGGACCGCCTGCTGCACCTCCGGGTCCCCCTCGACCACCACGTCGGCGGCGTCCCAGAACTCGTCGAGGTACTCCCGCTGGGCCCGGCGCAGCCCGTCCCAGCCGTCCAGTTTCGCCGCCGCGAGGGCCGCGCCCACCTGGTCGCGCAGCGCCGGCAGGGAGCGCCGGCTGGACCAGCCGTAGGTGAGGTACTTGACCACCCGCAGCGTCTCGCCGGGGGCCAGCACGCACCCCACGGTGGTACGCACCCAGTCCTCGTACCCCTCGGACTCGACGGTGGTGCGCGTCGGACCGGACACCTCGTGGTCCATCGCGGCGGCGACCCGCAGGCCGGAGACCTTGGTCCGGTGGATGAGCAGCCCGCCGTCGCCGGTGGTCAGCTCCTCCTCGGCCAGCAGCGGTGACTCCAGCACCGCGGCGACCCGTGGGTCCCGGCTCTGCGGCGGCAGCGACTCGTTGGCCACCAGCTCCGACTGGAGGATCAGCCGCAGCGGGCCGTCCACCGCCTCGACCTCGTAGCTGATCGCGGCGACCGAGCGTTGGGTGAAGGAGACCAACCGGGTGCTGCGTACCCTGACCTCCCGGCCGGCCGGCGAACGCCAGTGCAGCCGGCGGTGCAGGGTGCCGGCTCGCAGGTCGAGGATGCGCTCGTGGTCGAGGAGTTCGCCGTAGCGCACGTCGAGGGGCTCGTCGTCGACCAGCAGCCGGATCAGCTTGCCGTTGGTCACGTTGACGATGGTCTGGCCGGACTCCGGGAAGCCGAAGCCCGCCTCGGCGTACGGCAGGGGCCGCAGCTCGTAGAAGGAGTTGAGGTACGTCCCGGGCAGGCCGTGCGGCTCGCCCTCGTCCAGGTTGCCGCGCAGTCCGACGTGGCCGTTGGAGAGCGCGAAGACCGACTCGGACTGGGCGAGGACGTCCATGTCCAGCCGGGTCTCCCGGACGTGCCACGGCTCGACGGGATAGGCCCGTTCACGGATCATCGCTGGTCACCCCGATCGGCGTCGAGTAGGTCGGCGAGGTCGTCGACGACGATGTCGGCGCCGTGGGCCCGTAGTTCGTCGGCCTGACCGCCCCGGTCGACGCCGATCACGTAACCGAATCCGCCGGCCCGACCGGCGGCGACCCCGGCGAGGGCGTCCTCGAAGACGGCGGCGTGGGCCGGGGCGACCCCGAGCAGCTTCGCGCCGGCCAGGAAGGTGTCCGGGTGCGGCTTGCCGCGCAGCCCCTCGGCGCGGGCGACCACCCCGTCCACCCGCGCTTCGAGCAGCGGTGCCAGGCCGGCGGCGGCGACCACCTCCTGGCAGTTGGCGCTGGCCGAGACGACCGCCCGGCGCAGCCCGGCGGCGACGGTCTCCTTCAGGTACCGCACCGAGCCGGGGTACGCCTGCACCCCGTCGGTGCGGATCCGCTCCTTGAGGACGATGTTCTTGCGGTTGCCCAGGCCGTACACGGTCTCCGCCTCCGGCGGGTCGTCCGGGCCACCGTCGGGCAGCACGATGCCCCGGGAGGCGAGGAAGGAACGCACCCCGTCGGCACGCGGTCGCCCGTCGACGTAGCGGTGGTAGTCCGGCCCGGGATCGAAGGGCCGGTACGGCTCACCGGTGGCTGCCGAGTGGGCGCGCAGGAACGCGTCGAAGGTCTGCTTCCAGGCGGCGTTGTGCACCAGGGCGGTCTGTGTCAGCACACCGTCCAGGTCGAAGAGGCAGGCGGTCACATGAGCAGGTAGGCCCAGCACGGCTACGACACTATCCACCCGCCGGGCCCGGCAAACGCCTATCGAAGCCCGATCACCCGGGGTGTCGTGGCAGCCACCCACAATCACATCGATGCAGGTCAACGCCAACCGATGTCGATCCGGCCGCCCCGCTCGTCGAAGAAGTGCAGGGCGTCCATGCGTACCGAGACGGTCAGCGGATGGCCGGCGGTGACCGTCGGGTACGGGGCCAGACGCACGGCCAGTTCCGCCGGCCGCCGGTGGTGCCGGCCGGGGTCGCTGAGCACGCTGCCGCCGCGCCGGTCGGTGGCCGGTGCCGGCGGCGGTGCCGGCTCCACCGGCCGACCGGCCAGCCGCTGCACGACCCGCCCGAGCCGACGCAGCCCACGCTGGCCGGGCTCGGTCACCTCGACCGGGGCGCCCATCTCGTCCACCACGACCGCGGTGGCCCCGATGTCGAGGAAGGCCAGCGACTCGTGCCCGTGGTGCTCCAGGTACCGGATCCGCCCGCGCAGCACGTCGCCCGGGTCGTCGGGCACCACCGGGGTCAACGCCTCGGCGCGCATCCCCACCACGATCCGCTCACCGTGGTAGTGCGCCACGGCCCGACTGCGGATGTCGGTCCAGGGCAGGTAGAGCGACTGCTCACCCAACTTGAGCTGGACGTACCGGTCGAGGTGGACGTAGACCGAGGCCTCCAGCAGGTTCATCCGGGGACTGCCGAGGAAGGCCGCGACGTAGAGGGTGGCCGGTCGGCCGTACACCTGGGTCGGGGTGCCGACGTCCTGCAGGACACCGCGCCGCATGATCGCCACCCGGTCGGCCATGGTCAGCGCCTCGGCCTGGTCGTGGGTGACGTAGATGGTGGTGACGCCCAACTCCCGGGTGAGGGCGGAGATCTCGGCCCGGAGTTCCGCGCGCAGCCCACTGTCCAGGTTGGACAACGGCTCGTCCATCAGGAACAACCCGGGCCGGCGGACGATCGCCCGGCCCATCGCCACCCGCTGCCGCTGCCCGCCGGAGAGCTGGCTCGGCTTGCGGCCCAGCACGTCACCGATGCCCAGCGCGCTGGCCACGTCGGCGACCCGTTCGCCGCGCGGGGCCGGCTCGATCCCGGCCAGCCGCAGCGGGAAGGAGATGTTCTCCCGCACCGTCATGTGCGGGTAGAGCGCGAAGTCCTGGAAGACCATGGCGATCCGGCGGTCCTGCGGTGGCAGGTCGTTGGCGAGCTCCCCGTCGAGCAGCACCGCGCCCCGGGTCGGGTCCTCCAGCCCGGCGATCATCCGCAGCACCGTCGACTTGCCGCACCCCGAGGGGCCGAGCAGCACCATGAACTCGCCGTCGTGCACGTCGAGGGTGACGTTGTCGACCGCGAGCGTCCCGTTGCGGAACACCTTGCTGACGTCCTTCAGCGCGACGGTGGTCACCGTCTCCTCCCCCAGGCAGCGCGGTCGGGTCCGAATGACTGTGACCAGGATCATCGGCTTCGCACATCGGGTAAACGTGCCATGTTCGACTCGTGACAGGTTTATTACCTGTTTTCCGGATGCTGACCGAGAAAGACCCGTCGGACCACCCGTTCGGCGGCGTGGCCGTCGTCGAGGGCGCAGTACCGGGCCCGGAAGCGCTGCCGGGCCTGCCGGGCCGCGGGCGCGTCCACCGCACCGCTGCGGAACAGCTCCACCAGCCCGGCGAAGTCGGTCGCCACCGCACCCGGCGGCTCGGCGGTCACGTCCAGGTAGACCCCCCGGGCCAGCCGGTACGCCTCGTGGTCGGGGGCGTAGACGACGATCGGCCGGTCCAGCACCGCGTAGTCGAACATCGCCGACGAGTAGTCGGTGACCAGCACGTCGGCGGCGAGATAGAGATCCTCCACCCGGTCGTGGCCGCTCACGTCGAGGATCCGTTCCGCCGAGGCCGACCGGCGGGCGGGATCCCGGTCGTGGAAGTAGTGGCTGCGCACCAGTAACCGCCCGCCGGGGCCGAGGGTGTCGAGCAGCTGCACCGGCCGGAACGGCGGCCGGTATCCGGGCAGGTGTTCCCGGTGGGTCGGGGCGTAGAGCACCACCGGCTCGGCACCGGTGACGCCGAACCGGGCCCGCAGTCGGCGTACCTCGGCTGCGGTGGCGGTGACCAGCCGGTCGTTGCGGGGGTAGCCGTACTCCAGGGTGGTGTAGTCCGCCGGGTACGCCCGCTCCCACATCTGGGTGGAGAAGCTGTTGGCGGTGATGCTGAAGTCCCACCGGTCCACCCGCCGCAGCAGCCCGGCGAAGTTCATCCCGACCGCGCCCACCGGATACCGCTGCTGGTCCAGCCCCATCACCTTGACCGGGGTGCCGTGGTGGGTCTGCACGTGCACCGTGCCCGGCCGTTTGCGGACGAAGTCGGGGAAGTTGACGTTGTTGACCAGCCACCGGGCCCGCGCCAGCACCCGGTGGTACGCGGGCGTGCCCGCCACCACGTACTCGACCCCGTCGGGCAGGCTGCCCACCCGGTCGGCGCGGACGATCCACACCCCCCGGACCTGCGGCACCAGCCGGCGGGCCGCCTCGTAGACGGCGGCCGGGTTGCACGCGTACCCCCGGTACCAGTAGGCGGCGTAGACGGCCAGCGTCTCGTCCACCGGCCGGCGCAGCTCGGCCCGGTAGTACTGCTGCCAGAGCGTGTCGCGGGTGGCCCGCGCCACCGGGTGGATCCGGTGGCGGGTCGCCGTCAGCCGGGCGCGGGCGGTGTCGGTGGCCTGGTGGGCCAGGCGCAGCGCGGTGAAGGTGTGCCAGTGCCCGCCGGCCACCAGCCGCTGCTTGAGCCCGGCCGTCCCGCCGGGCGACGGGAGGGCGTCGGCCGGCCGGCGGCGGGCCACCTCGGCGGTGATCCGGTCGAAGAAGGCCGGACGAAGGGCCGGGGCGATCCGCTCACCGTTGCCGAGCACGGTCAGGTAGTGCCAGAGCATCCGTTCGAAGACCACCGGTCGCAGCCGTTGCGGCTCCGGCCCCTGCCCGTCCAGCCAGCGGAACACCCGGTCCCACTGGTCGAAGACCTCGAAGTGCCGCTCCCCCCGGGTCCGGGTGATCGCCCCGGCCCGCCGCTGCCGGTAGTTGACGCAGACCAGGTCCAGCACCGAGATCCGCTCGGCGGCCAGCAGCGTCGGGTAGGTGAACGAGACGTCCTCGTACCAGCCGGACGCGAAGCGCAGCCCCGAGGTGAGCAGGAACTCCCGCCGCAGCAGCCGGTTCCAGGCGGTGTGCAGCAGCCGCAGCGTCTCCGGCCGCTCGGCCAGCGCGAAGGTGTCCGTCTCGACGCCGGCGGGGAAGACCTCCGCCAGCGCGCTGGGGCTGGCCGTCTCGTTCCAGTGCCGCCGCACGTGGTCGACGATCAGCACGTCCGGCCCGCTTTCGCGCAGCCGGGCCGCCACCTCGGGCAGGCAGTCCGGGGCCAGCCAGTCGTCGGAGTCGAGGAACCAGACGTACTCGCCGACGGCCCGGTCCAGCCCGGCGTTGCGGGCCGGACCGAGCCCGACGTTCTCGGCCAGCCGGAGCACCCGGACCCGGGCGTCCCGGTCGGCGTACCCGGCCAGGATCTCCCCGCTGTCGTCCGGCGAGCAGTCGTCGACGCCGATCACCTCGAAGTCGGCGAACGGCTGGCCGAGGATCGAGTCCAGGCACTCGCGCAGGTAGCCCTGCACGCGGAAGGCCGGCACGACGAAGCTGATCAGCGTCATCGGGCCGGCCCCTTCCGTCAGAGCGGCGAGCGGCCTCCCACGGGCACCGCGTCGGCCGGCGTCCGCGCCGCGCGGGCCGGCAGGACGACCCAGGCCAGGACCACACTCACCGCGAAAACCACCAAGAGGTACGAACCGAGTGTAGCCAGACCAATGCCTGCAATTCCCGCGATCGACGCCACCGTCAGCAGCACCGAACGGCCCTCCCAGCCCAGCGTGACCCCGTGCAGCGGCGGAGCCGCCTGCCGCTTCTCCAGGCGGGCCACCAGGTCGTAGTGGTGCACGGTCAGCACGAAGACATAAGCGAAGATCAACCACGCGGGTACGCCGCCGACCACCCCCACCGCGATCGCGAAGAGGTACTCCGCCGCCCGCAGCACCGCCGGCACCAGCCAGTCCAGCGGGCCGTTGTGCGCCGCACCCGCCCCCAGCCCGGCCACCAACAGCACCAACAGCCCGACCGGCACCGCCCAGCGCAGCCCGGTCGGGTCGGCGGCCAGCCCGGTCGGGTCGGCGAGCAACGCCGCCGCCAGCAACCCGGCCGCGCCGAGCGCGCCGACCACGGCCAGCACCAGCGGACCCACCGGACGCAGCGCCGGCAGCCGGCCGGCCAACGGGCCGTCGTCGCGGTGCAGGGTGGCATCCACGGTGTCCAGCACCGGCACCCACATCCAGCGGGCCCGCAGGGTACGCAGCGCACCGGTGTAGCCGAACGCCAACGTGCCCCAGACCAGCACCGCGACCAGCGCCACCAGCGGCGAGAAGAGCGCCGTGGCGAGCGCGATCAACGCCCACCGCTCCCCGATCGGGAAGACCACCGTGCGCTTCAGCCAGTACGACAGCGACCCGGTGTCGGCCTGCACCCTCGTCGAGGCGGCGTTCAGCCGGTCACCGATCCCGCCGTCCCCGCCGCCGGTGGCCGGTTTCGGCCGCCGGGCGGCCTCGTCGTGCAGCACCCCGTACCAGGCGTCGGTCATGTGCCGCACGGTCTGCAGGGTCATCGCCGCGATGGCCAGCGCCCAGCCGTACCGGAACCCGGCTGCCGTCGCGCCGAAGCCGAGACCGGCGTAGACGACGTACTCCTTGGCCCGGTCGGCCATCGTGTCCAGCCAGCCACCCCAGGCGCTGAAGTGCCGGGTGTAGCGGGCCAGCTGCCCGTCCACGCAGTCCAACACGAACCCGAGGTAGAGCAGGACCGCACCGGCGACCAGCGCGGGTCGCCCGCCGACGGCGAAGAACACCGCGGCGGCCACCGCGAAGGCCACCGAGATCATCGTGACCGAGGTCGGCCCGAGCCCGATCCGGGCGCAGGCCTTCGTCACGTACGGCGACCAGGTGCTGACGAAGTACGTGGTGAAGAAGTCGTCCTTCTCCTTCACCGACAGCCGCAGCTCGGCCCGGTCCTCGTCGACGCCGGCCACGGCGGCCTCGGCGGCGGCCAGTTCGGCCGGATCGGTCACCCGGTGCGCCACCAGCAGGCGTACCCGGTGGGCGAAGGTGAGCGTGCCCAGCGCGGTGAGCCCCACGAAGAGCCGATCCACCTCGGGCCCGGCCGACAGGCCGTCGGCCCCGGCCGGGCCGTCGGCCCCGGGCAGGCCGTCGGCCCCGGGCAGGCCGTCGGCCCCGGTGGCGCGGGCGGCGGCGGCGAGCGCGGGCAGGTCGGCGACGCCGACCCGCAGCGCGCCACCGAAGATCCCGGTGGCCGTGCCGGTCAGCTCCGTCGGCGTGCCGGCGGCGACCACCTGGCCGCGTTCCTCCCGGACCGCTGCCCGCCCGGCCCCGGCCGGGTCGGTGAGCACCAGCGCCACCGTCGGCCCGACCGGGCTGGTGAGCAGGTGCCGCAGCACGGCGGTGTGCGCGACCAGGTCGGCGCCGCTGACGATCACCGGTCCGGTGGCCGCGTCGGCCAGGGCGGCCACCTCGGTCAGGTCGGCGGCGTGCCGCACCTCGGTCGCGCCGGCCCGCCGCCACTGGTCGGCCAGCCGGTCGGCAAGCGTCGCCCCGGCATCGGTCGCCAGGCGCGTCGCGGGCAGCGGCACACCAGCTGCCGAGCCCGCCGCGGATCGCTCGGCTCCCGCGCTACCGGCGGCGAGCACGATCGCGAGCGTCACCGCTGGACCGCGTCGTGGTACGCGCCCAGCGCCTCGGCGACCGTCCCGTCGACGGTCAATCGGCCCGCGTCGAGATACAGCCCTCGACGGCAGAACCGGGTCAGGTCCTTTTCGTTGTGTGACACCAGCACCAGTGTGCGCCCTTCCCCAAGCAGTCGGTCGATCGTGCCATAGCACTTCTGCCGGAACTCCGCGTCCCCGACCGCGGTCACCTCGTCCATCAACAGGATCGGGTGCGGCAGGTGGGAGATGATCGCGAAACCGAGCCGCACCTTCATCCCCGAGGAGTAGTGCCGCACCGCGGTGTCGATGGCCCGTTCCACCTGCTCACCGGCGAACTGGACGATCTCGTCGAAGTGCCGCCGCAGGTAGCCGGCGTCCAACCCGTGCAGCCCGCCGACGAGGTACAGGTTCTCCCGGCCGGTCAGGTCGTTGGAGAAACCGGCGGAGAGTTCCAGCAGCGGGGCCACCTCACCCCGGACCCGGATCCGCCCCTCGTCGGGGATCAGCACCCCGGCGATCAGCCGCAGCAGGGTGCTCTTGCCGGTGCCGTTGCGCCCGACCACCCCGACGGTGTCACCGGCGGCGATCTCGAACGACACGTCGCGCAGCGGCCAGAACTGCCCGGCCGGCGTGGTGTTGCGGCGGATCAGCAGGTCACGCAGGCGCAACTGACGCCGGCGGTTGCGGACGAACCGGATGCCGAGCCGGTCGGCCTCGATCAGCGGACCGGTCATCTACAGTTCCTTGAGCACTGCGGGTTCGAGCCGGCCGAACGCCCACCAGCCGGCCGCCAGCACCAGCAGACTGCCGGCGACCGTGGCCGAGAGCAGGCCGACCGGGGGGAACTCGTCCGGGTACCAGATGGCGTGGTGCAGTTGGAAGATGCCGACCAGCGGGTTCAGCTCGTACCCGGTCCTCGCCCAACCGGGCAGGTCGGAGTCGCGGACCAGACTGAGCGGGTAGATGATCGGCGTGGCGTAGAAGAGCACCCGGATCACCAACCGCATGAACCGCTCGATGTCGCGCATCAGCACGTTGCACGCCGACAGCAGCAGCGCCAGCCCGATCAGCAGGGTCGCCTGCACCGCGACGGCCAGCGGCAGGGCGAGCAGCGACCACCCGGGGTCGATCCGGCCCTGGCTGGCGTACCAGGCGGCGATCGCGGCCAGGATCGGCAGCCCGGCGGCGTACTCGGCGAACCGACCGACGACCCGGCCGATCGGGAACGCCTGCCGGGGCACGTTCATCGTGGTGATCAACCGGGCCTGCCCGGTCAGGGCGTTGGTCGCCTCGCTCAACGCCGAGCTGGTCCACATCCACGCGAAGATCCCGGTGACCAGGAACAACGGGTACGAGTCGGCCGCGTCGCCCAGGTGCCGGCCGGTGTCGCGGGAGTAGAGCACCCCGAAGACGAACCAGTAGATCGCGCCCATGCCGAGCGGCTCGATCAACGACCAGAGGTACCCGAGCACCGACTGCTGGTACTTCACCGCGAGGTCGCGCTTGACCAGGATGCGCAGCGCGTCGCGGTGCGACCACAACGCCCCGACGCCAGAGGTCACCGTCGCCTCCTCGTTGACCGCGCACAGGCTAACAGCCAGCTGCCGCCGGCTGGCCCGCTCGCCACCTGCGGTACCCCGACCGGGTGGCGGCCCGGCGTGCGGCCCACGCCCGGTCGGCGGCGGGCCGGGGTCGGCGGCGGGCCGGGGTCGGCGGCGGCGTCGGGGGGAGTCGGGCGGGAGGGTCCGGGGTAAGCACCTACGGGTACCGGACGAACGGTTCCTCCCTACGAGCGAGGGCGCGCAGGTGGCCCGTTCCTACCGTGGAGGCAGAGGCGGCACGACGCCGCAGAGTGGGAGACGACGATGAGTCGCAAACTGGTCCGGCCCCGGGAGGGGCGCATGCTCGCCGGCGTCTGCGCCGGTCTGGGCAAGCGGTTCGGCATGTCCGCCACCATGGTGCGGCTGCTGTTCCTGCTGTCCCTGCTGCTGCCCGGCACCCAGGTGATCATCTATCTGGTGCTCTGGGTGCTGATGCCCAACGAGGACCGCTACCCCGCCGCCACCGGCTACTGATCCACACCGTCCCGCCGGCGCCCGCCCCGGACCTCCGGGGCGGGCGCTGCGGCGTTCAGGGTGCGACGTAGGTGACGGTCACCTGCTCGTAGCCGAGGGAGCGCAGCAGCCCCGCCAGCATCTTGCGGGTGTTCTCCTCGGCGCGCTCGCCGAGCCCGCTGTCGCGGGCCGCGGTGGTGATCCGCTCCTCGGCCATCCGGTAGACCTGCTGCTGCCGGTTGGGGTCGCCCTCGACCAGGTCACCGATCCGGTTGAGCAGGCCGCGCTCCTGGGCGACGACGTAGCTCTTCTCCATGTCGAGGTTGGTCTGGCCGAGCTGCGGCGCCGGCAGCTTGATCTCGGCCGTCTTTCCGTCGTCGGAGACGACGATCGCCCCCTCGGCGATCTTGCCGAAGTCGACGTACGCCTCGACGCTGCCACTGCCGACGAAGAGGGTGCGCTCGTTGAGCAGGAAGTCCGGCACGTTGCGGCGGTCGTTCTGCAGGTCGACCACCACCTGGAAGTTACCCTCGGCGGCCACGTAGCGGCTGAGGTCCTGGATCGACTTGAGCAGCGGCGGCTGGCTCCGGTCGGTCTGCTCCTGGCTGAACGGGTTGCGGAAGCTGGGCAGCAGCCCGGTGGTCTGCACCCCGAGCAGCACCACCACCGCCACCGCCGCGCCGCCCAGCACCACGAGCAGTCCGCGCACCGGGCCACGGGACGCCGCCGGCGGTGGCGCGACCGGTCGGGCACCGGGGTCGTCCCCGGGGAACTCGTTGGTGGGCTGGTCGTTACTCCTGCGCGACATGGCCCTCACCGTCCTCCTGCGACAGGCCACCACGGTCGATGACCTCCTGCCGATGACGGTACGTCCTCCGTACGACAGCCGCCCGGCGCACCGCTCACTCGGGACCGGCGAAGACGAAGACCCGGGCGTGGATCTGGTTGCGCTGTTGCAGGGCGGCGCGCAGCGCCCGGTGCAACCCGTCCTCCAGGAAGAGCCCACCGCTCCACTGCACCACGTGCGGAAACAGGTCACCGTAGAAGGTGGAGTCCTCGGCGAGGAGCTTGTCCAACGCCAGCTCCCGCTTGGTGGTGATCAGCTGGTCCAGCCTGACCGGTCGGGGCGGGATCTCCGCCCACTGCTTGAGCGTCAGGTTGTGCTCCGGGTAGGGACGCCCGTCCCGGACCGCTCTGAAGATCACGACGGCACGCACCCCTCCCCCTGACCGGACCGACCCGGAACCTGGCGATGCCAGCCTAACCGGCCCCGCCACATCACGTTTGGCTCCAGCGTCCCCGGTGGATCACTTCGGTCACCGGGCGGCGGCCCCGGCGCAGCGACGGTGACCGGTGGTCGGCCGCCCGGTAACCCACCGTCACCGCGCCGATCGGCTCGTACTCCGCCGGCACCCCGAACGCCGCCCGGTAGGAGTCGGTCCGGGCGGCCGGGATGCCGAAGAAGCAGGCACCCAGCCCCTCGTCCACGGCGGTGAGCAGCATCAGCAACGACGCGAAGCCGGTGTCGACGTACCAGTACGGCACCGGCCAGCGGGCCTCCGACCGGTCCGTCCAGCCCTTGTCCGCCTCGGCGTACCGTCGCAGGTAGGCGGCGCGGTTGGCGTGCGGCACGACGATCAGCGGGGCCCGGCGCATGCCGGCCAGCCAGCGTTCCCGCCCCCCGCCGTCCGGGGTGGTCGCCGCCCAGAACCGCTCGATGTCGGCCGCGGTGTCCAGCACCAGGAAACCCCAGCCCTGGGCGAAGCCCGCCGAGGGGGCGCGGGTGGCGTGGTCCAGCAGTCGCCGGACCACCTCGGGCGGCACCGGCCGGTCCGGGTCGTAGTTGCGTACCATCCGGCGACGCCGGATCACCTCGGCGAACTCCATGCTGGCGGCCGCGTCCGCTCAGACGCCCGGTCGGATGCCCCAGGCACCCCGCCAGGTCTCGCCGGGGGCCAGCTTGATCAGGTCCCGGCCGGACCGGAACGCGTCGGGCGGGCAGGTCATCGGCTCGATCGCCACCGAACGGCGGTGCCGCTCGCCGGTGAGGGCGTCCCCGGTGAACACCTGCCACCAGCCGAACTGCTGGTCGGCCCAGATCCGCACCCCGGTCGCGCCGTCGGGCGCGGTCAGGCTCACCGCGGAACCACCGTCGGCGTCCCGGATCACCTCGCCGAAGGTCATGTCCAGTTGGGCCGCACCGATCCGCCGCGGCGCCGTGTAGTCCTGCTCGGTGCCGGCCACCGCGGTGGCGCCCACCGGCAGCAGCCGGCTGTCCACCACCAACCGGTTGCGCGCCGGCACCCGCATGACCAGATCGTCCACGGCCACCCCGGGCAACTGCAGGTACGGGTGGACCGAGAAGCCGAACGGTGCCGCCTCGGCGGACAGGTTGGTCGTCTCGTGCTCGGCGCGCAGCCCCTCCGGGCCGAGACTCCACCGGCCACGGACCCGCAACGCCCACGGGTACGCCGGGTGCGGCGGCAGGTCGTACTCGACGGTGACCGAGTCGTCGGACTGCTCCACCAGCCGCCACCGCGCCCAGTTGACCAGCCCGTGCAGCGCCACCCCGCGCTCCGGCTCGGTGAGCGGCAGCAGGTACGTCTCACCGTCGACGGTGTACCGGCCGTCCCGGATGCGGTTCGGCCACGGGGCGAGCACCTGCCCCGCCCCGCCGGGGCTGATCTCGTTTGCGGCGTACCCGTCGAGGTAGTCGACCCCCTCGTGCCGGTAACTCCGCAACCCACCGCCCACCTCGACGATGACGGCCTCCTGGCCCGCGGCGGCGATGGTCCACTGGGCGCCCGACGGCGGGCGCGGCTCGACGTTCTGCATGCCGGCGACCTTAACGGGTGGCTGCCGCTGCGCGCTGGACACGTCACCCACCGTCCCGCTTGCCGGATGGCCGTGGTTCGCCGACCGTGCCGGGTCGGTAGCGCCACAGGGCCGGGAAGGTCAGCGCGAGCAGTGCGGTCAGCACGACCGCGCCGAGCCCACCGGCGATCCAGGCCAACCCCGCGCCGCCGGCCCCGGCCATCGCGCCGGCCCGCAGGTCGCCCAGGCGCGGCCCGCCCGCGACCACCACCAGGTTCACCCCCTGCAGTCGGCCACGCATCTCGTCGGGGGCGTGGACCAGCAGCATCGACTGCCGCAGTACCGCGCTCACCAGGTCGGCCATCCCGGCCAGGGCGAGCAGCAGCACCATCAGCCAGAGCTGCCGGGCCAACCCGGCCAGGGCGATCACCGCCCCCAGGCCAGCACGGCGAGCACCAGGGCCCGGCCCTGCCGCTGCATCCGGCCGATCCAGCCGGAGGTGAGCCCGGCGAACATCGCCCCGATCGCCATCGCGCTGTAGAGCCAACCGACCGCCGCACCGCCGCCGAAGCGCTCCACCGCGATCTCGGGGAAGAGGGCCCGGGGCATGGCCAGGATCATCGCGATCAGGTCGATGCCGAAGGAGAGCAGCAGGACCGGCGTGGTGGTCAGGTAGCGCAGCCCGTCGAGGACTCCGGCCAGCCCGGACCGGACCGCCGCGCCGGCGGTGGTGGTCGCCGGTGGCATGGCCGGCAGCCGCAGGGTCGCGACGATCAGGCCGAGGAAGAGCACGACGTCCAGCCCGTACGCGATCGGCAGGCCGGCCCCGGTGCCCCAGGCGGCGAAGATCACGCCGGCGGCGAGCGGCCCGACCACGGAGGCGGCGGTGAAGGTGGTGAAGTTCAACGTCATCGCCGCCGGGAGCAGCTCCGGTGGCAGGATCCGGGGCAACGCCGCGCTGCGTGCCGGCGAGCTGATCGCGAAGGCGACCGAGTGCAGGGTGACCAACGTCAGCAGCAGCACCGGGCTGCCCACGTCGAGCAGCGCCTGGCCCAGCAGCCCCAGCATCGAGAGCCAGAGCAGCACCGAGCCGGTCAACAGGACCTGCCGTCGGTCCCGGGCGTCGGCGACCGCGCCGGCCCAGAGCCCGAAGACCAGCAACGGTACGAACGACGCCACGCCCAGCAGGCCGACCCAGAGCGAGTCGCGGGTCAGCGCGTACATCTCCACCGGTACGGCGACCGCGGTGACCTGGAAGCCGAACATGGCCACCGTGTTGCCGAGCCAGAGTCGCCGGTACGCCGGCACCCGCAGCGGACTCAGGTCGATGGCGAGCCGCCGGGCCAGTCCCCGGCGCGCGACGCGCGGCGCCCGGGGCGAGGTGGCAGTGGTCACGGGGCGAGCCGTTCGATGATCCACTCTTCGGGGCCCCCGGCCCCCTCCGGCCCGGCGTCGTCCGGCCCGGCGTCGTCCGGCCCGGCGTCGTCCGGCCCGGCGTCGTCCGGCCCGGCGTCGTCCGGCCCGGCGTCGTCCGCTCCGATCCGCCGGTAGCGGAGCCGGTCGTGCAGCCGGCTCGGCCGGCCCTGCCAGAACTCCACCGTGTCCGGGCGAACCAGCAGCCCGCCCCAGTGTGGCGGGGCGGGGATCGGCTCGACGTCGGCGAAGCGCTCGGCCGCCGCCCGGTAGCGCTCGTCCAGCACCGACCGGTCGGTGATCACCTGGGACTGGGTGCTGGCCCAGGCGCCCAGCTGCGCCCCGCGCGGCCGGCTGGCGAAGTACGCCTCGGTCGCCGACCGGGCCAGCCGGCGCACCCGGCCGACGACCACCACCTGCCGGTGCATGGCGAACCAGGGGAAGACCAGACTGGCGTACGGGTTGCCGGCCAGCTCGGTGCCCTTGCGCGAGTCGTGGTTGGTGAAGAACACGAACCCGGTCGGGTCGTACCCCTTGAGCAGCACGGTACGGCCGCTCGGTCGACCGGCGGCGTCGGCCGTGCCGAGCACCATGGCGTTCGGCTCGGGCAGACCGGCCGTCACCGCGTCGTGGAACCAGTGATCGAACTGGGTGGCCCAGTCGGCCGCCAGATCCGCCGGGGAAAACGCTTTCTCCTCGGCGTACTCGTTCCGCATCGCGGCCGGCACCACTGTGTCGCCTGTCACTTTCCCCTCCTCCTGCCCGGTCGGATCCGCCCCCAGCCGCGCTGTTCAGCGGCTACCGACCGGTATTTCCCGGGTGTCATCGACGGACACCGCCATGAATGTCGTACGTAGCACAGCCGCGATGGGTCGCAAACCGGGTTACCCAGCAGGCAAGATGTCACGAACACATCCCTGAGGGTCGCCTGAGGCGCTCGTCCGGCCGGGCCGGGCCCCCGCGCCCAGCCGGGCGCACGGACCAGAGTCAGGAGAGCGACATGGCCGACTTCAAACCTGGGCTGGAGGGCGTCGTAGCCTTCGAGACCGAGATCGCCGAGCCCGACCGGGAGGGCGGGGCGCTGCGCTACCGCGGGGTCGACATCGAGGATCTCATCGGTCAGGTCTCCTTCGGCAACGTCTGGGCCCTGCTGGTCGACGGCCGGTTCGGCCCCGGCCTGCCACCGGCCGAGCCCTTCCCGGTGCCGGTGCACTCCGGCGACATCCGGGTCGACGTGCAGTCCGCGGTGGCGATGCTCGCACCGTACTGGGGGCTCGACCAGTTCCTCGACATCTCCGACGCCCAGGCCCGCGAGGACCTGGCCCGGGTCTCGGTCACCGCGCTCTCCTTCGTCGCCCAGTCCGCGCGTGGCCTGGGCCTGCCGGCGGTGCCGCAGAAGGAGATCGACAAGGCCTCCACCGTCGTCGAGCGGTTCATGAAGCGCTGGCGTGGTGAGCCGGACCCCCGGCACGTCAAGGCCGTCGACGCGTACTTCATCTCGGCCGCCGAGCACGGCCTGAACGCCTCCACCTTCACCGCCCGGATCGTCGCCTCCACCGGCGCGGACGCCGCGGCCTGCATCTCGTCGGGCATCGGCGCACTCTCCGGCCCGCTGCACGGCGGCGCGCCCTCGCGGGTGCTCTCCATGCTGGAGGCGGTCGAACGCAGCGGCGACGCCGAGGGGTACGTCAAGGGCGTGCTGGACCGGGGCGAACGGCTGATGGGCTTCGGCCACCGGGTCTACCGGGCCGAGGACCCGCGCGCCCGGGTGCTGCGCCGCACCGCCAAGGAGCTGGGCGCGCCGCGCTTCGAGATCGCCGAGGCGCTGGAGAAGGCCGCGCTCGCCGAGTTGCAGGCCCGCCGTCCGGACCGGGTGCTCGCCACCAACGTCGAGTTCTGGTCGGCCGTGGTCCTCGACTTCGCCGAGGTGCCCGCGCACATGTTCACCTCGATGTTCACCTGCGCCCGGATGGGTGGCTGGAGCGCGCACATCCTGGAGCAGAAGAAGCTCGGCCGGCTGGTCCGGCCGGCCGCCCGCTACGTCGGGCCGGCCACCCGCAAGCCCTCACAGGTCGAGGGCTGGAGCGCGGTACCGCACGACGTGTGAGCCAGCCCGCACCACGCCGCCGGGGCGCTGTGGTGCAGGCCTCAGGGTGTGTTGGAGACCTCAGCACCCGGGTCGGGTCAAGCCTGCTGGCGACCCGCCCCGGGTGCGAGGATGAAGGCCGGCAGTGCCCCATGCGGAAGGACTTTCAGGACCGTGGCTGACGCACCGACCATCCGGATTCCCGACGAGATCAAGCCCGCCGACGGCCGGTTCGGCTGCGGGCCGTCCAAGATCCGTCCGGCGGCCGTGTCCGCTCTCGCCGACGCGGCGACGGGCTTCCTGGGCACCTCGCACCGGCAGAAGACCGTCCGCGACCAGGTCGCCCGGTTGCGCCGGGGCATCGCCGAGTTCTACTCCCTCCCCGAGGGGTACGAGGTGGTGATCGGCAACGGCGGCACCACCGCGTTCTGGGAGGTCGCCACCTTCGGCCTGATCCGGGACCGGGCCCAGTTCGCCAGCTTCGGCGAGTTCGGCGCGAAGTTCGCCAAGTCGGTAAGCCAGGCGCCGTTCCTCGGCGAGCCGACCGTCCGCAAGTCCCAGCCGGGCAGCGCCCCCGCGTTGCAGGCCGAGGCCGGCGTGGACGCCTACGCTCTGCCGCAGAACGAGACCTCGACCGGCGTCGCGGTGCCGATCAACCGGGTGGTCGGGGCCGACGAGGGCTCGCTGCTGCTGGTCGACGCCACCTCCGCCGCCGGTGGCCTGTCGGTCGACGTCGCCGAGACCGACGTCTACTACTTCGCCCCGCAGAAGTGCTTCGCCTCCGACGGCGGGCTCTGGCTGGCCCTGATGTCGCCGGCCGCGTTGGCGCGGGCCACCGAGATCAAGGCGTCCGGCCGCTACATCCCGGCCTTCCTCGACCTGGTCACCGCGATCGACAACTCGCGGCTGGAGCAGACGTACAACACCCCGGCGCTGGCCACCATCTTCCTCGCCGCCGAGCAGACCGACTGGATGAACTCCCAGGGCGGCCTGGCCTGGGCGGCCAAGCGCACCGCCGAGAGCGCCGGCATCGTGTACGGCTGGGCCGAGCGCTCCGCGGTGGCCACCCCGTTCGTCACCGACCCGGCGCTGCGCTCCAACGTGGTCGCCACCATCGACTTCGCCGACGGGGTGGACGCCACGGCGATCGCCAAGGCGCTGCGGGCCAACGGGATCGTCGACACCGAGCCGTACCGGAAGCTGGGTCGCAACCAGCTGCGGATCGCGCTCTACCCGGCCGTCGAGCCGGCCGACGTGGAGGCGCTGACCGCCAGCATCGACTACGTCGTCGAGCGGCTCTGACCGGTTCCGTCGAGGGGTCGTCGCCGGACTTCGGCGGCGACCCCGACTGACTGATCAGGCTGGTCATCCGCAACATGCGGGCGTGGCATCCCCCATCGGTGGGCCGAGGGGCGTACGGTGGTCGTCAAGACGCCCGGGTGGCCGACTCGCGGCGTGCGGCCAGCGGAGTGGGACGGAGGCAACGTCATGCGCCCAGTACGCTTCGTCGCCCTCTCCGAGGACGGCCAGGCAATGGTGCTCGCCGACGAGGTCGGTCGACTGCTCGCCCTGCCCATCGACGAACGCATCGCCACCGCGCTGCACGCGGAGCCGGGCACCCCCGCGCTCTCCGTGGCCGCGAGCAACGTCGACCCGGTGCCGTCGCTCTCCCCCCGGGACATCCAGGCCCGCATCCGCGCCGGCGAGTCCGCCGAGGACGTCGCCCGGATCGCCGGGGTCCCGGTCGACCGCGTCCTGCGGTACGCCGGTCCGGTGCTCCAGGAGCGGGCGATGCTCGCCCAGCACGCCCGCCGCACCCGGCTCAAGGGCGCGGACAAGCCGACCCCCCTCGCCGAGGTGGTCAACGGCCGGCTGGCCCAGCACGGGATCGACACCGAGAAGATCTCCTGGGACGCCTGGCGGCGTGACGACGGCACCTGGCGGATCGTGGCCACCTGGCCCTCCGGCAAGGCCACCGCCCAGGCGGTCTGGGATCTCGACAAGACCCGGCAGAACGTCATCCCGCACGACGACATGGCGCAGTACCTGTGCGCCGAGCGTCCCATGCCGATCCTCGGCCAGGAGCCGGCACCGGAGCGGGGCGGCCACGCGCTGCCCGGCCCGTCGCGCGGCGAGCCGAGCCGGGGTGGCGGGCACGGCGTGCCGGCGGCGAGCGAGCAGAGCCGCTCCGGGCGGGATCCGATCCGGGCCGGCCGGGACGCCCTGCTCGCCTCCCTCGACCGGCCGCTCGGCTCGACCTCCGGCCGGGGCCTGGAGCCCCGTTCACCGGCCGCCCTGGCCGGTTCCGACTCGCCCCGCCAGCGGGCGGTCACCGGTGGGGCCGCCGCGCTGCTCGGTGGCGGTCAGGGTTCCGCCTTCGAGGACGACTCCGACGCGCCCAAGGAGGTGCCGGCCGTGCCGTCGTTGGCGGTGCTCCGGCCGCGTCGCACGGGCACGCCGGCCGCCGAGCCGACCGACGCCACCGGTAAGCCCCGCAAGCGGCTGCCCAGCTGGGACGACGTGCTCTTCGGCAGCGGCCCCGCCGCCCGCGAGTCCTCCTGACCCACGCCCCTCCCGCACAGGGCACGGGCACCCGAACTCGCGCCCAAACTCCGCGCCCATGCCGCGACCACCCGAACTCGCGCCCTGCGAGCGCCCGAACTCCGCGCACAAACTCCGCGCCCGTACCGCGACCACCCGAACCCGCGCGCAGGATCGCGGAAACAGTGGCCTCATCCGCCCCGGACACCACCGACTCCACGATGCAGCGTCCAGGTTGAGGGTGGGTGTCAGTGGTGGCGTTGGTGGTGTTCGGGTTGGGTCGCGGGGAGGGGGAAGCCGGCTCGGTGGAGCAGGCCCTCGACGCGGACCCGTTCGATCTCCCGGTCGAAGCCGGTCAGCTCGCCGAGGTGCTCGGCGATGCCCAGGGCCCGGCAGACCGTCCGCAGCTGAGTGTCGTACGCCTCGACCACCGCGACGTTCCAGACCACCGTCCGCCCGACCGGGGCGACCCGGTTCTCGCCGAGCCGCCGCAGGTGGGCGACGGCCTGCTCGACCGGACGCCGGTCGGGACGGTCGAACTCGGTGAGGTCGATGTCCCGGGTGAGCGCGTCGGCCTCGAAGGCCCGGTCGAGCCGGGCGATCGTCCGCCGTTCGCGCCGCCGGTCACGCCACCGCGCGCACCGGCCGGCGATCCCGCCGGCGGCCCGGCCGGTGACTCGGCCGGCGGCCCGGCCGGTGACTCGGCCGGCGGCCCGGCCGGTGACTCGGCCGGCGACTCGGCCGGTGATCCGGCCGGAGCGGCGCAGCAGGGCGACCGCCGCCAGCAGCCCCGCTGCGGCGACGAGCGTCACGGGCAGCGCTGGATCGACTCCCACGCATCGACGCTAAGGCCCGGCCGACCCGGGCCGCCACCGGTTTCCCGGTATCCGCGCCATCCGCACGATCGACACGCTCAGGTTTGACGTTGTCACTCTTCGCAGTCAGGCGGGTTCGACCGTACTCAGCAGTCCGGCGACACCACGTAGAACCGTGGGACGGGCAGCATCCGCACCCGCAGCCGGGCCCCCTCCCGGCGCAGCTGCCAGGCCAGGGCGAGCAGGGCGACGGTCAACGAGATCAGCCCACCGATCCAGATGCTGGCCCCCGCGCCGAAGGTCTCCGCGACCCAGCCGATCAGCGGTGCGCCGACCGGGTTGGTACCGAGGAAGACCAGCACCCAGAGGGCCATCACCCGGCCCCGGAAGGCGGCGTCGACGCCGAGCTGCACCCGCTGGTTGGCCGCCTGGGCGAAGTAGACCATGAAGAAACCGGTAGGCACCAGCAGCGTCACCACCAGCCAGTACGCCGGGGCCAGCCCGACCAGGGTGCCGAAGACCGCGCAGCCGACCGCGGCACCGAGCACCACCCAGACCGAGGGTCGGCTGCGCCGGCCCGTACCGGCCAACGCCCCACCCAACGCGCCGACGGCCAGCGCGGTACTGAACAGACCGAAGGTGGCGGCACCGGTCTCGAAGACGGTCTTGGCCAGGGCGGCGAGGGTGAGCTGGAAGTTGAACAACGTCATGCCGATCACCGACATCAGCGCCATCGGCAGCACCAGGTCGGCCCGGCGGGCGACGTAACGCAGGCCGTCGATCACCCTGGCCGAGTCCCGGTCGGCGATCGGTGGGAGGTCCTTGCGGTACAGCTCCTCCGGTCGCATCCGGACCACGTTGGCCAGCGGGGCGATCGAGCTGATCGCGGTGACCAGGAAGACCGGACCGACGTCGACGGCGGCGATCGCCAGACCGGCGACGGCGGGGCCGATGATCCGGGCCGAGTTGAACACCGCCGCGTTGAGCGACAACGCGTTCGGCAGCAGCGAGGTGCCGACCAGCTCGGAGACGAAGGACTGCCGGACCGGGGTCTCCACGGCGTTGGCCACGCCCAGCAGGGCGGCGAAGACGAAGACGTGCCAGAGCTGGACCAGTCCGGTGATCACCAGTACGGCCATCGCCAGGGCCAGCACGCTCCAGAACGCGTTGGCCACGAAGAGCAGCATCCGCTTGTCGTACCGGTCGGCGAGCCGCCCGCTGAGCAGCGTGAGCAGCAGCACCGGGGTGAACTGGAGGGCCACCACCACGCCGAGCGCGGTGGCCGAGTTGTCCGTGAGTTCGAGCACGAGCCAGTCCTGGGCGACGAACATCATCCAGACGCCGATCAGTTTGATCAGCTGCCCGGACGCGAAGAGCCGGTAGTTACGGACGTTCAGGGACTGGAACATCGTGCTCAACGTGGCTTGCACGCTTGGTGCGCCTCCTCGCCGTGGTACGCGTCATCGACAGCGGACGGCGCGGCGCGGTTGGCGCGGACCCAGATCGGTCGTCGACCAGATCGGTCGCGGGCCGTTCAGTCGCGGGCCAAGGCTTGGAGGATCTCGGCGGCACGCCGCAGCGTGTCGCGTTCCTCCTCGTCGAGCTCGGTCAGCCGGCGGGCCAGCCACTCGTCGCGGGCCCGCTCGAACTGGTCGAGCACCCGCTGGCCGCCCTCGGTGGCCGCCAGGATCACCTGGCGACCGTCGGTCGGATGGGGGGTACGCCGGACCAGCCCGCGCCCCTCCAACTTCGCGACGATCCTGGTCATGGTCGGCGGTTGCACCCGCTCGATGTCGGCCAGTTCCCGGGGCGTCAGCGCACCCGCCAGCCGGAGACTGGTGAGCGCGCTGAGCTGGGTCGCCGTCAGGTCGCCAACCGGCCGGGCCTGGCGGACCCGTCGGTTCAACCTGGTGATCGCATCACGCAACTGGCCAGCCAGCTGCGCCGGTGGCACGCGTCTCGCCGTCACCGTCCGCTCCGTCACGATAGTTAGCATAACTAATGAGCATGGCTAACGAGGTGCGATATGACCATGCTCACCGGCGGTTACAGCAGGGCCGACTCGATCGGCCCGCGCAGGAAGTACAGCACGAAGACCAGGGCCACCCCGTACAGCAGCGGGTGCACCTCACGCGCCTTGCCCTTGGCCAGCTTGACCACCACGTACGTGATCAGACCGGCCCCGATACCGTTGGAGATCGAGTACGTGAACGGCATCAGCACGATGGTGAGGAACGCCGGCACGGCGATCTCGTAGTCCGACCAGTCGATGGTGCGTACCGCGGTCATCATCAGGAACCCGACCACCACCAGGGCGGTCGAGGCCGCCTCGAACGGCACGATCAGCACCAGCGGGGCGAAGAACATCGCCAGCAGGAACAGCGCGCCGGTGACCAGGTTCGCCGCCCCGGTACGGGCCCCCTCGGCCACCCCGGCCGCGCTCTCCACGTACGCCGTGTTGCTGGAGACGCTCGCCGCGCCACCGGCCATCGCGCCGATCGAGTCGACCAGCAGGATCTCCTTGGCCCGGGGCGGGGTGCCCTGCTCGTCGAGCATGCTCCCCTCCTGCCCCACCGCCACCATCGTGCCCATGGTGTCGAAGAAGTCGGTGATCAGCAGGGTGAAGACGAACATCAGCACGACCAGCCAGCCGGCCCGGCCCCACGAGTCCAACACGTTGAAGTTGCCGAGCAGGGAGAGGTCCGGCACGTCCACGATCGTGCTCGGCAACTCCGGGACGTTCAGCGACCAACCCTTCGGGTTGGCCACCCCGTCGACCACTGACGGGCCGACGTTGAACAGCGCCTGGATGACGATCGCCAACCCGGTCGAGACCAGGATGCCGATCAGGATCGCCCCGCGCACCCGACGTACCACCAGTACCAGGGTCAGCAGCAGCCCCACCACGAAGACCAGCATCGGCCAGCTCACCAGCTTGCCGCCGATGCCCAACCCGACCGGCACGGTGGTGTTCGCCGCGTCCGGGATCCGCCTGACGAAACCGGCGTCGACCAGACCGATGATGGTCAGGAACAGCCCGATGCCGACCCCGATGGCGGTCTTCATCTGGGTCGGCACCGAGCGGAACACCGCGGTCCGCAGGCCGGTCAGCACCAACACCCCGATGATCAGACCCTCGATCACCACCAGGCCCATCGCGTCCGCCCAGGTCATCTCCGGGGCGATCTCGTACGCGACAAGCGCGTTGACGCCGAGCCCGGCAGCGACCGCCAGCGGGAACCGGCCCACCACGCCCATCAGGATGGTCATCAACCCGGCCAGCAGGGCGGTGGCCGCCGCCAACGCCGGGATGGCCAGGCTCTGCCCGTCCCCGTCCAGCGCGGCGCCGAGGATCAACGGGTTGAGCACCACGATGTACGCCATCGTGAAGAAGGTGGCCAGGCCACCCCGTACCTCCCGGCTCAGCGTGGAGCCCCGGGCCGAGATCTCGAAGTACCGGTCGAAGCCGTTACGTGGTCGAGCGGGCTCGGGTGGCGTGCCGTTCTCGGGCGGCGCTACTGCCATCGGGACCTCACAGGGATCATCGACTGGTCGCCGGCATCGTCGCAGATCAACGACGGGCTGGGAAGCAGGATCGCGTACCCTCGGGGTCATGGCCCCGCAGCCGATGCCCCGCCCCGAGCCGCTCGACCCGCCGATGGTGCCGTTCGTGCTCGCCGGGATGGCCGCGTGGGCACTGGCCGGGGTGGTGCTGCTCGTCCGGTCGGACTGGCTCACCGCCAACGGTCACCAGCACTGGCTCTGGACCTGCCTGGCCGGTTTTCTGTGGGGCCTTCCCGGTCTGGCGGTGATGATGCGGCACGACGCGAAACGCCGCCGTCGCCGCGCGGCCGCCGGACTGTCCTGACCTCGTGACCCGGTCAGCGCAACGCGGCCGATCCGACGGTCCTAGCTCGCCGACTCGGCCGACTCGGTAGTCCTAGCTCGGCGACTCCGCCGGCTCGGTCGACTCCACCGGCTCGACTGACTCGGCCGTCGGGGACGTGGGGCTCGCCGGCTCGGCCGCCGCGAGGTCGACGTCGCCCGACCCGGCCGGCCCCGGCGCGGGGTTGACCGTCATCGCCTCGACGGCACTGTCGTCGTAGACCGTGGGCAGCTCGTCGACGGGCGTCTCCGCCGTGTCGACCAGGGCCTCCGAGTGCGCGCCGCATCCGTGGTCGGCGCTGACCACCCGACCGTCGTCCGGGGCGTAGAAGTTGCCGCAGGCCCCGAAGGACTGCCGTAGCGCACCGGCCAACGGCAGGTAGAAACCACAGCTGCCACAGCGGGCGGCGGCGGGGGCGGAGATCGCGATCGGCGCGCTGGGGCCGTGCTCGCCGTCGTACCACCGTTGGGCCGTCTCGGCCCGGCCCTCCCGGGACAGCACCCGGGGCCGACCGAGACCCAGCTCCCAGGCGGTCTCCTCGACCGCCGGGTCGTCGGAGAGGACGTACCCGGGGGCGAGCCGGTCGTCGTCGTGCGGAGTGAACAGCAGGTCACCCGGGCCCAGGTCACCCGGCTTGAGCCGCTCCTGCCAGGGCAGCCAGCCAGGGGCCAGCAGCGCGTCCGGGCCGGGCAGCAGCACCGTCTCGCAGACGGTCACCTGCCGGCTGCGGGGCACCCGGGTGACGGTGACCGCCCACCGCCAGCCCCGGTAACCGGCCAACCGACACTCGAAGTAATGCGTGACGAGCCGGTCCGCCTCGGCGAGAACCTGAAGGTGCTCGCCGACGTCGTCGGCACCCACCTCGGTGATGCCGGCGCGGGCCACCTCGACGGCGGCGGCACAGACCTGGTCGAGGCGGGCGGCGCGGGTGGAGGCGGGCCTGGTCACCCGACCATTGTTCCCCATGCCCGCCGACCGGCGACAGGGGCTCCCCGCCAACCTTCTGCCACAGTGGTGGGCACGGGCGCAGCAGATGGGTGAGGATGGTGCACATGCCGTTGTTCTCCCGCTCCGGGCGGTCCGCACTCGGGCGGACCGTCGGCACCGGCATCCGGGCCACCCGGCTGCTGTTCCGCGGCTCGGCCCGCAGCGGACGCTGGGTCACCCGGCAGGCCGGGCAGGCCCGGACCCGGGGCGCCGGTGGCGAGACCGGCATGGTCCGACTCTTCGACCTGCACGCCGTCTCCTGTGCCGGGGACACCCTGATCGCGATCGGCCTGGCCGGGACGATCTTCTTCAACGTTCCGCTTGGTGAGGCGCGCAGCAAGGTGGCGCTCTACCTGCTGGTGACGATGGTGCCGTTCGCCATGCTGGCACCGGTGGTCGGTCCACTGCTCGACCACTTCCGGCACGGCCGGCGGTACGCGCTGGCCGTCACCATGCTGGGCCGGGCCTTCCTGGCCTGGTTGATCTCCGACTACATCCACGGTTTCGGGCTCTACCCGGCCGCGTTCGGTGTCCTGGCGCTCTCCCGGGCGTACGGGGTGGCCCGCTCGGCGGCGGTACCCCGGTTACTCCCGGACGGCCTCGGCCTGTCCCAGGCCGGCGCCCGGGCCAGTGTCTACGGCACGATCGCCGGCGCACTGGTCGCACCGATCGGCTTGGCCGCCTTCTGGTTCGGCCCGCAGTGGCCGCTGCGGGTCGCCTCGGTGATCTTCCTGATCGGCATGGTGGTCGCGCTACGGCTGCCACCGAAGGCCGACTCCGAGCCACCGGAGCGGGTCCCCCGTCCACTACGGGCGCTGTGGCGCCGCGACGGCGACCGACCGTTGGGCCGGGGCCGACCGGCCGGCCGCCTGGTCATCGCCACCCTGACCGGCGCCGCCACCCTCCGCGCGGTCTACGGTTTCCTGCTGCTCTTCCTGGCGTTCGCCCTCAAGAAGGGCGACCTGGACACCACCTTCTTCGGCCGGGACCTGGGCCCGGAGCTGGCGCTCGGGGTGGTCGGCGGCGCGCTGGCCGTCGGCACCTTCCTGGCCACCGCGATCGGCACCCGACTGCGTATCCACCGGCCCGCCGCCCTGCAGTCCAGCGGCCTGGTCATCGTGGCCGGCGTGGCGATCCTGGCCACCCTGAAGTTCTCGCTGGCCATGGTCACCCTGCTCTGCGTGGTGGCCGCCCTCTTCAGCGGCATCGCCAAACTCGCCGTGGACGCCTCGATCCAGGAGCGGATTCCGGAACGGCTGCGCGCCAGTTCCTTCGCCCACTCCGAAACCGCGCTGATGCTCGCCTTCGTGGCCGGCGGCGCGCTGGGACTCGTCCCCTTCACCGGCCGGACCGGCATCGCCGTCGCCGCCGCCGTCGCCGTGCTGGCCGCCGCCCGGGGGGTACTGGTGGCCGGTCGACTGCGCGCCGAACGCCTGGTCGGACGCCCGCTGGCCGACGACGAACTGTCGACCACTTCGCCGCCCGCCGACGAGCCGGGCCACCACCCCAGCCCGGACCGACCCGGCACCGACGGGCCGGGCCCGGCCGGAAAGCCCATCGACACCGGCGACACCGGTGGTGCCGACGATCCCACCCCCACGTCACCGGCACCCGCCGGCCCACGCCCGGCACCGACCGACGCGACCCGGACCGCACCACCGGGCTACCACATCTACCGCCCCTCCTCCACCGTCGGCGGTGCCGCGGGCAAGGACGACAGCGGTCGCCGTGAGTCACCCGGCTCACTGCCGTGACCGACCCGACCGGAGACCCGATGCCGACCGCAACCGACACCACCGGCCGCACGAAGCCGGGCGGGACCGGCACCCCCGGCCGCACGAAGCCGGGCGGGACCGGCACCATCGGCCGCACGAAGCCGGGCGGGACCGGCACCATCGGCCGCACGAAGCCGGGCGGGACCGGGCCGGGAGGCCGCACGAAGCCGGGCGGGACCGGGCCGGGAGGCCGTCGGTGACTGGGCTGTTGGTGGTGACCGCGGTGCCCGCCGAGGCGGAGGCGGTCCGGCAGGGACTCGCCGATCCGACGACGGTGACCGTGGTACCCGTCGGAGTCGGCCCCGCCGTGGCCGGTGCCGCCACCGCCCGGCTGCTCGCGCTCGCCGAGGCTGCCGGCCGGCCGTACCAGGGGGTGGTAAGCGCGGGCGTCGCCGGCGGCTTCCCCGGTCGGGTGCCGGTCGGCGGGACCGTGCTGGGTGACCACAGCGTCGCCGCCGACCTGGGTGCCGAGTCCCCCGAGGGGTTCCTCCCCGTCGAGGAGTTGGGCATGCCGGCGGAACTACTAGGTGCGCCGAGCGTGCTCGCCGCCGACCCGACCCTGCTGACCCGGCTACGCCAACGGCTGCCCGGGGCGACCGTCGGGCCGGTGTTGACGGTAAGCACGGTGACCGGCACCGTCACCAGCACCGCCGCCCTGGTCGCCCGGCACCCCACCGCCGTGGCCGAGGCCATGGAGGGGTACGCCGTCGCGGTCGCCGCCGACCAGGCCCGGCTCCCCTTCGTCGAGCTGCGCACCATCTCCAACCCGATCGGCCCCCGTGACCGGGCTGCCTGGCAGCTCGGTACCGCGCTGACCGCCCTGACCGCTGCGGCGGCGGCGCTGGGCCCGACCGGTGATCAAGCAGCTACGCCGCCGGGCTGCTGACTGCGAACGGCACCCCCACCAACACGAAGCAGCGCCACCCAAACCAGCCACCCCAAACCCCGCAAATCCCCCAATCACGCCCCCCGCCATCGCCCAAAGCCGGGCTCCGAGGTAGATCTTGGACACTTACCGTCGAAATAGAACGGTAAGTGTCCAAGATCTACACCCGGATCGCATACGCGAGCCGGGCGGCGGAGCAGGGCGAGGGGCACGGGGAGCAGGGCAGCGCGCGGAGCAGGGCAGCGCGCGGAGCAGGGCAGCGCGGGGAGCAGGGCAGCGCGCGGAACAGGGCGAGGGGCGCGGGGAGCAGGGCAGCGCGCGGAGCAGGGCAGCGCGGGGAGCAGGGCAGCGCGGGGAGCAGGGCGGCGCGGGGAGCAGGGCGAGGGGCACGGGAGCAGGGCGGCGCGGGGAGGGGAGCTAGGCGGGTTACCGTGGGGGCGTGGCGCTCTCCCTGGCGATCTCGCCCTGTCCCAACGACACGTTCGTCTTCGACGCCCTGGTGCACGGGCGGGTGCCGGGAGCACCACCGGTCGAGGTGACCTTCGCCGACGTGGACGTGACCAACACCGCCGCCGAGCGGGGGGCCTACGACCTGGTCAAGGTGAGTTACGCGGCGCTGCCCTGGCTCCTCGACGACTACCACCTACTGCCCTGTGGTGGTGCCCTCGGGCGTGGCTGCGGCCCGCTGGTGCTCACCCGGCAGGACCACCCGACCCCGACGGGCAGGACCGGGGGCAGCACCCCGACGGGCAGGACCGGGGGCAGCACCCCGACGGGCAGGACCGGGGGCAGCACCCCGGCGGGCGACCTGACCGGGGCCACCGTGGCGGTCCCGGGGGACCGGACCACGGCGTACCTGTTGTTCCGGCTCTGGTCGGCGCAGCGGCCACCGGCGCGGATCGAGGTGGTCCCGTTTCACGAGATCATGCCGGGGGTGGCGGCCGGGCGGTACGACGCCGGTCTGGTGATCCACGAGGCGCGGTTCACCTATCACCGGCACGGGCTGACCGCCCTGGTGGACCTGGGCGAGTGGTGGGAGGCCGACACCGGCCTGCCGATCCCGCTCGGCGCGATCCTGGCCCGCCGGGGCGTGGTCGACCCGCAGGCCGCCGCCGGGTGGATCCGGGAGTCCGTCCGGCAGGCCTGGGCCGACCCGGCGGTGAGCCGACCGTACGTGCTGGCACACGCCCAGGAGATGGAGCCCGACGTGGTGGACCGGCACATCGACCTGTACGTCAACGAGTTCACCGCGAACCTGGGGGACGCGGGGCTGGCCGCCGTACGGGCGCTGTTGGGTCGGGCCACCGAGGCCGGGCTGGTCCCTCAGACCTCCAGCTCGTTGGCGACCGCGTGGACCAGTTGAGCGATCTTCTGCGCGGTCCTGCGGTCGGGGAAACGCCCCCGCCGCAGGTCCGGCTGGACCTTCGCCTCCAGCACCTTGATCATGTCCTCGACCAGGCCGTGCAGCTCCTCGGCCGGGCGTCGCCGCAGCTCCGCCATTGACGGCGGGGCGTCGAGCAGCTTCACCCCCATCGCCTGGGCGCCACGGCGGCTGTCCACCACACTGAAGTCGACCCGCTGACCACCCTTGAGGTCGGTGACACCCGCCGGTAGCGCGCCCTTCGGCAGGAACACGTCGCCACCCTCGTCACTGGTGACGAACCCGTATCCCTTGGCCGCGTCGTACCACTTCACTCGACCCGTCGGCACCTTCAGACCCCTGCTTCGCTCGAGACGACTACTCCGTCAAGGCTAGCCGGATCATGGCGTCGAGTGCCGCCGGGAATCCGGTGAGATCGTCGAGCACCTGCGCGGCCCCCGCGTCGCGTAGCTCCTGCGCCGTGCAGGGGCCGGTGGCGACCGCGATCCCGGGCACCCCGGCCGTGTCGGCGGCCACCATGTCGGCGGTGTGGTCGCCGACGTAGTGGGTCGCACCGTGTTCGCGCAGCGCAGTGGCCTTCTGCTCGGCGAAGAGGTCGCCGGCCAGCTCGTCGACGGCCAGGCCGAGGTGGTCCAGGTGCAGCCGGGCCAGCGGGCCCATCTTGGCGGTGACCACCATCACCCGGCCGCCCCGGGCGTGCACCGCCTCGATCGCCGCCTCCGCGCCGGGCATCGGCACGGTGGGCGTGATCGCGTACGCCGGGTACAGCTCCCGGTAGACCAGCACCGCCGCCTCCACCTGGTCGGCCGGGAACCAGCGGGCGAGTTCGGTACGCAACGGGGGTCCCAGTCGGGACACCACCGCGTCGGTGTCGACGTACACGCCGGTACGGGCGCTCAGCGCGCGGAACGTGGCGGCGATGCCGGGACGCGAGTCGACCAGGGTCATGTCGAGGTCGAAGCCGACCGTCAGAAGGGGCATCCCGCGACGGTACCCGGGGACGCCGCACCCCAGCCGGACGTCCGAGGGGCGCAAGGGCCACCCATCGGGCTAGCGTGGAACGACGATGACCACCTCACTCGCGGACCACCTGCGGTCGCTTCCCGACGACGCCCTCGCCGCGCTGCTCCAGTTGCGGCCGGACCTGGTCGTACCGGTGCCGGCCGACTTCGGCGCGCTCGCCACCCGGGCCAACTCCCGGGTCTCGGTGGCCCGCGCCCTGGACGGGCTGAACCAGTTCACCCTCCTGATTCTCGACGCCGCCCGGCTGACCCGGCATCCCGAGGAGGGCACCACCTCCGTCGAGGCGGTGCTCGCCATGGCCACCGCCGGCGCGCACCCGCCCGCGCCGACCAGTGTCCGTTCGGCGGTGCAGCGGCTGCGCGCCCGGTTCCTGCTGTACGGCCCGGAGAGCGACCTGCGGGTCGTCGAGTCCGTCGACGAGCTGGCCCCGTACCCGGCGGGGTTGGGTCGACCGGCGGCGGAGCTGGCCCCGGCGACGGCGGCGCTCTGCGCGGACCCGGCGAAGCTACGGCGCACGCTGCTGGCCGCGCCGCCCTCGGCCCGGGCGATCCTGGACCGGCTGGCCGCCGGACCGCCGGTGGGCAGCGTCCCGCCGGGGGCGTTGCAGGCACCGGCGGCGGGGGCCGAGCAGAGCCTGCCGCCGGATCCGACCAACGGCGGCACCCCGACCGGTTCGCCGGTGCGGTGGCTGGTCGACAACCGGCTGCTGGCCGTGGTGGCCGGCGGTCGGGCCGGCACCCCGGGCACCGTGGAGCTGCCCCGGGAGGTCGGGCTGCTGTTGCGCCGGGACACCGGCCCGCTCGGCGCGTTGCGTTCCGCGCCGCCGCCGGTGGCCGCCGCGCCGCGCGAGCCGAAGGCCGCCGACTCCGCCGGGGCCGGGCAGACCATGGAGCTGGTACGCCAGACCGAGGCGCTGGTGGAGCAGCTGACCGCCGAGCCGGCGCCGATGCTGCGTTCGGGCGGTATCGGGGTACGTGACCTGCGTCGGCTGGCCCGTACGGTCGGGGTGGACGAGTCGGCGACGGCGTTGCTGCTGGAGGTGGCGCACGCGGCCGGACTGATCGGCGAGCTGGACCTGCCCGGTGCCACCGGCGGCCGGTACGGCGCCGACCAGCAGGTGCTGGCCACCGCCGGGTACGAGGTGTGGCGGGCCGGTTCGCTGGCCCAGCGGTGGGAGCAGCTGGCCCGCGCCTGGCTGACCATGTCCCGGCAGGCCGGGCTGGTCGGGCAGCGCGACGACCGGGACCGCCCGATCCCGGTGCTCTCCGCCGAGGCGGAACGGGCCGGTGCGCCGGCCGCCCGGCGGGCGGTGCTCGGGGTGCTGGCCGATCTGGTGCCGGCCACCGCACCCACCGCCGAGGAGGTGTTGGCGCTGCTGGAGTGGCGGGCGCCGCGCCGCAGCCGGGGCCGGGAGGCCGCCCACCGGCAGGTGCTCACCGAGGCGGCCACGCTGGGCGTGACCGGGCTGGGGGCGCTCACCTCGTACGGGCGGCTGCTGTTGGACGACGTCACCGCCGCCGACGAGCGGGACACCGATCCGTTGGGGCTGCTCACCGAGGCCGATCCGGGCCAGGCGTCGACAGTCGTGCGGGCGTTGGACGCGCTGCTGCCGGCACCTGTCGACCATTTCCTGGTGCAGGCCGACCTGAGCGTGGTGGTGCCCGGTCCACCCGATCCGGCGCTGGCCGCCGAGTTGGAGGTGGTGGCCGAGCACGAGTCCGCCGGTGGGGCCAGCGTGCACCGGGTCAGCCCGGCGAGTGTCCGGCGGGCGTTGGACTCCGGGTACTCCGCCGACGACCTGCACGGCCTCTTCGCCGCCCGGTCGCGTACCCCGGTGCCGCAGGGGTTGACGTACCTGATCGACGACGTGGCCCGCAAGCACGGTGGCCTGCGGGCCGGCTCGGCCGGCGGGTACCTGCGCAGCGACGACGAGTCGTTGCTGGCCGAGGTGCTGGTGGACCGGCGGTTGGAGGCGTTGGCGTTGCGCCGGTTGGCCCCGACGGTGCTGGTCACGCCGTACCAGATCAACCGGCTGTTGACCGCGTTGCGTGACGCCGGGTACGCCCCGGTGCCGGAGGACGCGGCCGGGGCGATCGTGTTGTCCCGGCCGAAGGCCCGGCGGGCCCCGACCCGGGTGCCGGCGGCGAGCCGGGCGGTCGATCCGCTGGCCACGCCGAGGCTGGCGATGCCACGCCTGCTGGGGGTGGTGGAGCAGATCCGGCGGGGCGAGGCGGCGTCGCGGGCGGCCCGCCGGGCACCGGTGTCGGTGCGCGGCGGCACCCCCACCGAGCGGACCGGCCCGGTGCCGGTGACCGGCCACGCCGACGCCATCGCCGTGTTGCAGCAGGCGGTACGGGAGAAGGCGCTGGTCTGGGTGGGCTACGTCGACGCGCACGGGGCGACCGCGTCGCGGCTGCTGCGGCCGGTGTCGATAGGCGCTGGTTACCTGCGGGCCGAGGACGAGCGCACCGAGATGCTGCACACCTTCGCCCTGCACCGGATCACCGCGGCGGTCCGGGAGAAGTAACCGGTCAGCGGCGACTGCGCCGGACGCTGCCGATGATCGTCACGGCCAGCAGCAGGGCGAACCCGGCACCGGCCGCCTCACCCACCGAGGCGACGAAGCCCTGCTGGAGCACCAGCCACCCGAAGAGAAACCACCCGAACAGCACGATCGCGGCGAACGCGTACGCCATCACGGTGGCCGTGGACACCTCCTCGACCGGTGTCCGTTCCTCCCCGGAGATCGCCTCACGGTCGACGGTCATCGCCTCAGCCTCCCCGTTCGTCCGGCACCGGCCCTACCAGGGTGGCACCGGTACGGGCGAAGTGACAGGTCCGGACGGTATTTCGGCGTGTAACACTGGTAGGTCGGCCCGGGGCAGGTCAGCCACGGTCGGCCGGCGACGTCACAGCGCAGAGAGGACACCCGGGTGAGCGGTGGACCACTGATCGTGCAGTCCGACAAGACCCTGCTGTTGGAGATCGACCATCCCGACGCGCAGGCCTGCCGGATGGCGATCGCGCCCTTCGCCGAGCTGGAACGCTCTCCGGAGCACGTGCACACGTACCGGTTGACCCCGTTGGGGCTCTGGAACGCCCGCGCCGCCGGCCACGACGCCGAGGGCGTGGTCGACTCGCTGATCAAGTACTCCCGCTACCCGGTGCCGCACGGGCTGCTGGTCGACGTGGCCGAGACCATGGACCGGTACGGCCGGCTGCAGCTGGCCAACGACCCGGCGCACGGCCTGGTCCTGCGCGGCCTGGACCGGATGGTGCTGATCGAGGTCGCCAAGAGCAAGAAGCTCGCCGGCATGCTCGGCAACAAGCTCGACGACGACACCATCGCGGTGCACCCCTCCGAGCGGGGCCGGCTCAAGCAGGCGCTACTCAAGCTGGGTTGGCCGGCGGAGGACCTGGCCGGGTACGTCGACGGTGAGGCGCACCCGATCGAGCTGGCCGAGGCGGGCGGGGACGGGTCGAAGCCGTGGACGCTGCGGTCGTACCAGCGGGAGGCGGTGGAGGCGTTCTGGGCCGGCGGCTCCGGTGTGGTGGTGCTGCCCTGCGGCGCGGGCAAGACCCTGGTCGGGGCGGCGGCGATGGCCGAGGCGAAGGCGACCACCCTGATCCTGGTGACCAACACGGTGGCCGGCCGGCAGTGGAAGCGGGAGCTGATCGCCCGCACCTCGCTGACCGAGGAGGAGATCGGCGAGTACTCCGGCGAACGCAAGGAGATCCGCCCGGTCACCATCGCCACGTACCAGGTGCTCACCGCGCGGCGCGGTGGCGCCTTCACCCACCTGGACCTGTTCGGGGCCCGGGACTGGGGGCTGGTCGTCTACGACGAGGTGCACCTGCTGCCCGCGCCGATCTTCCGGTTCACCGCCGACCTGCAGGCCCGTCGCCGGCTCGGCCTGACCGCGACCCTGGTCCGGGAGGACGGCCGGGAGGGCGACGTATTCAGCCTGATCGGCCCGAAGCGGTACGACGCGCCGTGGAAGGACATCGAGCAGCAGGGCTGGATCGCCCCGGCCGAGTGCACCGAGGTACGGGTCACCCTCACCGACGCCGAGCGGATGTCGTACGCGACGGCCGAGGCCGAGGAGCGGTACCGGATGGCGGCCACCGCGCGCACCAAGCTGCCGGTGGTCCGGGCCCTGGTGCGGCGGCACGCCGACGACCAGGTGCTGGTGATCGGCGGGTACATCGACCAGTTGCACCAGCTCGGCGAGTACCTCGACGCGCCGATCATCCAGGGGTCGACCACCAACAAGGAGCGGGAGCGGCTCTTCGACGCGTTCCGCTCGGGTGAGGTCCGTACCCTGGTCATCTCGAAGGTGGGCAACTTCTCCATCGACCTGCCGGAGGCGGCGGTGGCGATCCAGGTCTCCGGCACCTTCGGCTCCCGGCAGGAGGAGGCCCAACGCCTCGGCCGGGTGCTGCGCCCCAAGGCCGACCGCCGGCAGGCGCACTTCTACACAGTGGTCTCCCGGGACACCATCGACACCGAGTACGCCGCCCACCGGCAACGCTTCCTCGCCGAGCAGGGGTACGCCTACACCATCGTCGACGCCGACGACGTCCTCGGCCCGCCCCTACCCTCGGTCGACTGAGTTACGCGGGTCAGCACGAAAAGCGACGACAGGCGATACGGCGACCAGCGAAAAGTCGGTTCGACGGCGAACCGGTGGCCCTCCTGGGCCGTAGTGCGACGTGGCCGGGCAGCACCGGCCACGCCCAGACACCAGGAGGACGACGATGAGTAATGCCGGGTACGACGAGTACATGGACTTCCTGGCAGACCAGGCCGCAGTGGCCCAGGCCCGCGTCGACAGCCTGCCACCGTCAGGGGGACAGCAGGCGCTGATCAGTCTCGACAACGCCGTCCGCGCCCGCACCGACCTCGACCCCAATGTGCGGAACATGCTCACGAACGCCCTGGCCTACACGGGCCAGGCCTACGGATACGAGGACAACCGACTGGGCCTCGACCAGGTCCTGTCGACGCTGCAACGGCACAACCTGACCGGGGACCCCCTCTACCAGCAGGCGACGGGGGTCCGGCAGCGGCTCGTCGCGGAGCACGACGCGCGCACGAACTGGGACCCGGCCGACTACCGGGGCCCGGCGCTGACCAGCGAGGCGGCCGGCTGGGGAAGCCCGGCGGGGACGTCGCCGTTCTGGTCCACCCACCTCGATCCGACCTTCCCCCCGCCCCAGGCTCCCCGGCCCTGGGCCGGACCGCCCCTTCCGCTCCCCCCGCTGCCCCCGGGGGCGCAGCCGCTGAGCGCCGAGGAGGTGGCCGCGCTTGAGGCGAGCAGGTCCGTCGCCGAGGCGGCGGCCGGGCGGAGCCGGCGCGGAGCCACCGGCGGTGCCGCGCCGACCAGCAGCGCCACCCGCGAGCACCACGGCCGCGAGCACCACCGCCGCTCCGGCAACCAGTCGCATCGACCGTAGCGGGTCCGCTGACCGTGAGGAGGAGGCGACATGTACGACTACCCCGGCCGTGGGCCCGCTTCCCTCGGCGGTGCCCAACAGGCCGCGAAGGAGCGAAGCGAGCGGGACTTCACTGAGCTCACCGAGGCGCTTCGCGATCTGCGCAGGCTGACCGACCGAAGCCACTGGTCGCGTGTCGCGCCTGTCCTCGACGAGGCAAATGCGTGGCGCGAGGCGAATAGCGACAGCCTGGAGAGCGTCCGGTCAGTCAACCTGACCCTGGCCAAGCTGGCAAAGCGGCACCTGATCGAGTCCGGCCTGGACAAGACAGACTACGCGTACCTGCTCACCAATGAGGTGATCGGCAATTACCAGGACGCCGCCGTGGTGGATTTCAGGTCGACCGGTCACACCTGGTCGGCTCCCGAGGTCACCCTGCCGAGGGTGCGGTACGGCTCGGAGACCGCCGTGACCAGCAGTGCCGCCGCCCTGCAGTCCCCGCCGCCGGCCAGACAGCCACCACGGAACCCCCTCCCCGAGGGCACCAGGAAACTCGCCTACGACACGATGACCAGCCTCTGGCAGACTCTGCACGAGCGGGTCTCCCCCATCTCGAACGAGACCCTGAGCCAGGTGGACGGCCTCCTCGGGCAGCGGGCGTCCTGGCGACCGGAGCCGGACCCGAACGACGTGCGGCAGAACCTGTCCGCGGTCCGCGGCGTGCTGGCGGCCCTCCGCAGACCGGACGGCCGCGTCGACGGGTCGAACTGGGGACTCTACACAGCCGCCTCGCAGGCCAAGGAGACCTTCAAGGCGATTGCCGCGGCCTTTCCCGCCTCACGGACCGGCCCCACGGATCCCCCGCGTCCGGCCGTTCGACGGGCGACGCACCCGGTGGCGGGGAACGCATCGGAGAGTTCCCTGCCCGCACCGGCCAGGGCAGCCACCCTGCCGCACTCGATGTCCAATCCGGCACCATCCTTTCAGGACAGCAGGCGGTCACTGGAACGGGCCTTTCTGAACGAGCGCCCCCATCTCGCACCGGAGCTCACCGGGAAACTCAACTACCAGATCGCGAGGATGGTGAACATTGGCCCCGACCAGCAGGCGGCAGCCGCCGCCACCGTCGTGGGGATGATGGTGGAGGCAGGTCATGTCAGCGGCCCGTTGTACCGGGCGGCGACGGACCTGCAACGACTACACGGGCAGGGTGGAGCGTCCCCGACGCGCCCGTCCGCCCCGCTGTGGCAGCAGATGCCCGAGTCTTGGCGACATCAGACCGCGCAGTCCGCGCCCTCCGGGTACTCACCGCCGGCAGGCGGATCGAGCCAGGCCCAGGGCCGTCCCGGGGCGGGTCAGCGGCGGTGACCCGCCTGCCGCCTCCGGGACCCGTTCCGTTCACCTTCGGGTAGGGATCCGGCCGTTTCGGCTTCCTAGCCTGGCCTCGCCAGTGGTTCCGAGGCGAGGAGTCCTCCCGTGGTACGACAGCCCGTCGACCCCGCGCAGATCCCGTTGCCCCCCTCCCGCGACTCCAGCCCGGCAGTCTCCCGGCAGCCCAGCCCGGCGGTCTCCCCGCAATCCAGCCCGGCAGTTTCCCGGCAACCCAGCCCGCCGCCGTACCCGGGACACCGCCCACCCGGCTCGCTGGAGTCGGGTGGGTACGAGCCGGTCCGGCGGTCGTACCTGGACGGGGACCTGGCCAAGTCGATCGGGGCGGCCGTCGCGCTGGCGGTGCCCGGGGTGGGCATCGCCAACGTGGCCGGTCAGGGCCAGCAGTTGGCCACCGCCGGGGTCGGTGTCTCCATCGCCACCGCGATCGGCGACGCGGCGAGTGAGGTGGTCAAGTACCTCCAGGAGGGCCGGATCAACGTGCCGAAGCTGCTCGGCGGCGTCCTCACCTCCGGTGGGCTGCTGGTCAACGTGGGTGGCATGGCCAACCGGGTCGATCCGACCCGGTACGCCGGCATGGGCGTGCAGGACGTCGGCCTGGTCCTCAAGGGGGTCGGCGAGGGGTACCGGTGGGAGGACGGCACCCCCGCTCTGACCCGTACGCCGAGCGGGGACATCGCCAAGATGGTGGGCGCCTTCGTCACCACCGCCGCCCCGGTGCTACAGGCCGTGGCGCTGCGCACCCAGCGCCAGCTGGAGCAGCGCAGCCTCGACACCGGCGGCACCGGAACGGCCGGACCGATCCCGACGGCGGTGGCCGCCGCCCTGTTCGCCGGCGGTACGGCGGCCGGCGAGTTCGCCAGCGAGGTGGTCCGGGGAGTCCAGGGCAAGGGGGTGAACGTGCCCAAGCTGATGGGCGGCCTGTTCAGCGCGGTGGGCGCGGCCACCATCGCCGGTGGGGTCGCCACCGCCAACCCGGTCGCCCGGTACGCCGGCCTCAGCCTCCAGGCGGTCGGACTCGCCGCGAAGAGCGTCGGCGAGGCCCGCCGGTGGGAGAACACCAGCACACCGAGCAGCTGGTACGGCCACACCACCCCGGCGAAGCACCACGCGGCCACCCTGTCCCGCCGGGTCTCCCCACCGGGCCGCTGAGCCGGCGCGGGGTCAGAGCGTGCGGGTGATCTGCTCGGCGTCGATCAGGGCAGCCCGGCGGTCCGGGTCGAGGTCGGCGGCGAGCAGCACCGACGCCCCGGTGAGCAGCGGCGCGAGCAGCCACTTCAACGGCTGCTCGTGCTCGGCCACGTCCACCAGCAACCGGTCACCGGCCCGCAGGTCCAGCTTCCCGGCCATCTCGGCGGCGATCCGCCCCAACGCGCCGTAGCTGGTGCCGTCGGGGCTCGCCGGATCGGCCGGGTGGATCAGGTGGTGCGCGGGTGGCGTGTCGCCGTGCCGGAGCACCTCGATCGACCAGTCCAGCCAGCCGGCCGGCGGCTCGACCAGCGGCTGCGCCCCGGTGCCTACCAGGTAGCGGTGGGTGCCGGCGGGCACCTCCTCCAGCCAGTCGTCGAGCCGGGCCGGGGTGACGAAGACCGCGTCGTAGGGTCGGTCGCCGCCGGGCTCCAGCACCGGCAGGCCCGCCGTGGCGCGCGGCCGGAACGACACCGTCAGCCCCACCGACCACGCCCCGAGCAACACCGCCGCGGTACGCCAGTGCGGCGGCAGCAGCACCGCGACCCGACTGCCCGGGGCCAGCCCGCACCCGTCGCGCAGCAACCCGGCGCTGCGGGCCGCCCAGCCGCCCAGCTCGGCGGCGGTCAGCTCGGTGCGTTCCCCGGTCGTCCCGTCGAGGTAGGTGAGCAGCGGCTGCTCGCCCCCGGGAACATCGCCGGGGACCAGCACGGGAAGGGCAGCGTCCACGAAGAACTCTCCAGCCGGATACGCAGGGTGAGCACGATCGTCCTCACCCTAACCCGGTCAGGCCGGGCGGGGGTGCCCGGCGAGCGGCGCCCGAGTCAGCCGAGCTGCTTGGCGAAGAACAGCTCCGGGTACGGGTCGTCGTTGAACCGGTCCACCTCCTGATAGCCGGCCGAGCGGTACAGGGCGGTCGCCTCCGGCAGCGCGCTGTTGGTGTCCAGCCGCAGCAGGCGTACCCCGTGGTCGGTGGCGGTGGTCTCCAGTTCGGTGAGCAACCGACGGCCCAGGCCCAGCCCGCGGACCGAGGTGGACACCCAGAGCCGCTTGATCTCCGCCACCTCGTCACCCTTGAAGACCAGCGCGCCGCAGCCGACCGGCGCGGCGTGCAACCGGGCCACCAGCAGCAGCCCGGCCGGCGGGGTCAGGTCCGCCGGTTGGGCCCGCGTCAGGTCGAAGCCGGCCGCGAAACGCGAGTTCAACTCCTCCGCGTACGCCCGCAGGCAGTGCCGGGCGTCGGCGTGCGTCGGTTCGGTGGCGGTGACCTCCACCATCGAGGCGAGCAGCAGCCGTTCCACCTCGGCCATCGCCGCCACCAGCCGGTCCCGCTGCCGCCCGTCGAGCGGCGTCAGGATCGAGGCGGCCAGCTCGTCGGAGCGCCGGTCCAGCTCGGCCCGTTCGGTGACGCCGGCCGGGGTGAGCCGGATCCGGCGTACCCGGGCGTCGTCGTCGTCGGCCTCGACCACGACGAGCCCTTCGGTCTCCAGGGCGCGCAGCAACCGGCTGAGGTAGCCGGAGTCCAGGTCGAGGCGGGCGCGCAGCGCGCGGACCTCGATCCCCTCCGGACCGACCTCCCACAGCACCCGGCACTGCCCCAGCGACCGCCCACGCGCCAGGTACGTGTCGGTGAGCACCCCGATCCGCTGGGTGACCGTACGGTTGAACCGCCGCACCTGCCCCACCAACACCCCGTCCATTCTCTGACCATAGTCAGAGAAAGCCACGATCGGCAAGGTCAGGCGGGGTCTGGGTTGAACCGACAGGCATCCGGCATCCGTCATCGCCACCGTCAGCAGAGACCGAGCGAAGCGGTGAAGGACCAGGCCTGTGCGGCGGTGGCGGCAGGAAAGGCGTCCTTCTACCGGGCAGCCGGCCAGCCCGAGGAAAACCGGGATCACGTCGTCTGGGCGAACCGGCAGGGCAGTCACCTGCTCCAGAACCACCACCTTGTACAGGCCGGCGAGGCGGAACAGATCCAACACGCCAAGGCCAACGGCCGGTACTCCAGCACGAACGAGATCATGTACCACACCGACCAGCTGGAACTTGCCACGTCGACACTGGACACCAGGGTGCGTGACGCGATCCTGCGCGTGCGACCACCGACACCAGCTCCGCCGGACCAGGCCACCCTGGCGGAGGTGACGCAGGCACGGGCAGCCGGGTACCCGCCGTCGAGCCAGCACCCCACCACCCAGTTCCCGCCGCCCCCGGCCTGGCAGCAGTTCAGCGGCGGCCCGGGCAACGCACCGCCACCCCAGCTGCGAGGCCAGCGGTAGCCTCCGCCACAAGCCGCTCCGACCGGCAGAAAACTGCTGCGCCAACGCCACACCTTCACGCGCGTGCACCCACCCCACATAATCGGGGTCGATGAATCTTCTGGCCCAGCAGCAAGGAGATCAACGGTGCCGCTCGGATCCGGCCGCACACCGCTTTCTCCCCTGATCAGCCTGCCGCCACCCGGGACTGCGCCGCCCGGTGGGGACGCACCACCCCCCGCACTGGACCCCGGGACCTATCTCGACACCGCCAACCTGGCCCTTCAGATCAGCGTCGGTGTCGTCACGGTGCTGACCCTCTTCCTCGCCCTGCTGGCGTTCCTGGGCCTGCGGGAGATGGCGACGATCAGGCGACGGCAACGCGAGTTGAGTAGGGCCCTGGCCGCGGCCCAGGAGACCCGTGACGAGATCGAGGGCAAGCTCAAGAGCCTCCACGTCGACCTTGAGGCGCTCGTGATGACCGCACATCTGTTCCACGAGGGACAGGTGGCGTACGCGAAAGCGGACTACGATCGAGCGATCTCCTCCTACCAGCAGGCGCTGGAGCTTCAACCCGACAATCCGCGGATTCAGGTCCGTTTCGCGCGGGCCCTGGTGAACAAGGGCTTCAACAGCCGTGCCGAACGCGTGCTGCGTGCGGCGACGACCCGGGATCCCCTGAACGCGGACGCCTGGCGGGCGCTCTCCACCTGTCGTCGCTACGTCAACCTGACCGAGGCCATCGACTTTGCCGAGCGGGCAGTCGACCTCGATCCGAAGTCCAGCGACAACTGGAACTACCTGGGGCTGCTACTCAGAGACAGCGAACGGTACGAGGACGCGCTGTCGGCCTTCGGGGAGGCGACGAGGGTTGCCCCGCGAGAGCCGTTCGGAAAGTTCTATCAGGCCCTCATCCTCACCAAGCTCCAGGACGACCGGGCCGCGATTCCCGTGCTGCGCGACGCCCACGCCGACGCCGAGACGCTCAGGAGTGCCAGAAGGATCAAGGAAATCTGGTGCATGACCATCGAGTGGACGTATCGCCGCAGCCTCGACACTCCGGAGCAGGAGGACGCGGCAAACAAGATCGTGGCACTTCTCGCCGTGGCGTGCCACGAGGCGCGGGACCGGCAGGCGGTCCTCGGCCACATGACCTTCTACCTCGCGGCAAAAGGCATCGACCTGGATGCCGAAGCGTCTCTTCAGGCTTTTCCCGAGGCCGACGTCGTGTCCGCTCGAAAACGAGTGCTCAGGGAAGGAAACTGATGTCCCAGGCTATCCGTGCGGGGAACACCTACATCGAGTTCGCCGGCATGCCGAAAAGCGGCAAGACGACGATCGTGGACGTCATCAGCCACTATCTGCGCCGGTCCGGCGCGGACATCGCGGAGTTCCACGGCGGCGGACGCTACGCTCCGGTCGGCAAGGAGGATCTTGGCGCCCTGAACGTCTACCTCGCCTGCCAGGCGGTCCAGTACCTGCTGGAGGGGAACAGCCGCAGAAGGTCTCCCCAGATTCACCTGATGGACCGGGGACCGGTCGACCGATTCATCTTCACCGATGCACTTACTCGCATGGGCCGGGTCTCAGACTCCCATCAAGCGCTTGTCACCGCGCTGCTCGGCTGCACTGATGTCCCGCGCCCGGACCTCTGCTTCATCTTCGTCACCACTCCCGAGTTGAGCCTCGACCGGGAGACCAGAAACAAGCTCTCGACCGGTGCCGGCCGAGTTATGAACAGATCCTTCCTGCACGAGCTTGAGTTCTCCGCGCGGGCGGTCGCCGATACGCGAGCCGATATCGGCATGGCCAGCAAGGTCGTCCTGGTGGACACCGCCGAACTGAACGGCCGGGTGGTGGACACCGCACACACCGTGCTCCGCCACATAATCGGGGAGTTCCCCGACCTGACCGCCGGACCAACTCCAGGATCAGCCCCGTGAACCGGTCACCCAGGTCACGACTGGTCGACCTGCCTCATCTGCAGAGCACCGAGATCCGGAACCGGCTCGGGCGGATCTCGATGGCCAAGGGTGTCTACGACCTCACCCACCTCGGTCACGTGGAATCTCTCTGGATGGCCCGGGAACACGGAGACTCCCTGGTGGTGGCGCTTGCCACCGACACATCGGTCAGGCGACGCAAGGGTCCGGGTCGACCGATTCTGACCTTTCGTGAACGGGTCGGCATCCTGTCGAGCCTCACAATGATCGACTACATTGTCCCCTACGACGACACGAACCCGTGCTCGACCATCCTCGCGGTTCGCCCCTCCTGCTTCTGCGCGACCCACTTCGAGTACTTCTCGACAGCTGACATCGCGGAACTGCGGCGACTGGAGATCAGGCTCATGCAGCTACCGCGACCCCAGGAACGGTCCACCAGCGACATCATCGAGGACATAAGGAGGAAGCAGGCGTGACCGACCTGATCAAGGTAGGTGTCAGCTTTCCGGTGGGGGGTTCGGCCCGCTCCACCTGCGTACGGCTCAGTGACGCGGTGGCGGCCGAGGTGCCGGTACAGGTGCGGCTGGGAGCAGCCGGCAACTCCGAACCGCACGTGACGGTGGCGATGGGACTGTTGCCGAGCAGCAGGGTGGCCGCTGTCGAGGAAGCGACCCGCAGCCTGCTGACCGAACTCGGCGGGCCATTCGACATGACGTTTGGTCCCGCCTACCGTGAAACGGAGACCGGCCGCTACATCCTCCTCGACGTGGTGCTCCCCGACCGGGCGGCCAACTGGCGGTCACTGATCCAGTCGCGGTTGGTGGACATCTACGCGGAACCGTCCCGCACCAGCGCCACCCCGCACCTCACCATCTCGTGCACGGAGCAGTCCGGGGCGCAGTTGGACGGGATAATCAACACCGCTCCCCCGATTCCGCCAGCCACCGTCAGCACGATCGACATCGCCAGAAGCGGACCGAAGGGGATAAAGCTTGAAGTCCTCAAGTCCATCCACCTCTGACGCGCCTGCTTTCGGGCGGACCGTGACGCGACTCCGCGAATCCATCGAGCCTGCGGAGTCCTACCGGAACCTGCTCGCCCAGGCGACACAGGACGCGTCGTACGAGCCAACCGGGGCCCAGACCGTGCTGCGCTGCGACCGCCAGGCCGAGACGTGGCACCGCGGCCAGACCAGGGGGGACGGGTCGCCGTACATCGTCCATCCCCGACGCGTCGCCCTGCTGAGTCTCGCCTACCGCCCGGCCGGCCCGGTGGAGACGGTCCTCATCTCGCTGCTGCACGACGTCGTCGAGGACTGCGGCGTCACCGCTGCCGAGCTGGCCCGCGACTACGGTGGGCAGGTCGCCCGGTCGGTCGTGCTGCTCTCCGCTCCGGCCACTGTCGGCGAGTCGTCAACGGCCCGCTCGCAGCGGAAGCAGGAGAAGTGGCAGCGGGTCTCCGCCGAGGGCGGGATCACCCTGCTGGTCCATCTGGTCGATGTGTTGGACAATCTGATCTCGTGTCGGTTCGTCGACGACCGACACCAGGCCTACCGGAAGATTCCCCGCTGGCTCTGGCAGGCCGTACAGTTTCATGTTCCGCTCGCCGAGCGCCGACACCCGCTCCTCGCCGACAGCATCGCCGAGGAAGTGCGGTGGCAGCTCGACCGGGGCGTGAGAATAGGTTCCTGGAGCGATGTTTGACCTCACCCGGCACGGCTCCTTCCTGCTCCTGGCACCTGGCCAACCCCGAGGACCGCGACAACTGATGATCGACGGCCGGCCGTGGTTCCGGTTCATGGATCGCCTGTACAGCCCGCTACCGGTGCACGATCTCGATCCTTCGATGGTTGCCGAGCTGTGTGAACTGCGTCTTGAGTTCATGGACGAACTGATCGACGAGACGATCTACGCGAAGGTGGCCCACCAGCTCCGCGAGGCGGCGGCGGAGAGGATCGCGGCCGCCGACGCAGGGCCGGTCGTGCTGGACTTCGGAACCGGTGACGGCAGGTTCTCCCGGACACTTGCCACCAGATTGCCGAACGCCCACGTGCTCGGGTGCGACATAAGCTTCGCTTCGCTGCGCCGGTCCAGGCCGAAGGGACGGGTGTTCCAGATCTCCACCGACGGTGACATTCCCATCGGGAACTCCCGGATGGACCTCACAGTTGCCTGTTTCGTCCTGCACTTCACGCTGCCGGTACGCGCCTTCGAGGAACTGCACCGCATTACCAGAGGGGGCGGCCACCTCGTCGTCAACACGTACGGGCCGGGCGGCGTGCGGTCACGGGAGTCAGTGGAGCGCACGGGCTGGAAGGTAGTCGGCGAAAGGGACGTACCAGACATCGCCGGGCACCGGATCCTCGCCTTTCAGAAGCGTCCGGGTTGAACCAGCCGGGGCCGCCAGCCGTCAAGGCAGCGGAGCGCGACGACCGAACGGAGTAACCGCCATGCCCCTGACCACAGACCAAGCGATCGAACAGCTGCGGCACCGCCTGGATCCGGAAATTCGAGCGAACTTCGAGCAGCTCAGCCGCGACCAGCAAGCGCCCATCGCCAACGATGCGGCATACGCGCTTGAGCAGCTGACCTATCTCGAAAGCGTCGTGGGACATAACCAATCGGTGCGAGCGAAGGCCATGGATGCGATCGACAAAGGGAAGGGCAACTACTACTCCGAACCGGGCCGTGAGACGCTGAGCAACAGCACCCACATCGTCTTCCGCGATGCGGAGACGGGGATGCAGGGAAGTTACCTGCTCGGCGGTCACTGGCCCATGCCGAACCTCCCCGGTGAGCCGCCCCAGATCGAACGCGCCAAGCAGGCTAGAATCCTCGGCAGCACCGACGAGACGAAGAGCTGCGAACAGGAGATCCAAACACTCCAAAATGGTGTGAACTCCGTCGTCAGTGGCAAGATTCAGGAGCTGACCGCGCCGCCCGCACAGTCGTCGTGGTCAGCCGGACCGGTCGCCCAAGACCAGACCGCGTTGGCCGGGGTCGCGCAGGCCCGGGCAACGCAGTACGCGCCGTCGAACCCACACCAGCCGCCGCCACCCATGGCCCCTCAGGGCCCCTACGGTCAACAGTTCTTCGGCTGGCCCGGCGCACCGACGCCCCAGGGACCCGCCCGCCGGTAACCGTCAGCCCCCGACCACCCGCCGCGCCTCGATCAGGGTACGGGTCGAGTACGCGACGAAACAGCCGTGCTCGCGGATGTGCCCATCGAGCCGCACGAGCGTGTCCCGGTACCGCTCGACCTGGAAGTCCGGCACCCACCAGACGCACTTGCGCAGCAGGTAGACGACCGCCCCGACGTCGAACAGCTCCATCCGGCACCGGACGCTGCGCAGGTCCACCACCCGCAGCCCGGCCGCCTCGGCCGCAGCCGACTCCTGGGCCGGGTCCCGGTCCCGCCGATGCGTCGGCTGCGGCCCGAGGAAGCACTCGATCAGCTCGAAGACCGACGCCGGCCCGACGTGCTGGGCCAGGTAGGTGCCGCCGTCGACCAGAATCCGGGCGATCTCCGGCCAGTCGGGTGCGACCGGGTGCCGGCTGGTGACCAGGTCGAAGCCGGCATCCAGGTTGAAGTCCAGATCGGACGGAAAAGTGAACCGCGTCACCTCGGCAGCCGTCAGGGTGGGTACCCATCGATCCCCGCAGCAGACCCTTGGGCGGACTCGATCGGATCGGCACGGACGACGAGAGACTGGAGAGCCGATGCTCAACGCTTTCGTCAGCGCGTGGGCCAACGGTTCGCACCGGACCGCAGCGCCGACGACCTCCCCGGCGCAGCCCAGCTTCGACCCCGCCCAGGCGTGGGCGGCCCAGGCACGGGCACCGCAGTACGGCGGGCCGGACCCGACCGCGCCGGCTCCGTCGACCTCAACCAGCCAGGGCGGAAAGGGCTACTTCTACGTCGTACCGGGGGTCGACAGCGAGCCGAGTCCGCGGCGGCCGACGGCCGACGACTTCGCGGAGCAGACCCGGACGACGGGTGCCTGGCCCGGCCAGTACCTGAAGGACCCGGCCGCGCCGGGCCGGACCAGCGCGGCCAGTCGGCCCGGGGCCGACCACTTCTTCAAGGACGGCGTACCGCCGCAGCAGCGCCGATCGGGTCGGTGACCGGGCCCGCCTGAGCCCCGCTCCCCGCCCAGCGACGACACACCCCTACCGTGGACGCGATCAGCCCGCATGGTCGCGTCCACGCTTTGAGTGCTGAGCCCGGCTCGGCAGCCCTCGGCTACCGCTCGGCGACGAAAACCCCCCGACCAGGCCGCCCAACCAGTACGCCGCGCTTGCGCAACGTCGCCCACGCCCGGTTGATGGTCGACAGAGACACGTTGTACTCGTCGGCCATCACGTGCGCGGCAGGCAACTGGGTGCCCGGCGACCACTCACCTTCCTCGATACGCCTGATGTGATCGTCGACGAGCTCGGCCATGGTCGGCGGGATAGGCACAGCAGGGCCCCTTGCAGTCGGTTGGCACCGCCAGTATCGACGCGCGGGTTGGCAGGATCAACACAGCTAAGGGTTTTGAAACTGGTGACATAGGTGGAGCCAATGAAGACACTGCGTGCCCTCTTGACACTGCTGCGCGTACAGCCGTACCGTTGCTTTTAGTGATGGGGTGCCTGCGGTCGGTTGGCGCTTGCCGTGGTGGTGGCCCGTCGCGTCGGCTTTACTCCCCCCGGTCCGGGGCGGCCGGGCCATCCCCCGGTCCGGCCGCCCCGGGCCCCCGTGATGTGCCCTGCCGGCGTACCGCCGATCGAAGGCTGCGCCGGCCGGTCCACCCCCACCGACCCGCGAAAGGCGGCACCGATGCGATCCCTGCTGCGCCGATTCCGACCCGCGCCGAGCCCGGCCGACCTGGCCGAACCGCCCGGCCGCCACCGGGCGGCGGCCCACCGGATGCCGTTACGGCCGTGGCAGGTCCGGCACCGCTGGTTCACGGTACGCCGACACGGGCTGGACCCGGTCGAGGTGACCGAGTTCCTGCACCTGGTGGCCGACGAGCTGACCGTGGCACAGACCGCGCTCGGGGCGCTCCGGGAGGAGAACGCCCGGATCAAGCGGACGCTGCGCTCGTGGCAGTCCGCCCAGGCCGCCGGCCTACCCGAGTTGGCGTGCCGGTGAGCGGCGGACCCGAGGACCGGTGGGTGATCCACCTGCCGGTCGGCGTACCGGATCTGCTCCGGGCGCGGATCTTCGCCCGTACCGCCGCTCGGGTGTTGGTGCGGCTCAGCCGCGCGGTCGACGTCGGGGAGGTGACCGTGTCGCGGGAGGACGAGCAGGGCGTACATCATCGGGTCTTCTGTGACCGGCGACTGCCCGGCGGGGCGCGGTGCGGGCTGCCCACCGACCACGTCGCGGCCTGCACCAGCCGTGGCAACCAGCGCCGCTACGGTGCCGCCGGGTGACGCGTCGGTGTCGCTCGACGTCGCCGGGAACCGATTGAACCGGGACGAAGCCGCGGCCGTAGACGGGGCAGCCCCTACTCAGGCCGATGTGGAGTGACGGAGATGGACGAGAACGACCAGCAGATCCTTGACGATCTCGGCAAGCGACTTCCCAGGAGAGATGCGAAGCAGCTCGACAAACTGACCGACACTGAGCGGCAGACCCTGTTCCAGGACAGTGCGGCGGCCGGCGCGTTCGCGGCCGCGAAGGCCGACCTTGTCGAGTGGCTGCGGCACGAGGGGATCAAGGAGAAGGCGCTCGGGGGCGGCTCGTTCCAGACTCCCGGACACCATGTCGGGTATGACGACGCCGGGGAGGTCGTGCACTACACGACGCGCCAGGCCCACGACGACATCAACATGCAGGCGATGGGGTACGAGTGGGCCAACAGGATCCCCCATCCCGAGGCCACCGCCTACGAGGCCGCACTCAGGAGTGGACTGGCAACCTCCGAAGATCTGCTGCTGGAAGCCCGTCAGCGGTACGAGAACCGGCTGGGAGAACTGACTCCGGTGGTGGCCGGCGCGGCCCGGGACATCGTTCGAGGGCGCAACTCCGGAGTCGCCGCGGCAGCCAACCTGGGCGGTGGCCCGGCGGCCGGTCAGGCCAGCAGTTCCACCGGCCACCACGATCTCAGGAACCTCGCCCGCACGGTCTTCAAGCGCTGACCACCGCCCCCTGACCCGCCCGCCGTGGTCCCCGGCTGCCGTAGTCCGCCGCTCACCGGCACCCTCGATGGTGAGCGGGGTGCCCCGCTATACCGGAAGCGTTAAGAAGGGGCCCTTCCTTACCAGGAGGTCGCCGTGGGAATCGACTCGGGCTAGGACTTCGGGGGGGCCGTACGGGGTGCGGGCCGGACCCTTGCCGGCTGCGCCGGCCTCGACCTCGTCCCAGGTCAGCGGGGTGGAGACGGTAGGCGTCGGCGCGGCCCGCAGCGAGTACGGCGCGACTGTGGTCTTCGCCGCGTTGTTCTGGCTCCAGTCGATGAAGATCTTGCCGGGGCGGAGGTTCTTCGCCATCTTCGACACGATCAACTTCGGGTGCTCACCCTCCAACTCCTGGGCGACCCGGCGAGCGTAGGAGCTGACCAACTCGGCGGACTGGGTGCCGGCGATCGGGCAGGAGAGCTGCATGCCCTTCTTGCCGGAGGTCTTCGGGAAGGCCCGTACCCCGTCGGCGGCCAGCCGGTCGCGCAGCAGCAGCGCCACCTGGCAGCACTGGCGCAGCCCGGCCGGGGCGCCCGGGTCCAGGTCGACGACGAGCAGGTCCGGGTGCGCGCCGATCCGCCACTGCGGGGTGTGCAGTTCCAGGGCGGCCAGGTTGGCCAGCCAGACCAGGGTGGGTAGGTCGTCGGCGACCACGTAGTCGATGGTGTCCCGGCCCTTGCGGGAGCCGGGCGCGGGCAGGGTGGCCACCCGTACCCAGTCGGGGGTGGCGGCGGGGGCGTTCTTCTCGAAGAACGAGCCGCCGTCGACGCCGTTGGGGTACCGGATCCGGGTCAGCGCCCGGTCGGCCAGGTGCGGCAGGAGCACCGGGGCGATCCGGGTGTAGTAGTCGATCACCTCGCCCTTGGTGAATCCGGCCGCCGGGTAGAGCACCTTGTCGAGGTTGGACAGCTCCAGCGCCCGCCCCTGCACCTCGACCCGGAGCCGCTCACTGGGCATCGGTGACCTCCTCGGCCGGTTTGTCCGGGCGTAGCCGCAGGACCCGGGGGAAGCGCAGTCGCCCGTCCGGGGTCCGCTGGCCGTACTTGATCTCCACCACCACCGTCGGGGTCACCCAGATCGCGCCCCGGACGTCCTCTCGGGGTACGTCCCCGGCGAACGGGGACGCGCCGGTCCGCAGCGGCTCCAACTCCCGCAGCAGCTGTCGTTCCATGGTCGCGCCGATGCCCCCACCGACCCGTCCCCGGTAGGTCAGCCGCCCATCCGGGCCGGGCACCCCGACCAGCAGGCCGCCGATCCGACGGGCCCCGGGTCGCCAGCCGCCCACCACGAAGTCCCCGGTGACCTCCAGTTTGACCTTCACCCAGTCCGGCGAGCGGACCCCGGGCCGGTAGACCGAGCCGACCCGCTTGGCCAGCACCCCTTCCAGCCCGTGTTCGCCGGCCGCCGCCCAGGTCGCCGGCCCGTCGGCGAAGTCCGGCGGCACCGCCCACCGGCTGCCGCCGAGCCCGAGCCCGGCCAGGGTCGCCCGCCGCTGGTGGTAGGGCCAGCCGGTCAGGTCCGCACCCCGCAGCCGGAGCAGATCGAAGATCATGTACGTCACCGGGGCGACCGCCGCCAGCCGCGCCGCCCGGTCCCGGTCCCGCACGTGCATCCGTTCGGCCAACGCGGTGAACGAGGGTGCCCCGGAGTCGCCGGCGAAGAGCACCACCTCACCGTCGAACAACGCGTCGTCGATCGGTGGCCCCTCCTCGACCGGCCGCGCGGCGAGCTGACCGGGCAGGGTCGCCAGCTCCGGGTACGCGGCGGTGATCTCCACGCCGGTACGGGCGTACAGGTGTTGCCGGCCGGCGCGGATGTCGGCCAGCGCGCGGATGCCGTCCCACTTGAACTCGTACGCCCAGCCGGCACCGCGGGGCAGCGGGCCGGTCATCGCGAGCATCGGGGTGAGCGGCGCTTTTGGCACCTTTCGACATTAATTGCCCGCCGAACCGGTCACCTGGGCTTCGATCCTTTGCCATCCTGAGAAGTACCGGCTACCTGCGGCGGAGCCGGCGGGAGGAGCGCAGCGTGCGGGCCATCTGGAAGGGGGCCGTCTCGTTCGGTCTGGTCTCGATCGGCGTGAAGCTCTACTCCGCCACCGAGGAGAAGGACATCCGCTTCCACCAGGTACACCGGGAAGACGGCGGCCGGATCCGGTACAAGCGCACCTGCCAGATCTGCGGCGAGGAGGTCAGCTACGACGACATCGCCAAGGGGTACGACCTGGGCGGGGGCGAGTTGGTCATCCTCACCGACGAAGACTTCGCCGACCTGCCGTTGACCTCCTCCCGCGCCATCGACGTGCTGGAGTTCGTCCCGGCCGAGCAGGTCGACCCGATCCTCTACAACAAGGCGTACTTCCTGGAGCCGGAGGGGACCGCCACCAAGCCGTACGTGCTGCTACGCGACGCGTTGACCGACTCGGAGCGGGTGGCCATCGTCAAGGTGGCGCTGCGGCAACGCGAACAGCTCGCCACCCTGCGGGTACGCGAGGGCGTGCTGCTGCTCAACACGATGCTCTGGCCGGACGAGGTCCGTACCCCCGGTTTCGGTTTCCTGGACGAGGACCTGAAGATCCGCGCGCCGGAGCTGGCGATGGCCAGCTCCCTGATCGACTCGATGGCCGGCGAGTTCCAGCCGGAGGCCTTCACCGACGACTACCGGACAGCGTTGCAGGAGGTCATCGACGCCAAGGTGGAGGGTCGCGAGGTGGTCCAGCCGGAGGAGGCCGAGGAGGCCCCGGCCGCCGCCGTGGACCTGATGGCCGCACTGAAGGCCTCCGTGGAACGCGCCAAGGCCGCCCGGGGCGAAAGCGGCGGGGCCGCCGCTGGCGGGGGCGGCAGGACCGGGGCCGGCCGGGGTGGCGGGGCCGGTGAGCCGACGCCGATCACCTCGGCTCGCTCGGCCCGCAAGGCCGCGAAGTCGGGTACGGGAACCAAGTCCGAGCGGGCCGCGAAGTCCGAACCGGCGCGGTCCAGGGCCGCGAAGTCCAGTGCGGCGAAGTCCGAGCCGGCGCGGTCCAGGGCCGCGAAGTCCGAGCCGGCGCGGTCCAGGGCCGCGAAGTCCGAGCCGGCGCGGTCCAGTGCGGCGAAGTCCGAGCCGGCGCGGTCCGGTGCGGCGAAGTCGGCTGGGAAGAAGGCGCCGGCGAAGAAGACCGCCGAGCACTCCTCGGCGAAGGAGGCCCGCTCCGGCGGGGCAGCCGGGAAGAAGGCGACGACGAAGACCGCCCCGAAGAAGGCCGCCCCGCGCAAGTCGGCCTGAACAGCCACCGCCGTCCGGCACCGGGTGGCAGTCAGCCCGTGACCGAGTGAACCAGGTCACGGGTGGTGCCGTAGTACGTAGGTACCGGTTCCGCTGGCGGCTCGGGAGTTCGGACATCATCGTTGTCACGTCTGGTCCGCTGACCGCCCCCCCCCCCCCCCCCCCCCCCCGGTGCCACCAGCCGCCCTCTTGCCCCTCAGGAGCACCTCATGGATCCACACACAGACGCCAGAGCAACACAACTCGCCCGATACCTGGACGAAGGTCCCCTCCAGGAAGCCACGACCCGCCTCACCGATGCGGAACGCCGCGCGATCGTCATGAATCCGGCGGTCGCCAGGCCGCTCGACAAACTGATGGAAGCCGGCCGGGTGCTGGGCATTCGAGACGCCGCCCAGCAGTACCGAGCGACCTACGGCAAGGAGGATTCCAGCTACCAGGAGGCCGTACCCGGCCCGTTCGGTCAACCGGAGTCGATGATCTACCGGAACCCGGATCACATCGTCATTCCACCGCCAAGACCAGAGTTCACTCCCGAGGGTCAGAAGTCTACTGCGGTGAGTTACCTGACCGAGGTCCGGGGGGTTTTCAGCCAGCAGGAGAAGCAGCTCATCGACGCGCTCTCGGCCGCCGGGACACACACGGACATCAACCAGGTGAGGCACGCCGAGGCGGTGGCCAGCCAGGCCAAAATGGAGCTGGCCACTGCCGTCAAACCGCTGGTCGAGCAGGCCTTCGCGATCCGTGCCGCCGGAGCCGCGCCGCAGGCGCTGGTGGCGAACGCCGCCGCCCTGACCTCTGCCGGCGCCTCCTACCAACAGCCGTCGGCGACCAACCCCGCCTGGCACGGCACTCCGACCGCAGCCCCCCGCCAAGGTCGATCCCCCAGCTAACCCCTCCCAGGTGTGTAAGGAAGGGTCCCCTATACAACAGAAAGCGATAATAGGGGGCCCTTCCTTACACCTCAGCCGCGGCCGAGCTTCTGGGTGGGGGTGATCCGGACGATGATCCGCTCCTCGTTGGGCTGGCGGAACGGGTAGGTCTCCTGGCCGAGGTACTTCTTGGCCAGCTTGTCGATGTGCGCGTCGGCGCCCTCGGTGACGAACTCGGCGTTGCCCTTGATCCAGAGGGTGCGGTAGTCGTCGGCCTTGTCCACCACGCTGACCGCGACCACCGGGTTGCGCAGGATGTTGTTGTACTTCTGCCGACCCTTGGCGGTGTTGAACACGATGGTCTCGCCGTCGGTGTCCACCCAGACCGGGGTCACGTGCGGGCTGCCGTCGGGCTCGATGGTCGCCACGTGCGCCAACTGCGGCTCGGCGAGCAGGGCCAGGTCTTCGTCGGTAAGGATCGTCATGGGGCTGAAAGTACCCCCGAACCCGGTGGGATCACCGGCACGAACCGCCCCAGGAGTCACTCGTGACAACATCGATCGTCGGCAGCGCGCCACCTACCAGGTACCGTGTGCGTCGGCGACGGTGTCCGGCGCCGACGCACACCACCTCTCCAGCAGGGAGTCGACGACGTGAGCGAGCGTACGGGTGGCCAGGCCCAGGCCTCCAAGTCCCAGCGCCGACTGGCCGCCCAACTGGCGGCGCAGAAGGCGGCCGAGGCCAAGCGACGCCGGCAGGCGTGGGCCGGTGGCCTCGCCGGCCTGGCCGTGGCCGCGGTGCTGATCGGGGTGTTCGTGGTCGTCGGCCAGGGCGACGACGACCCCGCCGACACCATGGCCAGCGAGCCTTCGGCCTCCGCCCCCGCCGCCGACCCCAACGCGCCGGGCGCGCCGCCCGCGCCGCAGCTGCCCGAGGGCGCGGACCCGGCCCTGGGCAGCAAGCCGAAGGTCGAGGCGGGCCAGGGTGAGCTGAAAGAGCTGAAGGTGACCCCGTTGATCGAGGGCACCGGCGCGGAGGTCAAGTCCGGCCAGAGCATCACCACCAACTACGTGGGGGTCTTCTACGCCGACGGCAAGGAGTTCGACTCGTCCTGGGAGCGGGGCGAGCCGGCCACCTTCTCGATCGGCGTCGGCCAGGTCATCAAGGGCTGGGACCAGGGCCTGGTCGGGGTGAAGGTCGGCAGCCGCGTGCAGCTCGACCTTCCGTCCGACCTGGCGTACGGCGACGACGCCTCCGGCGGCCGGCCGACCGGCCCGCTGCGCTTCGTCGTCGACGTGCTCGCCGCCCAGTGACCCAGCCGGGGCACCCGGCCCGGTCGATGTGGACCCACGTCGAGCCGGTGCATGCGGTGACCTACTTCCACCCCCGGTCGCGGGCCGCCTACGAGTCGGTCGGGCTGCGCGGGTACTGGCGGGGTTACTTCGCCGGCCGGGCCGCGCCGCTCGGGCCGGTCGACGCGGCACCGGTCACCGCCGCGTTCTTCGCCTTCGCGCCGCACATGGTGGCCCGGGCGCTGCCGGCGGTCTGGGAGCTGGCCGGCCCGCAGGAGGCGTTGCGGGCCCGGCTGACCGGTGCCGTGCAGGCCCTGGCCGAGCTGACCTACGAGCTGCCCGAGACGTACCTCGCCGAGGCCGCCGCGCTGCTGGAGGCGGCGGCTGGGGAGGCTGACTGCGCCGGCCGGGTGCTCGCGGCGGCCAACGCGGCCCTGCCGACCGCCGAGTACCCGCTGGCCCGGCTCTGGCAGGCGGCCACCACCCTGCGCGAGCACCGGGGAGACGGGCACGTCGCAGCGCTGGTCAGCGCCGGCCTGGACCCGGTCGAGACGCTCGCCTGGCGGGCCGCCGTGGACCTGTCCGCCCAGGGGCTACTCGGGCGCGGCTGGTCGGAGCAGCAGTGGCAGGCCGCGAAGCGGCGGCTGGCCGAGCGGGGTTGGCTGACCGCTGAGGGCGAGCCGACCGCCGACGGTCACGCCGCCTTCCAGGCGGTGGAGGACGCCACCGATCTGGCCGCCGCCCGGCCGTGGGAGGCGCTGGGCGCGACACACACCGCCCGCCTGCGGGAGCTGCTCGGCCCGATCGCCCGCCGCTGCCACAGCGTCATCCCCACCGACAACCCGATCGGCCTCCCACCCCCGGCCTAGCCCCCCGCGGGTAAGGAAGGGCCCCTTGTTAACGCTTTCGGTAGAGAAGGGTTCCCCTCTCACTCCGCGGTGTTAACAAGGGGCCCTTCCTTCGGTCGGGGGTGGGTTGGGCAGGATGGGGGCGTGGTAGACGCAGTGATCTTCGACTTGGACGGCGTGATCGTGGACTCCGAGCCGGTGTGGGAGGAGGTCCGCCGGGCGTACGTGGCCGATCATCACGGCACCTGGCAACCGGACACCCAGCGGCGGCTGATGGGGATGAGCACCGGCGAGTGGGCCGCGTACCTCAGTGGTGAGCTGGAGGTGGACCGCAGCGCCGAGCAGGTCGCCGCCGAGGTCGTCGACCAGATGGCCCGCCGGTACGCCGCCCGGGTGCCGGTGATCGACGGCGCGGACCGGGTGGTGCGCCGGCTGGCCGCGCGGTGGCCGCTGGGGTTGGCCAGTTCCTCCCCGACCCGGCTGATCGAGGCGGCGCTGGCCGCCACCGAGCTGACCGACGCCTTCGGGGCGACGCTGTCGACCGAGCGGACCGCGCGGGGCAAGCCCGCTCCGGACGTCTACCTGGCCGTTGCCGAGCGGCTCGGCGTCGATCCGGCCCGCTGCGCCGCGGTCGAGGACTCCTCCAACGGGGTACGGTCGGCAGCCGCCGCCGGCATGCGGGTGGTGGCGATCCCGCACGGGGCGTACCCGTTGGACCCGGACGCCGAGGCGCTCGCCGCGGTGGTCCTGCGCACGGTGGCCGACCTGACCCCGCAGGTGGTCGACCAGCTCACCTGAGCCGCCGGCGTCTCACCTCCCGCAGCCGGTGAGAGGGGTGCCCCGCTATACAAAAATCGTTAACAGGGGGCCCTTCCTTACCGGAGTGGGGGGTGGTGGGGGCGGGGTGGGCCTACGGTCGGGGTATGAGGGCTGTGGTGTACCAGGGGCCGCACGACGTGACGGTCACCGAGGTCGACGATCCGCGCATCGAGGATCCCAACGACGTGGTCGTCAAGGTCACGACGACCGCGATCTGCGGGTCTGACCTGCACATGTACGAGGGGCGCACGGACGCCGAGCCGGGCATCGTCTTCGGTCACGAGAACATGGGCACGATCGTGGAGACCGGTCCGGGGGTGGTCAGCCTGCGCGTCGGTGACCGGGTCAGTATGCCGTTCAACGTGGCCTGCGGGTTCTGCCGCAACTGCCGGGCCGGTAAGACGGGGTTCTGTCTGACGGTGAACCCCGGCTTCGCCGGTGGCGCGTACGGGTACGTGTCGATGGGCCCGTACCGGGGTGGGCAGGCCGAGTACCTGCGGGTGCCGTTCGCCGACTTCAACTGTCTGAAGCTGCCGCCGGGCACCGGGTTCGAGAACGACTTCGCGATGCTGGCCGACATCTTCCCCACCGGGTACCACGGGGTGGCCATGAGTGAGCTGCGCCCCGGCGAGACGATCACCGTGATGGGTGGTGGGCCGGTCGGGTTGATGGCCGCGTACTCGGCGCTGTTGATGGGGGCGGCGGAGGTCTTCGTGGTGGACCGGGTCGCCGACCGGCTCCGGCTGGCCGAGTCGATCGGGGCCACCCCGATCGACTTCTCCGCCGGTGACCCGGTCGGGCAGATCCTGGACCGCACCGACGGCATTGGCACCGACCGGGGTGTGGACGCGGTCGGCTACCAGGCGCACGGCGCGGGTGGGCAGGAGCAGCCGGCGGCGGTGTTGAACAGCCTGATCGAGGTGGTCCGGGCGACCGGGATGATCGGGGTGGTCGGGCTCTACCTGGCGCATGACCCGGGCGCGCCGGATGAGCACTCCGGTCGGGGTGAGCTGCTGGTCAAGATGGGCAGGTTCTTCGAGAAGGGCCTGCGGATGGGCAGTGGGCAGGCGAACGTCAAGGCGTACAACGAGTATCTGCGCAACCTGATCGTGGCGGGGCGGGCGACGCCGAGTTTCGTGGTCAGCAAGGAGCTGCCGCTGGATGCCGCGCCCGAGGCGTACCAACGGTTCGACAAGCGCGAGGCGGGCTACTCCAAGGTGGTGCTCAAGCCCGCGGCCTGAGCGCGCCGAACGGCATGATCTTCGGTGGGGCGGGTACCGTCCCCGGATGAAGGCGATCGTGTACGAATCCGCCGGGGACGCCTCGGTGCTGCAGCTCGTCGACCGGCCGGTGCCGGAGCCCGGCCCGGGTGAGGTGCTGGTGCGGGTGGCCGTCTCCGGGGTCAACCCGACCGACTGGAAGGCCCGCCAGCAGGGCTGGTTGTCGGCGGGTTGGCAGATCCCCGGGCAGGACGGCGCGGGGGTGGTGGAGGCGGTCGGTCAGGGTGTGGACCGGGCGTTGACGGGTGAGCGGGTCTGGCTCTGGGAGGCCGCCTGGCAGCGGCCCTGGGGCACGGCCGCCGAGTACACGGTGGTCCCGGTGACCCAGGCGGTACGCCTCGGCGACGCCTCCTTCGACCTGGGTGCCGCGTTGGGCATCCCGTTCCTGACCGCGCACCGGTGCCTGACCGTGGGCGAGACGATGCCGGACCGGTTGCACCCGGGCGCGCTGGCCGACCGTACGGTGCTGGTGCAGGGTGGGGCGGGCGCGGTGGGCAACGCGGCGATCCAGTTGGCCCGCTGGGCCGACGCGACCGTGATCGCGACGGTCAGCAGCCCGGAGAAGGCGCAGCTCGCGGCGGCGGCCGGGGCCGACCACGTGATCGACTACCGGGAGCAGGACGTGGTGGCCGAGGTCCGGGCCGTCGCGCCGCAGGGTGTGCGCACGGTCGTCGAGGTCTCCGCCGCGCGCAACGCCGCCACCGACGTCCAGGTCGTCGCCCCCGGCGGCGTGGTCTGCGTGTACGCCGACGACGGCGGTGCCGAGGTCACCCTGCCGATCCGTCCGCTGATGGCCCAGAACGCCCGTTGGCAGTTCGTGCTGGTCTACACCGCGCCTCGGGCGGCCAAGGCGCACGGGGTCGCGGATGTGGCCGCCGCGGCGGCACAGGGCGCACTACGGGTCGGCGCGGCGGCCGGACTGCCGTTGCACCACCATCCGCTGGCCGCGACCGCCGCCGCCCACCGGGCGGTGGAGAACTCGGTGGTCGGCAAGGTGCTGGTCACCACCACCGAGTGAGATCCGGGTTGTCCGGAATTTCCGGTCACCAGGGCGAAAGCGAATAAGTTTCGCGACAATGGAGGGCGGGGCGGCCCCGGCGCGGTGCGAACGCCGGGGCCGCCCCTTGTGGGGAGGGATCGAGGAGTGTTGCCCCCTACCCCACAAGGCGACGACCCACCGGAAAACGTTACGGCGGGAACCCCGGAACGCCCCACCGCAGCGGCGAACCCTCGTAAATTGTCCGGGTGAGCATCTCCTGGGCTGACTCGTACGTGGGCCAACTACGCGCACTCGCCGGTGACCGGACGTTGATGTTCGTCGGCGCCCGCGCGGTGGTGCGCGACAGCGCCGGCCGGATCCTGCTGATCCAGCGCTCCGACAACGGTCAGTGGGCGCTGCCGGCCGGCGCGATGGAGTTGGGCGAGTCGATCGCCGACTGCGCGGTACGCGAAGTGCGCGAGGAGACCGGACTACGCGCCCTGCGGGTAAGCGCCTTCGCCCTCTACACCGGCCCGGACCGGACCCACACCAACATGTACGGCCACACGTACCAGATCTTCACCGCCGCGTTCCGCATCGACGAGTGGTCCGGACAGCTGAGCCGGACCACCGACGAGACCACCGACGCCGGCTTCTTCCGGCCGGGGCAGTTCCCCGGCCCGCTCTCCGCCTCGGTCCCGGAGACCCTCGCCGACCTGGCCGTCTTCGAGCAGACCAACCGCCTGATCCTGAAGTGACCCACCGCTGACCGCGGCGCGGGCCCGACGCTCAGAGCATCGTCTGGCTCTTGGCCTCCATGCTGGTCGCCGCCTCCTCCTTGGACTCCTTCGCCAGTGGCCGGCCGCCGGGGGCTGGGGCGTCGCCGGTCCGCGGGTCGTCGTCGGCGGCCCCCTTGAGCTGGTCGTTCGGCAGGGCCAGGGTGACCAGCACCGCCAGCACCGCGATCAACGCGGTGGTCAGGAAGACCAGGTGCAGCGCCTCGACGAAGGCGGCCTGGATCGCCGCGCGTACCGGCTCGGGTAGGGCCAGGATCGCACCCGGCGCGTTGATCGAGATGTCGGTGCCGCCCTGGGCGGCGACGGCGGCGGCCTGGTCGGGCGGCAGTTGGGCGATCGCGGCGGGCAGCCGGTCGGCGAGTGCGGTGTCGAGCCGGCCGGCGAGCACCGCGCCGAGGATGGCCACCCCGAACGAGCCGCCCAGCGACCGGAAGAAGGTCGCCGAGGAGGTGCCGGCACCCAGGTCACGCGGGTCCACCGCGTTCTGCACGCCGAGCACCAGCGACTGCATGCTGAGCCCCAGCCCGACCCCGATCACCACCATGAAACCGAAGGCGATCCAGAGCGAGGTCTCCACCCGCAGCCGGGTGAAGAGCAGCATCCCGGCCAGCAGCACCGCCGAACCGGCCACCGGGAACCACTTGTACCGCCCGAGCCGGCTCATCGCCCGGCCGGTCACGATGGAGGTCACGATGATGCCGGCCATCATCGGCAACATCAGCAGGCCGCTGCGGGTGGGCGAGGCGCCCTTGACGATCTGCAGGTACAGCGGGATGAAGATGATCGACCCGAACATCATCAGGCCGAGGACGAAACCGGCCACGTTGGCAAGCGTGAAGGTTCGGCCCCGGAACAGCCGCAACGGCAGGATCGGCTCGCGGGCCCGGGACTCCTGGAAGACGAAGGCCGCCGCCAGCACCGCACCGGCGGCGAAGAGTCCGACGATCACCGGACTGCGCCACGGGTACGAGGTGCCGCCCCAGCTCAGCGCCAGCAGCAGGCAGCTCACCCCGGCGACCAGCAGCGTCGCGCCCAGCCAGTCGATCGCGTGCCGCCGCCGGGTGAACGGCACCAGCCGCAGCACCCGGGAGCAGACCGCGATGGCCAGGATCGCCAGCGGCACGTTCAGGTAGAAGATCAACCGCCAGTTGGTCTCGGCGAAGTAACCGCCTACCAGCGGCCCGGCCACCGACGACACGCCGAAGACCGCGCCGAACACCCCCTGGTAGCGGCCCCGCTCCCGGGGCGAGACCACATCCGAGATGATGGTGAAGGCGAGCGTCATCAGCCCACCGGCCCCCACCCCCTGCACCGCACGGGTGACGATCAACTGGGTCATGTCCTGCGACAACCCGGCCAGCAGGGAGCCGAGCAGGAACGTGCCGATGGAGAAGAGGAACACCGGCCGCCGCCCGTACAGGTCGGCCATCTTGCCGTACAGCGGGGTGGAGGCGGTGGAGGCCAGCAGGTACGCCGTCACCACCCAGGAGTAGTGGTCGATCCCGCCCAACTCGCCGACGATCGTGGGTAGCGCGGTACCCACGATCGTCTGGTCCAGCGCGGCGAGCAGCATGCCGGTCATCAACCCGGCCATCAGCAGGCGCAACTGTCGGGCGGTCAACACCGGGCGGGCCGCATGGGTCGTCATGGCGGCCGGTTTCCCGCCTGGCCCGGATTATGCCTCTTCGGTCAGTGCGTCCGGCGGAACCGGAGAACTGACGGGCGGGAGCCCGGTCCGGAGCCAGGTTTGACCGGGGTCGCCCGGGGGACCCGGCAGGGCATGGCAGGAGCAGCAGCGGAACAGCACCGGCTCGCCACCGTCGTGCAGAGCTGGCTGGGACGGCCCGTACTGGTCATCGGGGACGCGATGCTCGACGAGTGGCGGTTCGCCGACTCCGAGCGCCTCTGTCGGGAGGCACCGGCCCCGGTACTCACCCTGCGCCGGCGGATCTCCGCCGCCGGTGGCGCGGCCAACACGGCGGTGAACATCGCCGCGCTGGGCGGGCGGGCCGTCCTCGTCGCCCCGGTCGGCGGCGACGTCGCCGGTGACGAGTTGCACGACTGCCTGGACCGGGCCGGCGTCTGGGACCGTACCGTCAACGAACCCGGCCGGCCGACCCCGGTGAAGCGCCGGATGCTCGCCGACCGGCAGATCCTGCTGCGCGAGGACTCCGGCGACCCGGAGGACGCGCTCACCGCCGACGGGGTGGCCCGGCTGCTCACCGCCATGGACTGCGCCACCGAGGAGCTGCGGGCCGCCGCCGGTGGGCAGCGCCCCACCCTGGTGGTCTGTGACTACGGCCTGGGTGCCCTGCCCGCACCGGTACGCGCCTGGCTGATCGCCGCCCGGGACCGCTTCACCACGGTGGCCCTGGACGCGCACGACCTCGCCGACTGGCACGGGCTGGCCCCCACGGTGGTGACCCCGAGTTTCGCCGAGGCGACCCGGCTGCTCGCCCGGGCCACCCCCGGCGCGGCCGGCTCCGGCGGCAGCGACCTGCACCTGGAACACGCGGGCAGCGACCCCTCCGACGGCCCGTCCGAGCTGACCGTCGGTGCCGCCCCCGGCCGCGCCGGCCCACTGCCGGACCCCGCAGGATCGGGGCCGACCGACTCGTCCGGGCCGGCCGCCCGGTCCGCGCCCACCGACGGGTACCCGCCGGCCGGTGCACCCGGGCCGCGGGGGGAACCGACAGCGGCTGAGGGCCGGGTGGCGATGACCGTGGACGGGTCGAGCGTGACCGGTACCGGGGTGACCGTCAACGCCACCGTCGGCGAGGGCGTGGACCGGGCCGTACTTGCCGAGTCCCGCCTGACCGAGCTGCGGGAGCAGACCGGGGCCGACGTGGTGGCGGTGACCCTGGACACCGAGGGCGCGGTGGTCGGCGGGGCCGACGGCACCCCCCGGCGCAGCCACAGCACCCCGGTGCCGGCCAGCCACGCGGTGGGCGCAGGGGACGTGTACCTCGCCGCGATGACCCTGGCGTTGGCCGCCGAGGCACCGCTGCCGGTCGCCGCGCAGCTCGCCCAACTCGCCGCCACCAGCACGGTCTCCGACACCGGCACCTGCGTGTGCCGCCGCGACGACCTGCTCGCCGCGCTCGGGGGCGAGGCACCGACCAGCACGGTACGACCGGTGCTGGTCGGCCCGGACGAGCTGGGCGCCATCGTCGCCCAACACCGACGGGCGGGCCGGACGGTGGTCTTCACCAACGGCTGCTTCGACGTGCTGCACCCCGGCCACGTCCGCTACCTGGAACAGGCCCGGGGCCTCGGTGACCTGCTGGTGGTGGCGGTCAACTCCGACGAGAGCGTACGCCGGCTCAAGGGCCCGGACCGGCCGGTCAACCCGGTCGAGGACCGGGTCACCCTGCTGGCCGCACTCTCCTGCGTGGACCACGTGGTGGTCTTCGCCGAGGACTCACCGGCCGGGCTGATCGGAGCCCTCCGCCCCGACGTGTACGTCAAGGGCGGCGACTACCCGCCCGAGATGGTGCCCGAGGCACCGCTGGTCCGCCGCCTCGGCGGTCAGGTGCGCACCCTCGGATACGTCCCGGACCGGTCCACCTCGGCGATCATCGACCGGATCCGCGCCCACCACCTACCGACCGAACCCGATCCCGCCGCGACCCGGCCCGGCCCTGCCACGACCCCGCCCGGCCCCGCCGCTTCGCCGGCCGACCCGGCCGCGTCCCGGCCCGGTCCTGAGCAGACCGTGCCGAGCACGCCGTCGTGAACCGGCCGTTGGCCACCGGCTCGGTGCAGGAGTTCCGCCGGGACCGGCTGCTCGACGTGCTGATCCCCACCCGCGACCGCCCCGCCGAACTGGCGGTCACCCTGGCCGGGCTGGCCGCCCAGGAGGGCGTACCCGGATTCGGGGTGGTGGTCAGCGACCAGTCCGACGACCCGCCGGGCTTCGCCCACCCGGCGGCGGCCACCATGGTCCGGGCCCTGCGCCACCGGGGTCACCCGGTACTGCTCACCCGGCGGCTGCCCCGGCGCGGCCTGGCCGAACACCGGGCGTACCTGCTGGCCGCCTCGACCGCCCGGTACGTGCTCTGCCTCGACGACGACGTCTGGCTGGCACCCGGGGCGGTACACCGGCTGGTCACCGCCATCGAGGAGCTGGGCTGCGGGTTCGTCGGCAACGGCGTACACGGACTGTCGTACCTGGACGACGTGCGGCCCGAGACGCACCGGCACTACCGGGAGTGGGACGGCCCGCCGGTGCCGGAGCGGATCCGGCCGGGCAGCCCGGAGTGGGACCGGGCGCAGATCCACTCGGCGGCGAACCTGCTGCACGTCACCGCCGGACTGGACCTCACGCCGGAGAGCTGGCGGGCGTACCGGGTCTCCTGGATCGGCGGCTGCGTGCTGTACGACCGGGCGAAACTGGTCGACGCCGGCGGCTTCGACTTCTGGCGGCGGCTACCGCCGAACCACCAGGGCGAGGACGTCGCCGCCCAACTGTCCGTGCTGGCGTCCCACGGCGGCGCCGGCGTCCTGCCCAGCGGCGCCTACCACCTGGAGTCCCCCACCACCGTCACCGACCGCGCCGTCGAAGCCTGGCAACTCCTGTAAGGAAGGGCCCCTGCTTAACGCATACAGTCGAGAAGGGTCCCCTTCTCACACCCGAATCGGCGCGGAGAGCGCGCGGCGCGGAGAGCGCGCGGCGAGCGCGGGCGACGGGGCGGCGGGTCAGGTGAGGAGTTCGTGGGCGGCTTCCAGGACCTCGGCGGCGGGTACGTCCGCCACGAAGGAGTCCCGGTGCGGGCATTCCCCGCTGCCGTCGCGGTGCGGGTAGAGGCCCCGGGTGCAGTCGACGCCGCAGACCGGGCAGTGCACGGTCCACGAGACGATCGGCCGGTGCCGGTCGCGTACCAGGCTGCCGGAGTTGATCAGGTTGCCCACCCAGTAGACGCCGACGGTCGCCGTGCCCACCGCTGCGGCCAGGTGCAGCGGACCGGTGTCGTTGGAGACCACCAGGGCACACTCGGCGTAGCAGGCGGCCAGCCCGCCGAGGCCGAGCGTGCCGACCAGTGGCCGGACCGGCGCCTCGGCGAGGGTGACCAGCCGGTCCACCACGGCGCGTTCGGACGGCGTACCGGTGACCAGGACCTCGTACCCGGCGGTGGCCAGCTCCCGGGCGACCTCGGCGAAGCGTTCGACGGGCCAGCGGCGGCGGGTGTCGGTGGCCCCCGGGTGCAGCGCCACCCGGGGCCGGCCGGGCTCGCCGAGCACGGCGCGGGCCTCGGCCCGGTCGGTGTCGGTGACCGCCAACCTCGGCACGATGGTGGTGGCCGGGGCCCCGACCAGCGTGACCACCTCCAGGTACCGCAGCACCTCGTGCTGGTAGTAGACGTAACGGACCCAACGGTCCAGCGGCGGGGCGTCCTCGGCGCGCAGGCCGGCGGTGACCCGGGCGCCGAGCCCGCTGACCACCGGGTTGGAGTTCGCCCCGCCGCCGTGCAGCTGCAACGCCAGGTCGAAGCGTTCGGTACGGGCCGCCGTCAGGAAGGCGGCCAACCGGCCCTCGGCCTCGCCCGGCTCGGCCGCCCGGATCCCCGGGGCCGGCGGCACCACCGCCACCCGGTCGACCGGGCCGGGCCGGTCGCGCAGCAGCTTCGCGTGCCACGGCGCGCCGAGCAGCACGATCTCCGCCCCCGGGTACGCCGCCCGCAGCGCGTCGAGCGCCGGCAGGATGAAGATGAAGTCACCGAGTGCGTTGGCCCGCAGTACAGCGATCCGCTCGACCTCCGGCACCAACCCCCGACCCCGCGTCTCACCCAGCGGGCCCGGCCCGTCGACCGGCCGGTCCCGATCCAGCCCGAAACCGTCGGCCGGAAGGCCCGGGGCGGCACCGCCGGCCGGAAGGCCCAGCCCGAAACCGTCGGCCGGAAGGCCCGGGGCGGCACCGCCGGCCGGCGGACTGCCGACGGGTGTGAACCGGGACGGGGTGGCCGGGAGGTCCGTCATCGCCGGTCGTCGTCGGGTCGGGTGTCCGGGTGGTGCAGCTCCCGGTCGGCGGCCGGGTCGACCGGTCGCGGCGCGCCGCCGCCGGCCCTCGGTGGCGCGGTACGGCCGGGCGGCCGGCGACTGGTGCCGCCGATGGTGATGGTGCGCGGTCGCGGGCGGGAGGCTCGGGGCAACCGGATCCGGAGCAGTCCGTGGTCCATCACCGCGTCGATCGAGTCGGGGTCGACCCGGGCCGGCAGGTCCACCCGGTACTCGAAGCCACGGGTCTCGAAGCCGCCCGGGATGCCCTGGTCGGCGTTGACCTCGGCCTCCGAACGGGCCCGTACGCACAGCTCCCGGTCGTCCAGCTCGACGGCCACCTCCTCGGGGGCCACCCCGGGTAGCCGGACGACGACCTCCCAGCCCTCGGCGACCTCGGAGAGCTCGACCTCCGGCGGCCCGGACCGGCCGTTGATCAGCCGGCTCAGCTCGGCGCGCAGGGCCTGGAGTTCGCCGACGGGGTCCCAGCCGGGCGAACACCAGCCGCGCTCCGGCTCGGTCACCGTGGCTCCCCCGACCGGGCGGCGGGCCGCAGCGAGCTGGGCGCGTCCAGGTCGGCGTCGCGGTCCACCCCGACCCCGAGCCGGTCCACCAGCTCGCCGCCGAGCCAGGCGCTGATGCCGAGGATGGCCACGCCGACCACCTCGATCGCGATCAACGCGCCTCCGGCGGCCCGGGACTCGGCGTTGAGCCGGACCACCCAGACGGCGGCGAAGAGCAGGATCACCGCGATGTTCGCGGCGGCGTGGGTCAGGCCCACCCGCTTGGCGCGGGTGCCGGCGGGGATCGCCAGCAGGTCGAAGACCCCGGCCGCCGCCGCCAGCAGACCGACGACCAGACCGACGGTGATGTTCCAGTACGCCACCTCGCCGAGGAAGTCCGGCCCGCCGACGGTGTCGACCACGTCGAAGAGTACGGCGGTGACCAGCAGGGCAACCGGGAACATCACCAGCATCGGATGGACGGGATGGCCCAGCACCTTCAGTCGGCTCTCCATCGTGCGCCTCTCCACTGCCTCGGGCGTCCGGGACCTGTCGCTCAGGCCGTACCCCGTTGTTTCGGGGGCAAACCTCGCGTCCGGCGCGCTCCTGACCTGACCGCGGCGCTCGCGCGCGGTGGGGCCGCGCGGACGCCGTCACCGAGATCAACGGGGACGGGTGGGTCCCAGTGACGGTCAACGGGCCGGGCCGATCCGCACCTGGCAGGTTTACGGCTGCGGCGGAGCGGAAACCAGTGCCGCCACCGACGACAGTCCACACGGGAGGTTTCAGTGAGCCAGGCCACCGTTCACGAAGGCCACAAGTCCGACGCCGCCCCCACCGGCGGGGCCGGCGGCACCAACATCCTGGCGATCCTGTCGCTGGTCTTCGCCTTCGTCGCCGCGCCGGTCGGCATCGTGCTGGGCCACCTGGCCAAGCGGCAGATCCGGCAGACCGGAGAGCAGGGTGCCGGGCTGGCCAAGGCCGGCCTGGTGCTGAGCTACCTCTTCACCGGCCTCTCGGTTCTCTTCTTCGTGATCTTCGTCGTGCTGATGGCCAACGCCGACCCGGCCGCCACCACCGCCAACTGACCTCCGCGCCCCGGCCCGTCCCGCACCCCGGGGCGGGCCGACTCCTCCGGCGGGCCTGTCCCGGGGACGCTGAGGCCGCAGTTCGGCCCGGGACAGGACGCCCGACGGTGCGGACGGCAGCCGGTCAGGAGGTGCAGAACGGTGCCGGCTGGGTGAGGCCGAGCTCCGCGCAGTCCCATTCGGTGCCCTGGTCGTGGTACCGCCAACCCGTACCGGCCGTGTAGTGGAAAAGGTAGCGGACGCTGCCGCCGCCCGGGCGCTGCACGTCGGCCGCCGCCCAGGTCTGCGCGCACTGCACCCCGACGGACCCGAAGGACCAGCCCTGGGGCAGTTCGACCAGGTCACCGAGGGCTTCGACCGATGGACAGTCGGGTTCTTCGGATCCGGCACCGCTGGGGGCGGCGGCGGGTGTCGCCCACGGATCGGGCCGGTGGCTGGTAACGAAGGCGACCGTACCGCCGAGGGCCAACACCACCGCTGCGGCCGTGGTGCCGGTGACGAGGGTCGCCCGCCGTTGCGACTGCCGCGACCTGCGCAGGGACCGCTCGTAGAGGTCGGCGCTGCCGCCGTGCTCGCTCAGGTCGGACATGGCCTGACGCAGCGGCCCGAAGTGGTCGGTCATCAGGCCTCCTCCATCACGGCCGAGAGCAGCTCGGGCGCTATCTCCCGCATCCGGGCCAGTGCCTTGCTGGTCTGACTCTTGATCGTGCCGACCGAGCACTGCAACAGGTTCGCGGCCTCGGCCTCGCTGCGGTCCTCGAAGAAGCGGACCACCAGCACCGCGCGTTGTCGCGGGGTGAGTTGGGCGAGTGCCTGGTGCAGGGCGAGCTTGAGCTCGGTACGGCGGGCGTGGTCACTGCCGGGCTGCGCCACGTCGGCCAGTTCCCCGGGCAGGGACTCGGCCACCCTGCGGCGCCGCCACCAGCTCACCTGCTGGTGGTACATGGCGGTGCGGGTGTACGCCTCGAAGTGCCCCGGATCGTCCAGCCGCCGCCGGCCCCGATGGGTACGGGCCAGCGCGTCCTGCACCAGGTCCTCGGCGAGGTGCCGGTCGCCGGTCAGCAGGAACGCCGTCCGGAGCAACGCCGGCGAGCGGGTCCGGACGAACTCCCGGAACTGGTCGTCGATCGAATCCGCCATGCCCCGCTCGTGCCCCCACGTACCGCACAGGTTGCCAGTCAGGGCGCGGCGGCGTCGACGAGGCCGTCCACTGTGGCGCACACCGTAGCTGGTGTACACCACCGCGCGCGACCGCGGTCACCCGGTCAGCCGGAGATGCAGAACGGTGCCGGCTCGGTGACGCCGAGGTCCGCGCAGTCGTATCCGCTGCCCTCGCCGTAGTACTTCCAGCCGGTACCGGCGGTGTGGCGGAACAGGTAGACGCCGTCACCGACGTTCGGCCCCTGCGGGTCGGCTCCCGCCCAGCCCTGCACGCACTCGACCCCGCCGAAGGTGACACCCTCCGGCAGCTCGACCAGTTTCTGCAGGGTCGCCCCCGAGGGGCAGGCGGCGCTTGCGACATCCCCGGCCGCCCCGGTGGCCGCCGTGGGCGGAGCACCGGGGGTGCCGTCCGCCGGGGCGGCCGGCGACGGAGCGGACGCGGTGGAGTCAGGACCGGGTGCCGCCGTGACGGTACAGGCGGTGAGTGCGGCCAGGGCGGCGGCAGCGGGCAGCAGCAGCAGAAGACGACGTGCAGACATTTCCGGACCCCTGTGGATCGTGGCGGTCGTTGCGTACATCCGGGTACATGCGATCCGCCGGCCACAGGTTGCCGCCAACCGGAACTTTCCTCGAAGATGGCGGCAATGCGCGTACGCGCAAGGATCATGACACGGTCGGCGGCGCGTCGGTCGGATCGGAGTCGGGTGATGCAGCGACCGCACCGGGTGGTGTCCCTCGTGCTCGACGGGGCGCTCCCGCTGGACGTCGGGATCCCGGCGGAGGTGTTCCATCCGGAGACGGGGTTCCCCTACGCGGTGTCGACCTGCGGGGTCACCGCCGGAACGGTGCCGTCCCACGGGGACTTCGGCTACGCGGTCCCGCGGGGCCTGGACGCCCTGGCCGACGCGGACACGATCGTCGTACCGGGGTACGCCCCGGCGGGTCGGCCGATACCGGTGGCGGTGCGCGAAGCGCTGCGGAACGCCGCGTCCCGCGGGGCGCGCATCGCGTCGATCTGCTACGGCGCGTTCGCCCTCGCGGATGCCGGTCTGCTCGACGGTCTACGGGCGACGACGCACTGGGATGCGGCGGAGCAGCTCGCCCGGCGGCATCCGCGGATCACGGTCGAGCCGAACGTGCTCTTCGTCGACGAGGGAGCCATCCTCACCTCGGCGGGGGCCGCCGCCGGTCTCGACCTGTGCCTGCACATCGTCCGGCGGGATCTCGGCGTGGGCGCGGCGAACGAGATCGCCCGAGGACTCGTCACCGCGCCCTACCGGACCGGGGGTCAGGCCCAGTACCTGCCGAAGAGCAGCTCGGCCGCCCACGGCGAAACCCTCGCGGCGACGCGCGAATGGGCCCTGACGCGGCTCGACAAGCAGCTCACGATCGCCGGACTCGCCGCACACGCGAAGCTGTCGCCCCGCACGTTCCTGCGCCGCTTCGCCGAGGAGACCGGCAGCACCCCGCTGCAGTGGATCCTGCGGGCGCGGGTCGACACCGCCCGTGGACTCCTGGAGAGCACGACGCTGTCGGTCGACCGCATCGCGCACGAGGTCGGCCTGGGCACCGGAGCGAACCTCCGCCTGCACTTCCGCCGGCTCCTGGACGTGTCCCCCTCGGAGTACCGCGCCACCTTCTCCGGGCGGAGCTGACCACCGCGGTCATCGTCCGGCCACCCCCCGAGCGCCCCGCTACGAGACGCGCGCGGGAAGCGCGAGGGTTTCGCCCGCCACGTCGATCGCGACCTTGCCGTGCAGGGCGTACGACCGCCGGTTCTCCAGGAGCTCATGCGCCTCGCCCATCCGGGCCAGCGAAAGAGTCGCGCCGATCACCGGCTTCACCAGGCCACGCTCGACAAGCGTGGTGAGCGCGTTCAGCTTTCCCTGGTTCTGCCGGGTGAAGACGAAGTGGTAGGCGGCGTTGCGACCCCACGCCTCGATGAGGTTCTGCGGCTGCGCGATGTCGACGATGCTGACGACGCGTCCGAAGTCGGCGAGCGTCAGCGGGCTCCGGGTGAGCGCGTCGCCGCCGATCGTGTCGAAGACGACGTCGACCCCCCTGCCCTGGGTCAGCTCGGCCACCGCGTCGACGTAGTCCGCCGACGTGAAGTCGATCGCCGCATCCGCCCCGAGAGAGCGTACGAACTCGTGGTCGCCGGCCTTCGCGGTGGTGATCACCCGGGCGCCGATCGCCTTCGCGATCTGGATCGCGATCGTGCCGACACCGCCCGCGCCGCCATGGATGAGGATCGTCTCCCCCACGGCGAGCTGGGCCCGCGTCACCAGGGCCTCCCAGACCGTGCCGCCGACGAGAGTCAGGCTCGCCGCCTCCAGGTGACTGAGGTTCGCAGGCTTCCGGCCGACCAGGTCGACGTCGGCGACGTGCTGCTCGGCGTAGGAGCCGGGGCCGCCGAAGATCCGGGGCGTGTAGTACACCTCATCGCCGACGCGGAACTCGGTCACGTGGGATCCGACCTCCTCGACCACGCCGGAGATGTCGTGCCCGATGATCGCCGGGAGCGGCACCTGATCCGCGTAGTCTCCGCGACGGATCTGGTAGTCGAGCGGGTTGACCGCGGTCGCGTGGACGCGCACCCGCACCTGGCGGGGTCCGACCCGCGGTACGGAGACATCGCGCAGCTCGAAGGCATCGGCCCCGCCGAAACGGGCGAGCACAACGGCCTTCATCGAATCCGTCATATCGACGTTCCTCATCGTGGTTCGGGGCGCGCGACGCGCCGGGACGGTGCTTCCCGCCCAGCGTCGCGCGCACGATCCACACCCTCCAGTGGCAGCAATGCCAATATCCACAAGGATAGTGACACGCCCGTCAGCGCATGGGCGGACGGCGTCAGCGCAGCTGGCCATGGACCATGGACAGTGACACCACGTCACATTCGGCGGTGACGCGGCGCCACTGCCGGGCCGGCGTCGTCCGCGCTGTGATGGGTGCATGTCCGCCTCACCCGTCATCGACGTCGACCGGCTGAACCTCACGTACGGCGACTTCCACGCCGTCAAGGACCTCCTTCGGGGTACGGGCTGAGGACCGCGCCTATCGGGGCTCGTCGACCTGACCGGGCCCTCGTCCGCCTTTTGCCCTGCCGGCCGCCGGGGCACCGGCGCTGCCGGTCCTTTCCAGCCGCACCCGACTCGCTCGGGTCGTCGGCAACTTGCTGCCTACGAACTCAAGGAGCCACTCGTGTACAGGCCCGCCATACCCGACCCGCGCACCACCCACCGGGAAAGGCCGCTCGTCTCGGGAAAGACCGCTGCCCGCCTTGTCGCTACCGCAGCCGCGGCGTCCCTGCTGGTCGGCCTCGGCGCCTGCACGCCGTCAGTCCAGGCGGCGCCAGCGGTCGCCACCGCCGAAGATGCGGTCACCCATGCCGAGAACAAGCGGGTGGCCAAGGGTGCCCGGTGGACCCAGCACTACTTCCCCTCCTCCGACGGGTCGGACGTCGAGTTGCACGCCGACGTCCTGCTGCCCGAGAACCTGCCCGAGGGCAAGAAAGTACCGGTGATCCTGTCGGTCGGTGCCTACTTCGGGCACTCCGGGCAGCTCGATGACGAGAAGCACCCGCACACCGGCCCCTCGAACCGCTTCTACGACTTCATCGAGGGCACCGACCTGTTCTCCCGCGGCTACGCGTTCGTGATGGTCGACCAACGCGGCTTCGGCGGCTCCACAGGATGCCTCGACTTCCAGGGCCCCGGCGAGCAGGCCGACGTGAAGGCGGCCATCGACTGGGCCGCCACCCAGCCCTGGTCCACCGGCGCCGTCGGCATGTACGGCAAGTCCTACGACGCCATCACCGGCCTGATCGGCAACAACCTCAACCAGGACGCCCTCAAGGCGGTCGTCGCCCAGGAACCCATCTGGGACCTGTACCGCAACATCCGCTCCAACGGCGTACCCCGCTCGACCATCGGCAACGTGGCCACCAGCTACAACCGGATCGCCACCCTGCCCCAGCTGCCCGACGACGACGAGCGATACCGGACCAATGCCGCGTACGAGGAGAAGCATCCCTGCGTGGCCGTCAACTCGATCCAGTACCTGACCGCCGACTACGAGTCCGAGTACTGGCAGACGCGCGACCTGGCCCGGCAGGCCAAGGGCAGCGACACCCCGCTGTTCTTCACCCAGGGCTTCACCGAGTGGAACACCGAACCGGAGGGGATGGAGGAATACCTCACCAACCACCATGGTCCGCAGCGGGGCTGGCTCGGACCGTGGGACCACAAGCGGGGCAACGAACGCGCCGCCGACGGCCGGCTGGAGATGGGCCGCGACAGCTGGTTCGCCGAGACCATCTCCTTCTTCGACCAGTACCTGCGCGGCGTCACGCCGACGGTCGACTACCCCGCGTACGCCATCCAGGACAACAACGGCCGGTGGCGCGCCCAGGACACCTGGCCGGTCGTGGACAGCTCGCCCACCCTCGCGTTGCCCGGCGGCCGATACCTCGACGACAGCGCCGAAGGCGACCCCAAGGTCGATACCGGTAACAGCTTCTACCGCTGGTCACAGCCGCTGCGCCAGGCCACCCGGGTGACCGGCACTCCTCGCCTCTCCCTCACCGCCCGGGGCCACGGCAACCTGATGGTCCGGCTCTACGACGTCGCCCCCGACGGCACCGGGGTCTTCTTCAACGAGCAGGTGGCACTGGTGAACGGCGGCAAGCTCGCCTTCGACCTCAAGTCGAACGACTGGACCCTCGCCGCCGGCCACCGCCTCGCCGTGCAGATCGGCACCATCCAGGCCCCCGGACTGTTCAGCGACTGGACCGACACACCCTCCAACCGGAAGATCACCGTCGAGAACGTCCGGCTCGACCTCGACCTGGACGACCCGCGCGACGACCGCCCGACGGATGGCGAACGCGCCGTGTTCCTCGACATCTACACCGCTCTCTCCACCACCGAGAAGATGCCCATCGGCAAGCCCAGCTTCACCGTCCCCGTACCCCTTCGCTGAGCCCCACCGCCGAACGCCCCTTCCACAATCGCACCGACCCGAACGCCGACGGCGTCGGGGCCGGGCTTCTCGCCCAGGACCGGGCGCACCTGGCGTGGCGGGAGCGGTAGCTCCAGCGCCCCCGTTATCACCCGGACGGATCCTGGAAAATGCGCGTCCAGCAGTACCTGACGGGTTCTGACTCGCCTCCGGAAAGGGTGGAGATAACTCCCAACCCGACTGGGGGGATAGCATGATTGCACAAGATCTAGAAACCGTGGAAGCTCATTTCCATGACCACACAGAAAATCTCACGGTTTCATCGGGCCGCCGTGGCCCTCGTCCTTCCCGTCGCCGCGATAGGGGCACTCGCGGCGTGTGATGACTCGGCGGCGTCGCAGGCCGCGCCCGCGGCCGGTCCGGAAGCCGCGGTTCCCTCGACCTCGACAAGCGCGGCGCCCGCAGCGGGCCTGCATATGATCGCCAACAACGGGCATCAGCTTGCCTTCCACGTCACGCCCGGAGGTTCTCCCACCATCGTGCTGGACGCCGGCGGCGGCGAGGACTCCTCGTACTGGGATGCCCTGGTGCCGCAGCTGTCGCAGGCCACCGGATCGCAGATCATCACCTACGACCGCGCCGGTATGGGCGCCAGCGAGGAGGTGCAGGGCCCATGGGACCCCCAGGCCGCCGCCTCCGACCTGCAGGCCGGTCTGCGTGAACTCGGCGTCACCCAGAACGTGGTCCTCGCGGGCCACTCGCAGGCAGGGGAGGTGGCCCACTACTTCGTCCTCGCGAACCCCGGCGTTGTCTCCGGGGCGGTGCTGATCGATGCCAACGTGCCGCAATTCTTCACCGACACCCAGATCCAACGAATTGTCACGCTGACCGCGCCGCAGATCGAAGAGCTCAAGAAGGCGCCGTCGACGAAGGCGAACCGCCAGCTCATTGCCACGGCCGACAACTTCGGTCCCACGCACCAGGCGTACCACAAGGTCTCCTGGCCCGACAGCGTCCCCGTCATCTATGTCGTGTCGGACAAGACACCCTTCGACGGATCTCCGCAGGACGCTCAGGCCTGGCGCGACGCGGCCGCCGCGTTCGTCAAGGCGGGGCCCGACCGCACCCTCGTCACCGCCAAGGGCAGCTCGCACGACGTTCCCCAGGACGAGCCCGTCCTGGTGCTCAACGAAATCGCACAGATGACCGCCACCGTCAAGTAACGGCATCGTGCCAGCGGGTGACAGGGGCCCGGATCTCGATGACGGCGAGGTGGCGGCAGAGATTCCGGGAGCGGGCCGACACTGCTTGCGCGGCGGGTAAGGTGTGCGCCGGCAGACGACTCAGCCGGCTGAGTCGTCTACCGGCGGAAGTGAAGAAACCTCACCGCGCGGAAATTGCGGATCGCCCGGGGGCCGATATGGACCGACCGCCAGTCCCGTCGATTCGGCACGATGCGCGATGAGGGAGTGAAATGACCGATTCCAGCGGAACCACCCTTCCCGGCGGCTCCTCGCCCTCGCGGGAACGCTCCGGGCCTGGTCCCGTCGCACGCAGCGGTCCAGCTCCGCGCTCCGCGCTGGGCTTGCGGATGAGCCTGTTGGGCTGGTCGCTGGTGCTGCTGACGGGTTCGGCCCTGGGTGCCGTGCTGGCCACGGTCTGGATCACCTCGATGTCAGTCGCCGCTCTCGGCGTCGGGATCCCCTTGATTCTGCTCACCACCGCGCTGGTGCGCTGGTTTGCCGACCTGCACCGCCAGTGGGCCGCCGACCGGCTCGGCGTACCGGTGCCCGCCCACCCCTATCAGCCCACGCCGGACGCCGGTTGGCTGGTGCGGCTCTGGACGATCCTGCGCGATCCGGCGACGTGGCGGGACTGGATCTGGTTGGTGGTCAACTCGATCACCATATGGTGGAGTTGCGGACTGTCGCTGCTGTTCTTCGCCTTCGGAGTCGTCTACCTGACCTATCCGCTCATCTATCAACTGACGCCTCCTCAGGTATTCCGCACTCCGCTGGGGGAGGCCTTCCGGCTGCACAACGTCGCGCAGTCTTTCGCGCTGGTACCGCTCGGTCCGGTTTTCCTCCTGCTCTGGTACGCCACTGCGGCACGCCTGGCGAACCTCAACGCTCGGATGATCCGCGCTCTGCTCGGCCCCACCGAGCAGGCGCGCCTGCGGGCCCGCGTCCAACAGCTGGCGACCACACGCGCTGAGACCGTCGACACCCAGGCCCACGAGCTGCGCCGAATCGAACGCGACCTGCACGACGGCGCGCAGGCAAGGCTGGTGTCGCTGGGCATGAGCCTGGGCTTGGCCGAACAGTTACTGCCCAAGGATCCGCAGACCGTCCGACAGTTGCTGGCCGAGGCCCGCGAGGCGACCGCCAGCGCTTTGACCGAGCTGCGTGAGCTGGTGCGGGGCATCCATCCGCCGGTACTGGCCGACCGTGGCCTGGACGGCGCCCTCAAGGCCCTGGCCCTGGTGAATCCGATCCCGACCACGGTGGTGACCCGCCTACCGGGACGGCTGCCGGCCCCGGTCGAGTCCGCGGCCTATTTCGCCGTCGCCGAGGCGTTGTCGAACGCCATCAAGCACGCCCAGGCCCGGCAGATCCGGATCACCGTGGAGTTCGCACCCCATCGGGACGGCGCTGCGGGAGAGTTGACGATGCTGGTGTCCGACGACGGCCGTGGGGGTGCTTCGATCGATTCCGGCACCGGCCTGCGTGGCATCCAGCGTCGGCTGGCGGCCTTCGACGGCACGCTGACCGTTGACAGTCCGCCGGGCGGACCTACCGAGGTGAGGATGTCGCTGCCGTGCGTATCGTGATAGCCGAGGACCTCGCCCTGCTCCGCGAGGGCCTGATCAGGATCTTGCGGGCCAATGGGTTCGAGGTTGTGGAAGCCGTTGACAACGGGGCCGCCCTGATCCGGGCGCTGATGACGCACCGTCCTGACGTCGCCATCGTCGACGTGCGGTTGCCGCCGACCTTCACCGACGAGGGACTGCGTTCCGCCGTAGAAGTCCGCCGGCAGATTCCAGGGCTTCCCATTCTGGTGCTCTCACAGTATGTCGAGCAGATTTACGCCCGGGAGCTGATGTCGGATCGCGCGGGCGCGGTGGGCTATCTGTTGAAGGATCGGGTCACGGACGTCGGCCAGTTCATCGACAACGTCCGGCAGGTCGCTTCCGGGAGCGTCGTCATGGACCCCGACGTGGTGAGTGCACTGCTCACCCACCGCGCCGCCGACCCCAAGCTCCTGAAGCTGAGCCAGCGCGAGCATGAGGTCCTCGCTCTGATGGCCCAGGGCCGGTCGAACGCTGCGATCGCCACCCGGATGTTCGTCACCGAGAAGACTGTCAGCAAACACAGCAACAGCATCTTCACCAAGCTCGGTCTCAAGCCCTCCGAGGACGACAACCGCCGAATCCTGGCGGTCCTGGCCTACCTGCAGAGCTGAGAAGCGGAGTTCACATCGGCCACCTGACCTGGCTTCCGGGGGGGGTGACTCGAATCCTCATCGATACAAACGATGCCCTGACCTGCGTCTCCGCTGGTCAGGGCATCCTCTGAGCCGCCTGACGGAATCGAACCGTCGACCTACGCATTACGAGTGCGTCGCTCTAGCCGACTGAGCTAAGGCGGCAACGATCAGCAAGTGTACGGCACCGGCAGCCCTCCGCCCGCACGGGTTCCCCGACCGGCCCAGCGTCGGTCGCCAGACAGCGCCACCGGGCCGGGAGCACTACGCTGCCCCGGGTGACCGACGATTCCGCCCCCGTCGTCGAGCCGGACGACACCCACGCCAGCGAGGCCGCCGGCGGCCGCGAGGCGCACCGGCCGCGTTCCACCAAGCCGCACGAGTTGGGCTTCACGCCGCGCCGGCCGGTGCCGTGGCTCGCGCCGCTGCTGTTGATCAGCACCGGGCTGCGTACGTTGCTGGCGATGTTGTTCGGGGCGTACCTGGACAAGCGGGAGTTGCAGCGGGCCTTCGCCGACGAGGTGCCCCGACAGGTGGGACCGGACGGCGGGCTCTGGCTGGACTACGTCGCCGACCTGGGTGACGGCTTCGACGCCACGTACTCGGTGGCGTACCTGCTCGCCCAGCGGGAGCTGACCGTCGACGGCCACCGGCTGCCCCGGGCGCAGACCCTGATCATGGGAGGCGACCAGGTCTACCCGTCGGCGAGCTACGCGGCGTACGAGGACCGGTGCAAGGGGCCCTACCAGGCCGCGCTGCCGGTCACCCCGCCCGAGCGGCCCACCCTCTTCGCGATTCCCGGCAACCACGACTGGTACGACGGGCTGACCGCGTTCCTGCGGATCTTCGCCCGGACCCGGGACCGGCACTTCGGCGGCTGGCTGACCGGGCAGACCCGGTCGTACTTCGCCGCCGAACTGCCGGCCGACTGGTGGCTGCTCGGCCTGGACGACCAGTCCGGCTCGTACCTCGACGATCCGCAGCTTACCTACTTCGAGCAGGTCGCCCGGCGGCTCGGGCCGCAGTCCCGGGTGATCCTGGTGGTGCCGGAGCCGACCTGGGTCAAGGCCGTCGACGACCCCACCGCGTACGACTCGATCGACTACTTCGTGCGGACCGTGGTCGCGCCGACCGGGGCCCGGGTCCGGGTGATCCTCTCCGGCGACCTGCACCACTACTCCCGGTACGAAAGCGGCGACCGGCAGCTGATCACGTGTGGCGGCGGCGGGGCGTACCTCTACCCCACCCACCAGCTGCCCGAACGGATCGAGGTGCCGCCCCGGGAGACGCTGTCCCGGCGGGCCAGCCGCACCCGGGAGTACGCGCTGGCCGGGCGCTATCCGACGGCGGGCCGCTCCCGACGGTACGGCTTCGGGGTCTTCGCCCGGCTGCCCTGGCGCAACCCGGGCTTCGTCACCCTGCTCGGCACCCTGCACACGCTGTTGATGCTGGCCATGGCCGGGGTCGCCACCCAGGACGTGGACAGCACCGACCAGCGGCTGTTCAGCGTACCGCTGGTGATGATGGTGGTGGTGACCCTGCTCGGGGCGGCCTTCTTCGCCAAGCCGCCCACGGCCAGCGGCAACCGGCAGGTGCGGCACTGGCTGCTCGGGGTGGGTCACGGGCTGGCGCATGTCGGGCTGGCCGCCCTCGGCACCTGGGCCTGGCTCGGCCTGCCCCCGCACGACTGGCCCTGGCCCCTGCCGGCGGTCGCCGCCGCGGCGCTGTACGGCCCGGTCGCCGGGCTGGTGGCCACCCAGCTGGTGGCCGGGTACCTGCTGCTGGCCGGGGCGTTCGGGGTGAACCTGAACGAGCTCTTCGCCGGTCAGGGCATCGAGGACGCCAAGGCCTTCCTGCGGATGCGGATCGACCCCGACGGCACGCTGACGATCTATCCGGTCGCGATCGACCGGGTGGGCCGCCGCTGGCAGGTCAACCCCGATCCCGGTCCGGACGCCTCCTGGCTGGCTCCCGCCGAGCCGCTGCGCCCCCGGCTGGCCGAGCCGCCGACCGTCGTCCCGGCCGACGCCCGGGCATCCAGCTGACCGTCACTCCGCCCGGAGGGGAAGGGGATCGCCCCCTGCTTCGTACGCCTGGCGGGAGCCACAGACCTCGGCGAGGCCGCACCGCTTGGTCTCGCCCCCGGTGAGCTGCCGGACCACGACGGTCTCGCTCGGTGGGTGCCGGGAGATCACCTTGGCCTGGCCTTCCGGGGTCTCCACCCGCTGGCCCGGGTTCGGATAGGAGGTGCCGCCTCCGGCATACAGCGGATGTTCGTACTTGAGGCAACACATCAGCCGGCCGCACGCCCCGGAGATCCGCAGCGGGTTGAGCGGGAGGTCCTGGTCCTTGGCCATCCGGATGGTCACCGGCTCGAAGTCGTTGAGGAAGGTGGCGCAGCACAGGTCCCGGCCGCAGGAGCCGATGCCGCCCTGCACCCGGGCCGAGTCACGGGCCGAGAGCTGCCGCAGCTCGACCCGGCACCGCAGGGTGGCCCCCAGGTCCCGGACCAGCGCCCGGAAGTCCACCCGGTGCGGCGCGGTGAAGTAGATGGTGGTCCGGTCGCTGCTGCCGTCAGCGGCGGCCAGGACGTGGTCCACCGCGACCACCTTCATCGGCAGGCCGTGCCCCCGGATCAGCCGCTTGGCGGCCACCTTGGCCTCGGCCTTACGCCGCCGCAGCGTCTCGTCGCGGCGCAGGTCGTCGTCCTGGGCCAGCCCCGCCAGCCGGGGGAAACCGTCGGTGTCCTCGGTGACCCACTGGGCGGCCCAGACACACTCGGCCACCTCGGGGCCGTCGTCGGTGGGCACCAGCACCTTGTCGCCGACCTGTGGGCTGAACTCGCCGGGGTCCAGGTAGTAGAGACGCCCGTACCGGTTGAAGCTGACCGCGCAGAGCATGCCCATGGCCCCACCCTACGACGGATCGGCCGGCGGCGTCCGGCCGGCGGTCACCGGAGGATCACCGTCAGCAGTCACGGTCACCAACCCAGCCGGGTGGTGGCGTCGACGCGCGGCGGGGCGTCCACCGCCGGCCGCCAGGGCGCGACGGCCAGGCTCGGCGACCACTGCCGCAGCAGGGTCTCCGCGCCGTCGTAGGCCACACAGAGCACCGCCAGCACCCGCCGGGCGATCTCGGCCGCCTCGCGGTGACCCCGCCGGCCGGCCCCCGGCTGCTGGTCGACGGCACCGCCGGCAGTCGGGGTGCCGCCGGTGGCAGTCACACCCGCGCCGACGCCGGTGACCGTCAGGCCGGTGCCGCTGGCGGTCAGGCCGGTGCCGGCGCCGGTGGCGGTCGTGGTGGCCGCGACCACCGTCACCGCCTCGGTCGAGCCGAGCACCTCGGCCAGGGTCCGGGCCAGCGCGATCCGACTGCGCTCCACCCAGTCGGCGAGCGCGTCGGCGTACCCCGCGGTGGACTCCAGCCGGCCGATCAGGCTCTCCGGCCCCTCGTCGAGGTGGCGCAGCAACGCCGCCCGCGCCTGCCCGTACGACGCGGCGGCCGGCCCCGACCAGGCGACCGGATCGGTCAACGGGGCGCAGGCCTGGTCGTAGGAGCGGACCAGCCGGCGCACCTCGTCGCCGGCGGTCGTCAACGGCGCGGGATGCAGGTCGAGGAAGCCGCGGACGGCCTCGGCGGGCAGCACCTGGAGGCGGCGCAGCAGGGGCCAGACCGGGTGGCCCTCCGGCGCGCCGCCGGCGAGCAGGGTGTCCACCCGGCGGAGCAGGTCCAGGCCGGGCTCGGCGAGCCGGTCCAGCGCGTCCATCACCGCGGCCCGCCGGTGCGGTGGGCGGAAGGGTCGAGGCCGCGCAGGCGGTGTTCGGCGGCGGCGTCGGTGTCGACGTACCGCTCGGCGGCCGACCGCACGGCGGTGGCGGCGGCGGCCAGTCGCGCGGCGGCGGCGGTGGCCTCGCGGGCCCGCTGCTCGGTGGCGGCGACCCACTGCCGGTGCAGGGCCCGCCCCACCTCACCGGGGCGGCCCGCGGCGTCGGCGCCGAAGGCCGGGTGGGCCGGGTCGGTGGCGGTCACCGAGCGGGCAAGCGTGCGCAGCGTGTCGCTCGCCTCGTCCAGTCGGGCGGCGAGCGCCGGCAACCGGTCCATCTCAGGCCCCCGCCAACGTGCGGTACGCCGAAAAGGTCTCGTTGTGCAGCTTCTCCCGGGCCCACTGCGCGGCGTCGGCGGCGGCGGCGATCGCGGCCTGCACGCTGCCGGCGACGGCGCGCGGGTTGCGGGAGTGCAGCGGGCCCAGGAACCGGACGTCGGTGATCTTCCCGTCGGCGGTCACCACCACCTCGACCAGCCCGTCCGGCGACCGGACGGTCACCTCGACGGTGGCCACCGCCCGGTCGAACTCGGCCTGCAGGGTCTCGATCCGGCGGTACCTGCGCACCGCCTCCTCGATCCAGGCCTCGTCGATCTCCCCCCGCGGCATCGGCGGCTCCTCCCGGCAGTGCTCGCCACGGTCGCCTGGTCGGGCCGACCGCGCTGCCTCACGCAGCGTGCCACCAGGGTCACGGTGACATCACCGGGACCGTACCGCACCCGGTTGCGACTGTCGATGGCCCTACGCGGGGGCCTGCCTGAGCGGCAGGTCAGCCCCGCCAGAGAGTGAGCATCATGGACTCCACCGCGATCCGGGGCTTGACGTTGGCCTCGATCGCCGACCGGCAGGCCAGTACGGCCTCCAACCGGCGCAACGCCCCCTCGGCCGACCACTTCTGCGCCCCCGCCCCGGCCAGCTCGGCGGTGTCGGCGTGCACCGGGGCCACCGGGGCCCCGACCGCGATGGTCAGCGCGTCCCGGTAGAAGCCGGCCAGGTCGACCAGGGCCCGGTCCAGCGCGTCCCGCTGGGCCCGGGTGGCCCGCGACTTCTGTCGCCGTTCCAGCTCCTTGAGCTGACCGGCGCTGCCCCGGGCCGCCCCGGCGGCCCCCCGGCCGGTGCCACCCGCACCGAGCGCGGTCTGCAGCGCCGCCCGCTCGGCGGCGTCGCTCTCGGCCACCACCGCCTCGGCCTCCGCCTCGGCGGCGGCGATCAACGCGGCGGCGGCGTCGAAGGCGGCACCCACCCCGGTCAACCGACGCGGCACCGCCAGCACCGCGGCCCGCCGCTCGCGCGCCTGCGGGTCGGCCGCCAGCCGGCGGGCCCGGCCCACGTGCCCCTGCGCGGCGGCCGCCGCCCACTCGGCGACGTCCGGGGCGGTCCCGTCCCGGCGGACCAGCACCTCGGCCACCGCGCTGGCCGGCGGCTGCCGGAGCTGGACCAGCCGGCACCGCGACCGGATGGTCACCGAGACGTCGTCCGGGTGGGTCGACGGCGCACAGAGCAGGAAGACGGTACGCGGCGGCGGCTCCTCGATCGCCTTGAGCAGGGCGTTGCCCGCCGCCTCGGTGAGCCGGTCGGCGTCGGTGACCACCACCACCTGCCACCGGCCCCCGGAGGGGGTGCTCGCCGCCCGTAGCACCAACGCCCGCATCTCGGTGACCCCGATGGAGAGCCCCTCCGGCACGACCAGCCGGACGTCGGCGTGGGTCCCGGCCAGCGTGGTGTGGCAGCCGGGGCACCGGCCGCACCCAGTGCCGTGGGCACACTGCAGGGCGGCGGCGAAGGCCCGCGCCGCCACCGAGCGGCCCGAACCGGGCGGGCCGGTGAAGATCCAGGCGTGGGTCATCCCGGCCCCGGGGTCGGCGGTGCCCCGCAGCACGTCGGCCGCGGCGGCGGCCGCCCGGCGCAGGGTGTCGACCGCGTCGTCCTGGCCGACCAGATCGACGAAGACGTCCGACATCAGCCCGGGCGCCTCACGCCCACCAGTTCCTCGTCCGATAACTCCGGGCGGCCCGGCGTCTCCGACGTCCCGGTCGGCCGGGGCCGCGCCGGGTCACCGGGCGCGACGAGCAGCTCGTCGACCCGGGCGGCGACCAGCTCGGCCAGCTCCTCGGCCGGGCGGGAGGCGTCGAGCACGAGGTAGCGCTTCGGATCGGTGGCGGCCAGGTCGAGGAAGGCGTACCGGACCCGCTCGTGGAAGGCCACCGACTCGGCCTCCAACCGGTCGGTGTCCGCGCCGCGGGCGGTGACCCGGGACAGCCCGGTGCGCGGGTCGACGTCGAGCAGCACCACCAGGTCGGGCTTGAGCCCACCGGTGGCCCAGGAGGAGAGCCAGGAGACCTCGTCCACCGGGAGGGTCCGTCCGGCACCCTGGTACGCCAGCGACGAGTCGACGTACCGGTCGCTGATCACCACCGCGCCCCGGACCAGGGCGGGACGGACCACGGTGGCGACGTGGTGGGCCCGGTCGGCGGCGTAGAGCAGCGCCTCGGCCCGCGGTGACGGCGCGTCGGCCTCGGTGGTGCCCAGCAGCAGCGCGCGGATCCGTTCACCGACCCCGGTGGCCCCGGGCTCGCGGGTCACCAGGACCTCCCGGCCCTGACCGTCCAGCCGCCCGGCGAGCTGGCTGACCTGGGTCGACTTGCCGGCGCCCTCACCACCCTCGAAGACCACGAAGAGGCCGGCGGAGACGAACGGCTCGGCCGGCATCAGCGGGCGGCCCCGGATCGAGCCCCAGAGGTCGGCCAGGACCGGCACGCCCTTCTTGTCGTCCATCTGGCCGAAGGCGCTGATCCCGGCGAAGATGCCGGCCGCACCGGCGGCGAGCAGCAGCAGCCGGGTCGAGGAGATCGAGATGCCCAGGTCGACGATGTTCAGCTCGCGCGAGCCGCCGACCCCGGCGAGCAGGCTGCTCAGGCCGATGGCCAGGATCAGCACCATCCGGGTGCCGATCTGCACCACCGCGAAGACCCGGCCGCGTACCTCGTCGGCGATCTCGCCACCGAGCAGGGTGGTGCCGGCCAGGAACGCCATGCCCGCGCCCGCGCCGACCACGATCGCGCCGACGATCGCCATCGACAGGTGGATGGCGAAGGCCAGGGTCATCACGGCCGCGCTGGCCAGCACGATGCTCATGCCGAACCAGCGGCGGCGGGACATGTCCCGCACGATCATCGGGCCGAGCCCGATGCCGAGTGCCAGACCGATGAAGATCGCGCCGAAGAGCAGGTAGAAGGCGGCGTCACCGGCACCGAGGGAGTTGGCGAAGAACCGGGCGGTGCCGATCACGATGCCGCCGCCGGCGAACGCGCCGAAGATCCCCAGCACCAGGCCCCGGACCAGGGGCGTCTTGGCGATGAACCGCCACCCCTCGGTGAACTGGCGCATCATGCTCTGCTCGGTGCGGTCCCGCTCGGCGGCCTGGGTCCGGCTGATCTCCTTGATCCCGAAGGCCACCACCAGCGCGGTGGCCAGCCGGGAGAACGCGTTGAACCAGAGCGCCAACTGGGCGGGCTCGGCCCAGTTGGGCATCTCGCCGCCGGTCGCCGCGCGCACGCTGCGGTCGAGCACCGCGATGCCCAGCGCGGCGAGCACCGGGGTGAAGCCGTACGTGGTGATCAGGGTGAGCTGGTTGGCCGCCTCCAGCCGGGCCCGGGGGATCAGGTTCGGGACCGCGGCCTCCTTGGCCGGGATCCAGAGCAGGGTGATCGTCTCGATCAGGAAGGTGGCCACGGCCGCCCAGCCGACCACCACCGCACCCCGGGCCCCCAGGAGCGCGACCATCGGGATCGAGGCGAAGAGCAGGAACCGCAGCAGGTCGCAGATGACCATCGTCCAGCGCCGGTCGAAGCGGTCGGCGAAGACACCGGCGATCGGCCCCAGCAGCAACGCCGGCAGCAGCCGGATGGCGATCACGCCACCGAACGCGGCACCCTGCGCGGTGCTGCCCTGCACCTGGGCGGCGGCGAAGACCGAGGTGGCGAGCAGGCCGAGCCAGTCGCCGAAGGAGGCCGCGCCGAGCACGATCCAGAGCCGGCGGAACGGCTGGATGCGCAGCACCGAGCGGATCCCCGCGTACCCGGAGCGGTCGCTCTGGCCACCGGGCTGGCCGGCACCCGTCGGGTCCTTTCCGCCGGTGGCGGGATCGTTGTTCGACGACACGCCGGGCGACTCGCCGTGCTGCTGGCTTTCGATGGCCGTACCTCCACGTGCCGGCCCATCGCTGGGCACCCCCGGTGGAACACTCTAGCCCCGGAGGGGAGTCACCCCGCCGCGACATCGCCTGCTCGTCGAGCCTAGGTGGCCGGAGCCACCGACCGCAGCCCCGACAGAGGTGAGGCTATTTCGCATTCTTCGCCGGACAGTTAGCGTGCACCAGTGGCCACCGAACGTGACGAACTTCGCGAACGCCTCGACCGGGCGACCGCCCACCTCGACCCGCCGTACGCGGTCCTGGACCTGACCGCCTTCGATGCCAACGCCGCCGCCCTGGCCGACCGGGCCGGGGCCAAGCCCGTCCGGCTGGCCAGCAAGTCGGTGCGCTGCCGCGACCTGGCCAGCCGGGCGTTGGCGCGGCCCGGCTGGCGGGGGGTACTCGCCTTCACCCTGGCCGAGGGGATCTGGCTGGCCCGGACCGGACTCACCGACGACGTGCTGGTGGCCTACCCCAGCGCCGACCGGGCGGCGCTTGCCGAGTTGACCGCCGACACCACCCTCGCCGACCGGGTCACCCTGATGGTGGACGCCACCGGGCAACTCGACCTCGTCGACGCCGTCCGCCCCGCCACCCGGCGTCCCGCCGTCCAGATCTGCCTCGACCTGGACGCCTCCTGGCGACCCCTACGCGGACGGTTACACCTCGGGGTACGCCGATCGCCGGTGCACAGCGCACGGGCCGCCGGCGCGCTCGCCGCCGCGATCACCGCCCGGCCCGGCTTCCGGCTGGTCGGGCTGATGGCGTACGAGGCACAGATCGCCGGCCTCGGCGACGCCCCGCCCGGCCGGGCCGCGCTGGCCGCCGCGATCCGGCTCGCCCAGCGCGGGTCGTACCGCGAGTTGCTGGCCCGTCGTGGTGCGGCGGTGGCCGCGGTACGCGAACACGCCGACCTGGCGTTCGTCAACGGCGGCGGCACCGGCAGCATCGCCGCGACCAGCGCCGATCCCGCGGTCACCGAGGTCACCGCGGGATCGGGGCTGTACGGGCCGACGCTCTTCGACGCCTACCGGACCTGGCGCCCCACCCCGGCCGCGTTCTTCGCCTGCCCGGTGGTCCGGCACCCGGCCCCCGGGCTGGTCACCGTGCTCGGCGGCGGCTGGATCGCCTCCGGGTCGGCCGCGCCCAGCCGACTGCCCACCCCGTGGCTACCCGAGGGACTGAAACTGATCAACGCGGAGGGCGCCGGTGAGGTGCAGACCCCGCTCACCGGCCCGGCGGCGGCCGGACTCCGGCTGGGCGACCGGGTCTGGTTCCGCCACGCCAAGGCCGGTGAGCTGTGTGAACGGGTGAACGAACTACACCTGGTCGCCGACGACACGGTGGTGGCCACGGTGCCCACATACCGGGGCGAGGGACGGGCCTTCCTGTGACCCGGACGTCAGCCGGGCTGGTTGCTGACCGCCGGGGCGTCGACCTGGCGGTGCAGGTACTCCCGGATCAGCGCCTTGGCCTCCACCAGCACCCGCTCGTCGCCGTCGGGCTGACGGCGGAAGGCCAGCTTGATCAGGGCGTCGGCGGCCTCGACGGCGATCTCCAGGATGAACCGCAACCGGGGCTCGTCGGCGATGCCGAAACGCTCGATGAGCACCCGGGCCAACTGGTCGGCGATCACGCCGTTGTTGTCCCGCTGCTCGTCGAGCAGGTGCAGGTCGACCACGTCGCCGAAGTGGAGGGTACGGAATCCGGGGACCGTACGGTGCATCGTGATGTACTCGTCGATGCCCGCGTCGACCCCGTCCCACCAGTGGGCGAGGTCGTCGACGGCGAACCGCTCGTCGAGTCGCTGCAGGTACGACTCGATCGTGCGCAGGGTCAACGCCTGCACGATCGCCCGCTTGTCCGGAAAGAACTGGTAGACCGACCCGATCGCCACCTCGGCGCGCTCGGCGAGCAGGGTCGTGGTCAGGCCCTCGTACCCCACCTCGTCGACGAGTTCGGCACAGGCGTCCAGCATCCGCTGGACCCGAGCGACGCTTCGACCCTGCACCGGTACCCGGCGCAGTGGCCCGGTCGTGGCGGCTGGTGTGGACACTCGGCGCCACCCCCCTTCGACGGATGAACATATCTGCCCGTCACGAATGCGTGACTACCGGTACTAACGAGCCGACCTCGATTGCGGTATCTACCAGGGACAACGTTCCTGTTGCGAAGTTCGTTCACCTATGTTTCGAGGAGGGTCGATGGCCGAACCGGTGACACCGCGTGTCCTCTGGACCAACTGGGCGGGCAACCAACGGACCACCGCCGAGGTGATCCGACCCGGCACCGTCGCCGAGACCGTCGCCGCCGTCCGGGCCGCCGCGGCCCAGGGTCGACGGATCCGACCGGTCGGCAGTGGCCACTCCTTCACCGCCCTCGCCGTCACCGACGGATACCACCTCCAGCCGGGTGGCGATCCGCTTGCCGGGCCGCTCGATGGCTTGGCCGACAGGCCAGGTGGTGGGCCGCTTGCCGGGCCGGGTGACGGGCCGCTTGCCGGGCCGGGTGGCGGGCCGCTTGCCGGGCCGGGTGGCGGGGCCGGTGTCCGGGTGGATGTCGATCGGCGGCAGGTCACCGTGCCGGCCGGGACGACCCTGCGGGCGCTCAACCGACTGCTCGACCGGCACGGCCTCGCGCTGCCCAACCTCGGCGACATCGACGCGCAGACCATCGCCGGGGCGATCTCCACCGGCACCCACGGCACCGGCGCGAGACTCGGCTGCCTGGCCACCGCCGTCACCGCGTTGACCCTGGTCACCGGCACCGGCGAGGTGCTGCACTGCTCGGCCGACCAGCACCCCGACGTCTTCGCCGCCGCCCGGGTCTCCCTCGGCGCGCTCGGCATCCTGGTCGACGTGACCCTCCAGTGTGTCGACGCGTTCGTGCTACACGCCCACGAACGACCGGCCCGGCTCGGCGACGTACTGGCCGACCTGCCGGCCCTGGTCGAGGCACACGACCACGTCGAGTTCTTCTGGTTCCCCTACACCGACCGGGTGCAGGTCAAGACCAACGACCGGGTACCTGTCGACGACCGGCCACTGTCCCGGTGGCGCGGCTGGCTCGACGACGACCTGCTCGCCAACACCGTCTTCGGTGCCGCCTGCCGGCTCGGCCGGGCCGTACCGGCGTTGGCCCCGACGATCAGCGCGACCGCTGCCGGGCTGCTCGGTGAACGCCGCTACACCGGCCGCTCCGACCGGGTCTTCTGCTCACCGCGCCGGGTCCGTTTCACCGAGATGGAGTACGCCCTGCCACGCGCCGCCCTGCCCGAGGCCCTCGACGCGCTGCGCCGCATCGTCGACACGCTACCGACCAGGGTGCTCTTCCCGGCCGAGGTACGGTTCACCGCCGCCGACGACATCTGGCTGTCGCACGGTCACGGGCGGGACTCGGCGTACCTGGCCATCCACCAGTACGCCGGAATGCCGTACGAGCCGTACTTCCGGGCCTTCGAACGGGTCGCCACCGACCTGGCCGGCCGGCCGCACTGGGGCAAGCTGCACTGGCGCGACGCGGAGTCCCTCGCCCCCGCCTACCCGCGGTTCGCCGACTTCCAGCGCCTCCGCGACCGCCTGGACCCCCACCGCGTCTTCGCCAACCCCCACCTGACCCACCTCCTCGGCCCCTGACCGAGAACTGTCCCTACCCCTCGGCCCTCGGCTGTCGGCCCTCGGCCCTCGGCTTCGACGCAAGCCCATTCCATCTCCCCACCCACCCACCCACCCCGTCACCGCCGGAGCGGGCCCCGAAGTGAATCTTGGACACTTACCGTTCTATTTGGACGGTAAGTGTCCAAGATCTACACCCCGGTCGGGCACGGAGAGGGCGAGGCGCATCGGCGGCGGAAGAGGGCGGGAGCCGGGATGATCGACGGGTCGGGGCTGGTGGGGGTGACCGAGAAATCGAACCACCTTGCACCCACCTGTCCGGTCGGGCCAGCGAGGCGTCGAGCAGTCCAGGTGATGGGTAGAAGAGCCCTTGGGCTTCGTTTCCCAGTCACCCTGTCTGCCGCAGATGCCTCGCAGGCCGGCGAACAGGACAGGCCGTCGAACAGGACAGGCCGGCGAACAGGGCAGGCCGGTCCAAGGTGGTTCCGTCTCCGGTCAGACCTTCGGGCTCACTCGGAGGTTGAGGTGCTGCTCTGTTTCCTGGGGGCGGCCTTTCGGGGGGCCGCCTTCTTGGCGGCGGTCGCCTTCGCCGCACCCGCACCCGCACCACCGGCACCGGCCTTCGCCGCACCGGCCTTGGTAGCAGCCGCCTTGGTAGCAGCCGCCTTGGTAGCAGCCGCCTTGGTCGCGCCCGCCTTCGCCGCACCGGCTTTGGCCGCAGCCGCCTTGGTGGCAGCCGCCTTCGTCGCGCCGGCGGCCTTGGTGGCGGTCTTCTTGGCGGGGGCCTTCTTGGCGGTGGCCTTCTTCTTCGGGGCCGGCCCCTTGGCCCGCTTCTCGGCGAGCATCTCGGAGGCCTGCTCGACGGTCAGCTCCTCCGGGGTCTGGCCGCGCCGCAGCGAGGCGTTGAACTCCCCGTCGGTGACGTACGGGCCGAACCGGCCGTCCTTGATCACCAGTGGCTTCTCGGTCAGCGGGTCGACGCCCATCTCCCGCAGCGGCGGCGCGGCGGCTCGACGCTGGCGGGTCTTCGGGGCGGCCAGCAGGGCCAGCGCCTCGTCCAGCGTGACGGTGAACATCTTCTCTTCCGAGTCAAGCGAGCGGAACTCGTCACCACGCTTGACGTACGGGCCGTAGCGGCCGTTGTTGGCGAAGACCTCGCCGCCGTCGGGGGCCACCCCGATCAGGCGGGGCAGGCTGAGCAGCCGCAACGCCTGGTCGAAGGTGAGCGAGTCCGGCGACTGGGAGCGCAGCAGCGAGGACTTGCGTTCGCCACTGGCGACGTACGGGCCGAAGCGGCCGGCCTTGAGCAGGATCGGCTCCCCGGTGGCCGGGTCGTCGCCGAGCTTGCGCTCGCCGCCGCCGCCCAGGAACAGCTCGTGCACCTTCTCCGGGGTCAGCTCGTCGGGGGCCAGCCCCTCCGGGATCGGCGCCCGGTCCCCCTGGCTACCGCCGTCGGCAGCACCGCCCTCGGCACCGCCAGCACCAGCACCACCGGCACCAGCGGCACCAGCGGCACCCTCAGCACCAGCACCGCCGGCACCGGCACCGGCGGTCGTGGCCGACTCGCCACCGGGCAGTTCCCGCTGGAGGTACGGCCCGTACCGGCCGACCCGGACGACTACCTCGCGGCCCTCGTCGTCGATGTGCAGCGGGATCGAGTTGACGCTGCGCGCGTCGATCTCGCTGAGGTTCTCGGTGACCAGCTTCTTCAGCCCACCGGAGCGGGCGATGTCCTGGTCACCCGCGCCGTTGGCGCCGCCGAAGTAGAAGGCGGTGAGGAAGTCGACCGCCGCGTGGTCACCGCCGGCGATCTCGTCCAGCTCGTTCTCCATGCTGGCGGTGAAGTCGTAGTCGATCAGGCGGGGGTAGTGCCGTTCCATCAGCCCGATCACCGCGAAGGCCAGGAACGTGGGGATCATCGCCTGGCCGCGCTTGGTGACGTACCCCCGGTCCTGGATCGTCTGCATGATCGACGCGTAGGTGGAGGGGCGGCCGATGCCCAGCTCCTCCAGGGCCTTGACCAGCGAGGCCTCGGTGTAGCGCGACGGCGGCTGGGTGTGGTGGCCCTGCGCGGCCAGCTCGTCGGCGGTCAGCGGCTGGCCCTTGACCAGGTTGGGCAGGCGACGCTCGGCGTCCTCGGCCTCGGCGTTCTCGTCGTCGCTGGACTCGACGTAGGCGCGCAGGAAGCCCGGGTCGGTGATGGTCTTGCCGGTCGCGCCGAAGTCGGCCTCCTCCTGGGCGACCGAGACCGCGCGGATGCGGACCGAGACGCTGGAGCCGACCGCGTCGGTCATCTGCGAGGCGATGGTCCGCCGCCAGATCAGCTCGTAGAGCTTGAACTCCTCGCCGGAGAGCTCGTTGGCCACGTCGCCCGGGGTCCGGAAGTTGTCCCCGGCCGGGCGGATCGCCTCGTGCGCCTCCTGGGCGTTCTTGACCTTGCCGGTGTAGCGGCGCGGCTCCGGCGGCACGCTGCGCTCGCCGTACAGCTCGACGATCTGCCGGCGGGCCGCGGCGATGGCGGTCTCCGACAGGTTCACCGAGTCGGTACGCATGTAGGTGATGTAGCCGTTCTCGTAGAGCCGCTGCGCGGTACGCATCGTCTGCTGGGACGAGAACCGCAGCTTGCGGGCCGCCTCCTGCTGGAGGGTGGAGGTGATGAACGGCGCGTACGGGCGGCGGCGGTAGGGCTTCTCCTCGACCCGGGTGACCGTGAACGGCCGGCCCTCGAGTCGGGCGGCCAGCCCCCGTGCCCCGTCGGAGTCGAGGTGCACCACGCCGGCGCCGGGGCGTACCCGGCCGGTGGTCGGCTCGAAGTCCTTGCCGGTGGCGATCCGGTCGCCGTTCAGCGCGACCAGGGTGGCGTTGAAGTTTCGCGGGCCCTCGCCGGCGTCGGTCACCGCGAGGGTGGCCAGGATGTCCCAGTACTCGGCGGTGCGGAAGGCCATCCGCTGGCGTTCCCGCTCGACCACGATCCGGGTCGCCACGGACTGCACCCGGCCCGCCGAGAGCTTCGGCATGACCTTCTTCCACAGCACCGGGGAGACCTCGTAGCCGTACAACCGGTCGAGGATGCGCCGGGCCTCCTGGGCGTCGACCAGGTCCCGGTCGATCTCCCGGGGGTTGGCCACCGCGGCCTGGATCGCCGGCTTGGTGATCTCGTGGAAGACCATCCGCTTGACCGGCACCTTGGGCTTGAGGGTCTCCACCAGGTGCCAGGCGATCGCCTCGCCCTCGCGGTCCTCATCCGTGGCCAGGAAGATCTCGTCGACCTCCTTGGCCAGCTTCACCAGCTTGCTGATCTGCTGCTTGCGGTCGGCGGAGACCACGTAGAGGGCGTGGAAGCCGTTGTCCACGTCGACCCCGAGCCGGGCCCACGACTCGCCCTTGTACTTGGCGGGCACGTCGGCGGCGTTGCGCGGCAGGTCACGGACGTGACCGAAGCTGGCCTCCACGACGTACCCCGGGCCGAGGTAGCCCGAGATCGTCTTGGCCTTCGCCGGTGACTCGACGATGACCAGACGGGTGGTCCTGGCGTTGCTCGGCACGTTACTCCCCGACCTCACTCCTGCTCGTGTCCCCGCCGACCGGCCCGGCACGGACCCGCTCCGGGCCCCACCGGCCCACGGCGGTCCGGACGTCCAACGTAACGCCTCGCCCGCGTTTCGGTGTCGCAGGCGGCGACCCGTCCCGCCCCGGCGACGGCGGTCGACACCACCGCTGCACCGGTCGACCCGGACGGCACGACCGTACACCGTGGGTAGGCCGGTCAGTCGTCGACCGTGACGAACCCGCCTCACCGGTCGAGGCGGGACCAGCCCATCCTCCGCCGGAAACGACCCGTGCGGCTGTCCCCCATCGGACAGCACACCGAACGTTACAGCGACGGACGTCACCGCGTCAGGGGTCCCGGGCCGGCCAGTGCGTCCCGGGCACCGTCGGCGGCGGATCGCCCACCAGTTCGGCCAGGCGGGCCAGCCGACGGCGGCCGGTGATCCGGTACGCCGGGCCGCCCGCCGCCGGGTCCAGCAGGATCCCGGGCAGGCCGACGGCGGCCAGCGCGGCACCGACCGGCTCCCAACCGGCCTCGTGCCCGCCCAGCCCGAACCGGAAACCGGACGGGTCGGCGGTACCGGCGGCCATCAGCCAGAGCCGCAACCGGCGGCCGTCGAGGTGGAAGCGGGCGGGTGGGCACTGGACGTCGCCGCGCAGCCAGGCCACCGCCAGCGGAGCCAGCGTGCTGGCGTACGAGGTACGCACGGTGTGCCGCTGGTCGGCGGTGGGCTCCCAGGCCGCGGCCAGTCCCCGGCGGGCCAGCTCACGCACCAGGGCGTGTACCCGCCAGGCGGCGTCCACGACGATGCTCAGGCGGGCCGTGCCGCCCATCCGGACCACCTCGCCCGGCCCGGCGAGCAACCCGGCCAGGTCGGCGACCGACGGCTCGGCCACCTCCGCGCCGAACAGCGAGAGCTGCCGGACCGCCGCCCCGGGTGGGCCGGTGGTCGGGTCGGGTGGCGTCAGCGACACTCCGGGACCTCGTCGAAGGCCTGTTTGAGCTCTTCCGAATGCAGCCGGCTGGTGTCCAGCGCGCCGGCGTCGTACTCCTCGTTCAGTTTCGTCACGGCGGCCCGGACCCCGTCGTAGAAGGCGGCGGGTTCGCCGGTGCCCAGTCCGTCGATGGTGTCGCGGGCCCGGCCGTACGCGTCCCGCACCTTGCCCAGCGCGGCGAGGAAGCCGGCAGCAACCTGCTCGCCCTGGTCGGCCTGGGGCACTCCGGCCTCCTCGACCGTCCGGCGGGCGGTCTCGCTCGCCTGTTCCGCCCCGGCGAACAGACGCACCAGATTCTCCTTCGCCTGGGGCGGGGTGGTCTTGGCGGTCATCTGCTGCTGCGTGCTGCTGGTCAGCTTGCTGATCTCGGCCCGCCACGGGGTGAGCGCCTCGCAGACCGAGGCGGCCCAGGCCCGGGGGCTGGGCCCGCTGGCACAACCGGCGACGAGCAGGAGCGTGGCCAGGACGACCGTCAGCTTTCCGGCGGCGCTCGCCCGGCAGGTACGCATGCGTTGCAGGGTACGGCCTCAGGCCACGCATGCCACCGGTCAGGTTTGCCGACCGGACCCCGGCGGGGACCCCGACCGAAGGTGATCGGTCGGGGTCCCGTCATCCGGTACGACTCAGGCGTTCACCGTCTCCGGACGCTGGTCCGAGCGCCCGGCGTCACCGTCGTCGGCGTCGGACATCGCCACGCCCTTGCGCTTGCTGAACACCACCGCCGCGACGACGATCAGCGTCGCCACCACGGCGATGCCGATGCGCAGCGGCGCGTTGCGGTCGTCGCCGACGCTGAACGCCACCACGGCCGGGGCGATCAGCAGCGACACCAGGTTCATCACCTTGAGCAGCGGGTTGATCGCCGGGCCGGCGGTGTCCTTGAACGGGTCACCGACGGTGTCGCCGATGACGGTGGCGGAGTGCGACTCGGAGCCCTTGCCGCCGTACGCGCCGTCCTCGACCAGCTTCTTGGCGTTGTCCCAGGCCCCGCCGGAGTTGGACAGGAAGACCGCCATCAACGTGCCGGCACCGATCGCGCCGGCCAGGTACGCCGCCAACGCGCCCGGACCGAGACCGAAACCGACCGCGATCGGGGCGAGGATGGCGAGCAGCCCCGGGGTGAGTAGCTCCCGCTGCGCGTCCCGGGTGCAGATGTCGACCACCTTGCCGTACTCGGGGCGCTGGGTGCCGTCCATGATCCCGGGCAGCTCGCGGAACTGCCGGCGCACCTCCATCACCACGGCACCTGCCGAGCGGGAGACCGCGTTGATGGCCAGCCCGGAGAAGAGGAAGACCACCGCCGCCCCGATGATCAGGCCGACCAGGTTCTGCGGGTTGGCCACGTTCAGCGCGTTGAGGATCTCCGCGCCGACGTCACCGACACCCGCGTCGGCGTACGCGGTGCGCAGCGTGTCGGTGTACGAGCCGAACAGCGCGGTCGCGGCGAGCACGGCGGTGGCGATCGCGATGCCCTTGGTGATCGCCTTGGTGGTGTTGCCTACCGCGTCGAGCTCGGTGAGCGTCTGCGCGCCGTGCTCGTCGATGTCGCCGGACATCTCCGCCACGCCCTGGGCGTTGTCGGAGATCGGGCCGAAGGTGTCCATCGCGACGATCACGCCGACGGTGGTGAGCAGGCCGGTACCGGCCAGCGCCACGGCGAACAGCGACAGCGTGATCGACCCGCCGCCGAGCAGGAACGCGCCGAAGACACCCGCGCCGATCAGCAGCGCGGAGTAGACCGCCGACTCCAGGCCGATGCTGATGCCGGCGAGGATGACGGTGGCCGGCCCGGTCTGCGAGCTCTTGCCGATGTCCTGCACCGGCCGCCGGTTGGTCTCGGTGAAGTAGCCGGTCAGCGCCTGGATCGCGGCGGCCAGCACGATACCGATGACCACCGCGGCGATGACGGTGCCGCGCGGGCCGAACGGCGGGTCGCCGCCGTCGACACCCAGCCCCTGCCGCCACTGGTCGCCGAGCTGGTCGGCCCAGCTGGGCTGGAGGTAGCCGAAGGAGGCGACAGCCACCAGCGCGGCGGAGATCACCGCGGAGAGGTAGAAGGCCCGGTTGATCGCGGTCAGCCCGTTGCGGTCGGAGGCGCGCAGCCGGGTGATGAAGACACCGATGATCGCCACCAGTACGCCGATGGTCGAGATGATCAGCGGCAGGACCAGGCCCTCGTTGCCGAACGCGGCCCGACCGAGGATCAGCGCGGCGACCAGGGTGACCGCGTACGACTCGAAGAGGTCGGCGGCCATGCCGGCGCAGTCACCGACGTTGTCGCCCACGTTGTCGGCGATGGTGGCCGCGTTCCGCGGGTCGTCCTCGGGAATGCCCTGCTCGACCTTGCCGACCAGGTCCGCGCCGACGTCGGCGGCCTTGGTGAAGATGCCACCGCCGACCCGCATGAACATGGCGAGCAGGGCGGCACCGAAGCCGAAGCCCTCCAGCACGGTCGGCGCGTCACCCCGGTACAGCAGCACGACCGCCGCCGCACCTACCAGGCCGAGGCCGACGGTGAGGAAGCCGACCACGCCACCGGTCCGGAAGGCGATCTTCATGGCCGCCTCGCGGCCACCTTCACGTTCCCGGGCGGCGGCGGCGACCCGCAGGTTGGCGCGGGTGGCCAGCCACATGCCGGCGCCACCGATGAACGCGCTGAACAGCGCGCCGACCACGAAGAACGCCGAACGGCCGATCTTGACCAGCAGCTCACTGCCGTCGGTGTCGTGCACCGGCAGCAGGAAGAGCAGCACCACCGCGATGACCACGAAGATCGCCAGGGTCCGGAACTGCCGGGTCAAGTACGCCGAGGCACCCTCCTGGACAGCTCCGGAGATCTCCTGCATCTTCTCGGTGCCCGTACCGGCCGCCAGGACCGTCTTGGTGAGGGTGGCGGCGAAGACGAGGGCCACCAGCGCGACGACCGCCGCGATGACGACATACGTCAGATTGGCACCGGTGAGGGAGAGCTCGCCACCCTGGGCGGCCAGAGTCCCGGACATCTATGTCCTCCTGAACCGTGCACTCGCGCCGACGGTGGAGACGCACCGACCGGCGCCCGGATGCGGAAAAGCAAGTGCGCCGGCCCGTCGGGGCAGACCAGCGCCGAACGTACCCGCTGGCTGCGGGGCGGATCACTTGCTGACAACCCGGGTACTGTAGCCGCCGGTCGTGTTGGAGGTCACACGGAGGGTGCACCCACGGCTGATGATCTTCGTCGCTGTGTTACGAGGAAAAATCTGATATAGGCAGTCGTCGACTCCGCTTTAGCGGAGCACCTGTCGCCGCCGCTGCGGGGTCAGCGGGACACCGGCCAGACCATCCGGACCTCGGTGCCGACGCCCTCGTCGACCGGGCGCACCTGCAGGTCCTCGACGAACCCGGCGAGCAGGGCGAAGCCCACGCCGGTGGTCAGCGCCTCATCGGTGAGCGACTCGTTGGCCAGCGCGTCCGGCGGCAACGCGGCCAGGCCGATGCTCGCCTCGATCGGGGCCCGGTCCACCACCCGGACCGCGTACGTCCCGCCGTCGGACATCTCCACCAGCACCGGATCGGGCACCCCGTACTGCCGGTGCAGGGCGACCGCCCGGGTGCAGGCCTCGCCGATGGCCAGGCGTACCTCGTCGAGCAGGTCCTCGCGGACCCCGGCCCGACGGGCCACCGCGACGCCGACCAGGCGGGCGGTGCGCACGTGCACCGGAGCGGGCGAGAAGGAGAGCTTGACGGTCGCCATCACGCGCCGGAGCCGGTCGGGTCCGCCTCGACCGCCGCGTCGACCGTGGGGTGCAACGGGAAGACCTGGTCCAGCGCGGTGATCCGGAAGATCTTGAGCAGCGGCTCCTTGTCGCAGACCAGCGCGAACGAACCACCGGCGGCCCGCAGCCGCTTGAGCGCCCCGACCAGCACACCCAGGCCGGTGGAGTCGAGGAAGTCCACCCGACCGAGATCCACCACGATCCGCCGGTCCCCGCCGTCGATCAACTCCAGCAGCCGTTCCCTCAGCCGGGGGGCGGTGTAGACGTCCACCTCGCCGCCGACGGAGAGCACCGTGTGCTCCCCCACCGTGTGGGTCGCCAGCGACAGCTCCATCGGTCCTCCTCGCAAGAGCCGTAAACTCTTCTGGGGCATCTAACCATCCCCGGTCGAAGCCCCCGGTGGAGCGTCGACCGCTCCACCCCATACCCAGCACCCCCGGTTTTCATCTCCGAACACCAGTGCGAGAGTGCAGGACGTGACCTCCGCAGCCACCCGAGCCGGCCGCGAGCGGACGCCGGTGGCGGCGCCCGCCGACCTGCTACGCCGGCTGCGCGCCCGGACCGCCGGTGACCCGGTCACCCACGTCGAGCAGGTGCCGGCCCGCACCGGCGTACCGGCGCCCTGGCCCGACTGGGTCCCCGAGGAGCTACGGGCGGCGCTGGCCGGGCGCGGCGTGGACGCGCCCTGGCGGCACCAGGCCGAGGCGGCCGACCTGGCGTACGCCGGCCGGCACGTGGTGGTCGCCACCGGCACCGCCAGCGGCAAGTCCCTGGCCTACCTGCTGCCCGCCCTGGCCACCCTGCTCGCCGACCCGCGCGCCACGGTGCTGTACCTGGCCCCGACCAAGGCCCTCGCCGCCGACCAGTTGCGCGCCGTCGCCGCCCTGGAACTACCCGGGGTACGCCCCGCCTGCTACGACGGCGACACCCCGCGCACCGAACGGGAGTGGATCCGGCGGCACTCCCGGTTCGTGCTGACCAACCCCGACATGCTGCACCACGGCATCCTGCCCGGACACGCCCAGTGGTCCGGGTTCCTGCGCCGGTTGACGTACGTGATCGTCGACGAGTGCCACACCTACCGGGGCGTCTTCGGCTCCCACGTCGCACACGTGCTCCGCCGGCTCCGCCGCCGCTGCGCGCCGTCCGGCCGGGGTTCGGCCGGCGTCCCGGGCCGCTCGGGCGCGGCGGGCGCGGGCTCGGCGGCCGCGGGCTCGGGCTCGGGCTCGGCGGGCGCGGGCTCGGCGGGCGCGGGCTCGGCGGGCGCGGGCTCGGCGGGCGCGGGCTCGGCGGGCGCGGGTGATGGTCGGATTCCCCGGCAGGTGGGGGCGGGGGCGGCCGGTGGGCCGGTCTTCCTGCTCGCGTCGGCCACCTCCGGTGACCCGGCGACGACCGCCGGACGACTCACGGGGGTGCCGGTAACCGCCGTCACCGAGGACGCCTCGCCGCGCGGCGGGGTCACCTTCGCCCTCTGGGAGCCGCCGCTGCTCCCGCCGGACTCCGCCGTGGACGCCGCCGTCGCGGAGCTGACCCAGGTCCGCCGGTCGGCGCTGCGGGAGACCGCCGACCTGCTCGCCGACACGGTCGCCGAGGGGGTACGCACGCTCGCCTTCGTCCGGTCCCGCCGGGGTGCCGAGGTGGTCGCCGCCAACGCCCGACGGGCCCTCGACGAGGCCGTCGCCGGGCTGGGTGACCGGGTCGCCGCCTACCGGGCCGGCTACCTGCGGGAGGAACGCCGGGAGTTGGAACGGGCGCTGCTCGACGGCGACCTGCTCGGGCTCGCCTCCACCAACGCGCTGGAACTCGGCGTCGACCTGGTCGGGCTGGACGCCGTGCTGATCTGCGGTTGGCCGGGCACCCGGGCGTCGCTGTGGCAGCAGGCCGGCCGGGCCGGACGCTCGGGGCAGGAGGCGCTGGCGGTGCTGGTGGCCCGGGACGACCCGCTGGACACCTACCTGGTGCACCACCCGGAGGCGCTGTTCGGCCGCCCGGTCGAGGCGACCGTGCTCGACCCGGCCAACCCGTACGTGCTCGCCCCACAGTTGGCCTGCGCGGCGGCCGAGTCCCCGCTCACCCCCGCCGACCTGGAGCTCTTCGGCGACGGGGCGAAGGAGGCGGTGGACTCGCTGGTCGCCGCCGGCGCGCTGCGGGCCCGGCCGACCGGCTGGTACTGGCGGCACCGGGAACGCCCCGAGGTGGACCTGCGGGGCTCCGGCGGCGCACCGGTCTGCGTGGTCGAGTCGGCCACCGGTCGGCTGCTCGGCACCGTCGACGGCGGCTCGTCGCACTTCCTGATCCACCCCGGCGCGGTCTACCTGCACCAGGGCGTGTCGTACGTGGTGGACGAGTTGGACCTCGCCGACGGCTGCGCGCTGGTGCACCCGGAGGAGCCGGACTGGTCCACCCACGCCCGGGACGTCACCTCGCTGTCGGTGGTCTCCGTAAGGTCGTACGTGGACGCCGGCCCGGTCGGGCTCTTCCTCGGCGAGGTGGACGTGACCAGCCAGGTGGTCTCGTACCAGCGGCGACGGATCGCCTCCGGCGAGGTCATCGACACCCGCCCGCTGGACCTGCCCGCCCGTGAGCTGCGCACCGTCGCGGTCTGGTTCACCGTGTCGCCGCAGGCGCTGGCGCTGGCCGGGGTGGAGCCGGCCGACGTCCCGGGCGCCCTGCACGCCGCCGAACACGCCGCGATCGGGTTGCTGCCGCTGATCGCCACCTGCGACCGGTGGGACATCGGCGGACTCTCCACCGCGCTGCACCCGGACACCGAGGCCCCGACCGTCTTCGTCTACGACGGGCACCCCGGCGGGGCCGGCTTCGCCGAACGGGCGTACCGGACGGCCACCGAGTGGCTGCGGGCCACCCGGGAGGCGATCGACCAGTGCGGCTGCGAGTCCGGCTGCCCGTCCTGCGTCCAGTCCCCGAAGTGCGGCAACGGCAACAACCCGCTGGCCAAGCCGGAGGCGGTCCGGGTCCTCGACGTGGTGCTGGCCGAGCTGGCTGGCCGGCGGCAGGAATAGATCGCGGTCAGTCTGGGAAATGGGGGGCGTGGGAGCGCTTCCATCGACGTTGGCGCAGCCCTTAGCTCGTTGCCCTTCCGCCGGAGGAGGAGTCGTGGCCGACACCATCGCCGAAACTGTCGACCTGCTGTACACGATCAACCAGGAGCACCTCACCCCCGACCAGCAGATCGCCCTGGGCTCGGCGCTCGCCGCGCTGGCCCAGGCCGAACGACTGGACCAGATAAGTGAGCGGCTGCGCAGCATCCACCAGGTGCTCAACACCTTGGTGATGCGGGTACCGGTGGACGGCGGACGCTGACCCGCTGACCCGGGCGGCGCGGTGCCGGTCGTCCGGGCGGGAGCAGGCACCAGCGGGTTGCCGGATTGTGCAACACTCCGGCGCACCCTTCCAAGGAGATATTCATGCAGCCAGACGTTCTGCAGGGCCAGCAGCAGTTCCACATCCGCCAGCGCATCCGGCTGATGGTCAACCAGTACGAGGTGCACGCCGTCGGGCCCGACGGTGGTGAGGCCGGGCTGCTCGCGTTCGCGCAGCAGAAGCGGCTCGCCTTCAAGGAGCAGGTGACCATCTACACCGACGACACCAAGCAGCAGCCGCTGCTCGGTTTCAAGGCCCGGCAACGGCTCGACCTCGCCGCCACGTACGACGTGACCGACGCGGCCGGCAACCCGATCGGCCTGTTCCGTAAGGACTTCGGCCAGTCCCTGCTCCGCTCGACCTGGCACGTCGAGCAGCCCGGCCTGCCGGCGGTCGTCGGCCAGGAACGCAGCATGCCGGTGGCGATCCTGCGGCGCTTCGTCGACTCGCTCTCCTGGCTGCCGTACCACTTCGACTTCGTCGCCAACGGTCAGCCGGTCTTCTCGGTGATCAAGAAGTGGGGCCTGCGCGACCGGTACGTCGTCGAGATCCCCAACCCGCAGATCGACCGGCGGCTGGTCATCGCCATGTCGATCGCCCTGGACGCGCTCCAGGGCCGGTGACCCGCCGGAGGTGCCGACCGCCGAAGGTCGGCACCTCCCTCCACCGCCCCGGCCGGGCTGGACCGTCCACGACAGCACGCTCACCACCCCCGTCACGCGCGTACCGGGCCGGCGCGGGCGGTGGCGGTGACGGTCCGGGTGAGGCCGGGCAGGGCGGTCACGGTGACCGCCGCCGTCACCTGCACGTCGAGGCCGTCGACCCGGCAACCGGTAAGCCGCCCGCCGTTGGCCTCGGCGAGGGTCGCGGCGGAGCGGCAGGCCGCCTCGTCGCCCTGGGCCACCGCACCGGCGCCGGCGAGCGCCGCGAAGTCCGCCGCGACGCCGGCCCGCTGTCGGGCCACCCCGGCAGCGGCGACCGCCGCGGCGAAGGTCGCGAACGTGAGCAGCACCAATCCCGCGGCGAACACACAGACGGTGGCCCCACCCCGGTCCCCGGGCGCACTTTTCACCGGGACGGCTCCGGTAGGCCCGGTTCCACGGCGGCGACGACGGTGGCGGAGACGTTGAGCCGGGGCAACCGAGCACCGAGGGCCCGGACCGGAGCCCGCACCGTCGCGGTGACCCGGCCGGCATCGACGCCGACGGTGACCTGGGCACCGACCGGCGCGACACCGACGGCCGCCGCCTCGCCGTCGTCGCCCCGGGAGGCGGCCAGGGCCGCCTCCCGGGCCGCGTTCAGACAACTGGCCTTCGTGCTCACCGAGTCGACGGCGGTCAACCCGGTGAGCAGGAGCAGCAGGAGCGCCGGTAGGCCGGCCGCCAACTCGGCGGTGAACGAGCCCCGGTCGTCACCGGCCCACCGGCGCCGGGTCACTGCAGGGCCCGGTCGACGACCCCGGCCAGCGCCGCCTGCACGCTGTCGGAGGTCAGCACCTTGAGCAGCAGGCCGGCGAAGGCCACGGCGGCCAGGGTGCCCACCGCGTATTCGGCGGTGTTCATCCCGGCGTCGCCGCGCAGGCGGCTGCGTAGCCGGGTTCGTAGCCGGGTGAGGAGTGTGCGCATGTCGTTCCCTTCTCGAAGGAGTTGTCAGAGCACGTCGCCGAGGACGGCGACGATCACCGGCACCAGGCCGGCGAGAATGAAGGCCGGCAGGAAGCAGAGCCCCAGCGGCAGCACGATGAGCACGCCGGCCCGACGGGCCGAGGCCTCCACGGCCACCGACCGGTCGGCCCGCAGGTCGTCGGCGAGCCGGGTCAACGCACCGGTCAGCGCCGCGCCGCTGGCCGACGACCGGATGGCGGCGGCCACCAGCCGGTCCGCCCCGGACACCGGGGTCAGGTACGCCCACGCCTCGCCGGGCTCACCACCGAGCAGCAGCGTCCGGCCGACCTGACCGAGTCGCGCACCCAGTGGACCGTCGAGCGTCTCGGCCACGGCCAGCACCGAACGGTCCACCGGGGCACCCGCCCGCAGGGCCGCCGCCAACAGGTCGGCGGCCAGCGGCAGGTCGGTGGCCTCCCGCAGCCTGCGCCGACGTTCCGCCGGGGGCTCGATCCGTCGGAGCAGCCGGTCGGCGAGCACCGCCGTGGGCAGCGCGCCGATCGCCCCGGCCCAGCCGCCGACCACGACCGCCACGGCCAGCCCGCCAAACGCCGCCGCCCAGCGGATCCGGTCCGGCCGCCAGCCCGGCCGGGGACGGACACCGGCCTGCGGCCCGGCGGAGTCGACCGGCCCGGTGCGTCGCGGCCTCGACGTCCCGGCCGGGGCGGCCGGCAGCCGGCGCAGGCGACGCAGCGGACGGCGGGTGGCAAGGGCGACCAGCGCGGCCACCGCCACGGTGCCCAGACCGGCGAGTAGCAGGGATGCCTGGGACATCAGCCGACTCCTCCCGGCCCGCTGGTGAGCTTGTCGGCCCAGGCCAGCCCGACGGCCTGCAGGGCGACGGCGGCGAGGGTGCAGGCGGCCCCGATGGGGGTGTGCAGCAGGATGCCGATCGGGTCGACGCCGATGCCGTAGCCGAGTCCGATCCCGCCGAGCGGCAGCGCGGCGAGCAACCAGGCGGTCGCCCTGGCGCCGGCGGCCTGCGCTGCCGCCGCGGCCAGCCCCCGGTCACCGGCGCGGTGGTCCGCCTCGATCCGCTCCAGCAGCTCGGCCAGGGGTGCACCGGTACGTTCGGCCAGGCGTACGGCGGCCACGGTCAGCTGCTCGATCCGATCCGGCACGTCGCCCCGGTCCGGCACGTCGCCCCGCTCCGGCACGTCGATCCGGTCCGGCCTGTCGATCCGGTCCGGCCTGTCGATCCGATCCGGCCTGTCGATCCGATCCGGCCTGTCGATCCGGGCGGCGGTCGGGCCCGATCCGGTCAGCCGCATCGTCGTCGGTGCCGGTAGCCCGGCCCGCAGGTCGGCGGCGAGGGCGCAGAGCTGGTCGAGGCGCCGCCGCCGGGCGCGCTGCGCCCGCCGGGTGCTCTGCCGTCGTATCAGCGCACCGCTGCCCAGCAGGGCGTACCCGGCGCAGGCCACCGCCGCCACCGGACCGGCCGACACACCACCGGCCACGGCTGCGGCGAGGCCGCTCAGGAACAGGGCCCGCCGGGGCACGTCGGCGATCCGGCCCGGTAGCCGCGCGATCCGCACCCGCCAGCCGGCGTGGGCCGCGTCCGGTGGGTCGTCGTGCGGGTCGGGGAGAGCATCGGGGTGCTCGTCGAGCGCCGGGGGCGCCAGCGTCGCTACCGTCGGCGGTCGGAGGGACTCCCGGCGGCTGGGCGGCCGGGACGGCAGCGGCCGGACCTGGCGGTGATACCCACCGATCTCGGGTCGCCCCGCCCCGGCACCCGGCGGCACCGACCCGGTGCCGGACCGGCCGGGACGGGGTGCGTCGTGCTCCGGCGTACGGCTCAGCTCGGTAACCCAGGTGACCAGCGGATCCGGTCGGGACGGCACGACGCGACGGGCCTGCCGTCGGGCCATCGCCCCGAGCAGCCCGGCGACCACCAGGACCGCCACGACCAGCGACCAGACCAGGGCGGTCATCTCCGCTCCCCGGTCGAGGCCAGCACCGCCGGTGGCGGCACCTCGCGGGTGTGCAGCAACGCGGCCAGGGCACCGGCGGCCGGGCCGGGCCCCTGCCCCCGGGTCCAGGCGGGAACCACGCCGACCAGGCGTTCCGGCCCTTCGGGCAGTAGCAGGCAGATGGACTCCAGCAGCCGGCCCCGGGCACCCCGGCGGACCTGGAGGATCACCTGGAGGGCGGCGGTCACCTGGGCGTGCAGGGCCGCCCGGGGCAGCCCACCGAGCAGCCCGAGCGCCTCCAACCGGGCCGGCACGTCGACCGGGGCGTTGGCGTGCAGGGTGCCCGCGCCACCGTCGTGGCCGGTGTTCAGGGCGGCCAGCAGGTCGACGATCTCCGCGCCCCGACACTCCCCCACCACCAGCCGGTCGGGACGCATCCGCAGCGCCTGCCGGACCAGGTCGCTCAGCCCGACCGCGCCGGAGCCCTCCACGTTGGAGGTGCGCGCCTGTAGGCCGACCACGTGCGGGTGCACCGGGTACAGCTCGGCCGCGTCCTCCACCAGCACGATCCGCTCGGTCGGCGGCACCAGGCCGAGCAGCGTGTTGAGCAGCGTGGTCTTGCCCGAGCCCGTACCACCGGTGACCAGGTACGCCAGCCGACCCGCCACGACGGCGGCGAGCACCGGGGCCACCGCCGCCGGCACGGTCCCCTGGCGGACCAGCTCGTCGAGGGTGAACGGCCGCTGCCGGAAGGTCCGCAGCGACAGGTACGGGCCGGTGGTCGCCACCGGCGGCAGGACCGCGTGCAGCCGGGTCCCGTCGGGCAGCCGGGCGTCGGCGTACGGCACACCGTCGTCGAGGCGTCGCCCGGCACCGGCCGCCAGCCGCACCGCCAACCGCCGGACGTCCTCGACGGTGCCCATCGGGACCGCCACCTGGTGCAGGCCCCGGCCCCGGTCGACCCAGACCCGGGTGCCGTTGACCAGGATGTCGGTCACCTGCTCGTCGGCGAGCAGCGGAGCGAGCGGTCCCGCGCCCACCAGGTCGTCGTGCACCCGGTCGGCCATCCGCAGCAGCGCCGTGTCGCCGAGCACCGCGGCGGCCGGCTCGGCGCGTACGGCGGAGACGATGGCGGCGGCGGTGACCGGGGTGGCCGCGGTGGCGAAGCGCTGCCGGACCCGGGCGGAAAGCGCCTCGGTGTCCGCGCGGGCGGTCACGCCGCACCCGCCGTCGACCGGCCGGTCACCTCGGCGACGAGCCGCTGGCAGAGCACCGCGAGCGGCCCCCGCCCGGCGGCGGCCGGTGCCTCGCCCCGTTCCAGGCCCCGGCAGAGACCCGGCTCCGGGCGCAGCGTGCCGACCAGCGGCAACCCGAGGGAGCGGGCGATCTCGGCCGCCTTCAACCGGCCCGGCGCCGGGCCGCGGACGATCACCGACAGCTGCGCGCAGTGCGCGGCGGCGGTGGCGACCACCCGGGCCGCCGCCGCGGTGGCGCGCAGCTCGGCGGGCACCACCAGGTAGGCCTGGTCGGTGCTCTGCAACGCGATCACGGCCGCGTCGTCGAGCTGTCGGGGCAGGTCGACGACCACGAAGTCCCGGCCGCGCCGCGCCGCGTCCATCGTGGCGGCCATCGCCGGAGCCGGCAGGTTGAGCAGCTCACCCCGGTCCCAGGAGAGCACCACCAGGTCGCCCCGGCTGGGCAGGGCGCGCACCAGGGCCGGCGGGTCCATCCGGCCGTCGGTGTCGCTGAGCGCCGGCCAGCGCAACCCTTCCAGTTGCTCCCAACCGAGCACCAGGTCGAGACCACCGCCGAGCGGATCGGCGTCGACGAGCAGGGTACGCAGCCGGGACCGGGCGGCGGTGACCGCGAGCCCACCGGCGAGCACGCTGGCCCCGGCACCACCCCGCCCACCGAGCACCGCGACCATCCGGGCGGTCGAGGTCGGCTGGTCCGGGGCACACTCCACGAACCGGTCGACCAACCACGGCTCGGCGGCCGGCAGCGTGGCGACGTGCTCGGCCCCGACCAGCTCGGCGATCTCCCAGCCGGGGTCGAGCTGACCGGAGCGGCCCACGATGACCAGCCGTGGCCGGCGCGGCAACCGGGCCCGCAGACAGGCCTGAGCCTGGTCGCTGCCGACCAGTACCAGGGGTGCGGGCAGCCAGCGGGCCCGCGCGGCGGCCGGATCGGCCGCCACGTCGACCTCGACGCCCCCGGCCGCGGCGAGCCGGAGCAGGTCGTCGAGCAGTTCACCGTCGGCGGTGACGATCAGCGGCCGTCGTCGGCCGGTCGGAACGGAGGTACGGGGCGGCATCGCGGCCTCCAGGGGTACGGGATGACTGAGGCCCCACCCTGCCGTCACCGGTACGCACCCGGCCGCTCACCAACCGTCGCCTGTGGATAACTCTGTGGACTGTGGATAACGCCCGCGAACGCGGTGGATCTGCTATGTCCGAAGCACCCCCGGATGAAGATCAATCGAGCGCACCATTGACGAATCCACCGGTCCTGACCGCATAATCGTGGCCGTGCCACTGGCGACAACGCCGGTGGCACCCGCGTACTCGGGATCAGGGGTTCATGGCGGACGCACCGGACCACACTCGCGGCGAGCCGCGCATCACACTCAGCACCTACCCGACCGGGACGGATACTCCCGGCGTACCCCTCGTGGGTCTGTCGGAGCACGACGGGCCGCGACGGCGGACGACCGGCCGGGGCGGGGCGGCGGTCGTGCCGGGTCTGGTCGCCGTCGGGCTGCTCGCGGCCCTGGCGATCGGGTTGCTGCCCTACCTCACCGGGCCGCAGCGGTCGGAATACCAGCCGATGGACGAGACGCCGATCGCGATCGTCGGGGCGGACAGCCTTCAGCCGGCCCCGCCGCCGACCGGCACCGGCGCGACCTCGTCGGGCTCGCTGTCGGCCCGTGCGACCGCGACGAGCCCGCCCCCGCCCACCTCCACGGCCACCCCCACTGCGACGCCCAGCACCTCCCGGCCCTCGACCCGACCGCCGGCCCCGAAGCCCGCCAACACCCCGTCGGTACGCCCCAGCACGGCACCGCCTTCGCCCCGTCCGTCGACCGCACCACCGAAACCGTCCAGCTCACCACGGCCGGCGGAACTCACGCCGCTGCCCGCCTCGGCCGAGCGGCGGCTCCGCTCGGTCGGCGGCGGTGCGCAGACGTACGTGGAGTTCCGGAACACCCGCGCGCACCCGGTGGTGATCCACTGGATCGGCTACGACGGCCGCCGACGCCAGTACGCGGTGCTGGACCCGGGCCAGACCCGCCGCCAGCACACCTACGTGGGGCACCCGTGGGTGGTCACCACGGTCCGGGGGTACGCGCTGGCCTGCTTCCAGCCGGAGGCCCGCACCGCCACCGCCGTCATCGGCTGACCCTCACCGGTCCTGCCCGGTGACCCGCCAGAGGCGGACCTGGCTGACCGTCCGGATGATGTCGCGGGCGGCGTCGGCGACCGGACAGCCTGCCGTGCGGCACACCGGGCAGCGGCCGTCGGTGCCGGGTCGGTGCTGACGGAGGACCTGGCGGGCGGTGAGGACCAGCCGGTTGTGGATCTGGGCCAGGCTCAGGAACGGGCCGGTCATCAGCCGACGCCAAGGCAGGTCGCGAGGTGGGTGATGGTGGCCGGCGCGTCAGGGTCGTGGGCGATCCGGGCCAGCAGGTCACGGCCGGCAGGTCGGCGGCGTACCTCGGCGGGCGCGATCCGGTCCGCCTCGGTGAGGATGCGCCCGGCGGTACGCGGGTCGGTGGCGTGCAGGTGGGCGCGGGCGGTGTCGACCAGGTGCGCGGCGCGGTGTTCGGCAGGCAGCCAGCGCCAGCCGTCGCGGCGGACGCCGCTCTGATGCCAGGCGATGGCCTGGCCGACATCACCGAGGTCGACCGCCGCCGCCGCACGGGCCAGGGTGACGGCGGTCGGCCCGAACCCGGTGTACTGGTGGTCCAGGCCGTCGCCGACCTGGGCGGCCATGGCCCCGGCCTCGTCGAGGAGGTCGGCCACCGCGCTGTCGTCACCGTCCCGCGCGGCGGCCAGGGCCGCCTGGACCAGCAGGGTGCCACAGAGCGAGAGTTGCGGCCCGTCGCCGTGCTCGGCCGGGGCGATGCGGTACGCGGCGGCGAGCATCGCCGACTTCGCCACCCGGGCCCGCCCGGCGGCACGTAACACCTGCCCGAGCTGCACAGCAGCCGCCGCGACGAGGTACCGGTCACCGCTGGCGACGTTCATCGCCCGGTCCACGGCCAACCAACCCAGATCCGGATCACCAAGCTTGACCAGTACGGCCGCGGTGACCCGGTACGCCTGCACCAACGGCACCCGCCCACCGACCGGATCGGCGGCGTGGCAGTGGTGCGCGTCGGCCAACAGGCCGGGCAACAGGCCGACCAGGTGGGGATAGCGGGCGTACTGGAAGGTGGTCCACGCGTGCGCGACCTGCCGGGCCATCCGGTCGGCCGGCAACACCGGCCGGGCACCCGGCGGCCGACCGAACGGGATCTCGTAGCGGGACAGGGCCGCCCGGACACGTTCCAGTTCATCGGCCCGGGTGGCCACCTCGACGGGCCGGGTGTCGCGGCCGAGCAGGATTGCGGTGTCGATCCGCAGGACGGTGGCGATGGCCTGGAGGGTGGAGAGCTTGTCCAGGGCACGGACGCCACGCTCCACCTTGTCGACCCAGCTCTTGGACTTGCCGAGCCGGTCGGCGAAGACCTGCTGCGACAGGCGGCGGCGAGCCCGCCAGTACGCCACCCGCCGGCCCACCGGCAGCTCACCCACGACCACGCCGCCTACGGCGGTCCGGGACGACGCGGGTGGTCTCCTCGACCGGAATCCGCTCCGCCTCCGCCAGATCCAGAATCCGCTGGCGGGCCGCCTCGTGCTCGGCGGACTGGAGCTGCTCGCCCAGGCTCTGCTGCGGTTTGTCGTCACCCATCGCCACTCCCGCTCGAAGGGGGCGCGGCGGCGTGCTCGTGGGAGGACCGCCACCGCCGCGCCCGGCTGTGCGCGGGTCGCGTCCGGTCGCGGTGACCGTGACACACCCGCCCTGGTCACAGCATTGAGCGAGCACACGGCTACCCAAAGAAGTTGGGTGTCCGCTGGTCGTGTCGGTTGTCCGCTGTCAGTCGACCGGCCGGTAGACCTGGTAGGCCGCACGCAGCACCGACGCCTCCGCCGCGTCGATCTGCTCGACCCGTTCCAGCACCTCGCGGGCCCGCCACCAGTTCGACGAGACCACCCGTCCGGACCGGATCGCCTCAGCGGCGACCGTGCTGGCTTCGTCGGGTTGGCCGGCGGCCACCAACGCCAAGGCCAGGTCCAGGCGGGCAGAGGCGGACCGCCGGGGCCGCTCACCCCCGTCACCGCGCGGATCCAGCTCCGCCAGCGCGACCCGGGCCACCTGCACCGCAGCCGGATCGCCCGCCCAGGACAGCGTCGTGGCCGTGTACGCCAGGGCCTTCGTCGGGTCGTACCGGTAATGGTGCTCAGCCCGCTCCGGCATCGGCAGGTTAGAGGTCAACTGTTCCAGGCGGTCCAGCACGGCACGGGTCCGCCGCACGTCACCCACCCGCGCCCACCCCCGCGCCTCCTGAGCAGTCGCCTGGAGGTGCGCCGAGCTTCCCCGAGGTGCCACCCGCTGCGCCTGCTGGGACAGGTCGATCGCCTGCCGGTACCCGCCCTGGGTCAGCCGGTCCCACGCCTGGGTCTCCAGACACCACGCCTGGATCTCCCGGTGTTCGGCATGCTCGGCAAGCCTGGCAGCGGCGACCAGATGAGCGCTGCCCGCCGAACGCTGCAACAGATCGATGTGTACCGTCGCCCGCAGCACGGTCAACCAGCCACCGGCGACGATCAACCGGCGCCGCTGCGCCAGCGTCCCCCGCCCGTCGAGCAGTCGACCCACGTACGCCAACCGCCTACGCACCAGCGGCAGCAGATCCACCGGCCGGCTGGTCGCGTACGCGCTGGCCAGATCATCGACGCTCGCCTCGATGCGGGTGAGCGTCTCGGCGCTCACATCGCTGGCGCGTACCCGCGCAAGCAACTCGTCGGCTTCGGCGTCGTGATCGACCGGCTGCCCCACGAGCCGCGCCAGCGCACCACCGGCTTCGAGCACCTCGTCGAGGTGCCGCGCCGTTTCCAGCGCGGGAGCCTTGACCCCCGTCTCCAGGTCGTGCAGGTGGCTCTTCCCCCGGTGCGCGAGCTGCCCGAGCGCCCGCAACGACAAACCCCGAGCGGTACGCAGAGCCCGCAACTGAGCCCCGAAACGCGAATCGGCGTACGACACAACGACACTCCCGCCGCAGGAAGGAGCAGCCAGCCCCGGATCCCGTCCACAACCACCGTTACCGACGGTACAACGAGGACTGATCGGCGGTAACCGCCATCACTGCCCGGGCTGGCCGGAATTCGATGGTCGCTGCGACAACCCGGCAACGAGATGAAGCACCGCCCCCAAAGTGCCGACCCCGCCAGATCGAGCGGTCACCGAAGATCAATCGGGAGCTCAGCCGTTCCGCACGATGTCACCCTACTGACGGGGTGGTGGTCTCCTGTCACCGTTGCGCTGTACCTGGTAGCTCGCGAATCTGATGCTCACCTGGCCGCCGAGTTCGCGGAAGCCGAGTCGGCGGGCGACCCTTCGGGAGGGCTCGTTCCGGGCGCGCCACTGCGGCAGCAGATTGTTTCCCAGTGCCTCCGCCACCGCAGCGGAAGCCACCGCACGGGCCAGTCCACGACCCCGAAAGCGGGCACTGGTCAGCACGCTGATGTGCGCGACCGCGCCTGGCCACTCGCGGTAGCCTGCCGCAGCTACCACCCGTGCGCGATCCCGGACGACGAACGCCGGTGACGAGATCTCGCCGATCCCACTTTCCGCCATGTCCTCCCCGGACACCTCTGCTACCAGCCGGGCAAGGTCCAGGTGCCCCGGCGGCAGATGGACCACGCCGGGGGCCTCCGCCGCTGGCCGGAACTCCTGCTCGTCGAGGTACGCCAACGAGGCGGGGCCGAGCACGTCCACCACGCCCGGCTCCCCGCTCCACCGCCCAGCCCCGACAGCCGACCGGAGCGGTCTACCGGCCAGCGACTCACGCAGGAACCGGGCGGTGACCGCGTCCGGCGCGGTGGCGAGGCCGGAGCTTTCCAACACCACGATGCCGACCCACGCCGGTGGGCACAGCCGCGACCCGGCCGCGACAACCACCTGTACGCCGTCGGCCGGGAAGCTGGTCGTGACACCGGCGAGGCTGACCCAGAGTTCCTCGACGCGTTGTGACACAGCCGATCGAGCCATTGACGCATCCTCCCCGCCGTCGGCCCCGACCACCACCGAATTGGTGGCCGGCCGAAAACGCGCAGTGGGTTATGGGGCCACGAGCACAGGGCCCCGACAAAGTCCGCCCCGATGCTCGGTTGCCTACGGGGCACGCCACCACATCCCGCCCCGAGCAACCGACCGGCAGGCGACAACTTCCTTGTTGTGGTGCTCCCGGGATGGGGTCTTGGAGACAAGATCCTGGAAGTTGCGAGCATCTATGACGGCAGCTCACCGTGGCGGCACATATGCGTCACAACCGGCTGAGACGCACCTCAAGCCCTACGCCGAGGCGGCCCGCACGTGGCTGCATGCCGAGGCCGAGGTCATCGACACCACGCACCTGACTCCTGCCCAAGCCGCCGCGCAGATCGTCCTCCGGGCTACCGGGGAAGCTCAGGGGCCCGACCCGGAACGCCCCGATGGCGTGGACGAGGCCCTGTGCCCCGTACGGTCGCGCTCCCAGGGGTAAGAGACGACCCCCGTCGGGGGGAGACGGGGGTCGTCGATGGTCCGGCTCCGGGGGGATTGAGCCGAACCCACCCGGCGGTCACGGGGGGGTGCGACCGCCAGGGGCCTGTGTGCGGCACAAGGTGCGAATACTTGCCGTGAGGACAAGCATGCCTGAGGGACCGTGTGCACGTCGAGTGGCGTTACCTCCACTCACTGCAAAATCCCGCTCGCGGAGTGTGACCACGATCACTGGTAGGAGTGATATCGTGACGCGGTGCGCAGGTGGGGAGGTACTGCCGCCCCCGGGCACCCGCCGACGATAGACGATCGGGCTAGACTTTCGCGCCGTGGGCCGAAGTGCCGCTTTTTTCGATCTGGACAAGACCGTCATCGCCAAGTCGAGCGCCCTGGCGTTCGGACGGCCGTTCTACCGGGACGGTCTGATCACCCGGCGGGACGTGGTCAAGTCGGCGTACGCGCAGCTGATGTTCCGGCTGGGCGGCACCGACGAGCAGACCATGGCCCGGACCCGGGACTACCTCGCCGCGCTCTGCAAGGGGTGGCCGGTGGAGCAGGTCCGCCAGATCGTGGCGGAGACCCTGCACGAGCTGATCAACCCCTACGTGTACGCCGAGGCCGCCGCGCTTATCGAGCAGCATCGCGCCGACGGCCGGGACGTGGTGCTGGTCTCCGCCTCCGGTGACGAGATGGTCCGGCCGATCGGCGAGCTGCTCGGGATCACCGACGTGATCGCCACCCGGATGGCGGTGGTGGACGGCCGGTACAGCGGTGAGGTCGAGTTCTACGCGGCCGGGCCGAGCAAGGTCGACGGGGTCCGTGAGCTGGCCGCCGAACGCGGGTACGACCTGGCCGAGTCGTACGCGTACTCCGACTCGTACAGTGATCGGCCGTTGTTGGAGTGTGTCGGTCACCCCTCGGTGGTCAACCCGGACCGGGCGCTGCGCAAGCTGGCCACCGAGAACGCCTGGCCGGTGTTGGAGTTCCGGCACCCGGTGCCGCTGGGCCGGCGGCTGCGCGAGCGCCCCGCCGTGCCGGTGGCCGCCGCCGCGCTCAGCGTCGGGGTGGGCGTGGCGATCGGCATCGCCTGGTACGGCCGGCACCGGCGGACCCGGGTCGCGGCGACCTGAGCGACCGACGTCGGGCGAACAACTCGACGATCGGTTTACCGAATACGACACCGGGAACATCAGGTACAAGTCTTCACGACGCGGCAGATTCAGGGCGCGGGAGGGAGAACCGATGGCGACTCGGGAGAATCAGAGCCAGGGGCACTATCCGCCGCCGGTCATGTGGATGCTGGCCGGGGTGACCGCGATGTTCAGCATGGTGATGGTGCTCTTCGCGATGGTGTCCAAAACCGATCAGGGGCTGCTGCTCACCGTCGGCCTCGTCGGCCTGGCCGTCGTACTGGTCGGGGTGCCCTACGGCCGCCGCCGCGGCCGAATGTAGCTCGGGCACCAGCGGTCAGGTGTCAGCTCGGGCATCGACGGTCAGGCAGCAGCGGTCAGGCGGCGGCGAGGATCTCGTCGCCGATCGCGGTGAGCTGGTCGGCCCCCACCTCGACGGCCGTCAGGTAGTGCCGCAGCCAGGACCGCAGCCCGTCCGGGGTACCGGTGGCGAAGGCGCCGGCCGCGCCGACGTACTCGGGTTCCCGGTCGTGATGGCCGACATCCACCGCGAGCAGGCCGCGCGGGTCGAAACCGCTGGCCAGCAGGACCAGCCGGGCCGCGCCCCGGGCCACCACCGACGACGGCCCGGCGAACGGCCGCAGCGCCAGCAGCTCCCCGTGCACCACCGCGGCCAGGACCAACGGCGACACCTTCGTACCGCCGGCGACCAGGCCGGCCAACGCGTCCAGTCGCGCCCCGAGCGCCGCATCCGCCACCGGCCGCCCCAGCTCCTGCTCGGGTACGACGTCCCGGGCGGCAAGCACGTGCAGCCTGGCCAGCACCTGTCGGGGCGCCGTCGACCAGCGCTCGCTCAGCGTAGGCAGCGCCCCGGCCACCCGGAGCGCGCCCTGCAGCACCGGGTCGGTGACCGTACCGGCGCGGACCGCCTCGCGCTCGTGGGCGTACCCCTGCAGGGCGGCGCTGGCCACCGCGGACCGGAGGCTGACCTCGGCCGCGACCTGGCCGCCGTGCCGGCGTAGCGCGCGGTGGCCCAACGCCTGGTCGAACCGCTCGCGGGCCCGGTCGACGGCGGGTGCGATGTCGGCGAGCCCGAGCAGCGGGGCGAGCGGATCGTCGGTCACCCCGCCACGCTAGCGAACCCGCCGACCGCCCCCGCCGCCCGTGGCGGTGCCCGCACCACCCCCGCCGCCCACGGCGCCGCCCGGACCGCCCCCGCCCGTGGCGCCGCCCCGCGGACCGCCCCCGCCGCCCGGGGCGGTGAGAGGGGTGCCCTTCTCTACCGAAAGCGTTAACAGGGGGCCCTTCCTTACAGCTGGGCGCGTGGTGGGGGCCGTTGGGCGCGATCCGGGCGACTGCGGTCGCCGCGGGCGGGGTACCCGACTAGCCTCGGCTCATCGAGATGCAGGTCACGTGAGTGGAGAAGGAGTCCGGCATGAGTGGTGAGGCACTGGCCAACCTGCTGAACGAGACGAGGCAGTTCCCGCCCCCGGCCGAACTCGCCGCGAACGCGAACGTGACCGCCGAGGCGTACGCGCAGGCCGGCGCCGACCGGCTGGACTTCTGGGCCCGCCAGGCCGGGCGGTTGGCCTGGGCGAAGCCGTGGGACGAGGTGCTGGACTGGTCGAACCCGCCGTTCGCGAAGTGGTTCGTCGGCGGGCAGCTGAACGTGGCGTACAACTGTCTGGACCGGCACGTCGAGGCCGGCCACGGCGAGAAGGTGGCCATCCACTGGGAGGGTGAGCCGGGTGACACCCGGACCATCACCTACGCCGAGCTGCACCGGCTGACCTGCCAGGCGGCGAACGCGCTCACCGACCTGGGGGTGGTCGCCGGCGACCGGGTGGCGATCTACCTGCCGATGGTGCCGGAGGCGGCGGTGGCGATGCTGGCCTGCGCCCGGATCGGGGCCACCCACAGCGTGGTCTTCGGCGGGTTCTCCGCCGACTCGCTGAGCAACCGGATCCAGGACGCCACCGCCAAGGTGGTGATCACCGCCGACGGTGGTTACCGGCGGGGCAAGCCGTCGGCGTTGAAGCCGACCGTGGACGAGGCGGTGGCGGCCTGCCCGTCGGTGGAGCACGTGCTGGTGGTCCGGCGCACCGGCGAGGAGGTCGCCTGGACCGGTAAGGACCACTGGTGGCACGAGACGGTCGAGACCGCCCCGGCCGAGCACGTCGCGCAGCCGTTCGACGCCGAGCACCCGCTGTTCATCCTCTACACCAGCGGTACGACCGCCCGGCCGAAGGGCATCCTGCACACCACAGGGGGGTACCTGACCCAGGCGGCGTACACCACGCACGCGGTCTTCGACCTGAAGCCGGAAACCGACGTCTACTGGTGCACCGCCGACATCGGCTGGGTCACCGGGCACTCCTACATCGTGTACGGCCCGCTGGCCAACGGCGCCACCCAGGTGATGTACGAGGGCACCCCGGACACCCCGCACAAGGGCCGGTTCTGGGAGATCGTCGACCGGTACCGGGTGAGCATCCTGTACACCGCGCCGACGCTGATCCGGACCATGATGAAGTGGGGCGAGGAGATCCCCGCCGGGTACGACCTCTCCTCGCTGCGCCTGCTCGGCAGCGTCGGCGAGCCGATCAACCCCGAGGCCTGGATGTGGTACCGGCAGCACGTCGGCCACGGTGAGCTGCCGATCGTCGACACCTGGTGGCAGACCGAGACCGGAGCGATGATGATCTCCCCGCTGCCGGGGGTGACCGAGGCGAAGCCGGGCAGCGCGATGACCCCGCTGCCGGGGGTGGTCGCCGACGTGGTGGACGACCAGGGCCAGTCGGTGCCCGACGGCGGCGGCGGTTACCTGGTGCTGCGCGAGCCGTGGCCGTCGATGCTGCGCACCATCTGGGGCGACGACAACCGGTTCCTGGAGACGTACTGGTCCCGGTTCGGCGCGGGGGCCGGCAGCGGCGACGAGTGGGTCTACTTCGCCGGCGACGGTGCCAAGAAGGACGCCGACGGGCACATCTGGCTGCTCGGCCGGGTGGACGACGTGATGCTGGTCTCCGGGCACAACATCTCCACCACGGAGGTGGAGTCCGCGCTGGTCAGCCACCCGTCGGTGGCCGAGGCGGCGGTGGTCGGCGCGACCGACCCGACCACCGGGCAGGCGATCGTCGCGTTCGCCATCCCCCGGGGCAGCACCGACGTCGCCGGGGAGGCCGGCGAGCGGCTCATCGCCGAGCTGCGCAACCACGTGGCGAAGTCGCTCGGCCCGATCGCCAAGCCCCGGCAGATCATGCTGGTACCGGAGCTGCCGAAGACCCGGTCCGGCAAGATCATGCGGCGGTTGCTGCGGGACGTGGCGGAGAACCGGTCCCTCGGTGACGTCACCACGCTGCAGGACTCCTCGGTGATGGAGCTGATCTCCTCCGGAATGCAGGGTGGGAAGTCGGACGAGGACTGACGCGACGACGTACCCCAGATCGAAGGGTGGCGGTCCGGACGGACCGCCACCCTTTCTGTTGCCCGGATGTGACACGGGCGTGTGACGGCGACGGACAGCCGACACAAATTCTTGCCACGAATCGGCGCACGCATCTTCCCACCCGTCCCACCAGTGTCTATGTTCACCAGTGGTCCCACGCGTGGGATCACTACTACCGGCCCTTGTCCCCGTGGGCCGGTTCCCCAACACCGGAGGTACCACGTGCGCAAAGTCGCAGTGGGTCTGCTCGGGCTCTCCCTGACGGCGACGGGATTCGTGGCGGCGTCGTCCGCCAGCGCCGCGCCGCAGGCGGACCCGCCGGCAGCCGCCCCGTCGGTCGCCGAACCCGCTCATGCCGAGCACGACCTGCCCAACCCGCTGGAGGACAAGCGGCGCGCGATGCGTCAGGAGGGGCTCACCGACGTCCTCTCCGGCCGGACCAAGCCTCAGCGGATCAACGGCAGCACGGTAGTCAAGGTCGGCGAGACCGCCGGCGGCCCGGCCGGGGCCAACGCCCGTTCCGCCCGGGTCGGCGGCGCCACCAAAACGGACCAGTACGTCGAGTTGTCCCGGGAGAAGACCGACCAGATCTTCGTGATCCTGGCCGAGTTCGGCAACGAGCGACACCCGGACTACCCGGACAAGGACCTCAACCCGGACTGGCCCGGCCCGACCAGGTTCGACGGTCCGCAGCACAACGAGATCCCGGAGCCGAACCGCTCGGTGGACAACTCCACCGTCTGGCAGGCCGACTACAGCCCGGAGTACTTCCGCCAGCTGTACTTCGGCACCGGCCGGGGCGACGAGTCGCTCAAGCAGTACTACGAGGCCCAGTCCTCGGGTCGTTACAGCGTGGACGGACAGGTCACCAACTGGGTGAAGGTCCCGTTCAACGAGGCCCGCTACGGCCGCTCGCTCGACGAGGCCGACACCGACCCGAACGTCTGCGCCTCGAACGTCTGCAACAACGTCTGGGCGCTGGTGCGCGACGCCGCCAACCAGTGGGTCGCCGACCAGAAGGCCCAGGGCCGCAGCGACGCCGAGATCGCCGCCGACGTCAAGGCGATGGACAAGTGGGACCGGTACGACCACGACGGCGACGGCAACTTCAACGAGCCGGACGGCTACATCGACCACTTCCAGATCGTGCACGCAGGCGGCGACATGGCCGACGGCGACCCGATCCAGGGTGAGGACGCCATCTGGAGCCACCGCTGGTACGCCTACGCCACCCAGCAGGGGTTGACCGGCCCGCCGAACTTCCCGGCCGGCGGCACCCAGATCGGCAACACCGGGGTCTGGATCGGTGACTACACCATCCAGCCGGAGAACGGTGGCCGCAGCGTCTTCTACCACGAGTACGGCCACGACCTGGGCCTGCCGGACGACTACAACGTCATCAGCGGCGGGGACAACAACAACGAGCACTGGACGCTGATGGCCCAGAGCCGCCTCGGCGGCAAGAACGACGGCGGCATCGGTGAGCGCGGTGGCGACCTGGGCGCGTGGAACAAGCTCCAGCTCGGCTGGCTCGACTACGAGGTGGTCGTCGCGGGGCAGAAGAAGACGCTGAACCTCGGTCCACAGGAGTACAACTCCGACAAGCCGCAGGCCGCCGTGGTGGTACTCCCCCAGCGGGAGTACGAATTCGACAACGGCAAGCCGTTCGAGGGCGACAAGCAGTTCTTCTCCGGCAACGCCGACGACCTGAACAACACGATGACCCGGACGATCGACCTGACCGGGAAGTCGACGGCGGCGGTGTCGCTCAAGGGCCGCTACAGCATCGAGGAAGACTACGACTACCTCTTCTTCGAGGGCTCGGTCGACGGCGGTGCGACCTGGACGATGCTGCCGGGCACCGTCGACGGTGAGCCGATCCCGCCGATCTCGCCCGACGACCCGCGTCCGGCGCTGGACGGCAGCAGCGGCGGCGAGTGGGTCGACATCAACATCCCGCTGGACTTCGCCGCCGGCAAGGTCGCCCAGTTCCGGCTCCGGTACCAGACCGACGGTGGGGTCTCCGAGGGCGGCTTCTACGGTGACGCCGTCACGGTGACCGCCGACGGGGCGGTGCTGGCCACCGACGGTGCCGAGGACGGCCCCGGCGAGTGGACGCTCGACGGCTGGACCATCGCCGAGGAGACGTACACCCGGCTCTTCGACAACTACTACATCGCGGGTCACCGGTCGTACGTCTCGTACGACAAGTACCTGCAGACCGGCCCGTACTTCTTCGGCTACGCCAACACGAAGCCGGACTGGGTGGACCACTACGCGTACCAGGAGGGTCTGCTCATCTCCTACTGGAACACCAGGTGGGCCGACAACGACACCTTCGCCCACCCGGGCGAGGGCCGGAACATGATCATCGACTCCCGGCCGGAGCCGATCTACAACCTGACCGGCCAGCCGTGGCGGGCCCGGGTGCAGGTGTACGACGCACCGTTCAGCCTGCGCAAGGCCGACTCGTTCACGCTGCACGTGAACAGCCAGCCGCAGTACATCCGGGGCAAGGCGGCGAAGCCGCTCTTCGACGACACCAAGAAGTACTGGTTCGCCGAGCTGCCGAACCACGGCGTCAAGCTCCCCGCGACCGGTACGAAGATCCGGGTCGTCGAGGAGAACGGCACCTCGCTGAAGGTCCGCTTCTCCTGACCGACCGCTGATCCCGCACCACCCGCCGCCCGGGCAGTCCACCTGCCCGGGCGGCCCCCTTTCCCCCTCTGAGGGTGTAAGGAAGGGCCCCCTATACAACAGAAAGCGATAACAGGGGGCCCTTCCTTTCGCCGGGAGGGGGAGGGCGGACGGCGGGGCCTAGGCTGTCAACCATGACCGAGCAGCGTGGCGGCCCCTTCGACGAGTCCTGCGTGCTTACCGAAGGGCCGTGGACCCACCGCTTCGTCGGTGCCAACGGCAGCCGGTTCCACGTCGTCGAGGCCGGCACCGGGCCGATGGTGCTCTTCCTGCACGGCTTCCCCGAGTACTGGTGGGCGTGGCACGACATCCTGCCGGCCGTCGCCGACGCCGGCTTCCGCGCGGTCGCCGTCGATCTGCGCGGCTATGGCGCCAGCGACAAACCACCCCGGGGGTACGACGGTTACACGCTCGCCGCCGACATCGCCGGCCTGATCCGGGGCATGGGTGAACGCTCGGCGACGGTGGTCGGCACCGGGGCCGGTGGCATGATCGGCTGGACGGTGGCGTCGTTCCACCCGTCGCTGGTCCGGCGGCTGGTGGTGCTCGGCGCACCGCATCCGCTGCGGCTACGCGCGGCGATTTTCGCCGACCCGCGGGGGCAGTTCGCCGCCTCCACGCCCGCGTTGCGCTTCCAGATCCCACGGTACGAGCACGTGCTGACCCGCGACGACGCCGCCGCCGTCGGGGAGGTGCTGCACCGGTGGAGCGGCCCACGCTGGGCCGACGGCCCGGACTTCCCGGCGTACGCCCGACACTGCCGAGACGCCATGCAGATCCCCCAGGCCGCGTTCTGTGCGCTGGAGGGCTACCGGTGGGCGTTCCGCTCGGTGCTGCGTCTGCACGGGTACCGGTTCGTCCGGCTGATGCAGAAGCCCCTGGTCACCCCGACCCTGCAACTGCACGGCGCGCTGGACGCCGCCTCCCTGCCCCGGACCGCCCAGGGTTCCGGCCGGTACGTGACCGCACCGTACGAGTGGCGGCTGCTCGACGAGGTCGGCCACTTCCCCCACCTGGAGGCAGCCGACCTGGTACTCGGCGAGATCCTGCGCTGGGCGAAGTCCTGACCGGCTGCCCGGCCCCGGATGCGCTGCCCGGCTGTCCTCGCACGGGCTCCGACCTTACTGCCCGCACGCGCGCTCAGGCCCACTAGCCGCGCGTCGGCTCAGGCCCACTGCCCGCGCGTCGGCTCAGAGCCGCTGCTCGCGCAGGTCGGCGACTTCGTTGGTGGGTGCCCAGCCCTGGTAGACGCCGAAGTCGAACACCTCCAGGCCGAGCGCCCGGGCGACCGGCCACCGCCCGCCGGTGTACTCGACCCGCAGCCAGCCGTCGTGCTCGGCCAGCACGATGAACGGCTGTCCCTGCCAGGTGCAGGTGGTCCGCACGTACGCCAGGTCGTCCACCTCGTGGGCCGGCAGCACCCGGACGTACCGCCCCGGCCGGACCTCGGTGAACCCGTCGCCGGGCTCGGGCTGGTACAGCCGGATGTCGTTACCGTCCGGGCTGGCCTGGTACTCCCGTCCACGCCACCGGGCGACGTAGCCGTCCCGCATCAGGACCCACCGACCTGACGCCAGACCAGGGCGTCGGTGTCCAGCGTGGCGATCACCCGTTCGGTGCCGTCGGCGCTGATCCGCAGGAGCTGCGAGCCGTGCGGCAGCCGGGCACTGTCCACCTTGAACTCGGCGATCACGTCGCTGCTCTCCCCGGGGGCGAAGCCGTTGCCCCGGAACGGGAAACGTTCGATGACCCAGCCCTCCATCGCCCGCATGGCGTCCTCGTTCTGCCCGCCGTACGGGATGCGGTAGAGGCTCGGCCGGTGCGCCGGCCAGCGCAGTACGTAGATCTCGTCGGCGTCCCGGGCGAAGGGCGAGTCGGGGTAGCCCAGCCCGAGGCCACCGTGGAGTTGGGCGGGAGTGGTCAGGTGGGCCAGCTCGGGGGCCCGGTGCACGAAGCCGGACACCCGGTCGTAGCCGCGCTCCAGGTAGTAGGCGAGCTGGCTCGGGGCGACCGCCTTCTGCATGACGACCGGCGCGTTGGGGTCGACCGGCGGTGCCGCGTTGCGTGGCCGGCTGGCCGGCTCCTCGACGGCGACGGGCTCCTCGGCCCCGGCGTCGTCACCGAGACCCACCTCGGCGGCCCAGTTGGCCAGCCCGACGATCTGCTCACCGGGCAGTTTCGCCCCGATCGGGGTACCGGGGTTGACCGCGAACGACCAGTCCTCTTCGGGCCAGCACCGGATCAGCTGCACGAACTTGACCAGCACCGTCTCCACGGTCACCGTGTGGTGATCGGTCAGCCGCTCCGGCGAGGTGTGCACCACCACGTACCGCTCACCGTCGAGGCGCTCGGTCCGCCAGACGAATCCGGGCTCGCCGGGACGGCTGCCGGGGGCCGAGTCCACCGCGACCGGGAGCAGCACCCGGGCCAGGAGCAGGGTGGACAGGAAGGTGTCGGTGCTGCCGGTGCTGGTGGCGGCGAGTAGGTCCTGCTCGACCTCGTTGGCGGGCTGAAACTCGACCGCGACCGGTACGTCACCGGCGTCGACCCGGTCGGTTCCGCCCTCCCGCTCGGCCGGCTCGGTGCCGTTCTGCCCGGTGTCGTCGTGTCCCGCGTGGTCGTGGTGGACCACCGGCTCGGTGCCGCCCGGGCCGACGGTGCCGACGGGGCCCACAGCGGCGTCCGAACCCACGGTGCCGTCCGAGCCCACAGCGGCGTCCGGGCCGACGGCGGCGTCCGCAGCGGGCGCGAAGGGCGGTGCGGGCGCGAGGCGGTGCGGGCGCGAAGGGCGGTGCGGGCGCGAAGGGCGGTGCGGGCGCGAAGGGCGGTGCGGGCGCGAAGGGCGGTGCGGGCGCGAAGGGCGGTGCGGGCGCGAAGGGCGGTGGGGGCGCGAAGTCCGCCGCGGACAACTTCAGCTCGGGATCGGCGAAGTCTGCCGGGGACAACGTCAGGTCGGGGTCGGCCAGGGCCGACGCGGGCGACGGCGGATCGGCAGCCGGTGCCCGCTCGTCGACCGGGAACTCCCGGGCCGCGATGATCGTGCCCTCGATCACGATCGGGGTGAAACCCTGGCGGGACGCGGGCGGCCCGGACACCGGCTCCGCGATCGACGTACCCGGGTCCACGGCTGTTTCCCGGGGGCCGGGTTGCCGCATACCCACCGGTGGAAGCGCCGGGCCGGTCGAAAGATCCGGTTGTGCACCTACCTGTGAGATCGGCATCACGCCGACCGGCTCGGTCGGGTCCGCCTCGACCGGTCGGGCCGGCTCCGGGTCCGCCGTCGGAGTCGGCACCGAATGTGCCGTGGCCTGCCCTCCCGCCCAGCGCGTACGTCCTGCGGCCTGATCGGTCGAGGTCACCGGCGGCTGCCAACCGGCCGGGCCGGGCCGCAGCCCCGCCTCGGCCGGCGTTTCCGGCCCGGCCGACACCGCCGGCCGCAGGGCCCCTTCCGGACGCAGCGCCCCTTCCGGACGCAGCGCAGCCTCGGGGCGCAGCAATCCTTCCGGACGCAGCGCAGCCTCGGGATGCAGCACTCCTTCCGGGCGGGCCGCCGCCCCGGGGCGCAGCGCTCCTTCCGGACCCGGCGCAGCCTCGGGGCGCAGCGCTCCCTCCGGGCGGGGCGCAGCCTCGGGGTGGTGCAGCGCTGAGAACGGTCGGGTGGCCTCCTCGGCAAGGCTGCCCGTCGGGATGGCCTGGGTGGCCTCCTCCGTCGGACGCCGCGACGGCAGTGGCAGCGCCCGCGTCGCCTCCTCGCCCGTGTCACCGGCCCGGACGGCATCGGGCGAGCGCGGGAAGGTTGCCGGACCAGCCCGGAAGGGCTCCGGCGGGCCCGCCTGGAAGGCCCGGGTGGCCTCCTGCGACGAGTCGGTGGGGAGCGCCCGGGTGGCCTCCTCGTCCGCCGGACCGAACTGGAAAGCCCGGCTGGCATCACCGGCGGCGGTCGGGCCGGCCGGCCGGCGACGCGGGAACGGTTGACTACCGAGGCCGGTACGGGCCGGCGGGATCGGCCGCTTACCCGGGCGGGGCGGATCAGCCGCCGGTGTCCGGCGCAGGGCGTCGGCCATCGTCGACCGCTGCGGCGGGTCAGCGGCCGGCACCCGCCGGTTGGTCGGCTCGAAGAGCGACGGCTCGGCGCCGGAGCGCTGCCCCTCGGGCCTCGGGACCTCGGATCCCGAGCCACCCGCGCCCGGCCTGCCTGACCCCAACCCACCGGCACCCAGCCTGCCTGACCCCGGCCCACCGGTGCCCAGCCCGTCGGGCCCCGGCCCACCGGAACCCGCATCCGCCGGCGCAGCCGCAACACGGTCGGCCGCTGGCGCGGAGGGTCTGGTCAACCAACCGTTCGCGGGTGGGGGTGTCGCTGCGGGGCGGTGCACGTCGGCAGCGGGAGTGAAGAGCGATGGTGCACCGACGGTCCCGGCCGGCTCGCCAGCCTCCGTGCCCGGCCGGTGCGGACGCCCACCAAGCTGATCACGCCCGCCGAACTGGTCACGACCGCCAAGCTGGTCACGCCCGCCAAGCTGGTCACGGCCGCCGAACTGAGCTTGACCGCCGGACGGGCCGGCTCCGCCCGACTGGCCGGTGGGCGAGTAACGCGGTGGTGGGGACGGCTGGTCGGGGCGCGGTGGCGGGGTCCGGGTCGGCAGCGGCCCGTGCCCGTTCTCCGCCGGGCTTCGACTGTCCTCCGGGTACGGCTCGAAGCCGGCTGCCGGCCGGTGCGTCGCCCCGTCGTCGAACGGGGCACCCGGCGGAGAGAACCGCGTCGTGGGCTCGGCCGCCGACGGCACCGGAGGAACCGGCTCGGTGCCCGGCGAGGCTCCGGAGAACGGGGTGCCGCCGCCGGACGGTCCACCACCCGCCGAGGCCGTGCCCGCCCAGGCCGCGCCGGCTCGGGCCCGGGACAGGGACTCCACCCGTTCCAGCCGGGCCCGCGCACCCATCGTGCGGCCGGGCAGCCGGACGTCTCCCCGGGAGAGCTGGGCGACGAACCAGGCCGGCAGGTAGCCCTCGATGGGCAGACCGGGGTTGACCGCCAGCCACCACTCATGGTTGGGCCAACCGTTGGCCAGGTCGGCATAGGGCGTACGCCGCCCGGAGCCGGCGTCGTCGGAGAGGCAGGCGCGCATCGCGGCGGCGGAGGTGAACGCCAGCACGTGGGTACGCCCACCGGTGGTCCAGGTGCCCCAGCCTACCGGTGCCTGACCGGCGGGCGACTGGGTCGAGACCGGCAACAGCAGCTCGGTGCGGGCCAGGACCCGGAAGTACAACTCCTGGTCGTTGGCGCGCAACGCGTCCCGCATCGCCACCTCGGCCTCAGTGGCCGGTTCCCATCCGGTCACGGCCACCTCTCCTCCCGCGTACAGGCCATAGGCATCGCCTACAACCTACAAGGTAGTAACAAGATCACAATGGCAAGGCCGGCAGGGGTCGGTACGCCGAACGGCCAGCCGTTAACATCCTGTTCCGGAGCCGACACGATGCGGAGGCGATCGATGTCCCGGTCCGTTGCCCGGGTGGGGGTGGTGGCTCTGGCGGTGACCCTCGCAGCACCTCCGACGCCCGTCGCCGCCGGGCCGGCGACGGGTCGGGCGGCGCCGGCCTGTGCCTCGCCGTTGGCGCCGGCCCGGCCGGTCGCCGAGGCACCCTGGCCGCAGCAGCGGTACGCCCACGACCGGCTGTCGGCGCTGGCCACCGGAGTCGGGGTCACCGTGGCGGTGGTCGACTCCGGGGTGGACCGGCGACACCCGCAGTTGGCCGGTCAGGTGCTCGACGGCAGCGACTTCCTCGATCCCGGCGGCGACGGTACGCACGACTGCGCCGGTCACGGCACGGCGGTGGCGAGCATCATCGCCGCCGCCCCGCACCCCGACGTCGCCTTCCGTGGCCTGGCACCGGACGCCCGGATCCTGCCGGTACGCGTCAGCGAGCAGCAGGTGATCGACGGACGGGAGACGGGGCGTACGGTCAGCGCGACCGATTTCGCCCAGGCGATCCGGTGGGCGGTGGACCGGGGAGCCGAGGTGCTCAACCTCTCCGTGGTGCTGTACGCCGACGAGCCGGCGGTCCGGTCGGCGGTCGCGCACGCCGTGGACCGGGACGTGGTCGTGGTGGCCGCCGCCGGGAACCTGCACGACAGTGGCGACCCGCTGCCCTATCCGGCGGGCTACGACGGCGTGCTCGGGGTCGGGGCCATCGGGGCGACCGGAAGGCGTGCCGACTTCTCCCAGACCGGCCCGTACGTCGACCTGGTCGCGCCGGGCGGCGACGTGCTGCTGGCGGCCCCCGTCCGGGGCCATCATCGGGCCGAGGGGACCAGCTACGCCACGCCCTTCGTCGCCGCCACGGCGGCCCTGGTGCGGCAGTACCGTCCCCGGTTGACCGCCGCCGAGGTACGCCAGCGGATCGTCGCCACCGCTGATCCGGCGCCGGGCGGCGACCCGGACGGCGGTTACGGCGCGGGGGTACTGAACCCCTACCGGGCCGTCGCCGACACCGGCGGCGTACCGGTGGGGCAGCCCGCACCGGTGCCGGCCCTGGCCGACGCCCGACCCGAGCCGGCGCAGCTGGCGCAGCGGGCCCGCCGGGCGCAGGCGCGGGAACGGGCCGTGCTGGTCGCCGCGGCCACCACGGGTGTCGTACTCGTGGTGGTTCTGGTGGTGCTGGTCCTGCCGCGGGGCCGGCGGCGGCGCTGGCGACCGGCGGACCCGACCTGACCCCCGCCGGCAGTGGCCACCGCACCCTCGTCGGCAGCGGCCACCGCCCTCACCGGCAACGGAACACAGCCGCACCGGTGGTGCCGGCCCTGGTCCGGACCGGCACCACCGTCGTCAGGCGCGCTCAGCCGACAGGCCCACCGCCGTCAGGCGCGAAACGCCGTTCGGCACCGGGCACGGCCGACCGTCACTGGAAGAGGCCGACGTTGCGCTTCTCGGTGTTGAGGTAGTCGGTGGCGGAGTCGTCCACCGCGAGCCTGATGTCGCGCAGCATGCCCTGGAGGTCCTGCGAGGCCGACCGCCAGCGGGACTGGCGCACCTGGTAGGCCTGCTGCGCGTCACCGCTCCAGGTGGCGACCAGCGGTGCGGCGTCCTTCTCCAACTGGCCGAGCTGCGAGTCGAGGGTGTTCAACGCCTTCTGGATGTCCATACTGGCCTGCTGCAACGCGGCGAAGTTGACGACCAGCACACCATGGTCCATCGGATGTTCCCCTTTCGGTCCGGGCTAGAGCGGGAGCTTGATGCCGCCGCGGTTGGTGCCGGCGACCCGGCTGGACGCCTCGGTGTCGGAGACGTCGTACTGCTGGCCGGCGGTGCGGATCGCCTGGGCGGTCTCCCGCAGCGCCCGCTGCAACGCCGCCTGGTCCTGCGACCACTGCTGCTTGACCTGCTCGAAGGAGCGGCCACCGGCCCCACGCCAGGCCTGCTGCAACACTTCCAGCTCGGCCAGCAGGCCACTCAGCATCGTCTGCAACGACTGGTCCGCCTGCTCGAACTTCGTGGCGGTCGTCTGCATCACCGCGGCTTCTGCCTGGGTCTGGGACACCCGGAGGTCACCTCGTTTCCTCGGTCCTGGCTGACCGGCGGCCCGTCCGGGGCGGTCGGGCCGGTCGCACCGCGCCATCGGTGGCGGGTGCGCGGGTCAGTGGAGTTGTCGTCGCTGACGGTAGCCGGCCGATCCCGGTTGTGCTACCCCGAGCTTCTCCCCTGTGGACAACGAAGCCGGGTTCCGGCCCCTACGATGACCGCACCACCGGAGACGAGACGATCGGCGGAGGAGGCGACCCGGTGACGACCACCACGACCGGCCCGCCCGCCCGGACAGCCGCCAGACAGCCCCTACCACCACAGTGGATCTCCACCGGCCCGCGTCGCCCGGCCGGGGTACGCGCCGGTCAGCTCGTCGCCACCCAACTGGCGGTGGCCCTGCCGGTCGCCGCCCTGGGCCGGGGGACCCTGCCGATGGCGGTCGCGTTGACGCTGACCGCGGCGCTGCTGCCCGGCACCTGGTGGCGGCTGCGCGGCCGGTGGCTCTTCGAGTGGCTGGGTGTGGGGCTGAGCTACCTGGGCCGCCGCCGCGCCCTGAACCCGACGGCGGGCCCGACCGCCCTGCTGGACCTGGTCTCCCCCGGCGCCACGGTCCGGCCGGCCGAGCTGGCCGGGGGCCCGGCGGCCGTGGTGGACGACGCCACCGGCCTGGCCACCCTGCTCGAACTGGGCGATCCGACGGACCTGTTCGCCGACGGTCCCCGACCGCTGCCCGTACCGCCGGACCTGCTGCCCCCGGCCACCGCCGACAACCCTCCGGTACGGATCCAGCTCCTGCTCACCGGCGTGCCCGCGCCGGCCACCGACGCGGGCGGGGGCACGGTGGCCACCTCGTACCGGCAGCTCACCGACGGGCGGCTGCCGGCGCAGGCACGGGCGGTGCTGGTGGTCCGGGTGCTGCGGACCGACGGCTGGTCCGACCAGCAGCTACGGCGGGCACTGTCCGGGGTGGTCCGCCGGCTCGTCCGTCGGTTCCAGCCGGTGACCGCCCGTCCGCTCGGCCCGCAGGCCACGCTGCGGTTGCTCGGGGAGTACGCCCACCACGAGGGTGAGCTGTCGACGCGGGAGAGCTGGTCGGCGGTGCACACCGGACCGCTGACGCAGGCCACCTTCCGGTTGCGCCGGTGGCCGGACCCGCCCGCCGACGGCGGCGGCCACCTGGTGCCCCGGTTGCTCGCGCTGCCCGCCACGGCGTGCACCGTGTCGCTCTGCGCCGGCCCGCACCCCGGGGTCACCACGGCATCGACCGAGCTGACCGTACGCCTGGCCGGGTGGACGCCGGCCGAGCTCACGGTGGCCGCGCAGGCGCTGCGACGCCTGGTCGACGCGCTCGGCGGTGCGGTCGACCGGCTCGACGGCGAGCACCTGACCGGGCTGGCCGGGACGCTCCCGCTGGCGCTGCCCGGCGTCAGGACGGCCAACCACCGGACCGACGGCGGGACGGCCAGCGGCCGGAACCATGGCAGCGCGGCCAGCGGCGGGCCCGACGCCGGCCGGTTGGCGCCGACTCTCGACGACGCGGGCCTGATGGTGGGCGCCAACCGGCACGGCGGCGCGGTGACGGTACGCGTCTTCCGGGCCGAACACACCCGCATCGTGCTGGTCGGTGGGATCCGGGGCGCGCAGCTGGTGGTGCTGCGGGCGATGGCGCTCGGTGCCCGGGTGGTGGTGCGGACGGCCCGCCCCCGGTTGTGGGAGCCGTTCGTCCGGGCGGTGGGCTCGCCGGGTGGCACGATCCCCCTGCTGCCGCCCGGCCGGTCGGTTGACGGGGTGGCCGGCTCACCGCTGCGTCCGTCGCTGGTGGTGATCGACGCCGGGCCGGTACCGGTCGACCGCACGCCCGCACCGGCCTGGCAGACCACCCTGGTGGTACGCGACGAGCTGACCCCGGCCGACGCGGATCTGCTCGGTCGGGCCGACCTGGCCGTCCTGCAACCACTGGGCCCCGGCGAGGCGACCCTGGCCGGCACCGCGCTGGGGCTCGGCGGATCGGCGGACTGGCTGACCCGGATCCGCCACGACATGGTGGCGGTGGTGAACCGGCGCGCCCTGCGCTGGGCGCTGCTCTCCCCGACCCCGATCGAGGCCCAGCTGATCGGACCACCCGCCCGACGGTGACCGCGGCCCAACCGCCCGACGGTGCGCGCGACTCGGCAAACTCGCAGCTCCGTGGCACCATCGCGGCCATGGATTCCCTGAAAGGTCTTCTGATCCGGCTGGCGTCCACGGCGCTGGCGTTCTGGTTGGCGACCCTGCTGATCCCGGGCATCGAGCTGGAGTCGGCCTCGACCACCGAGACGGTCGTCACCGTACTGCTCGTTTCGGTCATCTTCGGTGTGGTCAACGCGGTGCTCCAACCGATCATCAAGGTGGTCGGCTGCGGGTTCTACCTGTTGACTCTCGGCCTGATCGCCATCGTGGTCAACGGCCTGCTCTTCCTGCTGACCGGCTGGCTCGCCGGCCAGGCCGGACTGCCCTTCGAGGTGGCGAACTTCTGGCCCGCGTCGGTACTGGGCGCGCTCTTCGTCGGCGTCGTGACCTGGATCCTGGGCGCGATCCTCGACCGCGACTGATCCCCCGCGCGATCCTCGATCGCGACTGATCCCCCGCGCGTCGACGGCGGCTGGTCCGCGGTCCTCGACCGCAGCCGGCCGGGAAATAACGCGACCGGTAAGGACTAGGTCGGTTAGCGTGCCTGGGTGATCGAGTCGAGTCGAGCCGACGGCTACCTGTTCAGCGCCGATCCGCAGCGCATCGATCTGGATCTGGTGCACCGGTGGCTCAGCACCGACGCGTACTGGGCCCTCGGGCGGGACCGGGACCTCGTCGAGCGGGCGTTCGCCGGCTCGCTGGGGTTCGGCGTGTACCGCCCGGGGGACCACCGCCAGGTCGCGGTGGCCCGGGTGGTCACCGACCACGCCACCTTCGCCTGGCTCTGCGACGTCTACGTGGACCGGGCCGAGCGGGGTCGCGGGCTGGGCAGCTGGCTGGCCGGCGCGGTTCGCGACCACCTGTCCGACCTCGGCGTACGCCGGATCGTGCTGGCCACCCTCGACGCCCACGGGGTGTACGCCAAGCTGGGCTTCGACCCGGTGAACCCCGCGCACTGGATGGAGTACGACCAGCGGGTGAAGCCGGTCACCGGAAAGGCGCAAAAGCCGGCCTGACCCCTTACGGTGACGAGGTGACCGAGCTCCGCCTGGGCTACCTGTACGGTGTCGCCGCGTACTTCTGCTGGGGTTTCTTCCCGCTCTACTGGCGACTACTGCGCCCGACCGGGCCGCTGGAGGTCCTCGCCCACCGGATCGTCTGGTCGACGCTCTTCGTCGCGCTCCTGCTGGCCGCCCTGCGCAACCTCGGCTTCCTCCGGTCGCTGCTGCACCGGCCGCGTACCCTGGCCGGGATCTTCCTGGCGGCGGTGCTGATCGCGGTCAACTGGGGCACCTACATCTACGGTGTCGACACCGAGCGGGTGGTGGAGACCGCCCTGGGGTACTTCATCACCCCGCTGGTGGCGGTGCTGCTCGGGGTCACCTCGCTCGGCGAGCGGCTGCGGCTCGCCCAGTGGGTGGCGCTCGGTCTCGGCACGCTGGCCGTGGTGGTGCTCACCGTCGACTACGGCCGGCTGCCCTACCTGGCACTGCTGCTGGCCGGCAGCTTCGCCGGGTACGGCCTGGTCAAGAAGCGGCTCGGCCTGCCGGCCGCAGAGGGGCTGCTTGTCGAGTCGGCGGCGCTGACCCTGCCCGCGCTGGCCTACCTGGGCTGGCTGGCCTGGGGCGGGCAGCTGACCCTGGGGCAGGTCTCCGTCGGGCACACCACGCTGCTGGTGCTGGCCGGCGTGATCACCGCCATCCCGCTGCTGCTCTTCGCCGGCGCGGCCAACCGGCTGCCGATGACCACCCTCGGCCTGCTGCAGTACCTCGCCCCGATCCTGCAGCTCGGCGTCGGGGTGCTGATCTTCCACGAGCCGATGCCACCGGCCCGGCTGGCCGGTTTCGTGCTGGTCTGGGTGGCGCTGATCGCCTTCACCGTGGACGCGGTACGGCACGCCCGACGTCGGCCCAGCGGGCCCGTCGCCGACCGGTCCACCGCCGGCGACCAGCCCGTGGTGACCGTCGACGGGCCGGTGGACGTCACCGTCGGGCAGCCTCAGCGGATGTCGTAGCCCAGCACCGGGGTCCCGTCGGCGCGGAGCAGCTCCAGTCGGACCAGCTCCGCCCCGGTGAACCGGGTGGCGCCGGTCAGCCGCAGGTCGTCGCCGGGAGCGGCGAGCCAGGAGCCGATCTGCTCCTTCGCGCCGTCCGGGCCGTACGCCACCAGCCGGAAGGTGAACGCCTTGCCGTGGCCGGCGTTCTGGTCGTACCCGCACCGCATGGCGACCTCGGTGCCCCAGCCCTTGGCGGTCAGCCCGACCTCGGCGGAGACCGGCACCGTGCCCGCCACCGGCTGCATCGCCACCATCCGGACCTCCGGCGGCCCGGCAGGCTCCGACAGCACGTTCGCCGCCCCGACGCCGACCACCAGGGCCAGGGCCGCGGCGGCCAGCCCGACGCCGGCGTACCGCCAGCGGTTGCGGCGGCGCTCGCCGCGCCGTCGCCGACTCGCGGTGTCCAGCAGCGAAGGCACCCGGGAGGGCTCCGTCGGCGGGGGCAGGAACTGGTCCAGGGCGTTCGGGTCGAGCCGGCTGAGCAGGCCCGGCAGGACGGCGATCTCGGCCACCGACTCCCGGCAGGCCGGGCAGGTCGACAGGTGCCGCTCGTAGGTCGCGCGTTCGCCCGGCGGCAGGGCACCCAGCACGTACGCGCCGTCGTCGAACGCGAACTCGCAACCGGTCATCCGGTCACCCCCATCTCGGCCAGGACCAACCGCAGTGAACGAAGCGCGTAGTGGGTGCGGGACTTCACCGTCCCCGGTGGCACCCCCAGCCGGGAGGCGGCCTCGGTCACCGACCGCCCCTGGTAGAAGCACTCGACCAGCACCTCACGGTGGGTCGGGCTGAGCCGGTTCAGCGCCTCGGCGACCGTCCAGGCCTCCACCGCACGCTCCGTCTCGTCGACCGCCGGTGGCGGTTCGGGCAGTTCGTCCGGGTAGACCTCGCCGACCCGGCTGGAGCGCCGCCGCCAGGCATCGATTGCCAGGTTCCGGGCGGTGGTGAACAGCCAGGCGCGCACCGATCCCCGCCTGGGGTCCAGTGACTCCGGATGCCGCCAGGCCCGGAGCAGGGTCTCCTGGACGAGGTCCTCGGCCCGCTGCCGGTCTCCGTTGACCAGTCGCAGCGAGTGCGCGAAGAGTGCCTCCGCGTGTTCGTCGTGCAGCGCGCGGAGCAGATGTGCTTCGTGGTCGCTGATGGCGGTCTCCTCGCTCCGGCGCGTCCGGCGGTGCGTTCTCCGGGAAGTACGTCCCGGCACCGCGATCGGTTCAGCCCAGCTCAGCCCGATGGCGTGACAAAGGTGTTCACATCTGATTCACGTCGAGGCCGACGGGCGCTCACCACCGGCTGGAAACGTCCCGCCGGTACGCGCCGGACGGTGCTCCGCCGCGCCTCTCCCCCCTGACCAGGAGGCTTCTCCCATGAGCGACCGCCCCCGGCTGCTCCCACTGTTGACCACCCACCGCCACGGCAGCCGGTCCCCGATGACCTGCCTGTACCGCTGCGGCAACGCCTGTGACCACCCGGTGCCCAACCGGTCCGACAACCCGTACTTCGGTGATCTGGTCGATGCCGAGGTCTCCCGGCGGGGCGTGGTCCGGGCCGGTGCGGTCGGCGCGCTGGTCCTCGGTTTCGGTGGTGCCGTCGCATCCGGCGCGGCCCCGGCCGCCGCCGCGCCGGATGCGGCCGGCCCGCCGACGGTGCCGGCCGTACCGGAGATCAGCGACTTCGCCGCCCCGCAGCGCGGCACCGGCAGCGGTGCGCTGACCTTCAAGGCGATCCCGCCGAACAAGCTGGACACCCTGGTCGTGCCGAACGGGTACGACCACTCGGTGGTGATCCGCTGGGGTGACCCGGTGGTCCCCGACGGCCCCGGGTTCGACCTGCACCGGCAGACCGCCGCCCGGCAGGCCAAGCAGTTCGGCTACAACAACGACTACGTCGGGGTGCTCCCGCTGGACCGGCAGGGCCGGCGGGCCCTGCTCGTGGTCAACCACGAGTACACCAACGAGGACCTGATGTTCCCCGGCTTCACCAGCCAGGACGCCCTCTCGGTGGAGCAGGTGCGGGTGGCGATGGCCGCGCACGGCATGTCCGTGGTGGAGATCGAGCGGGTCGACGGGACCGGGCAGTGGCAGGTGGTACGCACCGGCCGGCGGCCGTACAACCGGCGGGTCACCGCGCACGGCACCAGGTTCGACCTGACCGGACCGGCCGCCGGCTCCGCCTTCCTGAAGACCGCCGCCGACCCACGGGGCCGGGTGGTGATCGGCACCCTGAACAACTGCGCCGGGGGCGTCACCCCGTGGGGCACCGTGCTCTCCGGCGAGGAGAACTTCAACCAGTACTTCGTCGGCGGCGACGCGGTGGCCGACGAGGTGAAGCCCAAGCTGGCCCGGTACGGCATCTCCACCACCGCCCGGTACCCCAGCGGCAGCCGCCGGTGGGAACGGGCAGACGAGCGCTTCGACCTGGCCAAACACCCGAACGAGGCGAACCGGTTCGGCTGGATCGTCGAGATCGACCCGTTCGACCCGGAGCGCCGGCCGCGAAAGCACACCGCGCTGGGCCGGTTCAAGCACGAGGGCGCGAACGTGATCGTCGCCCGCGACGGGCACGTGGTGGCGTACCTGGGTGACGACGAGCGCTTCGACTACCTCTACAAGTTCGTCAGCGAGAAGAAGTACCGCACGGGCGACTCGTGGGCGGCCCGCCAGCACAACCTGTCGCTGCTGGAGTCCGGCACCCTCTACGTGGCCAAACTGGACCAGACCAGCGCCGCCGAGATCGACGGCTCCGGCAGGCTCCCCGCCGACGGGGCGTTCGACGGCCGGGGCAGCTGGATCAAGCTGGTAAGCGGCGACCGCTCGTACGTGCCCGGGATGACCGCCGCCGAGGTGCTCACCTTCACCCGGTTCGCCGGTGACCAGGTGGGTGCGACCAAGATGGACCGGCCGGAGGACGTCGAGCCGAGTCTGCGTACCGGCAAGGTGTACGTCGCACTTACCAACAACAGCGAGCGGGGCGCGGCGGGTAGGCCGGCGGCGGACGAGGCCAACCCGCGCAACGCCAACCGGCACGGCCAGATCCTGGAGCTGGTCGAGGACTCGGGTGACAACACCGCCGAGGCCTTCGCCTGGTCGCTGCCGATCGTCTGCGGCGACCCGGCCGACCCGTCGACCTACTTCGCCGGGTACGACAAGACCAAGGTGTCACCGGTCTCCTGCCCGGACAACGTCGCCTTCGACGCCGCCGGCAATCTCTGGATCTCCACCGACGGCAACGCGCTGGGCAGCAACGACGGCCTCTTCGCCACGCCGGTGGAGGGCCCGGAGCGGGGTCACCTCAAGCAGTTCCTGACCGTGCCGGTCGGCGCGGAGACCTGTGGCCCGTTCATCACCGCCGACAACCGCTCGGTCTTCGTCGCCGTCCAGCACCCGGGCGAGCTGACCGGCGCGTCGGTCGAGAACCCGGCGTCGAACTGGCCGGACGGCGACATCGCCAAGCCGGGCGTGGTGGTCGCCTGGCGGCTCGACGGCGCCCCGATCGGCACCTGAGGTGTAAGGAAGGGTCCCCTGTACAACAGAAAGCGATAACAGGGGGCCCTTCCTTACACCTAGGGTTCGAGGATCAGGCCGTCGGCGATGGTGCGGGCCACGGTCAGCAGCTTGGCCCGTACCACCCGGGCGGAGGTCATCATCTCGCTCGCCGGCAGCGCGCAGGCCAGCACCACCCGGCGTTCCATGTCCTTGTCCGGGGCGACCAGCACCGCGGCGCAGGCCACCCCCTGACGGAACTGTCCCAACTCCAGCTGCATGCCCCGCCGGTCACCGGCGGCCACGTCGGACTCGAACGCCTCCGGGCTGGTCAGGGTGGCGGTGGTGAACGGGCGCATGCCGTACTCCCGCAGGTAACGCTGGCGCTGCTCGGTGGTGAGGGTGGCCAGCAGCGCCTTGCCGAGCGCGGTGGCGTGCGCCCCCTCGTCGAACCCGGGGACCAGGTCCTCCAGGTACGGCGAGCGGTGTCCCTCGGCGACCGCGGTGATCGCCACCTGGCCGCCCACGAACCGTCCCAGGTAGTGGCTGTACCCGCTGTCCACGGCGGCGCGGCGCAGGCACTCGCCCACCGCCGGCGGGCCCCGGAACGCGGTCACCAGCTCGCGGTACCGGTCGGCGATCTCCAACCCGACGATGTACGTGCCGTCCTCGCGGCGGATCACGTACCCCTCGTAGGCGAGGGTGCGGACAAGGTGGTACGTGGTCGCCACGGTCAGCTCGCAGCGCCGGGCGATCTGCTTGACGGTCAACCCGCGCGGGGCACGGCCGACCGCTTCGAGCACTCGTAGCGCGCGGGACACACTCCGGATGAGGTCCGAAGGCTCCGCCAGGGGGTCGCGCACAACCACCTCCGTCGCCGGGGACTTACACCATATGAAAAACCGGCTCGCTGCGAAACGCCTGTACGGGTCGAGGATGCCAGATCATGCTCCACAGCGCGTACTCCGCCCACGACGATCCGTGTCGTGAGAGTCGTTCGCGTAGGTTGAGCGGATCATGTCCGACACCGCCCTCCGCCCCACGCCCACCCACCCGGTCCGGGCCAACGCCGTCGCCGTCTCCGTCACGATCGCCTGCGTACTCCCGGTCTTCCTGGTCGGTGGTCTCGCCGTGCAGATGGGCGACGAACTCGGCTTCTCCCCTGCCGGCCTGGGCCTGGCCGTGTCGGTGTACTTCGGCATCAGCGCGCTGGCCTCGGTACCGTCCGGCGCGCTGGTCGGACGGTACGGTCCGGCCGTGGTGGCCCGCTGCGGCATCCTGCTCTCCGCCGCCGCGCTGCTGGCCATCGCGCTGCTCGCCCGGTCGTACCCGGTGCTGGTCGCCCTGCTCGGGCTCAGCGCCGCCGCGAACGCCCTCGGCCAGATCGCCAGCAACGCCACCCTGGCCCGGCACGTGCCCGGCCACCGGCAGGGGCTCTCCTTCGGGGTGAAGCAGGCCGCCATTCCGCTCTCCACCCTGCTGGCCGGCGCGGCGGTGCCGACGATCGCGTTGACCGCCGGTTGGCGTTGGGCGTTCGTGGTCGCCGCCACCGCGGCGCTGACCGTGCTGCCCGCCGTCGGCGCGTCGGAGGGCGCACCGGACCGGCGCCCGGCCGCGAGTCGGGCCGGCCGGGCCACCGCCGGGCTGGTCGTCGTCGGGGTGGCCGCCACCCTGGCCGCCGGGGCGGCCAACTCGCTGGGCACCTTCGTCGTCGACGCCTCGGTGTCCCGGGGCCTCGCCCCGGGGCTGGCCGGGCTGACCCTGACGTTGGGCAGCGCGGTCTGCGTGGCCGCCCGGGTCGGGGCGGGCTGGCTCGCCGACCGGCGGGCCAACGGCCAGCTCGCGGTGATCGCCGGGATGTTGCTGGTCGGCGGGGTTGGGCTGGGCCTGCTCACGGTGGACGGCCCGGTGCCGCTGGTGGTGGGCGTGGTGCTCGGCTTCGGCCTGGGCTGGGCCTGGCCGGGGCTGATGAACTTCGCGGTGGTCCGGCTGCACCCGACGGCCCCGGCCGCCGCCACCTCGATAACCCAGACCGGCGTGTACGCGGGCGGCTGCCTCGGCCCGCTGGCGCTGGGCGCCCTGGCCAGCCGGATCGACTATCCGGCCATGTGGACCGGTGCCGCGTTGACCATGCTGCTGGCCGCCGCCCTCATGCTCGCCGCCCACCGCCTGCTACGCACCCCGGCCACGGGCCCTCCGCCAGCCCGCTGAACTGCCAGCCCGCTGAGCCGTGCCGGGCTCAGCTGGTGCGGTCGGCGACGAAGTCGCAGAGGGACTCCAGCGCGTGCCGGGCCGGCGACTGCGGCAACGGGGCCAACCGGGCCCGGGCGTCCTCGGCGTAGCTGCGGACCGTCTCCCGGGCCCGCTTCAACGCCGGGCTCTCCCGGAGCAGGCCGAGCGCCTCGGCGTGCAGGGCGTCGTCGCTCAGCGCACCGGTGGCCAGGATCTCCCGCAGCCGCACCGAGGCGGCGTCGGAGTCGTCGGCCGCCAGCGCGTAGAGCACCGGCAGCGTGGGGACCCCCTCGCGCAGGTCGGTGCCGGGGGTCTTGCCCGACTGGGTGGACTCGCTGGCGATGTCCAGCAGGTCGTCGGAGAGCTGGAAGGCCACCCCGACGGTCTCGCCGTACCCGGCCAGGGCCTCGACGTGCTCCTGGGCCGCGCCGCCGAACATGCCGCCGAAGCGCGCGGAGGTGGCGATCAGGGAACCCGTCTTGTCGGCGATGACCCGCAGGTAGTGCTCCACCGGGTCGTCACCGGCCCGGGGCCCCACGGTCTCGGCGATCTGACCCTGCACCAGCCGGGCGAAGGTGCGCGCCTGCAGGCGTACCGCCTCGGGGCCGAGGTCGGCGGCGATGTCGGCGGCCCGGGCGAAGAGGTAGTCACCGACGAGGATGGCCACCGAGTTGGTCCAGCGGGAGTTGGCGCTGGGCGCGCCCCGCCGCACGGCGGCCTCGTCCATCACGTCGTCGTGGTAGAGCGTGGCCAGGTGGGTGAGCTCCATCACCACGGCCGCCGGCACCACCTGGGGGCCCGCCGGGTCACCGAACTGCGCGCCCAGGGCCACCAGTAGCGGCCGGAACCGCTTGCCCCCGGCCTCCACCAGATGCCGGGCGGCCTCGGTGACGAACGGGTCGGCGCTGGCCACGCTGGAGCGCAGGTCGGCCTCGACGGAGTCGAGCAGCCCCAGCACGGAGCTCTCGACGCGGGGATCGGCGATGTGCAGGCCGAGCGTGCCGAACTGACTCGTGCTCGACCGGCTCCGACGACCGCCGGAGCCGGTGGCACCTGAACGCTCGCCAGCCGGATTCACCACGTGTCCAACCATGCCACACCCGGGCCACCTGCTCTGGTCGGGGGAGCCCCACCGTGGCCCGCGACGCAGCCCCGACGCAGCGGCGGGGCCGCCGCGACAGCCCGCGCACGCGCAGCGGCCCCGCCGCCGCGACAAGCCGCAACACAGCGGCGGGGCCGCCGCGCCGAAGCGCAGGCGACCCCGCCGTCGTGCGGTCGTCGGCTACCTGACGAACTCGGCCGCCCCGGTGGCCAGGTCGAGCAGCGGCCCGGGGGCCACCCCGAGGACCAGGGTGGCGACCACGCCGATCGCGAGCGCCGCCGAGGTCAGGCCGCCCGGCACGGTCACCGTGGGGGTGGACTCACCCGGCTCGGAGAGCCACATCATCACCACGACCCGCAGGTACGGGAAGGCCAGCACCATGCTGGTCAGCACACCGGCGATCACCAGCCAGGCCTGGTCGGCCTCCAGCGCCGGGCCGAAGACCGCGAACTTGCTGGTGAAGCCGCTGGTGAGCGGGATACCGGCGAAGGCCAGCAGGATGAAGGTGAAGATCGACGCGTAGAACGGCGAACGACGGCCCAACCCGGCCCAGCGGGACAGGTGGGTGGCCTCCCCGTCGGCGTCCCGGACCAGGGTCACCACGGCGAACGCGGCCAGCACCGAGAAGCCGTACGCGGCCAGGTAGAACATCGTGCCGGAGAGCCCCTCCCGGCTCGGGGCGAGCACCCCGACCAGCAGGTATCCGGCGTTGGCGATCGACGAGTACGCCAGCAGCCGCTTGATGTCGGTCTGGGTGACCGCCAGCACCGCGCCGACCAGCATGGTCAGCACCGCGATGGCCCCGATGACCGGGGTGAAGTCCCAGGCGGCGTCGGCGAAGGCCACGTGGAAGACCCGCAGCAGGGCCCCGAACGCGGCGACCTTGGTGCAGGCGGCCATGAAGCCGGTGACCGGCGTCGGCGCGCCCTGGTAGACGTCCGGCGTCCAGACGTGGAACGGGGCCGCCGCCGCCTTGAACAGCAGGCCGATCGAGACCAGCGCCATCCCGGCGAAGAGCAGCACGTCGCTGGCCGGCGACTCGCTGACCGCCGCGTTGATGGTGGCGAAGTCGACGCCGGCCGGCCGGCCGGGGATGCCGGCGGTGAAGCCGTACACCAGGGCGAGACCGAACAGGAAGAACGCCGAGGCGTACGCGCCGAGCAGGAAGTACTTCATCGCCGCTTCCTGGCTCAGCAGGCGCCGGCGACGGGCCAGCGCGCAGAGCAGGTAGAGCGGCAGCGAGAAGACCTCCAGCGCGATGAACATGGTCAGCAGGTCGTTCGCGGCCACGAAGATCATCATGCCGGCGATGGCGAACGTGGTCAGCGGGTACACCTCGGTGGCCCCGTTGCTGCGCTCCGCCTGCTGCCGGTCCTCGGGCGACTCGGCGGTGATGGCGGCCTGGGCGACGAAGGCACCGCCCCGCTCCACCGCGCGCTCGCCGATCAGCAGCAGCGCCATCGCCGCCAACACCAGGATGGTGCCCTGGAGGAAGAGGGTCGGCCCGTCCACGGCGATCACGCCGCCGATGGTGATGACCCGGTCGTCGGCGTTACCGATGATCCGCAGGTCGGCGTTGCGGACCACCATCACCAGCGCGGCCAGCACCGACAGCAGCGCCAGCACCAGCTGGGTGGTGTGCCGGGCCCGCCGGGGCACGAAGGCCTCGACCAGTACGCCGAGCACGGCAGCGCCCAGCAGGATCAGGATCGGAGCCAGCGCCGTGTAGTCGATCGACGGCAGCGTGAGCTCGTTCATCGGGCAGTCCTTTCATCCGCGACTGCGGAGCTCGCCAGCTCGGTCCGCACGCTCACCGGGAGGCCTCCTGGACGCCGCCGACCGTCGGTGCGGGGTCGGTCCTGCCGATGTCGTTCATGGTCGCCTGGACGGCGGGGTTGATCACGTCGGTCACCGGCTTCGGGTAGAACCCGAGCACGATGATCAGCGCGATCAGCGGGGCGACGACTACCTTCTCCCGCAGGTTGAGGTCCTTGCGCATCCCCTCGACCTCGGTCAGCGCCGGGTTGAGGGTGCCCTGCGTGGTGCGCTGCACCATCCAGAGCACGTACGCGGCGGCCAGGATGATGCCCAGCGTGGCGATCACCGCGACCGGCTTGTTCACCGTGAAGGTGCCGATCAGCACCAGGAACTCGGAGACGAACGGCGCGGTGCCGGGCAGCGCGAGCGAGGCCAGACCGGCGAAGAAGAGCACCCCGGCCAGCAGCGGCACCAGCTTGCCGGCCCCACCGAAGTCGGTGATCAGGGCCGAGCCGCGCCGGGTCACCAGCATCCCCACCACCAGGAAGAGCAGGCCGGTGGCGAGCCCGTGGTTGAGCATGTACAGCACCGCACCGGTGCCGGCCTGGGTGGTGAAGGCGAAGATGCCGACCCCGATGAACCCGAAGTGCGCGATCGAGGTGTACGCCACCAGCCGCTTGAGGTCGTTCTGTCCGATCGCCAGCAGCGCGGCGTAGATGATGCCGATCACGCCCAGCGCCAGCGCGTACGGGGCGAACCACTTGGCCGCGTCCGGGAAGAGCGGCAGGCAGTACCGCAGGATGCCGAAGGTGCCCACCTTGTCCAGGACCCCCACCAGCAGCGCGGCGGCCCCGGCCGGGGCGGCCCCACCGGCGTCGGGCAGCCAGGTGTGGAACGGGAAGAACGGTGCCTTGATCGCGAACGCGACGAAGAAGCCCAGGAAGAGCCAGCGCTCGGTGCCGGTGGAGATGTCCACCTGGCTCAGCGTTTGCCAGTCGAAGGTCTTGCCGCCGACCACCCAGAGGCCGATCACCGCGGCCAGCATGAAGAGGCCGCCGACCAGCGAGTAGAGGAAGAACTTCACCGCCGCGTACTGCCGCTGGTGGCCGCCGTAGCTGCCGATCAGGAAGTACATCGGCACCAGCATGACCTCGAAGAACACGTAGAACAGGAACACGTCGGCGGCGGCGAAGACGCCGATCATGGTGCTTTCCAGGACCAGCAGCAGGGCGAAGTAGACCGGGATCGAGCGCTTCGACGCCTCGGCGTCGTGCCAGGAGGCGAGGATCACCAGCGGCACCAGGATCGCGATCAGCATCAGCATCACCAGCGCGATGCCGTCGGCGGCGAAGGTGAAGCTGACCCCCCAGTTCGGGATCCACGGGTACGACTCGCGGAACTGGAACCGGTCGCCGTCGACCTGGAAGGTGACCCACATGACCACCGAGAGCACCAGCACCAGCAGCGACCAGCCCAGCGCCACCTGCTTGGCCAGGACCGGCCGGCTGCGCGGCAGCAGCGCCACGACCAGGGCACCCACCAGCGGCGCCACGGTCAGCACCGAGAGGAACGGGAAGTTGGACATTATGCGGCCTTACCTCCGTCGTGGATGCGTGGTCCGCCGGCGGGGCCGGTCGTGTTCAGGTCGATCACGCCAACCACCCCGCCTGCACGGCCAGGAACGCCGCCACCACCAGCAGCGCACCGGCGAGGATGGACGTCGCGTACGACCGGACGAAGCCGGTCTGCAGTCGCCGCAGTCGGGCCGAGGTGCCACCGACACCGGCCGCGAGCCCGTTGACCAGCCCGTCGATGCCCCGGTTGTCGAGGTAGACAAGCGCCCGGGTGAGGAAGATGCCCGGCTTCTCGAAGACCGCCTCGTTGACCGTGTCGGTGTAGAGGTTCCGCCGGGCGGCGGTGACCAGGACCCCGGCCGGCTGCGGCGTGGTGGCCGTGCCGGCGCGGAACAGGAACCAGGCCAGCCCGGCACCGAGCGCGGTGACCAGCAGCGAGATCACCGTGACCGCGGTGTGCGAGAGGACCGCGCTGTGCGCCTCCTCCTCGACGGCACCCAGTCCGGCGGTGGCGGTCAGCCAGTCCGGTACCGAGGTGGCGAGCAGGAAACCGGCGCCTACCGAGCCGACCGCCAGCAGGATCAGCGGGATGGTCATCAGCTTCGGCGACTCGTGCGGGTGCTCGATGTCCTCGGTCCACCGCTTGGGGCCGTGGAAGGTGAGCACGAAGAGCCGGGTCATGTAGAACGCCGTCAGCCCGGCACCGAGCACCGCCGCCCCGCCGAAGAGCCAGGCCGTCCAGCCCTCCCGCTCGAAGGCCGCCGCGATGATCGGCTCCTTGGAGAAGTAGCCGGAGAACGGGAACATGCCGATGATGGCCAGCCAGCCCATCATGAAGGTCAGCCAGGTGACCTTCATGTACTTCGACAGACCGCCGAAGCGGCGGATGTCGACCTGGTCGTTCATGCCGTGCATGACCGAGCCGGCACCGAGGAACATGTTGGCCTTGAAGAAGCCGTGCGCCAGCAGGTGCACGATGGCCAGCGCGTACGCCCCACCGCCGAGCCCGACGCCGAGGAACATGTAGCCGATCTGGCTGACCGTGGACCAGGCAAGCACCCGCTTGATGTCGTCCTTGGCCGCGCCGATCACACAGCCGATCAGCAGGGTCAGCGCGCCGACGCTCACCACCACGAGCTGCAGCGTCGAGTTGGCCGAGAAGACCGGGTTGGAGCGGGCGATCAGGTAGACGCCGGCGGTGACCATGGTGGCCGCGTGGATCAGGGCGGAGACCGGGGTCGGGCCCTCCATCGCGTCCGGCAGCCAGGCCTGCAGCGGGAACTGACCGGACTTGCCGGCCGCGCCGAGCAGCAGCAGCAGACCCATCACCAGCACGGTGGTGGCGGTCAGGCTGCCGACGCCGTTGAAGACCTCGTCGTACTGCGTGGTGCCGAGGGTGGCGAACATGATGAAGATGGCGATGGCCAGACCGGCGTCGCCCACCCGGTTCATCAGGAACGCCTTCTTGCCGGCCGTCGCGGCGGCGGGCCGCTCGGTCCAGAAGGAGATCAGCAGGTACGACGCCAGACCGACGCCCTCCCAGCCGAAGTAGAGCATCACGTAGTTGTTGCCGAGCACCAGCAGCAGCATGGCGGCGACGAACAGGTTGAAGTACGCGAAGAACCGTCGCCGGCCCTCGTCGTGCGCCATGTACTCCACCGCGTACAGGTGGATCAGGAAGCCGACGCCGGTGATCAGGAGGACGAAGACCGCGGCGAGCGGGTCGAAGAGCAGACCGAAGTCCACCCGGAACTCGCCGACCGCCAGGAACTCCCAGAGGCTCAGCTCGACCGACTTGTTCTCCAGGCCCCGCAGCTGGAGGAAGGCGGTGAGCCCGAGCACGAACGCGGCACCGATGGCCGCCACCCCGAGCCAGTGTCCCCAGCGATCGGCCCGCCGGCCGAGCAGCAGCAGGATCGCCGCGCTGACCAGCGGAATCGCCACCAGCAGCCAGACGCTGCCGAGCAGTCCGTCCGCCGGAGCGTAGGCGACGGTCCCGGCCGGCGCGGCCTGGGCGTACGTCAGAATTTGCTCCACCGCTGGCCCCTCTTAGTACTTGAGCAGGTTGGCATCGTCGACGCTGGCCGAGCGACGGGTCCGGAAGATCGCCATGATGATCGCGAGACCGATCACGACCTCGGCCGCCGCCACCACCATCACGAAGAACGCCATGATCTGGCCGTTCAGGTCACCGTTGATCCGGCTGAAGGTGACCAGTGCGAGGTTGGCGGCGTTCAGCATCAGTTCGACGCACATGAACAGCACGATCGCGTTGCGCCGGATGAGCACCCCGACCGCGCCGATGGTGAACAGCACCGCGGAGAGCACCAGGTAGTAGTTCGGCTCGACCGAAAAGAAGCCTTCCATTACCGGACAGCCCTTCCGTTGGCGAGTGCGGGGCGCACGCTCACTTCTCGGTCCCCTTCAGCGTGGTCTCCTCGGCGGTCAGTTCGCGCACCGGGAGGATGTCCGGGGTGCTCCGGTCGCTCAGCCGGCCGTCCGGCAGGCGGGCCGGGGTGGCCACCGAGGACGAGGTGGCGAAGACGCCCGGGCCGGGCTTCGGGCCGGGGTAGTTGCCCGGCGCGAAGCGGGACTTCATGGTGGCCACCTGGTCGCGCCGGTCCTCCTTGCGCCGTTCCAGGTGGGCCAGGAGCATCCCGCCGATGGTGGCGGTGATCAGCAGCGCGGCCGTCAGCTCGAAGGCGAAGACGTAGTCGGTGTAGAGCAGCCGGGCGATGGCCTGCACGTTGCCACCGGCGTTGGCCTCCTCCAGCCCGACCGGGGTGCCGCCCTCGGTGGCCCGGTACACCCCGCTGCCGAGCAGCAGCGCGAACCCGAGGCCCAGCCCGATCGCGGCGACCCGCTGGCCGCGCAGCACCTCGATCAGCGAGTCGGAGGACTCCCGACCGACAAGCATCAGCACGAAGAGGAAGAGCATCATGATCGCGCCGGTGTAGACGATGATCTGCGTCATCCCGATGAACGGGCCGGCCTGGAGCACGTAGAAGATGCCCAGGCAGAGCATGGTCAGCACCAGCCAGAGCGCGGAGTGCACCGCGTTGCGGGCGAGCACCATGCCGAACGCGCCGAGCAGCGCCAGCGGGGCGAGGATCCAGAAGGTCACCGCCTCGCCGCCGGAGACCGACGCGGCGAGCGCCGTCTGTGCGGTCATGCCTTCTCTCCCTTTGCCGCCTGGGCGCGGTCGGCGGCCTGCTCGGCACCGGGGAAGGTGACTCCCGGGTGCTCCTCGACCCGGTACCGTCCCGGGCCCATCGGCGAGGTCTCCGCGCCGGCCGAGGTGCCCGGGTTGGTGAGCGCGCCGACGTAGTAGTCCTTCTCGCTGTCACCGAGGCGCATCGGGTGCGGCGGCTGCTCCATCCCCTCCAGCAGGGGTGCGAGCAGCTGCTCCTTGGTGAAGATCAGATCCTGCCGGTTGTCCCGGGCCAGCTCGTACTCGTTGCTCATCGTCAGCGAACGGGTCGGGCAGGCCTCGATGCAGAGCCCGCAGAAGATGCACCGGGCGTAGTTGATCTGGTAGATGCTGGCGTACCGCTCACCGGGCGAGAAGCGCTGCTCGTCGGTGTTGTCGCCACCCTCGACGTAGATCGCGTCCGCCGGGCAGGCCCAGGCGCACAGCTCGCAGCCGATGCACTTTTCCAGGCCGTCCGGGTGCCGGTTCAGGATGTGCCGCCCGTGGTAGCGCGGCGCCGGGGTCGGCGGCTTGAAGGGGTAGTCGGTGGTGACGACCTTCCTGAACATGTGCGAGAAGGTGACCCCGAAGCCCTTGAACGTTCCGGTAATCGCGCCCACGTCACACCTCCTGAGAGTCCGGGCCGGCGGAGACGTTGGCCGGCTCCCGTTCGGCGACCACGCGCTTGGTGCGCGGGCTCGGTGGTACCTGCAGGTCCATCGGGGGCAGCGGGAAGCTGCCGTACGGCCGGTTGTCGACCTGCTCCTGCACGGTCGGCTTCGGCTCGGGCCGGCGGCTCGGCCAGAAGATGGCGGCGAGCATCAGCACCCCGGCGACCACGCCGTAGGCGACCAGCTTGTCGGTACGCTCCCAGCCCTGGGTCTTCAGGAAGGCGGCCAGGCCGACGATCCAGACCAGGCTGACCGGGATGAGCACCTTCCAGCCCAGCCGCATGAACTGGTCGTAGCGCATCCGGGGCAGGGTGCCCCGCAGCCAGACGAAGACGAAGACCAGCGCGACGACCTTGCCGAAGAACCACAGCATCGGCCACCAGCCGGAGTTGGCGCCGGACCAGATGGTGATCGGCCACGGGGCGTGCCAGCCGCCGAGGAAGAGCGTCACGGTGAACGCCGACATGGCCACCATCGCGACGTACTCGCTGAGCATGAAGAGCGCGAACTTCAGCGAGCTGTACTCGGTCTGGAAGCCCGCGACCAGCTCCGACTCCGCCTCGGGCAGGTCGAACGGGGCGCGGTTGGTCTCCCCGACGATGGAGATGAAGAAGACCACGAAGCTGGGGAAGAGCAGCAGCGCGTACCAGCCGGGCATCGGCACCGTCAGACCGAAGAACTCCACCTCCGGGCCACTGCCCTGGGCGGAGACGATCTCGCTGGTGGACATCGTGCCGGAGAGCATGAACACGGCCACGATGGACAGGCCCAGCGACACCTCGTACGAGATCAGCTGGGCGGTGGAGCGCAGGCCGCCCAGCACCGGGTAGGTCGAGCCGGAGGCCCAGCCGCCGAGCACGATGCCGTACACGGCAAGCGAGGAGAGCGCCAGCACCACCAGGACCGCCACCGGCACGTCGGTGACCTGCAACGGCGTCTGGTGGCCGAAGATGCTCACCATCGGGCCGAACGGCATCACCGACAGCGCGGTGACCGCACAGATCACCGAGATGACCGGGGCGAAGAAGTAGACGACCTTGTCCGCCGCCTTGGGGAGGATGTCCTCCTTGAAGGCCAGCTTCAGACCGTCGGCGAGGGTCTGCAGCAGACCGAACGGACCCACCTGGTTGGGGCCGGGCCGGACCTGCATGTAGCCGACCACGCGGCGCTCGAACCAGACCCCGAGCAGGGTGGCCAGCACCGCGAGGACGAAGGCAAAGAGGATCTTGATCAGGACCAGCCACCACGGGTCGTTGCCGAAGTCGGCAAGCGACGGGTCCTGCGCCAGGTAGAGCGCGTTCACTGGGAAACACCCCCGGTGTTGAGGAGCGGACCCGGGCGGTCGGTCAGGTCGGCGGCCACGGCCGGGACGGAGATCCGTACCACCGTGCCGGACGTCGCACCGAGGCTGCGCCGGACGGTCGAACCGGGTGAGTTGGTAGGCAGCCAGACCACCCCGTCGGGCATCTCGGTGATCGCCGCCGGCAGGGTCAGCGCCCCCCGGTCGGTACCCACCGTGACCGCGTCACCGTCGGCGACGCCGAGCGCCTCCGCGGTGCCCTTGCCCAGCCGGACCACCGGTGGTCGGGCGGTGCCACCGAGGTGCTCGTCGCCGTCGACCAGGCTGCCCAGGTCGAGCAGCTGGTGCCAGGTGGCCAGGACGGCCTCGCCGGCACCGGGCTGCGGCAGTCGACCGGGCTCCACCGCCGGCGGGCTCGGCCGTTCGGTCCGGGTGGCCGGCAGGCCGCCCAGTTCCCGGCGGACGCTGAGCACGTCGGCGGTGCCGAGCCGGACATCGAGCTGCGCGGCGAGCGCGTCCAGCACCCGGCCGTCGGTCATCGCGGTGGTCTGCAGCACCGCGTCGAAGGGCCGCAGCCGACCCTCCCAGTCCAGGAAGCTGCCGGCCTTCTCCACCACCGGGGCGACCGGGAAGACCACGTCCGCCCGGCGGGCCACGGCGGTGAGCCGCTGCTCCAGGCTGACCAGGAAGGGCACCGCGTCCAGGGCCTGCTCGGCCAGCCGCGGGTCGGCCAGGTCGGCCGGGTCGACCCCGGCCACCACCAGCGCGCCGACCCGCTCCGAGAGCACGGCGGACAGGATGCCGTCGGTGTCCCGGCCGGCCTGGCTGGGGATCACCCCGGCCGGGATGTCCCACGCCTCGCCCAGCTCGGCACGGGCCCCCGGCTCGGTGACCAGCCGGCCACCGGGGAGCAGGTTCGGCAGGCAGCCGGCGTCGACCGCGCCCCGGTCACCCGCGCGCCGCGGCACCCAGGCCAGCTTCGCCCCGGTGCGCCGGGCCACGTCCGCGGCGGCGGAGAGCCCACCGGGCACCCCGGCCAGCCGCTCGCCGACGATCAGGACCGCACCCGGGGTGCCCAGCGCCTCGGCGACCGTGGCGTGCTCGGCGAGCACGGTGGCCTCCTCGCCCGGCACCACCCGGGCCAGCTTGGCCCCGAGCTTCTCCAGGCCGCGGGTGGCGAACGGCGCGATCGCGTACACCTTGAGCTTCTTCTTCAGGTACGCCTTGCGCAGCCGCAGGAAGAGGATCGGGCACTCCTCCTCCGGCTCCAGGCCGACCAGCACCACCGCCGGGGCGTTCTCCACGTCGGCGTAGGTGACGTCGGTGACCCCGGCGACGCTGCTGGCCAGGAAGTCGGCCTCCTCGCGGGAGACCGGCCGGGCCCGGAAGTCGATGTCGTTGGTGTGCAGGGCCACCCGGGCGAACTTGGCGTACGCGTAGGCGTCCTCGACGGTGAGCCGGCCACCGGTCAGCACCGCCGTGCCCCGGGCGGAGTCCCGGGCCTCGCGCAGCCCCTCGGCGGCGACCGCGAAGGCCTCGCTCCAGGACGCCTCGCGCAGCTCACCGGTCTCCCGGTCGCGCACCAGCGGGGTGGTCAGCCGGTCGGCGGCGCGGGTGTACTGGAAGCCCCAGCGCCCCTTGTCGCAGTTCCACTCCTCGTTCACCTGCGCGTCGTCGCCGGCCAGCCGGCGCAGCACCTTGCCCCGCCGCCAGTCGGTGCGCTGCGCGCAGCCGGCCGAGCAGTGCTCGCACACGCTCGGGCTGGAGACCAGGTCGAACGGGCGGGCCCGGAAGCGGTACTGGGCGCCGGTCAGCGCACCCACCGGGCAGATCTGCACGGTGTTGCCGGAGAAGTAGGAGTTGAACGGGACATCACCGGCGCCAGCCGGAGCGCCAGCGGAGGCCAAGCCGGTGCGGTCGGCACTGCCCTCGGATTCGTCCGGGTCGACCCCGTACTCCTCGTCGCGGTAGATGTTGATCTCCTCGGCGGACGACCGGCCCATCAGGTCGATGAACTTGTCGCCGGCGATCTCCTCGGAGAACCGGGTGCAGCGCTGGCAGAGCACGCACCGCTCCCGGTCGAGCAGCACCTGGGTGCTGATCGGCAGCGGCTTCGGGTACTCCCGCTTGTGCTCGTGGAAGCGGGAGTCGGTGCGGCCGGTGGACATCGCCTGGTTCTGCAGGGGGCACTCGCCACCCTTGTCGCACATCGGGCAGTCCAGCGGGTGGTTCATCAGCAGCAGCTCCATCACCCCCTCCTGCGCCTTCTTGGCCACCGGGGAGGTGAGCTGGGTCTTGACCACCATGCCCTCGGCCACCGTCTGGGTGCAGGAGGCCACCGGCTTGCGCTGACCCTCCACGTCGACCAGGCACTGCCGGCACGCGCCGGCCGGGGCCAGCAGCGGGTGGTCGCAGAACCGGGGGATCGCGATGCCCATCTGCTCGGCGACCCGGATCAGCAGCGCGCCCTTGGGCGCGGTGACCTCGACCCCGTCGATGGTGAGCGTGACGGTCTCGACCTGCTTCGCTACGTCGGTCATCGGGCTGGCCTCCCACTCGCAAGCTCGTTCCGCGCGCTCATCAGTGGGCCCCCACAAGCGCCTTGTCGGACAGCCTCGGTGCGGTCCGGCCCTCGATGTAGTCGAGGTAGTCCTGCTTGAAGTGCTTCAACGAGGAGGTCACCGGGCTGGTCGCGCCGTCGCCCAGGCCGCAGAACGAGCGGCCGAGGACGTTGTCGCAGGTGTCCAGCAGGGTGTCCAGGTCCTCGGGGGTGCCCTGGCCGGCGAGGATCCGCCGGTACACCCGGACCATCCAGTAGTTGCCCTCCCGGCACGGGGTGCACTTGCCGCACGACTCGTGGTGGTAGAACTCCAGCCACCGGTACGTCGCGTAGACCGGGCAGTCCTGGTCGGAGAAGATCTGGGTGGCCGTGGTGCCCAGGATCGAGCCGGCCGCCGAGACCCCCTCGAAGTCCAGCGGCACGTCCAGGTGCTCGGCGGTGAGCAGCGGGGTCGACGAGCCACCCGGGGTCCAGAACCTCAGGTTGTGGCCGGGCTGCATCCCGCCGGCCAGCTCGATCAGCTCGCGCAACGTGATGCCGAGCCCGCACTCGTACTGGCCGGGGTTGACGATCCGGCCGGAGAGCGAGTAGATCATCGGGCCGGCGGACTTCTCCGTGCCCATCGACTTCCACCAGGCCGGGCCGCCGAGCACGATCGGCGGGACGCTGGCGATGGTGCCCACGTTGTTGACCACGGTCGGGCTGGCGTACAGGCCGTGGGTCGCCGGGAACGGCGGGCGCAGCCGGGGCTGACCCCGGAAACCCTCCAGCGAGTCCAGCAGCGCGGTCTCCTCACCGCAGATGTACGCCCCGGCCCCGGAGTGCACCACCAGGTCCAGGTCGAACCCGGAGCGCAGGATGTCGCGGCCCAGGTAACCCTTGGCGTACGCCTCCTGCACGGCGTTGCGCAGCCGCCGGGCGGCGTGCACCGCCTCGCCCCGGATGTAGATGTAGGCGCGGCTGGCCCGGATCGCGTACGAGGCGATGATGACCCCCTCGACCAGCGCGTGCGGGTCGTGGGTCATCAGCGGCAGGTCCTTGCAGGTGCCCGGCTCGCCCTCGTCGGCGTTGACCACCAGGTAGTGCGGCTTGCCGTCGCCCTGCGGGATGAAGCCCCACTTCAGGCCGGTCGGGAAGCCCGCGCCGCCCCGGCCGCGCAGGCCGGAGTCCTTGATCAGCTGGATCAGGTCGTCCGGGTGGGCCTTGAGCGCCTTGCGCAGCGCGGCGTAGCCGTCCAACTGCTCGTAGGTGCCGATCCGCCAGGCGTCCGGCGAGAGCCAGCGCTTGGTGAGCACCGGGGTCAGCTTGGCCAGTGTCTCCGGTCGAGGAGAAGTCATTTCTGGGCCCCCCTGTCGCTGGTGGCGGCGGAGCCCTCGGCCGCCTCCGCCTCCCTGAGGTTGCGGTCCTGCGCCTCGGCGTCGTCGCCGGCCGGCTTGCCGTCGCTGGCCGGGGTGTTCGCCGCCGCGCCGGCGGCCTCCGCCTGCTGGGCGTCCCGGGACGCCGGGGGTGCCCCGTCGACCGGAACACTGGTGCCCGGCGCGTCCGGAGCGGCGGTCCGCGCGTCCGGCTGGCGGGTCTCGGCGGCCCGGATCTGCGGCGACTTGTCGTCGGGGGCCTTCACGTCGGGTGCGGTGCTGTCGGTCGAACCGGCCGTCCGGGCCGCCTCGGCCACCCCGACGTTGCCGGTCGAGAAGCCCGGCTTGCCCGACTCCGGCTCCGCCTTCGCGGCGGGCTCGGGCTTCACGGCCGGCTCGGGCTTCGCGGCGGGCTTGGGCTCGGCGGGCGCGGGGGCCGGCTCGGGCTTCGCCTCCGCCTTGGCCTTCGCCTCGGCGGCGGCCTTGGCCGCAGCCGCCTCGCGGTCCGCCTCGGCCTTGCTGCGGATCGGGGTGTTCGGATCGAAGTCCGGCACCGAGATGCCGTGCTGAGCCGCCAGCCGCAGCCCACGCAGGGTCGGCTCCCCGGGTACGCCGTCGGCGACCGCGCCGTCCCGCTCGTCGGCGAAGCCGGCGAGCTGCACCGACATCTCCTTGAGCGTGCAGAGCCGGGCGCCCCGCGACGGCGCCGGACGACCCCCGCCGCGCAGCTCCTCGACCAGCCCGACGGCGGACTGCGGGTCCACGCCGTCGAAGAAGTCGTAGTTGACGGTCATCACCGGCCCGTAGTCGCACGCCGCCAGGCACTCGGCGTGCTCCAGGGTGATCTTCCCGTCGGCGGTGGTCTCGTCGTGCCCGACCCCGAGGTGCTCGGTCAGGGTGTCGTAGACCTCCTGGCCGCCCAGCACGTTGCACATCGTGTTGGTGCAGACGCTCACCAGGTAGTCACCGGTGGGCCGGCGCTTGTACATGGTGTAGAAGGTGGCCACCGCGCCGACCTGCGCCTTGTTCAGCCCGAGCACCTCGGCGCAGAACGCCACCCCGGCCGGGGAGACGTACCCCTCCTCGGACTGGACCAGGTGCAGCAGCGGCAGCAGCGCCGACCGCGACCGGTCGGCCGGGTAGCGTGCGATGATCTCCCGCGCCCGTACCCGCGTAGTTTCGGTGAAAGCACTCATCGGTCACAACCGCCCATCACGGGGTCCAGCGAAGCGCCACCGGCGATCACGTCGGCGATCAGGCCGCCCTCGGCCATCGCCGGGAGGGCCTGCAGGTTGACGAAGCTCGGCTCGCGGTAGTGCACCCGGTACGGCCGGGTGCCGCCGTCGGAGACCGCGTGCACGCCCAACTCGCCCCGGGGTGCCTCGATGCCGACGTAGACCTGGCCGGGCGGCACCCGGAAACCCTCGGTGACCAGCTTGAAGTGATGGATCAGGGACTCCATCGACTGGCCCATGATCTTGGCGACGTGCTCCAGCGAGTTGCCCATGCCGTCGACGCCGATGGCCAGCTGCGCCGGCCAGGCGATCTTGCGGTCGGCCACCATCACCGGGCCCGGCTTCAACCGGTCCAGGGCCTGCTCGACCAGCTTCAGCGACTCCCGCATCTCGGCCATCCGGACCAGGTAGCGGCCCCAGACGTCGCCGTCCGGGTGGGTCGGCACGTCGAACTCGTACGTCTCGTAGCCGCAGTACGGCATGGTCTTGCGCAGGTCCCAGGCGAGCCCGGCGGAGCGCAGCACCGGGCCGGTGACGCCCAGCGCCAGGCAGCCGGTGACGTCCAGCACCGCGACGTTCTTGGTCCGCTCCAGCCAGATCGGCTGCCCGGAGAGGAGGTCCTCGTACTCCTTGAGCTTCTTCGGCATCATCTTGAGGAACTCGCGGATCTTGACGATCGCCTCGTCCGGCACGTCCTGGGCCACCCCGCCCGGCCGGACGTACGCGTGGTTCATCCGCAGGCCGGTGATGCTCTCGAAGATGTCGAGGATGTACTCCCGCTCGCGGAAGCCGTACAGCATGATCGAGATCGCGCCCAACTCCATGCCGGTGGTGGCCAGCCAGACCAGGTGCGAGGAGATCCGGTTCAGCTCCATCATCAGCACGCGGATGGTGTTGGCGCGCTCGGTGATGTCGTCGGTGATGCCGAGCAGCTTCTCCACCGCCAGGCTGTACGCCGTCTCGTTGAAGATCGGCGCGAGGTAGTCCATCCGGGTCACGAAGGTCGAACCCTGCACCCAGTTGCGGTACTCGAGGTTCTTCTCGATGCCGGTGTGCAGGTAGCCGACGACCGAGCGGGCCTCCCGGACCGTCTCGCCCTCCAGCTCCAGGATGAGCCGGAGCACGCCGTGCGTCGACGGGTGCTGCGGACCCATGTTGACGACGATCCGGCCCTCGCTGATCGGGTCGACACCGGAGACGACCTCGTCCCAGTCCCCACCGGTGACGGTGAAGACCCGCCCCTCGGTGGTCTCCCGCTCGGTGGCGTAGTTGGACGTGCTCACAGTGCCTGCCCTCCGTTCACGGCTACGCGGTAGGCGCTCACTGGTACGACCTCCGCTTGTCCGGCGGGGGGATCTCGGCGCCCTTGTACTCGACGGGCACGCCGCCGAGCGGGTAGTCCTTGCGCTGCGGGTGACCCTCCCAGTCGTCCGGCATGAGGATGCGGGTCAGGCCCGGGTGGCCGTCGAAGACCACCCCGAACATGTCGTACGCCTCGCGCTCCTGCCAGTCCGCCGTCGGGTAGACGGCGGTGACCGACGGTACGTGCGGCTGCTCGGCGCTGACCGCCACCTCCAGCCGGACCGTCCGCCGGTACGTCATCGAGGTGAGCTGGTAGACCACGTGCAGCCGGCGCTCGTCGGCACCGAGGTAGTCCACCCCGGAGACCGAGGCGCAGAGCTCGAAGCGCAGCGCGGCGTCGTCCCGCATCACCTGGCAGACCTCGGCGATCCGCTCGGCGCGGACGTGCAGGGTCAGCTCGCCCCGGTCGACCACGACCTTCTCGATGGCGTCGGCGAAGGCCGGGTACGCCTCCTCCAGCGCGTCGCGGACCTCGTCGAAGTAACCGCCGTACGGCCGGGGCGACTCCTCGATCGGCTGCTTAGGGCGGACCAGGCCGCCGAAGCCGGAGGTGTCGCCGGAGCCCTGGATGCCGAACATGCCCCGACCGGCCGGGCTGGCCGGCGGGTAGTCGGCCGGCGCGGTGCTGCTCGTCCCGGCCGGCGTCACCGGCACCGGCACGTTCGCCGGACCACGCTTCTCGTCAGCGGCACTCATTTATTTGATCCCCCGATGCGGCTGGAGGTGGTTCTGGGCCTTCATCCAGTTCTCGATCCGCAGCTGCTCCTCGCGCCCCTCGCGGACCGCCTTGGTCCACTCGGCGCGGCGGGCCTTGTCGTTGCGGTACGACGAGGGCATCGAGCCGTACGGCACGACCGGCACGTCACCGCGGGCCTGACGGGCCTCCAGCATCTTGCGGCCGTTCGGGCCGAGCGGCTCGTGGCCGATCTTCTCGCGCAGCTTGAGCACCGCGTCGATGAGCATCTCCGGCCGGGGCGGGCAGCCCGGCAGGTACATGTCGACCGGTACGACGTGGTCGACGCCCTGCACGATGGCGTAGTTGTTGAACATGCCGCCGCTGCTGGCGCAGACGCCCATCGACAGCACCCAGCGGGGCTCGGCCATCTGGTCGTAGATCTGGCGCAGCACCGGGGCCATCTTCTGGCTGACCCGGCCGGCGACGATCATCAGGTCGGCCTGCCGGGGCGAGGCGCGGAAGACCTCCATGCCCCACCGGCCCATGTCGTAGTGCGGGCCACCGGCGGCCATCATCTCGATGGCGCAGCAGGCCAGGCCGAAGGTGGCCCCCCAGACCGACGACTTGCGGGACCAGTTGACCAGCTTCTCCACCGAGGTGAGCAGGACACCAGCGGGAAGTTTCTCCTCGATACCCATCTAGCGGTCCTCCCTCAGTCCCAGTCCAGGCCGCCGCGACGCCATTCGTAGGCGTACGCGACGAAGATCGCACCGATGAAGATGAGCATCGCCGTGAACCCGAACATCGGCAGCGCGTCGAACGAGACCGCCCACGGGTAAAGGAAGATCATCTCCACGTCGAAGACGATGAAGAGCATCGCGGTCAGGTAGAACTTGATCGGGAACCGGCTGCCGCCGACCGGCTGCGGGCTGGGCTCGATGCCACATTCGTACGCTTCGAGCTTTGCCTTGTTGAGCCGACGGGGGCCGGTGAGACGGGCGGCGGCCACGGAAAACAGCGCGAACGCCGCGGCGAGGGCAAACAGCCCGATGATGGGTGCGTAAGGCGAGAGCGACATGATTTTCTCCTGCTCGTCCTTCCCTGCCCTCGATGGTTGGCGAAATCACACTATTCACGTCCCGCTCGGCGACCGTCGCCGGGGGTCGACCTTTCGGCCCGGTGCGGGGCTGACCCGCTGGTCAGGGGCTCACACGGCGGGGGCCGCCTTCGTCATCGCATTGATGACCCGGTCCATCGCGTCCCCACCCCGGGGGTCGGTCAGGTTGGCCAGCAACTTGAGCACGAAGCGCATAAGCAGCGGGTGCGGCATGCCGTGCTTGGTGGCCAACCGCATGATCTCCGGCTTGCCGATCAGCTTCACGAAGATGCCGCCGAGCCGGTAGTAGCCGCCGAACCGGGCCTTCAGCTCCTGCGGGTACGCCAGCAGGGCGCGCTCCCGCTCGGCGCCGGCCGGCCGGGCCAGCGCCTGCACCGCGATCTCCGCAGCCAACTCGCCGGACTCCATCGCGTACGCGATGCCCTCGCCGTTGAAGGGGTTGACCATGCCGCCGGAGTCGCCGACCAGCAGGACACCCCGGCTGTAGTGCGGGACCCGGTTGAAGCCCATCGGCAGCGCCGCGCCGAGGATCGGGCCCTCGGCGTTGGCCTCGTCGGTCATCCCCCAGTCCTCGGGGGTGTTGGCCAGCCAGTCGGTGAGCAGCCGCCGGTAGTTGGTCTTACCGAAGGCCTTGGAGGAGTTGAGGATGCCCAGGCCGACGTTGACCCGGCCGTCCCCGAGGCCGAAGATCCAGCCGTACCCGGGCAGCAGGGTGTCGCTGCCCTTGGCCCGCAGCTCCAGCCAGGACTCCAGGTAGTTGTCGTCGTGCCGGGCCGGCGAGCGGTAGTAGCGGCGCACCGCCACGCCGATCGGACGGTCCTCCCGCTTGGTCATGCCGAGGGCGAGCGGGAAGCGGCCGGAGACCCCGTCGGCGGCCACCACCACGGGAGCGTGGAAGACCGCGGGTGCCTTGTCCGGGCCCACCTCGGCCTCGACCCCGATCACCCGGTCGTCGGCGTCGAGCACCGGACCCATGACGTTGACGCTGGTGCGCAGCTTGGCCCCGGCCGCGACGGCCCGCTGGGCGAGCAGATCGTCGAAGTCGAGCCGGGTCCGGACCAGGCCGTAGTTCGGGAAGCTGGCGAGGTCGGGCCAGTCGAGTTCGAGCCGTACGCCGCCGCCGATCACCCGCAGGCCACGGTTCTGCAGCCAGCCGGCCTCGGTGGAGGTGTCCACGCCCATCCGGATCAGCTGCCGCACCGCGCGGGGCGTCAACCCGTCGCCGCAGACCTTCTCCCGGGGAAACTCGGTCTTCTCCAGCAACAACACGCGTACGCCGTGTCGGGCCAGGTGGTAAGCGGTCGCCGAGCCGCCGGGGCCGGCGCCCACGACGATCACATCGGCGTCGTTCTCCACCGCGGTCATCCGCGCCTCCTCCCGCACGCTCGTGAAATGCTTCACAAGCCAGACGGGGGAAAGTCTAGGACCGGCGCGACCCGCCGATTTGGTTAGGACATCCTAAGTTCCCGAGGTGACGGCCGGTCACCGGGTTCGGCGAGCCGCAGAGACCGGCGCCCCGCGCCGGCCACGACGGTTTCTCTTCGGTTTCCGACCGATTTCCGGTGCCAGGGGTGCCGGACAATGATCATCGGCGATACCCTGGCCGACCACGGGGCCGGAGAGTCAGTGGTGACCGCCGGTGACGATGCCCGCGTCGACGTCCCGGCGGATCGCCTCGGGAAGATGCGCACGCAGACCGCCCCCGGCGGCACGGTCCAGCGCCGCCAACACCTCGGAGACCACCTGCCGGGCGTCCGCCGGATCCGCCCCGGCCAACTCCCTGAGCTGGGCCACCAACTCGGCGGCGTCGTCCTCGGTGGGCGGCTCGCCGCTCGACGGGTCTACTCCGGTCACTCCACGAGCCTAACGGGCAATATGGACAAAGTCCTCGAATGGCCCAAGAATCTCGAATGGCCCAGGAATGTCGCCAGGGTGCCCCGCAGACTCTGCACCACCGTGCGGAGCCCGAACGGTGGCAGCCGGCATCCACCGGCCGGCGTCGCCGGCCAGCAGCCCCGGGCGGCACCACCGGCCGGTGGGTGTCGGTCGGTGTCAGAGGCGGGGCACCGCGCCGGTGAAGGTGCCGGCGTCGGCCAGATACCGGGTGGAGATCCGTCCGGCCGCCAACTCCCGGCGGACCGCCGCCACCGCCGCCTCCCGCTGGGCGCGTACCTGCTCCGGGTCCCGGCACAGGGAGGCACCCTGGGCCGTCAGGGCCGCCTGGAGCCGGGGCACGTCGACCTTGCGCGGCTGCACCCCGTCGAGGGCGGCCACCGCCGCCGCCGTACCGGCCGCCTGGCCGATGCCCATCACGCCGCCCTGGGTCCGGAACGAGCCGTGCGCCTCGTGCGTGGCGGAGATGGTCCGTCCCGCGATGACCAGGCCGTCCAGCCGGCGCGGCACCAGGCAGCGGTACGGGATGTCGTACGAGTCGTCCAGGTCCCCCCAGGTGCCCACGTCGGGGTCGTCGCCGTACCCCTGCTTGCCCTTGAGGTTGTGGATGTCGATCGGGAAGTAGCCCCGGGAAACCACGTCGGCCACCTTCGTGCCCCGGACCACCTCCTCGCCGGTGAGCACGTGCTCACCCAGGATGTGCCGGCTCTCCCGGATGCCGATCTGGGTGCCGGTCGCGATGAGGCGGGCGTCGGCGAAGCCCGGCATGTGCCGGACCAGGTACTCCGACAGCGACATCACCTGGCGGCGGCCGTCCACCTCGCCCCGGGTCAGGCTGTCCGCGTCGGTGCCGTCGATGCCCTGGATCCGGGTGCTGTTGAAGTGCAGCACCCCGGGATGGGTGGTGGTCAGGAAGAGCACGCTGTCCCGGCCGAGGTACAGCTCACCACTGTCCAAACCGCGCTGGACCAGGGACTTCAACCCCTGCCCGACGAAGTGCCGCTGGGGCAGGTGGGCCGCGTAGGGCCGGACCGCCACCAGCTCCGAGGCCCACTCGAACTCCTCCGGGTGGGTGTCCATGTACTCCTTCACCGCCCGGGTGTCCACCCCGGCCATGTCGAACATCATGGTGCTGGGCTGGGCGGCCCGGTCGTCGCCGCCGCGTCCCAGCACGAACTCCGCCCCAGCCAGGGCGGCGACGTCACCGTCGCCGGTGGCGTCGACCACGACCTTGGCCCGGTACGCCAGGGTGCCGGACTTGTTGGTCACCCGGATCCCGGTGAGGGTGTCGCCGTCCACGGTCGCCCCGCTGACGAAGGAGTGGAACAGCGGGGTGACCCCGGCCTCCAGGGCGAGGGTCAGCGCCGCCCACTTGTACGTCTCCCGGTCGTAGAAGCACAGGTACGCGCCACTGCCGTGGGGGTTGGTGGTGCGCAGGTGTCCGGTGCTGCCGCCGAGCGACACCATCCGGTCCACGAACTCCTGCGGGATGCCCTGGATGACCTGCTCGTCGCCGAAGTGGAAGGGGGAGATCGGGCCGAGGGCCGCGCTGGTGGCCATGCCGCCGAGGAAGCCGTACTTCTCGACCAGGAGGGTGCGGGCTCCCTGACGGGCCGCCGCGATGGCGGCGATGAACCCCGAGGGGCCACCACCCACGACGATGACGTCGTAGCAGCGGTTCGGTTCGGGTTGGGGCGTGGGGAAGGCCACGGACTCACTTCCTGTTCTGGTTGTACTGGTTCTGGACGTCGCTCAGCCCAGCCGGGACGGCCAGCCCGTCGAAGATCATCTTCTGGGCGGACTTGACCAGGTTGGTGCTGAGTTCGCTGTAGTCCGACGGGTAGCGCGACACCTTGCCGTCGGCGGCCAGGTAGTCCCGCCACTGGAGCAGCTCGTCGGCGTTGGCGGCCGAGGTGACCGCCGGGGCGTCGTAGACGCTGCCGAGCACCGGCAGCACCCCGGCGGCGGCGAACTTCGCCTGCGACTCGCCGCTGAGGTAGTACTTCATGAAGTCCCACACCTGCTCGGGGTGCTCGGTGTTGGCTCCCATGGCGAGGGTCTGCCCGGCCACCGCGGTGGGCAGCCGGCTGCCGGCCGTCGTACCCGGGGCGGGCATGGTGACCAGGTTCTCGCCGACACCGTCGGCGGCCCGGGTGGAGGCGACCCGGAAGCTGCCCTCGATGGCCATCGCCACGGTGCCGGCCTTGACCCCGTTGACCACCTCGTCGGCGCCCATGGTGAGCACCTCCCGGCCCATCGCCCCGGCGTCGGCGAACTTCTTGATCAGCTCCAGCGCCTGCGCGCCGGCCTCGCTGGCGAAGGCCGCCTTGCCGTCGGGGCCGATGACCGTGCCACCGAGGGCGGCGGTGAACGGGTCGAACTTCTCCATGAAGTCCGCGCCGAGGGACTGCTCGGAGAGGCCGACGGCGAAGCCGGTGACCTTGTTGCCGGAGGCCTTGCGGATGGCGGCCCCGGCGGTGACCGCCTCGTCGAGGGTGGTCGGCGGGGTGATGCCGTACTTGTCCAGGAGGTCCTTGCGGTACCAGAACAGCCAGACCCGCGACTCCCAGGGCAGGGCCATCAGCTTGCCGTCGACCTTGGCGCTGTCGATCGGGAACAGGTAGTCGGAGCCGGTCTCGGCCAGCCAGTCGGTGGCGTACTCGTCGATCGGCTGGATGCTGCCGCCCTCGACGTGCTGGGCCAGCTGCGGGGTGTAGACGTTGACGATGTCGGGGCCGCCACCGGTGTTCGCCGCGCGGATCACCTCACCGTCGATCTTGGCGTAGTTCATGCTGGTGACGGTGACCCGGGCGGCGCTCTGGCTGCTGTTGAAGCCGTCGACGATCTCCTTCAGCGCCTTGCCCCGGGGGTCGGTGCCGGTCGGGTCGAGGAAGGTCCAGAGGTTGAGCTCCGCCGGCCCGTCGCCGGCGGCGTCCGAGGAACCGCAGCCGGCCAGGGCGTTGGTGCCGGCAACGGTGAGCGAGGCGACGCCGAGCATCAGCAGCCGACGCCGGTCGAGACGAATGGTCATGGTGATCTCCAGGGGGTGGTGGGGGTGGTGGGGGGGATTCAGCCCTTGCTGGCACCGGCGGAGAGACCGGCGACCAGACGACGTTCGAAGAGGACGAAGGCGATGACCATCGGCAGCAGGGTGACCATGACCGCGGCGGTCAACTGGCCCCAGACCGTGCCGTACTGGGTGAGGTAGGTGTAGAGGCCGACCGAGATCAGTCGCAGGTCCGGATCGCTGACGAAGGTGCTGGCGATCAGGTAGTCGTTCCAGACGTAGACGAAGGTGATGATCGCCGCCGCGCCCAGACCGGGCTTGGCCAGCGGCAGGACCAACCGGAAGAAGGCACCGAAGGCGCTGGTCCCGTCGACCCGGCCGGCCTCCTCGATATCCACCGGAATGGACTCGAAGAAGCCGCGCAGGATCCAGACGATTGTCGGCACCTGCCAGGCCGAGTAGATAATGATCATTACCAGGTACGTGTCGTAGAGGCCGAACCGCACCGCCAGGTAGTAGAGCGGCACCAGGATCGCGATCCCCGGCACCATCGAGGTCATCAGGATGAAGAAGAGCAGTCCGGCCTTGCCCCGGAACCGGAAGCGGGCCGCCGAGTACGCCGCCGGCACCGCGATCAGCAGGGTGACGCCGACCGTGGTGACGCTTACCAGCACGCTGCTGAGCAGGTTGAGCGGGATCTGCGAGTCGAAGAGCACCACCCGGTAGTTCTCCAGGGTGAGCGTCTCCGGGATCCAGCGCACCGGCGTGGAGAGCACTGTCGACTCCGGTTTGAGCGAGGTGCTCAGCCCCCATAGCAACGGGAAGACCGCGAACAGCGAGGCGGCGACCAGCCCCAGGTAGATGCCCGCCTGCCGGGGTGCGCTGGGTCGCTTCACCGGATCGGCCGGCCGCCGCCCGCCGGACGCGCCGGTGGCAACCGGGCCGCCGGTGGTTCCGGCCGTGCGGCCGGTCAGGGTGTCAGCCATCGTTGCTCCCCTTGAGGACCCGGATGTACGCCACGCCGAAGACGATGTTCAGCACGAAGAGCACGACGCTGTACGCGGCCCCGATGCCGATCTTGAAGAACTGGAAGGACTGGAGGAACGCCTGGAGACTCAGCACCTGGGTCCCGGAGAAGGGCCCGCCGCCGGTGAGCGTGTAGACCAGGGTGACCATGTTGAAATAGAGCAGGGTCAACATGATCACGAGGATCAGCAGGGTGGACCGGATGGTCGGCACCACGATCCGGAAGAACGACTGCCGGGGGGTGCAGCCGTCGACCCGGGACGCCTCGATCTGCTCCTGCGGCACGGTCTGCAACGCCGCCAGGCAGAGGATGGTGGCCAGGGGGTAGCTCAACCAGACGTTGACGATGATCAGCGCCGCCATCGACCCGGTCGGCGAGGCCAGTGGCTCGCTGCCGCCGAAGAGTCCCTGCAACGGGCCGTACTGGCCGTTGAGCAGCCACTTCCACAGCAGTGCGGCGACCGTCTGGGACACCACCCAGGGCAGCAGGATGACCACCCGGAACACCCGCACGTACCGGATCGGCTTGTTCAGCAGCACCGCCAGGCCAAGGCCGAGCGGCACGGCCAGCAGCAGCGAGACGATCACGTAGGCGAAGGTCCGCCCGATGTCGGCCCAGCCCTCCGGGCCCAGCACGGTGGCGAAGTTGTCCCAGCCGACGAACTCGACCATCCGCAGCCCACGGGTGCGGTACAGGCTGATCTGCAACGCGTAGCCGATCGGTACCACCGAGACCAGGGCGACCAGGACCAGCGCGGGCAGGTACAGGGCGATCCGCCCGAGCCGACGGCGGCGTACCGTCCCCCCGGCGGCCGGACCCGCCGGCGGGGTCGGCGGTCGGTCGAGCCGGGCCGGCGGCTCGACGGTGGATGTCGGACTCACCGTCGGCCGCCCCGGACCTCGGCGGCGTCGGGTCGCCGGCCCCTGCGGTACGGGGTCAGGGAGGTGGTGGCCATAGGGTTTCCTCCTGGAACCGGGCTGTGGTTAGATCTGAAATCGATTTCACGCGGGTTTCAGGAAGTTAACGACGGCCCACAATCACGTGTCAAGACCCTGCGGCGGATCCCGGCCAACCGGCTGACCAGGTCCGGAAAGGCGAGCGATGCCGAACATCTACGACGTGGCCAAGGCCGCGGAGGTCTCACCGGCCACCGTCTCGCGGGTGCTCAACGGGGCTCGGGTCTCCCCGGAACGCGTCGCCCGGGTGCTGGCCGCCTGCGCGGACCTCGGCTTCCGCCCCAACCGGGTCGCCCGGGGTCTGCGCCGCCGCAGCAGCGAGGTGCTCGCCCTGATCATCGCGGACATCGAGAACCCGTTCTTCACCGCGCTGGCCCGGGGCGTCGAGGACGTGGCCCGCAGCGGCAACCTCTCCGTGGTGCTCTGCAACGCCGACGACGACCCGCAGAAGGAAGCCGACTACCTGGAGGTGGCCGTCGCCGAGCACATGGCCGGCGTGGTCATCTCACCGGCCTCGCTCACCGAGACCGACCTCGGCGTGCTGCTCGACCGCGACGTGCCGGTGGTGGCGATCGACCGCTCCCCCGAGTCGTCGACAATCGACTCGGTAGGCGCCGCCGAGGAGGAGGGCGCGTACGAGGCCACCCGCCACCTGCTCGGCCAGGGGTACCGTCGGATCGCCTGCATCACCGGCCCCCGGGTCTCCTGGGCTGCGGTGGAACGGCTCCGGGGCTTCCTGCGGGCCTGCCGCGAGAACGACCCGCCCCGCCGCCGCCCGCTCGTGCGGTACGCCGACTTCCGGGTCCGCGGCGGCCACCAGGCCATGGTCGAGCTGCTCGACCTGCGCGACCCGCCGGACGCGGTGCTGGTCACCAACAACCTGATGGCCGCCGGCGCGCTGGAGGCGATGCACGAACGTGGCATCAGCCCGCCCGACGTCGGGCTGGTCAGCTTCGGCGACGCCTTCTGGTCCCACCTCGTCCAGCCGGCCCTGACCACCGTCCACCAACCGGCCTACGAGGTCGGCCGGGCCGCGGCGGAGTTGCTGCTCAGGCGGCGGGCTGAGCCGACCCTCGAACCACAGCGGGTGGTCCTGCCCACCCGACTGGAGGTAAGGGAAAGCTCCACCGGCCCCCGTCCCGTCGCGGTACGGCACGCACCGTCGTCCCGCCGCCCCGTCCCGCCCGCCCGGTCCGCCGGTACCGGATCATGAAATCGGTTTCTTAGATCGTCCACCTGCGACCCGGTCGTCCCCGCCCACCGCCGTCGCGCCCCGGTCAGGGGCGGGTGGCCCGGTCAGAGGCGGGTGGCCCGGTGCAGGGCGACCACGCCACCGGTCAGGTTCCGCCAGGCCACCCGCTGCCAACCGGCATCGGCGACCTTCGCGGCCAGCCCGGCCTGGTCCGGCCAGGCCCGGATCGACTCGGCCAGGTAGACGTAGGCGTCCGGGTTGCTGGCCACCGCCCGCGCCACCGCCGGCAGGGAACGCATCAGGTACGACAGGTAGACCGTGCGGAACGCCGCATTGACCGGGGTACTGAACTCGCAGACCACCAGCCGGCCACCGGGCCGGGTCACCCGGGCCAACTCCCGCAGCGCGGCATCCGTGTCGGTAACGTTGCGCAGCGCGAACGAGATGGTCACCGCGTCGAAGCTGGCGTCGGCGAAGGGCAACCGCAGCGCGTCCCCGGCCAACAACGGCAGCGCCGGCCGGGTCCGCCGCCCGGCCGCCAACATCCCGAGCGAAAGATCAACCCCGACCGGGTACGCCCCGGACTGCGCCAACTCCTCCGTGGAGACGCCGGTGCCGGCGCCCACGTCCAGCACCCGCTCACCGGGGCGCAACCCGAGGGCGGCCCGGGTGGCGCGACGCCAGAAGCGGTCCTGCCCGAAGGAGAGCACGGTGTTGGTCAGGTCGTACCGGGCGGCCACCCCGTCGAACATCGCGGCGACCTCGTGCGGCTGCTTGTCCAGGTGGGCACGCTGACCCTGCGGCATACGACTCACCCCTCCACTCTGCCAGCCCACCACCCGCCCCCCACCGCTGGGTCCACGCCCACCGGACCACCGGCCCACGCGACCGTACCGTCCGACCACCGCGCCACCGAACCACCGGCCCGCCGCGCCACTCAGCCGCCAAGCCGGGCGCGGACCAGGCCGGGCCGCCGACATCCGGGCCGCGTCGGCTCGCGCCGGGCGGCGCGCTGGTGAGAGGGGAACCCCGCTATACAGAAAGCGTTAACAGGGGGCCCTTCCTTACGACACAGGGCGGGCGGGATGGTTGCCCATCCCGCCCGCCCTGCCGTGCGTTATGTGAACGGCCCGCGCGGGCCGATGGAGGACGTACCTCAGTTGTTGGTCTTCTCGTCGGCCGGTGCCACCAGGACCACCCGACGGCGGCGGGCGACCAGGAACATCGCCCCGCCGGCGAGCAGTACCGCCGCGCCGATGCCGCCGATCATGCCGGCCTGCGGGCCGGTGACGGGCAGGCCGCCCTGGTCGTCGTCCTTGCCGCCACCGCCGGAGCCACCCTTGGCGGCCACCACGACGGCGTACCCGTCGGAGTTGTCGCTGGCGTCGATGTCGCCGCCGTCGATCCCGGTGACGTTGGCCGGCAGCGACCGGACCTGCAGTGCGCTGCGGGACAGCGCCCTGGTCGGCAGGATCGGGTCGACGGTGACCACGCCGCCGGTGAGCGCGCCGGCCTTGACGTCGGCGTCGACGGAGAGCAGGTGGTAGAAGCTTCCGCCGGAGAAGACCTTGTCGTCCTCGCCGTCGTCTTCCTGGATCGGCACCAGCGGGAGGTTGTCGTAGGTGCAGCTGGCCAGGGTGTTGGCCGGGTTGTACTCGCAGTCCTTCTCGGTGTCGGTGAAGGTGACGCCCTTGGGCAGCTTCACCTCGACCTTCAGGCCGGCCGCCGGGGCGTCGCCCTGGTTGATGGCCATGAAGACCAGCATGGCGGTGTCCCCGGCGTGCAGGTCACCACCGATCTCGATCTGGCCGTTCTTGACCGTGACGGCGTTCTTGACGTCGGGGGCCAGCACGGTCAGGTCGGGGCCGCTCTCGGTGGTGAACTCGACCTGCGCCGACTTGCTGTTGTTCGACTTGTCGGTGTCGTCGGCGGAGATCAGCGTGACCTTGATCGGCGCGCGGTACGCGCCCTTCAGGTCGGCCACCTTGAGCAGGCCGATCGGCACCTCGATGGTCTCGCCGGGGCCGGGCAGGACCTCCTTGTCCACGCCACAGGTCCAGAGGGTCGGCTGCTCGCCCTCCCCCTCGATCTCGCACTCGCCGTCGGTCAGCGGCAGAGCGAAGACCTTGTCGAAGTCGACCTTCGACACGTCCATCCGGATGGCGAGCTCGCTGGGGGTGTTCTTGCCCTTGTTGGTGACCTTGGCGAAGGCGAGCTTGCCCTCGGTGCCGCTGGCCACCCGGGTGCCGACCACGTCGATCGCGAGGTCGGTCTCGGTGCCCGAGGCGTACGCGGGCGCGCCGAGCCCGGTGAACACGCCGGAGGCGAGCAGCGCGGCAGCGCCGAACCGGGCCAACGGACGGTTACGGAAGATCATGGAAAGTGCCCCCCCGTGGGGTAAGAGGAACGTACGAGCGGGCACGCTATCGGGCCACGATCAGCCCCGCCACCCCGTACGTTCGCCCTTCACCACCTGCCCGGCTAAGGGTCACTTAAGGATTGTCCGGATTGATGGCTCTTGTTGCGTCGACCACGTCGATCCGGTCCACCGAACGGCTACCGAGATCGCGGCCTTCGGCAACCAACCACTGCCCGGGAAGATGATCATCCAACCGTTCCGGACAGGCACGGATGGTGATGCACCGATCTCGGTGGGCTCAGTTCACCTCGACCAACGGCAGCGACCTGCCGGCCCCGCCACCGGGCATGGCGATCGAGGAGAAGTGCGACACCACCCGCTCGTCGACCGGGTCCTCCGCCGGGGTGTGGTGCACCGCCAGCCGGTGGTAGAGGGTGTCCCGCTGGGCCGGGATCCGCCCGGCCGACCGGATCATGCCGATCAGCTCGTGCAGGTTGGAGCGGTGCCGGGCGCCGGCCGAGGAGATGACGTTCTCCTCCAGCATGATCGAGCCCAGGTCGTCCACCCCCATGTGCAGGGCGAGCTGCCCGACGTCCTTGCCGGTGGTCAGCCAGGACGCCTGCAGGTGCGGCACGGTCTCGAAGAAGAGCCGGGCCACCGCGACCAGGCGCAGGTACTCCAGGCTGGTCGCCTGGGTACGGCCCTTGAGGTGGTTGTTCTCCGGCTGGTACGTCCACGGGATGAACGCCCGGAAACCGCCCGTACGGTCCTGCACGTCGCGGATCATCCGCAGGTGCTCGATCCGTTCGGCGTTGGTCTCGCCGGTGCCCATCATCATCGTGGCGGTGGACTCCAGGCCCTGGCGGTGGGCCAGCTCCATGACCTCCAGCCAGCGCTCGCCGGACTCCTTGAGCGGGGCGATCGCCTTTCGGGGACGCTCGGGCAGCATCTCCGCACCGGCTCCGGCGATCGAGTCCAGCCCGGCGGCCTTGATCCGGGCGATCGCCTCGTCCAGGCTCACCTGCGAGACCTTGGCCATGTGCAGGATCTCGCTCGGCCCGATGGAGTGGATGGCAAGCTGCGGGTACGCCTGCTTGACCGAGGAGAACAGCTCCTCGTAGTACTCCACGCCGTAGTCCGGGTGGTGCCCGCCCTGGAGCATGACCTGGGTGGCCCCCAGCTCGACCGCCTCACCGCAGCGACGCAGGATCTCCTCGGTCGGGTGGGTCCACCCCTCGGCGTGCTTCGGCGCCCGGTAGAAGGCGCAGAACTTGCAGGCCGTCACGCAGACGTTCGTGTAGTTGATGTTGCGATCGATCAGGTACGTGACGATGTTGTCCGGGTACCGCCGCCGCCGGACCGCGTCGGCGGCCTCGCCCAGGGCGTGGAACGGTGCCTCGGTGTACAGCAGCAGCGCCTCCTCGGGCGTGATCCGCCCGCCGTCCGCGCCGCGCTGCAGGATGTCGTCGATCTCCCGGCTCCTCGTCACACCTGCGAGGGTACGCCGCCGCCGGTTCGGCCCGGCCCACCCTGTGAGCAATCTCGAACCCACTTCCCGGGTACGCCCTCGGCGCTGGCCAGATAGTCAGATCATTTGTATATTCATCCGCGTGACACGTCCGATGCGCGAACCCACGTTCTGGATCCTGACCGCCCTGGTGGACCAACCCCGACACGGATACGGGGTGATGCAGCAGGTCACGAAGCTCTCCGACGGCGAGACGCGGCTGCTTCCCGCGACGCTCTACGCCGCCCTGGACCGGCTCGCCGCCGAAGGGCTGGTCGAGGTCGACCGGGAGGAGGCGGTCGACGGGCGGCTACGCCGCTACTACCGGCTGACCGACGAGGGGAGCACCGCGCTGACCGCCGAGACGCAGCGGCTCAGCCGCAACGTCCAGGCCGCGAGCCGCCTGCTGGACGCCCTGCGCCCACCCGCCGGACCGGCCACGGCGACGTTCGGATGAGCCCGGGCCGACCTGCGCCGTACCGGCGTTTCCGGCTGCTCGCCCGGACCTACCCGGCGGGGCCCCGCCGGGCCGAACTCCTCGACACGATGCTCATGGCCGCCCAGGACGCGGGCCGTCGCGGACCGACCGCCCGGGAGATCGTCGACGTGCTCCGCCACGCACCCCGGGCCCGGCTGGGGCGACCAGGAAACCGGATGGTGGTCGCCGTTGCCGTCGCCGTCGCCGTCCTCTGTGGATTCGTCACCGCGTCGCTGACCGCCCGCCTTTTCGGCGAGACCGACCGGCCACTGCCGACCGCGGCGGAGATGGCCGGCATCGCCGAGCTGGTCACGCCGGGTGCCGTGCTCCCGCCACTGGAACGGCACGACCGGGTCTTCGTCAACGGCAACGGCGAGGCACAGTTCAGTCAGGTCCGGTACCAGGTCGACCATCCCGCCGCGATACCCGACCTGCGCGCGTACGACGCCGAGGTGTCCGAGAAGCTGGCCGCTGCCGGTTGGCGGCTCGGCCCGACCTCCTACTCCGGCGACGTGGATCGGCCGACGCGCGAGACCCTGACCGCCACCAGGGACGGCTGGGTGCTGACCTTCGACAACAACCACCACTCCTCCGAGCCGACCTCGGGCGGCTGGTTCGAGGTCTCCGTACGCCGGATCGAGCCGGCCGGGATGCCGGTCGGCTTCGCGGCCGGCGCACTGCTCGGGATGGTGTCCGGCTGGTTCCTCACCGGCTGGGCGAGCCGCCGATCCGAGCGCCATCCGACGGCGAGCGGCATCCTGGCCCTGCTGGCCCTGCTGGCCACCGGCAACGCCGCATTCTTGATCAGTTACGTCGTGCGGGACTACCTCACCGTCGCCGACCAGGGTTTCTCCGGCAACGAGGGCCCGCTCTGGTCGTGGACCGTCTTCGGTGACGAAGGTCTCCTCATCCTCACCCCGACGATCTTGGCTGTCGTCGTGGCAGCGGTCGTCCTCGCGCTCTGCCGTCGGCCTCGCGACACCACCGGAGGGCAACCTGCCCCCAGGTCCGTCCCGCCCCGCGTCGGCTGGACGGCGGTGTCCGTCGCGTTCGGCCTGGCGGTGATCACTACCTGCACCGGGATGGGATACCTCGGCTGCAACCTGTTCGTCGCCGCCCTGGTCATGGCGATCGTGTTGAAGATGCACCTGGCGAGGAACGGGCCGACCGCCGCACCACCGCTCACCCGCGGCCAGGGCTCCGGCCTCCCGGACGATCAACCAGGCTGATCAGCTAGCCGACCGGTGCCGAGCGACCGCCTCGCGCAGTGCCTCGTCCAGTGGCTGGTGGCGCAGGCCGAAGGTGGTGGTGGCCGCCGTACTGTCCATCACGAAGGGCCGGTTGAACTGGTACGCCGTGGTCTGGAACTCGCGGACCGCCGGGGCGACGAGGCCGGCGGCGCGGAAGACCGGGCCGGGGATGCTGGTGAGCTTCGGCGCGGGCGCTCCGGCCACCTCGGTGAAGCGGGTGGCGAGTTCGCGGATGGTCGCCGGTGCCGCGCTCGGCGTGTGCCAGGCCCGGTTCCACGCCCGCTGGTCGGTGGCGGCGGTGACCAGCATGGCCGCCATGTCGTTGGTCGAGGTCCAGGTGTGCGGCACGTCGAGCGGGGCGGGGACGAAGGCGCGTCGCCCGGCCAGCAGCGGCTTGCCCAGGAAGAAGCTGAAGATCGACTGCGCCTGGAGGTAGTCGCTGCCGCGTACCTCGGTGACGGCCCGGATCCGGCCGGCGCGCTGGGCGGCGAGGGCGTCGCGCCAGATGTCGGCGCGCAGTTTCAGCTTGGGGTGGGTAGCGGCGAGCGGGTTCTGCTCGGTCATCGGGCCGGTGACCTCGCCGTACCCGTAGAGGCAGCCGGCGATCACCAGCGGCGCGCCGGAGCGCTCGGCGGCACTGAGCAGCGCGGCGGCCATCGGCGGCCAGTCGGTGAGCCAGCGGTCGTACGCCGGGTTGAGGCAGTTGTAGATCGCGGCGCTGCCCTCGGCGAGGTCGCCGAGCCGGCCGCCGTCGGTGGCGTCGGCGGCGATCCGCTCGATCAGCTCGTGGGTCGGGCCCCGCCCGGAGCGGCTGACGATCCGGACCTGCTCGCCGCGCTCGGCGAGCTGTCGCGCGGTGGTCGAGCCGACCAGTCCGGCGCCGACGACAAGGTGTAGAGCCATGGGGGTTCCTCCCTCAGAAGCGAGAGCATCGCTCTCTTGTGAGACCAATGCTCACTCATCACCACCGGCCTTGTCAAGAGCAGTGCTCTCGGATGTGTGCAACACTCACCGGCATGCCTGCCGCCAGCATCCGGGCCAAGGCCCGCGCCGAGATGATCAACGAAATCAAGGCGATCGCCCGCCGCCACCTCGCCGCGGAGGGGGCGAACCTGTCGCTACGCGCCGTCGCCCGGGAGATGGGCATGGTCTCCTCGGCGATCTACCGCTACTTCCCCAGCCGCGACGAACTGCTCACCGCCCTGATCGTCGACGCCTACCACGCCGTCGGCGAGGCCGCCGAGACCGGCGACGCCCAGGTCACCGACCGCACCGACCTGCGCGGCCGTTGGCTGGCCACCTGCCATGCGGTACGCCACTGGGCGCTGGCCCACCCCGCCGAGTACGCCCTGCTCTTCGGCAGCCCGGTCCCCGGCTACGCCGCCCCGCCAGACACCGTCGTGGCGGCCGCCCGCACCCCGGTCACCCTGATCCGGATCCTCGTCGACGGCTTCACCGCCGGCACCCTGACCGCCCCCGACCCCGACGAGTTGCCCGGGGCGGTCCGGGCCGACCTCACCCCGGTACGCGACACCCTCGCCAGCCTCGGCGACGAGAGCTTCGCCGACCTCCCCGAGACACTGCTGGCCCGGGGCATGACCGGCTGGATCCACTGCTTCGGCACCATCAGCTTCGAACTCTTCGGCCAGTTCAACAACGTCATCGAGGCCCGCGACCAGCACTTCGACCACCAGATGCGCCAGATGGCCGCCCTACTCGCCCTCCCCTGACACCCCCACCCCCACCACGCCCCCGTCCCGCCCCCGCTCGATCCCGCCCCGCCCCGTCCCGTCTCGGCCCGCTCCGTCCCGTACCGTGCCGCTCCGTCCCGCTCCGTCCCGGCCCGTCCCGCTCCGTCCCGGCCCGGCCCGCTCCGTCCCGGCCCGTCTCGGCCCGTCCCGGCCCCGCCCGGCCCGACCCCGCTCGATCCTGGATCCGGTGGCCTGCGGTGCCTGGGAGGCCACCGGATCCAGGAAACAGCCGCCACCAGGTCGACTCAGCGGAGCGGGTCCCCGTCGGCGTGGGTCGATGGGTCCCGGTCTCGGTTTCTCCTCAGTTTTGCGTGACCCTTCCTGGGAAGGGTCACGCAAATCTCCCCAAAAACCCGCCCCCCGGTTCCAGAGATATTCACCTGGTCGCGTCCACGGCCAATCGGGTGGCCCAAGCGGACCCACTGCCGGATTCTGCCGCGCCAGAAAACCCCCGAAACCCGGCGATTCACCCGCCCCCTCACTGCGAATGCGGGCTCCGAAGTGAATCTTGGACACTTACCGTCCAAATACGACGGTAAGTGTCCAAGATCTACACGCAACCGGGTACGGGGAGGGCCCGGCGCCTTTGGGAGTTGGGGGGTCGGCGGGGCGGGGTGGTTGTCCCGAGCGGAAATTAGCCGCCTTGGAGCGATTGTTCCGATTCTTCACTGCGGGACGTCGGCGACGGGCCGGGTGGTTCGGAAGACGGAGCGCGACTGGGAGGGCCGCGGACTCCAAGACCTTCCACGCAAGTTACGACGCCGGCCAAAGAGACGCTCGACGGGACGCCCGCCACCTGACCGTCGCCACCACCGTACGGAGGGGCCGGGCCCGAGGGACTATCGCCCGCGGCAGAACCCGTCTCCGGCGTTGATCGACTCGGTTGGGCCGAAATGGCGGTATCCGGGGGCGTTCGACCCAGCCAGATCAGCCCAACCGAGTCGATCAAGGCAGCCCCAACGGGCAAAAGGCATCAATCGACCGGGACGATCAGCTGCTGCACCTGGACATCCGCCTGCCCGGGGCGGCACCTGTCACCCGGGCAGTCGCTCCGACAGGCCAGCGACGAAGGCCGACCAGGCCAGCCGGTCGAAGGCCAACACCGGCCCCGACCGATCCTTGGAATCCCGCACCCCCACCACATGTGCCGTCTCGGCAACCTCGACACAGTCGGTGTCGGAGCCACTGCGGGTCGACTTGCGCCAGGAAGCCTCGGACAACCCGGGGATGGTCATTCAGATCACCACGACGAGGGACGCGTCGACAGGCCAGCGACGAAGGCCGACCAGGCCGGCCGGTCGAAGGCCAATACCGGCCCCGACCGATCCTTGGAATCCCGCACCCCCACCACATGTGCCGTCTCGGCAACCTCGACACAGTTGGCGTTGGAACCGCTGCGGGTCGACTTACGCCAGGTAACGCCGGACAGCTCAGGGCTGATCATCCGAGGCTCACTCTCGCTCGTGCTCCGTTGCGTATCGCGCAACGAGTTCCACCGAATCGACGGGGCTGAGCGCCACCTCGCTAAGCCTATCCGCCTCCCGCCGGAAGTGCGCCACCTGCGGGGCCTCCTCCAGGAACAGCCCGGTCAACTTGTGGTCGATGAAGACCACCGACCGGTTGCGCGGAAAGTCGAAGAGCGCGAACGACCCGTCCAGGCCGGTGTGCCCGCCGACCGCCAGCGGAACCACCCGCAGGGTCACCGTCGGCCGTTCGGCGGCCTCGATCAGGTGCCGAAGTTGCCGGGCCATCACCTGGGGACCACCGAGCGCCCGGCGCAACACCATCTCGTCGAGCAACACCCGCAACGCCGCAGCGTTGGGCCGGGTCAGGATCGCCTGCCGACCGAGTCGGGCGGCCACCCGACCCTGCGAATCGTCCGCCGGCACCCCGCACCCGACCATCACCGCCTGGGCGTAGTCCGGCGTCTGCAACAGCCCGGGCACCAGCATCGGCTCCCAGTTGACGATGCTGGTCGCCTCGGATTCCAGGCGGATCAGGGTGCGCGACTCCTCGGAGAGCCCCCCGATCGTTTCCCACCAACCGGTCTCGGCCGACCGCTCGGCCATCCCGAGCAGCCGCTTGCGCTCGTCACCGGTGATGCCGTAGATCACCAGCAGGGAGGCGACGTCGGCGGCCGAGACGCCCTGGATCCCGTTCTCGATCCGGGACAACTTGGACGGCTGCCAGCCGAGCCGGATGGCCACCCGGCGTTGCGGCAGCCCCCGTCCCGTCCGGAGTTCGCGCAGCTCACCCCCGAGCCCTCGACCGACCACCGTGGGCTGACTCGTCTTGGCCATCCCGATCCTCCCGATCTCCAGGACCCGCCGTCACATCGAGAACACGAGTCGTTGCGTTGAGTATTGACTCCGAGTCGGCAACACGCAACCATGGATCGCAATGTTGCTTTCAGTCATTCGAATCAAGGAGGCCACCATGCAGATTCCCCAGCCCGCCTGGTTGCGGCCGTACGATCCGGCGGACTCGCCCGGTCCGATCCCGTCGGTGGTCGAGCGGTTCCGGCGGCGCGGGCGGGACGAGCCGGAGCCGCCGAGCGAGGCCGAGCGGGAGGCTGGCCGGTACACGGTGGTGTTGGTGTCGCCCGAGGGAGCGCAGGCGCTCGGCGACGACCGGGGTGAGGCCGGGTTGCAGCTCTTCTGCGACGAGGACTGGGACGGCTGCCCGGCGCACCTGGACGATGCGGTCAAGCTGATCGAGGAGGCCTGCGGCGAGCCGGTCGTGCTGACCGAGCACCACTCCGACCTGACCTACTGGACCGCCAGCCTCCGGCCCACCGAGCTGGCCGGCCGCTGAGCCGTCCGCGACATCAGCTCGACAGCGCCGGGAGCCCGACGAGGACGGGGCCGCCCGGCCGTCCGGGGGCGGACGGTCGAGCGGCCCCGAGGTTACCGTCGAGGGGTACGCGGATCAGGTGCGGTTGGCGGCCAGCAGGTAGACGTAGTACTCGTACCCGGTGGCGTTGGGGTGGAAGGTCTCGGTCAGGCGGGCCAGGTTGACGCCGTTGATGGCCGGCTTGGCGCTGCACGCCTCGTGGCCGGCGAAGACCGGCCGCATGTCGACGAAGGTCACGCCGGCCCGGCTGGCCGCCGCCCGGGTGCCCTCGGCCACCGCGTCGGCGTTGGCGTTCATGTAGGCGCGCTTGGCGGCGCTGGGGCTGATCGCCCCGCAGGAACCCGTCGGGGCGAGCAGCCTCGGGTAGCCGAGGACGACCACCTTGGCCCCCGGGGCCCGCTTCTTGATGTCGGTGTAGAGGCCGGCCAGCTCGCCGACCATCTGGTTACGGGCGTAGTACGAGGCATACATGGTGGCCGCCTCGCAGTACGACTCACTCTCGGTCAGGCAGGCCGTGGCGACCGGGGAGAACTGGGCGTCGTTGCCCCCGACGGTGATGCTGACCAGGGTGGTCCGGCTGCTCAGCGCGGAGAGCTGCTTGCTCCGCACGTCCGCGATGGTGGCCCCGCTGCAGGTCACGTCCTTCGCCGAGTACGCCGGGTGGAACGACGCCCACACCTTCGGGTAGCTCTTCGGGCTGCGCAGACAGGCACCGCTGGCCGAGTCGTACGGTGCCGCCCCCACCCCGGAGGCGTAGGAGTCACCGAGCGCGACGTACTCCTGGGCGGCCGCCGCTTGGGCGGGGGCGCTGGCCAGGGTCTGCATCGCGACGATCGTCATAGCGGCAGCGAGCACCGCCGACGTCAGTTTACGCATGGCTTCCTTTCGACTGTGAAGCCTGGATCGATCGTCGGCGACATTAGCAGCATAGATTCCATTGTGGAACATAGTGGAACGATATGGACACGCTCCGTGTCGGGCGGTCCGGGCGGTCCGGGCGGTCCGGGCGGTCAGGCGTCGTAGTCGACGGTGAGGGTGTCGGTGGTGGGGGTGGACTGGCAGGTCAGGACGTACCCGGCGGCCACCTCGTCCGGCTCCAGCGCGTAGTTGCGGGCCATCGTCACCGCGCCGTCGACCACCTTCGCCCGGCAGGTCGAGCAGACCCCGCCCTTGCAGGCGTACGGCAACTCGCCACGGACCTTCAGCGCGGCGTCCAGCACCCGCTCACCGGCGCCCATGGTGAACCGGGACGAGCGCCCGTCCAGCACGATCGTCACCTCCGCGCCCCCGGTCGGCTCCTCGCTCGCACGGCGGACCGGCTCGGGCGGGGCGTCGACGTGGAACAGCTCGGTGTGCACCGCCGCGTCGGGCACCCCCCGGGCGGCCAGCACCGCCCGCGCGTCCACGACCAGCCCGTACGGGCCGCAGAGGAACCACTCCTCGATCGCCTCGGCGGGGACCACCGTGTCCAGCAGCCGGGTCAGCCGCTCGGCGTCGATCCGGCCGGAGAGTAGCGGCGACTCGCCCAGCTCCCGGGAGAGCACGTGCACCAGGTGCAGCCGGGTCGGGTAGCGGTCCTTCAGGTCGGCCAGCTCCTCGGCGAACATCACGCTGTTGGCCGTGCGGTTGCCGTACACCAGGGTGAAGGTGCTGGCCGGCTCGACGGCCAGGGCCGTGCCGACCAGGCCGAGCACCGGGGTGATGCCGGAGCCGGCGACCACCGCGCCGTAGCGGCGCACCCGGTCCGGCGTGAACGCCGAGGTGAAGTGGCCCAGCGGGGGCAGCACCTCGACGGTGTCGCCGCTGCGCAGCACCCCGCAGGCGAACGCGGAGAACGCCCCGCCGGGGACCTCCCGCACGCCGATCCGCAGCCGACCGTGCCCGGCCAGCTCCGCCGGGGTCGAACAGATCGAGTACGACCGACGTACGTCCGCACCCGCACCCGCCGCGCCAGCGGTGTCGCCGCCGGCACCAGCCGCACCAACGGCACCGTCGCCGGCACCAGCCGCACCAACGGCACCGCCGTCGGCCCCGACCGCACCGACGGCACCAGCCACTCCAGCTGTGTCGTCGGGGGCAACGGGCCGGCGTACCGTCAGGTGTTGGCCGGCGGAGAACGCGAAGGTCTCCCGTAGCTCCGGCGGCACGGCGAAGGTGACCGACACGGCGTCGGCGGTGAGCCGGTCGACGGCGACCACGGGCAGCGGGTGGAAGACCGGCCGGCGACGGACCGGGCGGTTGATGGTGACAGTCACAGCGCCTTCAGGTGGTCGAAGGGTTCGGCGCAGGATCGGCAGCGCCACAGGGCCTTGCACGCGGTGGAGCCGAAGCGGCTGACCTGCTCGGTCTCCGGCGAGCCGCAGCGCGGGCAGCGTACGGCCAGGGTCAGCGGCACCGGACCCCGAGGGCCGGCCTGGGCCGATGGCCCGGCCTGGGCCGATGAGCCGGCCTGGGCCGATGAGCCGGCCTGGGCCGATGAGCCGGCCTGGGCCGATGAGCCGGCCGGGGCCGGTGGGGCGATGCCGGCGGCGGCGAGTTTCGTCCGGCCGGTCGTCGAGATCCAGTCGGTGCTCCACGGTGGGCTGTAGACGGTGCGCACCTCGGCGTCGGGGCGGCCGACGGCGGCGAGCGCCCGGCGGATGTCGGCCCGGATCACGTCCATCGCCGGGCAGCCGGTGTAGGTGGGGGTGATGGTCACGGTGACCCGGCCGGTGCCCGGCTCCTCGTCGACCGCCCGCAGGATGCCCAGCTCGTCGATGGTGATCGCCCGGATCTCCGGGTCCACCACCGCCGCCACGGCCGCCCGCAGGTCTACCACCGCCGCCTCCGGCTGGGGGCTGCTGCCGCGCGGCTCACCAGCGGGCCCCCGGGTGTGCGCGGTGCAGCACCTGCAACTCGGCCAACAGGTACGACAGGTGTTCGGTGTGCAGTCCGTCGCGGCCACCGCCGGGTGCCCAGCCGTCCGCCGGTCGGGTGAGCGTGGCCTCGGCGAGCACCGGCTCGACGGTGCTCAGCCACTGGTCACGCAGGGTCGCCGGGGCGGCCCCCACCCCCTGCGCGTCCAGCCTGGCGGTCAGCTCGTCGGCGGCGAACAGCTCGTGCGTGTACGGCCAGATCTCGTCCACCGCCGCCTGCATCCGCCGGTGCGACTCCTCGGTGCCGTCGCCGAGCCGCTTCACCCAGAGCGACGAGTGGTCGAGGTGGTAGGCCGACTCCTTGCGGGCCTTGGCCGCGATCGCGGCGATCCGCTCGTCGGTCGAGGCGACCAGCCAGTCGTAGTGCAGCCGCTGGTGGGCGGCGAGGAAGAACAGCTTCGCCATGGTGACCGCGAAGTCACCGTTGGGCAGCTCCACCAGCAGGCAGTTGCGGAACTCCCGGTCGGAGCGCAGGTACGCCAGCGCGTCCTCGTCCCGGCCGGCGCCCTCCAGCTCACCGGCGTAGCTCAGCAGCAACCGGGCCGCGCCGAGCTGGTCGAGGGCGATGTTGGCAAGCGCGACGTCCTCCTCCATCTCCGGCGCGCGGGTGGTCCACTCGGCCAGCCGCTGCGCGGCGACGAGGGCGTCGTCGCCGAGCCGGAGGGTGAACTCGAACAGGTCGCCGCTCACAGGTGGGCCACCCCGTCCGGTACCTCGTAGAAGGTGGGGTGCCGGTAGACCTTGTCGGCGGCCGGGTCGAAGAAGGCGTCCTTCTCGTCGGGGCTGGAGGCGGTGATCGCGCCGGCCGGCACCACCCAGATCGACACCCCCTCCTGACGGCGGGTGTAGAGGTCGCGGGCGTTGCGCAGGGCCAGCTCGGCGTCGGGGGCGTGCAGGCTGCCCACGTGGGTGTGCGACAACCCGCGCCGGGCCCGCACGAAGACCTCCCAGAGCGGCGAGGACTCGGTCATGCGGCCACCTTCTCCTTCTGGTCGGCCCGCTTGGCCGCGTACGCCGTGGCGGCGTCGCGGACCCAGGCACCGTCGGCGTGGGCGCGGCGACGGTGCGCGATCCGCTCCCGGTTGCAGGGGCCGTTGCCCTTGATCACCCGCAGCAGCTCGTCGTAGTCGGGCTGGGTGAAGTCGTACGCCTGCCGCTCGTCGTTCCAGCGCAGGTCGGGGTCGGGGATGCGGACGCCGAGGATCTCGGCCTGCTGCACGCACATGTCCACGAAGCGCTGCCGCAGCTCGTCGTTGGAGAACCGCTTGATCTTCCAGGCCATGGACTGCTCGGAGTGGGTGGAGTCGCCGTCGGGCGGGCCGAACATCGCCAGCGACGGGTACCACCAGCGGTCGATCGCGTCCTGGGCCATCGCCCGCTGCGCCTCGGTGCCGTGGCTGAGGGTGTGCAGGATCTCGTAGCCCTGGCGCTGGTGGAACGACTCCTCCTTGCAGACCCGGATCATCGCCCGCGCGTACGGCCCGTAGGAGCAGCGGCAGAGCGGGACCTGGTTGACGATCGCCGCCCCGTCCACCAGCCAGCCGATCGCACCGACGTCGGCCCAGGTCAGGGTGGGGTAGTTGAAGATCGAGCTGTACTTCTGCCGGCCGGCGAGAAGCAGCTCGACCAGCTCGTCCCGGCTGATGCCGAGGGTCTCCGCCGCCGCGTACAGGTAGAGCCCGTGGCCGGCCTCGTCCTGGACCTTGGCCAGCAGGATCGCCTTGCGCTTGAGCGAGGGGGCGCGGCTGATCCAGTTCCCCTCGGGCTGCATGCCGATGATCTCGGAGTGGGCGTGCTGGGCGATCTGGCGGATCAGCGTCCGCCGGTACGCCTCCGGCATCCAGTCCCGTGGCTCGATCTTCTGGTCCGCCGCGATCACGTCGGTGAAGTAGGCCGCGAGGTCCACGCCGGGCTCGGCTGCGGGGCTGCTCCGCTGGCGGGCGGCGGCCTCGCGCAGCGCCGTCTCGGCCGCCTCGACCTCGCCGAGCAGGCCGCCGCCGGGCGCTTCCTCAGGACCGGAGAAGTCGTTGCCATACATACCGACAAGTGTTACAGCTCAGCACGAGAAGCACCAGAGGGTGTAACAGACTTCGGAATGCTCCTTCCGTTACGCCGCGCCCGATTCGCCCGGTGAGGCTCGCTCGGAATAGCTATGAATTAGGTCACGAAAGCAAGATGAATCCTCTCAACAGCCGCATAGTGGTCCGATTCCTCGGCTTGTCGGCGCATCGAGCGGTGTCGGGTCGTGCCGTCCGGGCCGCCCGGACGTAAACTTTGCCGGTCACCCCGGGCGGCCATCGAAGGCCGCCGACGACCAGGCCCTCCCCCGGCCTCGGCGGCTCGCCCGCCACTCGGCAACCAGGCCGGCCCCCCGGCCCCTGACATCTGGAGCTCACCCACTCATGCGACCTCGCGTGATCATGGTGCTCGCCGTCGCGGCGATCCTGCTCGGCGGCGTCATGCTGGTGCCGACCGCGTACGCGAAACTGGCCGGTGACGACGACACCGAAGGCAGCGGTGGTGGCACGCAGAGCGTGGCCACCCCCGAGCCCACCGCACCGCCGCCACCGACCCTGGCGGCCGGCCCGGTCACCGTGAGCTTCAAGGGCGACTTCTTCTCCTGGGCCCTGCTCGACCGGGAGACCGGAGAGATCGCCGGCGCGAAGAACAAGGCCTCGACCAGCTCCACCGAGTCGATGATCAAGGCGTGGTTCGCCGCCGCCTACCTCAAAGACCTCGGTGACAAGCCGGTCCCGGCCAACTTCCGCCGGCACATCGTCGAGGCGATCCGGGACAGCAACGACGACGCGGCCAACACGCTCTACAACGAGGTCGGCGGAGCGGGCACCATCCGACGGATGGTCCAGACCTGCAAGCTCACCGACACCAAGCCGGGCAAGGTGCCCGGGTACGTCGGCTGGTGGAGCTTCACCGAGATGTCGGCGCGGGACGCGGTCCGCCTCGGCGACTGCCTCGCCGACGGCACGGCCGCCGGGCCGAAGCACACCGAGTTCCTGCTGGCGGAGATGGCGAAGGTGCGCGGCAGCACCGCCGCGAAGGACCAGAAGGCGCGCGAGGGCGGCGGACGGTGGGGCATCATCGACGGGCTACCCGATTCGATCCTCGACCAGGGCCCGGTCAGCATGAAGAACGGTTGGACGCCATTGAACTATGACGGCAACTGGCACGTGAACTGTCTTGCCGTCACCGAGAAGTGGAGTCTTGCCGTGTTGCTGCGCTACCCGCAGAAACGAGGGCTCAACTACGGAGCCCAGACCTGCGCCACCGTCGCCAGTCAGCTGGTCACCCCGCAACCAGGCGCTGCCCTCAAGGTCCCGCAGCACCAGGTCGGCAAGCTCTGATGGCCAGCAGGAGACGGGCCCGACGCCGCACCGGTGGGGACAACTCCGCACTGCGGCTGATCGCCATCGCCGCCGTACTTGTCGGGTTGGTCCTGGTCTCGCTCCGGCTGCTGCCCGGCTCGCCGCTGGAGTCGACCGCCGCCGCCCGTTGGGGGGACGCCCCCGGGCAGGCAACCCGCGACGGCAACCCCACCGACCGCAGCTCCCGGCCCACCGCCAAGCCCAGTCCGCCGGCGCCACCACCGCTGCCCTTCGACCTCACCAGCACCGAGGTGGACCTGGACATCGACGGCTGGTACAGCTGGAGCGTCATGGACACCCGGACCGGCAAGATCACCGGCTCGGATAACATGTCCGAGACCAGCACCACCGCGTCGCTGATCAAGGCCTGGATCGTGGCCGACTACCTCCGCCAGGCCGACGAGGACGACCGCACCCCGAGCGACGGCAAGCTGGCCGACGCCACGCTGATCATCCGGGACAGCGACAACACCCGGGCCGAGCAGTTCTACACCGAGGTCGGCCGGTCCGCCTCGATCAAGCGGATGGTCTCCCGCTGCGAGATGACCGACAGCAGCCCGGCCGCCGACCGGGGCTGGAGCCGGACCAACCTCTCCCCCCGCGACACCACCCGGCTCGGCGCCTGCATCGCCGACGGGCGCGCCGCCGGCCCGAAGTGGACCGACTGGCTGCTCAAGGAGATGCGCCAGGTCCGGGGCGCCGGCGACTTCGGCATCCGCAAGGCCTTCCCGGCCGCCGAACGCAAGCAGATCGCCATCAAGAACGGCTGGGTCGACCGCACCCGGGAGCAGGAGATCCACGTCAACTGCCTGGCCATCGCCGACGACTGGACCATGGGCGTGATGGTCCGCTACCCCATCGGCAAGGGCTACGAGTACGGCATGGACAACTGCGAAAAGATCACCAAAGCCCTCCTCCGCGTGTAAGGAAGGGCCCCCTGTTAACGCTTTCGGTAGAGCGGGGCACCCCTCTCACACCCCGGATCCGCAGTAAGCAGCAGCCGGGCGGGTGAGCAGAGCAGGCAAGGCAGCGGGTGCGACTGCGTCAGCCGGTGAAGAAGGCCGGGCCGTCCGGCGGCAGCGCCGGAGCCTCACCCAACGCCGCGGCCCGGCGCGCGAACTCCCGCAACCCGGCCACCTGACGCTCGCCGAGCGAGAAGTCCAACACCCGGAAGTACGACGCCAGGGTCTCCGCGTCGAACGATTCCCAGCGGGCCGCGCCCTCGGCGACCTGGTCCAGCTCGGCCAGGCAGAGGTCGCGCGAGCGCAGGAACGCCTCGTGCACCTCCTTGACCAGGCCGGGATGGGCGGCGGCGAAGTCCCGGCGTACCGCCCAGACGGCGAAGACCATCGGCAGCCCGGTCCACTCCCGCCAGGCCTGCCCCAGGTCGGTGACCTCCAACCCCCGGCGGGGTGCCTCGTAGTGCGCCCGCAGCGCCACGTCGCCGATCAGCACCCCGGCGTCGGCCTCCAGCAGCATCTGGGTCAGGTCGGGCGGGCAGCGGAAGTACTCCGGGCGTACGCCGTACCGCTCACCGAGCAGCAGTTGGGCCAGCAGCACCCCGGTCCGTGAGGTGGAGCCGAGGGCGACCTTGCCGCCGTCCAGCTCGGCCAGCGGCCGGGTGGAGACGATGTTGACCGAGAGCACCGGCCCGTCGCTGCCCACCGCGAGGTCCGGCAGGAGCAGCAGCTCGTCGGCGTGCCGCAGGTACTCGACGTGCGAGATCGGCCCGATGTCCAGGTCACCGGCGACCAGCGCGGCGCTGAGGCGGTCGGGCGAGTCCTTGTGCAGGTCGACGTCGATCAACGCGCCGGAGCGCATCAGCCCCCAGTAGATCGGCAGGCAGTTCAGGAACTGGATGTGTCCGACCCGGGGGCGGGCGATGCGCTCAGCCATCCCCCGACGGTAGCCCCGCCGGTGTCATACGCCCCCGCCGGTGGCCCCCGGAGTGGCCAACCCCGCATCCCGCGACGGCCAGTGAACTAACAAGCAACGACGAGAACCCCAGGCGGGTAACGCTTCGCCGCCTGACCGGGCTCAACGGGGCGGTAATGCGGTGGCGGGGTGACCCGGGCCGGCTTAGCATGGTTGCTCGCTTGACGGCCGAGGTGACACGCACCGAAGCGGACGTCCCCGCGCCGGACGCCGGCCATCCGCCTCCGGAGACGCGAGCAAACAGGACGATACGCCCGGAGTGCACCGTGCCCGCAGCAGACGTCGCCGCCACCGGCCCCGCCGATCACCTCGCCACCGGACGAGACCACCCGGCCGCCGGACGAGACCAGCCGGCCGCCGGACAACGGCACCTGGCCGCCGAGCAGGCCCATCTGGCCCGCTCCCGGGCCGCCCTGCGGCGGATGCGGGAACGCGCCGAGGCGCTGTACGCCACCGGTGACCGGGTCGCCGGGGACGCGTACACCGCAGAGCAGCTCGGGCGGCATCTCTCCCGGCGGGTGACCGAGCTGGCCGACCGGCCGGACGCGCCGCTTTTCTTCGGCCGCCTCACCCTCGACCCGGCAGAGCCCGGCGGGCCGGCAGAGCCCGGCGGGCCGGCAGAGCCCGGCGGGCCGGCAGAGCCCGGCGGGCCGGCAGAACACGGCGGGCAGGTGTACCACGTCGGTCGGCGGCACGTCGCCGACGAGCGGGGTGAGCCGCTGGTGCTGGACTGGCGGGCGCCGCTGTCCCGGTTGTTCTACCGGGCAAGTGTCCGCGACCGGCAGGGGGTCGTGGTCCGGCGGCGGTTCGGGTTCAACGGTGGCGAGCTGACCAGCTTCGAGGACGAGCACCTGGCCCTGGGTGAGGAGTTGGGTACGGCCAGCCGGATCCTGACCGCCGAGATCGAGCGCCCCCGGGTGGGTCCGATGCGGGACATCGTGGCCACCATCCAGCCCGAGCAGGACGAGCTGGTCCGGGCCGACCTGGCGGTGTCGATCTGTGTGCAGGGCGCGCCGGGCACCGGCAAGACGGCGGTCGGGCTGCACCGGGCCGCGTACCTGCTCTATCTGCACCGGGAGCGGCTGCGTCGCACGGGGGTGCTGGTGGTCGGGCCGAACCGGGCCTTCCTGGCCTACATCGCGGCGGTGCTGCCCGCCCTCGGTGAGGTCGAGGTCGCGCAGGCCACCGTCGAGGGGCTGCTGACCCGGGTTCCGGTCCGTGCCGTGGACGCCCCGGCGGTCGCCGCGCTCAAACATGACGTACGGCTGGCCGAGGTGCTGCGGCGGGCGGTCGACGGGCACATCGCCGAGCCCACCGAACCGGTGATGGTCTCCGACGGTTCGTTCCGGTGGCGGATCGGTCTGGACCCGCTGCACCGGATCGTCGAGGAGACCCGCCGCGAGGGGCTGCCGTACGCCACCGGCCGGGAGCGGGTCCGGGCCCGGGTGGTCGGGCTGTTGCAACGGCAGGCGGAGGCCCGGCGGGCCGAGTCGCCCGGGGACGCCTGGCTGCGCCGGATGGGGCGGGCCACGCCGGTCACCGCCTTCCTGGACGCGGTCTGGCCGGCGCTGACCGCCGAGGGGCTGTGGCACCTGCTGCGTACCGACCCGGCCGTGCTGGCCAGCGCCGCCGACGGGCTGCTCAGCCCGGACGAGCAGGAGCTGCTGCGGTCCGGGCGGGTCGGCCGGACGCCGAAGGCGACCCGGTGGAGCGCGGCGGACGCGGTACTGATCGACGAGGTCGCCGGGTTGTTGGAGCGGCCGGCCGGGTTCGGGCACGTGGTGGTCGACGAGGCGCAGGATCTCTCCCCGATGCAGTGTCGGGCCATCGCCCGCCGCAGCGAGCACGGGTCGGTCACCCTCCTCGGTGACCTGGCCCAGGGCACCGCGCCGTGGGCCGCCGCCGACTGGCGGGAGTCCCTGGCCCACCTGGGCAAGCCGGACGCGGCCGTGGTGCCGCTGACCGTCGGGTTCCGGGTACCCGCCGTGGTGGTGGAGTTCGCCAACCGGCTGCTGCCAGCGCTCGCCGTCGACGTACCCCCGGCCGAGTCGTTGCGCCGCGACGGCGCGCTCGATGTGCGTACCGTGACCGATCTTCCGGGGGCGACGGTGGCCGAGGTGCGCGCGGCGCTCGGGCACGACGGCTCGGTGGGGGTGATCGCCGCCGACGACGCGGTGGCCGGGCTCCGCGCGGCGCTGACCGACGCCGGGGTCGCGACCTCGACCGCCGACGACGTCGAGGCCGCCGAGCGGGTCACCGTGGTCGCCGCGACGGACGTCAAGGGCCTGGAGTACGACCACGTGGTGGTCGTCGAGCCGGCCGCGATCGTGGCCGCCGAGCCGCGTGGCCTGCACCGGCTCTACGTGGTGCTGACCCGGGCGGTGTCCCGGCTGACCGTGCTGCACACCGCGCCCCTGCCCACCCCACTCGCCGGGGGCTGAACACCGAACCGCTCGCCCCGACCCGACCCCCGCGCCCGGCACCCAGGCCCTTGACTTTGTGTTTTAAAGTTCTTTGCGTGAACGTCGAAGACGAGCTTCCGCCGGCTGACCCGGCCGCCGCCCTGCGCCTGATCCGTGAGCAGCAGGCCACCGCCACCCGCCGCCTCGAACCCGACCCCCGCGCCTACTACTGGCCCTGGGGCCTGGCCTGGCTGATCGGGTTCGGCCTCTTCTTCCTGCGCTTCTCACCGAACGGACGGGTCCTGGTCGACCTGCCCACCTGGCTGCCGCTGACCGTGCTCTTCGTGCTGCTCGGCGCGGCCGGGATCGTCTCCGGGGTGGCCAGCGCACGGGCCTACGGGGACGTCACCGGGGACTCCGCCCGACGCGGCACCTGGTACGGCTGGTCCTGGTTCCTGGGCTTCCTCACCGTCTTCGCGGTCGCCGGGCGGGTCTCCGACAGCCTTCCGCCGGAGCTGACCGGGCTGCTCTGGTCGGCCCTGTCGGTCGGCCTGACCGGGGTGCTGCACATGGCCGGTGGCGCGGTCTGGCTGGACCGCCGGCTCTTCCTGCTCGGCGTCTGGATCACCGTGCTCAACGTGCTCGGTTCGATCGCCGGTCCCGGCTGGCACGCGCTGGTGGTCGCGGTCGCCGGCGGTGGCGGGATGATCCTCGCCGGGTTGCTCGGCTGGCTGCGCCAGCGGGACCGCCGGTGACCGAACTCGACCCGGTGATCCACGCCCAGGCCCGGCTGCGGGTGGTCGCCACCCTCGCCACCCTCGGCCAGGGCGACCTGATCGCCTTCCCCCGGTTGCAGGAGATCCTCGCCATGACCCCCGGCAACCTCTCGGTACACCTGCGCAAGCTGGAGGACGCCGGCTACGTCGAGGTCACCAAGACCTACCGGGGCCGGACCCCGGCCACCCTGATCGCCCTGACCCGGCGGGGCCGGTTGGCCTTCGAGGAGTACACCGACGCCATCCGCGCCCTGCTCACCCCGGGCGGCCCCGCCGATACCGCCGGGACCGCCGACATTGCCGGCCCGACCGGTACCGCCGGGACCGCCGACGTTGCCGGCCCGACCGGTGTCGCCGGGACCGCCGACGTTGCCGGCCCGACCGGCGTCGCCGTCCGCACCGACCCCGCCGGGACCGCCGGCCGGAAGGACACCACATGATCCTCGCCCGGGCCGAACAGGCCACCCGACGGTACGGCGACGTGCTCGCCCTCGACTCCGTCGACCTCGACGTCTCCGCCGGCGAACTGGTCGGGCTGCTCGGCCCGAACGGTGCCGGCAAGAGCACCCTGATGAACCTCCTCGTCGGGCTGCGCCGACCCACCGCCGGCCGGGTGCAGCTCTTCGGCGGTGATCCCCGCGACCCGGCCCACCGCAGGTCGGTCGGGGTCACCCCGCAGGAGACCGGCCTACCCGGCACGCTGCGGGTCGGCGAGGTCGTCGACTTCGTCTCCGCCCACTACCCCGACCCGGTGCCCCGGGGCGAACTGCTCGACCGGTTCGGCCTCACCGACCTGGTACGCCGGCAGACCGGCGGGCTCTCCGGCGGTCAGCGCCGCCGGCTGGCGGTGGCGTTGGCCTTCGTCGGCCGACCCCGGCTGGTACTGCTCGACGAGCCGACCACCGGACTGGACGTCGAGGCCCGGCACACCCTCTGGGACGCCGTCCGGGCCTTCCACGCCGACGGCGGCACGGTGCTGCTGACCAGCCACTACCTCGAAGAGGTGGAGGCGCTGGCCCGGCGGGTCGTGGTCATCGGGCGGGGCCGGGTGCTCGCCGACGACACGGTGGCGGCGGTACGCGACGTGGTCGGCGTACGCCGGGTCAGCCTGACCGCCGACGACCTGCCGGAACTGCCCGGCGTGACCCGGGTCGAACGGGCCGAGGGGCGTACCCACCTCTTCACCACCGACGCCGACCGGCTGGTCCGGGACCTGGTCACCGGCGGGGTGCCGTTCCGGGACCTGGAGGTCCGCCCCACCAGCCTGGAGAAGGCGTTCCTCGCCATCACCGCCGACGAACAACCGACCGGAAGTCGTTGACCATGAAGCTCACCCTGGTCCATGCCCGTTACCAACTGTTGGAGACCGTCCGCATCCCGATCGCGGTGGTGGGCAGCGCGTTCTTCCCGGCCGCCGCGATGCTCTTCTTCGTGGTGCCGTTCGCCGGCGACGACCCCACCCCCGCCACCTTCGCCACCGCCGCCATGGTCACCTTCTCCGTGCTCAGCGCCAACATCTTCCAGTACGGCGTGGGCGTCGCCGAGGACCGCGCCCAGCCCTGGGACCCGTACCTGCGGACCCTGCCGGTCGGCTCCGCGCCCCGCTTCGCCGGTCGGGTGCTGGCCGGGCTGCTGCTCAGCTACTTCTCGCTGATCCCGGTTTTGCTGATCGCGGCGACCCTGACCGAGGCCTGGATCAGCCTGCCCGGGTTCGCGCTGGCCGCCGGCACGGTCGCGGTGATCTCGGTACCGTTCACCCTGATGGGGCTGACCATCGGGTACGCCCTGCCGAGCAAGGCGGCGATCGTGGTCGCCCAGGTGCTGTTCTTCCCGCTCGCCTTCGGTGGTGGGCTGCTCTCCGCACCCGGTCAGGCCCCCGGCTTCATCGAGGTGATCGCCCCGTACCTGCCCACCCGGGGCGCGGTCGAACTGATGTGGGCGTCGGTCGGCGACTTCCGCCCCGATCCGCTCTCGGTCGGCATGCTCGCGGTCTGGGTCGCGGTGCTGGCCGCGCTCGCCGGTTGGGCGTACCGACGGGACGAGGGCCGTCGGTTCACCTGACCAGGCACCGAGGTGAGGTAGCCCCTGGGCCGGCCCGGAACGCAACGGGGGCGGGCCGGCCCGGGCGGTCCGGTCTGGTCCGGGCGGTCCGGCGTGACGCGGGGTAGCGCGGCGCGAGGCGGCGCGAGGCGGCGCGGCGCGAGGCGGCGCGGCGCGGATCTGTCGGCGCCGGGTGTGCGGGGGCTTCTGGCCGGTTCGGCTGCGCCGGCCGGCGCGGCGGTGCCACGATGCCGGCAGGGAGCCGTCACCGGCCGAGAGGGGTCAGCGTGAACGCCGTCGCACCGGGCATCCCCTGCTGGGCCGACCTGGCCACCGCGGACCTGGCGGAGGCCAAACGGTTCTACGGTGGGCTGTTCGGCTGGACCGGCCGGGTCTCGCCCCAGCCCGAAGCGGGCGGTTACACCACGTTCCTGCTGGACGGGCAGGCCGCCGCCGGGGTCGGCCCGCCGGCCACCCCGGACCAGGTGCCGATCTGGTCGACGTACGTGGCCACGGACGACGCCGACCTGGTCGCCACCCGGGTCGCCAAAGCCGGCGGACAGGTCGTGGTACCCCCGTTGGAGATCTTCGACCAGGGGCGGATGGCCGTCTTCGCCGATCCGGCCGGCGCGGCGTTCAGCGTGTGGCAGCCGATGGCGATGGGCGGAGCCGAGGTGTTCAACGTGCCCGGGGCGTTGAGCTGGACCGAGTTGGTCACCCCCGACCCCGAGGGGGCGAAGGCCTTCTACGAGCTGGTCTTCGGCTGGCAGCCGGAGGAGCAACCGATGGACCCGGTCCCCTACACCGGTTGGCGGTGCGGCAGCCGGATCGTCGCCGGGATGATGCCGCCGCTGGGTGACGGCTACCCCGCCGACCTGCCGGCGTACTGGTCGGTGTACTTCGCGGTCACCGACACCGACGCCGCCGCCGAGCAGGCCGTGGAGCTGGGCGGCGAGATCCTGGTGCCACCCTGGGACCTCCCGGTCGGCCGGATCGCCGCGCTCCGCGATCCCCACGGCGCCCTCTTCTCCGTCATCACCCTGCACCCCCAGCGGTAAGGAAGGGCCCCTTCTTAACACCCGATCGTGAGAAGGGAACCCCTCTCTACCGAAAGCGTTAACAGGGGGCCCTTCCTTACACCTCAGCGGGGGCGGACGGGGACTACCAGGGGGCCGTGTTCGCCCTGGATCACCCGGACGGTGGCCCGGTAGTGGGTGCCCAGGAGGTCTTCGGTGAGCACCTCCCGGGGCGGGCCGACGGCGGCCACCTGACCGGCGGAGAGCAGCACCAGCCGGTCGGCGTACTCCCCGGCGACCGAGAGGTCGTGCATGGTGGCCAGCACGGTAAGCCCGTGCTCCCGGCGGAGCTGGTCGACCAGCTCCAGCACCTCCTGCTGGTGGCCGATGTCCAGCGCGCTGGTCGGCTCGTCGAGCAGCAGCAGGGTGGCGCCCTGGGCCAGCGCCCGGGCCAGGAAGACCCGCTGCCGTTCCCCACCGGAGAGGGTGGCCAGCTCACGACGTTCGAAGCCGAGCAGGTCGAGCCGGCGGAGGACCTCGTGCACCACGGCCAGGTCGGCCGCTGACTCCCGCCCCAGCGGGGGGATGTACGGGGTACGCCCGAGCAGGACGTAGTCCAGCACCGCCATTCCGGGCGGCACGACCGGCGACTGCGGGACAGTGGCCACCACCCGGGCCCGGTCGCGACGGCGCAGGCGGGCGCTCGGCGTACCGAAGAGCCAGATGGCGTCCGGCGCGGGCAGCAGGCCGCCGACGGCCCGCAGCAGGGTCGACTTGCCGGCGCCGTTCGGGCCGATCACGGTGACCCACTCGCCGGGGGCGACGGTGAGGTCGACCCCGGTCAGCACCGGCACCCCGCCCAACTCCACCCGCAACCGCCGCACCTCGACGGCCGCCGCCCCGGCGGGGTCGGCGGGGCCGACAGTGCCGGCGGGGTCGACAGTGCCGGCGGGGTCGGCGGGACCGGCGGGATCCGGGGTCACGAGAGCATCCGGCGGGTGGTGCGCAGGACCAGGACGAAGAACGGCCCGCCGAGCAGTGCGGTGACCACGCCGATCGGTACCTCGGCCGGGGCGGCGGCGGTCCGGGCGATCACGTCGGTCAGCGCCAGGAAGGCACCCCCGAAGAGCAGGGACAGCGGCAGGATCACCCGGTAGCTCGAGCCGGCGAGCAGCCGTACCGCGTGCGGCACGATGATCCCGACGAACCCGATCAGGCCGGTGGCGGAGACCGCCGCGGCGGTGCCGAGCGAGGCGGCGGCGACCAGCAGGTACCGGGAACGTTGCGGGTGCAGGCCCAGGCTGCTGGCCTCGTCGTCGCCGAGGGAGAGCACGTCCAGTTCCCGCCGGTGCAGCAGCACCACGACCACGGTGACCAGGAAGTACGGCAGCACCAACCGGACGTCGGCCCAACCGGCGGTGGCCAGCCGCCCGAGCAGCCAGGAGTAGACCAGCTGAATGCTGTCGGCGTTGCGTTGCAGCAGGTAGGTCTGCCCGGCGGAGAGGAACGCGGAGACGGCGACCCCGGCCAGGATCAGCGTCGCCGGGGAGCGGCCCCGGTCGCCGGCCGCGCCCAGCAGGTAGGTCATCAGCACCGCGCCGAGCGCGCCGACGAACGCGGCCAGCGGGATCGTCACCGGCATGCTGCCCGACCCGTCCCCGCCGCCGCGCAGGGCGATCGCCGCGGTGACCGCCAGGCCGGCCCCGGCCGCCACCCCCAGCAGGTACGGGTCGGCCAGCGGGTTGCGGAAGACACCCTGGTAGCAGCCGCCGGCCAGGGCGAGCAGTCCACCGACGAGCAGACCGAGTACGGCCCGGGGCAGCCGTAGCTCGGTGATGATGGCGATCTCGCGCTCGGTCAGGCCGCTCTCCAGGCGTACCCCGGGAATGAGGTTGAGCAGCTCGACCGCGACGCTGCCCGGCGGAAGGCTGACCGGGCCGAACGAGACACCGGCGACGAGCGCGAGCCCGACGGCGGCGATACCGGCGACCAGCCAGCGCGCCCGCAGTCCGGCGGGCGCGCTGGCCGAACCGGCCGACCGGGCCGGCCCCGCCGTTTTGCCCAAACCCGCAGCCGGGCCCGGACCCGCCGATCTGCCCGCGCCGGCCGACGGACCCGGACCGGCCGACTTGCCCGGACCGGCCGACGGACCCGGACCGGCCGACTTGCCCGGACCGGCCGGCACCGCCGGTCGGGCGGCTCGCGGTCGGATCAAGGCCGGGTCGACCTGCGGTAACCGACGGCGGACCAGGTCACGCCGGCACCTTGGCGACCGCGTCGACGATCGACCGGAGCAGGTCGACCACGCGCGGACCCCACCGGGAGGCGATGTCGTCGTCGAGGGCGACTACCTGGTTGTTCTTGACCGCGGTCAGGCCGGACCAGCCGCTGCGCGCCTTGACCGTCTCCGCCGACTGCTGGCAGCACTTGGTGTCGGCGAGGAAGACGAAGTCCGGGTCCGCCTTGATGATGGACTCCTGGGAGAGCTGCGGGTAGCCGCCCTGCTTGCCGTCGGCGTCCGCGGCGTCGGCGATGTTGGTCAGTCCGACCTGGGCGTAGAGCGAGCCGATGAAGGTCTTGCTGGTCGCGCTGTACAGCTCCGGCCCCAGCTCGTGGTAGTACGTCAGCTTCTCCGCCCGTTGCGGCAGGTCCGCGACCAGTTTGGTGATCTCGTCGCGCATCCGGGTGGTCAGGTCGGCGGCGGCGTCGACGTTGCCGGTGAGCGCGCCCAGCTCGGTGATCTGCCGGTACGAGTCGTCAAGCGTGGTCGCCGCCGGGGCCAGGAAGACCGGGATCTTCAGCTTGGTCAGCTGGTCGACGATCTTGTTCATGTCGTTGGAGAGGACCACCAGGTCGGGGTCCTTCGCGGTGATCGCCTCGGCGTTCGGCTGGAAGCCGGACAGGTCGCTCTTCGGGGCGTCCGCCGGGAAGTTCGACTGGTCGTCGACTGCGGTGACCTGGCTGCCCGCACCGATGGCGAAGAGCATCTCGGTGGCGGTGGCCGAGAGCGAGACGATCCGCTCGGGCCGCTTGTCGAGGGTCAGCTCGCCGACCGTCACCGGGTAGGCGGCGCCGCCCGGGGTGGGGCCGGCGGCGGGCTCGTCGGAGCCGCCCTGGGCGCAGCCGCCGAGCGCGAGCGCGGCCACCGCGATCGCCGCGGTGAACAACCTGGGGGTACGTCTGGACATGCTGGTGCCTCCTGTCGGTCGAGGAGTCTGGTGCTTCGCCGACAGGGGACCGGGGCCGCCCATGGGCGAGGCGCCCTTCCTCGAGAGCGCGTGTCGCGACCGCGCCGCAGGCGACCTGGCTCATCCCCGTACCGGTCCGGCCGGTGGGCCGATCCGATCGACCCCGGCCGGACGGCCGGGCACGCCGAACGGCGCCGGCCGGAGGGGCCGGGCGCCGCGGCTGGGGCATCACAGTTGCGGGACAGCGCCGGTTTCGCACCGGCTTCGCTGCGGACGATCGGTAGCACCGTAGCGCACCTGCGCAGGATGCTCTTTCCCGCAGGTGGCGCGGGGTGACCTGGACACCACCGCCGAAGCCCGCCGGGTGCCCGGCCCAGGTGTTTGGAAGGGCCCCTTCCTATACAGAAAGCGTTAACAAGGGGCCCTTCCTTACCAGGGGTTAGCAGTATTGGGATTGTTTGTTGATGGCGCGGTAGGGGCAGTCGGCGTACTCGCTGAGCAGCAGCACCGCCTCCTTGTTACGGGAGGTCTGCGCCGGGATCACCTCGTCGGGCGGGTAGAAGCCGCCCCCGGAGGCCGAGCCGGGGTACATCTCGAAGGTGTACGCCCAGATCTTGTGCTGCCCCCACATCCAGTCGATGCTGTCGCCGTCGGTGATGTACAGGTCGCTGGACTGCTGCGGGGTGTAGCCGTTGGTGGCCGCCATCTGCTGGCCGAGCGTGGCGAAGGTGTTGTACTGGTCGGCCGTCATGCCGGTGGCGGTGTTGTTGTACGTGTAGCCGAACGGCCAGAGCACCAGCTGGGAGTAGGTGTGGAAGTCGATGTTCGCCTTGATCTGCTGCACCCCGCCGACGACCCGGCCGTTGACGAAGTTGCGCAGCGCGGTGGTCTCCGGTGCGGAGAAGGCCGACGGGCCCCGGTAGGTCTCCGACGACTTCACGCCCGACGAGCCGCCGCAGCAGCCCCACTGGTAGGACCAGTTGCGGTTCAGGTCGGTGCCGACCGCCGTCGTACCGCTGTTCGGCTGCCGGTTCTTGCGCCAGGAGCGGTACGAGCCGGTGGCGATGTCGTACTCGCTGCCGTCGGGGTTGACCGTCGGCACGATCCAGAGTTCCCGGGTGTTGACGATGTTGGTCACCCGGGAGTCGGTGCCGTACGAGTCGGTGAAGAGGTTCAGCAGGTAGATCGCCATCTCGACGGTGAGGTGCTCGCGGGCGTGCTGCTGTGAGTTGAAGAGGATCTCCGGCTCGTTCTCGTCGGTGCCGACGTTGTCGGAGATCTTCACCGCCATCAGGTCGCGTCCCTCGTACGACCGACCGATGCTGATCTTGCGGGCGATGCTCGGGTGGTCCGCGACGACCTTGTTCACCACGGCGGTCAGCTCCGCGTAGTCGTGGTAGTTGCTGTCGGCCGGCGGGAAGGCCGTGGTGCCGACCCCGTCGGTGGCGTGGTCGTGCTCGTGGACCGGGGGCGCGGGGACCGCCTCCAGCCGGAAGCCGAGCCGGGTGATCGCGGCGGCCTCGGCCCGGGTGGCCGAGACGTGCAGCACGCCGTGCTCGACGTAGTCGATGGCAGCACCGGTGCCGGCGACCGCGGTGCGGTCGGCGACGGTACGCGGACCGAGCACCCGGTAGCCGGTGGCGGCCGGCTCGGCGGCGCGTTCCGGGGCGGGCCGGGCGGCGACCGGTGCGCTGACGGCGGTCACCAGGGCCAAGCCGGTGACCACAGCCAACGCCAGCCGGCGACGGAGGGGGGTACGGATCATGCGAGCCTCCTCGGGTGCGGCGCGCCGCGTTCTGCGGCGACCTTCGGCACCCACTCACATGGTCATATCAATGTCCTTCGCTGCGGCTCTCATCCCGAGCACGTCATCATCCCGGCGGTATCCTGCCCCCGTCGACCGGAACCCGCACGTCAGTCCCGCCCGCCGGACGGGCCGGGCCGCTCGTCGGCGGGCTGGTCCCCAGTGGTGGGCCGGTCCCCGGCGGTGGGCCGGTACCCCTCGGTGGGCCGGTTTCCGCCGGGTCGGTCCTCAGTGGCGGGCTGGTCCTCGCCGGCCAGGGCGGAACGGAGCCGCTCCTTCTCGGTCCGGCGGCGGGTCGCCGCGCCGGCCATCTCCTCGGCCATCTCGTTGCGCCAGCTGCCGAGCAGGAAGAAGGAGAGCGCGGCGGAGAAGACCAACGCCAGCAGCAACCGCAGGAAGACGCTCATGTCGACCAGCCAGAGCGCCCCCAGCACCACGACGAACAGCCCGATCCGGCCCAGTGTGTACTTCAGCGCCGCGCTCACGTCGCCACTCCCTCTCCCACTTTCCAGGTCCACCGGGCAGGCCCGGCGCGAAGGTCAACCGGGCGGGCCCGGCGCGAAGGTCAACCGGGCGGGCCCGGCGCGAAGGTCAACCGGTCCGGCGGGCCAGCCAGCGGACGCCGGGGAACCAGATGGTCGCGTACGCCACGGCGAAGGCCGCCGCCGCGAGCGCGCCGGAGGCCAACGCGGGCAGCCCGGCGGCCAGCCCGGCCACCAGCAGCCCGGCCAGCACCCCGGTCACCGCGGCCACCAGCGCCGCGACCACCCGGGCCGCGCCGAACTCCCAGGCCCGGAAGTCGTCCCAGAACAGCCAGGCCGGCAGGATGATCGCCAGCCAGCCGTTGGCGCTGCCGAAGTCGCCCGCGCCGAAGGACGCGAAGGCGGCGTCGAACAGCACCAGCGCCAGCACCCCGATGACCACCCCGGCGAGGCTCACCCCGAGCAGGTCGCCCAGGGTGAGGATGCGCCCGTCGGCGTCACGTCGGGGAAACCCGCCAGCTTCACTCATGTCGTGGTCAGCGTACGGGTGCGGTCAGGCCCAGACCTGTTGCGGCTCGGCGCGGCGCTCGGCCATTGACGGGGCGGGGTCGTACTCCCGGACCACCTCGTAGCGGGTGTTGCGCTCGACCGGCCGGAAACCGGCGTCCCAGATCAGGTGCAGCAGGTCGTCGCGGTGCATGGTGTTCGGCGTGCCGTACGAGTCGGCGTCGTGGGTGATCTTGTATTCGACCACCGAGCCGTCCAGGTCGTCGACGCCGAAGTTCAGCGACAACTGGGCCACCGACAGCCCGTGCATCACCCAGAAGTTCTTCAGGTGCGGGACGTTGTCGAAGAGCAGCCGGGAGACGGCGAAGGTCTTCAGCGACTCGGCCGGCGCGGCCATCGTGGTGCGGGCCTGGATCCGGTTACGGATCTTGCCGTCCGCGGAGTCGACGAAGTCGTGCTGGTAGCGCAGCGGGATGAAGACCGCGAAGCCGCCGGTCTCGTCCTGCAGCTCACGCAGCCGGAGCACGTGGTCGACCCGGTGCCGGGGCTCCTCGATGTGGCCGTAGAGCATCGTCGCCGGGGTCTGCATCCCCTTGGCGTGGGCCAGCGCGTGGATCCGCGACCAGTCCTCCCAGTGGCAGGCGTGGTCGACGATGTGCTGCCGGACCTCCCAGTCGAAGATCTCCGCGCCGCCGCCGGTCAACGACTCCAGGCCGGCGTCCATCAGCTCGTCGAGGATCTCGTCCGCGGTCAGCCCGCTGATCTTCTCGAACCACTGCACCTCGGTCGCGGTGAAGCACTTGAGCTTGACGTTCGGCAGCGCGGCCTTCAGCTCCCGCAGCACCTTGGGGTAGTAGCGCCAGGGCAGGGTGGGGTGCAGGCCGTTGACGATGTGCAGCTCGGTGAGCTGCTCGTCCTCCATCTCCTTGGCCTTGCGGACCGCCTCGTCGATGCGCATCGTGTACGCGTCCTTCTCGCCCGGCTTGCGCTGGAACGAGCAGTACGCGCAGCTCGCGCTGCACACGTTGGTCAGGTTGAGGTGCCGGTTGACGTTGAACATCACCCGGTCGCCGTTGAGCTCGGTGCGCCGGTGGTGGGCCAACCGTCCCAGCCAGGCGAGGTCGTCGCTGTCGTAGAGGGCGATCCCGTCCTCGCGGGTCAGCCGCTCGCCCGCGTACACCTTCGCTTCGAGCTCACGCTTGAGTCCGGCGTCCATCGAAAGCCACGTCCCTTCCACTGCGGTCCGGGTCGAGCCTACGTCGAACGGACGAGTAGCCGGCAGTACGGTCGGCCATCAGCGACGCAGTTCACCGCACTCTCAGGATCCTGTTACCCCCGCACGCATCGACATCGGCAGCGTGGTGCGGTAGGAAAACTAGGGGGGCGACACACACTGGCTGCGCACACCGGCCGCAGCGCCCCCGATCGGCGCGCCCACCGGCGCGACCAGCGCGGGACGAGGAGCGGAATGGTCGACAGCGGGCACGGGCGACGACGGCGACGGAGCAGCCCGGTGATCTCGCCGGTGCTGCGGCCGAGGCTCTGGGCTGCCCTACTCGGTGCCGTCGCCGCAGCCGTGTTGAGCGCACCGGCGTACGCCGAGCCGGCCCTGCCGACCACGGTGCCCGACTCCGGGTCCCGCCCGGTCGCCGCCGGCGGACTGCAGCTGCCGGGCGGACAGCCGGGCGCCGGCACCCCGGTCCTGCCGGGGGCCCCGGGCGCACCGGCCACGCCGGTCGTCAACCTCGCCACCGGCCCGTTGGCGATGCAGATCAACACCGCCCAGACCCAGCTCGGGCTGCTCGGTGACCAACTGCTCACCCTCGAACAGCAGCGGACCGAGGCGCAGTCCCAGCTGGCCACCGCCACGCAGAACCTGGAGCTGGCCCGCCAGGCCCTCACCGAGGCCCAGCGGAAGGTCGACGTCGCCGCGGCGGACACCCTCAAGGCCGCCGCCGCGCTGCCGTCCGGCGAGTTCGGGCAGGACCTGCACGAGCTCGGCCAGCTCCAACGGATCGCCCGCGGCGACAAGGTGACCGGGGCCAGCACGGCCACCAGTGGCGAGCTGACCCGGGCCCGCAACGGCGAGCGGGTGGCCGTGGAGGCCTTCACCGCCGCCGAGTCCCGGGCCAAGGGCGCGCAGACCCAGTTCGCCACGGTCGAGCAGCAACGCCGTACCCAGGAGACGCAGCTGCTCAAGCTGCGCAAGGACAACGCCGCCCAGCTGGTCCAGATCGAGCGCCAGCAGGACGCCGCCGAGCAGCGGCTCGGCACCGAGTACGTCAACGCGGGCAGCGGCGACGGAGCGACCGCGCACCCCCGGGCGATGGCGGCGGTGCGGTACGCGCTGGCCCAGCGCGGCGACCCGTACGTCTGGGGTGCCGAGGGGCCGGACACGTTCGACTGCTCCGGCCTGGTCTGGGCCGCGTACCGGTCGAAGGGCGCCGACTACTTCGACCTTCCCCGGGTGGCCCGGGACCAGTACAACGCCACCCGTTCCCGGACGGTGGGCCGCAGCGACCTGCTCCCGGGTGACCTGGTCTTCTTCGCCTCGGGCAGCAGCTGGCAGTCGATCCACCACATGGGGATGTACATCGGCGACGGCCGGATGGTGCACGCGCCCACCACCGGCGACGTGGTGAAGATCTCCCCCGTCGGCTGGTCGCGGCTGTACGCGGCGACCCGGGTGATCGGCGCGGTGCCCGGCAAGCCCACGCCGGCACCGGTGCCGCCCGCGCCGAAGCCCCCGAAGCCGCCGGCGCCGAAGCCCACCCCCGAGCCGAGTACGCCGCCGAAGCCGATCCCGACGCCGACCACCAAGCCGACGCCGACGCCGACCACGCCGCCGACCACGAAGCCACCGGTGACCCCGTCGCCGTCAACCACGCCGACCACGCCGGCCCCGACGCCGACGCCCACCGAGTCGGAGTCGCCGTCGCCGTCGGTCTCGGCCAGCAGCACGCCCACCCCGCAGGGCAGCGGCGAGTCGGCTGCCGAGACCCCGACGCCGGCACCGGGCACCAGCCGGGCCGACTGACCCTGGGCCAGCCACGGCGGTGGGGCCCCGCCAGCTACGGCGGTGGGGTGCCGCTAGCTACGGCGGTTGATCACGGTGAAGGCGGTCGCCCCCACCGCGGCCTGGGCCAGGAGCAGCAGGGCGAGCATCATCTCCACCGGGGCGCCGAGCCCGATCGCGATCGCGGCGACGCCGGTGAGCGGGACGGCGAGCAGGCCGAGGACCGCCAGGGAGCGGGTGAGCACCGCGTCGTCCCGTTCGTCGCCGGTCTGGGTCCAGGCCCGCTCGAAGGTGGTCGCCCGGTCCGGCCGCCTGGTCAGTCGCCAGAACCCCACCGCGACGCCGACCAGCCCGACGGCCGCCCCCATCAGGAAGCCCGAGCCCATGTTCCCGGGGCCGTGTTCGCGCAGCAACAGACCGGTGGGCACCACCACCGCCAGGATCACCAGCAGAAGCCCGAGGAAGATGACCGGCTGCCTGCCGCCCCGCTCCCGGGTCTCGGATACGTGCCGCTCAGTCGACATGAAAGATCTCCTCCACGGTGCGCTGGAAGTGCCGGGCGATGGCGATCGCCAGCGGAAGTGACGGGTCGTAACGGCCGGTCTCGATCGAGTTGACGGTCTGCCGCGAGACGTTCAGCACCTGGCCCAACTCCCGCTGGGACAGCCCGGCTGCCAGCCGTAACTCTCGAAGGTCGTTTCTCATGCCCGCCCAATGTGTCAAGCAACCTTGTCTAGTCAAGACTGCTTGACGCGGGCGTCCATGTCAAGGTCACTTGTCACCCGAGATGGCGTACCCGATCGCGCGGTGGCTCGGCGGTCGTCGACTCCGGCGACCGGCCGGCGGAACGGCTCACTCCGGCTGTGCTGCGCGGCCGGAGTATGGCACCGTGACACCAAGCACTCCCGGCCTCACCTCACGGGTCCGGGCGCGGGCGTCGGCGCGGAGGACGAGCATGGGCGAGCAGCAGGTTCCGGTGGAGACGGCGGACCCCGGTCCCACGCCCGACCCGGCGGGACGGGAGCCTGGCCCGTCGGAGGCCGCGGCACCCGCCGCCGGCACCGGCCGGGCGCAGGTAAGCGTCGCCAACCGGACGGCACCGCCGCAGGACGCCGGGTGGACCCGCCCCACCGGCGGCACCATGTACCGGGCCAGGTCCTCCACGCAGGAACGACCGCCGGCCAGCGGAGCCCCGAAACCGGCCGCCGCCCCCGCGTCGGACGACGCCCCGCAGGTGGCGAGCGGCACCACGCCGGCCTCCGCCGGAGCGATCCCGCCACCCCACCCGGCCCAGGGCACCCGGCCGGCCGGACCCCAGGTGCCGGCCCAGCGCACCGGTGGCTCCGAGCCGGGACCGGCGCGGGCCAGCGCCGCCGTACCCGGGCTGGTCCGGATCTCGGCCGCCGACGCCGCGGACGCCGTCGCCGCGTCGGCCACGCCGGCCAGCAGCCCGAAGGTGTACCGGTCGACCCCGACCGGCCACGCGCCGGCCGAACAGGCCTCCACCGAGCAGGCCTCCGCCGACCCGGCCCGGCCACCGGCCTCGACTCCCGAGCCGGCACCCAGTCCGTGGCCCGCGCACACGCCCGAACCCGCCCCCACCCCCGAGCCCGTCCCCACCCCGGAGCCGGAGCCGGTCGGGCCGCCGACCCCCGAGCCCACCCCGGAGCCGGTCGGGCCACCTACCCCGCCCATGCCGGAGCCGGAGCCGGTCCCGACGCCGGTACCCCCCGGCCCCGGGCCCGTACCCCCCGCACCGGCGCCGTCCCCGCCGGTGCCGACGCCGCCCGGCCCGCCGGTCCCACCCCCCGGTCCGCGGATCCCCCCGCCGCCGGCACCGCCCGGTCCGATGCCGGCGCCGCCCTTCCCGCCGCCGCCCGCCACCTCCCCGGCGTACGCCCGCGCCAGCGCAACCGGGTCCGCGAACCCGAACCGACCGGTCTCCACCCCGCCGGTGACGCCGGCCCAGCCCCGTTCCACCTGGTCACCCCCGAACACCACCGGCCGGTACGACGGCGGCCCGGACCTGGCCAGCACGGTGTACGGCAGCGGCACCGACGGACCGGGGTTCAACACGGTCTCGTTACCGCCGGGCAATCCGGCGGTGGAGAACTCCGGCTCGCTGACCGGGCACATCCTGGCGCAGGGCTGGTCGGAGCCGTCCAACCAACGGTCCAGCAACACCCGGGTGGTGATCGTGCTCGCCGTCGCGCTGACCCTGCTGGTGGCGATCAGCGTGCTGGTGGTACTGATCGGCAGCGATCTGATGGACAACCTGCTGGGCGGTGCCGCCGCGGGCTGACGGGGCCGGCGCGCGGGTGAGTCCGCCCACTACCCCCGTACGGCCGGTGGCGACCTCGCCGGCTCCCCGTACACTGGTGGGGATCACTGACCCGGCGCGGACGACCGCGCCCCTGGGCGATCTTGCGGGCGATCCGGCGGCGCTTCGAGCTGCGACGGGGCCATCGCGAAGATGCGCCCCGCTCGAAAGGCTCTTCTTGACCACCATTGCTGTTCCCAGCACGTCCCCGACCGCTCTCGACCAGCCGGAGACCACTCCGGCCAGTACCGACCAGCCCGGCACCGTTCCGGTGAGCACCGTTCCGGTGAGCGCCGACCAGAGCGACGCCGTGCCGGTCAGCGCCGTGCCGGCCGACGCCGAGGTGTCGGTCACGGCCGCGCCGGACTTCGCCGCGCTGGGCCTGCCCCCGGCGCTGGTCCGGGCGTTGGCCCGCCAGGGCATCGACACGCCCTTCGAGATCCAGCGGGCCACCGTGCCGGACGCCCTCGCCGGCCGCGACGTCCTCGGCCGGGGCCAGACCGGCTCCGGCAAGACCCTCGCCTTCGGCCTGCCCCTGCTGGCCCGGGTCGCCGACGGCGGCCGGGCCCGGCCGCTGCACCCCCGGGCCCTGGTCCTGGTGCCCACCCGGGAACTCGCCATGCAGGTGAACGACGCCCTGGTACCGCTCGGCAAGTCGGTAGGCGTGTTCCTCAAGACCGCTGTCGGGGGGGTGCCGTACGACCGCCAGATCGACGCGCTGCGTCGGGGCGTGGAGATCATCGTCGCCACCCCGGGTCGGCTCGGTGACCTGATCGCCCGAGGGGTCTGCCGGCTGGACGACGTCGAGGTGACCGTGCTCGACGAGGCCGACCAGATGGCCGACATGGGCTTCCTTCCCGAGGTCACCGAGCTGCTGGCGAAGACCCCGGCGCGGGCCCAGCGGCTGCTCTTCTCGGCCACCCTGGACGGTGACGTCGACGCGCTGGTCAAGCGGTTCATGACCGATCCGGTCACGCACTCCACCGCGCCGGCCACCGCCGCCGTGTCCACCATGGACCACCACATGCTGCTGATCCCGCCACACGACAAGTTCGCGGTGGCGGCGTCGATCGTGGCCCGGGACGGCCGGACCATGGTCTTCGCCCGTACCCAGTTGGGCGTGGACCGGCTGGTGGAGCAGTTCGCGGCGGTCGGCGTCCGCGCCGGTGGACTGCACGGCGGCAAGACCCAGCGGATGCGTACCCGCACGCTCGCCGAGTTCCGTGAGGGCCGGATGAACGTGCTGGTCGCCACCGACGTGGCCGCCCGGGGCATCCACGTGGACGGGGTCACCCTGGTCCTGCACGTCGACCCGCCGAAGGACCCGAAGGACTACCTGCACCGGGCCGGGCGTACCGCCCGTGCCGGCGAGTCGGGCGCGGTGGCCACCCTGGTCCTGCCCAAGCAGCGCCGGACCACCCTCGCCATGCTGGAGAAGGCCGGCGTGGCACCGGCCGAAGCCCGGGTACGGGCCGGTGACACCGCGCTGGTCGAGCTGGTCGGTGCCCGCGAGCCCAGTGGCGTACCGGTCCGCGAGGAGCCCGCGCCGGCCCGTCGCCACGACAGCCGGTCGGCCGGTCCGCGCCGCTTCGGTGACCGCGGCGAGCGCGGTTTCGGTAGCCGGGACGAGCGCGGCTTCGGTGACCGGCGCGAGCAGCGCTTCGGTGGCCGGGACGACCGGGGCTTCGGTGACCGGAGCTTCGGTGACCGGCGCGAGGGCGGCTCCGGCGACCGCGGCTTCGGTGACCGGCGTGAGCAGCGCTTCGGCGACCGGCCGGCGCGGCGGTTCGGTGACCGCGACGATCGCTCCTTCGGCGACCGCCCGGCCGGTGACCGCGGCTTCCGGGACCGCCCGGCCGACGGACGGGGTTTCCGGGACCGCCCGGCCGGCGGACGCGATTTCGGTGACCGCCCCCGGGGCGAGCAGCGTTTCGGCGACCGGCCCGGTGGTGAGCGAGGCTTCCGGGACCGCCCCACGGGCGAGCGCCGGTTCGGCGACCGGCCGCAGGGCGAGCAGCGCTTCGCCGACCGGGGCGACCGGACGGGTGACCCGCGCGGCGAGCGCCGCAGCGGTTTCCGGCCGGACGGCCGCGGCCATGACGACCGCCGGGGCCAGGGCGGCCGGGCTCCCGCACGTACCCACTGACCGACCCGCACCCTCAGCGCCGCCTCGGGGAGGTGGTGGTGTCCAGTCCGCACTGGTACCACCGCCTCCCCGAAGTCTCGGCCCGGCAGCGAGCAATGGCGGGTAACGTCCGGTTCATGGGACAGTCGCTGTTCTGGAGCCGCATCGACACCACCGGGGCGGAGCACGCCCTGGTCACCGACGAGCGGGGTCTGACCGCGCGGGGTACCCAGGTCGCCGTCGACCCGATCCCGTACACCTGCCGGTACACCCTGGTCACCGGGCCGGACTGGGCGACCAGCCGGCTGGAGGTGGAGGCCGAGGGGGCCGGCTGGCTGCGCGGCGTACACCTGGAACATGGCACCGACGGATGGCGGGTGACCACCACCGAGCAGGGTGACCTGGACCGGGCGCTGACCGCCGCCGGGCAGCCCACCGCAGGCCTGCCCGGTACCGACGACCCGGACGGGTTGGTCGACGCGTCCGACGTCGACCTGGGCGGCTCCCCGCTCTTCAACACCCTGCCGGTACGCCGGCTGGGGCTGACCGCCGCCCCGGCCGGGACCGAGCACCGCATCACGGTCGCCTGGGTGCTGGTGCCGAGTCTGCTGGTCGTACCGGCCGAGCAGGTCTACACCGCGCTCGGTGCCGGGCAGGTCCGGTTCACCAGCGACACCTTCACCGCCGACCTGACCCTCGACCCCGCTGGCTACCTGCTGCGCTACCCGGGCCTGGCGGTACGCCACGACGCCCCAGCCTGACCCGCCGCGCCTCGTACCCCGACCCCGGCGCCCATCGACGCAGCGGGCACCCGACGCCCGGCGGGCACCCCACCCGGCGGGCACCCCACCCGGCGGGCACCCCACCCGGCGGGCACCCCACGCGGCGGGCATCCGACGCGGCGGGGTCGGGCGCCCGGCGGCGGTGTTAGCGGGGTACCCCTCTCGACCAGATGCGTTAAGAAGGGGCCCTTCCTTTCACGGGGGCCAGGTGCCGGTGGTGAGGAAGTGGTCGATGGTGGTGAGGTGGGGGGTGAGGTCGATGCCCTGGTCGGCGACCCAGGTGTCGGCGTAGTAGCTGTCGGCGTACCGGTCGCCGGCGTCGCAGATGAGGGTGACCACCGAGCCGGTCCGGCCGGCCGCCAGCATTCCGGCGATCAGTCCGAAGGCTCCCCAGAGGTTGGTGCCGGTCGAACCGCCGACCCGGCGGCCGAGCACGGTCGAACCGGCCCGCATCGCCGCCAGCGAGGCCGCGTCGGGTACCTGGATCATCCGGTCCACCACCGAGGGCAGGAACGACGCTTCCACGCAGGGGCGGCCGATCCCCTCGATCCGGGAGCCCCGGCCGGTACGCAGCGACCAGTCGCCGGCCTGCCAGGCCGGGTAGAAGGCCGAGTTCTCCGGGTCGACCACGCAGAGCTTGGTGGGCAGCCGGCGGTAGCGGGCGTACCGACCGATGGTGGCGCTGGTCCCGCCGGTGCCCGCGCCCACCACGATCCAGTCCGGGACGGGATGGCGTTCCAGGGCCAGCTGCGCGTAGATCGACTCCGCGATGTTGTTGTTGCCCCGCCAGTCGGTGGCTCGTTCGGCGTAGGTGAACTGGTCCATGTAGTGGCCGCCGGAGTCCTCGGCCAGCCAGCGGGCCTCCACGACGACCTGGGCCGGGTCCCGGATCAGGTGGCAGCGACCGCCCTGGAACTCGATCTGGGCGATCTTCTCCGGCGAGGTGCTGGCCGGCATCACCGCGATGAACGGCAACCCCAGCATCCGGGCGAAGTACGCCTCGCTGACCGCGGTCGAGCCGGAGGAGGCCTCGACGATCGTGGTGTCCGGACCGATCCAGCCGTTGCAGAGGCCGTACAGGAAGAGGGAGCGGGCCAGCCGGTGTTTGAGCGACCCGGTCGGGTGCACCGACTCGTCCTTGAGATACAGGTCGATCCCCCACGCGCGGGGCAGCGGGAAGGGGAGCAGGTGGGTGTCGGCGGAGCGGTTGGCGTCGGCTTCGACCGTGGCGATCGCCTCGGTGACCCACGTCCGGCTGGCCTCGTCGCACCGGTCCAGATGTGTCACCCCGGAACGGTAACAGCGAAAAGTATTCGTCAACCGGCGGGCGGGGTGGGGACGGGCTGCGGGCGGTTCTCCCACTTGGTGGAGAGGGCGACCGCGGTACGGGTCGAGGCCACCCCCGGCGTCCGGTTCAGCCGCATGATCAGCTGCTCCAGCTCCGCTATGGTGCCCACCCTGGCCTTGAGCAGGAAGGACTCCACCCCGGCCATGAAGTAGCAGGACTCGATCTCGGGCATCGCCCGGAACGCCTCCAGCACGTCGTCGGTGTCGCCCCCGGAGCCCTCGACGATCCCGATCAGCGCGGTGACGCCCAGCCCGATCGCCTCGGGCGACACCTCCGCCCGGTAGCCCCGGACCACACCGCTGGACTCCAGCTTGCCCACCCGCTCGTGTACCGCCGGGGCGGAGAGACCGACTTGGCGGGCCAGCTCGGCGTAGGACAGACGGGCGTTACCGCGCAACAGCTCCACGAGGCTCAGGTCGATGGCGTCCACGGACTGTAGACCCTAGCGGTCGGCAAGGGTCGACCACCAAATCCCATAGACCAACTTCCCACTCCGTGCGTTTCTCACGTTTGGCGGACAGGCCTGTTCGCTGGTGCTGTAATTGCCATACGTCCCTCATGACGGCTCTGGGCTCGCACCAGCCGGGGGCAGTGTGTTCAGCCGAGGGCTTCGTCGACGCGAGGAGGGGGCTGTGGACACTGGAGATCGCCTGCTGACACCGGGTGAGGTCGCCGCGCTGTTTCGGGTGGACCCGAAGACTGTGACGAGATGGGCGGCGGCCGGCCGGATCGGCAGTATCCGGACTCCAGGCGGGCATCGCCGGTTTCGGGAATCCGAGGTGCGGGCCCTGCTTGAAGGGGAGGGCATGCTGGACGAGGCGGAAGACGTCGGCAGACCACGCAACGTGGGCCCGGCGGCGTCGACCGGCCCCGGGCCGGCAAATGCCGGCATGTACTGACCGGTGGCACCGTTACTGACCGGTGGCAACGTTACTGACCGGGTGCGCCGTTACTGACCGGGTGGCGCCGTGGGGCCGGACCGGACCTCAGGTCCGGTCCACCCCCGGTCCGGCCGGCCCGGACCGGGAACGGTCCGCTGCCAGCTCACCGGACCAGCGCCGGAACAGGGTGTGCGGTACGCCGAGCGCGTCCAGCACCTTCCCGGCCACGAAGTCGACCAGCTGCGCCGCGGAGGCGGACGCCCCGGCACCGTAGAAGCCGGGGCTGGCGGGCAGCACCACCGCACCGGCGTCGTGCAGTGCGATCAGGTGCTCCAGGTGGCTGCGGGTCACCGGCGTCTCCCGGGGCACCAGCACCACCGGGCGACGTTCCTTGAGGTTGACCTCGGCGGCCCGCTGCAACAGGTCCTTCGACAGGCCGATGGCGATACCGGCACAGGCGGCGGTGCTGGCCGGCACCACCACCATGCCGCGTACCCGGTAGGAGCCGCTGCTCGGCCCGGCGGCCAGGTCACCGGCGGGCCAGTGCCGGACGTCGGCGTCGGTCAGGTCCCGGCCGAGCCAGGCCGCCAGGTCGTCGGCCCAGTGCCCGTCCCGGAACGGCCGGCCGGTCTCGTCCAGCACGGTCAACCGGGCCGCCCGGGAGACGATCAGGTCGACCGCCGCGCCGGCATCGAGCAGAGCCCGGACAACGGCCGCCGCGTACGGGGTGCCGGACGCCCCGGAGACCCCGACCACCCATGGCTCACGCATACCGTCCAGCCTGCCTGGTACGCCTGGGAACCCGCTGGGCGGCCCCGGTATCCGGACGGGAAAGCCCAGGTGGGGATGGGCGAAGTGTGCCCGGATATCCCCGTGCCGGGCCCGCCTGGCATGCTGCGGGCCAGCAGCCGTACGGGGAGGACGGGCCATGGTCGATCGCACCCTCCGGGCGTTGGCGTCGGCCTGCCCGTTGCCCGCCCGCCGACCGGCGCCCATGGTCGACGAGGTGCAGGACTGGCTGGCCGCCCTGCTTACCGAGTCGGGTCTGCCGCTGGACGGCCCGGCCCGGCACCGGCTGCACCAGGCCCGCTTCGCCGGGTACGCGGCCCGGCTCTATCCGCACGCCGACGAAGCCGACCTGCGCGTGCTCACCGCCCTGTTCACCTGGTTCTTCCTGGTCGACGACGCCTGCGACGGACCGCAGGCACTGTCACCGGAGCGGATCAGCGCGTTGCGGGAGGGCACGCTCTACCTGCTGCGGTACGGGCCCCGGCCGGCGCATCCCGGCCTGACCGGTCCGCTGCGCCGGCTGCTGCTGCGGGCCTGGCGGGAACCCCGGCACCGGATGCCGGACCGGTGGCGGACCAGGTTCGCCGACGCGGTCGCCGAGCACCTCGACGGCACCTGGCGGGAGCGGATGAACCGGGCCACCGGTCGACGGCCCGGCGTCGACGAGTACGTGGTGCTGCGCCGGGCCACCTCGGCGGCGTACGTGTCGTACCCGTTGATCGAGTTCGTCACCGGCCGGCCGCTGCCCGACGCGGTGTACCACCATCCGGCGCTGCGCCGGGTCGGCGAGGTCGGCAACGACCTGCTCTCCTGGTACAACGACCTGGCCTCGCTGGAGAGGGACCGGGCGACCTCCGGCGGGCACAACCTGGTGCTGGCGGTGGCCGCCGAGCGGGGTGTGCCGGTCGACGCCGCCGTGGAGCTGGTCGCCGAGCGGTGGCGGGCCGCGATGGCCCGCTTCGTGACCCTCCGCGCGACGGTGCCGTCGTTCGGACCGGCGCTGGACGAGGCCGTCACCACCCACCTCGACGGGGTCGCCGACGCCGTCCGCGGCACCATCGACTGGACCCTGGAAAGCGCCCGCTACGGGTAAGGAAGGGCCCCTTCTTAACGCATCCGGTAGAGAAGGGTCCCCTTCTTACACCGCCGGCGCCGGTGGCGGGCCGGGCGCACGGTCAGGGGCGTAGGCCGAGGCGGAGCACCAGGTCGAGCAGGGCGAAGACGAAGAGCGCGATGCCGACAAACCCGTTGGCGGTGAAGAACGCCCGGTTGACCCGGCTCAGGTCGGTCGGGGTGACCACCACGTGCTGGTACCCGAACGCCACCGCGGTCAGCAGCAGCCCCAGCCACCACGGCCAGCCGAAGCCGACAAGCACCCCGAACCAGACGAAGAGCCCGAACGTCACCACGTGCGCCACCGTGGAGGCGTGCAGCGCGAACCGTTTGCCGTACCGGGCGGGCACGCTGCGTACCCCGATCTCGCGGTCCACCTCGGCGTCCTGGCAGGCGTAGATCAGGTCGAAGCCGCCGATCCAGAGCCCGACGGCCGCGCCGAGCAGCCACGCCGGCCAGGAGCCGGCGAAGGTGCCGGTGACCGCGAGCCAGGCCCCGACCGGCCCGACCGCCTGGGCCACCGCCAGGATCGCGTGCGGCCAGTCGGTGAAGCGTTTGCCATACGGGTAGACGACCAGCGGGACCACCGCCAGCGGCGCGAGCACCAGGACCAGCGGGTTGAGCAGGGCGGCGGCGGCCAGGAAGACCACCAGCGCGACGCCCGCGCCGGTCCAGGCCGTCCGCACGCTCACCGCCCCGGTGACCAGTTCCCGATTCGCGGTACGCGGATTCCGCGCGTCGATCCGCCGGTCGAGGATCCGGTTGGCCGCCATCGCGAAGGTACGCGCGCCGACCATCGCCACGGTGATCAACAGCAGGTCGAGCCAGCGGACCCGCCCCCCGTTGACCTGCATCGCGGTCAACGCCGACAGGTACGCGAAGGGCAACGCGAAGACCGAGTGTTCGATCGCCACCAGGTTCAGGAAGGCGCGGACCCGGCCGGGCGCCTCGGCGGTGGCGGTCATCAGATGCCGTACTCCTTCCAACGCTTGTCGACCAGGCTGACCACCTCGGGGGCCATCCGCATCTCCTCGGGCCAACCCCGGTGGTAGCCCTCCTCGGGCAGCTTGCGGGTCGCGTCGACGCCCGCCTTGCCACCCCAGAACTGCTGGTACGACGCGTGGTCGAGGTGGTCCACCGGCCCCTCGGTGAGCAGCAGGTCCCGGGCGTAGTCGACGTTGCCGAAGGCGCGGAAGGCGACCTCGTTGTAGTCGTGCACGTCGCAGTCCTCGTCGACGATCACGATCAGCTTGGTAAGCGACATCATGTGCGCGCCCCAGATCGCGTTCATCACCTTCTGGGCGTGCTTCGGGTACCGCTTGCGGATCGACACGATCGCACAGTTGTGGAAGACCCCGGCGGCGGGCAGGTCGTAGTCGACGATGTCCGGGATCAGGAAGCGCAGCAGCGGGGCGAAGATCCGCTCGGTGGCCTTGCCGAGACCGTGGTCCTCCTGCGGCGGCTGGGAGGTGACGATCGAGTGGTACACCGGGTCGCGCTGCATGGTCATGCACTCCACGTGCATCACCGGGAAGGGCTCGACCGGGGTGTAGAAGCCGGTGTGGTCGCCGAACGGCCCCTCCGGCATCCGCTCGCCCGGCTCGATGTACCCCTCCAGCACGATCTGGGCGTGCGCCGGCACCTGCAACGGCACGGTCAGGCAGTCGACCATCTCGACCCGGGCACCGCGCAGGTACCCGGCGAACAGGTACTCGTCGATGTCGGCCGGCAGCGGCGCGCTCGCCGAGTACGCCACGGCCGGGTCGCAGCCGATCGCGATCGCCACCGGCAGCCGCTGGCCGAGCCGCTCGGCGACCGCGTGGTGGGCGGTGGAGTTCTTGTGGATCTGCCAGTGCATCCCGATCGAGGTCGACGAGTGCTGCTGCAACCGGTAGAGCCCGAGGTTGCGCTTGCCGGTCTCCGGGTGCTTGGTGTGGGTCAGCCCGAAGTTGTGGAAGATCCCGCCGTCGCCCGGCCAGACCTGCAACCCCGGCAGCCGGTCCAGATCGACGTCGTCGCCCCGGTACACCACCTGCTGGCAGGGGGCGGTCCTGACCTTCTTCGGCGGCATCGAGGTGAGCTGGCGTACCTTGCCCAGGCCGTCCATCATCCCGGAGAGCCCCACCGGCAGCTCCGGCTTGAGCATCTCGCCGAGCCGCGCGCCGATCTCGTCGAGGCTCTCCACACCGAGCGCCATCGCCATCCGCTTCTCGGTACCGAACAGGTTGATCGCCACCGGCATCTCACCCCGGGTCGGCCGCTCGAAGAGCAACGCCGGCCCGTCGGCCCGTACCGTCCGGGTCACCACCTCGCTGATCTCCAGCGTGGGGTCCACCGGCACGCTGACGCGCCGCAGCTCCCCCGCCTTCTCCAGCGCCGCGAGGAAGTCCTTCAGATCGTCGTACGGAAACTTGCGAGCCGCCATCCCCCCAGTCTCCCCCACCCCCCTCAGGTGCAAGGAAGGGCCCCTTGTTAACGCTTCCGGTAGAGAAGGGTCCCCTTCTTGCGGGCCGGCGCGGCACGGCGCGGCACGGCGCGGCGCGCGGCACGGCACGGCACGGCGCACGGCACGGCGCGCGGCACGGCACGGCACGGCACGGCACGGCACGCGGCACGGCACGGCACGGCACGGCGCGGCGCGGCGCGGCGCGGCGCGGCGGCAGGGTGGTAACGGCACAGAACGACGCAGAGCGGCATGGTCGGGAGTCGGGTGGGTAGACCGGCGGCCCGGTGAGGCGGAGGAGCAGGAGGACGTCATGGGCGACGGACGGGTTCCGGCGGGGTTCGCCGAGCAGCGGACGCAGGTCGGCGAGGTCGCGATCAACTATGTCCGGGGCGGCAGCGGCCCCACCCTGGTCCTGCTGCACGGGTACCCGCAGTCCTGGTACATGTGGCGGCACGTGCTGCCGGAGCTGGCCCGCTCGTTCGAGGTGATCGCCCCGGACCTGCGTGGCTACGGCGACAGCGACGCCCCGTCGGCCGGTTACGACAAGAAGACGCTGGCTGGGGACGTACACGGGTTGCTTTCTGGGTTGGGTCTGGACCGTGACCTACGGGTGGTCGGTCACGACATCGGGACGATGGTCGCGTACGCGTACGCGGCGGCCCATCCGGACCGGGTGAGCCGGCTGGTGCTCAGCGAGGCGCCGATCCCCGACGAGAGCATCTACGCGTTCCCGGCGTTGACCGCCGCCGGCCCGGGGGTGTGGAACTTCGGCTTCTTCAGCCTGACCAACGGGCTGCCGGAGCAGCTCGTCGCCGGCCGCGAGGCACTCTGGATCGACAGGTTCACCGATTCGATCATGATCCGTAAGGGCAGCCTGGACGCGGCGGACATCGAGGAGTACGCCCGGCACCTGCGCGACGAGGCCCACCTGCGGGCGAGCTTCGAGTGCTTCCGCGCGTTCGGGCAGGACGTCGCGGACAACGCCGGTTACCGCAAGACCAAGCTGGCCATGCCGGTGCTCGCGATCGGCGCGCAGGCCAGCCTCGGCGACCAGGTCGCCGAGCAGGTCCGCCGGTACGCCGACTCGGTGACCGGCGAGACCGTCACCGACAGCGGCCACTGGCTCTTCGAGGAGCAGCCGGACGAGCTGCTCGCCCTCCTGCTCCCCTTCCTCCAGGCCTGAGCCGGCCAGCCCGCCCTCGTCGGCTATCCGGTTCGACGGGGCACGGGCGGCCGGCGCTGGTTCGGGTGGCGGTTCCGGCCGTCACCGGCGGCGGGTGGTGCCGGCTGTGCCATCAGGCGGAGACCGGCCCACTGGACGAAGATGCTGCGCCGGGCGGTCGCGTTCCCCTGCTCGTCCAGCTGGTACCCGTCGAGCCAGGTCCAGCCGTCGTACGTGATCCAGTCGGTCTTCACCCGGATCAGCCGGAACATGATCGGCCGCTGGCTGAACTGGATGCTCGCCGCCCGGGTCACGTGCAGCACGTCGCCGGCCCGGAACTGCGCACCTACCCCGACCCGCACCGGTCCGGCGGTCACGAGCCGTACCGCCGCCAGGCCCGGATCCGCCGCCGGGCCAGCTCGACGCGGGGACACCGGCCGTCACGGCACGACCCACACCGCCGGTGCCGGTGGTACGTCAACACGAGCCACGAGCATCGGATCAGCACGGGTTCCCTGCCGGTCATCGCGGGTCTGCCTCCGAAGCTGGGCGGGACGCGTCACGGCACCCCGGCCCGCCGAGCTCCGCTCCACCGAACCGGGGGCACCGCGCAACCAAGCCAACACCCTCAGATACTGACGTGTCAACGTTGACGCGTCCTTATCTACGCGTTTCCATAAGCACGCCCATGAAGTCGCGCTCTCATTAGCGTGTTTTAGTCAACGTGTCAACCGCGACGCGAAAGCACTGTTCTACCTTCTGGCTATGACCGATGAGGTGCCGGGCCCGCTCGTCGCCGCTGGCGAGATCCTGAAGATGCTGGGTGTCAGCCGGTCTCGGTTCCGCGCGATCGCGATGCATCCCAACTTTCCTCGACCGTTCCAGACGCTTTCGGTCGGCTCGGTGTGGTTGCGGTCGGATGTGGAGGCGTACATCGCCGCCTACCGCCAACCCCGCCCAGCGGCGGACGAGGACGAGCCGGGCTGACCCGCCCAGGCCGACCCCGACGAGGCCGGCGGATGGGCCGGTACGGCGAGTGGACGGGCATCGGGCTGGTGGCGACAAAGTTCACCGGTGCTTGCGGGGCAGCCGTCGAGCCGGGACGGTGGAGTCATGTCGGACGCGTACGTCTGTGGAGATCCGGACGGTCTCTCGCCGCTGCTGGTCAAGATCCGTGACGCGGTGGCCCGGGAGCTACACGCCCAACTCGCGCTCCGGGCCGAACGGATCGAGCTGGCCGACGTGCCGGAGATCGCCTACCAGATCACCCGCCAGGTCGAGCAGACCCTCACCGGCGATTAGTCCACGTCCCGGGCGGCTCTGGCCTGCTGCCAGTGCCGGCACACGATCTTGTGGGCCTCGTCCGCTGACGCAACCGCAAGACCGATCTCTTCGGCCAGCAGGGCGTACCGCTCAGCCCATGCTCGGGGTGGCGTCGGTAGCTCATCTGGCACGGAATGGGTCTGCCGGATGCCGAAGACGTGGCCGACCCGGCGAACGAGGTGGGCATCCGCTGGCACGCCGTCCTCCACCAGCAACACCAGGTCGACCAGGCCCCTGACCCGGGTCGACTCTCCCGTCTCGTACAGCCGGGTCAGTGCGCATCAAACTAAAGATTCTCTTTAGTTTGATGCGCACTGACCCTCGGAAACTACAAGAGACCTTTAGTTCTGCGGGCCGTTGCGATCACGCCTGGCGAATCCTCCGCGTCACCGGACCCCGGAGAGTGGTGACCCGGCGTTGACGGGTGCTGGTGTGCACTGCCGCCCAGGACAGGGCGGAGCCGTCACAGTGATCTCCGCTGGAACAGAGGTTCGGATGAGACGGCAGACAGCTCGGGTCGTACCGCTGATGTTGATTCTGGGGGTGGGGTTGCTGGGCGGCGGGCCGCCGGCGACGGCAGCCAGCACGACCACCACCTTCCTCGCCAACCAGGACAGCTATGTCAACGCCGCCAGCCCCGGCACGAACTACGACGCGACGAACACCCTCGCGGTCGCCGGCACGCCCACCCGGATCTCGTACCTGCAGTTCGCGGTCACCGGGCTGACCCAGCCGGTGCTCAACGCCCGGTTGCAGGTGCACACCCAGGACACCCCCACCGCCACCAGCCCGTTCGGCGGCACCGCCCAGCGGGCCGGCACCGGCTGGTCGGAGGGCACGCTCACCTACGCCAACCGGCCGGCCGCGATCGGCAGCCCGCTCGGCTCGCTGGGCAAGGTGCTGCGCAACACCTGGTACGAGCTGGACGTCGCCGCCGTGGTCACCGGCAACGGCACGTACGCCTTCTCGCTGTCGTCGACCAACCCGGACGGCGCCTACTACGACAGTCGGGAGACCAGCGCCTTCGCGCCCCGGCTGGTGGTCGGCACCGGCACCGACACCGGCGGAAACGTCCTGCTCAACGCCGGGGACATCTCGGCGTGCGCCACCACAGGCGCGGCGCAGACCGCACAGATCATCAGTCGGGAGGCCGGCACCGTGCTGGCCGGCGGTGACCTGACCGACAGCGGCACGGCGGCTCAACTCGCCAACTGCTACGGCCCGACCTGGGGCCGGTTCAAGGACCGCACCAAGCCGATCCTCGGCAACCACGACTATCTCACCGCCGGGGCCGTGCCCACCTTCGACTACTTCGGCCCGGTGCTGCCGCGCGGCAAGGGCTACTACTCGTTCGACCAGGCCGGTTGGCACATCATCGTGTTGAACACCAACTGCAGCCAGGTGGGCGGCTGTCAGGCCGGCTCACCGCAGGAGCAGTGGCTGCGCGCGGATCTCGCCGCCCACCCGACCCGCTGCACCCTGGCGCAGTACCACCATCCGCTGTTCAGCTCCGGCGGCCGGGAGTCGTCGAACGTCCGGCCGCTCTTCCAGGCGCTCTACGACGCCGGTGCCGAGATCGTCGTCAACGGCCACAACCACCAGTACGAACGGTTCGCACCGCAGAACCCGAGCGGGGTCGCCGACCCGGCCCGGGGGATCCGGGAGTTCGTGGTGGGCACCGGCGGCCGGTCCCTGATGGCCACCTTCCCGGAGCCGGCGGCCAACAGCGAGGTCCGCAACGGTCGTACCTTCGGTGTGCTGAAGCTGGTGCTCTCGCCGCAGAGCTACACCTGGCAGTTCCTCCCGGTGACCGGCGCGACGTTCACCGACTCCGGCACCGGCACCTGCCACTAGCGACTAATATCTATCTCCCACCAGGCCCCAAACTCTCCTGATCAGTCGATATCCCGTTGAACTGCCGTCGACTGGTCCAGGCAGTCTGGGGAGCCACCTTACCCTTGTGCAGAAGCCCTATGGTGATTGGCTCAAGCCCAATTCTCATTGAAAGAGAATGAAGCCCTTCGCGAATAAATGGCATCGCTACAAAAAACGCCACCTGATCCATGAAGGACTTCATCAAATCTCGCGGCGGACGCTCCCCCGCATCCAATGAGAAAGAAGCCACAACGGCGACCTGAATGCTCGCCACTTTCTCCTCACCTCCAGGTGACACCAAAGGCGCGTCAACACTGAAGCGAATATCGAACCCGCCGTTGCGATACCTGAAGGCGCTTGACAGCTTGAGGTCCAGCTCGCCAACCTCCTCCGGACCGTCCGACAGAAGCTCCGCATGCCATTTCGTCACGCGAATATCGGTGAGATCGGACTGGGCAACGAGATCTTTCAACGCCTGATCTCTCGCTGCAGCAGCTTTCTGCTCCCCCACGCCGTCCTCGACCGAATCGTTCACGTTAGTTCCTCGACTTGAGCCGCCTCAGCGGATACCTCAATCATCCCACCCGGATAGTGGTTCCCGTAGCGCGCCACCCAAGACGCTCCATCCTCCACCAGGTTTAGCGCCCACACCATGTGACTTTTCGCCTTGCCAGCGAGGACACTTTCATTCAACAGAAGAATGAGATCGTGAACGTTCTCGGCACCGTTGTTCGGTGACCGAACGCGCTGCTCATACGATGAGACGATTTCCCACTCATCGTCAATTGGATGCTTGATCCGAGCCAAGAAACCGTTCAGCTCGACGATCTGTGCGTACGACAAATGCGTCTCATTGTCCCCTATGTCGAAGTTGTCGCGGACCCAATCATGGACCCGAGACCACTCCCACACCTTTGATTTCCCACCGCTTACAGCACCCAGTGGTCGAGGAAAGTCACCAGGGCCTCGACGCCCCTCCACCCATAGCCTCACAGCCTCGCGAGACAAGCCCAGACGGTGCGCAATATCCGAAATCGAAACCAATTCCGGATCAACATCGCCTACTTCGGCATCGGGGAAGATGTGACAGATCCGCCGTGCGGCCTCCAAGGCTTTAGCCACAGGGTTCTGCGAGGACGTGTGCAGGGTGGCCAACACATCCCCATGCCACTCGGTCCATGTTAGGTCGGACAGGTGTTCGGCCAGCAGATCCAGGCTGACATCATCGTCAAGGTCCACGCCACTGACACGAAGGGGGATCCGGATCATAGGCCTCTCCCACCCGTACGCCATCTGAGACTCCAGCATAGTGCCAGTGTTGGCACTTGCCAACACTCTAGGTCAACCAACCGTTTCACTGTGTCAACTCTGGGGCAAACGGGACCGAAGAGACTGAATCTTGTCACGGGCGGCCCTTACCCGAAGCTTCAGGTGGCGAACTTCGACCGACGACTGCTCGTCCACCAGCACCGCCCGCACCTGGCGGTTTGTGGCATCTGCGACGTCGAGCACCTGCGCCGGGTCCCGCAGATCAGTCTCGGCGAGACTCAGCACCCGCTCGGCCTTGGAGTCGGCAGCACTCGCCTCCTGCTCGCGGCCGAGCGCCGCCTGGAGGAGTTCATCGACCTCCTCAGCCCCACGGCCGGCCTCTACCAACAGTTGATCGGCACGATCCAGGAGACTGGCGCTCTCCTGGCCATAGTCGTCCCGATCAAGCAGGGCCTCCGCTCCAGCACAGAGTAGTTCGATCTTTTCCATTCGGACGTAGGCTTCGGCAACTACTCCGATGTTTGCGTTGCCATGCGGGCAACGTCGAACCAGCCGATCCAGCTCCCCCGCTGCCGTTTCCCCGCCCCTACCTGTCGAGAATACGACAAACTTGCACGCCTCAGCCCGATCCTCGGGCCCCTGACAGTAGACAGTCCCGTGGATATGGCTTGAAGTTGCCGCGCCTCGATACCACCAACCAGCCGATCTCGCCTTGCCTAGCGCATTTCGGAACCACGTGGAGTCATGTCGGGGCCATTGATCGGTAGGCGCGTACCAGGTAGGTCCGCTTCCTGCCATGTGCCCCCCTAGCGAACCTGCAGCCCGGCCGTCACCCACTCACCACTCTAGGTGAGTTTGCCACACAGGGGCCGCAGCCGCCAAAGGGCAGAATGAGGCGCATTAGCGCTATATGGGTGATTGATCCGCTTAGGATTGACGTCTGGGATCCGATCCACTCGCCCAGAGTCGTGCGCTGCGAGATCCGCCGCAAGGCTACCCGGCAAGGACCGGGTGACAGCGAAATCAATCGTCCCGGTTGTCGCAGAAAGCAACCAGCCATCACTTCCTCGACGGCCGAGCCGATATCAAGAATCTCGATCAATGCCGCTTTATCTTCGCACGTCTCGCAACGAAAGGCGTGTCGCCATTACCTCGACATTTCGAGCCGAGAAGCCATCCTGGGTCACAGGGTATGACCGGGAGGACGGCAAACGGTCGGTTTAACGGGTCGGCGGGTAGGCCTTGTGGCGGCAGCCCGGTCAGAGGCCGCCGTAGGAGTGCAGGCCCTCGAAGAAGATGTTCACGCCGAAGAGGTTCATCAGCACGGTCAGGAAACCGAGTACGGCGAGCCAGGTCGCCACGTTGCGCTTGACGCTCGGGGTGGCGCGGGCGTGCAGGTAACCGGCGTAGATCACCCAGGAGATGAAGGACCAGACCTCCTTGGGGTCCCAGCCCCAGGCCCGACCCCAGGAGGCCTCGGCCCAGATCGCCCCGGCGATCACCGCGAAGGTGAAGACCGGGAAGGCGAAGGCGTGCAGGCCGAAGGTGAGCCGTTCCAGGCTGGCCGCCGCCGGCAGCCGCTTGGCCAGGGTGTACGGGAAGCTGCGTCGCCCCTGCTCGTAGCCGTTGCGCAGCAGGAACGCCACCGCCGGCACCGAGCCGAGCAGGAAGATACCGGAGGCGAAGACCACCGTGGAGACGTGCACGATGAACCAGTACGACTGCAGCGCCGGCACCAGCGGCACGATCGGCACGTAGAGCACCAGCTCGGCGACGGCCAGCAGCAGCACCATGACCAGGGTGAGGAAGAGCCCGAGGCGACGCAGTGAGGGCCGCTTCCAGAGCACCGCCAGCCAACCGACGACGCCGATGAACGAGACCGTCAGCACGAACTCGTACATGTTGCCCCAGGGCATCCGCTCGGCGGCGACACCCCGGGTGACCAGCGCGGCCAGGTGCACCACGGCGGCGATCGCGGTGGCCACGACCGCGATCAGGCCGGCCAGCCGCGACCGGTCGACGGGCGGGCCGCCGGGCGTCAGGCCGTCGGGCGTGGCGGTCGTACCGTCGGGCGGCGTGGCACCGGAGCCGCCGGCCCCGACGCCCGCGCCGACCAGCTCGCGGGCCGGGGTCGCGGGGCGGGCGGGGGTACGGGCGTTGCCGAGCGCGTACTCGACCGCGTGGGAGATCATCGCGGCCAGGTACACCAGGATCGCGATCGACACCAGCTGATCGGAGAGCGCGGACATCACTCGGTCCCTTCTCGCGGCCGACCCCGACCGTCCTCGACCCGATCGTCGCCGGCCCGGACGTCCCCGCTGACCGCCGTGACGAGCTGACTGAACTCGTCGGCGAAGCCGGGTTGGTCGGTGCGGGGCAGGCCACCGGCCTCCATCAAGCTACTACGGCCTGTCGGAGATCCACTTCCCGGGTCGGTGACCCGGAAGAACACCCGCCGTCGGCGGCCGAACAGCGAACCCATCAGTCCGATGATCAACGTCGCGCAGCTGACCAGCAGGATCGTCGAACCGGGGTCGTGCCGGACGGAGAGGGTGACGTAGCGCCGGGTGCCGAGGAACTCGACAGCGGTGCCGTCGTCGAGCACCCACTTCTCACCGGGACGCAGCAGCTTGCCGTCACCGAGCTGGGTCAGCCTGCCGTTGCTCACCTGACGCTGGTCGAGCTGGTAGATCGAGCCCGGGATGCCGGCGTCCAGGCCCAGGTTGCCCCGGTAGCCGATCAGGAACACCGCCGGGTTGCGCTCGTTCGGGTACTCCGAGCGCACGTACGGTGGCTGCTGCGGCGCGGTCGGCAGGTACAGCCCCTCGAAGGCGACCTGCAGCTCGGGGTTGCGCTCGCCGGTCGCCGGGTCGACGTTGACGTCCGGGAACGCGGCCAACCCCTCGCTGGTCAGGCCCATGTCGCCGGTGGTCAGGAAGGGCACCACGCTGGACTGGCTGCGCCCGTTACGGTCGGTGTACCGGATGACCGGGGCGTACCCGTGGCCGAGCAGGTAGACGTTGGCGTCGTCCAGCCGCAGCGGCGAGTTGACCGAGAACTCGGCGCTGCGGGCCGCCCGGCCGGGCTCCTCCACGGTCACCGTGGCGTTGAAGAACTCGGGCTGGCCGGAGTCCAGGAACCGGGCCTCGAAGTCGTCCAGGGTCAGGCAGAAGCCGGGCAGCGCGGCGTCGTCCACCCGAGGGCCGAAGCTCGTCTCGGCGTACTGCTGACGGGTGTTGCAGAACGCCTTGTCCTCGCCGGCCACCAGCAGGCGGTTGCCCTGCCAGCCGTACCAGGAGCCGAAGGCCACCCCGACCAGCACGGCGATCAGGGAGAAGTGGAAGAGCAGGTTGCCGCTCTCCTTCAGGTACCCCTTCTCGGCGGAGACCTCGTCGCCCCGGACCGCGACCCGCCAGCGGCGCCTGCGCAGCGCCTCGGCCACGGCCTCGACGCCGCCGGCGGGGGCCGGCAGCGTCGCGTGCTGCGGCAGCCGGTCCAGCCGTTTCGGCGCGGCCGGCGGGCGCATCCGCAGGGCCCGCACGTGGTCGCGCAGCCGGGGCACGATGCAGCCGACCAGCGAGGTGAAGAGCAGCAGGTAGATCGCGGAGAACCAGACCGACCCGAACGCTTCGAACGCGCCGAGCCGGTCCAGCACCGGCGCCAGATCCGGATACCGGACGAAGTAGTCGCGCACGTCCTCCGGGTTGACCCCGCGCTGCGGCAGCACCGACCCCGGGATGGCGGCCACCGCGAGCAGGAAGAGCAGGATCAACGCGGTACGCATGCTGGTCAGCTGCCGCCATGAGTTACGCAGCAGGGCCAACAACCAGTTGGTACGCCGCCGACGCGGCGGCGTGGTGGCGTCCCGGCGGCCCGGGTCGTCCGTGGTGGCGTCCCGGCCGCGGTCGTCACCGGCGGCGCCCGGCTGCCCCTGCTGCACGGTGGTCATCAGATGCTCACCTCGCCGACCCCCACGGTGGTCTGCAACCAGATCACGAAGTTCTGCCAACCCCCGGTGACCAGCGCCAACCCGATCAGGATCAGCAGCGCGCCGCCGACCCGGGTGACCCAGCGGCTGTTGCGCCGGACCGCCTTGAAGACCCCGAGCAGGCGCTGGAAGCCCAACCCGAAGATCACGAACGGCAACCCCAGCCCCACGCAGTACGCCACGGCCAGCACCACGGCCCGGTCGGTCTGACCGCCGACAGCGCCCATCCCGAGCACCGCGCCGAGGGTCGGGCCGACGCAGGGCACCCAGCTCAGCGCGAAGACCGCGCCGAAGACCGGCGCGCCGAGCAGGCCGGCCGAGGGCAGCCGGCTGATTCTGAACTCGCGTTGCAACCCCGGGACCAGGCCCAGGTACCCGAGGCCGAGCAGGACGATCAGCGAGCCGACGGCGATCTCCACGATCCGGTCGTACGCGAAGAGAAGCTGGCCGAGCTGCGAGACGACGACCGCGGTGGAGACGAAGACGACGGTGAAGCCGGCGATGAACAGCAACGTCCCGGCGAGCACCCGGCCCTTGACCGCCGCCGCCCGACGTCCACCGGCCTGCTCCCCGGCCTGCTCCCCGCGCCCGGCGGCGTGCTCCCCGGCCTGCTCCCCGCGGCCGGCGGCGTCTTCCCCGGCCTGCTTCCCGATCCGCTCCCGCACTCCGACGGCTCCCGCGTCGGACGTCGTACCGTCCCCGGGCGCCCCGCTGCCGACGGCCGTCCCGCCGCTCGGGGTGGTGAGCGGGGAACCCTTCTCTACCGTAGGCGTTAAGCGGGGGCCCTTCCTTACCTCGAGGTCGGTGCCGGCTAGGCCGGTTACGTAGGAGAGGTAGCCGGGGACCAGCGGCAGGACGCACGGGGAGAGAAAGCTGACCAGCCCGGCCAGCGCCGCCGCGCCGATGGCGAGCAGCAGCGGACCGCTCTGGGCCAACTCCCGGAACGTCTCGCCCATCAGCCCGGTCCGGCCATGGCGGCCTGTTCGGCGGCGACCCTCTCCACGGCGGGCTGCAGCTGCTGCTGGGTGACCGCCGACCGGATCACGGTGGCGATCCGGCCCTCCCGGTCCAGCACGAAGGTGGCCGGGACGCTGTTCGGGGCGATGTCGAAGCGCAGGGCCAGCCGGCTGGCCGGGTCGAAGATGCTCGGGTAGGTGACCTTGAAGCTCTCCTCGAAGGCGACCGCCTTGTCCCGGTCGTCCTGCACGTTGATGCCGAGGAAGGTGACCCCGGAGCCCTTGGTCGCCTGGTAGGTGTTCTCCAGGTCGTCGGCCTCGGCCCGGCAGGGGTTGCACCAGGAGCCCCAGAAGTTGACCACGACCACCTGTCCCCGGGCGTCGGTCAGGTCGTACGGGGTGCCGTCGAGCAGTTCACCGGTCACCTCGGGCACCGTGGACCGCTCGTCGGGGGCGCACTCGATGATGCCCTCGGTGTTGGTGCAGCGCTGCTCGCCGTCGTCGGCCGAGCAGCCGACCAGACCCGCCGCGACCGCCGTGGCGGCCAGCGCACCGGTGATCCACCTGCGGGCTCTCATCAGGCCCCCTTGGCCGTCCGGGCGGTCGGCGACATCGCGATCAGGTGCGCGGCCGGCTCGCTGTACCCGATACCGGCCACCTTGGCCCCGTCGAAGTGGAACGAGGTGAGGCTGGCCAGCCCGCACTGCCGGCGACGCGGGTCGTGCCAGAGCCGCTTGCGCTCGACGTACCGGCGCAGGGTCCAGATCGGCAGCTGGTGGGAGACGAGCACCGCCTCCCGCCCCTCGGCGGCGATCCGGGCCGCGTGCAGGGCGGCGAACATCCGCTCCGCGATGGCCACGTACGCCTCGCCCCAGGACGGGGTGACCGGGTCCCGCAGCACCCACCAGTTACGCGGGTCCCGGAACGAGCCGTCGCCGGGCGAGACCCGCTTGCCCTCGAACCAGTTCGCGCTCTCGATCAGCCGCTCGTCCACCCCGACCGGCAGGCCGAACTGGGCGGCGATCGGCTCGGCGGTCTGCTGGGCGCGTTCCAGCGGGCTGGCCACCACGTGCACGACCTCGCGTTCGGCCAGGCCCTGGGCGGCGGCCTTGGCCATCTGTACGCCCAGCTCGGAGAGGGCGAAACCGGGCAACCGGCCGTAGAGGATCTGGCCAGGGTTGTAGACCTCGCCGTGCCGGAGCACGTGGACGACCGTACTGCTCACCGCTCTGTCCCCTTCGTTCGCGACTGCGGGGCTCGCAAAACCGGCTCACTCCTCGCGCTCACCACTGCCCCCTTCGTTCGCGACTGCGGGGCTCGCAAAACCGGCTCACTCCTCGCGCTCACCAGCTACCCCCCGGTGCCTGCCGCTGCTGCCGCTGCTGTCGCCGCCGCCGGGAGGGCCCCGGCGACCTGGTCCAGGGCGGCGTCGTCCAACGCCGCCGACACGAACCACGCCTCGAACGCGCTCGGGGGAAGGTACACCCCGGCGGCGAGCATGGCGTGGAAGAACGCCCGGAACGCCGGCACCTGCTGGGTGCGGGCGGTGTCGTAGTCGACCACCTCGGCGTCGGTGAAGAAGATCGAGAACATGCTGCCCGCGTACGACAGGCGGTGGGCGACACCGGCGGCGGTGAGCGCGTCGCTGGCGAGCCGGCCCACGACGGCGGCGGTCTCGTCCAGCCGGCGGTAGAGCGCCTCGTCGGCCAGCCGCAGGGTGGCCAGGCCGGCGGCGCAGGCCAGCGGGTTACCGGAGAGCGTGCCGGCCTGGTAGACCGGGCCGGCCGGCGCGAGTCGGGCCATGATCTCCGCGCGTCCGCCGAACGCCGCGGCGGGCAGCCCGCCCCCCATCACCTTCCCGTACGTCCACAGGTCCGCGTCGCAGGGGTCGACGCCGTGCCAGCCGGCGCGGGAGACCCGGAACCCGGTCATCACCTCGTCCACGATGAGCAGCGCACCGTGCGCGTGGGCGATCCGGGCCAGCGCCTGGTTGAAGCCGTCGCGGGGGGCCACCACGCCCATGTTGCCGGCGGCGGCCTCGGTGATGATCGCGGCGATCTGCGGCCCCTCGGCGGCGAAGACCGCCTCGACCGAGGCCACGTCGTTGTACGGCAGCACGATGGTGTCGCCGGCCGCCGCGCCGGTGACGCCCGGCGAGTCGGGCAGCCCGAGGGTGGCCACGCCGGAGCCGGCGGCGGCGAGCAGGCCGTCGGAGTGCCCGTGGTAGCAACCGGAGAACTTGATGATCTTGGAGCGGCCGGTGAATCCGCGCGCCAGCCGGATCGCCGACATGGTGGCCTCGGTGCCGGAGTTGACCAGCCGGACCTGCTCGACCGGGGTCCGCTCGACGATCTCGGCGGCCAACTCCACCTCACCCGGGGTGGGGGTGCCGAAGCTGGTGCCCTTCGCCGCGGCGGCCTGCACGGCGGCCACCACCTCGGGATGGGCGTGACCGAGAATCAACGGACCCCAGGAGCAGACCAGGTCGACGTAGCGCCGATCGTCGGCGTCGTACAGCCAGGGCCCCTCCCCCCGGACCATGAAACGCGGGGTGCCGCCGACCGAGTGGAAGGCGCGCACGGGGGAGTTCACCCCGCCCGGCACCAGGGCACGGGCGCGGTCGAACAGGGCCTCGGAGGCCGGCGCGGCGGCCGGATAGCGGCCGGGTCCGGCGGGAAACATTTCGGTCACGATGGAGCCATTGTGTCAGCGCCGGAAGCCGAATCGGCAGGCACCCCGCTCAGCGTTACCGGGCTCACCCGACGGCGACCACCCGCCGACGCGCTGCGGGCGGTGTCGCGGCGGTGCCCGGAACCGGTTGCTCGGCGGGGTGGCGGGGCGGCTGGGCGGGCCCGTCCACGGGGAGAATCACACCCGCCCGGCACGCCCGGATCCGCCTCGACGGGCCGGGCCGGACGGATCGCGCTAGGCTGACCGGGTGGATCGTGCCGAACTGTCCATCACGGTACACCGGTCGGGGGACGAAGTGGTGCTTCGCCTCGCCGGTGAGATCGACATGCTCACGGCCGCCCAGCTGTCGACAGTCGTCAACGAGGCCCTCGCCGACGCACCGCCGCGGATCGTGCTGGACCTGGGCGGGGTGACCTTCTGCGACTCGCAAGGGCTGGGCACCCTGGTCGTGCTCAGCCGCAAGGCCAGCCACGCGCAGAGCCTGCTGATCCTCACCAACGTGGGCGACTTCCTGCTCCGCGTCCTGGACATCACCGGCCTGCGCTCGGCCCTGATGATCCGCAACAACCAGGCCACCGGCTGACCCTCCGGCGGCGGCTCAGCCGGTCGGGCCCCAGCGGGCCTGTTCGAGGAGTTCCACGGCCCGGCTCCGGGCGTCCGGGGTGTCGGTGCGCAGCAGCGCGGTGGCCTCGTCGACCGCCTCGGCCAACGTGCGCCACTGGGTCTCCCGCTCCCGTACCAGGTCGGACTGGGCGGCGAGCTGACGGGACTTGACCCACAGCTCGACGAAGACGGACACCTTGGCCCGCAGCACCCACGGGTCGAAGGGCTTGGTCAGGTAGTCGACCGCGCCGGCCGCGTAGCCGCGCAGGGCGAGCTGGGCGTCCCGGTCCGCGGCGGTGAGGAAGATGATCGGTACGTGCCGGGTCCGCTCCCGCCGCTTGATGTGCCCGGCGGTCTCGAACCCGTCCATGTCCGGCATCTGGGCGTCCAGCAGGATCACCGCGAAGTCGTCGACCAGCAGCTGCTTCAGCGCCGCCTCACCGCTCTCCACGGCCACCGACTGGACCGGCAGGCCCTGGAGGATCGCCTCCAGGGCCATCAGGTTCTCCCGGCGGTCGTCGACCAGCAACGCCTTGGCCATCTGGGTCACGAACTCTCCTTGCCGTGGCTGCGGCTGATCCAGCCGGACATCAGCTCGATCAACTGGTCGAGGTCGACCGGTTTGGTGATGTAGTCGCTACCGCCCGCCGCGAGCGCCGACTCCCGGTCCCCCGGCATCGCCTTCGCGGTCAGGAAGACCACCGGCAGGTCGGCGAACCGGTGGTTGCGTCGGATCTGCTGGGTCGTCTCGTAACCGTCCTGGTCGGGCATCATGGCATCCATCAGGACGATGTCCACCTCCGGGTGCTCAGCCAGCACCCGGACCCCGTCCACCCCGTTGTCCGAGTACAGCACGGTCATCCCGTGCAGTTCCAGCGCGCTGGTCAGGGCGAAGACGTTCCGTACGTCGTCGTCGACGATCAGCACGGTGGCCCCCTCCAGCCGCCGGGTGGCCGGGGTCTGCGGCGCCTGGGGCAGCTCCAGCGGGGGCATCAGCAGCGACGACGGCAGCCCGGCCCGCGCCGGTGAGGGCGGCAGCGGCGCGACCACCGCGTCCGGGGCCAGCACGTCGGGTACGAAGAGCGTGAACGTCGAGCCCTGCCCGGGTGCCGAGGTGACCGTGATCGTGCCACCGAGCAGTCGGGCCAGGTCCCGGCTGATCGACAGCCCGAGCCCGGTGCCGCCGTACCGGCGACTGGTGGTGCCGTCGGCCTGCTGGAACGCCTCGAAGATCAGCGACAGCTTGTCGTCGGAGACTCCTATCCCGGTGTCGATCACCGTGAAGGCGATCACCTGACGGGCGTTGGTGAGCGCCGGCACGTCGAAGACCACGTTCTCCGCCGCCGGGGCGATCCGCAGCGTCACCGCGCCGTTGTCGGTGAACTTGACCGCGTTGGAGAGCAGGTTGCGCAGGATCTGCTGCAACCGCTGGGCGTCGGTGACCAGCGCCGGGGGCAGGTCCTTGGCCACCCGTACCTGGAAGTCCAGGCCCTTCTCCTCGGCCTGCGGCGCGAAGGCCTGCTCGACGTAGCCGCGGATCTCGGCGAACCGGATCTCGGTCGGCTCGATGTCCATCCGGCCCGCTTCGATCTTGGACAGGTCGAGGATGTCGTCGATCAGGCGCAGCAGGTCCGACCCGGAGCCGTGGATGGTCCGGGCGAACTCGATCTGCTTGGGGGTGAGGTTCTGCTCCGAGTTCTCCACCAGCAGCCGGGCCAGCAGCAGCAACGAGTTCAGCGGGGTACGCAGCTCGTGGCTCATGTTGGCCAGGAACTCCGACTTGTACGCCGAGGCCCGGGTGAGCTGCTGCGCCTTGTCCTCCAGGCCGAGCCGGGCCAGCTCGATCTCCCGGTTCTGGGTCTCGATGTTCGCCTTCTGCTCACTGAGCAGCTTGGCCTTCTCCTCCAGCTCGGCGTTGGTGCGCTGCAACTCCGCCGACTGCTCCTGCAACTCGTGTGCCAGCCGCTGCGACTGGGACAGCAACTCCTCGGTACGCCGGTTGGCCTGGATGGTGTTGACCGCGACCCCGATGGTGAGCACCAGCCGCTCCAGGAACGCCAGGTGCAGCTCGGAGAAGGGCGTGACGGTGGCGAACTCGATCACCCCGAGCAGTTCGCCCTCGAAGAGCACCGGGAGCACGACCAGATCGGCCGGTGGGGTGTCGGCCAGCCCGGAGCGCAGGGTGATCCGACCGTCGGGCACCGCGCCGACCCGGATCGTCCGGCGGGAGAGCGCGGTCTGCCCGACCAGTCCCTCGCCGGGGCCGAAGGTGACGTCGTGGCCCCGGGAGACGTAGCCGTACGAGGCGGTCAGCCGTAGCCGCATCACCCCCTCGGAGTTGTCGGCCAGGAAGAATGCGCCGAGCTGCGCGTTCACCAGCGGCGTGACCTCCTGCATGATCATGCGGCAGACCTCGCCGAGATCCCGTTGGCCCTGCAACAGGCCACCGATGCGGGCCAGGTTCGAGTCGAGCCAGCCCTGCTCGGCGTTCTTGTGCGTCGTCTCCCGGAGGGTGACGATCATCTGGTTGATGTTGTCCTTCAGCTCGGCGACCTCGCCCTGGGCCTTCACCGCGATCCGCTGGGTCAGGTCACCCCGGGTGACCGAGGTCGACACCCGGGCGATCGCCCGCAGCTGGGTGGTCAGGGTGGAGGCGAGCTGGTTGACGTTCTCGGTGAGGTCCCGCCAGGTGCCGGAGACCCCCTTCACCTGGGCCTGTCCGCCGAGCTTGCCCTCGATGCCGACCTCGCGGGCCACCCGGGTCACCTCGTCGGCGAACGACGAGAGCTGGTCCACCATCGTGTTGACGGTGTTCTTCAGCTCCAGGATCTCGCCCTGTGCGTCGACGGTGATCTTCTGGCTCAGGTCGCCCTTGGCGACAGCGGTGGTCACCGAGGCGATGTTGCGCACCTGACTGGTCAGGTTCGACGCCATCGAGTTCACGTTGTCGGTCAGGTCCCGCCACGTACCCGAGACGCCCTTGACCTGGGCCTGACCACCCAACTTGCCCTCGGTACCCACCTCCCGGGCCACCCGGGTCACCTCGTCGGCGAACGACGACAGCTGATCCACCATCGTGTTGACGGTGTCCTTGAGCTCCAGGATCTCGCCCCGGGCGTCCACCGTGATCTTCTGCGACAGGTCGCCCCGGGCGACCGCGGTGGAGACCTGGGCGATGTTGCGGACCTGGGCGGTCAGGTTCGAGGCCATCGAGTTCACGTTGTCGGTCAGGTCCCGCCAGGTGCCGGCAACCCCCTTCACCTGGGCCTGACCACCCAACTTGCCCTCGGTGCCCACCTCCCGGGCCACCCGGGTCACCTCGTCGGCGAACGAGGACAACTGATCCACCATCGTGTTGACGGTCGACTTCAGCTCCAGGATCTCGCCCCGGGCATCCACCGTGATCTTCTGCGACAGGTCGCCCTTGGCAACCGCCGTGGTGACCGAGGCGATGTTGCGCACCTGACTGGTCAGGTTCGACGCCATCGAGTTCACGTTGTCGGTCAGGTCCCGCCACGTACCCGAGACGCCCTTGACCTGGGCCTGACCACCCAACTTGCCCTCGGTACCCACCTCCCGGGCCACCCGGGTCACCTCGTCGGCGAACGACGACAGCTGATCCACCATCGTGTTGACGGTGTTCTTCAGCTCCAACATCTCGCCCCGGGCGTCCACCGTGATCTTCTGGCTCAGGTCGCCCTTGGCCACCGCCGTGGAGACCTGGGAGATGTTGCGGACCTGGCTGGTCAGGTTGCCGGCGAGCTGGTTGACGTTCTCGGTAAGGTCCCGCCAGGTGCCGGAGACCCCGCGCACCTGGGCCTGGCCGCCCAACTTGCCCTCGGTGCCCACCTCGCGGGCCACCCGGGTCACCTCGTCGGCGAACGACGACAGCTGATCCACCATCGTGTTGACGGTGTCCTTGAGCTCCAGGATCTCGCCCTGCGCCGCCACGGTGATCTTCTGGCTCAGGTCACCCCGGGCGACCGCCGTGGAGACCTGGGCGATGTTGCGCACCTGACTGGTCAGGTTCGACGCCATCGAGTTGACGCTGTCGGTCAGGTCCTTCCAGGTGCCGGCGACGTTGGGCACCTCCGCCTGGCCACCGAGCTTGCCCTCGGTGCCGACCTCCCGGGCCACCCGGGTCACCTGCTCGGCGAAGAGCCGCAGGGTGTCGGTGAGTGAGTTCATCGTGCCGGCCAGCTCGGCGACCTCGCCCCGGGCCGAGACGGTGATCTTCTGCGACAGGTCGCCCTTGGCCACCGCCGTGGCCACCTGCGAGATCGACCGCACCTGGTGGGTCAGGTTCGAGGCCATCGTGTTCACCGAGTCGGTGAGGTCCTTCCAGGTGCCGGCCGCACCCCGGACATCGGCCTGACCGCCCAGCTCACCCTCGGTGCCCACCTCCCGGGCCACCCGGGTCACCTCGGAGGAGAACGAGGAGAGCTGGTCGACCATCGTGTTGACGGTCCGCCCGATCCGCAGGTACTCACCCCGCAGCGGCCGACCGTCCATCTCCAGCGCCATGTGCTGGGACAGGTCGCCGTCGGCGACCGCCACGATCACCCGGGCGATCTCCGTGGTCGGTCGGCCCAGGTCGTCGATGAGCGAGTTGACCGCCCGCTGCCCCTCGGCCCAGGAGCCCTCCATCCCCTCCTCGTCGAGGCGCTCGGTGAGCCGACCGTCCCGACCGACGATCCGACTGATCTTGCGCAGGTCCAGGTGCTGGCGTTCCTGCAACGCCACCACCTCGTTGAACGCCTCGGCGACCTCACCGGCCGAACCCGAGCGGCGGGACAACCGGACCTTCAGGTCACCCCGGCGGACCCGGCGGAGGGCCTCCGCCAACTCGTCGAGCACCGCGTCGCGATCCGGAGCGGAGGGGTCCGTGGCGACGGACTGTTTCGCCGTGGTCATGATTCCTCGCAGAGCTCGGGGCTTCGGGCCGCTGCCGACGTGCCGGCCGTCCCATCATTGTGCCCGCCGGCCGCCGCACACCATCTGACGTGCCGATCGCCACGCTGGACGGGGTGCCGACGCTGAGCCGGAAAGCGGATCCCGACCCGACCGTGGAGATCGGCTTGGCACCCGGCCTCCGGCGGTGGAGGATACGAGGGATGTCAGCGCAGGCGGGGGCCGCCAGCACGGGTGGCCTGGACGAGCACGTACGGCGGGTGCGCCTGCCCGCCGATCGGCGCACCCCCGCCGCCGCCCGTGCCGTGGTCCGTTCCGTGCTGGCCGAGGCGGACCTCGACGAGCTGGTCAACGAGGCGCTGCTGCTGACCACCGAGCTCTCCACGAACGCGGTCGAACACGCCGGCACCGAACTGGACATCGAGGTCGTCGCCGACGAGGTCGGGCTCACCGTCACCGTGTCGGACTTCGCCTCCGGCCCGGTCGACGAGTTGATCGTCGGGGTCCGCAACGACACCGCCGAGATCACCGAGGTCTCCGAGCGGGGCCGGGGGCTGCTCCTGGTCGACCACTTCGCCAGCCGCTGGGGCACCACGTACCTGCCCACCGGCAAGGGCGTCTGGTTCCGGCTGGAACGGCACCGCGACCGCCCCGCCGACCGGGGGCTGCCGACCCGGCGGGACCTGCCGGCCGCCTCGGCGGACAGCGGCGACTCCGGGCAGTCCTCGACCCCGAGCGCGGCCGCCATGAGCGAACTGATGCAGACCACCCCCGACCCGTACGCCGACGACCCGCTGCCGGAGTTCGCCGCCAGCCTGCTGACCCGGCTCGGCGAGATGATCGGCGCCGCCGGCGGGGTGATCCGGCTGGACCGGGGTGACGGTCAGGGCCCCCAGGTGCTCGCCCGGTACGGCCGGCACCCCCGCCCCGGCCACGAACTGCTCCGGGTGCCGCTGGCCGTGCACCGCCCGTACTCCGGTGAGCTGGAGCTGGACGCCGCCCCCAGCGGGTACGCCTGGCCGTTGGCGGGTCTGACCGCCGAACGGCTCTCCCTGCACCTGGAGAACGACCGGCTGCGCCGCGCCGACGTCCGCCGGCAGGCCTGGTTGACCTTCCTCGCCGAGGCCAGTGAGCTGCTCGCCCAGTCCCTCGACGTCGAGCTGACCATGGCGCTCGTCCCGCAGCTCGTGGTGCCGCGCCTCGGGCAGTGGTGCGCGGTGCACACCACCGACGAGTGGGGCCGGTTGCGGCTCGCCGCCGCCAGCCACGCCGACGAGTCGGTGCTGCCACAGTTGCACCAGGTGCTGCGGGAGACCGGACCCGACTCGATCCAGGCCCGGCTGCGCGAGGCCTCCCGGCACGGCTCCCAGGTGCCGTTGGGGCCGCCGACGGAGGGCTTCGCGGTCCCGCTGATCGCCCGGGGCCAGCGCCTGGGCACCCTGGCGGTGGGTCGGCACCAACGGCACCGGCACGACCCCGACGAGGTCGCCGTGTTGGAGGACGTCGCCCGCCGGGCCGCGCTGGCCATCGAGAACGCCCGCATCCACGCCGAACGCCGCCGGGTGGCGCAGACCCTGCAGCAGTCGCTGCTACCGCCGGTGCTGCCGGTGGTCGACGGCATCGGCTTCGCCGCCGAGTACGTCCCCACCGGCGACGACGCCGACGTCGGCGGGGACTTCTACGACGTGCTGCCGCTGCCGGACGGCCGCTGGCTGGTGGTGATCGGCGACGTCTCCGGCAAGGGCGTGCAGGCGGCGGCGGTCACCGGACTGGTCCGGGACGTCATCCGGGTGCTGGTCGGCGACGGCAAGCCGCTGCCGGAGGCGTTGTCCCGGCTCAACGAGACGCTCGTCGACCGGGGCGGCGGGCGGTACTGCACGCTCGCGCTGGCAGCGGTCGGCGCCGGCGAGGGCGACCAACTGGACGTCTCCCTGCACCTGGCCGGGCACGACCGCCCGGTGTTGCTGCACGGCAGCGGCGGTGCCACCTTCGTGGGCACCAGCGGCACCGCGCTCGGCCTGCTCGACTCGATCACCTCGCCGACCGCCGAGATCACGCTCGACCCCGGAGACTCGCTGATCTTCTACACCGACGGGGTCACCGAGCGGCGACGCGGGCGGGAGCTCTACGGCACCGCCCGGCTGCGGGACGCCGCCGCCCCGCTGCGCGGTTACTCCGCCGACGTGGTCGCCGCCCGGCTGCGCGCAGCCGCGATCAACTTCTCGCCGGAGCCGCCCCGCGACGACATCGCCATCCTGGTGCTCCGCAACGACGCGCTCTGACGGTGCCCGGTCCAGCGGCACTCGGGCAGCGGCGCGGCGCGTCCGCCCGGCACGTCCGAGCGACGCGGCACGTCCGAGCGACGCGGCACGTCCGAGCGGCGCGGCACGTCCGGGCGGGCACGACCGGGCCCGCGCGGGGCCGGCGAACGGTGCTCAGAGGCCGCCGGGAAGGCGACCCGGGGCCAGCCGGCGGTGCGGGTCCAGCCGGTCCTTGGCGTCGCGCAGGCCGGGTAGGCCCGGCGGGCCGCCCCAGATGTCGACCGCGTCACGCACCGGTGCCGGCGCGGCGACCACGACGCACCGCCCCTGCCGGGGCTGGAGCACCGCACGGGCGGCGGCGACGATCCGGACCGCACGCTCCACGGTGGCGAGCCGGCCGGTGAGGGCCGCGTGGAGCACGCCGGAGCCGAAGGACCCGCGCACCGACACCGGGCCGCCGGCCGAGTCGCGCAACGCGTACAGGGCGGAGTAGAGGTGCTCCGGGGCGGCCTCGATGCGCAGCGCCACGTCGGCGGGGCCGAACGGGTACCGCCCCCACCAGTCCGGGGCCGACCGGGTCACCGTGGTCTCCGCACCGAGCATCCCGACCAGGCGGGCGGCCTGCTCGTCGACCTCGGGCAGCCCACCCTCCAGCAGCACCGCGACGCTGCCGGCCAGCCCGGAACGACCGGCCACCGAGGGGTGGTCGGGATGGACGAACGCCCGGGGGCCGACGTCGGCGGGCAGGTGCAGCTCGATCGCCGCCGGGTCGAGGTCGGCGTCGAGCACCTCCAACACCAGGGTGCGTGCCTCGGCCGGGTCCCGTACCGGCCGGATCACCCAGCGCCGCCCGGCGGGCACCTCCCGCACCCGCAGCGTCGCCGAGACCAGCAGGCCGAGCCCACCCTGGGAGCCGCAGAGCAGCCGGGCCAGCGCCACTCCAGCGCCCCCGTGGAACCCGCCGGTGGCCGGCAGCTCGACGTCGAACCCGGTGGCCCCGGCCGCCCAGAAGTCGGGGTCGACTCCCGTCGCGGCCAGGTCGGGGTCGGCTCCCGTCACGGTCAGGTCGGGGTTGACGCCCGTCACGGCCAGGTCGGGGTTGACGCCCGTCCCGGTCAGGTCGGGGTTGACTCCCGTCCCGGTCAGGTCGACGCCGTTCCCGGCGGGCAGGTCGGCGGGGTCGAGCCGGACGGTGACCAGCTCTCCCCCGGCGTCGAGGTAGCGCAGCCGGAGCAGCTGGTCCCCGGGGCCACCGTGGCACAGTCGCAGCGGGCCGGACTCGTCGGCCGCGAGCACCCCGCCGATGGTGGCCCCGGGCGAGGGCGGATCCAGCGGCAACCGGTGCCCGCTGCGCCCGAGGGTGGCCTGGATCGCGCGCAGTGGCGTACCCGCGCCGACCTCGACCTCGGTGGGTTCGCCGGCCGGCCGGTCGATGCCGGCCAGCCGGCCGGTGTCGAGCACGATGTCGACCCGGGCCGGGGCCGCACCCCAGTCGATCTTGGTGCCCGCGCCCCGGGGCACCACTGCCAGGTCGTGTTGGGCGGCCAGCCGGAGCACCCGGGCCGCGGCCCGCGCGTCGCCCGGCACCGCCACCCACCGCGCCGGGCACCCCGCCACCTCGTCGGCCGGGCCGGCCAGGCGGGCGAAGGGCGGGCCGCAGATCTCCACCAGCCGGCGGACGATGTCGGAGGCTCCGGGTCGGTCCATCGAGGAACTCGCTGTTGCCGCCATGGCCAGATCGTACAGGTGTACGAAAGCGCACGCAGTCCCGTACCACGTGGGGTCGGGGCTCGGCGCGCGACGCCGAGCGGTGCCGCGCGGGCCGACCCCGACCCGCCCGGCCGGTAACGTGACACCGGTGACCACCGAGACCCCCGTGCCCGTCGCCAAGCGGGTCCCCACCGAGCGCATCCACCACGACGACACCGTCGTCGACGAGTACGCCTGGCTCACCGCCAAGGACGACCCGGACACCATCGCGTACCTGAAGGCCGAGAACGCCTGGACCGAGTCGCGCACCGCGCACCTGGCCGACCTGCGTACCGAACTGTTCGAGGAGATCCGCCAGCGCACCCAGGAGACCGACCTGTCGGTGCCGGCCCGCAAGGGCGCGCACTGGTACTACACCCGCACGGTCGAGGGCCAGCAGTACGGCGTGCAGTGCCGACGCGCGGTCCGCGACGGCGAGACCGAACCGCCGGTCAGCGTGGACGGCGCACCCCTGGACGGCGAGGAGGTGCTGCTCGACGGCAACCTGCTCGCCGAGGGGCACGACTTCTTCTCCCTCGGGGCGTTCGACGTCAGCCCGGACGGGCGCTGGCTGGCGTACTCGACGGACTTCTCCGGTGACGAGCGGTTCACCCTGCGGGTGAAGGACCTCGACACCGGCGAGGTGCTGGCCGACGAGATCCCCGGCACCTTCTACGGCACCGCCTGGTCCGCCGACGCCTCGGTGCTCTTCTACGTCACCGTGGACGACGCGTGGCGGCCCCACCGGGTCTGGCGGCACACCGTCGGCACCCCGGCCGCCGACGACCAGGTGGTGCACCAGGAGGACGACGAGCGGTTCTGGGTGGGCGTCGAGCTGACCCGGTCGGAACGCTTCGTCCTGGTCGACATCCACAGCAAGATCACCAGCGAGGTACGGGTCATCCCGGCGGACAACCCGACCGGCGAACCGGCGGTGATCGCCGAGCGCCGGCAGGGCGTCGAGTACGCCGTCGAGCACCACGGGCACCGCTTCCTGATCCTGCACAACGACGGCGCGGAGGACTTCGCGCTGGCGTACACCTCGGCGGACGCGCCCGGCGACTGGGTGCCGCTGATCGACCACGCCCCCGGCACCCGGCTGGAGGCGGTCGACGCCTTCGACAACCACCTGGTCGTCTCGCTGCGCAGCAACGGCCTGACCGGGCTGCGGGTGCTCCCGGTCGGCACCTCCGACTCGTACGACATCGACTTCCCGGAACCGATCTACAGCGTCGGGCTGGACGCCAACCCGGAGTACCACACCAACAGCATCCGGCTGCGCTACTCGTCGCTGGTCACCCCCGGTTCGGTGTACGACTTCGACCTGGTCACCCGGGCCCTGGTGCTGCGCCGGCGCAGCCCGGTACGCCCCGGCCCGGACGGGCGCGAGTTCGACCCGGCCGACTACGAGCAGCACCGCGACTGGGCGCTCGCCGACGACGGCACCCGGATCCCGATCTCGCTGGTCCTGCGCGCCGGCACGGCACGCGACGGCTCCGCGCCCTGCGTCATCTACGGCTACGGCTCGTACGAGGCGAGCATGGACCCGTGGTTCTCGGTCAGCCGGCTCTCCCTGCTCGACCGGGGGGTCATCTTCGCGGTGGCGCACATCCGCGGCGGTGGCGAACTGGGCCGACGCTGGTACGAAGAAGGCAAGCTGCTGGCCAAGAAGAACACCTTCACCGACTTCGTCGCCTGCGCCCGGCACCTGGTCAAGGCCGGCTGGACGGCCCGGGACCGACTGGTGGCCCGGGGCGGCTCGGCGGGCGGGCTGCTGATGGGCGCGGTGGCCAACCTCGCCCCGGACGCCTTCGCCGGGATCGTCGCCCAGGTGCCGTTCGTGGACGCGCTGAACACCATCCTCGACCCCTCACTGCCGCTGACCGTCACCGAGTGGGAGGAATGGGGCAACCCGCTGGCCGACCCCGAGGTGTACGCGTACATGAAGTCGTACACCCCGTACGAGAACGTGGCCCCGGTCGACTATCCGCCGATCCTCGCCGTGACCAGTCTCAACGACACCCGGGTCTTCTACCACGAGCCGGCGAAGTGGATCGCCCGACTGCGGGCGGTGGCACCGCAGGGCGACTACCTACTCAAAACCGAGATGGGTGCCGGACACGGTGGCCCCAGCGGCCGGTACGACGCCTGGAAGGAAGAGGCCTTCGTCAACGCCTGGACCCTGGACCGCTTCCCCCGGTAAGGAAGGGCCCCCTGTTAACGCTTCCGGTATAGAAAGGTCCCCTTCTCACACCCGCCGCGAGGGCACCCAGGCTGCCTGGGCGCGCACGGCACCGGGACCCCGTCCGGGCATGCCACGCCCGGACGGGGTAGGGCCTGCCAGCCGGCCGGGGCGGCTCAGGGGTTCAGCAGGGCAGCCAGCCGGGCCGGGTCGATGTTGCCGCCGGTGACGACGGCGACCGTACGGCCGGGGGGTAGTTCGGCGGCGTGGAAGAGCCGGGCGGCGAGCGCCACCGCGCCGCTCGGCTCGACCACCAGGCGGGCCTCGCGGACCAGCCGGACGGTCGCCGCCATGATCTCCTCCTCACTCACCGTCACCACCCGGTCGAGGCGCTCGGTCAGGTGGGCGAAGGTGAGTTCGGAGAGGTTCGTCCGTAATCCGTCGGCCGCCGTCCGGTAGGTCCGCTCCGGCTCCCAACTCGTCAGTGTTCCGCTGGTAAGCGACTCGTGGGCGTCGGCGGCCAGCGCCGGCTCGACCCCGATGACCGTGGCCGACGGCCGCAGCTCCCGTACCGCCGTGCTCACCCCCGAGGCCAGCCCGCCGCCGCCCACCGGGACCAGCACCACGTCGACGTCGGGCAGGTCGGCGACGATCTCCAGGCCGACGGTGCCCTGGCCGGCGATGATCCGTCGGTCGTCGAAGGGCGGTACCAGCGTGGCGCCGGTCTCGGCGGCGACCCGTTCGGCCTCGGTCTGCCGCTGGGCCGGGGGCACCAGCAGCACCGTGGCGCCGAGGGCACGCATCCGGTCGATCTTCACCGCCGGCGCACCCTCCGGCACCACCACCGTGCACCGGACGCCGGCTGCGCGGGCGGCGTACGCCAGGGCCTGCCCGTGGTTTCCGGAAGAGTGGGTGACCACGCCCCGCTCCCGGCGGTCGGCCGCCAGCCGGGCGAGCGCGTGGGTCGCCCCGCGCAGTTTGAAGGACCCCACCGGTTGCAGGCTCTCCGGCTTGAGCCAGAGCCGGTCGTCCCAGGTCGCCGGAAGCAACGGGGTACGCAGCACGGTCGGGGCGATGTCGGTGGCGGCGGCCCGCACGTCGGCCAGCGAGACGAGGTCCATCCGGCCATCTTCGCGCCCCGGCCCGTACCGCGGACGGGGCAGCCCCCGACGACGCGCGATCGCGCCTGCCGAGTTCGGCTCCGCCCTCGGCTGTCGAAAGGGGTTCCCTTCTCTACCGGAAGCGTTAACAGGGGGCCCTTCCTTACACCTCAGGGGGTGCGGAGTTCTTCGGGGGCGGTGCTGGTGCGGAGCAGGAGCAGGCCGAGGCCGGTAACGGCCAGCACCGCGACCAGGGTGCCGGCGGCGAGCCAACCCAACTGCTCCACCGGTACGTCCGGAGCCGACCGGACCAGCTCGCCGACGGTACGGGTGTAGCGCTCCCGGGTCGCCGGATCCGAGCAGAGCTGGGTGCCGGCGTCGCAGACGTAGACGCGGTTGTCCCGGGTCACGTCGCCGAACAGTCCCCGGGCCAGGAAGAACCCGACGGTGAGGGCGAGTAGCACCGCCGGCACTGCGGGGGCCAGCACCTGCCACAGGATCGACCGGCTCAGGGTGGCCCGGGGCACCCCGGTCGCCGCCAGCGAGGCGTACGCCCGGCGGCGTCCGACGACGCCCTCGACCAGGGCGACGAGCATGCCGGCGGCGGCGATCGCCACGGCCACCTGGACCGCCAGGTCGACCAGGTCCATGCTGGCGAGGTAGAACGGGTCGGCGCCTGCGTCGACGCCGACCAGGCGGTTCTCCTCCCGGAGCCTGGCGTCGTCGGCGACGAAGTAGGCCCGCAGCCCGGCGGCACCGCCACCGAAGACCAGCGCGGCCAGCAGTGCGGCGAGGGTACGGCTACCGGCCCACGGGTCGGCGGTCAACCGGCCGGCGGCCAGCAACGCGGCCGGCCCCCGGCTGTACCGGCGCAGCAGCCGGCCCGCGGTGTACGAGAACCAGCCGGCCCCGGTCACCACCCCGGTCATCGCCAGCAGCCCACCGGTCATCAGCAACGTCGGCACCAGCCAGGTCGGCGCCTCGACGCCGGTGCGGGCGTAGACCTCCAGCACGGGTCGGATCGAGGCGAAGGCGAGCAGGCCGACGCCGATCAGGAGCCCCGCCCAGGGTCGGGGTGCCCCCGACCGGGTGGCCCGTCGGGTCACGCCCAGCGGCCCGGTCACCACGGCGCGCAGCAGCAGCACGGTGGCCACCGTGGCGACCAGGGGCAGCCCCAGCACCACGGCGGCCAGCACCCCGGGATGCGGCAGCACGTCGGTGGGCAGGGCCAGCTGCCCCCGCTGGTCGGGCCGGTCGAACACCTCCCGCCCGGCCAGGTACGCCCCGAGCGCGACCAGCGCGCCGAGCAGGCTGGCCACCCCGGTTTCCAGCGCGGCGACCAGGGTCACCTGACCGGGGGTGGCACCGGCCAGCCGTAGCGCGGCCAGCCGACGGTCCCGGGCCGGGGCACCGAGCCGGGCGCACTGCCCGGCCAACGCCAGCACCGGAACGGTGAGCAGGAGCAGGGCGAAGGCCACCCCCGGCCGGAGCCCCGGCTCCCGGAGCAGGCCGCTGGCGTACTGCTCGGAGTGGTTGCTCAGGAAGTTCTCCGGGTCGCTGAACGGCGGGGTGGGGATGGCCAGGACGGTCGCGGCGGCCAACCCGGTGAGAACGGCCAGGGCGGCACTGAGCGCGGTCAGGATCACCCGGGCCGAGTCGGTGCGGGTGCCGGCCAGGGCGAGGCGTACCAGGGTGGCGGGTTTCACCGGCGGCCACCGGGCAGCGCGGCGTCCAAGCCGAGTCCGGTGTGGTCGACCGTGCCGTCGCGCAGGACGATCTCGCGGTCGGCGTACCCGGCGATCCTCGGCTCGTGGGTGACCAGGACGACCGTGGTGCGTTGCTCCCGGGCCAGCCGCACCACCTGGGTGAGCACCTGCTCGCCGCTGAGCGTGTCCAACGCGCCGGTCGGTTCGTCGGCGAAGAGCACCCGGGGCTCGGTGACCAGCGCCCGCGCGGTGGCGCAGCGCTGCTGCTGACCGCCGGACATCTCCCCTGGACGGACGTCGGCGACCTCGGCCACGCCGAGCCGGTCCAGCCAGCTCAGCGCCACCGTCCGCGCCGCTCGCCGCCGCGTGCCGGCGAGCAGCAGCGGAAGGGCGACGTTCTCCGCCGCGGTCAACTCCGCGACGAGCTGGCCGAACTGGAACAACACCCCGAACTCGGTACGCCGCAGCCGGGACCGGGCCGCCTCGGAGGTGTTGTCGATCCGTCGGCCCCGGTAGTGCACCTCGCCGGCGTCCGGTCGCAGGATCCCGGCGAGGCAGTGCAGCAGGGTCGACTTGCCGCAGCCGCTCGGGCCCGTGACAGCGACGATCTCCCCCTCGGCGACGTCGAGGGTGATCCCGCGCAGAGCGGGTGTCGCGCCGTACGCCTTGACCACCGCGCGGGCCTGTAGCTGCGTCACGAGTGCACCTCCCGGTGCCAGTCGACGACCCGGTCCAGCGTGGTCTGCAACCAGCGCAGGTCGGCGTCGAGGTGGGCGATGGCGAAGTCGGCCGCGACGACGTCGTCGAGACTGGCCGTGGCGGCCGTCTTCACCGTGGTCAGCTCGCGGAGCCGCTGGGTGTGCGCCTGCCGCTGGTCGATCAGGTAGGCCCGGGCCCGTTCCACGTCGGCGGCGACCAGGGCGACCACCACCTTGGCGAAGAGGGTGCTGGCGACGTACGGCATCGGCGGCTCGACGGTGGTCAGCCACTGGTCCAGCGCGGCGCGGCCGTCGGCGGTGAGCGCGTACGCCGTCCGGTCCGGCCCGCCGTCGCGGTCCTGCCCGGCGGCCACCACCAGGCCGTCCCGCTGGAGCCGGCCGAGGGTCGCGTAGACCTGCCCGAAGGCCAGCGGACGGGCCCGGGGCAGCCGCTGGTCGTGCGCCCGTTTCAGCTCGTAGCCGTGGCGGGTGCCGGCGGCGAGCAGACCGAGCAGCACGTGTGGAGTGGACACGACCACAACTATTCACTCAGCGAATAGCCACTGTCAAGGGGGCCCGCCCGGCGATTCACCGGGCGGGCCTGATGCACTCGAACGCGTTGCCGGCGGCCGCCCCGCGGCGACGGCCGGCCACCATCACCGGCTGGGCGCTCGACCTGGGCCGGCTGCCGCCGTCGCTGCGAACGGCGGCAGCCGGCCCGGCCGGAGCGGGGCTAGGAGCGACCGCCCCGCCGCGTCGCCCTGGTGTCCGTCCGGTGCAGACGGTGCTGGAACGCGCTCGACGAGGCGTCGGGTTGTGACTGGGACCCGGAGGGTTCGACGGTGCCGGAACCTCGACGCTCCAGGTCACGCCGCAGGGCTTCCTGACGGGCCTGCTGCCGCCCGTCGATGTGCCCCTCCCAGCTGTTGAGCCCGATGGCGGCGAATCCCGACACCGCAGCCAACGGCTTGAGCTGGGCGTGCACGTTGTAGGCGTTGATCCCCCGACCCCCAGGTTGCCCAGGTGCAGGGCGGCCCGCTCGTAGTCCCTTTCGCGCGTCGCGTTGATCAATCCCGCGAAGGCGGTGGCCGTGGTCAGCGCCGCGCCGGCGATCTCCGTCGGCTTGTTCTCGACGAGCGCCCCGATGACGCTGATGAAGTTCCCCCCGGTCTCCACCTTCGGCGGAACGTACTCCCACGCCTTCTCCAGCACGCTCTTGAGCTGGTCGTAGTTGTAGAAACCGGCGTTCTGCGCGCTGATCTCCCGCTCCTGGGGGGTGAGCCGTCGACTCGGCGACAGGTCGAGCTCGACGCTGCCCCGCCGGACCGGCCCACCGTCCGAGGTGAGGGCGCTGAGCTCGGTGGCCACCCGGGTCAGCGCTCCCGGGTTGGGGACCTCGTACAGCGCGGACTGGTCCTGCGAGGTCCTGGCGTAGAAGCCGTTGCGCCGCGTCAGCACACCGGGGACCGGCTCCCGGGCCTCGAGCGGGCTCTGCGCTGGCGGGGCATAGGACATCGACGCCACGCCAGCCACCGCCGCGTTCACCGCCGGCCCGCCGAGAGGCTGCCCGGCGGCGGGCCCGACGGGCCCGACCAGCCCGCTGGGGTACGACCCGATCGGTATGTTCGGCATGCTCGCCGTCATGTACTCGTCGTCCGAGCTCTCCGTCGAGGACGCCGGAAACACCTGGGTGTCCGCCCGGCGGGGAGTCGACGGCTCTCCCATCTCCTCGGGCTCTTGGTAATAGGTGGGCATGCAGGCTCCTGACAACCGGCGACCGTGACGGAACAACTACGGAAGGCCAACAGACCCGGTTCACAGAATTTCCTAAATGCTGCAAATCTCTCGATCGGCAGTCACCCCCGGTTTCCCGGGCGATGCGGTCAGCGGCCCCAGGCCGGGTTTCGGCCGGCGAGACCGAGCAGCCGGTCCAGCTCCGGGGCATCCGGGCCGGTCGCCACCTCCGCGCCGAAGACGCCGTACTGCCGGCCCTGCGGCGCCAGCTGCGCGATCAGCGCGACCGACGGGGGCAACGTCTCGGGGGCCGGATCGTAGGGCTGGCCGGTCGCCGCCGCCAGATCCCAACCGTGCACGATCAGATCCATCAGGATCATGCCGCCGACCACCTGCTGGGGCATGCCCATCATCGGCGAGGTGCCCTCCAGCGCGGCCGGATCCGACCAGGCCCGCACCACCCGGTCGGTCTCGACCTCGAACCGCTCCCGCCAGTCCCCGGTCAGGAAGTCCGGCTTTTCCGCCCAGTCGACCGGCTGCCGGACCGCCAGCGCCTGGAAGTTGACCACCACCTCGAAGAGGTGGTTGACCAGGTCACGGACCCGGAACTCGGCACAGGGGGTGGGTAGGTCGAACTGCCCGTCAGCGGTACCCCGGACCACCGCGACCGTCCCCGGCCCGGCAGCGCCCAACAACCGACCGATCTCCGTCGTCATGACGCCCAGCGTAGGTCCCACCGGGCCGTCCCCGCCGCCCCGGACCGACGGCACGCCGCGCACGCCACAGGCACGGCGCGCACGCCGCGCACGCCGCGCACGCCGCAGGCACGGCGTTAGGAAGGGGCCCCTTTACATCAGAAAGCGTTAACAGGGGGCCCTTCCTTACACCCTCAGCGGCGGCGGAGGGCTACCACGGCTACGTCGTCGTTGATCTCCGACGGGGCCAGCTCGACCACCAGACGCTCGCAGAAGGCGTCCAGGTCGTCGTCGACCCGGGCGGCGACGGCGGCCAGCGCGGCCAGCCCGTCGTCGATGGTGACGTCCCGCCGCTCGATCAGCCCGTCGGTGTAGAGCACCAGGGTCGCCCCGGCCGGCAGGACGAACTCCAGGTCGTCGGGGCGTCGGGCGCGGACCCCGAGCAGCGGGGCCGGGTGCTCGATGTAGTCGACCTTGCCGTCCAGGCTGAGCAGCGCCGGCAGGTGCCCGGCGCTGGCCAGCCGGACCCGCCCGGTGGGCGGGTGCAGCAGCAGCACGCAGATCGTCGCCAGCTCGGCCGGGAGCAGGGTACGCATCAACTCGTTCACCCGGTGCAGGATCTGCCCCGGCTGGTGCCCCTCCACGGCGTACGCCCGGACGGCGTGCCGCAGCTCGGCCATCACCGTCGCGGCGTGCAGCGAGTGGCCGGCGACGTCACCGATCGCCATCAGCAGGTGACCGTCGAGCATCACCAGCTCGTAGAAGTCCCCGCCGACCTCGGTCTGGGCGCTGGCCGGCTCGTACCGGACGGCGAGGTCCAGCCCGGCGATCTCCGGGATCCGCCGGGGCAGCAGGCTGCGCTGCAGGGTGACCGCGATCCGGTGCTCCTCGTCGAAGGAGCGTTGCCCCTCGACCGCCGCCGCCACGGCCTGGGCGAGCTGCACCAGCACCGGGGTCCGCGCGGTCTGGGTGTGGGTCGGCACCACCACGTAGAGCGGGGCCCGGTCCTCCCGGAGCCTGGCCGCGGCGACCGTGACGGTGTCCCCGGCCGGCCAGTCGACCAGGCCCCAGTGTTCCGGCTCGTCGATTCGGACGGTGGAGCCGGTGGGCACCCCGGTGTCGTCGACGATCCAGGGCACCACCTCCGCCCCGGCGTCCGGGCCGGCCGACACCCCGGCGATGCAGTCGCCGTCGAAGGTCTCGGCCACCACCGCCGCCGGGCACTTGAAGATCTGCGCCGCGCCGGTCGCCGCCGCCTCCAGCAGGCGGGCGAAGTTCGGTGCCGCGTGCACCGCCACGGTGGTGTCGGCCAGCCCGGTGAGCCGTTCGGCGAGCAGCTCGGCGCGCTGCCGCGCCTGGTAGTAGCGCAGTACCGCGTGCGCGGTCGCGACGAGTTCCTCCGGCTCGATCGGCTCGGCCAGGTACGCGTCCGCGCCCCGGGTCAGCCCCTGCGCCCGGTCCACCACGTCGACCGCGTGTGCCGAGACGTGGATCACCGGGATCGCCGGATGGGCGTCCTTGATCCGCTCACAGACCTCGAAGCCACTCAGGTCGGGCAGGCGTACGTCGAGCACCACCAGGTCGATCGGGTCCGCGTCGACCCGGGCCAGCGCCTCGGCGCCGTTCTCCGCCTCGACCACCCGGAAGCCGGCCCGGGTCAGCCAGCTCACCAGCAGGTACCGCTTGGTCTGGCTGTCGTCGACGACGAGCACTGTCGCGGGGCTGCCGTCCACCGTCAGCCCCCACCGACCGGCAGGGCCACGGTGAAGCTGCTGCCCTGCCCCGGCGTACTGGTCAGCTGCATCGTGCCGCCGAGCAGGGTCACCAACCGCCGGGCGTACGGCAGCCCGAGGCCGGTGCCGCCGACCCGGGTGCTCCCCGGCACCTGGTAGAACTCCTCGAAGACGCGTTCGTGCAGCTCCGGGGCGATGCCGACGCCGGTGTCGGTCACCGTCAGCTGCCACCGGTCGGCCCGCTGCTCAGCCCGCATGCGCACCTCGCCCCGCTCGGTGAACTTCAGCGCGTTGTGCAGGAGGTTACGCAGCACCTGGGCCAGCAGCACCTCGTCCGTTCGGATGACTGCCGGGTGCGGCGGATCCTCGACGACCAGCTCCACCTCGTCCCGGGAGGCCAGCGCCCGCAGGGTGCCGCGCAACTGCCCGAAGAGGAGACGCAGGTCCACCTCGGCCCAGGCCGGCTCGATCCGCCCGGACTCCGCCTTGGCCAGGTCGAGCAGCTCGTTGACCAGGCTGAGCAGGTCGGTCGCGGAGGAGCGGATCAGCTCCACCTGGCGGCTCTGCTCGGTGGTGAGCGGGTCGGAGCCGCCGTCGGTGAGCAGCCGCCCCAACCCGATGATCGCGGTGACCGGGGCCCGCAGTTCGTGCGAGACGTTGGCCAGGAAGCGACTCTTGGACTCACTGGCCGCCCGCAGCTGGGCGGACTTCTCGTCCAGCTCGGCGTAGAGGGCCACCACCCCCTGGTTGGTCGCCTCCAACTCCTCGGTGAGCTGGTTGTAGAGCGCCATCACCCCGTGGTTGGTCTCCTGCAGCTCCGCGTTGAGCACGGCCAGCTCGTCGCGCTGGCTGCGTACCTCGTCGAGGGCGGCGATCAACTGCTGGTTCTGGCTGGCCAGCTCGTCCACGGCACTGCCGGGGGCGACCCGTTCCAGCTCGGCGCGCAGCTCCGCGAGCCGCTGCGGGGTCGGCTCAGGCACATGGGAGGGGGCGCGTCGGGACATCCTCACGACCGTATCCCCCTCGACGCGTACCACGCCCAACGTGTCGACCAGACGTGCCACCGCGCCGGACTGCGGCTGGTAGTCGTCGTCGGGCAACGGGCGCAGCGGCGCGAGGTCGATTCGCAGGCCGAAGCGCCCGTCGACCCGGCCGGTCACGGCGAAGGTGACGTTCGCCCCACCGGTGATGGTCAGCAGGTCCCGGGCCACCTCGCTGAGCGCGGTGGCGACCCGGACCTGGTCCTGGTGCTCCAGGCCGGCCGCTGCGGCCACCTCCCGGCCCCGCTGGCGGACCACGAAGATGTCGTGTTCCACCCGCAGGGCCAGCTGCAGCAGCGGCTCGTCCATCCGGCCGGTCACGACCAGGCCCGGGCGACCAGCACGCAGGCGTCGTCGCGCCGGATGCCGGCGTCGCGCAGCAACGTGGTGGCCACCACCAGCGGCGACCGGTCGGCCAGCCCGGGATAGTCGTCCATCGACCAGCGGTCGACCACCCCGTCGCTGTGCATGGTCAGCAGGGCCCCGGCGGCGAACGGGTAGTCGTACTCGCGCACCGTGGGCCGCTGGTGGCCGGCGATCCCGGGCAACGAGACCAGCCCTCGGCGGCGCTCGCCCTCGACAGTGATCATGGCGGAGATGTTGCCCAGCCCGGCGTACCGGAGCAGTCCGGCGGCCGGATCGAGTTCGGCGACGGCCAGCGCGGCGCCCCGGGTGTGCGACATCGACCGGTGCAGGTGCTGCACCACCGCGCCGGGCGGTGCGGCCGGCGCGGCCCGGAACGCGGTCAGCGCGGCGTCGCTGGCGGCCGAGGCCAGCGGTCCGTGTCCGAGCCCGTCGCTGACCAGCACCTGGTACCGGCCCTCGACGACCCGGACGGCGTACCCGTCGCCGCTCACCGACTCGCCGGTCAACGGTCGGGTCAGTCCGGCCGCCCAGCTCGGCTCCGGGGCCGCCACCGGCCAGACCTGCACGACGAAGGCGGTGCCCCGGCCGGGGCGCGAGTACCCGTCGGACCAGCTCGCCTGCCGCAGGATCGCGCCGAGGCCGATGCCGAGGGTGCCGGCGGTGGAGTGCCCGTCCTGGGCGGAGTGGGCCAGGTCGGCCATGCCGGGCCCGGAGTCGAGGGCGATCAGCTCCACCCCGGCCTCCCGGGTGCCGCGTACCGGCCGCAGCAGCAACGCGCCCTCGTCGGCGTGCTTGACCAGGTTGCTGGTCAGCTCGGCGGCGACGATGGCCAGGTCGGCGGTGCGCTCGGCACCGAGTTCGAGCTGGCTGCCGAGGCGCTCGGCGGCCCGCCGGACCGCGCTGGCCGCGCTGCTGCTCTCCACCCGGAACCAGATTCCCTGGTCCGGAACCACGTCGGAGGTCAACGGGACCACTTGGTGATGGTGATCCGGGTGCCCCGGCCCACGCCGGTGTCGATCTCGAACTCGTCGACCAGCCGGCGGGCGCCACTGAGCCCCAGCCCGAGCCCGCCGCCGGTGGTGTAGCCGTCGGTGAGCGCCAGGTCCAGGTCGGCGATGCCCGGACCGGAGTCGGCGAAGACGATCCGTACGCCGCGCCGCCGGCCGTTGTCCGCGGTCATCACCTCGACGGTGCCGCCGCCGCCGTACACCAGGGTGTTGCGGGCCAGCTCACTCGCGGCCGTGACCAGCTTGGTCTGGTCGACCAGGGAGAGCTTGACCTGCACCGCGACGGTACGCACCAACTGGCGGACCCGGACCACGTCCTCGTCGGCGCGGACCGCCTGGGTCTGCGGCTGCCCCAGGTCGACGCCGGTGATCATGCTGTCGCCGTCGTCTCGGCGTCCGGCTCGTCGAAGTCGTAACCGAACTCGTCGGCGCGGGCCGCGGCGACCAGCTCCATGCCCCGCTCGACGTTGAGCGCGGTCCGGATGCCGTTGAGCGAGAGCCCCAGCTCGACCAGGGTGATGGCCACGGCGGGGCGCATCCCGACCACCACCGTCTCGGCGTCGAGCACCTTGGAGATGGAGGCGATGGTGGAGAGCATCCGCCCGACGAAGGAGTCCACGATGTCGAGCGCGGTGATGTCGATGATCACGCCGTGGCAACCGGTGGCGACGATCCGCTCGGCCAGGTCCTCCTGCAGTTGCACGGCGGTCTGGTCGGACATGTCGAGCTGGATGGAGACCAGCAGGATGTCGCCGATCTTCAGGATGGGTACCCGTTCCATCAGGCCTCCCGGCGCGCCTGCGCCTGTCGGCGCGCGTTCTCCACGCCGGTGATCCGCAGGACGTGCCGCAGCGCGTCGGCGAGGCTCGCCTTGGTGGCGATGTCACCGAACTCGATGCCGAGGGCGACGATGGTCTGGGCGATCTGCGGCCGGATGCCGGAGATGATGCACTCGGCGCCCATCAGCCGGGCGGCCACCACGGTCTTCAGCACGTGCTGGGCGACCTGGGTGTCCACCGCCGGCACACCGGTGATGTCGATGATCGCGTACGGCGAGCCGGTGTCGACCAGGGTCTGCAGCAGCCGTTCCATGACGACCTGCGCCCGCGCCGAGTCCAGCGTGCCGACCAGCGGCACGGCGACGACGCCCTCCCAGAGCTTGACCACCGGGGTGGAGAGTTCGAGCAGCTGCTCGGCCTGGTCGGCGATCAGGCTCTCCCGGGTCCGGACGTAGCTCTCCACGGTGAAGAGGCCCAGCTGGTCGATCAGGGCGGCGAAGGCGACGTAGTCGCGCAGCGTGCCCGCACCGGCCTCGGCGTCCATCAGCTCCAGCAGGACGTCCTTGAGGGCGAAGATGCTCACCGCGGTCTCGCGGGCCGAGAAGCCCTGCCGGGCCCGTCCCCGGGACAGCTCGGACAGCTCGGCGCGCAGCTCGGCGGCCTGCTCGGCCTCCACGTCGATGATCCCCTGCTCGCCCACGGCGACCAGGCTGCGGTGCAGGTCACCGAGCTGGCGGCGCAGCTCGGCCTGGCTCAGCCGACCGCGCAACGTCACCGCCACGAGCTCGGTCCACCGCTGCGTGATCCGCTCGGCGTGCTCGTTCAACAGACCGGTGAGTCGGCCGTTCTCCTCGGCGGTCAACGCCATGCTTACCTCCTCGACCCGAACCGGCCGGACTCTATCACCGCACCCCGGTCAACTAGTTGCCCCGTGGCAAAGGAATGACCGCTGCCACCGGGTTCGGCTCCCGGTCGGCGTACCCCGGTTCGGTGGGATACCGTTCCCCCGGATAACAGGAGGTACGAATGTCCTTGACGGTGCACACGGAACAGCGTGGCGACGTGGTCGTCGTATCGGTCGCGGGTGAGCTGGACATGGCGACGGCACCGCAGCTGCAGGACCAGATCACCGACCTGCTCGACAAGGGCCGCAACCGCCTGGTCTTCGACCTGGCCGAGGTGTCGTTCTGCGACTCGACCGGGTTGTCCGTCTTCGTCCGGGCCAAGAACAGCTGCGACGAGGCCGGCGGCGTGGTCCGGCTCGCCGCCCCGCAGCGTGGGGTGCTCCGCATCCTGGAGGTCAGCGGGCTGGTCGAGGTGCTGCAGACCTATCCGACGGTGGACGAGGCGGTGGCCGGCGAGCCCACGCCGACCTCCTCCTGACCCGACCCGCACCACTCAGCGCTCGTCCTCGATGAACCGGGGACGGGCGATCACCATGCCCGCCGCCGTCTGCACCACCAGGGCGACCAGCAGGAAACCGATCGGTGCGACCCACCCGCCGGTGACGTCGTACAGGACGCCGACCAGCAGCGGCCCCAGCGCCGCGATCAGGTACCCGACGCTCTGGGCGAACGCGGAGAGCGCCACGGTCCCCTCGGTGGTCCGGGCCCGCAGCCCGATGGTCGCCAGCAGCATCGGGAAGGCGCTCTGCCCGACCGCGAGCAGCACCGCCCAGACCAACGCCCCCCGGTACGGCGCCACGGCCAGGCCCAGGTAGGCCAGGAGCATCGCCGCGGAGAGCACCAGGATCAGCGGGTGCAGCGTGCGCATCCGACCGGCCAGGGTCGGCATCAGCAGGGCGATCGGCACCCCGACCGCGGTCACCGCCGCCAGCAGCAGGCCGGCGTCCCCGGCGGTGTAACCGGCGTCCCGGAAGAGCTGGGCCAGCCAGCCCATCAACGCGTACGCGCCGAGCGCCTGGGTGCCGAAGTAGAGCCCCATGGCCCAGCCGAGCCGGGTCCGACCAGGCCGGATCCGGAGCGGGACCGACGCGACCGGCGTCGCGCTCGGCCGCCGGGCGGCGGCGTGCGCCCGCAGCGCCGCCGGCACCCACGGGAGTACGGCGACCGCCGCCAGCAGCGCCCAGACGGCCAGCCCGGCCCGCCACGACCCGAGCGCGTGCCCGACCGGTACCGCCGCCGCGGCGGCCACCGTCGCACCCACCGTCATGGTCATCGAGTACGCCCCGGTGACCAGCCCGACCCGGTGCGGGAAGTACTGCCGGACCAGCATCGGCAGCAGGATGTTGGCCACCGCGATCCCGCCCAGCGCCAGCGCGCTAGTGACCAGGAAGACCACCGTCGAGTCGGTGGCCACCCGCAGCAGTTGCCCGGCGGCGAGGGCGAGCATCGCCGCGACCAGCACCCGGGCGGCCGAGTACCGGCGGACCAGGCGCGGGGTCAGCGACCCGAACAGGGCGAACGCCAGGGCGGGCAGGGTGGTGACGAAGCCGGCCACCGCTCCGGAGAGCGCCAGGCCGGTGCGTACCTCGTCGAGCAGCGCGCCGAGGCTGGTGATCGCGGCGCGCAGGTTCAGGGCGACCAGCAGGATCCCGACCAGGATCACCACCGGACCAGCGGCCGGTCGGCCGGCAGCGGGTGGGGGTGCCACCGGCGGCGGGGCGGTCGGCTGGGGACCGGAGTCCGGCAGCGGCGCTTCGGCCGGTGCCGGCCGGGTATCCGGCGGCGCCTCGGGGATGCGGGTGCGGGCTGAGGCGAGGGCGGTCGGTGGCGGGGTCATGACCTTCAACCTACAATCATGGGATGAATTCTGGGCGGGTGATGTAACCAGTGCCACCATCGGTTGATTCCGCCACCGTGCCGCCGCGCGGCCGGCGGGTGCAGCAGACCATCGCCTCGCTGCGGGAGCGGATCCTGCGCGGCGACTGGCCGGTGGGCGACCGGATCCCGACCGAGCCACAGCTGGTCGCCACGCTCGGAGTGGGACGCAACACCGTCCGCGAGGCGGTCCGCGCACTGGTGCACGCCGGGGTGCTGCAGTGCCGGCAGGGCTCCGGGACGTACGTGGTCTCCACCGACGAACTGGCCCCGGTGGTGGCCCGCCGGATCACCGACGACCGGACGACCGAGGTGGTGGAGGTCCGGCGCGCCTTCGAGGTGGAGGCGGCCCGGCTCGCCGCGCTTCGGCGTACCCCGGCAGACCTGGCGGCGCTCGACGACGCGCTGGCCGCCCGGGAGGCCGCGTGGCGCGGCGGCCGGGTCGCCGACTTCGTGGAGGCCGACGCGGCGCTGCACACCGCGGTGGTCGCCGCCGCACACAACGGCATGCTCGCCGAGCTGTACGCCTCGGTCGGCACCGCGCTACGCAGCACCATAGCCCGGACCATGGGCGACGAACTGCTCCCCGAGCGGTACGTCGACCATGGTCGACTCGTCGAGGCGATCCGGGCCGGTGACCCGGCACGGGCCGCCCGGGAGGCCGGCGCTTTCCTGGAGCCCGCCCCGGGGGCTTAGGTTGTCCCCGATCGAAACACGGGCCAGCCACAGGAGTAGGGATGCTCAAGGGCTTCAAAGAGTTCATCATGCGCGGCAACGTCATCGACCTGGCGGTCGGCGTGGTCATCGGGGCCGCGTTCACGGCGGTGGTCACCCAGTTGACCACCTCGTTCCTCAAGCCGCTGATCGCGCTGATCACCGTGCTGATCACCGGCAGCGAGGAGGGCCTGGACGGCGCGGTCTGGACGGTACGCAACGTCGAGTTCGACTGGATCAGCTTCGTCAACGCGCTGATCACCTTCGTGCTCACCGCGGCGGCACTGTACTTCCTGGTGGTGTTCCCGATGAACAAGCTGGCCGAGCGGCGGCAGCGGGGTGAGGAGCCGCCGCCGAAGACGCCCAGCGAGGAGATCCAACTGCTCACCGAGATCCGGGACGCGCTGGTCGCCGCCGGCCAGGCCGGCCCGGGGCAGCAGCGCGGCGCGCTCGACGACGTACTGGGTCGCCGCCAGGAGCCGCCCGCCCCGCGCTGAGCCGGCACCCGCACATCGGCCCCTGTGGGAATCCCGCAGGGGCCAACCTTTTTCGTACGTGTGTTCGATAGAGTCCACCCCATGGAGCAGCGGAAACACTGGTGGAACGGCAAGTGGGGGCGACTCGCCCGGCGGGACGTCTTCCTCCGGGTGGACGCCGACCGCTGGCACGTCGAACAGCGCGCCGGCGGCGCCGAGGGAGTCTCCCGGTTCTACGAGTACGACAGCGCCGACGCGGCGGAGGAGACCGTCCGCGCCCTGCTCGACGGGGCAGACTGGCGGGAGCTCTCCCCCCGCCCGCCGGGCGGCTGGACCCCGTCCCACTGAGCCACCCCGCAGCCCTCACGCGGTCCTCGCCCTCACGTGGTCGCGGTGGGCGGCACGCCGTCGCGCGTTTAGCGTCGGGCCGGTCCGGGAACCGCGCCAGGATGAGCCAGCAGGACACCGAGCAGCAGGCGACCATCTCCCGGGTCACCACCGGCATGCGGGTGATCGACTCGACAGGCACCGAGATCGGCACCGTCGATCTGGTCCAGCGGGGCGACCCGAACGCGGTGACCGTGCAGGGCACCCCGAACGCCGACCCCGGCAGCAGCCTCGACGAGCTGATCGAGTCGACCACCGTCGAGGAGCCCGACGTGCCGGCCGACCTGGCCGCCCGGCTGCTGCACAGCGGTTACCTCAAGGTCTCCACCGACCTGGTCCCCACCGGCGCGGTGTACGTGCTTGCCGACCGCATCGCCACCGTCACCGCCGACGGGGTACGGCTGGCCGTCCCCGCCGCCGACCTCCCGCCGGAGCAGTAACCCGGCACCCTGCCCCCTGGTGCGCGCCCCCGGCGTGAGGTGTACGTCCTCGATGCGATGTGAGAGGGGAACCCTTCTCTACCGTAGGCGTTAAGAGGGGGCCCTTCCTTCGCGGAAGAGGAGGAGCATGAGCCAGCCGGCGAGCAGTCCCCAGAACGCGCCGCCCACCCCCAGCAGGGTCACCCCGGAGGCGGTGACGACGAAGGCGACCACGGCTGCCTCCCGGGCGTCCGGCTCGGTCACCGCCGCCGCGATCGCGGTGGCCAACGCCCCGAGCAGGGCCAGGCCGGCGACCGCCTCGATCAGCACCGGGGGTGCCAGCGCGACGAGCGCGGTGGCGAGTCCGGCACCCAGCCCGAGCAGGGCGAGACCGACACCGGCGGTGACCGAGGCGATCCACCGGCGGTCCGGGTCGGGGTGGGCGTCCGGGCCGGCGGCGAGGGCGGCGCTGATCGCGGCGAGGTTCACCGCGTGTCCGCCGGCGGGCGCGGCGGCCAGGCTGGCCAGGCCGGTGGCCCGCAACGCGGCGCCGAACGGCGGGCGGTAGCCGTAGCCGACCAGTACCGCCATCCCGGGTACGTTCTGCGCGGCCATGGTGACCAGGAACAGCGGCACGGCGAGGCCGATCGTGGCGGAGAGGCTCCAGGCCGGCGCGGTCAACTCGACGACCGGGAGCAGCCCCGCCGCACCCACCCCGCCGAGTCCGGAGGCGGTCAGGGTGATCGCCACCACCGCGACTGCCAGCGCGGCGGGGACCGCCCAGCGGCGGGCGTACCGGTGCAGCAGCACCCAGGTCACCACCACCGGCGCGGCGAGCAGCGGCACCTCGACCAGGGCCCGGACCGGGGCGGTGCAGAGCGGCAGCAGCACCCCGGCGAGCATCGCGCCGGCGACCGGTCGGGGGATGGCCGCGACGGCCCGGCCCAGCGGCGGGAAGAGTCCGGCGGCCACGATCAGCACGCCGGAGACGAGGAACGCCCCGACGGCCGTCGGCCAGCCGCCGGGCAGCGGTCCGGTCGCCACCAGCAGCGCGGCACCCGGGGTGGACCACGCCACGCTCATCGGTATCCGGTGGCGCAGCCCCAGCCAGGCGGCGGCCAGGCCGGCGGTGAGGCAGAGCACGAGCAGCCCCGAGGCGGCCTGGGCGTCGGTGGCACCGACCGCCCGCAATCCGGCCAGCACAACGGTGAACGAGCTGGCGAAGCCGACAAGCGCGGTCACCACCCCGGCCAACAACGGCTGGGTACGTCCGGCCACGGCCACCTCCTCCCCGACTGTTCCGTTTACGGAACGCTGGCCGTGTAGCACCATAGCGGGATGGACCAGCCACCACCAGAGCCCCGTCGCCCCCTCGACGCCGAGGCCGGTGAGGTGGGTCGCCGGGTCCGCACCCTGCGCGAGGAGCGGGGCCTGTCGCTGTCCCGGCTGGCCCGGCAGGCGAACGTGGGCAAGGCCACCCTGTCCGGGCTGGAGAACGGCCTGCGCAACCCCACTCTGGAGACGCTCTACGCGATCACCGCGCAACTCGGCGTGCCGCTCAGCGCGGTACTCTCCGCGACGGCGACCGAACCGGTGGTACGCGGCGCGGCGGTCACCGCGACCGTACTGGAGGTGTTCACCGACACCGACGCGACGTACGAGCTGTACCGGCTGCGGGTCGCTCCCGGGTCGGGCCAGGTCTCCCCGGCCCACCAGTACGGGGTGACCGAGCACGTCACCGTCTTCAGTGGCGTGCTGCGGGCCGGGCCGGTGGACGCGCCGCTGACCGCCGTGGCCGGTGGTCACCTGCGCTGGACCTCGGACGTGCCGCACGGCTACGCCGCCCTCGGCGACGAGGAGGTGACCGCGAGTCTCCTACTGCGCTATCCCCGCCCGAAAAGGTAATTTCACAACGCGGCGTCAGTGTGTCGAGACGCCGACGGGTTGTTCTTGGCAAGCTTGTCCCATGACGCTGATCCTCCGCTCGGCCATCATCAACGACGTCGGCCTGGTCCGGACCAACAACGAGGACTCCGCCCTCGCCGGAGACCGCCTGGTGGCGGTGGCCGACGGCATGGGCGGACTGCCCGCCGGGGAGCTGGCCAGTGAGATCGTCATCCGGATCCTGGACGAGCTGACCCCGCCGACCGGAGTCACCGAGGCCACCGACGCGCTGCTGGCCGTGGTGAGCACCGCCAACCAGCGGATCCGGGCGGCCATCACCGCCGACCCGGCGCGCGACGGCATGGGTACCACCCTGACGGCGGCCCTGCTGGCCGGGGAGACCCTGGTGCTGGCCCAGGTCGGGGACTCCCGCTGCTACCTGCTGCGCGACGGTGAGCTGACCCAGTTGACGCGGGACGACACCTTCGTCCAGGCCCTGGTGGACCAGGGTGCGCTCACCCCCGCCCAGGCCCGGCAACATCCCCAGCGCTCGCTGGTGACCCGGGCGGTGCAGGGCGCGGACGCCCCACCGGCGATCGGCACCCTCACCGTCTACGCCGGTGACCGGCTGCTGCTCTGCAGCGACGGGCTCTCCGACTACGTCGCCGACGGGGCGATCGCCGGCACCCTGAACTCCTACGCCGAGCGCCAGCACTGTGGCGAGCAGCTGGTGAAGCTGGCCCACCAGGCCGGCGCGCCGGACAACGTGACGGTGGTGGTCACCGACATCACGACCGACTGACCCCGGCCGCCCAATTCGGTTGCGTACCAGGTCGGCGCTGGCTGGGATGGGGTGATGGAGATCCGCCGGGTGACCGCCGAGGAACGTCTGACCACCAGCTATCCGCTCCAGGCGTACGCCTTCGACCGCTCGCCGCTGCCGGCGGCGCAGATCGAGGGCTGGCGGGACCGCCTGCCGTACTGGGCGGAGACCCGGACCCTGGTGGCCGAGGCGGACGGCAGCACCGTGGCCTGCGTCAGCGCGATCCCGATGCGGCAGAACCTGCGGGGCACCGTCCTGCCGATGGCCGGGGTCGCCTCGGTGGCCACCCATCCGCTGGCCCGACGGCAGGGCCACATCCGGGCCCTGCTGCACCAACTGCTCGACGAGATGCGCGACGAGGGACACCCGCTCAGCGCGCTCTACCCGTTCCGGCCGTCGTTCTACGCCCGGTTCGGCTTCGTCGGGCTGCCCAAGGCGCGTACCGTCTCGTTCTCCCCGGCCGACCTCGGTCCGTTGTTGCGCGCGGACCTTCCCGGCGAGCTGGCCTGGGAGCGGATCGGCGCCGGTTATCCGGCCTACCGGGCGTTCACCGAGGAGTGCCTGCGCCGGCGGCACGGCTTCGCGGTCTTCGACGCGCAACGGGCGGTCGCCGTCCGCGACGACGACAACCGCTGGCTGGTCACCGCGCGCCTCGACGGCCGGACGGTCGGCGCGGTGACCTACCGGATCGACGGCCACGGCGGGCACCTCGTCGCCGACGAACTACTGGCCGAGGACCCGTACGGGCGGGCGTTGCTGTTGGGGTTCTTCGCCCGGCACATCGACCAGGTAACCCGGATCACCGTCCAGATTCCCCCCGACGAGCTGCCCGAACTCTGGCTCACCGACTTCGACGTGCAGGTGGAGGCCAGGGTGAACAGCCCGGAGGCGGCCGCCCCGATGGCCCGGCTGCTCTCCCTGGACGCGCTGACCGGCCGACCCGCCGGGACGGGGCGGGTCCGCGTCGAGCTGACCGGGGACCGCTGGCTGGCCGGCACGCATCTGCTCGACGGGGGCAGCGGTCAGCTGGAGGTGACCTCTGCCGTGGCTGCCGGTTCCTCGACCCCGACCGCCACGCTCACCGCCGCCGGGCTCTCCGCGCTGGCGTACGGGGTGCTCGACCCGGTGGAGGTGCACCTGCGTGAGCTGGGCTCGGTGCCCGCCGACGCGGCGGCCGAGCTGCGCCGGATCTTCCCGCGTCAGGTGCCGTACCTCTTCGCCGACTTCTGACCGGCGGGAGTAGGTTCGTCGGCGTGCCGCAGTGGTTGCAAGCGGGTGGCTGGGGGCTGCTGGCCGGTTCCGCTCTGCTGATCGGGGCGGCGGTGGGCTGGTTCGTGCCGGTCCCCCGCCGGGTGCTCGCGTCGGTCATGGCCTTCGGGGCGGGGGTGCTGCTCTCCGCCGTCTCCTTCGACCTGATCGAGGAGGCGCACCGACAGGGTGGGCTGCTGGCCACCACGATCGGGGCGGCCGGCGGCGCGTTGGCGTACACCGGGGCGAACCTGCTCCTCGCCCGACGGGGTGCCCAGCACCGCAAACGATCCAGCGGAGCGCAGCCCTCCGAACAGGAACGTCCCGGCTCCGGTTCGGCGATCGCGGTGGGTGCGCTGCTCGACGGCGTACCCGAGTCGGTGGTGATCGGGGCGAGCCTGCTGGCCGGCGGCCCGGTCAGCCTGGTCACCGTGGTCGCGGTCTTCCTGAGCAACGTGCCGGAGGGGCTCTCCAGCGCCGCCGGCATGCGCCGGGCGGGCCGGTCCCGACGGTACGTCTTCCTGCTCTGGACGGCGATCGCGCTGGTCAGCGGGGTGGCGGCGGTGGCCGGCTACACCCTGCTCGGTGACGCTCCGGTGCAGGTGACGGCCGCCATCACCGCGCTGGCCGCCGGCGCCATCCTGGCGATGATCACCGACACCATGGTCCCGGAGGCCTTCGAGGACGCCCACCTGCTGGTCGGGCTGATCACCGTGGCCGGCTTCCTGACCGCCTTCGCCCTCTCCCACACCTGACCAGGGACGACACCCGCAGTCAGTAGGGGTCGGTCTGACCGGCGTCCGGCCCCGGCAACCGCCGGGCCACCCCCACCAGCTCCAGGTCGGACTCCCGCCGCAGCCGCCGCAACAGCGCGGTACCGGCGTTCCCGCTCGCCCCCACCACCACGATCCGCATGCCGGCTCCGGTACCCACGGATCCGGCCGCCAACCCGTCGCCGTCCGGTTGGCCTGCCGCCGCGGGGGGCCTCGGGCGGACGCCGGGCGCGGGCGGGATTCGGGTAACCTGTGGCCCAGCGGGCCGTTAGCTCAATTGGCAGAGCTGAGGACTTTTAATCCTTAGGTTCTGGGTTCGAGTCCCAGGCGGCCCACCGCGTGCCGTGATCTCGATGTGACCGGTCAGGGGTGCGTCGCCAGGACGTTGGGCAGGTCACCGAAGCGAGCTTTCGCGTCTCGGCTGAGGATGATTCGCCCGGTCTCGGCTGCGTGGGCGGCAATGATCAGGTCGTGCGCACCACGCGGTGTTCCGGCACGTCGCGCCTGTGCGATGAGTCGGGCGTGGTGGGCGGCCGTCGCGTCGGTGTAGTCGAGGACATCGACCGCGGAGACAATCGCGGCCAGCGCTCGGGCCCGATCTGCCGCACGACTGACGGTATCTGCCAGCTCGATGCCGACCCGATACTCGGCGACGGTCACGGCGGCGATCGCCAGCTCGTCCTCGTCGAGGAGGGCGCGATCGAGCGTGCCGCGCTCGTAGGCGATGAGGACGTTGGTGTCGAGGATCAGACGTCGGCCCACGGATCCGTCCGTTCGGTCGTCACGTAGCGGAGGGCGTCGGTGAGATCGGCTTCGAAGTGGTCATCGGGTGCGGGTAGGTCGGCGAGCGCGGCTCGTAGGTCCCGGCCGGTGCGACGGTGGGCCGGATGAATCTCGGCGATCGGTCGGTTTCCACGCGTGACGGTGACGCTCTCGCCGCGCTCGATGGCGTCAAGGAGATCGGAGAACCTTCGTGAGGCTTCGGTGGCCGAGATGGTTCGCATGCGACCAGCGTATCTGATAATCAGACCGAGCTGCTCCATTTGCCCGGACAAGAAAAGGCAGGGAGTCGACCGCTCCCTGCCACTCTTAACGTATACCGCACCGGGGGTCTTGCGGCAAGACCCCGGTTCTGCTGCAAAATCTCCAGCCGAAGCCGGAACCGGTGTCATCCGGGCTCCGCGACCTCCCGCGTCGTCGTCGACGTGGACGACGGCTGGGCAAGCGACAGAACGGGGATTTCCATGATCGATGTGATCATCGTGGGCGGCGGGCCGACCGGTCTCATGCTGGCCGCCGAGTTGCGGCTGCACGGCGTACGCGTGGTCGTGCTGGAGCGGGACGCGGAGCCGACCCGGGTGGTCCGCTCGCTCGGCATGCACGTGCGCAGCATCGAGGTGCTGGACCAGCGCGGCCTGCTGGAGCGTTTCCTGACGGCGGGCAAGAAGTTCCAGCTCGGGGGGTACTTCGCCGGGATCGTCAAGGCGTGGCCCACCGGGATGGACACCGCGCACGACTACATCCTCGGCATCCCGCAGCCGGTCACCGAACGGCTGCTGGCCGCGCACGCCACCGAGGTCGGCGCCGAGCTGCGGCGCGGCGTCGAACTTGTCGGGTTGAGCCAGGACGAGGAGGCGGTGACCGCCGAGCTGGCCGACGGTACCCGGTTGCGCGCGCGCTACCTCGTCGGTTGCGACGGCGGGCGCAGTACGGTGCGCAAGCTGCTGGGCATCGATTTTCCCGGTGAGCCCAGCAGGGCCGAGACGCTGCTGGGCGTGATGGAGTTGACCGCCGCACCGGACGAGGTGCTCGCGGTGATGACCGAGGTACGCAAGACCCAGCTGCGGTTCGGGGTCGGACCGGTCGGGGACGGGGAGGGGTTGTACCGGGTGGTCGTGCCGGCGGCCCAGGTGGCGGAGGACCGCGCGGTCGCACCGACCCTCGACGAGTTCCGGCAGCAGCTGCGGGCCACCGCCGGCACCGACTTCGGGGTGCACTCGCCCCGCTGGCTCTCCCGGTTCGGCGACGCCACCCGCCTCGCCGAGCGGTACCGGGTCGACCGGGTGCTGTTGGCCGGGGACGCGGCGCACGTGCACCCGCCGCTGGGCGGGCAGGGGCTCAACCTCGGCCTGCAGGACGCGTTCAACCTGGGCTGGAAGTTGGCCGCGCAGGTCGCCGGGTGGGCACCGGCGGATCTGTTGGACACGTACCAGGCCGAGCGGCGGCCGGTCGCGTCGGACGTGCTGGACAACACCCGGGCGCAGACCGAGCTGATGAAGCTGGAGTCGGGTCCGCAGGCCGTCCGACGGCTGATGGCGGAGCTGATGGACTTCGAGGAGGTGAACCGGCACCTCATCGAGAAGATCACCGCGATCTCCGTCCGGTACGACTTCGGCCCGGGTCACCGGCTGCTCGGCCGCCGGTTGCGGGACGTGGGGCTGCGGCGGGGACGCCTGTACGGGCTGACGCACCGGGGGCGTGGGCTGCTGCTGGACCAGACGGGGCGGCTCTCGGTGACCGGCTGGGCGGACCGGGTCGACCATGTCGTCGACGCCAGCGAGGAGCTGGACGTGCCCGCCCTGCTGCTCCGGCCGGACGGGCACGTGGCCTGGGTCGGCGACGACCAGCAGGAGCTGCTCGACCAGCTGCCCCGATGGTTCGGGACTGCCACCGGCTGAGCGGCCGGGTCGACAGGTGTCCAGCATCTGACAGCCGATCTTGCGTGTCGGGGGTTGGCCGATGCAATTGCATATCGCAACAAACTCACGACGATTTGCCACCTTTGAACATTTAGCCGGATTTGTCATTTCGCCGAGCCGGTCGCTCAGCACACTTCTTCGTTACGGCGACAGACAGCTTGTGCGACCGGCACGGCAGGCGAAGATGCACCTCAGGAAGATTCTTGTTTTCCCCGTCACCCGGTGCGCCCGGCTCCGTTGGAGAGGGTGCAGCACCGGATCTTCTGCTCACCGGTGGCAGATGATCACAAGGAGCCCGAGGGCTCAGAGCAGGCCCAACCCCCAAGAACCGGGTCGCCGCCAGCGGGCCCGGGAAGAGTCAGAAACGCAGCATCGGCCCTGGCCGCCGCTCTTGAGCTTGCAGCAGAACTGCTGGAAGCAGAAAGCGGCGGCCTGGCTCATGCCGCCAGAACCACCGCTCTCCTGCTCCGCCTGATCGCCGTACTTGGCAGATCGAACGATCAGCGGTAGCCCCACTCCGGTGCGGGGCCGGCGTGACGCCGGCCCCGCACCGTTCTCTGGAATCAACGAGATCGGTGCCGGAACGATGCGCGGCCCGCCCTGCGGCCGAGCCGCCCCCGACCGCGAACGATCGATGTTCGCGCAGGTGGCAGCGGATCGGCGCGGTCGTCACGGTTGATCTCCCGGCCCGACGGTGTGTGCCTCGATGTAGGCGGAGAGGCTACGCAGCGGAATGCGGACGGTGCCGTTCGGCCCGTCACCCTTGATCGCCTCCAGCGCGCCGGCCTCGATGTACCGACCGACGGACCAGCGGGAGACCCGCAGCACGTCGGCGACCTCCTGAACGGTCAGCAGGCGCTCCATCTCCAGCCCCGACACCCACACCCACCTTGTATCGACTCGTAGCGTTTCAGCGCGCTCACCGGACGCTAGCCGACGCTACAAGACGATGCAAGACCGATCCGGCGAGTCGGGATCAGCCACCCTGGCCCTATGTCCGGATCGTGCATTCGTGCTACAACATGCACGTGGCTCAGGGGTCTGCACATGGCGTGGCGTACGACTTCTGGTGGCGGGTGCGCACCGAGCAGGACAGTCGCGGCTGGACCGACGACGAACTGCGCGCCCGAACCGGCGTCGCCCGCACCACCGTCGGCCGGATGAAGGTCGGCAAGCGGCCACCCACCGCCCGGGTGGTCAACGCCCTGGCCGACGCCCTGGAGATCGACCCGGCCGAGGCGCACCGCCTCGCCGGCCGGGCCCCCGCCCCGCCGACCGGGCCCGACGCCGCCCGCGCGTCCGAGATCAGCGTCCGCGAGGCGATCCGGCGGGACCCGGCCTACACCGCGCAACAGCGCACGCTGATGCTGAGCCTGCTGGACATCTTCGAGCAGGCCAACCGCCGGGTCTGAGGGTGGCCGCGGTGGCGTGCCGCAGGCCCGGGGCGGTCACCGGACCAGCCGGTCCCAGGTGGCCGAGCCGACGATGCCGCGCATCAGCAGCCGCGGCAGTCGCCGCAGGTGCCCGACGACCATCGGACCGAAGGACTTGAGTTCCTGGTACGACGATCCTCGGAAGCTGACATAGGTGAGCGCCACGACAAGCCACGGCAGCGGAGCCAACACCGGGTAGGCAGCGCCCGCGACCAGGGCGACAGCCACCGGCGCGCCGACCCCGGCGACGACCGTGAGCACGTTCACCCAGGTCTTCCGGATCTGCTGGACCAGCAGCGCGAGCGCCACCCCACCGGCCAGCACCGTCAGGTGGGCCGCCGGCAGTCGATCCGCCGGCACCGCGAGCTCCAGCCCGAGTACCGCGCCCAACCCGGCGGCGACCACCTGCGCGACGTTCCACGGGGCACCCGGCCGGGGTCGTTGCGGGTCGTCGCGCAGCAGGCGAACGTCACCGCCGTACTCCCCCTCCGGTTCCTCGTCGCGCTGGCCGGTCACCAGGTGCCGCCGCAACGAGGTGTGGGACAGCAGTCGCGCCAGGTGCGGCTTACGCCGCAACGCCGGCCGGAAGGCCCAGCTCCCGTCCGGCCCGGTCCGTCCGTACGAGGTGGCGTCGAGCACCCAGGTCAGCAACACGAACATGATGCCGAAGGAGACGAAGAAGCCGAGGCCCACCAGCGCGGGGCCGGACCGCAGCGGGACACCCGCGCCCTGGATGCCGACGGCGCCCCGGATGGCGTACCCGGCGCCGACCAGCAGCCAGACGACCGGCACGGTCCCGGGCACCCGGGCCAGGGCGGGTGAGCGGAACACCTCGTAGAGGACCGCCACGCCGAAGACCACCGCGATGGTCCACCCGGTCTGCGCCACCAGCCCGGCCAGCCAGGCGACGAGCATCGCCAGGACCAACCGGAGCGCCGCCACGAAGACGCTGCCCAGGATGTTCGACCTGGTCTCGGCGAAGTCGCGGCCGATCGGCAGCCGGCCCCGGGCGGCACTCTCGCTGTGCTCCCAGTCGTCCGTCACGCCCCGGACGTCGTTCCACTGGTACCGGGCCATGTACACCAGGTATTCGAGGACCAACCACAGCACGACGAAACCGCGGACGTCCGCCCACCCGCCGGGCCCCACCGCGAACGCCGCGTACGTCAGCGGCGCGATCGACCACTTGATCATGTCTTCGGGACGGGGCAGCAGCAGGTACGAGAGGAAGCTCCGCTGCCGGGTGGCGCCGAACGTGGTGGCCACCCCGCCTTCCGTGGCCGCGTGCACCTTCGGCAGGTGGCTGTACCGGGGCCCCTGGACGAACCGCCGCGCCACCAGGGCGAACAGTCTCGCGCCGCCGACGGTCGCCTGCAGGGTCTGGGTGAGCAGGATCAGCACCACCGTGCCGTACAACACCGCCATGGCCACCTGGTACGGGCGGGTCACCGCGGTACCGATGTAGAACGTCATGCCGCCGAAGACGACGAAGATCGCCAGCAGGATGGTGTTGAAGAGAATCCGGTAGGTCAGGAACCCCCGCCGCAAGCTGATCAACTCGGTGGTCAGGCCGACGTAGCTGATCGGCCGGAGATCACCCAGCGCCGCGATCGGCTGCGGGACGTACCGCCCCAACTCCCGCTCCAGCCCCCGCAGGTAGTAGCTGCGGATGCTGGCGATCGAACCCATGCCCTGGATGAAGGCGATCAGCCCGAGGGGCAGGATCGGCGCCGCCGCGAGCACGGCATCGGGTGCGTCGGTGCAGTCCGGCGGCTCCCGCATGCCGAGCCCGCACTCCTGGGTCAGCGCCCCGATCATCAGCGCGATCAGGGCGATGGCCACGCCGTAGAGACCGGCCTGCACGTTGAGGTAGTTGCGCTCGTCCTCGCGCACCATCTCGTAGTCGAGCAGGAGCGTCTCCAGGCTCTGCGTGTCCCGGACGGAAGGCTCCTGGCCCGGGGGCGCCTCGCCGTCGACCTCCGGTGCCAGCAGGCTCCGGCGAACGAGATTCCGCAGGCGACTGCCCACAGCTGGTCTCCTCAGGAGTTCGCATGATCCCGAACGCGAGCCCTCATCATGCCACTGTGGACATCGGTCGGGAGTCCGCTCGCGCGCACTGTCGGATCAGCGACCGCCTGCGTACCGAGTCAGCGGCGGATGCCGACGGCGCCGTAGGAGTGCGAGACGACCGGGTGCGCGCCGTGGTCGGGACGCCAGTCGGCCAGCCAGACCAACCCGGGCTCGACCAGGTCGTACCCGGTGAAGAAGCGCAGGGTGTCGGCGTGCGTGCGGGGCACCAGCGGGGCCGAGCTGCTGCGGTAGATCGCCTCGCCCTGCTGGACCATGTCCGGCGGGACGTCGTCCACGGTCAGGTGGGACAACACCAGGTGGCTGCCGGGGGCGCAGGCGTCGCGCAGCCCGGCCACCGCGCCATACGGGTCGTCGGTGTCCGGCACGAAGTGCAGCACGGCGGCGAGCAGCACCGCCACCGGCGCGGTCAGGTCGAGGGTGGCGCGTACCGCGGGGTGGGCCAGCAGTTCGTCCGGGCGGCGCAGGTCGCCCCGGACCACCACGACGCCGTCGGTCTCCGTCAGCAACTCACCGGCGTACGCGACGGCGACCTCGTCGTTGTCCACGTAGACCACCCGGGCCCCGGGGTCGACGGCGCGGACGATCTCGTGCACGTTGCCCTGGGTGGGCAGGCCGGCACCGATGTCGAGGAACTGGCGGATGCCCCGCTGCGCCGCGTGGCGCACGGCCCGGTGCAGGAAGTGCCGGTTGGCCTGGGCGGCGACCCGGGTCTCCGGGAGGATCTCCAGCACCCGGTCGGCGGCGGCCCGGTCCGGGGCGAAGTTGTGGCAGCCGCCCAGGAAGTAGTCGTACATCCGGGCGACGTTCGGGCGGCCCTGAGCCTCTGCCTGAGCCTCCGCCTGAGCCGCTGCCGACGACAGACCGGATGGTACGGGCGGACCGCCCGCGGATGCCGGATCAGGGCTCACCGGGACTCCTCCCTCGCGTGGCTCCACTCGCGCCGAGCGGAATCCGCCCTGATGTCTATCACCGAATGCGACATCCCGCTAACCCGTCGTGTCGTTGAGCCGAGTGTCCGCGCCTGTCGGGCGACCCGCCACCGACCGAGGAGGTATGCCGTGACCGGTGCACGAAGGACGGTCGAGGTGGATCCGAGCCTGTTCCGCGCGGTGTACGACTCGCCCGCCAGCCTGCCCGGTCGGCATCGGTGGACCACGCCGGAGTCGGACGTACGCCGGATCGAGAAGCTGCTCGGCATGCCCGCGCGCAGTATCGGCGCGCCGCTCTGGCTCAGCGGCGACGAACCGGACTGCCCGAAGTGCCGCCGCCGGGTCAGCTGGCTCGACATCGTCTCGTCGGCGCTCTCCGGGGTGCACGACCGGATGATGATCGCCACCGTGATCCTCGGTGAACGCAAGTACGTCAACACCGAGATCCCGGCGGCGATCGCCGGGTTGCACTGCCTCGACTGCCGTACCCCGATCACCGGGCTGCGGAGTTTCAAGTGCCACAACTGGGCGTACGCCTTCGAGGCGCTGGAGGCGGTGCACGCCCGGATGGCCGGCCCACCCCCGCCCACCCAGCTCTGAACCCGGCACCGTCTGGCCCCGGCACCGTCTGACCCCGGCACCGAGGCGCCACTGGTGCCGGGGCGGTGTGAAAGGGGTACCCCGCTATACCGAATGCGTTAACAGGGGGCCCTTCCTTACCGGCGGGTGGGGCGGCGGGTGGGTGGGGCGGTGGGCTCGGGGCCGGGGTCGGGCACGGCGGGCAGCGGGCGGGTCACCGGCCCGGTCGGGGTGATCCGGAGCCGCTCGCCGCAGTGCCGGATCTCGATCTCGGTGCCCGGCTCGGCGTCGGGCAGCTCGTAGCGGGCCCCGTCGGACGTGAGCGTCACCTGGAGGCGGTGCGAGTGCCAGCGCAGACTGAAGACCAGTCGCCCGATCCGCTCGGGCAGCCGGGGGTCGAAGGAGAGCACCCCCTGGTCGTCGCGCATCCCGCCGAAGCCCTGCACCACGGTCAGCCAGGCCCCGGCCAGCGAGGCCAGGTGCAGCCCGTCGCCGGTCTTGTCACCCAGGTCGGCCAGGTCCTGCAGCACCGTCTCGGCGAAGTAGTCGTACGCCAGGTCGAGGTGGCCTACCTCGGCGGCGAGCACCGCCTGCGCGGAGGCCGACAGGGACGAGTCCCGGACGGTCCGCGCCTCGTAGTAGGCGAAGTTGCGGGCCTTCTCCTCGGCGGTGAAGTCACCGGGGAAACGCTGCATGGCCAGCACCAGGTCGGCCTGCTTGACCACCTGCTTGCGGTACAGCTCCAGGTACGGGAAGTTCAGCAGCAGCGGGTAGTCGTCCTCGTCGGTGGACTCGAAGTCCCACTCGGGTTGCTCGGTGAAGCCGGCCGCCTGCTGGTGCACCCCGCGTTTGCGGTCGTACGGCAGGTGCACGGCGTCGGCGGCGGCCCGCCAGCCGGCCACCTCGTCGGGGCGTACGCCGAGCCGCCCGGCCTGCTCGGGGTGGCGCTCGACGGCGTCGGCGGCGCCACGCAGGTTGCGCCGGACCATCAGGTTGGTGAAGAGGTTGTCGTCGACCAGGGCGGCGTACTCGTCGGGGCCGGTGATCCCGGTGACGTGGAAGGTGCCGTCGTCGGCGAAGTGCCCGAAACCGTGCCAGAGCCGGGCGGTCTCCACCAGCAGCTCCAGCCCCGGGCCGGCGAGGAAGTCCGGGTCGTCGGTGGCGGCGGCGTAGCGCAGCACCGCGTCGGCGATGTCGGCGTTGACGTGCATCCCGGCGGTGCCGGCCGGCCAGTAACCGGAGCACTCCCGGCCGCCGATCGTCCGCCACGGGAAGGTGGCCCCGGACAGCCGCAGCTCCGCCGCCCGTTCCCGGGCCTCCGGCAGGTGCGCGTGCCGCCAGCGCAACGCCGAGCGGACCATCGCCGGGGCCAGGTAGGTAAGCACCGGCAGCACGTAACCCTCGGTGTCCCAGAGCACGTGTCCGTCGTAGCCGTTGCCGGTGAGCCCCTTGGCGGGGATCGTCCGGTCGACGTCGGGCCGGCCGGCCTGCAGCAGGTGGAAGACGGCGAAGCGGATGGCCTGCTGCAACTTCTCGTCGCCGTCGACGACCACGTCGGCGGTCCGCCAGGCCACGTCGAGGGCGGCCCGCTGGTCGGCCAGCAGCGCGTCGAACCCCTCGGTGCGGGCCTCCTCGACCGCCCGGCTGACGTGCTCGGCCATCTCCTCGGCGTCGGTGCCGTCCAGTGCCGCCCACTCGTACGCGGCGAACTTGGTGAGCGTGAGCCGCTGGCCGGGCTCCAGGGTGCCGACCACGGTGACCCGCAGCCGGTCGTCGGTCAGGTCGGTCTCGGTGGCCCAGTCGTCGGCTTCCGGGGTCTCGACGGTGTGCCCGACCCCGACGGCGACCCGCTGCTCGCTGCGCTCGGTGCGGTGCACCAGCGCGCCGCCGGTGCCGTGCCGCCGGTGGGTCTCGGCGGTCAGCGGGTCGGGGATCACCGAGGCGGCCCGGGGGTCGTCGGAGCGGTTCGGCACCCGCTCGTTGGCCTGCAGGTCGGAGCAGACCCGCAGCTCCACTGGCGCGTCCGGGGCCTCGACGGTGTACCGGACGGCGGCGATCGGGTGCCGGGAGAGCGAGACCAGCCGGGTGCTGCGGACGTGTACCCGGTGCCCGGCGGGCGAGACCCACTCGGTGTGCCGTTCGACGACGCCGGCCCGCAGGTCCAGCGTCTGCTCGTGTTCGCGCAGGGTGCCGGTGGTCACGTCCAGCGGCTCGCCGGCGACGAAGAGCCGGATCAGCGCGGCGTTCGGCGCGCTGATCACGGTGTCGCTGAGCTGGGGGAAGGCGTACCCGTCCTCGGGGTAGGTCAGCTCCCGCCGCTCGTGCAGCCCGCTGAGGTAGGTGCCGGGCATCCCGCACGGCTGCCCCTCGTCGAGGGTGCCCCGCCACCCGATCCAGCCGTTGCTCAACGCGAAGATCGACTCGGTCTCGGCGAGCCGGTCCAGGTCGGACCCGGTACGCCGGACCCGCCAGGTCGCGTCCTTCGCCGTCGACTGCGGGCCTTCCCGCCCGTCGGCGGTTCCGGTGGTGTGCACATCGCCTCCAAGGCTGCGGGACCTCACCGGCCAGTCAACCGGACCCGGCTGAGAGGCCGCTGAGACGAAAGTGAGGGTTTCGGATCAACCAATGAACGCTGCGGTGAACCGACATGGTTTCCTACGGTGCTCGTTCGTAAACGGTTTCTGAACGCTTGGTGGGGTAACGGCATGGTGAGGTGGGACATGATCGGCTCAGGTCTGGTCGGTGCGGCGGAGGCGCCGTCGGAGGCGCCGTCGGACGTTCCGGAGGTCAGCGGGGACTGGTACCGGGACGTGGTCGAGTTCGCCGACGCCAACCCGGAGCCGGTGCAGTGGTTCATGGGCCACTTCACCGAGGCGTCGATCATCCTGCTCGGGCTGCTCTTCCTGTTGGCCGCCTGGCCGCGCCTGGGCGGCGGCCCCCGGGACCGGGCGCTCGCCCTGGTCACCCCGGTCGCGGTGGTCCTCGCGTACGGGTGCAGCGAGGGCCTGAAGGTGCTGGTCGACCAGGACCGCCCCTGCCGGGCGTTGACCGACCTGGCCATCGTCGCCGAGCAGTGCCCGCCGGTGGGCGACTGGTCGTTCCCGAGCAACCACTCCACCATCGCCGGCGCGTTGGCCACCGCCGTCGTCCTGCTGCACCGTCGGATCGGCTGGTACGCGGCGGTGCCGTTGGCGGCGTTGGCTGCCTTCTCCCGGGTCTACGTCGGCGTCCACTACCCGCACGACGTGGTCGCCGGGGTGCTGCTCGGCACGCTTGTCGTCGCGGTGGTCGCGCCGCTGCTGGCCCGGCCGGTCAGCGAGGTGCTCCGCCGCCGCAGCCGCCGCGCCGAGGACCCGATCCCGGTCGACCGGCACTGATCACCGGCCCTGCCGTCCCGGCCCGACTGCCAAAACCGGGCCGGGCCGGCACAGGCGGGCCGGGCCGGCACAGGCGGGCCGGGCCGGCACAGGCGGGCCGGGCCGGCACAGGCGGGCCGGGCCGGCACAGGCGGGCCGGGCCGGCACAGGCGGGCCGGGCCGGCACAGGCGGGCCGGGCCGGCACAGGCGGGCCGGGCCGGCACAGGCGGGCCGGCGGCGGCGGTCAGGTGGCGGTGAGCAGTAACGCGCCGACCGTGCCGAGCACCAGGAACGGGCCGAAGGGCAGGTGACTGGACCAGCGGACCCGGCGGGCCAGCAGCAGGGCCAGGCTGACCGTGGCGGAGAGCAGGAACGCCAGCAGCAGCCCGCCGAGCATCGTCGCCCAGCCGTACCAGCCGAGCAGCAGTCCGACACCGAGCGCCAGCTTCGCGTCGCCCAGGCCGAAGCCGCGTCGGCCGAGCAGCAGCGTGGTGGCGGCGAAGAAAAGGCCGAGGACGAGGCCGGCGGCGGTGGCCCGCAACCACGCCTGCCCGCCCGCCCCGCTCCACGCGGCCAGCCCGAGCAACGCCCAGGTGCCGGCCGCCGCCGGATACGTGAGCCGGTCGGGAAGCCGGTGCACGGCCACGTCGACCAGGACGGCGGGCAGCACCCAGCCGAGCCACCAGAGCAGCGCGAGGGTCTCCGGCACCGAACCGCCGACCAGCGCGGCCACCGCCAGCGCCGCGACCAGGCCGGCCTCGACCATCCCGGGTGGCGCGCCGACCCGGGCCGCGCACCCGCCGCAGCGCGCCGCCGGCCCGAGCGCCGGCAGCGGCCGGTCCAGGCCGACCGGCGCGCCGCAGCCGTCACACCCGACCCGCCAACCCACCCCCGCCGGTACGGCGTGCCGCACCACCGCCAGCCGCAGCAGGGGTACGACGGCGAGCGCCCCCAGCACCGGCGCGGCCGACCGCCGGGGCCGGGTGGCGGTCACGCCCCAGCCCGAAGAAGCACCGCTGGCGACGTTGCGGCAGATCCTGGCCGATCTTGGAAGCTGATGGCCCCTGTGCGGGCCGTTTTTTTCCAAGATCTCTTGGCGAGGGGGCGAGCTGGACGCGTCACCGTCCCTCGACCGCTGGTCAGGGCAACGGCGGACGGCACGGACAGTAGTCGTTCCGGGGTTCTCGTGTAGCGGATGGCGCGAGAACCGACCCGGGACGGCAGCGGCAGACCGCCGCGTGCGGATGCCTTCGACCGACCGACCTCGCAGCGATCCGCCCCGACCAGGCCATCGACACCGGGGGAATGAATCCGGGCAGAGCCGGTCTCATTCCGCAATACCGCGCGGCGGCCGATCGGTGCCGGAGCACCCGGAGGCAGTCCCGCACCGGTACCGACCGGGGTTACCATACGGGGCCGGCCGCGCAAGCTGGACGCATCGCCAGCGATCATCTGCCGACACCCCCATTCATCACCGAGCGTATTCGGGCGAATTGCCTCTGTTGTAGCGGCGTGGGTCAGCTTATGCTCGCCCCTTGGGTACGACGCAACCCCCGAAGAGCAACCGGCGTCGGGCCAACCAGGACAAACGTCCCCGTTCAAAAATGATCCACACAGGCGAATGCGGAAACCGTCGCCGCGGCTCCGGAACTACCGGTCCGAGGCACGTTTCCGCACGTCCGAAGGGCACCGGATGCCGGCATCCCCCCGGTCGCCATCGAGGAGGCACGGCGTTGCGCGCGAGGCAGTCAGATCGTCGGGCACCCGTCGTACGTCGGGTCACCGGACTGCTCGTGATCGCCGTGCTGGGGCTCACCTCCGGCGTCGGGTGCGGCGGCCCGACGGCGGAGACCGGTGACCGGCCCGCCCGCCGAGGACCCACCCCCACCGCCACCGTCTCCACCGCCGACGAGCAGGTCGCCCGGAAGGCCGCCCTCGCCGCCTACGCCGGTTATCTCGCCGCTACCCGGGCGGCCAGTCGAAACAGTGATCCACACCATCCGCAGTTGACCAGGTACCTGGGTGATCCGTTGTTGACCCGGGTCCGGGTGACAATTCGTGAGACGAAGGAGCGCGGCGCGATGCGTACCGGGAAAATTGTCTCCGACCCCACCGTGACCAGCGTGGACCTGATCTCGGAACCACCCACCGTGGAGATCCAGGACTGCCTGGACACCACCGGGTACCGGTTGGTCTACACCCGGAACAACAAGGTGGTGCCCGGTTCCGGCGGGAGCCGGCACCTGGCCACCGCCACCGCCTCCCGCTATCCGGACGGGCGCTGGCTGATTCGCGCCGGCGAAGCGCACCAGGACCAGCCGTGCTGACCCGCCGACCCGTCCGGCTGCTGGCGTTGACGGCGGCGCTGCTGCTGGTCGGCGCCCTGGGGCCGCTGCTGACGGCGGTCCCGGCGGGGGCCGCCGGCCGGGCCGACCCGGGGGCCAACTGCCCGCCGGGGCAGGACGACTGCAACGTCTGGGACGACGACCCGCCCACGCCCGGCAACCCGGGCAACCCCGGCGACCCCGGCGACGGGGACGACGGCGGCGGTGGCCCGGCGGCCCGGTGCCAGTGGGAGGGGCGGGTGATCCCCTGCTACGACGAGTTCCTGGGCTACTTCGACAACAGCACCGGCTGCTACCACAAGCTCCTTGAGCCGCAGCCCACCATCGTCGAGGGCAAGCAGTGGTACCTGGTCACCTGCAACGGCGGCCTCGGCTCCTCCCGCGAGGAGTTGTTCGACGCGCCGCCGCCCGGGTTCGGCGCGCCGCCGGACCCGGAGGAGCTGGCCCGCCGGGCGCTCGCCTCGATCACCCTGAAGGCACCCCGGATCTCCGTCGCACCCCGCCGGGGCACCGGTCCCGGACTGGTCGGGCTGCCGGTCTGGATGTGGGCCAGCCCGGGGGCGAACTACTTCGGCCCGCTGACCGCGTCCGCCTCCGACCGGGGACTGACCGTCACGATCACCGCCCGGGTCGACCGGATCGTCTGGGACATGGGCAACGGCGACCGGGTCACCTGCACCGGCCCCGGCACCCCGTACCGGGTCGACGGCCCGTACGCCGGCCAGCCCTCGCCCGACTGCGGCTACGACGACGGGTACGCCCGGGCCGGCAGCTACCGGATCAGCGCCACCACCTTCTGGACCGTCGAGTGGTCGGCCAGCAGCGGCGGGGCCGGTGACTCCTTCTCCCTCAACCGCACGAGCGGCGGGGCCCCGATCGAGATCGACGAACTTCAGGTGGTGACCAGGTGAGTGTGGTGACGCGCAGCGGTACCGGTCCGGTGGACGCGCCGGTCGTACCGCCCCGGGTGGTCCGGCAACGCCGGATGCGTCCCGGGCTGCTCGGCCTGGCGGTGCTGCTGATCGCCCTCGGCGGGCTGGGCGCGGCCTTCGCGGTCACCTCGGTCCGGGCCACCGGCACGTACCTGGCGGTGGCCCGCACGGTCGAGGTGGGCCGGCAGATCGACGCGGACGACCTGGTGAGCGTGCAGGTCGCCGGGGGCCAGGGGCTCGACCCGGTGGCCGCCGACCGGCTCGACGAGGTGGTCGGCATGCGGGCCGCGGTGGGGCTGACCCCGGGCACCCTGCTGAGCATGGCCCAGCTCACCGACGACCCGCTGCTCGGCCCCGGTCAGCAGCAGATCGCGCTGGGCCTCACCCCCAGCGAGGTACCGGCGAAACAGCTCCACCCCGGCGACAAGGTGCTGCTGGTCACCACCCCGGACCGCAACTCCGACAGCCGCAGCCCCGGCACCCGGTTCGAGGCCACCGTTATCGAGATGGCCACCCCGGAGACCAACAACGTGGTGGTCTACCTGGCCCTGCCCAACCGGGACGTGCCGGCGGTGGTGGTGCTCGCCGCGCAGAAACGGATCGCGCTCGTGCTGACCAAGGCCGCCTGAACATGGCGATCATCGCGCTGGTCTCGGCCAAGGGCTCGCCGGGCGTCACCACGACGGCGTTGGCCTGCGCGTTGAGCTGGCACCGGCGGCTGGTGCTGGCCGAGTGCGACCCGGCCGGCGGCACGATCATGGCCGGCTACCTGGGCGGGGTGCTGGACGGCCCCCGGGGCATCGGTGAGCTGGCCGTCGGCGAGCTGCGCGACGGCAACCTGGAGCAGGCGTTCTGGTCGCAACTCGTCGACCTGGACGCGCCGAAACGGGAACGCCTGCTGCTGCCCGGGGTGGTCGACCCCGCCCAGGCCGGCAGCGTCACCCCGCTGTGGCAACGGTTCACCGACTTCTTCACCGGCCTGGAGCAGGGCAACCCCCCGTACGACGTGCTCGTCGACTGTGGCCGGTTGCAGGTGACCGGTCCACCCTGGCCGGTCCTGCGGGCGGCCACCGTGGTGCTGCTGGTCAGCCGGGCCAACCTGCCCGACCTCTCCGGCACCCGGTCGATGGTCGGCACCATCGAACGGGACTTCGCCGAGCACCGGGTGCCCTCGGGCACCCTGCGCCTGCTGCTGGTCGGCCCCGGCCACGGCAGCGCCGAGATCAGCAAGGCCCTGCGGGTGCCGGTGATCGCCCGGCTGCCACACGATCCGCGTACCGCCGAGGTGCTCAGCCTCGGTGGCACCGTACGGGCCGGTCGGCCGTTGATGCGCGCGGCCGGTGGCCTGGAGGTGCCGGTCCGGGCGCTGCTGGAACGCCGCCGGGCCCGCCTGGCCTGGCCGGTCGACCAGGAGGTACCGGATGCGGTTTGAGCCGGTCTCCCACGACCCGCGCGGCCCCCAGCCCGGGGTCACCTCCACGGTCCCGCCGCTGGCCGTGGCGAACGGGCACCCACAGCCGCCGCCACCGGCGGAGCTGCCGGCGGTGGCCCCCGCGCCGCAGCCGACGCCCCCGCCCCGGCGGGCCGACTTCGCCGTGGTCCGGGAGCTGCGCCGGGAACTCAGCGAACGGCTCACCCTCTGGCAGCGCGGCCGGGAGTTCACCGTCGAGGAGGAGGACGTCGAGCGGGCCCGGCTCGCGGTGACCGTGGTCGCCGAGTACGCCGACTCGGTCCGCCGGGCGGGCACCCCGATGCCGGCCGGTGAGGAACGGAGCCTGCTCGACCAGGTGACCGCCGAGCTGGTCGGGCTGGGCCGGCTCCAGACGCTGCTGGTCGACGACAGCATCGAGGAGGTGCACATCCTCGGCTGCGACCAGGTACGGATCACCCGGCACGGCGGTGGCGTGGACTGGGGCGCACCGATCGCCGACAGCGACGCGGAGCTGGTGGAGATCCTCCAGGCGGCGGCCCGCCGGGCCGGGGCGACCGAGCGTTCCCTGTCGACCTCCAAGCCCACCCTGGACCTGCAACTGCCCGACGGCAGCCGCCTCGCGGCGGTGTTCCTGGTCAGCCACCGCCCGTACGCGGTGATCCGCAAGCACAACACTCTCGACGTCAGCCTGGACGACCTGGCCGGCGCCCGGGGTGACCTGGACGAGATGATCGACCCGCTGCTGCGCGACTTCCTGCGCGCCTCGATGCGTGCCGGGCTGAACATCATGGTCGCCGGCCTGGCCGGGGCGGGCAAGACCACGGTGATCCGGGCGCTGATGAGCGAGATCCCGCCCGACGAGCCGTTCGTGCTGCTGGAGGAGAGCCGCGAGCTGCTGCCGGCCCGCCACGGTGGCCGGCACCGGGCGGTGATGAGCTTCGAGGCCCGCGAGGGCCACGGCGAACGCGGGTTGGACGGCCGGCCCGCCGGTGAGGTGAGCATCGCCGACCTGATCCCGGTCTCGCTGCGGATGGGCGTGCTGCGGATCATCGTCGGCGAGGTCCGGTCCCGGGAGATCGTCCCGATGTTGCAGGCGATGACCACCAGCCGGGGCTCGATGTGCACCATCCACGCCCGTACCCCGGCGGGGGTGAGCGAGCGGATCATCGAGCTGGCGCTGGCCCACGGCCGGGAGATGACCGTCGACCAGGCCCGGCGGATGGCCGGCAACGCCCTCGACCTGATCGTCTACGTCACCGTCGAGGACGAGACCGCGATCGGCGGACGCAAGCACCGCTTCGTCTCGCACGTCGAGGAGGTGATCGGCGTCGGCGACGGCAACCGGATCGTCACCACCGCCGTCTTCGGCCCGGGCCCGGACGGCCGCGCGGTCCCCCGGCACCTGCCGGAACGGGTCCGCGAGCAGCTGATGCGGGTCGGCTACGACGCCCGCCTGCTCAGCCGCTGGATCGAGGCCGGCGCCGGTGCCTGGCGTCGCCCCCGCCACAGCCAACTGGCCAGGCGGTAAGACATGAACGTCGAACTGGTCGCGGTGGTTTCCGGGGCGGCCTGCGTGGCCGGGATGGTGCTGGCCGTCGTCGCGGTGGTCGGCACCCGCCGCCCGCGCCGGACCCGCCCCGGCGCGGGCAACGACCTGCGTCGGTTCTTGCTCGGCACGGACACCAGCCGCCGGCAGCAGCGTCGCCGCCGGTCCCTGCTGGTCGGCGCAGTGGTCGCCGGGGCGTTGGCGTTCCTGCTGACCGGCTTGCCGGTGGTGGGTCTGCTGGTCGCCCTCGCGGTGCCCGGGGTGCCGTGGCTGTTCGCCGTCGGCCGGGAGGAGCAGCGGGCCATCGCCCGGATCGAGGCGGTCGGCGAGTGGACCCGCCGGCTCAAGGACGTCTCCGCCGTCGGTCAGGGCCTCCAACAGGCGATCGCCAGCACGGTCACCACCGTGCCGGAGGAGATCGAGGAGGAGGTCCGGGTGCTCGCCGCCCGGTTGCAGGCCGGCTGGTCGGCGCGGGCCGCCCTGCTGGCCTTCGCCGACGAGATCGGTGACCCGGTCTGCGACCAGGTGGTGGCCGCGTTGATCCTGCACCTCACCGACCGGGGCGAGCGCCTCGGTGACGTGCTCGGCTCGATCGCCGGGGCGGCGGCGGCCGAGGTCGCCACCCGGCGGGAGATCGAGGCCAAACGCACCCAGCCCCGGTTCGCGGTCCGGTTCCTCACCGGGATGACCCTGGCGACCCTGGCGTACGGGCTGCTCAACACCGAGTACATGCGACCGTACGGCACCCCGACCGGGCAACTGGTGATGGTCGTGCTCGGCACCTGCTTCGTTGGCCTGCTGGTCTGGGTTCGCGCGATGAGCCAGCCACCGCAGCCGGCCCGTTTCCTGCCCGCCCCCGATCCGGAGGAGGCGTTGCGGTGATCCTCAGTTGGCAGCTCACCCTGGCCGTGGTCGGCGGCGGGCTGGTCGGGCTCGGCCTGTTCCTCGTCGTCCAGGAGGCCCTGCCGGCCACCCCGGCGCTCGGGCCGGCGCTGCGTCGGCTGCACCAGCCACCGGGTGCCACGCGACCGGGTACCGGCCGGCACCTGGACTGGCTCGGTGGGCTGGCCCGCTGGGTACGGCCGCCGCACCGGGAGTTGGCGCTGATCGACCGGACGCCCGAGCAGTACACCCTCTCGTTGCTGCTCTCCACCCTGATCGGGTTGGCCGCGCCGACGCTGCTCAGTGGCGTCCTCTTCCTGGCCGGGACGGAGCTGCCGGTGGTCGTACCGGTGCTCGGTTCGGTGGGGGCGGCGGCGGTCTGCGCCCTGATCGCCCACCGGGACGTGCTGGTCCGGGCGGAGGCGGCGCGGGCCGAGTTCCGCCAGGCCGTCTCCGCGTACCTGGATCTGGTGGCGCTGCAACTGTCCGCCGCGCACGGGCCGGTGCAGTCGCTGGAACGGGCGGCGATGGTCTGCGACGGCTGGGTCTTCGACCGGCTGCGGGAGTCGCTGCGGATCGCCCAGATGCAGATGCACTCACCCTGGGACGAGCTGCGCGACCTGGCCGAGAAGCTGGGCATCCCCGAGCTGGGCGACGTCGGGGCGATCATGCGTTCGTCCGGCAGCGAGGGCGCCCAGGTGCACGAGACGTTGCGCAGCCGCGCCGACTCGCTGCGCGACCAGATCCGTACCGACAACCTGGCCCGGGCGGAGGGGATCACCAGCCGGCTCGACATTCCGGGCGCGCTGCTGGTCTTCGTCCTGCTCGGCTTCGCCGTCTATCCGTTCGTCGCCCGTCTGTGATCCCCTCCCCATCCCAGGAGAACTCCCATGCGCCTCGTCGCCTACCTGCACATCGTGTTCCTCGACCGGCTCGCCGAGCTGCGCCGGGCCGGTGACCGGGGGGACAGCCCGGTCCCCACCGCCGTGATCATCTTCGGCCTGGTGGCCGCCGCGATCGCGGTCACCGCCCTGGTCAGCACGAAGGCCAAGAGCTGGATGGACGCCATCCCCGGCCCGGCCGCCCCGTAACGACGATGCCGCGTACGCCACCGACGGCCCACGACCGGGCGGCCCCGGCCGCCCGGTGCCACCGCACGCCCGTCGCCACCCCGGTGCCGGGTCCGCCTGGTGGGCCGACCCGGGTCCGGCCGGCGTCGGTCACCGCCGCGGTGGCCTCCGGGGCGGACCGGGGGGCCAGCCCGGTGGAGTTGGCGGTGGTGATGCCGCTGATCCTGCTGCTGCTCTTCGCCTCGATCCAGGCGGCGGCCTGGTTCGTCGCGCGGGCCACCGCGCTGAACGCCGCCCAGAGCGGGGTCAACGCGCAACGGGTCCACCAGGCCCCGGCCGGGGCCGGCGAGGCACGGGCGACCGGGTTCCTGACCGCCGCCGGCGACTGGCTGGTCGGCTGGGAGCGGGCCGGCCCGCGGTGCGTCACCACCGAGACCGAGGTGACCTGCACGGTCACCGGTCGTTCCCTGTCGCTGGTCCCGGGCGTCAGCTTCCCGGTCCGGCAGACGGCCCACGGGACGGTGGAGCGGTGGACCACCGGGGATCCGCAGTGAGCGGCCGGTCCGACCGGGGGTCGGTCTCCGTCGAGGTGACGATCCTGGCCCCGGCCTTCCTGTCGTTGATCGTGCTGGCCGGCGTCGCCGGTCGGACCGCGATCGCGGCCGAGGCGATCGACTCGGCCGCCCACCACGCCGCCCGCGCCGCGTCGATCTCCCGGGACGCCGACAGCGCCGAGGCGGCGGCCCGCAGAGCGGCCCGTGAGCAGCTGGACTGGTCCGGGTTGAGCTGCACGGGCGCGCCGGCGGTGACCTTCACCGGATCGGTGGAGGGTCGGCCGGCCACCTTCGACGACGCCTTCGACAGCGCGGTGGGCGAGTCCAGCGCGGTGACCGTACGGGTCACCTGCACGGTCTCCTTCACCGACCTCAACCTGCCGGCGATACCCGGCATGCCGACCAGGCGCACGGTCACGGCCGCCTTCACCTCGCCCCTCGACCGCTACCGGAGCCGACCGTGAACCGCCGCCGGTGGTCGGTCGGTGCGGCGGAGCCGACGGGCGACGCCGGACGGGTAAGCCTCTTCCTGGCCGTCGCCATGGCCGGCGTCCTCGTCGTCATCGGGTTGGCCTTCGACGGCTCCGGCCAGCTCCGGTCGATGCAGCGGGCGGAGAACCTGGCCGCCGAGGCGGCCCGGACCGGCGGCCAGTCCATCGACCGGGCCCGCGCCATCGCCGGTGGCAGCAAGGAGATCGACGAGGACGACGCCCGCGCGGCCGTCCGCAGCTACCTGGCCGCCGCCGGGGTGGCCAGCCACTCGGTCAGCTTTCCGGTGATCGAGGGCGAAAAGCACATCCGGGTACGGGTCGACGTCGCCTACGACCGGCTACTGCTCGGCCTCTTCGGCTTCGGCGACAGCGTCACCGTCTCCGGTGAGGCCACCGCACGCACCCTCACCGAGGGTCCGTAGGAAGGATTCCGATGACAGCTCCGCGTGGCACCGCCGTACGACGAACGGGACAGGTCCTCACCGGACTCGGCGCGCTGACCGTGCTCGGCGCGGTGCTGGTCGGCGGGCCGTTGGCGCTCGTCGCCCTGGCCGGCAATCCCCTCCCCGACCACCTGCCCACCCTCGCCGAGGTCGGCAGCACCCTCACCAGCCGTGACGACGGGCAGCTCTTCCTGCGGGCGTTGGCCCTGGTGGGCTGGTTCGGCTGGGCGACGTTCGCCTTCTCCGTACTGGTGGAGCTGGTGGCGCAGACCTTCCGCCGGCCGGCGCCCAAGCTGCCCGGGATGCGCCGCCAGCAGAAGGCCGCCGCCGCGCTGGTCGGCTCGATCGCCCTGATCATCGCGGCCAGCCCGGCAGCGACCGCGGCGACCACCCTGGCCGGTCCGTACCCGGCGGCCAGCTCGCCCGCCAGCGTCACGCAGGTCGGGCCGGAACGTGCGGGGTACCCGGACTCCGGCGTGGGCGGGTCGGTCCGACTGGCCGGCCTGGACCGCACGGCGCAGTTGGCCGGCGCGGACCGCACGGCCGAGGTCGACGCGCCGGTGTACCGGGTGGCCAGGGGCGACTACCTGGGCACGGTGGCCGAGCGGTACCTGGACGACTTCGGCGACTACCGCGAGGTGGCGAAGCTGAACCGGCTGCGCGACCCGGACCGGATCCGGCCCGGCCAGTTGCTGAAGCTGCCCACCACCGCCGACGACCAGGGCTCCCGGGCGCACGCGAGTGGCCGGCTGGTGGCCCGGCCGGCCGAGGCGGCCCCGCCCGGTCACGACGCCCCGGCGCAGCCACCCACCGCCCCCGGCGGCCCGGCCTCGACCGCCCCCGGTGCGGAGGCCTCCCCACCGTCGGCCGAGCAGCCCGCGCCGGTGGTCCCGCCGTCGACCGACCACACCTCCGGCTCGCCGGTGATGGCGGTCGGGGCGTCCCGCGCGTCCGACGGCGACGGGGTGAACCGGCCGCTAGCGGTCTCCGCGGTCCTCGCCGTGGCCAGCATCGTCGGCGCGCAGATCGGTGCCGTACTCGGCCTGCGCCGCCGGCCGGCGGCACCCCGACCACCCGCGCCCCACCCCGGCCTCACCAACCCCAGCGGCCGCCACCGCCGCGACTGAGGTGTAAGGAAGGGCCCCCTCTTAACGCTTTTGGTATAGCGGGGTACCCCGCTCACGGCGCGACATGTGCACCAGCTCCGGGTGGCGGCGGGCCGGGTGCCCGCGGTCGCCAGCGGCCCCCGGCCGTGCGACCCGACGGCGAGTCGCCAGCGGACGACGGGACACTGCCGGCCATCGCAGAGGCGGGCCGAGACTCCTCAGGGCGGGACCGTCGCAGGCGGGACCGTCGCAGGCGGGACCGTCGGGGCGAGCGAGGACCGTCAGGGCAGGCGGGTCTCCAGGACGCCCTCGACCACCCGGGTCGGCAGGGTCTGCTGGTCGTTGCCGGACGGGCCGTGCACCACCTCGCCGCCGTTGAGCCGGAAGGCGCTGCCGTGCCAGGGACAGACGACGCAGGCATGCCCGTCGATCTGCTGGACCTCACCCTCACCGAGCGGGCCGCTCTGGTGCGGACAGCGCTCCAGCATGACGGTGACCTCGTCGCCGTGCCGGTAGAGGATCACCGAGACGTCGTCGACCTCCCGGGTGAGCAGCTCGCGGTCCGGCAGCGCGGCCAGCTCGCCCAGTGGGTGCCACCCCTCGCTGATCCGGTGCAGCTCCGAGACGCTCTGGTTGACCTGTGCGCCCTGCGTGTAGGCCAGGTGCCCACCGAGGTACGCCCCGGCGCTGACCGCGCCCAACCCCAGGTAGCTCAGGGCCCGGCCGGTACCGTGCCGGCCGGTCAGCCGGGCGGCCAACGACCCCGAGTAGAGGGCCAGGCCGACCACATTGGCGGCGGCGTGCACCAGGCCCACCCGACGCTGGTCGCGGGAGAGGGCCGCCCAGTCGTTGAAGCCGGCGACCGCCGCCGGCACCGCACTGACGGTGCCCAGGCCGACCAGCGCGGTGGCTGCGCGGCGCTGCCCCGGCAGCAGGTCGACCACGGCGGCGCTGATCCAGGCCCCCACCGGCACCTGCACCATCGCCGGATGCAGCGGATGACCCAGCCAGACGCCGTGCAGCAGGTCACGGACCCGCTGCGGGCGCAGGGTGGACTCGACGACACGCTGCACCCGGTCGCCCACCCGGTCCAACGCCCTGGCCTGCTCGATCTTCGTCAGGAATGCTCGCACCCACACCAACTCCCCGCCACCTTCCACCCCAAACCCCCCACCCCGGCCCAATTCGGCCGGGCCGATCGGCGCCGGCACGGGATCACCTCAGGTCGTGCAGGGCGGTCTCGATGGCCCGGTGGAAGGTCGGGTACGCGTAGATCATGTGCCGGAGTTGGCTGATCGGGACGGCCGCGTGCACCGCCACGACCAACCCGGCGAGCACCTCGCCGCCGGCCGGACCGGCCGAGGTGGCCCCGACCAGCACGCCCCGGTCGGCGTCGGCGACCAGCTTGATGAAGCCATCGCCCCGGTGGATCCAGCCCCGGGTCGACGAGGCCAACTCGGCGAAGCCGACCTGCACGTTGAGGCCGCGTTCGCGGGCCTGCCGTTCGGTGAGCCCGACCGCGCCGATCTCCGGGTCGGTGAAGGTGACCCGGGGCAGCGCCCGGTAGTCGGCCCGCGCCACGCCCTGCGGCCCGCCGACCCCCGCCCCGACCGCACCCGACCCGGCCACACCCGACCCGACCGCACCCGACGCGGCCGTACCCGACCCGGCCGTACCCGACCCGGCTGAGGCCGGCCCACCGGCGGCCGGGACCCCGCTGGCCGCGCCGACCGCGCCGCCGACCACGCTGGCCGTACCGCTGGGGTCGGGGCCGGCGGTGGCCCGGCGGGCGTGGTCGAGCAGGTCGGCGACGACGATGGCCGCCTGGTACATGGCGATGTGGGTGAACGCGCCCTCGCCGGTCAGGTCACCGACGGCCCAGATCCCGTCCCCGGCGCGCATCCGGTCGTCGACCGGCAGGTACCGCTGGTCGGGGTCCATCCCGACGGTGTCCAGGCCCAACTCCGCCAGGTGGGCCCGCCGCCCGGTGACCACCAGCAGCCGCTCGGCGGTGAACTCCGCGCCACCGGCGGCGTGCACGGTGAAGTGCTGACCGTCGTGGCTGACCCGTTCGGCCCCGACCCCGGTCTCGATCGTCACGCCGTCGGCGCGCAGGGCCGCCGCGGCCACCTCGGAGGACTCCGGCTCCTCGACCGCGAGCACCCGCTCGGACCGCTCCAGCACCGTCACCTGTACGCCGAACCGGGCGAAGACCTGCGCCAGCTCCAGACCGATCGCGCCACCGCCGAGGCTGAGCAGGCTCGCCGGCAGCTCCTCGACCTCGATCGCCTGGTGGTTCGTCCAGTACGGGGTGTCGGCCAGCCCGGGAAGCGGCGGGATCGAGGGGCGGGTGCCGGTGCCGAGCACGACGCCGTACCGGGCCTGGAACACCCGGTCGCCCACCCGGACCCGGCCGGGGCCGTCGAGCCGTCCACTGCCCCGGACGAACGTCCCGCCCCTGCCGACGAAGCGGTCCACCGCGACCCGGTCGTCCCAGGTGTCGGTGGCCTCCTCGCGGATCCGCTTCGCCACCGGGGACCAGTCCGGGCGCACCTGCGCCGTGCCGGCCAGCCCGTCCACCCGGCGGGCCTCGGCGAGCGCGTTGGCCGCCCTGATCATCATCTTGCTCGGCACGCAGCCCCAATACGGGCACTCCCCGCCGACCAGATCGCGTTCGATGCCGACGACGCTCAGGCCAGCCTCGGCGAGCTTGCCGGCGACCTCGTCGCCGCCCACGCCCAGCCCGACCACGACCACGTCCACAAGTTCCGGCTCAGCCATCCCGACAGCATCACCCATCGACCGTCCTGCGGCCACCCCGCTCACGTTCCGACCGACCCGATCGGCACCCACACCACCAGGGAGGCGGTCAGGGAGTGTCGAGGTGTTCGCCGGGTGCCGTCTGGAGCAGCCAGGACAGTGGCATCCGGGCCTGCTCCTGGTAAGCGTCACCGACCAGCCGGTGCAGGGTGACGGTCTGTCGGCTGTCCCGCTCCACCACCCAGTACTGTCCGATGCCGGCCGAGGCGTACTCCCGGACCTTGGTGACCGAGTACATCGCCTCAGAACCGGGCGAGACGATCTCGACCACCGCCAACAGACCGTCCGTCGCCGACCAGACTCCACGCGGTGGCGGCTTGCGCCACACGGTGAGGTCAGGAATGCGGCCGCCGTCACCTGCGGGCCCGGTGATGCGGATGCCGGCAGCCTGGAGCACCTGCTCTGCCGGCCAACCCGCCATGATCAGCCAGGCGAAGACCCGACTGGCGATCATGGCGTGCTCGGAGTCGGGCGGCGGCATGACCGAGAGGACTCCCTCAGGGCTGGTCTCGTACCGGTGGCCGTTCGGGTCGGCGGCGTTCATCGCCGCGAGGTCACCGAGCGTCACGACGGCAGGCATGTACCGGCCCACGGTCTCCGCGCTCATGGGCCTCATCCTAGACGATCGTCCACGTCATCAGCGGTTCCTTCCGCCCCGGCTTCGGGGCTGATCGGGTGCCCGGCCGGCCGGGGTGCTGCTCTGTGCGGCACCGCTCGTGCCCCCGGGCCAACCCGGGCCGGTGGCGGCGGCCCAGTCCTGCGACGCGGGGTTGAACACCGGAATCGCCGGACGGGCACGCTGCTCGGCGCCGGCCTGTGGCTGTGGCGGAGCGGGCATCCCGGTGGAGGCCTGCGGATTCACCGGAGCGGGCTCCGGTGAACTCTCCGGCGTGTAGATGAAATCCCGCACGTACTCGTTGAGTTCTTCTTTCTTCTGCGCGATGGGTTGGTAAGCCCTGACCAGGCTCTGCTGGTCCACAGAGGCTGGATTCCGCTCGGCGGCGTCGCGCAGTAGTCGGTACTGCTTACCAAGCTTTTGCAGCTCTTTGACGTACGCACGCGTCAGCGGCTGCGAGGCGAAGTCTGGTTCCAGACCGGCGATGAATGTGTCGAAATCAGCCTTCGTGGAGTCGTCGAGCCAGGCTGTCAACTCCCCTGTGTGGCGCTGACTGGTTGACTGACTCGATGCGGACGAGCCGCCGCCTGAACCTGTTCTCGGCACTGGTCTGCCTCCTTCCGGTGGGGTCACGGGTCGGAGGTGCTACGGACGGGAGGCCGTCGTGGTTCAACGCAGCCAGGGTGGGGGTGGCCCCGGTGGGGGCAGCGGCGGCGGGTAGTCGAGGGTACGGCGTACCGCGTCGGGCAGCCGCCACGGCTCGTGCACGGCACCCCCCTCGATCGCCGCCAGCTCCGGCAGCCAGCGTCGGACGTACGCGCCGTCGGGGTCGTACCGGTGCGCCTGGCGGATCGGGTTGAACCCCCGGTACGGGCGGGTGTCGTGGCCGGTGCCGGCCACCCACTGCCAGTTGCCTGAGTTGTTGGGCACGTCGCCGTCGAGCAGCCAATGCCCGAAGACCGCCAACCCGGCCCGCCAGTCCAGCCGGAGCTGCTTGGTCAGGTGGCCGGCGGTGATCAGCCGGGCCCGATTGTGCATCCATCCTTCGGCGTGCAGCTGCCGCATCCCGGCGTCCACGATCGGCACTCCGGTCCGGCCCTCGGTCCAGGCGTCCAGCGCGTCGGTGTCGTACCGCCAGTCCTCGGTGACGCCGGCGCGGAAGGCGGTGCGGTCCAGGTCGGGGAAGGCGGCGGCGGCCTGGTAGTAGAAGTCCCGCCAGCAGACCTGCCGGACGAACGGGTCGGCGCGGTCGGCCACCCGCTCGACCACCTCCAGGGGGGACAGACACCCGAACCGCAGGTACGGGCTGAGCCGGGAGGTGTCGTCGGCGGCCAGGTCGTCGTGCTGGTCGCCGTACCCGCCGAGGTTGGGCAGCCAGTCGCGCAGCCGGCGGCGGGCGACGGTCTCGCCCCCGGCGGCGGCGTCCGGTGACGCACCGGCGGGCAGGGCGGGCAGCCGCCCCACCGGCACCCCGGTCGGCAGCTCGATCCGCTCCGGCCGGGCGAGCGCGGTCCGCCACTGCGCGCCCTGCCAGGCCCGGAAGTACGGGCTGAACACCTTGTAGTGTTCGCCACCGCCGGGGCGCAGCGCGCCCGGGTCGACCACGGTCAGCCCGGGGAAGAGACGCAGGTGCAGGCGGTGCCGTTCGCACTCGGCGCGCAGCCGGCGTTCGCGGCGGCGGGCGTACCGGCTGACGTCGGCGGAGACCGCGATCGCCTCGGCGCCCACCTCACCGGCCAGCCTGATCGTCTCGGTCACCGGGTCGCCCTGCCGCAGCACCAGGTCACCGCCGAGTCCGCGCAGGTTCTCGCGGAGGTCGGCGAGGCTCTGGCGCAGGAAGCGGGTCCGGTTCGGTGACCGGTCGGCCAACGCCGGGTCCAGCACGAAGGTCGGCACCACCCGGTCGAAGGCCGCGCAGCTGGTGGCCAGCGCCGGGTGGTCGTGCACCCGCAGGTCGCGGGTGAACAACACGATCGCGGTACGCACCGAGGTCAGCCGCCCACCGGTCGGGGTGCCGGCACGGCGTCCGCCTCGGCCAGCGGCCCGGCCAGGTCGGGGCCGGGGACCACCACGGGGGTGCCGGTGGGGGTGAGCAGGGAACGGGCGGCCACCGACATCCGGCGACGCTGCGGCACGGTGGCCCGCCGGACGAAGACGTCGTGGTCCTGGCCGGCCACCTCGTCGAGGATGCCGCCGTAGAGGGCGTAGGCGGTGCGCATGCAGGCCTGTGAGGCGGGGTCGAGCAGGGTGATCCCGTCAGCGGCGGCCACGTAGTGCGCCTGGGCCCGGCGTACCTCGTACCGGATCAGTTCGCGGATCGCCTCGGTGCCGGCACCCCGGTCGCGGGCGGCGAGCAGGTCGTCGCGGGTGACGCCGAAGGCGGCCAGGTCCTCGTCGGGCAGGTAGGTGCGCCCCCGGTCCAGGTCCTCGCCGACGTCCCGGATGAAGTTGGTGAGCTGGAAGGCGAAGCCGAGCTGGCGGGCCGGCTCGCGGGCCGCCGCCGGATCGGAGCTGCCCAGGATCGGCAGCATCATGGTGCCGATCACCGCCGCCGAGCCCTCCATGTAGTCGAGCAGGGCGTCGTAGGTGCGGTACGAGGTGACGGTCAGGTCCATCGCCATGCTCTTGAGAAACGACGCAAAGTCGTCCCGGTCCAGGTCGAAGACGGCGATGGTGTGCAGCACGGCGGGCAGCAGCGGGTCGTCGACCGGCTCGCCGTGCAGTCCGGCGAGGAACCGGCCGGCCCAGTCGTCGAGGCGGGCGGCCCGCTCGGCCGGGGGCAGGTCCTCGGTGCGGTCGACGATCTCGTCGGCGTACCTGGTGAAGCCGTACAGGGCGTGCACATGCCGCCGTTTCCATGCGGGCAGCAGGCGGGTGGCGAGATAGTAGGTGCGGCCATGCCGTCTGTGCAGCTCACGACAGCGGTCATAGGCAGCGGTGAGGTCGATGTCCACCGTGGCCCTCCCTCGAATTCGACGCACCAATCGACGCAACTCGTAACCCTAGGGTACGCTCGTCCACATGGCCAACGACGCAGTAGCGGAAAATGACCTCCGCCTGACGGCGGACCGGCCGACCGAGGGCGACGATCCGGTGGGCGCGGTGCTCGCCGCGTACACGCGGGACCTGGTCGAGGCGGTGGACCACACCCTGGCCGCCTTCCTCTCCGACGAGGTCGAATCGCTGCGGGCTATCGACGCAGCCATGGGCGGCTTCGCGGCGACCGCGCGGGAGTGCGTGCTCTCCGGCGGCAAGCGGGTCCGTCCGACCTTCGCCTACTGGGGCTGGCGCGGCGTGGCCGGCGGGGACACTCCGCTGCCGGCGGTGCTGCCCGCGCTGGCCGCCCTGGAGCTGCTGCACACCTTCGCCCTGGTCCACGACGACGTGATGGACGCCTCGGCGACCCGCCGGGGGCGGCCGACCGCCCACCGGGCGCTGGCCGCGCAGCACGTCGCCGCCGGTCGGCGCGGCGACCCCGACCGGTTCGGCGACTCGGTCGCGGTGCTCGTCGGTGACCTCTGCCTGGTCTGGGCCGACCGGTTGCTCGCGCGGGCCGCCGTCGGCGCGGACCGGCTGCTCGACGTGCGACGCTGCTACGACCAGATGCGGGTCGAGACGATCGCGGGGCAGTACCTCGACGTGCTCGGTGAGAGCGACGCGGCGAACTGGTCGGTGGACCGGGCGCTGCGGGTGGCCCGGTACAAGACCGCCAGCTACACCGTGCAACGGCCGATGCTCTTCGGGGCCTGCCTGGCCGGTGTCGGCCCGGACGAGCCGCTGGGTGTCGCGTACACCCGCTACGGCCTGGCCGTGGGCGAGGCGTTCCAGCTCCGCGACGACCTGCTCGGCGTCTACGGTGACCCGGCGCGGACCGGCAAGCCGGCCGGTGACGACCTGCGCACCGGTAAGCCCACCGCGCTGCTGATGTTGGCCCGCCAGGCCGCCGATCCGGCGCAGCGGCGGGCCCTGGACCGCGCCGGTGGTGCCACCGACGAGCGGGAGATCGCCGACCTCGCCGAGGTGGTGGCCACCACCGGGGCGGTGGACCGGATCGAGCAGATGATCGCCGACCGGGTGTCCGAGGCGCTGGCCGCGCTGGACCTCGCACCGATCGACGAGACGGCGCGTACCGCGCTTGTCGGTCTGGCCACGGCCGCCACCCGGCGGCAGGCATGATGAGCAGTCTTTCCAGGAGGTGGGCGGCGTGCGGACGGTGAACGGACGGACAGACCGGGTGGTGGTCGTCGGCGCCGGTCTGGGTGGGTTGGCCTGTGCGCTGCACCTGGCCGGCAGCGGCCGGCAGGTGACCGTGGTCGAGCGGGAACCGGTGCCGGGCGGGCGGGCCGGGCGGCTCAGCGTCGACGGGTACGAGTTCGACACCGGTCCGACCGTGCTCACCATGCCGGACCTGATAGCCGAGGCCCTCGACGCGGTGGGTGAGCAGCTCTCCGACTGGGTCGAGCTGATGCCGCTGGACCCGGCGTACCGGGCGTACTACCCGGACGGCTCCACGCTGGACGTGATCACCGACACCACCCGGATGGCCGCCGAGATCTCCCGGGTGTGTGGTCCCCGGGAGGCCGACGGCTACCTGCGGTTCGTCGACTACGCCCGGCGGCTGTGGCAGTTGGAGCGGGCCGACTTCATCGAGCGCAACCTGGACGCCCCGACCGACCTGCTCACCGGCAACCTGCTGAAGCTGCTCGCCTCGGGCGCGTTCCGCCGACTCCAGACCAAGATCAACCAGTTCTTCCGGGACCCCCGTACCCAGCGGATCTTCTCCTTCCAGGCGATGTACGCCGGACTGGCACCACACGACGCGCTGGCCATCTACACGGTCATCGCGTACCTGGACTCGGTGGCCGGGGTCTACTTCCCGCGCGGCGGCATCCACGCGGTCTCCCGGGGCATGGCCGGCGCCGCCGAGAAGCACGGCGTCCAGTTCCGGTACGACACCACGGTGACCCGGGTGGAGACCGCCCACGGCCGGGCCACCGGCGTGACCACCGCCGACGGCGAGTTCATCCCGGCCGACGTGGTGGTGCTCAACCCCGACCTGCCGGTGGCCTACCGCGACCTGCTACCGCCGACCCGCACCCGCCGGCTCACCTACTCGCCCTCCTGCGTGGTGCTGCACGTCGGCTCCCGACAGGGCTACCGGAAGATCGCCCACCACAACATCCACTTCGGTCGGCCCTGGAAGGGCACCTTCGACGAGGTGATCCGGCGCGGCGAGCTGATGAGCGACCCGTCCCTGCTGGTCACCAACCCGAGCCGGACCGACCCGTCGGTCGCACCGGCCGGCGGGCACACCTACTACGTGCTCGCCCCGGTGCCGAACCTGGAGAAGGCCCCCTTCGACTGGCCCGGCGACCTCACCCGCCGCTACTCCGACCAGCTGATCGACACCCTGGAACAGCGCGGGTACGTCGGCTTCGGTGACGGCGTCGAGGTGCTCCGGGCGATCACCCCGGCCCAGTGGGCGGAGCAGGGCATGGCCGCCGGCACCCCGTTCGCCGCCGCGCACAGCCTCTTCCAGACCGGGCCGTTCCGCCCGTCCAACCTGCACCGCACACTGTCCAACGTGGTCTTCGTAGGATCGGGTACCCAGCCCGGTGTCGGTGTGCCGATGGTGCTCATCTCCGGCAAACTGGCTGCCGCCCGCGTCACCGGAGGTGCCTCATGACGTCCCGGGAGGGACACCTGGTCGAGCTGGTCGACGACGCCGGCCAGGCGATCGGCGAGGAGACCGTGTCGACCGCCCACGAGCCGCCGGGCCGGCTGCACCGGGCCTTCTCGGTGCTGCTGACCGATCCGGCCGGACAGGTGCTGCTGCAACGCCGCGCCGAGGTCAAGACCCGTTTTCCGTTGCGCTGGGCGAACTCCTGCTGCGGCCACCCACTGCCGGGTGAGTCACTTGTCGAGGCCGCCAACCGCCGGCTCGGCGAGGAGCTGGGCGTCGAGCCGGTCGAGCTGACCGAGATCGGCGTGTACGTCTACTACGCCGAGGACCCGCTCACCGGCCGGGTCGAGTTCGAGTACGACCACGTGCTGCGGGGCAGCCTGCCGGCGGGGGTGACGCCCCGACCGGACCCGGCCGAGGTGGCCGAGCTGCGCTGGGCGGACCCGGCAACCGTCGCGGCCGACCTGGACGTCGACCCCCGGTCGTACGCGCCCTGGCTGGGCGGCGTGCTCGACCGGCTGCTCCGGCCCACGGAGCCGTCGGGTGGCCGATGAGGCGCTGAGCGCGGGCGCGGTGGCCCGTCGGCTGGGGGTCGCGGTCACCACGTTGCGCACCTGGCACCAGCGGTACGGGCTCGGGCCCAGCCACCACGTGCCGGGGCACCACCGCCGGTACACCCCGGACGACCTGGCCCGTCTGGAGATCATGCGCCGGCTGACCACCGAGGGGGTCAGTCCGGCCGAGGCGGCCCGCTGGGCCCGGCAGGCACCCGAGCCGGGCCAGCACGTCAACGGTGGCCAGCCGCGCCTGCGCCGCGACGGTGGTGGCACCGCGATCCCGGTCGGCCGGGCCGGGCCGGCCGCCCGGGGCCTGGCCCGCGCCGCCATGCGGCTGGACCCGGTGGCGATCAGTCTGGCGATCACCCAGTCGCTGGCCGCCAACGGGGTGATCGCCACCTGGGAGGGGCTGCTGCGACCGGTACTGGCCGGCATCGGTGAGCGGCACGCCGCCACCGCCGGGTTGATCGACGTGGAACACCTGGTCTCCCGCTGCGTCTCGGAGTCCTTCGCCACGGTCGTCCGGGCCGGCACGGTCACCGGGCCGGCCCGGATCCTGCTCTCCTGCGCCGACGAGGAACAGCACACCCTGCCACTGGAGGCGCTGGCCGCCGCGCTCAGCGAGGCCGGGGTGGCGTACCGGATGCTCGGTGCCCGGGTGCCCCCGGCGGCGCTGGTGGAGGCGGTCAACCGCACCGGCCCGGCCGGCGTGGTGGTCTGGTCGCACACCCGGGCCACCGCCGACCCGCGCCAGCTCACCGCCCTGCTCGCGGTGCCCCGCCGACCGTTGCTGGTGCTGGCCGCCGGGCCGGGTTGGCGGGCCGACACGCTGCCCGCCGGGGTGGTCCGCCCGATCGACCTGGCCGAGGCGGTCTCGCTCGCCAGCGCCGTACGGGACTCCCTGGAACAGTCGACGGCGGACTGACCAGCGGTGCGGGCAGCGCCCGGAACGGTCACCGCCAGGGCCTACCGACCGGCGGTGCCGGAGGTTGGCGGCCTCGACTAGCGTCTGAGCGTCCGCCACCCCCGCCATCCCCGGGAGCGAACGTTGAACGCCCGCATCCCTCTCGCCGTCGGCCTCGGCCTGCTGCTGCTCGTCACCGGCTGCGGCGAGCCCGACAGCAGAACCGAACCCGGTGCCGCGCCCGCCTGGTCGTCCGCACCGTCGCCCACTCCCGAAGCCACCACCGGGCCCGTCCCCACACCCGCCGCCACCCCGAGCCCGACCCGCACCTCACCGCCACCACCGCCACCGGTACGGCCCCGTCCCACCGCGCTCCCCGCCGGCCTGCGCAAGACCACCGGGGTACGCGGTGTCGCGCTGACCTTCGACGACGGGCCGGACCCGGTCTACACCCCCCGGATCCTGGACCAGCTGCGCGAGGCCAAGGTGAAGGCCACCTTCTGCGTGGTCGGCACCCGGGCCCGCCGCCACCCGGAGCTGGTGGCCCGGATCGCCCGCGAGGGCCACCAGCTCTGCAACCACAGTTGGCAGCACGACATGGACCTGGGACGCCGCCCGCTGGCCGCCATCCGGGCCGACCTGAAGCGGACGAACAAGGCGATCAGGGCGGCCGTGCCGGACGCGAAGATCCCGTTCTACCGCCAGCCGGGCGGCCGGTGGACCGCCGAGGTGGTGGCGGTCGCCAAGCAGCTCGACATGCGGTCGCTGCACTGGACCGTCGACCCGCAGGACTGGGCCAAGCCCACCGCCGCCACCCTCACCAAGCGGGTCCACAAGGCGGTCCGCCCCGGCGCGGTCGTCCTGCTGCACGACGGAGGCGGGGACCGCACCGCCACCGTCACCGCCTGCCCCCGGCTGATCACCGAGATCAAAGACCGGTACGGCATCACGAAGGCGCGCTGACCTGGCACTTCCCGGGACACAGCGCCCAGCGCCCTACCGGTTTGGTCGAGCGGCCGAGCATCACGTATGCTTTCGAAGCCTCCGGCGGGGCCGGATGGGAGCAAGTCCGCTTGAAGTTGCGAGTGTGCAATGATGGCGGGGCCGCCCTCATCGTCTAGCGGCCCAGGACGCCGCCCTTTCAAGGCGGTAGCACGGGTTCGAATCCCGTTGGGGGCACGATCCGGCTCCGGCCGGAGGCAACACATGAGGTCCTGTGGAGCAGTTGGAGTGCTCGCCGCCCTGTCAAGGCGGAGGTCGCGGGTTCAAGTCCCGTCAGGACCGCAGCGCCGACGCCGCGCTCTTCGCGCGGCGTTCTGCGTATCGGCCCAGGTGCCCCACTACGGGTACGATGAGCCGAAGATACGGCCAGGTAGCTCAGTTGGTACGAGCGTCCGACTGAAAATCGGAAGGTCGGCGGTTCGACCCCGCCCCTGGCCACATAGCCTTTCGCCGGGCTACAGGAATCCTCACCTGCGGAAACGCCGGTGAGGATTTTCCTTTTCCCGGACACACGCAGCGCCGGTGCGGTCGGCCCCGGCTTCTCGAACCCGCCCGGACATGAGCCGTTGGGCAACCCGGACGCAGATCGGCCTCAGAGTGGCTGGCGCGACCTTGGGCCTCCTCAAGGGCTGAGGTAGCCGGCGATTCTCGGCCCGCCCCGGCCAGCACCACCTCACTGGACCAATGCGCCGACGACACACTTCGGCGGGCTGCGGGGGGTGTTACCAGGGGGTATGGTCCGGGCCTATGGGACAGGGGAGCACAAACGTCCGGCAGGAGAGCGCGCGGTTCTCGCTACGCAGCAGTCTCGTGGTCCCGGTCCCCCCGGAGGAGGCATTCGCGGGCTTCACCGGCGGCCTGGCCGGCTGGTGGGTCCGGGAGTACACCTGGTCCGGCCCGGTGGCCCTGGTCGAGCTGGGCGTCGAGCCCCGGGCCGGCGGCATGCTCTACGAGATCGGCCCGCACGGTTTCCGGGCCGACTGGGGACGAGTTCTCACCTGGGATCCACCACACCGGCTGGTCTTCACCTGGCAGATCGGGCCGGACCGGGCACCGCTGCCCGATCCGGCCACGGCCAGCGAGGTGGAGGTGTGGTTCCAGCCGGACGGCCCGGGGCAGACCCGGGTGACGGTGGAGCACCGGCACTTCGACAGGCACGGCGCGGCGGCCGAGGGCTACCGGGAGGCCCTCACCGCCGGCTGGCACGAGCTGCTCACCCGTTACCGCGCCTCGCTCGCCTGACCCCGCCCCGCGCCCACCAGGGCGGCTCAGGCGGGCAGAGCGGGGTTCGGTGGCGACGGGGTGGGGATGGCGGTGCCGCCCAGGTCGGCCCGGTGACCGGCCTCGACTCCGGAGCCGAACCCCCGGCCGACCAGCCGTCGGGGTGGCGCGGTCCGGAGCCGGGGATAGACCTCGGCGACCCGCCGCTGCACCCGGTCCGACCGGTCGGCAAGCACCAGGGCGTACGAGGGGCCGTCGATGCGGGTGGCCGCCCCCGCTTCGGCCTGGCGTAGCCGCTCACCGATCACCTGGGCGAAGCCGGCCAGCCAGGACCGGCGGAACGCGGCCGGCTGTTCGCCTGCCGGCACGATCGCCCCGGCCAGGCCGTGTGCGGCCTGCACCAGCAGCGAGGTGAAGAGCAGATCGACCCGCGCCAGGTCGCTGGCGAAGCCGAACAGGTGCAGCTGGTACCCGGCGCCGTCCCGGCGACGTACGCAGCGGCAGCGCAGCGGATCGGCGACCGCGGCCAACAGGCCGGCCTTGTCCCGGGCGTACGGGGCCGGGACGTCCACCACCCGGTCACCGACCGGGTCGACGCCCGGGTCACGGGCAGCGAGCAGGGCCTGATCGACGCCGTACCGGGCGATCAGTTCGGTGGCCTTGGCGGTGAACGCGGCGGACTCGGCGGCGGTGCAGGCCGGGTCCTCGGCCTTGGCCAACAGCTTGCGGATCTTGCTGAGCATGGCCTCCGGCATGTGAACAGAGCTACCACACCGGCCGGGGACGGCTGGGGGCGACAGGGCATCCATCGACGCGTACCATCATCGCGATGCATCATCCGTCCATTGCGGACGGTCGGATCGAGCAGTTGGAGGTGGGTATGTCAGTCAAGATCGCCCGGGTGCTGGCCACGACGGTCGCGGTGTCGGTGGCCGCCCTCGGCACCCCGGCCGAAGCCGCGCCGCAGAACCAGTTCGGCACCACGGCCAGCTGCTACGGCGGCTCAGTCCGGTCGTACTTCGAACGCGCCGGCTCGGGAGGCGACGCCGGGCCGTACCGGACCAGCACCCGTTGCCGGGACATCAACGTCCGCAACGCCAGCCCGTTCGCGGTCGACGCCTGCGTGATCTTCATCGACCAGACCGGCAAGTGCAACTACTGGACCTACCTGCCCGCCAAGTCCGGCTGGGTGGTGGTGGCCACCAACGTGCGCGACGGGGTCAACTTCAAGGTCCGTTTCGTGACCCAACGCTACGAGTACGAGCCGCTGACCGCCCACCACGCCTACTGAGCGCGGCTGCGCAGCGTGGCCACCGTCGACCCGGCCAGGGTGGCCAGGCAGTCCGGCAGCTGACCGTCGGCCACCGCCGCGCCGAACAGGGCCTCGCCGGCGTCCTGGTCGTGGTTGGCGTACGCACTGACGAACCGGGCGACCCAGCGGGTGTCGTACCCGGCCTGGTCGATGCCGGGGAAGTCGAGCGCGGCACCCGAGCCGCGCGGGCCGTCCCCGACCATCGTGGCGGCCAGGCACCAGGCCACCTCGTAGGCACCGGCCAGCCCGGATCGGTCGACGACCGTGTCGAACGCCTGCGCCACCCCGACCCCGTCGCCGTCCAGCGCCGAGTCGAGAATGGCGGTGGCATCGTCGACCAGCTGCTGTGATAGGTCCGTCACTCGCCGCACAGTAGGAGGATAGGTCAAGTCGCTCACGCTGCACAGTGACCCGGTGACGTTCGGTGCCCGGCGGTGCGTGGCGGTCAATTGATCCGGCTCCTGACACCCACCTGCTCCGACAGCACGCTAAGGTGCGCAGCGGACCTTTCCCGCAGGAAGGACGACCATGCTCGGTACCCGAGTCCCGCGCGCCGCCGCACTGGCGGTGACCGCGGCGCTCCTGCTCGCCACCAGCGCGTGCGGGACGGACGAGCCCGAAGAGGCGGACACCCGACCGGTGCGCCTCTACGGGAGCGACGGCAACATGCAGAACTCCTTCGCCGCGGAGTTGAAGGACCGGGCCGACCTGGTCGACGGCATGAAGGGCACGACCCCGCTGACCCGGCTGCCGGAGAGCTTCACCAACCGGCTCCGCGCGGTCGACCCGAAGCTCACCGACTTCCTGTACGCCGCGGAGTCGTACGACGCCGTGGTGATCAGCGCGTTGGCCGCCCAGCTCGCCGGCAGCACCGAACCGGCCGCGATCGCCAAGCAGATCGTCGGCGTCACCAACGGCGGGCAACGCTGCGAGGACGTCGCGAAGTGCCTGGAGTTGGCCCGCGACGGTCAGGACATCGAGTACCGGGGCGTGTCGCTGAACCGGGCCGGTTTCACCGACACCGGTGAGCCGGCCACCGCCAGCTACGCCACGCTGCACTTCGACGACCAGAAGATCGACGACGGCAAGACCGAGTTCGTCGGTGCCGGTGACGAGTCGAACGCGAGCACCAAGGCACCGCCGCGGGCGCGCAAGCAGACTCCGGCGGTGCTCCGGGACTCCGGTGCCCCGCTGGTCCTGGGCGGCCTGCTGCCGCGTACCGGTGACCTGGCTCTGGCGTACCCGCCGCTGGCCGCGGGTTCCGCGCTGGCGCTCAGGGAGATCAACCAGGCCGGCGGGGTGCTCGGCGAGCCGATGGTGTGGATCGACGGCGACGACGGCACCAACCCGACCGTGGCCAAGGCCACCGTGGCGTCGCACGTCGCCGCGGGGGTGCACGTCATCATCGGCGCCGGCGCCTCGGGGATCTCCCGGGAGGTGCTGCCGGACGTGGTCGCCGCCGGCCGGATCCTCTTCTCCCCCTCCAACACCGACGCCAGCCTGAGCAAGGTGGACGATCAGGGGCTCTACTTCCGTACCGCCCCACCGGACAGCCTCCAGGGTCGGGCGCTGGCCGACGTGATCCTGCGCGACGGCCCGCGCCGGATCGTGCTGCTGGCCCGCAAGGACTCCTACGGCGAGGGCCTGCAGGGGTACGTCCAGGCCGAGCTGGAGCGGGCCGGCATCGGTGACGACCGGGTCAAGCTGATCACCTATCAGCCGCCGGACAGCCCCGAGGCCCCGCCTGTCGACTTCGGCTCCGCCGCCCAGGAGATCAGGGACTACCAGGCGGAGGCCGTGCTGATCATCGGCTTCGGTGAGTCGGCCCCGCTGATCCGGGCCCTCGACGACGCCGGGGTGCGGCTGCACCGCTGACCCGCCGCGCCGCACCCCACCGGGTGCGGCGCGCCGTCGCTGAACCGCCGGGGTCAGTCCGCCGGGCGGCGGGTGCGGCCCCGCTCCAGGAACTCGGTCATCCGGCGGTGCTTCTCCTCGTCGGAGAAAAGGACCGCCTGACTGACCAGGTCCAGGTGCGGATGGGCGGCCGGTGGGGCGTCCACCGCCAGCTTGGTCAGCCGCAGCGCCAGGGGCGATCCCTTGGCTATCTCGTCGAGCAGCCCGTGGGCGACGTCCAGCAGCTCGCCGGGCTCGACCACCACCCGGTTGACCAGGCCGATCCGCAGCGCCTCGGCGGCGTCCACCCGCCGGCCGGTGAAGAGCAGTTCCTTGGCCCGGGCCTCGCCGATCAACGCCGGCAACCGGTGGGTCGCGCCGGCACCGGCCAGGATCCCCAGTCGGACCTCCGGCTGACCGAAGACCGCCCGGTCCGTGCACACTCGAAGATCACACGAGTACGCCAGTTCGGCGCCGCCGCCCAGCGCCGGCCCGTCCACGGCCGCCACGGTCGGCATGGGCAGGGCCCGGACCCGGGCGAAGGCCGCGGAGTTGATCGCCGCGAGCGCGTCCAGCCGACCCCGGTCCCGCAGCTGGCCGATGTCCGCCCCGCCGGCGAAGATGCCCTCGGTACCCCCGGTGAGCAGCAGCAGCCGCGGGCGGGCCTCCAACTCGGCGCAGACCTCGTGCAGCGCGGCGATCAGGTCGGCGTCGATGGCGTTGCGCTTCTCCGGCCGGTCCAGCGTCACCACCAACCGGTCCGGGTGTTCGGTGACCCGCAGTCCACCGCTCATCGGGTCGGCTCCCCGTCCGGGGAGTCCACCTTCGACCCGTCGACCCAGCGGTAGAAGCCGTGCCCCGACTTCTTGCCCAGCCGGCCCGCGGCCACCAACTCCTCCAGCAGCGGCGGCGGGGCGAACCGGTCGCCGTACGCGGCCTGGAGCGTGTGGGCGATGTCCAGCCGGACGTCCAGTCCGACCAGGTCGGTGAGCTCCAGCGGACCGACGGGATGCCGGTAGCCCAGCACCATCGCCTTGTCGATGTCGGCCGCGCTGGCCACCCCGTCGGCGAGCATACGGATCGCCTCCAGGCCGAGCGTCACGCCCAGCCGTGAGGTGGCGAAGCCGGGCAGGTCGCGTACCACGACGGGGTCCTTGCCGAGCCGACGGGCGAGCGCGACACCCGCCGCGGTGGTCTGCTCGGCGGTGGCCGGGCCGACCACGACCTCCAGCAGCGCCATCGCCCAGACCGGGTTGAAGAAGTGCAGCCCGAGGAAGCGCTCCGGGCGGTCCAGCCCGGCCGCCAGCTCGGCGATCGGGATGCTGGAGGTGTTGCTGCCCAGCAGCGCCGGGCGCAGCGTGGCGGCCTGGCGCAGTACGGCCCGTTTGAGCTCCAACCGCTCCGGTACGGCCTCGACGACCACGGCCGGTTCGGCGGCTACCTCGGCCAACCCGCCGACCAGGGTGAGCCGTCGCCGGTTCGCGGCGGCCTCCTCGGCGGTCAGCCGGCCGCGCCCCACCGCCCGGTCCCAGAGGTCGGCCAGTCGCTTCCCGGCCGCCTGGGCCCGGTCGGGGTCCACCTCGACCAGTTCGACCAGGTAGCCGGCCCCAGCCGCCACGTACGCGATGCCGAGGCCCATCGTGCCGGCCCCGACCACGACACAACGATCGCCGGTGCCACCACGGGGGTCACCCGGGTCCGGCCGCTCGCTCCACTCGCTCATGCCGCGACCCTATGCAGCGCCGACCGGCCCGGCATGCCCGGGGCCGACGGGCAGGGCTGACGGGTACGGCCGACGGACACAGCCGGTGAGCCCGGCGGACCTGCCGACGGTCCCGGTCGGGCATGATGACGGGCCCGGCAGGCGTGGGGACGGACCGGATCGGGTACAGACGGCGGTCAACCAAGGGAAGGAACAAGTCGATGAGCCAGGCACCGGAGATTCTGCCGAGCACGCCGGACACGGAGGCCGCGGTGGCCACGGGGAGCACCGAGACCGTGGAGACCCGTGGCGACGAGCGCATCGAGCTGCTGCGCGCGGACACCAACAACGACGGGCAGACCGACGTCTGGGTGGTGGACACCGACGGTGACGGCAAGGCCGACCTGTTCCAGTTCGACACCGACGGTGACGGCAAGGTCGACGTGACCATGGTGGACCTCGACGAGGACGGCACCCCGGACGAGGTGGTCGACGGCGACGGCGGTCTCCCGCCGGAGCAGCTTCCGCCCACCGTCGAGCTCTGAGGCACCACCGTCGAGCTCTGAGGCACCACCGTCGAGTGCTGAGCACCGCCGTGGAGCGCTGAGCACCGCCGTCAGGACGACCCCGCCGGGCTCCGGCACCCCCGGGAACCTCCCGGGCACCCGGGCCCGGTGGGCGACCGCTGAGGCCGGTCGTTGCGGCATTCACGGCCGTCCCCCGGCCATCCCGGCCACTCCGGCCGTCGCGGTCCTCGTGGCCGGCATCCGATCGGGTCGCCCGGCGGGCCGGGGGTCAGCGGCCGGGTCGGCGGTGCTCAGCCGGTCAGTCGGAGGGTGGCCAGGTAGTAGGGGGCGTCCCGGTCGTCGACGTCCACCAGCTGCCAGGGTGAGCCGTGCACCAGCTCGGCCAGCTCCTCGGTCGAGCAGCACAGGTAGTCGAACCAGTCGGTGGCCAGCTCGCGGTAGCGCAGCCGGAGCCGGAGCTGCCCGCCGAGCCGACCCCGGCGCCGGTTGCGCTCGTGGTAGCCGGTGTGCACCGGGTCCCGGGTCCCGTACGGGTCGGTGCCGTGCGCGATGACCTGCGCGCCGGGCCGGGCCAGCGCGGCGAGCGCGGCCAGGAAGGCGGGGGCCCGGTCCCGCCCCTCGATCAGCCCCAGGTTGTTGCCGAGCAGCAGGAACGTGTCGTACCGCCGACCGTCGGCGACGTGCTCGTCCACCGTCGCGTGGACCAGGTCGCGCACCCCGCGCCGGCGGCTGACCCGCAGCGCGCCCAACGAGGTGTCCAGCCCGGTCACCGGCACGCCCCGCTCCTGCAGCAGCAGGGCGATCCGGCCGGCGCCGGTGCCGATGTCCAGGGTCGCACCGACTACCCGGTCCACCGCCCGGTGGTCGTACGGCTGCCAGTCCGCCGGCTCGTCCAGGTAGTGCGCGGCGGGTGCGCCGTTGATCAGCCCGTCGTCCCGTTCGATGATCTCGATGACCGGGCGGGGCAGTCGACCACCCACCAACGGCCGGGGCCCGATCCCGGTGGCCACCGCGAGGGCGTCCCGCAGCAGTTCGCCGTACGCGTCGCCGGCCCGTGGCTGTTCGGTCACCGGAATCACGCGGTCCACCTTCCTGTTAACCGGGCTTCGGAGCGCCCGACGGGGCCGTACCCTGGCGGCATGACCGACCTGGACCGCCTGGCGGCGGAGAAGTACGTGCTGCTGACCACGTTTCGCAAGGACGGCCGGGCGGTGCCGACGCCGGTCTGGGCGGTCCAGGACGGCGACACGTTGGCGGTCTGGACGGTGGCCGACTCGGGCAAGGTGAAGCGGATCCGGCGCAGCGGCGCGGTCACCGTCGCGCCCTGCGACGTCCGGGGCCGCCCGCACGGGCCCGAGACGCCCGGTCGGGCCAGCCTCTGCGACCCCGCCGACACCCGACGGGTACGGCAACTGCTCAAGCGGAAGTACCAGCTGCTCGGCCGGCTCACCCTGCTCGGCAGCCGGCTACGGCGGGGGGAGAACGGCACGGTGGGCATCCGGATCACGCTCGCCGAGTGACGATAGTCACGGCCCGGCCCGAGGCGAGAGCGGCCCGAACTGGTCCGGGCCAGTCCGGGCCGGACACGGATCAGGGGCGGCGGATCGTCATCCGCTGCCCCTGAGCAGAACTCTCGTGGAACTACCCCGTTCAGTCGCCCTGCCGCTGCTGGGGGATCTGCCCCTGCAACAGGGCTCGAACCTCCGACTCACGGTAGCGGCGGTGGCCTCCGAGTGTCCGGATGGCACTGAGCTTGCCTGCCTTGGCCCACCGGGTCACCGTCTTCGGGTCGACACGGAACATCGACGCCACCTCGGCCGGTGTGAGCAGCGGCTCTGGTTCATGCGTTCGCGATGCCATCGGTCACTCCTCCACGTGTATAGACATCGGCCGGGGTCCCGCCGGTCGACGCGTCTCCCATGGTCCGGCTAGTCCCCGATGTCCGACATGGGCCGAACGGCCGAAGGTCCCTAGACGGACGGATGAACCATGCCCGATTTATACGACTTTTACACGGCAGAAAGTATCTTATTCGGACTCATAATCACGGTTCGTGATGCGTCAGCTACGAGCTTCCCTCATCTTGGGAGCGCTCCCGACACCGTTTTGGGCTAATTGCACCTTTCCAGCAGCTGCACCGCCCGCCACCGGGCAACCAACTGGTCGTACGCCGCCGACGCCTCCTCGGCCTCGCCGTTGGAGAGCCCGGTGAGGCCCGCCGCGACCAGTTCGGCGGAGTCGTCGGCGGTCAGCGTCTCGTCCGAGAGCAGGTCCACCAGGCCGCCGTAGTCCAGCTCGACCACCGAACGCGGGTGGAACTCCTCCAGCCACCGGGCGGCCTCCTCGACCGCCTCGGTGATCGGCACGTCCCCCACCGTCTTGCGCAGCACCGCCAGCGCCCGGGACGCCCGGCGGCGGGACTTGGCGATGTCGGTCCGGTACCGCAGGGCCCGCCGGTCCGGCGCCGTCACCTGCCTGCGCTCCGCCGCGTCGAAGAGGACGAACCACCGAAGTGGCACCCCCCAGGTGGCGATCTGCTCGTGCACCCGGGGCACCCCGTGCTCCAGCACCCGGGCGCCGCTGCGCCAGTCCTCGACCACCGCCTTGGCCTGACCGGCCAGCACCGGCGGCACGAAGGCGTCGGCGAGCACCGGGGGCACGCCGTCCCGGGCGCTCAGGGCCGCCTCAGCGACCCGGATCCGCAGGTTCCAGGGACAGACCAACAGCGTCTCGTCGGTCTCCAGCACGTACGCCTCGTCCGGCAGGTCGGGCAGCCGGGTCCAGCCCGCGCCGAGCGCCTCGATCACCGCCGTCCGCTGCCGGACCGGTCCGTCCAGCGGGGCGACCGCCCGCCCCTCGGAGACGTAACGCCGCCAGAACGACTGACGGTCCCGGTCGAAGGCGGTCAGCGGCTCGTACACCCGCAGGTACGAAGCGAAGAGCGACGGCACGGCGCGATCCTCCCACGAAACGGTTCTGGCCGACGTCAGCGCCCGGATCACCGGTGACACGGACGGCACGACGTCGTCGGCCGATATTAGGCTCGTCAGCACCGGCAGCACCCCCGCCGGTGTCCACCAGGTCCGCGTCCCACGAGGACGCAACAGTGACACCAGGAGCAAGCCATGGGCGTATTCGCGAGCACCGACGACCCCGGATCCACCGGTCACGAGCAGGTCGTGTTCTGCCAGGACACGCAGAGCGGACTGCGGGCGATCATCGGGATCTACTCCACCGCGCTGGGTCCCGCGCTGGGCGGCACCCGCTTCTACCCGTACGCCAGCGAGCAGGCCGCGCTGGCCGACGTGCTCGACCTCTCGCGCGGCATGGCGTACAAGAACGCTCTTGCCGGCCTGGACCTGGGCGGCGGCAAAGCGGTTATCTGGGGTGATCCGGATCGGGTCAAGAGCGAGGCGCTGCTGCGCGCCTACGGTCGGTTCGTCGAGTCGTTGGCCGGGCGCTACTACACCGCCTGCGACGTCGGCACGTACGTCGCCGACATGGACGTGGTCGCCCGGGAGACCCGGTACGTCACCGGCCGCAGCGTGGAGCACGGCGGCGCCGGCGACTCCTCGGTCCTCACCGCCTGGGGGGTGTTCCAGGGCATGCGGGCCGCCGCCGAGCACGTCTGGGGCGATCCGACGCTGCGCGGGCGGCGGGTCGGGGTGGCCGGGCTGGGCAAGGTCGGCCGGCACCTCACCGGCCACCTGCTCGACGACGGGGCCGAGGTGGTGGCCACCGACGTCAGCCCGCGTGCCCTCGACTGGGCGCGTCGCACCCATCCGCAGGTGACGCTGGTCGACGACGCCGCCGCGCTGGTCGCCGCCGACATCGACGTGTACGCCCCCTGCGCGCTGGGCGGCGCCCTGGACGACGACACCGTCCCGGCGCTGCGGGCGAAGGTGATCGCCGGTGCGGCGAACAACCAGCTCGCCCACCCGGGGATCGAGAAGCTCCTCGCCGAGCGGGGCATCCTCTACGCGCCCGACTACGTGGTCAACGCCGGCGGGGTGATCCAGGTGGCGGACGAGATCGAGGGCTTCAACTTCGACCGGGCCAAGCTCCGCGCCACCCGCATCTACGACACCACCCGGGAGATCCTGCGGCTCGCCGACGCCGAGGGTGTGCCGCCGGCGGTGGCGGCCGACCGGCTCGCCGAGCGCCGGATGGCCGAGGTGGGGCGACTGCGCAGCATCCACCTGCGCTGAGACAGGGGTCGGCCCTCGGAAGAACCGTGGCTGCTCCCCGGGCGAACCGCGCCGTGGCGTTTCGTGCCTGTACGACCCTTATCGTGCTGATCGCCCGGTGTCACGGCCAGGCCAGGAGAGGGCTCCTTACCGGGTACAGTTGGTGACGGCCGGGCGACTACGACGCGCTGATCCGGCCGCCGGTGACCCGAGGTGCCGAACACTGGCATCCCCATGTACCGTAAGAGCCACGAGAGATGCCTAACGTCATCGGGGCCCGCCTTCGGGCTGCCCCGAATTCTGTGCGAGGGGGTCGAGCCATGGGGCGCGGCCGTGCTAAGGCCAAGCAGACGAAGGTGGCCCGGGAGTTGAAGTACCACTCCCCGAACACCGACCTCACCGCCTTGCAGCGCGAACTGGCGGGTGCTGGTAAGTCGGATCACACCTTCGACGACGACTACAAAGAGTATGTCGACGACGATGACGAAGACCACACGGGCGAGGACCCCGATCCTTGGGCCCGTTCGCCCCGCTGACCTCCGGTCGCATCTGAGCACGCGGTGAGCCCCGCGTGCTCACGCATGTGCCGGTGAGACACCCGACGCCGATGCGGGGGCCTGCTCGACCAGCAGGCCCCGGCACCGGGGCGGCACCGCTCAGCGAGGGCGGTTGTTCCAGTTGTAGAACGTCGGGATGTTCTCGAAGTGGTTCCAGGCACAGACCGCGCTGGCACCGTCGTCACCCGCCACCTCCGCTCGGCGTCGACGCGCGGCCTCGGCCTCGTGCAGCAGTGCGGTGAGGCCGTCAGCGGCGTCCCTGACCCGCTCGGCGATCGGACCCGTCAGCTCGACTCCGGTGCGTTCCGGCTGCCGGTCCCTGGTGGTCTCGGGCATGCTCCAACACTCCATCCAGTAGGCGGATCTTGCTGTTGCGGCAGTGTTCGGTCTCCGTACCGTCGAACCGCCCGTGCTCGAAGTAGCGGTTGGCCGCGTGGCCACCACCGCAGAACCCGAAGTAGGCGCAGGACGAACGGCAGGCCTCGACCCCGGTGAGGAACTCACCCACCCAGGACGTCCGCTCGGCCGCCGCCAGGATCTCCACCAACGGGGTACGCAACACGTTGCCGCTGCTGAAGTCGCCGTACCTCGCGTCGGTGAACCCGGCCAGCTCCGGCGAGAGCACCGTCACCGAGCCGTCGTAGCCGACCGTGGGGATCGGGTCGAGCCGGCGGGGCAGCACCGCGTCGGCCTCGCCGTCCAGCGTCGCCGCGACGTACCGCAGCGACCACTCGACCTCCCGCAGGTGGATCCGGGGGTCACGCCGCCAGGCCGCGACCAGCTCGGCCCAGAACGACGTCACCGTCGCCGGATCGTGGGCGTTGGTCCGGGTGTTGACCCCCTCCGTCTCCTCGATGTTGATGCCGAGCACGTCACAGCCGAGGGAGAGGAAGTACTCGTACAGCTCGGTGGCGAGGCCGGGCGCGGGGCGGCTGACCACCGCCAGGGCCGAGAACGGCAGCCCGTGCCGGCGCAGTGCCGCCACCCCCCGCAGGATCCGGTCGTACGCGGGCCGCCCGCCCCTGGTCGTCCGCTCCCCGTTGTGCTCCCGGGGCCCGTCCACGCTCACGCTCACCCGGATCTGCCGCTCGGCGAAGAACTCGCACCAGGCGTCGTCGATCAGCGTGGCGTTGGTCTGCACGTGGTGCTCGACGGCCGCGCCGAAGGGTGCGATCAGCGCGGCGAGCTGCTCCCGGCCGGCGGCCAGCGGCTCGCCACCGTGCCACACCACGGAGAAGCGCCCGTCCGCCGCCCACGGGTTGACCGACCCGGCCACCGCCTCGGCCACCGACACCGGCATCCGCCGCTCCGCCGCCCGCAACGGAAGGTAGCAGTAGGCGCAGTCGAGGTTGCAGAGCGTGGTGGGCTGCATCACGACGTAGGACGGCACCGTGGCCAGCCCACGCATGCCGTCGAACGAGCGTCCCCGAGCAGCCATCGTCACCTCCGGAGCACCTGAGGGTGCCCTTCAGGCTAGGCGGCGATGGCCACTCGGGTGAACCCCCGATCAGGTGCTCGTACGATCACCGCGAGCGGATCATCCCCGGGTGTGATGGCCGACCATCTGCACGGCGCCGGTGCCCTCGATGATCTCGCCGGCCTGCCAGGCGTCGACGCCCCGACCGGTCAGGGTGGCCAACGCGCGGTCCGCGTCCTCGGCCGAGACGATCGCGAACATGCCGACACCCATGTTGAAGGTGGCCTCCATCTCCGGGTCCTCGATCCGCCCCTTGGTCTGGATCAGGTCGAAGATGGGCTGGGGCTTCCAGGTGGGGCGGTGCACGACCGCGTCCACGTGCTCCGGCAGGACCCGGACCAGGTTGCCCGGGATGCCGCCGCCGGTGACGTGGGCCAGGGCCCGCACCTCGGCCTCGGCGATGAGCTTGAGGCAGTCCTGGGCGTAGATCTTGGTCGGGGTGAGCAGCTCCTCGCCGAGGGTGCGCTGCCGACCGAAGTCCTCGATCACCACGTCCAGCCGCATCCGGCCGGCGCCGAGCAGCACGTGCCGGACCAGGGAGTACCCGTTGGAGTGCAGGCCCGAGGAGCGCATGGCGATCACCACGTCGCCCACCTCGACCCGCTCCGGGCTGAGGATGTCGCTCTCCTCCACCACCCCGACGCCGGTGGCGGAGATGTCGTACTCGTCCGGGCGCAGCACACCCGGGTGCTCGGCGGTCTCGCCACCGAGCAGCGCACAACCGGCGTACCGGCAACCGTCGGCGATACCGGCCCCGATCTCGGCGACCCGGTCCGGGACCACCTCACCGGTGGCGATGTAGTCGAGCAGGAACAGCGGCTCGGCCCCGCAGGCCACCAGGTCGTCCACGACCATCGCCACCAGGTCGATGCCGACGGTGTCGTGGATGTCGAGCTGCTGGGCGATCACCAGCTTGGTGCCCACCCCGTCGGTGGAGGAGGCCAGGATCGGGTTCCGGTACTTCGACGTGTCCAGCCGGAACAGGCCGGCGAAGCCACCCAGGTCACCCATCACCTCGGGCCGCCGGGTCTGGCGCACCTTCGACTTGAGCAACTCGACCGCCCGGTCGCCCGCCTCGATGGACACCCCGGCATCCGCGTAGGAGACCGTGCGTTTGCGGCCGGACCGGCCGTTTCCTGCCGTCCAGGGCCGGTCGCCGCCAGCGCCGGTCGGGCTGCTTCCTGCGCCGCTGCGCTCGGACACGTGCGTCACGGTTCTCCCCTTTTTGGTTCTCGCGTGCCGGGCTGGTGGCGGTCCGGCCGGGTCGGGCCGAGGTCACCGTCGCCGTCGCGGCGTCGCGCCGGGTGGTGCTATGGGCGGTGTACGGTCGCGCCGCCGGGAGTGGCGACGAGTTCTTCGGTGGCGTGGTGCGGGGCGTCCGGTGGCGCGGTCGCGACCCGCCGCCCAATGCCTTCGAGCAGGTGCTTGCCGATCTGGTTCCCTGCCGGCAGCTCGATCGGGTACTCACCATCGAAACACGCCCGGCAGAGCCGGGTCTTCGGCTGCTCGGTCGCCGCGATCAGACCGGGTAGCGATACGTAACCCAGCGTGTCGGCGCCGATGGAGCGCCGGATGCCGTCGTTGTCCAGCCCGTTGGCCAGCAACTCGGCGCGGGTGGCGAAGTCGATGCCGTAGAAGCAGGGCCAGGAGACCGGCGGCGAGGAGATCCGGACGTGCACCTCCAGCGCACCGGCCTCGCGCAGCATCCGCACGATCGCCCGCTGGGTGTTGCCGCGCACGATCGAGTCGTCCACCACGACCAGGCGCTTGCCGCGGACGTTCTCCCGCAGCGGGTTGAGCTTGAGCCGGATGCCGAGCTGGCGCAGGGTCTGCGACGGTTGGATGAAGGTCCGCCCCACGTACGGGTTCTTCACCAGGCCGGCACCGTAGGTGATGCCGGAGGCCTCGGCGTACCCGATGGCCGCGGGGGTGCCCGACTCCGGCACCGGGATGACCAGGTCGGCCTCGACCGGGTGCTCCTTGGCCAGCTGCCGACCGATCTGCACCCGGGCCGCGTGCACGTTGCGCCCGGCGATGTGGGCGTCCGGGCGGGCGATGTAGACGTACTCGAAGAGACAGCCCTTGGGCTCGGGGGCGGCGAACCGCGCGGAGCGCAGGCCGTCGGCGTCGATCGCGATCAGCTCACCCGGCTCCACCTCCCGGACCACGCTCGCGCCGACGATGTCCAGGGCGGCGGTCTCGCTCGCCACCACCCAGCCGCGCTCCAGCCGGCCGAGCACCAGGGGGCGCACCCCGTGCGGGTCGCGGGCGGCGTAGAGGGTCGACTCGTCCATGAAGACGAAACTGAACGCGCCGCGTAGCTGCGGCAGCACCTCCAGCGCGGCGGCCTCGACGGAGAGGTCGGGACGGCCGGCCAACAGCATGGTCACCAACGAGGTGTCGTTGGTGGCACCGTCCGAGTCGATCCCCCGCTCCAGCACGTCGCGCTGCAGCTCGGCGGTGTTGACCAGGTTGCCGTTGTGGGCCAGTGCGATGGTGGTGCCGGCCTTGGTCGACCGAAGCGTCGGTTGGGCGTTCTCCCAGGTGGAGGCGCCGGTGGTCGAGTAGCGGGCGTGCCCGATCGCCACGTGTCCGCGCAGACTGGCCAGGGTGGGCTCGTCGAAGACCTGGGCGACCAGACCGAGATCCTTGTAGACCACCACACCGGAGCCGTCACTGACCGCTATGCCGGCGGCCTCCTGACCACGGTGCTGCAATGCGTAAAGCCCGAAATAGGTGAGATTGGCCACCTCTTCCCCGGGCGCCCAGACTCCGAAGACGCCACAGGCGTCCTGGGGGCCGGGTCGCTGGGGGTCAAGGTCGTGGCTCAGCCGGCCGTCGCCTCGGGGCACCTGCCGCTCCCTCATGCTGGTCTGGACTGGCCTGGCGAGGCGGTTGCGGGCCTGCCGCACTCCGCACGCCGAGGCCGGGACCACTGTCGTCGCCTGACAGTGTACGCGAGCAACAGTCGATACAGAAAGTCATGATTCCGATGCGGGGAGTCACCCTTTTCGGGTGGCGCCCCCTGGTCAGAGCGGGAGATGTCCGGACAGGTCCGCCCGCGCCCCGCTCATCCGTACCCGCCCCTGCGCCACCGCCTCCGCCCACGGCAGTCGCCCGGTGGCCACCGCGAGCCAGGTCGCCGGATCCATTTCCACCACGTTCGGCGGCGCACCACGAGTGTGTCGTGGGCCGGAAACGCACTGAACTGCACCGTAAGGTGGGACCCGCACCTCCACCGATCGGCCAGGCACCCGATCCGCCAATGCGGTCAACAAGGTACGGACCGCCTCACGGTACACCGGCCGTTCGGGCGTACGACCGGCATCGAGCGCGGCAAGTGCGCTGCTCAGCGCGTCAGACCCACGGTTCGGAGAGGACACGACGGGACGATACGGCCTCCCGACCCAAGGCCCGACGCTGGCCCTGGGTCGCGCCGATCCGGTCAGACAAGGCATAGTTGCCGACGGCGTATTTCGTACCGTGATGATCCTCGGCCCCCGGCACCCTGGCCGGGGAGGTCAGACCGGAAGGCGGTGGACGTGTCCACACACCGACGTGCCTGGAAGCGGGCCGGTGTGGTCGTAGCGCTGGTGACCGGCGCCCTTGTCGCCGTCCCCGCCACACCGGCGATGGCGGTCGACGTCAGCGTGTCACCCGGCTCGGTCAACCTCCAGGCCGGCGGCCAGGCCACCCTGACCGTGCAGCTCAGTGGTGACGACGGCGAGACCGCCACGATCAGTGTCAACGGGCTACCCAACGGCGTGAGCTGCGCCAACGGCTGCGGCGAGGTGACCCTCGGCGGCGGTGCGGCCACCCAGCAGGTGGTGCTCCGGGCCGCTGGCAACGCGCCGAACGGCAACGCCAACGCGACCGTCGCCGCGCAGGGCAGCGAAACCGGTGGTGGTCAGGGTCGCGTCCAGGTCCGGGTGCAGGGCCGACCGGAGACGGAGACGCCGCCACCGCCGGAGCCGGAGCCCACGCAGGAAGAGGTACAGACCGTCCGGGCGGTCTCCGGCAAGGTCACCGTGGAGGCCAACGGCGACGCGGTGGCGAACGCCAACGTCCTGCTGCTCGACTCGAACGGGCGGCGGCACGAGACCACCAGCGACGGCAACGGCAACTTCCGGTTCAGCGGCTCCACCCAGAACCCGATCGCCCCCGGCCAGCTCCAGCTCGGCGCCAGCCGGGAGACCGCGATCGCCCGCAAGACGATCAGCGCCCGGGCCGGGCAGAGCCTCACCGGTCAGCGGATCAGCCTGCCGATCAGGGTCGAGGAGAGCCCCAGCCCCACCCCGTCACCAACCGCGGAGCCGGCCCCGACCGTGGAGGCCGAGGAGCCCGACGAGGAGCCCACCGAGGGCGCCGAGGGGGTCGAGCAGGAGCCGGCGGCGTCCTCCGCGGACGACTCCGGTGGCATGGGCTCCTGGTTGCTGATCCTGCTGGGGGGTCTGTTCGTCGCGATCGGGGTGGGCACCATCGTGCTGCTCTGGATGAAGCGTCGGGAGAACGCCGACGAGCCCGAGGTCGACGAGGACGCGCCGGCCGCCGCCGGTGCCACCCCCAACGCCCGGGGCACGTTCCGGGGCGCGGACGACCAGACCCGGGTGGTGAACCGGATCGACGCCGGCCCCGACCCGACCATGGTCGGCGGCGCTGCCCTCAGTGACGCTCCGACGATGATGCACCAGCCGGTGGTCGACGACGTCCCGCCGGACCCGTACGGCGCACCGCCGCAGCCCTTCAACACCGCCGGCCAGCAGGGTTGGTCCGGTGCCGGCGGTTACGGCGACGAGTCGCCGGGTCAGGGCGGCTACGGCAACGCGCCGGCCTCCGGAGCCGGCTACGGCAACGCACCGGCCTCCGGCGCCGGCTACGGCAACGCGTCAGGCTCGGGCGCCGGTTACGGCAACGCGCCCGCTTCCGGCGCCGGTTACGGCAACGCGCCGGCCTCCGGTGGGGGTTACGGGAGTCGGGACTATCCGGGGGCGCCCGGCGGCGCCGAGTACCCGCCGACGCAGGCCGGTGGAGCCGGCTACGGCGAGCGGTACGACGAGCCGACCGGCCGCTACCAGGGTGAGGGCACCACGTCCTACCCGCCGCCGGCCGACCCGTACGCCACCGGCCTCTACCAGCCCGCCACCGACCCTGATCCGGGCTACGGTCAGTCGGGGGCCTCGCCGTACGGGCGGTCCCCGGAGTCGACCGGCGGCCAGCCGGCCAGCGGCGGCTACGGCGGTCAGCCGGGCTACGAGGGCTACGACGACCGACGCGGCGGGTACGACCAGCAGCACGGCGGGCCGCCGGCATCCGGCGGTTACGCAGGCGGCGGCTACGACCAGCGCGGTGAGGCTCCCGGCGGCTACGGCGACCAGGGCGATGCCACCGGTGGCTACGGCCAACAGGGCGGCTACGGCCAGCCCGGCGGGTACCAGCAACAGGGCGGCTACGACCAGTCCGGCGGCTACCAGCAGGGCGGGGGCTACGGTCAACAGGGCGGCTACGGCCAGTCCGGCGGGTACCAGCAACAGGGCGGCTACGACCAGTCCGGTGGCTACCAGCAGGGCGGGTACGACCAGAGTGGCGGGTACCAGCAGCAGGGCGGATACGGTCAGGAGCCGCCTCGGCCCCGCGACGGTGGGTACGACCAGCAGAGCTACGACCAGCAGCAGGGCGGCGGCCACTACGGTGACCAGAACCAGCCCGGCCGGGGGCGGCCGGACGGACCGCCGCCGGAGCGTGGTGGTCGCCGGCTCGACTGGCTGGACGACTGACCGACGGCAGGTGATCTGAGCAGGGGCTGTCCCGCGTTGCCGGGGCAGCCCCCGCTGCTTTCCGGCACCGACCGCGGTACGGCGGGCGACGACCCAGGCGCGAACGGCGCCAGGCACCGGAGCGGGACGGCTCAGACGCGGACGAAGACCCCGTGGCGCAGCACCGGCACCACCTCCGAGACGTCGAGCTGCACCGCGGCCGTCACGTCGGCGGCGAAGCCGAGGTCGGCGAGTTCCCGGCCGGAGACGCCGCCCCGTACGGCCGCCGGCACGTCCGGGGTGCTCGCCAGACCGGCCAGCGCCATGGCCGCCTCGACGGAGAGCCCGCCCGGCACGTCGGAGAGGGCGTCCAGCACTCTGGCCGCCCCGAGCTGGTCCTCCACCGAGGGGCGCAGTGACCCGTCCGGCCACCGCTCACCAGCGGCGACGACTCCGATCGGGGCATCCGTGGAGCCGTACCCCTGGGTGTGCAGCCAGCGTCCGACGGCGGCTGCGTTACGGAGACAGGCGGCGACCACCGGACGGCCGGTGGCGCTCGCGGCGGCGCTGATCGCCGAGCCGTTCTCCGACGGCAGCACCAGGTCGGCCACGACCGGCGCACTGCTCAGCGCCGCTGGGGAGAGCGACCAGGGGTGGTCCGGGGTGGTCCGGCTACGGCCCACCGCCGCCACCGCGCCGACCCGGCGGGCGTAGTCGGCAGCCTGGGCACCCCAGGGGAACGGGTGCACCCGCATGCCCCGACCGACCGCGATCTCCACCGAGGTGGTGAAGGAGAGCACGTCCACCACCACGAGCACGGCGCAGACCCGGCCCAGCTCGGCCGCCCCGGCCAGTCCCCAGTCGAACCGGGCCCCGGATCCGGGTTGGCCGTGAAAGGCCGGGTCCACCGCCTCAGCGCTCGTCGGTGGCCGCCGGGCCAGACTGCGTTCCGGACCCCGGCTGCGTCGTCGGGCCAGGCTGCGCCGGGCCGGACTGCGTCGGGTCAGGCTGCACCGTCTGACCAGGCTGCGCCGGGCCAGGCTGCGCCGTCGGGGCTGCCGGCGGTACCGGCGTGCCCTCGGTGGGCCCGGTCGCGGCAGCCTCGTCCGGGGTGGCCGCGGCGGTCGGGGCGGTCGCCCCGGTTACCAAGGGCCCCGCCGGAGCGCTCGCCCCGGCGGCCGGCGCACCCGACTCATCCCCTCCGTCGGCTTCGCCGGCCGCCTCGGTCCCAGCCGACGACCCCGACTCACCCCGGGTGTCGGCCGGCGAAGCCGGGGCACCCGCCGGCGAAGCCGCAGAGCCAGCACCCGCTGGCGGGGCCGCGGCGACCGCGCCGACCGGTGCGGTCGCCAGGCCGGCCGGGGTGACCGCCTGCGCGGCCTCGACGGCCGCCGGGCCGCCGAAGAGCCGGGGCAACGTCGAGGTGTGCGCCCGGTGCAGCTCATCCAGGCCGATCTGGAACTGGCCGTGCACGTCCAGGCCGCCGAAGCCCGCGTCGGTGACCCCGATCAGCTCCCACGGCACTCCCCGCTCGGAGCAGAGCGCGGTGAAGGCCTTCTCGTGTCCGCGCGGAACCGAGACCATGGCCCGACCGGCGGACTCGCTGAACAGGAAGACGAACGGCATCGAGCCACCGGCGAACCGCTCCGGCACCCCGACCCGGGCACCGACGCCGTTGCGCAGGCAGGACTCCACCAGGCTCTGGGCGAGCCCGCCGTCGGAGAGGTCGTGCGCGGAGCTGAGGTGACCGACCCGGGCCGCCTCGGCCAGCAGCTCGGCCAGCGCCCGCTCCCGGCCCAGGTCGACCTGCGGCGGTACGCCACCCAGGTGCTGGTGGGTCACCCAGGCCCACTCCGAACCGGAGAGCTCCACGTGCGTCTCACCGAGCAGGTAGATCTGGTCGTGCTCGCCGCCCGGCCGGGACACGAAGCCCATCGGCACCCGGTTGGCCACGTCGTCCAGCACGCCGAGCACCCCGACCACCGGGGTCGGGTGGATCGCCGCCGCGCCGGTCTGGTTGTAGAAGCTGACGTTGCCGCCGGTCACCGGGATGCCCAGCTCCAGGCAGCCGTCCGCCAGGCCGCGGACGGCCTCGGCGAACTGCCACATCACGCCCGGGTCCTCCGGCGAGCCGAAGTTCAGGCAGTTCGTCACGGCGATCGGCTTCGCGCCGGTCACCGCCACGTTCCGGTACGCCTCGGCGAGCGCCAGCCTGGTGCCGTGGTACGGATCGAGCCGGGCGTACCGGCCGTTGCCGTCCAGCGACAGGGCGACGCCCAGCCCGCTCTGCTCGTCGATCCGGATCACGCCGGAGTCCTCCGGCTGGGCGAGCACGGTATTGCCCAGCACGTACCGGTCGTACTGCTCGGTGATCCAGGTCTTGTCGGCCAGGTTCGGTGCGGCGATCATGCGCAGCACGGTCTCGCGCAGGGCGTCCGGGTCGGCCGGACGCGGCAGCGTCTCGGCGCGGTCGGCCTGGAGCAGGATCAGGTCGGCCGGCTCCCGCATCGGACGGGCGTAGACCGGACCGTCGTCGACCAGCGAGCCCGGCGGCACGTCCACGACCAGGTGGTCCCGCCAGGTGATCAGCAGCCGGCCCGGCTGTCCGTCGGCGGCCGGTGCGGTGACCTCACCGATGGCGGTGGCCCAGACGCCCCACTTCTCGGCGGTCTTGAGCACCGCCTCCAGCTTGTCCGGGGCCACGACCAGCAGCATCCGCTCCTGGGACTCGCTGGCCAGGATCTCCTGCGGCTCCATCGAGGCCTCGCGCAGCGGCACCCGCTCCAACCACACCCGCATGCCGGTGCCGGCGGAAGCGGCCGTCTCGGTGAGCGCGCAGGTCAGCCCGGCGCCGCCGAGGTCCTGGATGCCGACGACCAGCTCGGCGTCGTACAGCTCCAGGCAGGCCTCGATGAGCAGCTTCTCCATGAACGGGTCGCCGACCTGCACGGAGGGGCGGCGCTGCTCGCTGCCCTCGTCGAAGGTGGCACTGGCCAGCACGGAGACTCCGCCGATGCCGTCCCGGCCGGTCCGGGCGCCCATCAGCACCACGACGTTGCCGGGGCCGGCGGCCTCCTTCTTCTGCAGCCGGTCGACCGGCAGCACACCGAGGCAGAGCGCGTTGACCAGCGGGTTGCCCTGGTAGCAGGGGTCGAAGACGACCTCTCCGCCGATGTTGGGCAGGCCGAGGCAGTTGCCGTAGCCGCCGACACCGGCCACCACGCCGGGCAGCACCCGGGCGGTGTCGGGGTGGTCGGCCGCACCGAAGCGCAGCGGGTCCATCACCGCGACCGGGCGGGCGCCCATCGCGAGGATGTCCCGGACGATGCCGCCGACACCGGTCGCCGCACCCTGGTACGGCTCGACGAAGCTCGGGTGGTTGTGCGACTCGACCTTGAAGGTCACCGCGAGCTTCTCGGAGACCTGCACCACACCGGCGTTCTCACCGATGCCGGCGAGCATCCGGTCGCTGGGCGGGGCTTTCTCGCCGAACTGGCGCAGGTGCACCTTGCTCGACTTGTAGGAGCAGTGCTCGCTCCACATGATCGAGTACATCGCCAGCTCGGCCTGGGTGGGCCGCCGGCCGAGGATCTGCCGGATCCGGTCGTACTCGTCGTCCCGGAGCCCGAGTTCGGCGTACGGCTGCAGCTCTTCGGGGGTGTCGGTGGCGCGCGGCACGGTGTCCACGCCGTCGGACCAGTCCCCGGCCGCGACGGGGCCGGCGGCCGGCCCCGGGGTGGTCGAGCCCTGCGGGCCACGCGGCGCCGGCGGCTGGCCGGCGGAACCGGACGGTACGTCACCAGGCTGCCCGGCAGCCGACGGCACGGGCGCGGCGACCGGAGCGGCCGGCGGGACCGGGGAGCCGACCGGAGCGGCCGGCGGGACCGGGGAGCCGACCGGAGCGGCCGGCGGGACCGGGGAGCCGACCGGGCGGGCCGGCGGGACCGGGGCGTCCTGGCCGTCGGGCTGCGGGGCCGGCGCGGAGGTACCGAAAGCGGGTGAGCCCTGAGGTGCCGGCGTGGCGGAGGCGGGTGGGCCGGCCGGGTACGCCGGGCCGCCCTGGGGCGCGACGGGGCCGGTCGGCGGCTCCGCCGGGAATCCGCCCGGGTTGTGGCGTACCGCCGGGTCCGGGTGGGTGGTCATGACATCTCCTCGCTACGCCCGCGGTCACCCAGCGGGCGGTAGAGCCGACCGTTGATCCCGACACGACCGGTCACGCCGGTGCTCCCACCAGGTGCTTGAGGGCCGAGGTGAAGAAGCCCAGACCGTCCAGGGACGGACCGGTGAGGGCCTCCACCGCGTGCTCGGGATGCGGCATGATGCCGACGACGTTGCCGGCCTGGTTGGTGATCGCGGCGATGTCCCGCTGCGAACCGTTCGGGTTGCCCCCGACGTACCGGGCGACGACCCGGCCCTCGGCTTCGAGCTGGTCCAGGGTCGCGGTGTCGGCGACGAAGCAGCCCTCACCGTTCTTGACCGGGATCAGCACCTCCTGGCCGGGCTGGAAGGCGTTCGTCCAGGCCGTGCCGGTCGCCTCGATCCGCAGGACCTGGTCCCGGTTGCGGAAGTGCAGGTGCTGGTTGCGGGTGAGCGCGCCGGGCAGCAGGTGGGCCTCGCAGAGGATCTGGAAGCCGTTGCAGATGCCGAGCACCGGCAGGCCACCCCGGGCGGCGTCGACGATCGTCTCCATCACCGGGGCGAACCGGGCGATGGCCCCGCAGCGCAGGTAGTCGCCGTAGGAGAAGCCACCGGGCAGCACGACGGCGTCGACCCCGCGCAGGTCCGCCTCGCCGTGCCAGAGGCGGACCGGCTCGGCGCCGGCGATCCGGACGGCCCGGGCCGCGTCCCCGTCGTCGAGCGAGCCAGGGAACGTCACCACACCGACACGGGCGGTCACGGGTGCGCGTCCACGGACTCGTCGGCCTCGACCGCGTGGATGGTGAAGTCCTCGATGACCGGGTTGGCGAGCAGCTTGTCGGCGATCTCCCGGGCCCGGTCCAGGTCCGGCTCACCGGTGAACTCGATCTCGATCCGCCTACCGATCCGAACCGAGGCGACATCGTTGACGCCGAGCCGGGGCAGCGCGTTTGCGACGGCCTGGCCCTGCGGATCGAGGATCTCGGGCTTGAGCATGACGTCGACGACGACGCGAGGCACTGGGCACTCCTGACTGTGTACGCAGTTGGGTGCCGGCCCACTACGGGCGAGCGGAGCTAGCCTACCTGGCAGATACGGCCTCGGACGCACTGGCCGGCGGCAGCCGGGACAGTGATCCACATTACCGACGTCCGGGGTGCGGGTGATTCACCGCAACAGCTACGACACGCAGACGGAGCAGGGCTTTTACCGGCGATTCGGTACGCCGAATCGTTACATACGCCGACCTCGATCCACCCCTCGTCAACGCCGTCAGCAGCGTCCGGAGCCAGTCGACGTGCGTCTATCGGAAGCGGCTTCGCCCACCCGGCGGCGCTCGTCGTACGACCGACCTGGAGCACCTTCCCGACCCGGGTGGTTCGGCGGTTGACGCCCCGGTCGCGGGGCAGGTCGGAGGTTGTCGAGCCGGTGAGGATGTCGGCGCCCGGGGCGGGGCGAGCCGGTCGGGGTGTCGGCACCGGTGGGCGGTGTCGGGCCGGTCGGGAGGTTGCGACCGGTGCGCTGCCGGTTCACACCGTGGCGGTGCGGTTGGCCAACCGATCGCCGGTCGTCCGCGCCGCGCCGTTTTGCAGCATCCGGCCAGGCGGGCACGGCCGACGATCCCCCCGCTCCGGCTCTGCCAGCATCAGAGACGTGCTGGTCGTGACGACGGATCAACTGCCCGGCTACGAGATCCGCCAGATCCTCGGCGAAGTGGTGTCCTCGATGGCCCGGACCCGTAACCCGTACCGCGAGGGGGTCAAGAACCTGCGCGGCGGCGCGTACGACCCGATGGCGCCGGACAACCTCACCCGGTGGCGTACCGACTCGGTGGCCCGCCTCGCCGAGGAGGCCCGGCGGATCGGCGCGAACGCCGTGGTGGGGATGCGCTTCGACAGCCGGGACTGTGGCGAACTCTGGATGGAGATCTGCGCCTACGGCACGGCGGTGATCGTGGCCAACAAGGCACCCGAGGTCATGCCGCCGGACCAACCGCTGATCGCGGCGGAGACCGCCCAGGACCCGGAGATCGCCGAGGCCCCCGGCGGCATCGCCGAGCCGGCCAGCGCCCCCAACCTCACCTCCGCCCCCGACACCCCCACCCGAGGGTAAGGAAGGGCCCCTTGTTAACGGGGTGGCGTGAGAGGGGTTCCCCTCTCTACCGAATGCGTTAACAAGGGGCCCTTCCTTCGCCCGGGAGGGGGTTAGAGGATGGGGGGTGGGGTGTAGGCGGCGGCGCCAGGGTGGGCGTCGACCACCGCGGCGATGCGGGTGGCGACCGCCTGGACCTGGGCGGGGGCGGCGCCGGTGAAGGCCCGGCGGTCGGCGACCAGGGTGTCGATCTCGGCCCGGGTCAGGCCCAGCCGGCTGTCGGCGGCGAGCCGGTCGAAGAGGTCGTTCTCCGGTGCGCCCTTCTCCCGCATGGCCAGCGCCACCGAGACCGCGTGCTCCTTGATCGTCTCGTGGGCGACCTCCCGGCCGACCCCGCGTCGTACCGCCGCCACCAGGATCTTCGTGGTGGCCAGGAAGGGCAGGAAGCGCTCCAGCTCCCGGTTGATCACCGCCGGGTACGCGCCGAACTCGTCAAGCACGGTGAGGAAGGTCTGGAACAGCCCGTCGGCGGCGAAGAAGGCGTCCGGCAGGGCCACCCGGCGGACCACCGAGCAGGAGACGTCCCCCTCGTTCCACTGGTCGCCGGCCAGCTCGCCGACCATCGACAGGTACCCCCGGATGATCACGGCGAAGCCGTTGACCCGCTCGCTGGAGCGGGTGTTCATCTTGTGCGGCATCGCGCTGGAGCCGACCTGCCCCGGCTTGAAGCCCTCGGTGGCCAACTCCTGGCCGACCATCAGCCGGATGGTGGTGGCCAGCGACGAGGGCGCGGCGGCGATCTGGGCCAGCGCAGCGAGCACCGCCAGGTCGATCGAGCGCGGGTAGACCTGGCCGACGCTGTCCAGCACCCGGGAGAAGCCCAGGTGTTCGGCGACCCGCCGTTCCAGCTCGGCGACCTTGTCCGGGTCACCGTCGAAGAGGTCGAGCTGGTCGGCGGCGGTACCGACCGGACCCTTGATCCCCCGCAGCGGGTACCAGTTGATCAGGTCGTCGAGCCGCTCGTACGCGATCAGCAGCTCCTCGGCGGCGGAGGCGAACCGCTTGCCGAGCGTGGTCGCCTGCGCGGCCACGTTGTGTGAGCGGCCGGTCAGCACCAGCTCGGAGTGCTCCACGGCGAGCCGGGCGAGCCGGGCGAGGGTGGCCACCACCCGGTCCCGGATCAGCTCCAGCGACGCCCGGATCTGGAGCTGCTCGACGTTCTCGGTGAGGTCCCGCGAGGTCATCCCCTTGTGCACGTGCTCGTGCCCGGCGAGCGCGCTGAACTCCTCGATCCGCGCCTTCACGTCGTGCCGGGTGACCCGCTCCCGCTCCGCGATCGAGGCAAGATCAACATCATCGAGGACCCGCTCGTACGCCTCGACCACGCCGTCCGGCACGGCCACGCCGAGGTCCCGCTGCGCCCGGAGTACGGCGAGCCAGAGCCGCCGCTCCATCCGTACCTTCTCCTGCGGGGACCAGAGGGCGACCAGTTCGGGTGAGGCGTACCGGTTGGCGAGCACGTTCGGGATCGTCGTCACGCCGACATTCTCCGGCACCCTGACCAGGCGTCCGCGAGCACCCCGGGATCGGGACGGCTGGACATTCTCACGGCCACGCCCGAAGGTCCCACTCCCGGGGCTGGGGCCAGATCCTCTCCACGGCGCCGTTTCGCTGCACCACCCAGATCGACCCGCCGGGTTTCGCGGCGCAGATGCCGTGTATGTGTGGCATCGCCAGCAGAAAGGCTCCCGCCATGTCAGCGAAACCAAGATTGGCATTCGCGAGCGCAAACAGCATCACGTCGTGCTCTCGCACCGCTTCGCGTTCGCGGGTGACATGCCGAATACGTCGATCCTTGGTCAGCGCCACCCAGTTTCGAGATCCGGCATAGGAGATCCAGGACTCGTCCTCGACCCCCTGGGCGTTCCCTTCACCGAACACGTCTGCCAGTGTGTGCACGGACTCTCCTGCGGCACGGAGCACCTGCACCACCCGTTTCCCGAGATTCCGATCAGCGAGAAACTCAGGCCGCACGCCGCGCCATCACCCGGAGCACGGCTTCGACATCGTCGGTACTCAGGTCGTACTCGTCGGCAATGTCCTCGACGGACTCGTTGCCACCGTAGAAAAGATCAGCGATCGTCTCGACCCGAACTTTGTTGCCACTGAAGACAGGCTGCCCGAACCCGAAGCGTGGATCGATGATGACCTGAGCCGCACCATACGGCCGAAGAATGATGCGGTCAGCGAAGCCGTCCGGAGCGTACGAGACATACTTGATGGCGGCCTCGACGACCTGCCGGAAGGTCATCTGACCGTCGTGGGCACGCACCCATTCAGGTGCGACCTTTGTCGCCGCGTTGTAAAGCAATGCTTCGCCGTCAGTGGCGATGGTGTTGGTCGCCAAGACATACTCCTCGCCGGTCTCCTGTTTGAGTCGTGCCACACCGGCGCGGATGTGATGCATCGACAAACCGGTGTTACGCAACTCGCGGAGGATCTGCGCCTCAGCCAACGCAACGAAGGGCAGGCGAGGACCGTGCGGCGACGGGGAAGGCACCGAGTGCATAGCGGGCTGACCACCGTCGCCGTCCCTCATCCACTGCTTGACCGTGCTGGGCGGAATCCCGAGATGAACTCCGGCCGCATGAGCGGTGAGCAACGGCACAGTGAAGCGCTCGTCAGCCGTCACCCCTGCTTGCGTCACGCTGCCACAGTAACCGCCGAACTCCGCCATGGTCGCACCTCTCGTCCGTGTTGGTCAGGTGCCGGTCAGGGCGCGGTGGAGGAAGGCGCAGGCGGTCGACTCGCTCGGCGTGCGCAGGCGTACGTCGTCCACGCCGCGTTCGTACACGCCGACCGCCCAGCCCTCCGAGCCGGCCCGGCGCAGGAACCAGTAGTCGGGCGGGAGCGGGTCCGGCCGGTGCACCCCCTCGATCTCGAAGGCGTCCGGGGAGAGCCCGGCCGCCAACAGTGCGTCGCGCACCTCGTACCGGTCCACCGGGGCCTCCTCTCGGCGTACCCGGGGAATTTCAGCAGACGGCCTGCTGCTTCGGTGCGGCGGCCGGGACGCACGGGGTGAGGTTCTCCTCGACGAGGTAACCGTTGGTGAGCAGCCAGGTGACGTTCAGGGTCGCCCCGGCCTGGGGCAGGTACGCCGGGTTGAGCTGGAACTGGGTGCCCATCCCGGGCTGGGCGAACCACGGTGCGATCGGGCCGGAGTCGACCGGGAACGGCTTGACCACGCAGTACGTGTGGTAGTTGGCAAGCGGTGCGGCGGCCGGCGTGTTCAGGTTGAGCGGGGGCAGCGCCCGGGAGCTGTACGGGGTGCCGAGCGGGGAGAGGAAGGCACCGCCGGGCGAGCCGAACCGGTCGAGCCGGTAGCCGGGCAGCAGGGTCTGCCGGGCCTTGATCGGCACCCCGTCCGGGCCCAGGGCGAAGCCGTTCGACGGCGGGTACCGCAGCGCGGTGCGGTCGTCGGTCAGGTAGGCCGCCGCCCACTCGTTCTCGGTCAGCCCGCCGAACCGCCGGTAACCGGTGAGCAGCGGGCCGACCGGGACGGCGGTGGGCAGTTCGGCCGGGCCGAACAGGGGGTTGCCGTCGTAGTACTCGGTGGTGGGCGGGGCGTTCGGCGGGCGGCCCGGTCGGCACAGGCTCCCGCCGGGTGCGGGTTGCGGCCCCGCGTCGGCCGCCCGGCCCACCGACGGGCCCGCGTCGGCCGCCGCGACCATCCGCGGGCCGGCTGCGGTGATCCCCTGCGGGCCGTCGGCTGCGGTGACGGTCGCCGACCGGCCGGCGGTGGCCGCGTCGGCGGGGGTCGATGACGCCGCCGGGGCCGTGGAGATCAGCACCAGCGTGGCACCGGCCAGGACGGTCAACACCGTTCGACCAGTTCTCATAACAAACCTCCCAAAGTCGACAAACCGCCCTCATCATCGAGAGAGCCGCTGAAGAAATGAGAGATTTGTCCGCTTTGCTACCTGAAAGAGGTCCTCACCTGCGGGCTGCGTCCCGTTCCCGCACCGGTCACCTTTCGGCTCCTGACCGGTCACCTGGGGTGGCTACCGTCACCACCTCGACGGAAAGGCGGCGCCAGCGTGTGGCTGAAGGCCCAACCCACGGAGTTGCAGTGGTTCCTCGATGCGGCGACGACGTACTGGGAGAAGCACCTGCCACCCCAGGAGCACCACGAGACGATCGTGGTCGAGGCCTTCCACCAGGACATCCGGGTCACCCTGCGTAACCTGGTCTTCGCCAACGCGATCCGCCGGATCCGACCGGCGCACCTGGTGGTGCTCACCGGGGTCGAGCCGGACTGGCGGCGTACGCTCTGGAGCGGCTTCGACGTCGACCTGGTCAGCCGGGTCGCGCTGGCCTTCGGGGCCGGTGACGTGCTCGACGTGTACGACCTCGTCGAACGCCACCGCAAGGACCCCGCCACCGCGCCGACCGTGGCCGGCCGGCGACTGCCGATGGCCGCGCCGTTGGACGAGACGACCCTGACCGGGTACGCGGACGCGACGTACTGCCGGTTGGCCAAGCTGCCCCGGCTCCCCGCCGACCACGCCACCCGCGCCGACCACCGACGTCGACGGGAACTCGGTGTCGGCCTCTCCACGGTCTACGAGACGCTGTTCCACGCCGGCCCGGTGGCCGCGCTGGTCACCAGTCACGTCGACTACGACCAGTGGGGCCTGGCGGTGGAGTCGGCCCGCCGCGCCCGGGTACCGGTCATCCACACCCAGCAGACCGGCTGCCTGAAGGCGTACGGGCTCTTCCCCGAGCACGACAGCGGCACCGGCACCTTCCGGGCCGAGCTGACCCGGCAGATCGGCGAGGTGTTCGCCGAACGGATCTGGCCCCGCCGCGCCGAGCTGCACTCCGCCGCCGAACTGATCGCCTGGCGGGCCAAGGTCAACCTGGGCCGGCCGAGCTGGTGGCGGGGCGGGGTCACCGCCGCCGTCGACCTGAGCAACCCGACCGAACGGGCCCGGCTGCGCAGCCACGTCGCCGCCCGCTTCGGCTTCGACCCGGCCAGACCGGTCGTCGCGGTCTTCAACCACGCCGTCTCCGACGCGCTCGGCACCAACAAGGAACTCTTTCCCAGCCTGGCCGACTGGTTCGCCGACACCGCCGGGTACGCCGCCCGCCGTACCGACGCGCAGTGGCTCTTCCTGGACCACCCGAGCCAGGCGCTCTACGACTCGACAGGCTTCTTCGCCACCACCGCCGCCGCCCACCGGCGGCACCGGCACCTGGCCTTCCACCCCAGTACGGCGTTGAGCAAGAACGCCCTGTGGAGCCTGGTCGACCTCGGTGTAACTGTGCGCGGCAGCGTCAGCAACGAACTGCCCGCGTACGGCATCCCGGTGATCCAGGCCGGACACTCCGAGTGGAGCGCCTGCGGGATCTCCACGGTCGTCGAGGACGCGGGCGACTACTGGCGGGCCCTGGACGAGGCGATCGCGGCGGCCCAGCGGGGTGAGCTGACCGTCACCGAGGAGCAGGTCCGCCGGGCCCGGCTCTGGCTCTGGCTCTACCGCAGCGGCAGCGACCTGGTCACCCCGCTGGTGCCACAGTGGGACGTCTGGCCCGCCACCCACCTGCTCAAGTCGATGGGCGCCGCGTTCCGGCACATCGAGAGCGACGCCGACCCGCTCTATCCGGCGGTGGAACGGATGTGGCGCAACCGGGAGCCGATGCTGACCCGGATGCCGCTGACCGGCGGCCCGCCGGACAAGCCGGCCGGGACCTCCACGCCGGCCGGGACCGCGCCGCCGGCCGGGACCGCGCCGCCGGCCGGGGTGCCGTTGGTCGGGGTGGAGGCTGTCTCGCCGACCGCGACGATCGAGCCACCCCCGGCGGTGCCGGGGGCCGACCCGGCCCTGCCGACGGGAGCCCGCTGATGCCGGTGGGCACCTGGTTCGGCACCGAGTTCGACGTCCCGCACCCGGTCAGCGAGCTGCCCACCGTGGTATCGGGTGGCCAGCAGGGTGCGCTCTGCGTGGTCGACCAACTGGTCCGGGGCCACCAGATCATCGGCCGGGCGGTGGGTGACCCGGCCACCATCGGGCTCAAGGTACGACCGGTGCGGCGGCCGGTCCGGGTGGCGGTGACCCTGCAACTCGACGACGCCGGCACCCGCTGGTGGGCCAACCGGGTCAAACCCGCCCCGGCCCAGCCGGAACGGCCCCGGTTGGTGGTGCTCAGCTCGCAGGGCCGGGTACGCGGTGCCGCCGTACTGGCCCGCCGGCAGGGTTGGCTGCGGGCCGGGGGCAGCATCCAGACCGTCACCTTCACCCTCGGTGCCGACGAACTGGGCGACGACGACCTGCTCCTGGTCGAGCTGAGCGCGCCCCGCGTCGACCTGCCCGACTGGGCCGCCCACCGCTTCTCCGCCCGCAGCGCGATCGGCCTGCGGATCGACCGGGTACGCCTGGACCCGCTGCCCGACGCTCAGCCGCTACCGCCAGGCGTGCCCGACGCGGAGCCGCTACCGCCAGGCGTGCCCGACGCCGAACCGCTACCGCCGGGTGTGCCCGACGCCGAACCGCTACCGCCCGGCCCGACCGGCACCGGCTGCCCGTTCCTCGTGGTGCCCCCGGACGGCCCGGCCGACCACCGGGTCGGGGTAGGCACCGTACCGCCGGCACCGCCGCTGCCCCGCAACCCCACCCGGTCGTACGCGAAACGCAAGCCGGCGCGGGCGGCGTTGAAGGTGCTGCGTACCGCCCGTCGGGCGGCCGGCCGGGCCAGTGCCGAGGCCACCGGCGACCGGGTACGCGCCGACGACCTCACCATCCACGCCGTCGACCTGGTCGACGGAACACCGGTACCGGTCGAGGTGACCGGCCGACACGGCGAAATCCTGGACCTGCGCCTGCCCGCTGACCGGAACGGCCCGGTGCTGCTCGGGATCACCGAACGCGGCGGATTCCGTCGGGAACGCACCGCCCGCCAGCTCGCCTGCCGATTCGAGGACGGGACCCCGTGACGACACAGCCTGGCCCAATACCAACGCAGCCTGACCCAGAGACGACGGGGTCGGTGTCGCTCGGGGCGGACCCGGTGGCGCTCGGGCCGGACCCGGTGGCGCTCGGGCCGGACCCGGTGACGGCACGGGCGGACCCGGTGGCGCTCGGGTCGGACCCGGAGTTGAACCGGGCGTACCTGCAGAAGCTGCTGGACTCGGCACCGGGCGGGGTGCTCACCCTGCCCGCCGGCCGGTACCCGCTCGCCCACGGCCTGACCGTGCCGACCGGCTGGACCGTCCGCGGCGCGCCGTCCGTACCCGCGCCGCCCAGCGGGTCAAGCGGGTCCGGCCCCGCGCCGCCCAGCGGGTCAAGCGGGTCCGGCCCCGCGCCGCCGTCCGGCGGGCCGGCGACCTGGTTGACCGTCGCTGTGCCGGATGACCGACCGGTGCTGCACGTACTGGGTGGTCGGGTGTCCGTGTTGGACCTGGGGCTGCGGCCCGCGCCCAGTCGGCCCGGTGAGCACGACGGCGACCGGGGCACCGGACTGACCGTGGGACGTTACCTCTATCCGGGTACGCCGCAGTGGCTCAGCGGCGTCGACATTCGGCGGGTGCACGTCGACCACGGCGACAACCGGGCCGCCAACGCGGTGGCGCTGATGGGCGCGGTTCGCGACGTCACCGTCCAGGACGTCACCGTGACCGGTGGGCACACCGGGTTGGCGGTGCACTGGGGCGCGATCGGGGCCAGCGTCGATACGATCGTCGGCCCCTCGTACCACCCGAACCGGCTACGGGTGGCCGGCCTGCGGGTCCGCGACGCGGTCGAGGGCTTCTACCTGAGCGCGGTGCACGACGTCGCGGTCAGCGGGGTCTGCCTGCGCGAGGTGGAGATGGGGTTCCGGCTGCTGGCCGGAGACAACACCGACCGGTACCACCGCGACCCGCAGGCCCGGATCTGCGAGCGGATCGACATCCGGGGCGTCTGCGTCACCTGGACCGGCCCCCGGTACGGGGTGCGCGTCGCCGGCTGGGGGCGCAGCGAGGTCGACGGCCTGGTCAGCCGGCTGGAGTACGTCGACACCACGATCCGCGACACCGTGCTCCGTCGCGCGCCGGGCGGTTCAACGGCCGGTTCCGCCCAGCGTGGCTGGTCACCGCTGCTGGTGGAGCACGCCGACAGTGTGGGGCTGCACAGCATCCAGGTGGAGAGCGCCCCCACTGACACCTGCTGCCCCCTCGCCTGACGGGCCGCCCACGTGGGGGCGCTGTCCAGCGCGTACCGCCGCGCCCGAGGCGTTAACTTCCTGGTTGTGGTGGTCTCGGGCGGGTGGGTGAGGACAACATCCCGGTACTTGCGGGACTTTTGTGACGGTGGTTTCGCGTAACGCCGGGAAGGTGTCACGACCGGCGGCAACTGTGCCCGGGTTCTGCTGCCACGCGACCTGCCCCCGTTAGCCCCAACCCGCTTTGGGGAGATCTGTCGTCACCCTGGCGACGACAGATCTCCCCAAAGACCCCGACGTAGGTGAAGTTCGAGATCACGACAACGATCTTGCTGGCCTCTGCCAAGCGCAGGACGGCGGCGACAGGCTCATAGCTCGGCTTCTTGGTGATGGCGTAGATCAGGGTGTTCGAGTCCAGGTAGACCGACGTCGGGTTGTCAGGACGCGCCACGAACTTCCCTCACGTAATCCACCGGATCCACGCCGCCGGTGAAATCGGGGTCTAGGCCGATCAGGTCCGTGACAGGACCACTCGGAAGGACTTCCAGGGTCCGCATCTTGACACTCACCAACGCATCGTCGATGGCGCGAATGACTCGCCCCGAGACCTCCACCCGCTGACCGAGTGCCGCCCTTACCTAATCTGTCTGCGCCGCCGTGAACGTGACGTCCAGACGACGATTGGTGCGCTCCTGCCACAGGCCTGCCCGCCGCTGCCCGTGCAGGTAGATGGAGTCCAGGGTGCCAATCACGGATCCGATCGACTGTCGGCGAACCTTGAGAGCCGCAGCGAGATTCTCGGCAACCTGACGGGTCACGTTGATGCGCTAAGTGAGTGAACCATGATGTCAGGGTGCCACAACGAGCCAGGCTGCGACAGGATCTTCCGAGGCGACGCCGCACGTCGATCCTCCCCGGCCACGGTAGGGCGTTCCGCGGCCGGGGATTGACCGTGGGCGTGGCTCGCTAGGCGACCTCGGTTGCCGGTGCGGCGGTGGCGTGGACCGACTTGAGGATGGTGATCAGCCGTTCCACGTCGGCGGAGGGGAAGATCGAATCGGGGTTCGGCGCGATGTCGCTGAACGGGGACTCGTAGAGCCGTACCGGCTCCATGACACCGTTGTGCGTCAGGTGGTCGACGATCAACGTGACGAAGCTGATCTGGTTGGCGGTCAGCGTACGGCCGGTCAGGAACTCGCTGAACGCCTCCATCGCCGCCGCCCGGTCGAGCCCGACCAGGGAGCGGACGAAGAGCCCGAGCCCGTCCGACGAGCGGCGGGCCCGGTCGATCTCCTCGGTGCCGCCGCCGCTGGCCACCAGCATCCGTTCCAGCTCGTCGAGATCGGTCGGGGAGAGCTGCTTGTTGCGGCGCAGCTTCTGCAACGCCAGGTGGTTCTCGTGCTCGCGTAGGTACACCCGGGCCTTGGCACGGAACCGTTCGAAGTCGGTGCCGATCCGGATGTCGTTCAGCTCGACTACCGCGATCTCTCCCAGCTCGTCGCTGAAGTCGGTGTAGACGATGGCCCGCTTCGCCAGCGAGATCAACCGCACCAGCCCGCGCAGCCGCCGCCGCATCAGCTCCAGCATCGGCAGGGTCACGTCCCGCCACCACTCGTCCCCGGCCACCTCGTCGAGGAGCTGCTGCTGGTCGCGGACCGCCGGGATGCTGGCCTGCTCCAGCAGCGTCGAGGCGATCTGCTGCACCTGCTGGCGCATCCGCTCGTAGCCGGGCACCACGTCGAACTGGCCGAGCTGGAGGCGCAGCACGATCAGGTCGAACCGCTTGGCCGCCTCGTCGTTGTCCTGCACCGAGGTGGGCAGGCCGGCGAGGTTGCCGCCGATCTCGTCGACCGTGTCCGGGGTCAGCCGGTGCCAGCGGCTGAAGTCAAGGTAGTACTCGACCAGGCGTCGCTTGGGGCGTACGACGAAGTTGTCCAGGTGGGTGCGGATGCCCTCCACCCGGGCGTGCAGGTCGCGGGCCAGCGCCCAGCGCAGGCCGGCTTCGCTCTGGGTCCCGTCGGCGTCGGTCTCCGGCCCGGCGTCGGCGGGCAGTCGCTGGTCGAGACGGTGGATCAGGTCGAGCTGGGCCTTGAACAGCCGCTCGGTGAGCGACTCGGTGAGCTTGCCCTGGGCCTGTTCCGGGTTCTGGTTGAAGTACTCGAAGTTCCGGCAGAAGTCGAAGACCAGGAAGTCCTTCTTGTCCTGCCCCGGCCCGTAGAGATCCTTGCGCAGGCGGGTGCCCCGGCCGATCATCTGGAGGAACTTCGACTTCGACCGGACCGGCTTGCAGAAGACCAGGTTGACGACCTCGGGTACGTCGATGCCGGTGTCCATCATGTCCACCGAGATCGCGATGTGCGGGTCCTTCTCCGGCTGGGCGAAGTCGTCGATGAGGCTCTGCGCGTACTCGGTCTTGTGGGTGATGACCCGGGCGCGCTTGCCGACGTGCGTCGGGTACGCCACGTCGAACCGCTGCTGGATGAAGTCGGCGTGGGCCTGGTTGCGGGCGAAGATGATCGTCTTGCCGATCCGGTCGCCGCCGGCCACCTTGTGCCCGTGAACCATCAACGTCTTCAGGACGTTGTCCACGGTCTCCTTGTTGAACAGCCACTTGTTGACCGCGTCGGTGTCGACGCTGTCCGGCGGGCCGTCGTCACCCCAGTCGAGCGACTCCCATTCCTCCTGCTCCTGCTCGCTGAGGTCGTCGTAGCGGATGCCGTGCCGGTGGAAGTCCGTCGCCACCGAAAAGGCCCGTAGTGGGACGAGGTAGCCCTCGGCCACCGCCTCGTCGAGGTCGTAGTGGTCGGTGGGTACGCCGTCCTCCAGGTGGAACAGGCTGTAGGTGTTGCGGTCGATCTCGTTGCGCGGGGTCGCGGTGAGCCCGACCAGCAGGCCGTCGAACCAGGAGAAGATCGCCCGGTACTTCTGGTACACCGACCGGTGCGCCTCGTCGATGATGACCAGGTCGAAGTAGCCCGGCCCGAAGCGCCGTCCGCCGCTCACGGTCTCGTTGATCAGGCCCATCATGGTCGGGTACGTCGAGACGTACACCCGCCCGTCGTTGTCGCGCTCGGTGACCAGGTTGACCGTGGTCACGCTGGGCAGGTGATTCTTGAACGCGTTGACGGCCTGGGTGACCAGGGCGGTACGGTCGGCGAGGAAGAGCACGTTCTTGACCCAGTTGGCCCGCAGCAGCACGTCGACCAGGGCGATCACGGTCCGGGTCTTGCCCGCGCCGGTGGCCATCACCACGAGCGCCTGCCGCTGCCCGTCCCGCTCGAACGCCTCGCCGATCTTGCGGATCGCCCGGTGCTGGTAGTGCCGCTCGACGATCTCCGACCTGATCGGCACCTCCGCGAGCGGCTGCCGGCTGGCCCGACGCTGGATCAGCAGCGCCAACTCGTCCTTGGTGTAGAAGCCCTGCACCGGGCGGGGCGGGTAGGCGGTGTCGTCCCAGAGCCAGGTGTCGTACCCGTTGGTGTAGAAGACGACCGGGCGCTGCCCGTACCGCTGCTCCAGGCAGTCGGCGTAGAGCTTGGCCTGCTGCTGGCCCACGGTCGCGTCTCGGCGGGCGCGCTTTGCCTCGACCAGCGCGAGCGGCTTGCCGTCGTCACCCCACAGCACGTAGTCGACGAAGCCGGTGCCCGTGGCGTTGGGCATCCCGGTCACCGGAAACTCGCGGTCGTCCGGGCCGTCGAGCCGCCAGCCGGCCTCGGCCAACAGCAGATCGATGAAGAGATCCCGGGTCTGCGCCTCGTCGTAGTCGTGGTCGTCGGGGCGGGCCTCGTTGACGGCCTTCGCGGCGGCGACCTGGGCGCGCAGCCTCGCCAACTCGGCGTCGAGGGTGGCGCTCTTCTCGCGTTCGGCGGCCAGGGCCGCGTCCCGGGCGGCAAGCTTCTCCGCGAGCGCCTTCACCTGGGCCTGGGTCCGCTGCTGCACGTCGGTGGCGTCGGCAGGGGCGATCAACTTCGGGTCGAAGACGACCGCGCTCTCCGGGAAATGTGCCTGGTCGCGGGTGTAGCGCCGGGCGATCCAGTACGTGACGTGGAACAGCTCCCGCAGGACCGGCACCGAGTCCTGCTCGGTCACCGGCCGCCGCTCGTGCACGGCCCGGTTGCCCTTCTTGCGGATGATGTCCATCTTGGCCCGCAGGTCGGGGCCGACCAGCTTGCCCAGGGTCGCCTCGTTGATCTTGCCGGCGAGGTCGTTGCGGTACGGCCGCTTCAGCGTCGCGTCGGCGTCGTACAGCCAGCCGAGCGCCAACTCCAGGGTGCGCCGGGCATAGAAGCACGAGACCCGCGGGTCGGCGACGGCAAGCCGCTCGGCCCGCCGGGCCTCGTCAAACAGGAACGACCACTCGTCGGCCCCCAGGAACGCGAAGTTACTCATCGGACGTCTACCCCCCACAGTGGACAGCCCTACAGCCTCTCACATCAGAGCAACCCCCGAAAGGCCCGATCCTGCAACGACGCGAAGAGCGCGTCCAGCTCTGCGAGTGCGCCTCGGTGGGCCGCGCGAAGATCTTCAACTTCCTGCATCCGACCCGCAAACTCGTTCTGTTGTGCCACGGGAGGCACAGGCAAGCACAGTTTGGAAATCTCCTTTGTATTGATGTTAAATTGTACCGATGAACGCCTCGTTACCCGAAGAAACAGACTTCTGCCACCCGAGCTCCTAAAAAACGCACAGATATATTCCGGATTCGCTCGACGAGCGTCAAAACTGAGCCGCATAAGGTGAGAATCAAACGCCCACTGACCTTGCCCGGGGTGGGCGACCACGGCCTTACCGAGATGCTCCTGGCTTGCGATCGCCCGCGCAAGCAAAACATCGCCGTCTTTCACAACGTGACGATTTAAACCAGACCCCTCAAGGTCGACATACTTTCGGTCCGACAGGTCGATCTTCCAATCCTGGATGTTCGCTACGCGCAGGCACAGCCAAGATCCGCCTAGCGCCGAGGCTGGGATCATCGTGCCGTAGGTAGGCGGTTTATCAAAAAGCGTAGACATTGCCGCAACAGGCCATTCCTTTGGATTTGCGACAGGATCGCCAAATATGTCGAGGAAAATTGACTGGGCGAGATCATCGAGGTGCACGAGGGCTTCACGGCGCTTGATGCGCAACTCGTTCGACCGATCCAGCACCTTTGCAATCCGCCTTTGCTCATCCATAGAAGGCATCGGAATCGCAAGATTGGCAAGATAAGACTCTGGCACCCGCCGTTGTCCGGCACTGCCGGTCATTCGCCTTTCGCCAGCCAATTTAACCGCCGGCCTGCGCAGGAAATGGAGAAGGTAGCGTGCATCCAGTCGCGCACTCTTCGGTCTGATCACATGGAACTCGGTAGACCCAACACCCACCGATCGAGCGAGTCGCGCCTGGGCGATTTTTCCGTTCTCGAAGCAAGGCGTGATCTTGGCGACGAGAACGTCTCCGTCTGCAAAAAGAGTATAGCCTTTACTCACCTCACCGAACGGGCGATCCTGGCCACTATCAGTGGCTCCGGTCACGGCGTCGACCGCCGACATTGGAATGAACGAAATGAGCTCTTCAGCTTCTGGGCGTACAACGAGCCTCGGATTTATCGACGCGACATCGGCCAGCTTGGACAACTCCAACGTAGCCGTCATCCGAGCATCCCCTTCAGATCCGACATGCCCTGCTGGATGTCGGATTCCAGGCGTTCGAGATCGGCCAGGATGTCGAGCGGTGCGCGGTGCTCGACCTCCTCGTGGACGACTTCCTTGTAGCGGTTAAGGCTAAGGTCGTAGTCCTGCTCCACGATGTCGGCCTTGGGGACGCAGAAGCTCTGTTCGGTCCGCGCCCGCTGCAACTCGTCGCCGTCCCGGCGGCACCAGCGCGCCAAGGCGTCCGGCAGGTTGTTCTTCACGTACTCGTCCTCGGCGAGCACCGCTCCCGGTCCCAGCTTCTCGGCTGGCAGGAGCGGCGTGCGCTTGTCGTCCAGGCTCCAACCGTCGGCGGTCACCTCGTAGAACCAGACGTTGTCGGTGCCGCCGCTGTTGGTCTTGGTGAAGAGCAGGATCGCCGTGGAGACGCTCGAGTAGGGCTTGAAGGTGCCGCTGGGCAGCTTCACCACGCCGTCCAGCTTCTGGTCCTCGACCAGCATCCTGCGTAGCTCCTTGTGCGCCTTGCTCGACCCGGACAACACACCGTCCGGCACGATCACGGCCGCCCGCCCGCCAGGCTTCAGCAGCCGGAGGAAGAGCGCCAGGAAGAGCAGCTCGGTCTTCTTGGTCTTGACGATCTGCTGGAGATCCTTGGCGGTACTCTCGTGGTCGAGGCTGCCGGCAAACGGCGGGTTGGCCAGGATCAGCGAGTACTTCTCCGACTCGGTGCTGACGCTCTCGGCCAGCGAGTCACGGTAGCGGATGTCCGGGCTCTCCACGCCGTGCAGCAGCATGTTCATGCTGCCGATCCGCAGCATCGTGGCGTCGAAGTCGAAGCCGTGGAACATCTCCTCGTGGAAGTGCTTCCGCTGCCTCGCGTCGTGCAGCGCGTTCGGGTGCGTGCGGCGGACGTACTCGCCCGCCTCGACCAGGAAGCCGGCGGTGCCGCAGGCTGGGTCGCAGATCTCGTCAGCGGGCGTCGGGGCCATCATCTCGACCATGAGTTGGATGATGTGCCGGGACGTGCGGAACTGTCCATTGTGTCCGGCCGTCGCGATCTTGCCGAGCATGTACTCGTAGAGATCGCCCTTGGTGTCCCGGTCCTCCATCGGGATCTTGTCGAGCATGTCGACCACCCGGTCGAGCAACGCCGGGTTGGAGATGGTGAACCGGGCGTCCCGCATGTGGTGCGAGTACGTCGACCCGTCGCTGCCGAGCGTCTGGAGGTAGGGGAAGACCTGGTGAGCAACGATCTTGAACATCGTCTCCGGGTCCCGGCGCTTGAACGTGGACCAGCGGAGTTCCTGCTGGTCCGGCTTGAACCGCAGGATGACCGGGGCATCCGGGAAGCGCGCCAGCTTCGACAGCTCCCGGGCCTCGATCTCGTCCAGGCGCTTGATGAAGAGCAGGTAGGTGATCTGCTCGATCACCTCCAGCGGGTTCGAGATGCCGCCCGACCAGAAGGCATCCCAGACGCGGTCGATCTTGCTCTTCAGTTCACCGGTTATCACGTGCCTCGTCCCATGGTGTCGCGTCAGGTTGACCCCACAGACTAGCGGCTGTCGCGATCAAGCGGGGGTGGGCTTGCCGGCCATTTAGACAACCCTGCCCGGCGGCACCATCACCAGGGGCCACCGACGCCGACACTCCTGGCCAGGGCTACCAGGTGCGGGTCGGGGGGCTGGTGATCTGGTCAGGATGTCGGCGAGGGCTCCTCGGCCGGCTGGGCGTACCCGTACCTCCGCAGGTGCGAGCCAGTCGGCGCTCATGAGCAGCCGGGACGCGGCGGGGACGGTGGCAAAGGTGTCCCGGTGCTCGTGGTCCTCCGTGCCGACGGGTCCCGCGAGCTGTACGCAGCCGACCGGATCCGGGTGGGTCGCTAACCTACCCCTCACCGACCCCGGCGGGGTTGCGCATTCAGGGATAGCGTGGCAGCCATGCCGAGTAAGGATCCCGAGCAGACCCGTCACCAGGCACCATTCACCCCGGCGGCTTCGGCCAGCGCCCGTAGGTGCGGGTCCGGGGCTGGTGACCGGGTAAGCGCCTCGGCAAGCATCGCCCGCCCGGCTGGTCGTACCCGCAGCTCTGGTGGGGCGAGTTGGCCGGCGGCGAGTAGGGCCCGCGCCGCCCCGGGTGCGTCGCCGGCCGCCAGGTACGCACCGGCCACGTCGAGCAGGTACGCGGCCCGGTGCTCGATCGGCAGCGGTCGTACCGTCAAGGTTTGGTGTAGTTCGATGGCGGTGTGGTGGTCGCCGAGGGTGGCTGCGGCGGTGACCCGGGCCGCGTCGACCGCTGCCCGCTCTGGCCCGTCCGGGTCGGTAAGCGTGCTGGCGTCGTCGAGCAGGTCCCACACTGTCGGCGGGTCGTCGTGGTCGGCGGCGGCGAGGGCGGCCTGGACGAGCAGTGCCGCGCTGGCCGCGCGTTCGGCTGGCGTATCCGAATCGGGGGTGAGTGGGGCGACCTGGTGGGCGGCGGTGATCGTCGTCTCGAAGGCGGCGCGGTGCCGGCCGGCGGCGCGTAGCGCCTGACCCAACGGCAGGGCGGCGACCGCTTCCAGCAGCGGATCGTCGGTGCCGGCGGCCACGGCCAGGCCCCGGTCGGCGGCCAGCCACGCCACCTCCGTCGCGCCGAGTTTCACCGCGAGCTGTGCGGTGAGCCGGTACGCCTGGATGCGCAGCTCGGCGGGGAGCACGCGGCCGTGGGTGTCGTCGAGCAGGTCGGGCAGGAGCCGGAGCAGCGTCGGGTAGTCAGCGTGCTGGTAGACGGCGTCGGCGTGGGCGAGTCGGGTGCGGTACCGGCACGGGTCGGTCGGGGTCTGATCGGCTGTCATCGGTAGCAGGCCGGGGTGGCGGGTGAGCGCGGCCCGGATCGGTTCGACGTCGGCGGTGGTCTCGTCGGCGGGCCGGGGCGGGGTGGCCTCGCCCAGGAGAAGGTCCGGGTCGACGTCGAGCGCGTCGGCCACCTCCCGCAACACCGACCACTTGTCCAGCCGGCGTACCCCACGCTCGACCTTGTCGACCCACGACTTGGACTTACCGAGCCGGTCGGCGAAAACCTGCTGCGACATCTTCCGCCGCTGCCGCCAGTACGCCACCCGCCGACCGACCGGCAGACCGTCGTTCACGACGCCACCGCCGCTCGCGTCGCCCCCACTGCTGGCGTGGCCACTGCTGCTCTCGGTGCCCCCGCTGCTCGCGGGGTCAGGACGGTGAGCTGTGCCCGCCACCACGTCACCTCGTCGCAGGTGACGACCGTGTCGGCGGTGCAGCGCCAGCACGGGTGGCCGGTCTCGTGGGCGGCCACCATCCGCCGTCCCACGACGGCGATGGCCTCGTCGTCGATCGCCTCGTCCACGCTCACCGTCGACCCCGCCGATCCGGCCTGGCCTGAGTGGTGTCGTCGAGCGGGGTCCGCTCGGCCTCGGCCTGGGCCAGGATCCGCTGCCTGGCTGCCTCGTGCTCGGCGGCTTGCTGCTCGGCGGCCTGGATCTCGGCCGCGCCCGGCCGATCAGGCCTGCTACGGGTACGTCTGCTCATCACCATCCCCTTGCGACTGATGTTGTGGTGGGGCGGGTTACCGCTGCCCCTGGCGGTAGCGGTACCAGGCCGCAATCCGGGTACGCGCGAGTCGAACCGCCCGGCACCAGGCGCTGTCCGTGCAGTCCGGGCAGCGGTGATGTCGGTGGTATTCCAGGACGTACCAGGCCTGCTGAACCAGGTAGGGCGTCCGCCGGGCCGTCATGACCAGCAACCCGCCCGGTACTCCCCGGCGAGAGTGAGCAACAGCGGTTCCGGCAGATAGACCACCCGCGCCACCCCCACGGCCCGGTACGACACCTCCGGCGTGGCATAGCTCGGCGGCTGACCCAGACGGTCGAGTGGGCTCGCCCGGCGGCGGGTGAACGGCCAGAGCCGCCACCGCGGGCCGGTGCGCGTTGGGTTCTTCGCATGCCGAGCCATCAGACCTCCAGGAACGTAACGGCTTCCACTCAGAGAGTGACAAAGCTGATGCGAGAAGTCTAGAGTTCCATGGAAGAATTCCATGGAACTAGCGGATTCGCTCCGCGTTCCTTGATCTCGGAGGTGGAGAGGAGAACACTGGCGGTGTTCACGACCCTGGAGGTAGACGTGGCGAGGGCAAGTGGCCCGACGATCGCGCGATGGCAGCTCGGCAGAGAGCTGCACCGACTCCGCGAGGCGGCGAAGGTCTCGCACAAGGAGGTCGCGGCAGAGCTGGGCTGTTCCGAGTCCAAGGTCTACAAGATCGAGTCTGGCGACGTCGGGGTCAGCCGGGCCGACGTGATCGTGATGCTGACGCGGTACGGAGTTGACGACGACCGTCTTCGGGAGACCGCCCTGGACCTTCAGCGCCAAGGCAAGGAGCGCGGCTGGTGGGCGAAGTTCGGTCAGCTTCCCGCCCCGTACAGCATGTACATCGGGCTGGAATCCGCTGCGACGGCGATCCGGAACTTCGAGCTGGCCGCCGTGCCCGGCCTACTCCAGACCGAGCGGTACGCCCAAGCCATCTTCGACCAGCAGCGGATGACCGAGGCGGCAGCCGAGCGACAGAAACGACTCCAGGTACGACTAGCGCGACAGGCATGCCTCACCGAGGAGCCGTTGCTCAACCTTTGGACGATCATCGACGAAAGCACGCTTCACCGCCAGGTCGGTGGTCGGGAGGTGCTGCGCGAGCAGTTGCTCCACCTGGTCGAGATGAGCGAACGCGACAACATCGACATCCAGGTTCTGCCGTTCGGTGAGGGCGCCCACCCGGGAATGCTCGGTTCGGTTGCCATCCTTGAGTTTCCGAAGGATGTGCACACCCCGGTCGCCTACGTCGAGAGCTTTGGCGGCGACGTGTATCTGGAGCGTGAGGAGGACATGCGCCGGGTTACCCTGGCCTATACACACCTGCATAGCTCGGCCCTCAGCTCCACGAAGTCTCGTCAGTTGATCGCCGATGCCGCCAGGAAGCTGGCGTAGCAGAAGGAGGAACGGCCGTGCAGCCGAAGTGGCGCAAGAGCAGCAAGAGCCAGAGCAACGGTCAGTGCGTCGAGGTCGCGGACAACATTCCCGGAGTTGTCGCCGTCCGGGACAGCAAGGACAAGGCCGGCCCCGCCCTGGCTTTCGACGCCCAGGGCTGGCGTACCTTCGTCGACTCCCTCAAGAACAACTAGGCCGTGTTTCGTAGTGCGCGGAGCCATTGGTTGATGGCGGCGATGGTGAGGGTGGCTTCGTAGCGCACGGCGAGTTTGTCGTATCTGGTGGCCATGGCGCGGTGTTGTTTGAGCTGGTTGATGCCGCACTCCACGGCGTGACGCAGGCGGTAGACCTCGGGGTCGAAGGCGGGTGGACGTCCGCCTTTGGACCCTTTGGCCTTGCGGTGCGCGTCCTGGTCGGCCTTGCTCGGGATGCACGCTCGGATGCCCCGGGATCGCAGGTGGGCTCGGTTGGCTTTGGACGTGTACGCCTTGTCGGCCAGCACCATGTCGGGGCGGGTCCGGGGCCGGGCGCCACCGGCGCGTGGGACACGTAGTTTGGCCAGTACGGGGATGAACTGTGGGCTGTCGCCGTGTTGTCCGGCGGTCACCACCATGGCCATCAGTTTGCGGCCCTGCTCGCAGGCCAGATGGGTCTTGGTGGTCCAGCCGCCCCTTGACCGGCCGAGGCCGTGATCTGCCGGCTCGGTCTGCACACCACCGGGTGGCTCCTTCTGCGCCTGCCCGTCACGGCGGGCCCCAGCGGCGTGCTGGTGGGCGCGGCTGATGGTCGAGTCCACGCTCACCGTCCAGCCGATCAACCCCGCCGCGTCCGCCAGGGCCTGCAACGAGGTGAGAATCTGCGCCCAGACGCCGTCGCGCTGCCAGCGCCGGAACCACCGGTACAAGGTCTGCCACGGCGGGTAGGACGCGGGCACGTCCCGCCATGGTGATCCGGTCCGGACCCGCCACCGGATCCCGTCGATGATCAGTCTCATGGTCCATCTGCGCGGCCGAGCATGACCCGTTCCCGCAGGCAGCAACGGCTCGAGGACCGCCCACTGCACGTCGGTCAGGTCATGTCGCCTCGCTGCCGCTACGCTCGGCACGAGGTCTCCGGTGTGAAGTTCCAGCTTGGTCGCTGAACCAACTACCGGAGACCTCTCCCATTAGCGACCACCGCCACGCCCCAACAACGCCGCCCTACGAAACACGGCCTAGCCCCGACCCGCTCTGGGGAGATCTGTGGCCGCCAGGGTGACCACAGATCTCCCCAAAGTCCTCGGCTGCTGACCCCGCCCCCACCCGAGCCGGGACATTTTGCTCTCGACGGGTTTAGATCTTGGACATTTACCGTCCGAATGCGACGGTAAATGTCCAAGATCTACGTTGCGGCGGTTGGTGGGCGGCGATGTCGTGGGTGACTCAGCTCGACAGGCACCGGAGGGCATGTCGCCGTCGCACCGGGCGCACGAGCCAGAAGATCTTGGAGGATTTCGGCCCCTGGAGGGGCACATTTCTTCCAAGATCTTTCAAGGCTTCGCACCGCGGAGATCCGCGCCGACGCGATCAGCGTTCCAGGATGGCGGTGACGCCCTGGCCGCCGGCGGCGCAGATGGAGATCAGGCCCCGGCCGGTGCCGGCCTCGGCGAGCAGCTTGGCCAGGGTGGCCACGATCCGGCCGCCGGTCGCGGCGAACGGGTGGCCGGCGGCCAACGAGGAGCCGACCACGTTGAGCCGGTCCCGGTCGATCGGGCCGAGCGGGGCGGCCAGGCCGAGCCGGTCGGCGCAGAACTCCGGCGACTCCCACGCGGCCAGGGTGGCCAGCACCTGGGCGGCGAACGCCTCGTGGATCTCGTAGAAGTCGAAGTCCTGGAGCTTCGTCCCGGCCCGCTCCAGCAGCCGGGGCACCGCGTAGGCCGGGGCCATCAGCAGCCCCTCGTCGCCGCTGACGAAGTCGACCGCGGCCGTCTGCGACCAGGAGAACCAGGCAAGCACCGGCAGGTGGTGCTCCCGGGCCCACTGCTCGGAGGCGAGCAGCACGGTGGACGCGCCGTCGGTGAGCGGGGAGGAGTTGCCGGCGGTCAGGGTGGCCCGCCCGGCGTCCGGGCCGTCGGTGCCGAAGACCGGCTTCAGCGCGCCAAGCTTGGCCACACTGGTGTCCGGGCGCAGGTTCTGGTCCCGGGTCAGACCGAGGTACGGGGTGACCAGGTCGTCGAAGAACCCCCGGTCGTACGCGGCGGCGAGCCGCTGGTGCGAGCGGAGCGCCAACTCGTCCTGGGCCTGCCGGTCGACGTCCCAACGCACCGCGGTCCGGGCCGCGTGCTCACCCATGGAGAGTCCGGTACGCGGCTCGGCGTTGCGCGGCAGCTCCGGCCGGAACGGCTGCTGCGGGCGCAGCCGGGCGGCGAGCTTCAACCGTTCGCCGAGGGTACGCGCGGAGTTGAGCCGGAGCAGGGTACGCCGCAGTTCCTCGTTGACCGCGAGCGGCGCGTCGGAGGTGCTGTCGACGCCACCGGCGATGCCCACGTCGAGCTGCCCGAGGGCGATCTTGTTGGCGACCAGGATCACCGCCTCCAGGCCGGTGCCGCAGGCCTGCTGGATGTCGTACGCCGGGGTGCGCGGGTCGAGTTTCGAGCCGAGCACCACCTCACGGGTCAGGTTGAAGTCCTTCGAGTGCTTGAGCACCGCCCCCGCGACCACCTCGCCTACCTGCTGACCGGCCAGCCCGAACCGGGCGACCAGCCCGTCCAGCGCCGCGCCGAGCAGATCGGCGTTGCTGGCGTCGGCGTACCGGGAGTTGGACCGGGCGAAGGGGACACGGTTGCCACCGATGACGGCGACCCGCCGGATGCTCTGCACGAACCCGCCTCCGTTGTGCTGACTTGCCGACAACCTACCGACCAGTAGGCTACGCCCATGACCGACAGGTACGCGACTTTCGTCCAATCGGCGGCCGGCCGTGCCCTGGTCAAGCGCCTGGGGCTGCCCGACCCGCCGCGACTGCGCCGGTTCACCCCCGGCGATCCGCTGCTGCCCGCCCCGTTCGTGCTCAGCGGCGACGGCCGGCTCACCGACCGGGTCCGCCGGATCCTGCTGGCCACCGGCGCCACCATGCGCGACACCGCGACCGACCCGACCACCGGCACGGCGGAACCAGCAGGCGGCGCTGCGGACACGACGGCCGGCGCGGCCGACCGGCGGAGGGCGGCGAACGGGGCGCTGATCTACGACGCCACCGGCATCGTCGACTCCACCCAACTGCGTCAGGTGTACGACTTCCTCCACCCGAGGGCCCGCTCGCTGGCCTCCGGTGGCCGGGTGGTCGTGCTGGGCACCCCGCCCGAGGAGTGCGCCACGCCCCGCCAGGCGACCGCCCAGCGGGCCCTGGAGGGGCTGACCCGCAGCATCGGCAAGGAGTTCGGGCGCGGCAGCACCGCCCAACTGGTCTACGTCACCGGCGACGCGGACGACGGCACCTGGGTCAGCCTGGAGGCGACCCTGCGGTTCCTGCTCTCCGGCCGGTCGGCGTACGTCTCCGGGCAGGTCATCCGGGTCGGTTCCGGCCGGGCCACCGCCCCGACGGACTGGCACCGCCCCCTGGACGGGCAGGTGGTCCTGGTCACCGGGGCGGCCCGGGGCATCGGCGCGGCGGTGGCCGAGGTGCTGGCCCGCGACGGCGCTCAGGTGGTGGCCCTGGACGTACCGGCGGCCGGTGACGCCCTCGCGGCGGTGGCGAACCGGCTCGGCGGCAGCGCCGTCCAGCTCGACCTGACCGCCCCGGACGCGCCGGCCCGGCTCGCCGAACACCTGGCCGGTCGGTACGGCCGCGTCGACGCGGTGGTGCACAACGCCGGCATCACCCGGGACAAGACCCTGGCCCGGATGGACCCCGACCGTTGGGACACCGTCCTGGACGTCAACCTCTCCAGCCAGGAACGGATCAACGATCTTCTGCTGGAGCGGGAACTGGTCCCGGCCGGCGGGCGACTGGTCGCGGTCTCCTCGATCGCCGGGATCGCCGGCAACCGGGGGCAGACCAACTACGCCACCAGCAAGGCCGGCGTGATCGGCCTGGTCCAGTCGCTGGCCCCGGCCCTGCGGGAGCGGGAGATCAGCGTCAACGCGGTCGCCCCCGGGTTCATCGAGACCCGGATGACCGCCAAGATGCCGTTGGCGCTGCGCGAGGCGGGTCGCCGGATGAACAGCCTCGCCCAGGGCGGCCTGCCGGTGGACGTGGCCGAGACGATCGGCTGGCTGACCTGGCCCGCCTCCGGCGCGGTCACCGGCAACGTGGTCCGGGTCTGCGGCCAGAGCCTGCTGGGGGCCTGATGACCGACCGGACGCGGATCGAGCTGGACCGGCTGCCGACGGCCGGGTCGTCGTACCGGCGGGCCCTGCTCGGCGCGCTGCCGCTGGGCGGCCGCCGGGGCGGCGACACCCTGCCGGCGGTGGAGTTCGCCGTCGCCGGGGTCACCGTCGACCGGACCCACCTGGCCGAGTACGACCGGGTCTGCGGCTTCCGGCTGACCGACGAGGTGCCGGGGACGTACCCGCACGTGCTCGGCTTTCCGTTGGCGCTGCGGCTGATGACCGGTGCGGGTTTCCCGCTGCCCCTGATCGGCCTGGTGCACGTGGCCAACCGGATCACCGTGCACCGCCGGATCGACGCCGGCGAGACCCTCGACCTGGTCGCGTACGCCGACGGGTTGCGCCCGCACGAGCGGGGCCGGCAGGTCGACGTGGTGCTGCTCGCCTCGGTCGCCGGGGTGCCGGTGTGGCACGGCGTCTCGACGTACCTGCGTCGGGAGCCGACCCCCGACGGCCGCGCCGGGCGCGACCACCGCGACCGTCCCACGCCGCCGCCGGCCTCCGCCCACTGGCGGGTCACCCCGCAGACTGGTACGGAGTACGCCCGGGTCTCCGGCGACCACAACCCGATCCACACCTCCCGGCTGGGCGCCCGGCTGTTCGGCTTCCCCCGCCCGATCGCGCACGGCATGTGGAGCAAGGCCCGCTGCCTGGCCGCCCTGGCGGGTCGACTGCCGGCGGCGTACACGGTGGCGGTGGAGTTCAAGGCGCCGGTGCCGCTACCGGCGACGGTCGGCTTCCACAGCACGCCCGACGGCGCTTTCGCCCTGCACGATCCCCGGACCGGACGCCCCCACCTCACCGGCACCCTGACCTGACCCGCGCTGAACCGGCCTGACGAACGCCCGCCTGGACCGACCGACTATCTCAGGCTTCCTCGCCGAACGGATCCCTGCCGAGAGCCCTTACCATGACCGCACGAAGATCAATGCTTGCACCGGTCACGCCGGTCTGCTCTTGCTGTTCAGCGGCGGCCAGTATTTCCCTGGCGACTGCACGCGCCTCGTCAGCGTCCCCGACGAAAGGAGTCAACGAGCCGTCCGGGCGGTTGAGCACCATGGAAACGAGGCCCGCCTCCCGGTTGGAAGACAGCCGCAGGCTCCCGAGACGGAGATCGTTCCGCGCGGTCGCCACTTTCATGACGAGGCGGTGGGGCACCCCCACGACAGGCTTGAACCCGTAACGGCAGTAGAAATCCACCGCTGATTCGATAGCGTCGACGACGATCAGGCGACCGCCGAACTCATCCGAGGCACGCACGATCTTCTCCAGTGCGTCCAGCAGGAGCTCGCCACCGAGCTTCTGTCCGTGCAGATCCCTGTGCAAAGCCAGCTTGCACAGGAGGTAGCCGGGTACGTCGCCCGATCCGCCAGCCAGCTTCTTGCTGAGTTGATCGCGGACGACCACGGTGGGCGCGATCGCGTAGTAGGCCATCACTGCCGGGTCAGGAGCTTCTTCTGTCCATACGTACGTTCTGGCAGTGCCACTGACAGCGGCGCTGCGCGCATGCCCGATGAGCCACCTGTTGAGGGAATCGACCCCGCAGTCGAAATCCTCGACATCGTGTTGCGGTTCCAGCGGCCCGGAGAGCCATTCGGTCATCTGCGGCGGAACCTCCGCGGCCTGGCGGCGATATCGGCGAGCCTGGTCGACTCGTCGGGCTTGTCCAGGGCTGCCATCATCTCGTCGAACTGCTCTGCCGGCATGATCGTCCGATCCGCTCGCGCCAGCACCCGGTCCGCTTCGGTGCGCGCAGCCTTGAGGACGAAGGACGAGACCGACTCGTCGCGCGTTCGCGCCGCACGGGCGAGCAGGTCGCTGGTCTCGGGATCGGTCCGCATCTCGATACGCTCGGTCTTGGGTGCCATCTCTCATCACCTCTGCCGAGAGCGTACGGCAGTTGTACGGAACTTTCTACGCGGATGCGCCCGCCAGCTGGTCAGTTTCGCCACCCGAACACCAGGGCTGGACAGTCACCCGATCGTGAGCTAAGTTGTTCTCACATCGAGTTCTTCTCAGATCGAGATGAACGCCTTCGAGGGAGTGCGTACCGTGAATGAGCAGGAGTTTCTCGCCGACTACGACCCCCGGGCGTACCCGGCGGTCGCGGTGACCGTGGACGTGGTCGCGCTGACCGTCCGCGACGGCGCGCTGCACCTGCTGCTGATCCGGCGGGCCGAGCCGCCGTACGCCGGGCACTGGGCCCTGCCTGGCGGTTTCGTCCACCCCGACGAGGACCTGCTCGCCGGCGCCCGCCGCGAGCTGGCCGAGGAGACCGGGCTCGGCGGCGAGCGGCTCGGCCGGGTGCACCTGGAGCAGCTGGCCAGCTACGGCGACCCCGGCCGGGACCCCCGGATGCGGATCGTCTCCGTGGCCCACCTGGCGTTCGCCCCCGACCTGCCCGACCCGGCCGCCGGCAGCGACGCCGACGAGGCAGCCTGGCTGCCGGTGACCGCGCTTACCAGCCGGCCGCTCGCCTTCGACCACGCCCGGATCATCGACGACGGCCTGGAGCGGGCCCGGTCCAAGCTGGAGTACACCCCGCTGGCCACCCGCTTCCTCGACCCCGAGTTCACCATCGGCGAGCTGCGCGCGGTCTACGAGACGGTCTGGGGGCACGAGCTGCACGCCGGCAACTTCCACCGCAAGGTGCTCTCCGTGCCGGGCTTCGTGGAGGGCACCGGCACCAGCACCGAGCGGGGCGGGGCGCGGGGCGGCCCGCGCGCCCGGCTCTACCGGGCCGGCGACGCCCGCCTGCTGCACCCGGCGCTGCTGCGCCCCGCCCGGGAGGAGACGATCCGGTGAGGACAGACGAGGCCCTGCGGCTGGTCGCCGCCGCCCGTACCGACGCCGACCTGTTCGGCGCGGACGACCCGGCCCGCCGCTACCGCCAGCTGGTCGCGGCCCTGCACCCCGACCGCCTGGGCAACACCACCGACCGGGTACGCGCCACAGCCACCGACGCGTTCGTCCAGGTCACCACCAGGTGGCAGGCCCAGCGCACCGGCGGTGTCCCGCTCGGCGACTACCGCCTCGGCGCGCTGCGGCACGCCGGTGACCTGGCCGACCTCTACGACGTCGGGGCGGACCGGCTGCTCAAGCTGCCCCGGAACCCGGCCGACAACGACCTGATGGCCCGCGAGGTGCACGCGCTGGAGACCATCGTCGAGCGCGGCGATCCCCGGCACCTGCCGTACGTGCCACGGCTGGTGGAGAGCTTCCGGCACCGGGACCCGGCCACCGGTGCCGAACGGCGGGTCAACGTGCTGGCCGCCGTACCCGGGTTGCACAGCCTGGACGAGGTGCGGCAGGCGTACCCGGACGGGGTCGACCCGCGGGACGCGGCCTGGATGTGGCGGCGGTTGCTGGTCGCCCTCGGCCTGGCCCACCGGGCCGGGATCGCGCACGGCGCGGTGCTGCCCCGGCACGTCCTGATCGAGCCGGACGCGCACGGTCTGGTCCTGGTCGACTGGTGCTTCTCGACCCCGCTCGGCCACACCGTGCCGGCGCTGGTCCCCGGCTTCGACGACTGGTACCCGGCCGAGGTGACCAACCGGCAGCCGGCCGGGGCGGGCACCGACCTGGCGATGGCGGCCCGCTGCATGACCTGGCTGATGGGCCGCCGCGCCCCACGCGAGCTGCTCGCCTTCGCCCGCGGCTGCCAGCAACGGCAGCTACGGTCCCGGCCCGACGACGCCTGGCACCTGCTGGGCGAGTTCGACCAGGTGCTGGAACGGGTCTACGGCCCCCGCACCTTCCGACCCTTCACCCTCACCCCCTAAGGAGGCTGCCATGGGCAGCGGAGTCTGGTCCACCAACGTCTACGACGCGGCCAAGAAGTACCGCCGGGCCGCCGGCAAGAGCGCCTTCTCGTACAGCGACAGCGGGGCCCGCACGGTCCACCCGGCGCTGGACCCCCGGGACGCCATGCGGGAGGCCCGCGACTCGGCCGAGCACCCGCAGTCGACCCCGATCGCGGTGCTCTTCGACGTCACCGGATCGATGGGGCACGTGCCCCGCACCCTGCAGGAGAAGCTGCCGCAACTGCTCGGCCTGCTCCAGCGCCAGGGGTACGCCCGCGACCCGCAGATCATGTTCGGCGCGATCGGCGACGCCACCTGCGACCGGGTGCCTCTGCAGGTAGGGCAGTTCGAGTCGGACAACCGGATGGACGAAGACCTCGGCCGGATCGTCCTGGAGGGCGGCGGTGGCGGCCAGATGATGGAGTCGTACGAGCTGGCGCTGTACTTCATGGCCCGGCACACGGCCACCGACAGCTGGGACAGGCGCGGCCGACGCGGCTACCTGTTCATCATCGGCGACGAGCTGGCGTACGCCGGGGTCAAGCACCGGGAGGTGACCGGGGTGATCGGCGACCGGATCGGCGAGGACATCCCGGTCCGGCGGATCGTCGACGAGGTCACCGAGCGCTGGGACACGTACTACCTGCTCCCCGCCGGCAGCCACTACGCCCGCAACTCGAAGGTGCTGGACTTCTGGCGCGACCTGCTCGGGCAGAACGCCGTCACCCTCGACGACCTGGACGCGGTCTGCGAGACCATCGCGCTCACCATCGGCCTCGGCGAGGAGGCCATCGAGCTGGAGGAGGGCCTGCGGGACCTGGACCGGGCCGGCTCGACGGCCACCGCGACGGTCTCCAAGGCGCTGGCCCCGCTGCGCGCCGGCCGGCAGACCGTGGCATCGACGCTGCCGGCGGCGACCCGCCCGGCGACCCGTGGGGTCACCCGGCTATGAACCCGACCACCCGCACGCCCGGTCCGGTCGGTGGTGGCACCGGCCGGGCCGGGGACCGGCACCGCCGGCCCCGGTTCCCCCGCCCGAACGGGACCGGTGGGGGAATCGGGGCCGGCGGGCGACACGTCATGGTCGTCGACCTCTCCTACGGTGATGCCGGCAAGGGCACCGTGGTCGACTGGCTCTGCGCCACCCGCCCGGTGCACACCGTGATCCGCTTCAACGGGGGCGCCCAGGCGGCGCACAACGTCGTCCTGCGTGACGGCCGACACCACACGTTCGCCCAGTTCGGGGCGGGTACGTTCCGCCCCGGGGTGCGGACCCACCTGGCCCGGCAGGTGGTGGTGGACCCGCTGGCCCTGGCCGCCGAGGCCGAGCACCTGGCCGCCGTCGGCGTGCCGGACGCCCTCGACCGGCTCACCGTAGACGGCGAGGCGCTGCTGGCCACCCCGTACCACCGGGCCGCCAACCGGGCCCGCGAGCTGGCCCGCGGCGACGACCGGCACGGCTCGTGCGGGCTGGGCGTGGGCGAGACCATGGCGTACGCGCTGAGCCACCCCGACGAGGCACCCCGGGTCGCCGACTGCCACAACCCGGTGGTGCTGCGCCGTCGCCTCACCGCGCTGGCCGACCGGCTCACCGCCGAACTGGGGCCGCTGGACGCCCCGCCGGTCGAGGACTGCCTGCCGGCGTTCACCGGATTCGCCGAGCGGGTGACCATCGTCGACCGGACGTACCTGGCCGGGGTGCTGCGGGCCGGGACCTGCGTCTTCGAGGGGGCGCAGGGGGTGCTGCTGGACGAGTGGCACGGCTTCCACCCGTACACCACCTGGAGCACCACCACCTTCGCCAACGCCGAGGCGCTACTGGCCGAGGCCGGGCTGGCCGGGCAGGCCGAGCGGCTGGGCGTACTGCGGACCGTCACCACCCGGCACGGCCCCGGTCCGCTGGTCACCGAGGACCCGACACTGCCGTTGGCCGACCCGCACAACCCGACGAACCCGTGGCAGGGGCGTTTCCGGTTCGGCCACTTCGACGCGGTCGCCCACCGGTACGCCCTCGACGTGGTCGGCGGCGTCGACGGCCTGGCGCTGACCCACCTCGACCTCGCCGACCGGGGCCTGGACCTGCGGATCTGCCGCCGCTACAGTACGCCCGACGAACTGGCCCCCGGCGGCCCTGACGGCTCAGTCACCGACCGGCTGGTGCCTGTCGACCCTGACGGCTCGGCCACCGACCGGCTGGTCCCTGTCGCCCCTGACGGCTCAGTCACCGAGCGGCTGGTGCCTGGCGACCCTGGCGGGCCGGTCCCCGGCCGGGCCCTCGACCCGCTGATGCCCCGTCGCCCTGGCGGCTCGGCACCGGACCCGGGCTTCGACCGGCTGGTGCCCGGTCCGGCCGGTGACCTCGATCGGCAGGCCGCACTGACCGCCCGGCTGCTCGACGCCCGTCCGGTGTACGACCCCGGGACGCCGGAGGACTGGCCGGAGGCGGTGTCGGTGGCCCTCGACGTACCGGTGGTGCTCACCTCCCACTCCCCCACCGCCGAGGGCAAGGTCGAATGGGCCCGTGCCCTGCCGACGCCCGTCGCCTAGCCGAGCGGCCCCCGACGTCCCGCCTGCGAGGCATCTGCGGCAGGGCCCAGGGCCGTTTTCTTCCAATCACCCCGCCTGCTGTCGACGCCTCCCAGGCCTGACGGGACAGGGGTGGTTCGGTCGCCCGGTCACCGCCACCAACCCTGACCCGCAGAACGCCCCGACTCCCACCCCCTCCCACGGCCGATGCGCCTCGCCCTCTTCACACCCGGCCGGGGTGTAGATCTTGGACACTTACCGTTCTATTTGGACGGTAAGTGTCCAAGATCTACATCGGGTTCCGCTTCGGCGGTGACGGGGCAGGTGGGTCGGGGGGTGGGTCGGGGGGTGGTCGGGGAGCAGAAGGGAGTTTGGGCCGGACTTGCCCCATTTTTATGCCTGCTGTGCGTCTGCAACAGCCATGGTCACGTGGGAGACTTGCGCCCTTCGCCCTTCGCCCTTCGCCCTTCACCCTTCACCCTTCACCCTTCACCCTTCGCCCTTCACCCTTCGCCCTTCGCCCTTCGCCCTTCGCCCTTCGCCCTTCGCCCTTCGCCCTTCGCCCTTCGCCCTTCGCCGAAGATCTTGGAAGAATGAGGCCCCGATAGGGGCACTTTTCTTCCAAGATCCGGACCGTGACCCCGAACCAGCCTCGGGCTACGTCAAGGAGCGCCACCACCAGGCAGTCATTAGCCCGAGAAGCACCGTTTCGCGGCATTCGTCAAGCCGTACCGTCGAGCATGGGGGCATGCAGTCGCTGCTCGACCTGCTCCGGGAGACGGTCACCTCGCCCTGGGTCTACCTGGTGATCTTCGTGATCACGGCGGTGGACGCGGTCTTTCCGGCCGTCCCAGGGGAGACGGTGGTGGTCACCGCCGGGGTCTTCGCAGCCACCGGTCCACCCGACCTGACCTGGGTAATCGTGCTGGCCGCCCTGGGCGCGCTCGCCGGCGACCACCTCTCGTACGCCGTCGGACGGTACGGCGGCAGCGGCCGGCTGGACCGGTCACCGGCAGAGAGCCGACGGCGGGCCGGGTCGCGGTGGGCCCGCCGGGCGGTGGACCGGCGCGGCGGCATGATCCTCACCACCGCCCGGTACCTGCCCGGTGGGCGGACCGCAGTGACCCTGACCATGGGCGCGGTCCGCTACCCGCTGCGCTTCTTCCTGCTCTACGACGCGCTCGCGGCCACGTTGTGGGCCCTTTACTGCGGGCTGCTCGGCTACTTCGGCGGGCTGGCCTTCGAACGCGACCCGGTCAAGGGCATCCTGGTCGGCGTCGGACTGTCCGTGGCCGTCACCGGACTGCTGGAGGCGGCCAGGTGGCTACGCCGCCGGATCCACCGCCGAGCCTCCCGCCGCCGGACCGCCGTCCGCTGAATGTTCGTCGGTTGGACCGCCCCGCCCATGTGGGTCGGTGCGGCCTCAGCCAGGCCCTCCGCCGGCCACCCCGACGCTGTCGGCAAGATACGCCCGCATCGCGTCCCGGTCGGCGGGCAGGCCGTACCCGCGGAGCAACGAGCTGAAGTTGCCGAAGACGCTCTCGCCGATCAACCACGGTCGCGGCGAACGGGCCAGCACCTCGACCAGGCGCCGTTGATCGGGGAGCAACTCGGCGACCGGCGCGCCGGTGGGGGGTGCGCCGGCCGGGAACGCCGTCCGCAGCGCCTCCGTGGCCACCGGCAACGCCTCGGTTCCGCTGACGGCGGGCAGCCGGTCGAGCAACGCGTCGAAGGCCCGGTCGGCGTAGGCCGGGCCGAGCTGCCGCAGGGCCAGTGCCGCGTACCCGCCCAGGTCGCCGTCGAGGAACGGCACGTGACCGTCGGTCTCGGGTCGGTGTGGGGACCCGGCCGGGGTGACGGCCAGCCACCGCAGCAACTCGTCGACGGTCGCCGCGTCGACCTCCGCGCCCAGCACCCGGGCCCGCCCGACGGCCGCTGCCCAGCGCACCACGGGTCGCGGATCGGCCAGCAGGCCGGCGTACGGTGCCGCCCCGAGCAGCCCCGCCGCCACCACAGCGGTCGCCACCTCGGCTGGCGTCCGTCGCACCCCGCCGGACGGTTCGAACTCCGCCCCGCCGGACGGTTCGAAGTCCGCCCCGCCGGACGGTTCGAAGTCCGCGCCGTCGGGCCGTTCGACCTCCGCGCCGTCGGGCCGTTCGACCTCCGCGCCGTCGGACGGTTCGAAGTCCGCGCCGTCGGGCCGTTCGGCGTCGACGCCGCCAACTCGCTCGGCCCGGCCACCGCCCGCGATCAGTGCGGTCAAGGCGGGAAGACTGCCGGCCGCCTCCTCCGGAAACCAGCCCAACGCGTACGCCGCTCCGGCCCGTACCCCGGGGTCGGAGTGGTCGAGCAGGCTACGGAACAGCGGGACGCCGGCCCGGACCGCGTCGTACACCGCCAACGCGACGTACGTCCAGAGCCGGTCCTGGTCCGCCGCGCTCAGCGACTCGACGTACTCGTACTCGACGTACTCCTTGTCGTCCTCGTCCTCGTCCTCGCCGACCCACGGTGGTGGCTTGGCGGCGAGCAGCTCCCGTCCGCCCCGCGCCGCCTGGCGGCACTCACCGACCGGGAAGCCGTCGGGCAGGAAGCTCTCGTCGTAACCGATGGCCAGCGAGGTGAGCAGGGTGAGCAACCAGTCCGGCTCCGGCGTGTCCGGGTCGGCGAGCAGTTCGAGCAGGAAGGGCACCGCGTACGCGCTGGCCTGGTAGCGGGTGCCCTGGTGGAAGATGTTGCCGAAGAGCGCGTTCAGGGCCTGCTGGCGCACCGGCTGCTCGGGTGAGCGCAGGGCGCGGATCTGGTCGGGCACGTCGGCGGCCGACCCGTAGGCGTGGCCGAGTCGTGACCACTGGATGTCGTCGATTCCGTCAAGCACGCGACCATCCTGACCCGTCCCACCGACAGTTCCACCCAATGCCTGTTTGGAAGGGGCCCTTCCTATACAGAATGCGTTAACAGGGGGCCCTTCCTTACACGGGGGGAGCGGTTGCGGGGGGTATCTACTCGTGCGTAGGTTTACGCCGGAGTAACCGAGACCGGACGGCGCGCGAGAGGGCACATCCACCATGACTGAGTTCGACCCGGCCACCTTCGCCAACTACGGCCCGAAGGAGTTCGCCAAGCTGGTCAAGTCCACCCCGGACGCCAAGATCGCCGAGGTGATGTCGGGCCCGATGCGGGGCAGGGTGCTCGGCGAGGTCTTCGGACGGATGCCGACCATCTTCCGCCCGGAGAAGGCCGGCAACACCAACGCGGTGATCCACTGGAACATCGGTGGCCGTCCCGACGGCGGCACGGACTCCTACGAGGTGGTCATCGCCGACGGCACCTGCACCGTCAACGAGACCCCGCAGCACGAGCCGAAGCTCAGCCTCACGATGGGTCCGGTCGAGTTCCTCAAGATCGTTTCCGGAGCGGCCAACCCGGTGATGATGTTCATGACGGGCAAGCTGAAGGCCAAGGGTGACCTGGGCCTGGCCGCCAACATCGCCAACCTGTTCGACATCCCCAAGGCCTGACCCCCGCCGAGCCCCCACCGCACCCCACCGGGCCGACCGGCAACCGCAACATCCAGGAACAAGTGGCCTGCGGCCGCCCCACCGACCACCACATCCACGAACCAGTCGCGGGCGGTCGCCCTACCGGCCACCACATCCAGGGACTGGCGGTGGTGGCCGGGCGAGTGGAGGCGGGGGCTTGGCAGGGTCAGGGGTGGCTGGTGGCGCGGCCGATGGCGGCCTCCACCCCGCCGACCCGGTCGGCGAGCAGGCCCAGCGCCCCGACCGCGCGGTCCAGCGGGTCGTCGCCGGCCCCACCGAGGGCGCGGGCGCGCAGGAAGCCGGCCTTCACCTCGGCCCAGCGGCGGGCCTGTTCCGGGCTGAGCCGACCGCGCAGCTCGGCGAGCTTGAGCAGGTTGGCCTCCGCCCCGGCGGCCAGGGTCTGCGCCTCGCCGACGTAGTGGTCGTCGATCACGGCCTCCAGCTCCGCGTCGTTGAGCACCGGGACGACCTTCTCGGCCAGCTTGTTCATGTTGCGGTACGACCCCTGCAACTGGAACGGCGGCTCGGTACGCGACGCGTCGGCCTGCGCCGCCGAGGCGATGTACGCCTGGTTGTTGGTCAACACCACCCGCTGTACGTGCAGCAGCTTGCGCAGCACCGAGACGATCTGCTCCAGTTCGACCCCGGAGTACGGGTGGCTGAGCTGGTCCGGGCGGACCGAGTCGTCGCCCCTCGCCAGCCGGACCAGCAGCTCCAGGTCGCCACGGTCCCGGGTGGACAGCGGCGCGAGCACCGTGTTGGCGGTCAGGGCGTTCTCGATGTAGCTCAACGCGAACGCCTCCTCCCGGCCGGAGAGCACGTCACCGAGGTTCCACACGTCGGCCCGGTTGGCCAGCATGTCCGGCACCCGGAACCGCTTGCCCGACTCGGTGTACGGGTTACCGGCCATGCACACCGCGAACCGCTTCCCGCGCAGGTCGTAGGTGCGGGTCCGGCCCTCCCAGACGCCCTCCATCCGGCGCTGGGCGTCGCAGAGCGGGATGAACTTCTGCAGCAGCTCCGGTGAGGTGTGCTGGATGTCGTCCAGGTAGAGCAGGACGTTGTTGCCCATCTCCAGGGCGAAGGAGATCTTCTCCACCTCCTGCCGGGCGGTGGCGTCGGGTGCCTCGGCCGGGTCCAGGGAGGTGACCTGCGAGCCCAGGGCCGGCCCGTTGACCTTGACGAAGACCAGGCCGAGCCGGCTGGCGACGTACTCCATCAGGGTGGTCTTGCCGTAGCCCGGCGGGGAGATCAGCAGCAGCAGGCCCATCTGGTCGACCCGCTTGTTCTCCCCGGTGGCCCCGAGCTGCCGGGCCAGGTTGTCGCCGATCAGCGGCAGGTAGACCTCGTCCAGCAACCGGTTGCGGACGAACGCGCTCATCACCTTCGGCTGGAACTCGGTGAGCCGCAACCGGTCCCGCTCGGCGGCCACCAGCTCGTTGCGGCGGTGCTGGAAGTCCCGGTACGCCGGGACCTGCTCGGTGCGGAACCGGCCGACCCGGGCCAGCGTCTCGTCGAGCCGCAGCTCCAGCCGCCCCCCGCTGAGCCGGGGGTGGGTGCCGAGCAGTCCGTCGACCGTGCCGGCCAGCGCCGCCCCGGTCTCCCGCCGGGGCAGGTCCGGGCCGCACAGTTCGACCGCGACCGCCTCCGGCAGGTCGTAGCCGGAGAGCTGTCCGTCGTCGGTGGCCAGGAACGCGGTCAGCCACGCCTCGACCAGCTGGTACCGGCTGGCCAGGTCGTCGCCGACGGCCCGCAGGTCGTCGTCGAACTCCCGGCTGGACCGGGACTGCCGGCCGCCGAGGGCCCGCCGGAACCGGTCGAGCAGGGTACGCGCGCCGGCCCCAGTGACGAAGCCGACAGGTGTCTGGGCCACCTCCTCGAAGAGGTACGCCCCGGCCAGGTCGGCCTCGGCGGCCGGCCCGGTCAGGCCGCGCTCGCCGAGGAACGTGCCGATCGCGGCGGCCAGCTCGGTGTGCCACCGGTCGATGGCGTCCCCCTGGCCGGAGTCGAGCGGGGGCCGGCCGAACCGGGCCCGCGCCCGGGCCAGCGAGACCGCCCGTGCCGACCAGGCCAGTCGGGCCGGTTCGGTGCTGCCGAAGCGCCAGAAGAGCTGGGCGGCGGCCCGGGCGGCGGGCGGGTGCCGCAGCAGCCCGGCCGCGGCGTGCAGGCGCAGCAGCGTACCCAGGATGGTCGCCGCGTCGTGGTCGTGCACGCCGCGCTCGTACCCCTCGTCGTAGCGGGTCTCGGCGACGGTCCGGACCAGCTCGCGGAGCTGGTCCGGGTCGAGGGCCGCGGCCTGGAGGGCGTCCAGCCGCAGGGTGCCCCGGCCGGCCTCGGCGTCGGCCAGGATCGAGGTGGCCAGGTATTCCGCCCGGTACACCTGCGGGGACTCGGAGACCAGGAGCTGGTCCCAGAACCGGCGGGTGGACTGGAACTGCTCGTCGACGACCGGGGCCCGGTAGTCGGTGCCGGTGACCGCGATGGCCATCCGCCCGTCGTGCGGCACCACGGTCACGTCGATCGCCTGGGTGTTGACCGCGAACCGGTGCCGCCCCAGCCGGATCGTCTCCCCGCCGTCGGCGTACAGGTCCAGCCGGTCCCGCAGGCCGCGCCCGGCCTCCTGGCGGGCGGCCCGGATCCGGCCGTCCAGCTCCTCGGCCCGGACCGGATCGCCGAGGGTACGCAGCTCGTCGACGACCGACCGCAGTCGACCCACCATCGCGTCCGAGGCGAAGTAGGTGTTGATCTCGTCCAGGGTGCCCAGGGTGCCGACCCGGCGCTGCACGCTCACCAGGATCCGCTCGGCCGAGGAGACCATCCGGTCCGCCCGGCGGGCCCGGTCGTCGAGCAGGGCCTGCTTGCGCGAGGAGAACGCCTCGTAGATGTCGGCCCGGCGGGTGGTCAACTCGTCCAGGAAGTCGTCGAACTCCCCGAACCGCGCCTCCAGCGTCTCCACCTGCAACAGCAGCCGGCCGAGCTGCTCGTCGCAGCGTTCCGGGGTGTCCGCCGCCGCCAGCGCCCCGGTCACCGCCTGCCCGAGCAGGGCGAACTCGGCGGCGAAGCCGGCCCGCCCCTCGGCCTGGCGCAGCTCGCGCCGGCGACCGTCCAGCGCCGCCCGGGCCCGGTTGACCCCGCCGAGCACCTCGCCGATGCTCGCCAGGATCTGGGTGCGTACCGTCGCGTCGGCGATGTCGAGGCCACCGACCACCTCGGTGATGGTCTGCAGCCCGTCGGCCCGCTCGGCAAGCTCGTCGCCGACCGGGGTCGCCTCGGCGACCGTGCCGATCGCGGCGGCCCGTTCGGCCAGCCGCGCCACCTCCGACCGGTACGCCTCGAAGGCGTCGTCGCGGCTGAGGAAGTCCACCGCCCGCCGGCCGGCGTAGGCCAGGTCGTCGTCCAGCCGGGCGGCCAGCTCGGCGATCCGCTCCTGGTCGACGTAGTGCAGCTCGCCCACGGTCACCAGGTGCCCCTGGGCCTGCCGGAGCCCGGCGAGCTGGCGGACCCAGTCGTCGGCGCTCAGTGGCGCCTCGCCCCGGACTCGGCGACTCAACGAGGCGACCTGCTCGGCGGTGGCGGTCAGCTCCCGGGCCGCCTGCGCGGTCAGCGCACGGACCTTCTCGTACTCGTCGAGCACCTGACCGGCGGTGGCCCGTACCTCGGCCAGCGGGGCGGCCAGGTTGCCCAGCTCCTCGTCGGCCAGCCAGTGGTAGTGGTCGAAGATCCGGGTGCAGGCGGCGATCAGCGACTCGTGCAGCCCGGCCGCCGCCCCGGTGTCACCGGCCGTACGCGCCACCGAGAGGCAGTCCGAGATGCCCCGGACCAGGTCGGCGTTGCCCACGCGTTCCAGCGGCCCGGTCCCCACGGGTTGGGCGGCGGCGTAGCTGTCGGAGAGGAACGGGGTCTGCCAGACCTGCATCGGATGGACCCGGGTGGGCTCCTCGGAGACCGCCCGGAACACCACAAGCGTGCCGTCGTCGAAGAGGGAGAACCCGTGGCAGGGGATCGGGGCCGCCACCTCCTTGCGGATCGCGTTGTACGGCAGCAGCAGCGACCGGCCCTCCGCCCGGCCGTGGAAGACGTAGAGCACGTCCTCGCCGTTGGTGGAGCGGACCACCCGCTCGAACTCCAGGTCGGCGACCTCGGTGTCGAAGGTCCGCGTCTCACCGGTGGCCAGGTGGTAGCCGCCGGGGAAGATGATCCCGTGGTCCTCCGGCAGCCGTTGGCAGGCCACCCCGATCCCGTCCAGCCGGGCCACCTGCCGGGTGAGCGTGTTGAAGACCAGGTGCCGCCACTCGGTCTCCTTGTACGGCCGGATCCGCAGCAGGATCAGCGGACCCACCCGGGCGTAACCGATCTCGGCGTCGGCCAGGCTCTGCAACGGCTCGTCGACCGGCTCGCGGTAGATGCCCTCCCCGGTCTCGGTGTTGTCCTCCACCTTGACGGTGAGGTCACCACCGACCGTCTCGACGAACACCTCCCCCTCGATGGAGATGTGCGGGTGCCGGCCGAGCACGTGGTGCTCCCGGACCGTCGGGGTCCACTCGAAGTCGTGGCTGGGCGGGAAGACGTGGTCCCGTTCGCCCCGACTGTCCAGGTACTCGACGGTGCCGTCGGTGCCGACCGCCCAGCGCAGCACCCGGACGTCGTCGACCCGGGGGCCGGTCTGGAAGACCGCCAGCAACCGGCCCTCGACCCGGCGCAGCTGCAACAGCCGGGTCTGCCGGTAGTACCGGTACAGCTCGTTGAAGTCCCGCTCGAAGCGGGGGTCCCGCAGCAGCCCCGGCAGTTCGGTCCGGCCCACCTCGTCGAACCGGTAGCCGCCGCCGGCCGGGTCCGGCTCGAAGCGGTGCAGGGAGAAGACGTCGTCCACCGTCGTCTCCGGCTTGAGGCCGATGAAGACGTTGTACCCGAAGAGCATCAGCCCGCCCACCGAGACGATGTCCCGGGGTACGCAGTTGTGCGCGGTCCGGATCCGCTCGGTGCTGGTCAGCCGCAACTCGGTGCTGCCGAAAGTCTCCAGGCGTCGCGCGTTGAGCTGCTCCGCCCGGCGACCCAGCTCACCTGCCTGCTCGGCGAGCCGCCGCCGGAGCACCTCGTAGCTGCCCGCCTCCAGCCCGGCCGGGCCGTCCGGGCCGGTGGCGTCGGCTGCCGGGGCCGGCGCGGCGGTGGTGGCGCCGGGCACAGGCCCGGAGTCCGCACCGGCCGCGCCGGTCACCGGCTCACTCACCGGCGTGCTGCCGCGACCCGCTCAGCGCGGCGACCGGCGTGCCGTCCAGCCCGAGCTTCTTCGCGGCCCGCAGCAGCTCCTCCAGCTTGCCCTGGTTGGCGCCGCCGGCCTTGATCTGCTGGGCCAGGAACGCGGAGAGGGTGAGGTTCTGCACGTCGGCGGTGTTGAGCGAGCCGAGCACCTGGGAGAGGTCGTCGGTGAAGCTGGCCTTGCCGTCCAGCCACGGCTGGGCCACGCTGCGGGCCACGTCGGAGTGGGCGACGAAGCCGTCCACGCTCTTGCCGAACGAGATCGAGCTGAGCAGCCGGTCGAAGAAGACGCTGTCCCCGCCGACGATGTCGATGTTCGCCTTCTCCAGCCCGGTGGAGACCAGTTTCGCCTGGGCCTCGGCGACGTGCCGCTGGGCGTCCAGGCCGGCCAGCCGGACCTCCTTCTCCAGCTCCAACCGCAGGCGGTACTCCTCGTGCTCGCGGGTGGCGTCGTCAAGCGCGGCCATCGCCGCGGCCTTCTCGGTCAGACCCTCGGCCTCACCCTTGAGCTTCTCGCGGACCGCCTCGGCGACGATCAGCGCCTTCTCCCGCTCCACGCTGGCCTCGGCCCGACCGACCCGCTCGATCGCCTCCGCTCCGCGCTCGCGTACCTGCACCTCGGCCAGGCCGGCGGCGGCGGCTTCGGCCTGCTGCCCCTCGGCCAGCCGGATCCGGGCCTGCGCGTCCAGCTCCGCGGCCTGCTGCCGGGCCTCGGCCAGAACCAGTTCCTCGCGGGCCTTGAACTTCGCCGCCTGCTCGGCCGCCTCGGCCGCCTTGATGTCCTTGACCAGGCCCTCCTGCGCCTCGGCCTCGGCCTGGATGATCACCGCCTGGCGGGTCCGCTCGGCCTCCTCGACCACCCGCAGGCGCTTGATGTTCTCCTCCTGCTCGGCGACGGTCTTCTCCACCGCGATCCGCTCCCGGATCACCTCGGCGATCGACCGCTTCTCCGCCTCGACCTCCTTGTTCTTGGCGATCGTGCTCAGCTCGGTCTCCCGGTCCCGGCCGATCACCTCCAACATGCGGTCCTTCTCGATCCGCTCGGTCTCGATGGCGATGACCCGCTCGCGGTTCTTCTCCGCGACGGCGATCTCCCGGGCCCGGTTCTCGTGCTGGACGCCGAGTTGCTCGTCGGTACGGATGTTCGCCGTCTCGGCCCGCAGCCGCTCCTCCGCCCGTACCCGGGTGGTTTCGGCCTCCTCGCGGGCCCGCATGGTGTCGATCTCCCGGCGCTGCTTGGCCTCGGCGTCGGCCTGCCGGCGCTCCAGCTCCAGGATGGCCTCGCGGGCGTCGACGTTCTGCCGGGTGATCTCCTTCTCCTCGCTGCGCCGGAACTCGTTGGTCCGGACGTGCTCCAGGGCGGTCAGCTCGGTGATCTTCCGGATGCCCTGGGCGTCGAGGATGTTGGCCGCGTCGAGCTGCGACATCGGGGTCTGCTCAAGGAAGTCGATCGCCGCGTCCTCAAGGCTGTACCCGTTGAGGTCGGTGCCGATGACCCGGATGATCTGGTCCCGGAACTCGTCGCGCTTGGTGTAGAGGTCGACGAAGTCGAGCTGCTTGCCGACGGTCTTCAGCGCCTCGGAGAACTTGGCGTTGAACAGCTCCTGCAGGGTCTCCCGGTCGCTGGCCCGGGCGGTGCCGATGGCCTGGGCGACCTTGATGACGTCCTCGGTGGTCTTGTTGACCCGGACGAAGAAGGTGATCCGAATGTCGGCGCGGATGTTGTCCCGGCAGATCAGACCCTCGTGGCCGGTCCGCTCGATGTCGATGGTCTTGACCGAGATGTCCATGATCTCGGCCTTGTGCAGCACCGGCATGACCACCGCGCCGGTGAAGGTGACGTCGACCCGCCGCACCTTCGACACGATCAGGGCCTTGCCCTGCTCCACCTTGCGGAACAGCCGGCTGACCAGCAGCACCACCCCGAAAACGACCAGAAGCAAAACTGCCAGGAGTACGCCGATACCGGCGGTGAGGACATCCATGGGTGAGTACGCGGCGGCCCGGGCCCGGCGTACGCCGGCGGGTCCCGCGCATCCTCCTTTCGAGGGGTCGGTGCCAGGGGCTCGAAGTCGGGAAGGGGGGCGGGTCAGGCGAGCTCGGTCGAGGTGACCCAGAAGAACTCGCCGTCGGGTTCGTACTCGTAGATCACGGCCGTGCTGCCGGCGCGCAGCTGCTCGGTGCCGGTCTGCCGGACCTGGACCAGCGCCGACGAGCCGTCCTCGGCGGTCACCTCGGCCTGCCCGAAGTCCCGGGTCACCTGGCCGGTACGGATCACACAGAACCGACCCACGAAGGAGTGCCGGCTCGCCTCCGAGCCGGCCGGGAAGAGCCGCCGCAGCGGCACCACCAGCAGTCGGGTCAACAGCCAGGCGACCCCGGCGGCCAGCAGCAGCACCAGCACCGACAGCAGGGTCCGGGTGGCGGCGGTGAAGCCGGCCTGGTCGAGCAGCACCCCGCCGGCCAGACTGCCGAACCAGGCCAGCGCCACCAGCAGGGAGAGGACGATCACGCTGGGCAGGCCACCCAGGCCGACCGAGGCGAGCAGCCCGCCGGTGGCGTCGGCGTCGGCGTCCTCACCGATGTCCAACACGCCGGTGAGCACCAGCAGCCAGTAGCCGACCACGACGACCAACAGGAAGCTGAACAGGACGGTGGGGAAGGCGAGCACCGCGTCGACGAACCCGGCCACCGGCGTCCCCTCCCTGGTCAGCACCAGCCGCCACGACCAGCCGGTTCAGCCATGATCGTGACACGAGGTGTCAACCTCGCCGAGGGGCCGAACGGACCGTCCGGAGCGTCCCCCGGGCCGTTCGGCCACGAACGGGGGTCGATCACGATTCTGTTAGGGTCGATTTCGTGGTAAGCCTCGACGTCATCACCGAACGGTCGGATCCGGCCGTGCAGCGGATCATGGACGTCACCAGGCACTCGCGGTCCGCCGTCCGCACCGTGCTCATCGAGGATGCCGAGCCGCTCGTGGAGTGCATCCGCGCCGGACTGGAGTTCACCGAGGTCTACGGGGTGGAGACCAGCCCGCTCCCGGACGAGGTCCTCGCCGCCTGCCGGCAGCGGGACATTCCGGTCCGCCTGGTCGGGGCCCCGATCATGAATGACCTGTTCAAGACGGACAAGAAACCCAAGGCGTTCGGCATCGCCCGGGTCCCCAGGCCGTGGAGCTTCGACGAGTTGGCCCGCACGACCGGCGACATCATCGTCCTGGACGGCGTGAAGATCGTCGGCAACATCGGCGCCATCGTGCGGACGTCCTTCGCGCTCGGCGCCGCCGGCATCGTGCTGGTGGACAGCGACCTCACCACCATCGCGGATCGACGCCTGGTCCGGGCCAGCCGGGGTTACGTCTTCTCGCTCCCGATCGTGCTCGCCTCGCGCGCCGACGCGATCGCCCACTTCCGGCGCACCGGCATCCCGCTGGTCGCCTTCGACACCGAGGGCGACCTCGCGGTCGGCGAGCTGCGCTACGCCGACGAGCAGCTCGCCCTGCTGCTCGGCAGCGAGAAGACCGGCACGTCACGTTCCTTCGAGAGCATCGCCAGCCACTCGGTGTCGATCCCCATCAACCCGGCTGCGGAGTCGCTGAACGTCTCCGTCTGCGCCGGGATCGCGCTGTACGAACGGGTCCACTGGAACCTCGACGACCGGCGGCGCTCGCCGCAGCCGCCTCGGGCCGGCCGGTCGTCCAGCGCGCGCGGCACGGGGCGGCCCGCCCAGCCGGCGTACCCGGACCGCCGGAGCCGCTGACCCTGGTCCGCCCCCGTGCGGCTCCCTGGCTGCTGGCTGCGATCCTGGTCGGACACCTCCGGACACCTGGTCCTCGACGCGGGGGCCGAAATGTTCCCCGCGATCACCCGGGCAGCGTGATGCGCCCCTGCGCCGCGGCCAGGGCGATGTCGGTACGGTGCTGGGAACCGGCCAGCCCCACCCCGTCGACCAGGGCGTACGCGGCCTCCCGCGCGGCGGCCAGGTCGGTGCCGGTGGCCGTGGCACAGAGCACCCGGCCCCCGGTCGAGAGCAGCGGGCCGTCGGGATCCCGGCGAGCGGTGCCGGAGTGGATGATCCCCGGGGCGTCGGCACCGGTGATGGCGTCGCCGGTGCGCGGGGTCCCCGGGTACCCCTCGGCGGCGACCACCACGGTCACCGCCGAGCCGTCCCGCCACCGCAGCGGCGGGTGGTCGGCGAGGCTACCGGTGGCGGCGGCGTGCAGCAGGCCACCGAGCGGGCTCTCCAGCAGCGCCAGGACCACCTGGGTCTCGGGATCACCGAAGCGGGCGTTGAACTCGATCACCCGAGGCCCCTGGGCGGTGATGGCCAGGCCGACGTAGAGCAGCCCGACGAAGGGGTTGCCCCGACGCCGCATCTCGGCCAACGTCGGGTGCACGGTGTCCGCCATCACCTGGTCGACCAGGTCGGCGGACGCCCAGGGCAGCGGGGCGTACGCGCCCATGCCGCCGGTGTTCGGGCCGGTGTCGCCGTCGCCGATCCGCTTGAAGTCCTGGGCCGGCAGGAGCGGGAGGGCCGCCTCGCCGTCGGTGACCACGAAGAGGGAGACCTCCGGGCCGGCGAGGTACTCCTCGACCACCACCCGACCGCAGTCGGCCGCGTGCGCGAGGGCGGCCTGCCGGTCGTCGGTGACCACCACGCCCTTGCCGGCGGCCAGCCCGTCGTTCTTCACCACGTACGGCGGGCCGAACTCGTCAAGCGCGGCGGCCGTGCCGACCGGGTCGGTGCAGGTGTACGAGCGCGCGGTGGGCACACCCGCGGCCGTCATGACCTCCTTGGCGAAGGTCTTGGAACCCTCCAGCCGGGCCGCCTCGGCGCTCGGGCCGAAGGCCGCGATGCCCTTGGCGCGTACCGCGTCGGCGACCCCGGCGACCAGCGGCGCCTCCGGCCCGATCACCACCAGGTCCGCGCCGACCTCCACGGCCAACGCCGCAACGGCGGCCGGATCGGTCGTGACCACCTGGCGCAACTCGGCGACACCGGCGATGCCGGGGTTGCCGGGGGCCGCGATCAGCCGCTCGACGGAAGGATCACCGGCGAGGCCGAGCGCGAGCGCATGCTCCCGCCCCCCGCCACCCACAAGAAGTACCCGCACGGTCTGGCATCCTACTGATCGGCCGGACGCCGCCGAGCACGCCCGTCAGGGGAGCAGGGGATGGCGCAGCACGTTCTCCTCGCGGCCGGGGCCGACGCCCACCACGCTCACCCGGGTACCGGTGATCTCCTCGATCCGGGCGATGTAGCGTCGCGCGTTCTCGGGCAGCTCGTCCTCGGTACGGGCCTTGGTGATGTCCTCCGACCAGCCGTCGTGCTCCTCGTAGATCGGCGTGGCGTGGTGGAAGTCGGTCTGGGTCATCGGCATGTCGTCGAACCGCTCGCCGTTGATCTCGTACCCGACGCAGATCGGCACCTTGGGCAGGCCGGTCAGCACGTCCAGCTTCGTGATCACCAGGTCGGTGACCCCGTTCAGGCGGCAGGAGTACCGGGCGACCACGGCGTCGAACCAGCCACAGCGGCGCTCCCGGCCGGTGGTGGTGCCGTACTCGTGGCCGACCTTTCGCAGGTGCTGGCCGTTGTCGTCGAAGAGCTCGGTCGGGAACGGGCCGGCACCCACCCGGGTGGTGTACGCCTTGCTCACCGCGATGACCTTGGTGATCGCGGTCGGCGGGATGCCCGCCCCCACGCACGCCCCACCGGCCGTCGGATTCGACGAGGTGACGAAGGGGTACGTGCCGTGGTCCATGTCGAGCATGGTGGCCTGGGCACCCTCCAGCAGCACCGTGTCGCCCCGGTCCAGGGCGTCCCAGAGCATCACCCGGGTCTCGGCGATGTACGGCCGCAGCCGCTCGGCGTAGCCGAGGTACTCCTCGACGGTCGCGTCCACGTCGATCGCCTTGCGGTTGTAGACCTTGAACATGATCTGGTTCTTCTCGCGCAGCGCGAGTTCCAGCTTCTTGCGCAGGATGCCCGGGTCGAGCAGGTCCTGCAGCCGGATGCCCATCCGGGCGACCTTGTCGCCGTACGCGGGGCCGATGCCCCGGCCGGTGGTGCCGATCCGGGAGCTGCCGAGGTAACGCTCGACCACCCGGTCCAGCGCCCGGTGGTGCGGCATGATCAGGTGCGCGTCGCCGGAGATGCGCAGCCGGGAGACGTCCACGCCGCGTTCGGCGAGCCCGTCGATCTCCTCCAGCAGCACCTTCGGGTCGACCACCACACCGTTGCCGATGACGATCATCGCGCTCGGCGACAACGCCCCGGAGGGCATCAGGTGCAGGGCGTACTTCTGCCCGTCGGGGGTGATCACGGTGTGCCCGGCGTTGTTGCCGCCGGAGTAGCGCACGACGTAGTCGACCCGCTCACCCAGCAGGTCGGTAACCTTGCCTTTGCCCTCGTCGCCCCACTGAGCGCCGATGAGCACGATCGCTGGCATCTTCTCCGCCTCCAGAAGGCTCGGGTGCCAGGTGGCGACCGGTTGGCGAGCCCGGGGTGCCAGGCTAACAAGTAGTGACGGCACGGCCAGCAGGGGTCGTGGCGGGAAGCGGGAGGCCCCTACCGTGTACGACGTGGTGTTGCTCGCGCTCGACGCGGAGCGCAACGCTGCCGGCGGGTGCGGCACCGGCGGAGCCTGCTGCGCCGGCCCGACCGCCGACGCCGCCGCCGGGCAGCAGCCGGCCGAGCGTTGTGCCACCCCGCGGGTGCCGGTGTTGGCCTGCGCGGACGCGCTCACCGCCCGGGGGGCGCGGGTGGAGACCGTCACCGCCCGCTCGGACGCCGAGATCGACGCGGTACTCGCCCGCTTCGACGGGCCGCCCCGACCGGACGGGCTCACCTGGCCCGACCCGGACGGCAAGACCAGGCTCGTGGTGGCCACCGCCAGCGACGCGCAGTTGCGCGCCGTGCTGCGCCGACTGGTCCGCCGGTACGCCCCACCGCCCAGTCGCCGCCCCGCCGACCTGGCCGGCAACCGTACGGTGCCGGACCTGCCACCGGTGGGCGTACTCCCGCTCGATCCGGCCCGGGGCACCCCGCACCGTGACCTTGCCGCGCAGCTCGGATTGCCACGTGACCCGGCGGCGGTGGCCACCGCCGTGCTCGACGGGACGGCCCGCCGGCTCGACCTGCTGCGCAACGACGGCGGTTCGGTGACCCTGGACGGCGCGCTGCTGGGGGCGGTCGACGACGCCGGTCGGCCGCTACCGTGGCGGGGCCGGGTGGAGGTGGACGACGTCGTCCTGTCCACCGGTGACGACCCCCTGCTGGCCTGCGCGGTCGGCAACTCCGGAGGGTACGCGCGCCTCGGTGACGTGGCCCTGCTGGCCGCGCCCGACCCGACCGACGGGGTGGTCGAGGTGGCGGTGGCCGTTCCCGTGGTCACCCGGCGGACGTTGGGCAGGAAGCGGGTGCGGTTGGAGGTCCGACGAGCCCGTGGCCGGGCGGTGGCGGTGATCCCCCGTGACGAGCGGGTGCCCTATCTCGACGACGGGGTTGAGGGGGAGCTGAGCCGGAAACGTTCCTGGTGGACAGAGCCGGGCGCCTGGGCGGTCTGGACGAGCTGAGGCAGGGTTGGTCCACATCGGCCGCCGTCAGCAGGACCGGCAGCGGGCGGGAGCCTATCCTCGGCAGGAGGAATGGGGGAGGAACGTGGCTGACCACAACGACCCGGTCCGGGGCCCGGGGCAGCACCCCGTGCCGGAACGAGACATCGAGCCGCTCTGGCCACCGGAGCCCGACGTACCGGCGGTACCCGGGAAGCCCTGGGCGGATCCGGGCCCTACGCCGGTCGAGCCGTTGCCCGGCGCGAACGCGTACCCGTCACTGAGCTACCCACCACCGCCGGCAACCGGGACGACGCCGGCACCGTGGGCGATGACCGGCCCACCCGACGGTACGGGTGGCTGGACGCCGATCCCGCCACGGGTACCGGTCCCGCCGGGTCCACCGGTCCCGGCCCGCCCCGGCGAGCCCGCCGCCGACCCGGCTCCGACAGCTCGCCACCGGGCAGTTCCGGAGGTGACCGACCAGCCTCCACCTACGCCCTCGCCTCCGGCCCCGGACGCCGCACCTGCCCCCCACCCGCCCTCATCCCCGTCCGCGACACCGGCTCCGGATTCGGAATCGGGTGCGCGATCGGGTGCGGCGTCGGCACCGGATCCGGGATCGGGTGCGGGATCGGGTGCGGCGTCGGCACCGGATCCAGGATCGGGTGCGCGATCGGGTGCGGCGTCGGCACCGGATCCGGGATCGGGTGACCAGGTGCCGGCGCAGCGCGGTGCGCCGCCGGCTCCGGTCGACCTGAGCGCGCCCTTCACCCTGGACGAGCCGGTGGTACACCGGAGCAGGGCGGGCCAGCGCCCGCCGACGACCGGGGTCCGGCCCCAGCCGGAGTCACCGTGGGCACAACCCCCGCAGCGGACCAGCGGACCGGCCCCCGATCCGGTCTCGACCGGTGCCGCACCGCCCCACCAGCCCGGCACCGCCGGACTGCCCCAGTCCAACACCGCCAGGGCGACCCAGCCCAGCGTCGCCAAGCCAGCCCAGCCCGGCGTAGCGGGACAGCCCCAAGCCGGCGTCGCCGAGCCAGCCCAACCCGGCGTCGCGGGACAGCCCCAAGCCGGCGTGACGGGACAGGCCCAAGCCGGCGTGACGGGACAGCCCCAAGCGGGCGTGGCGGGACAGGCCCAGTCCAGCGTGCCGGAACAGGCTCAGGTCGGTACCGCCGGGACGGCCCAGTCCGGCGCCGGACCAGCCGGGTACGGGCCGGTGCCGGACGCGCCCAGGGGCGTCGGGCCGGTGCCGTCGCAACCGGCGCCGGTACCGGTGCCACCCGCACCGGTGCCGCCGGAGCCCGGCCCGCTCACTTCCGCGCACCCGGCCGAACCGGCACGGCCCCGGCTCGGACCGTTGCCGCCGACATTCAACCCACCCGGGCCGCTGGACCCGACGTTCAACCCGCCCGGACCGCTGCCGCCCCCGTACCGGTCGGGCCCTCCGGCCCAGCAACCCGCGCCGCCGCCCGGACCAGCGGCCCAGCAACCCGCGCCGCCGCCCGGACCAGCGGCCCAGCAACCCGGGTCACCATCCGACCCGTCAGCGCAGCAATCGGGAGCACCATCCGATCCGGCGACCCAGCAGCCGGGACCACCACCCGGTCCGCTGTCACCGGGGTTACCCGGTCCGTCACCCCGGGACCCGGCTGGCTGGTACCCGCCACCGTGGCAGCACGGCACCGGGCAGCACGGCACCGGGCAGCCGGGGACGCCACAAGCCGGGCCGGCGGCGTACCCGGATTCCTGGTCCGCGGAGTTGGCCGCCGCGCCCACGGCGGAGGACTTCGCCCGGCGGCGGCAGCTCCGCCCCCCGGACCCGGTGGCGGCCACCGGTTTCCGGGCGATGGTCAACAAGACCGGCCTGGTCAAGCTGCCACCCGGGCGGCACGAGCAGGAGTTGCGGCGCGACATCGAGATGGTGCGCCGCAACTTCGGTGGGCTGCGTCAGGTGACGGTGGTCAACCCGAAGGGTGGGGCCGGCAAGACGGTGGCCATCCTGCTGCTGGCGATGACCTTCGGGCAGAAGCGCGGCGGGTACGTGCTGGCCTGGGACAACAACGAGACCCAGGGCACCCTCGGCATGCGGGCCCAGCAGGACTTCCACTCCCGTACGGTGCGCGACATGCTGCGCGACCTGGGCCAGTTCCAGGGGGCGCACGGGCGGGTCGGTGACCTGTCGCAGTACGTCCGCTCGCAGGGCGAGGGGATGTTCGACGTGCTCGCCTCGGACGAGTCCGCCACGGGTGGCGAGATGCTCACCGCGGCGGCGTTCGCCGAGATCCGGGACGTGGTCAGCCGCTTCTACAAGTTGATCTTCGTCGACACCGGTAACAACGTCCGGGCCCAGAACTGGCAGGCCGCCATGGACGCCACCGACCAGTTACTGGTCACCATGTCGGCGCGGAACGACTCGGCGGAGACCGCCGCCCGGATGCTCGACCACCTGGAGCAGAGCGGGCGGCAGCGGCTGGTCCGGCAGGCGGTGACGGTCGTCTCCATGCCACCGTCCCGCAAGGAGATCGACCTACCGGCGATCCAGCAGCACTTCGCGGCGCGTACCCGGGCGGTGCTGCTCGCCCCGTACGAGCGACTGATCGACTCCGGCGAGCCGATCCGCTACGGCGGCCTCTCCGCCGCCACCCGGGATGCCTGGCTGAAGATCGCTGCCTCGGTCGCCGAGGGCCTCTGAGCAGGTCTTCTTCGCGAACTCCACGCTTCGTGGAAGTAGTGGCCCACATGAGGCCACTACTTCCACGAAACGGTGCCGTCTCGGAGCCGGTCCAGGACGGTGGACCGGCTCGATCCATCGGCCGGATCAGCTGCCGGCGAGGGCGTCTCCGGCAGCGGGGTCGCAGTCGCGGAGGAACTGGGCGCAGCGGGCCGCCTCGTCGGCCTCGCCGATCTCCCCGGCCGCCCGGGACAACACGTACAGGCAGCGCAGGAATCCCCGGTTGGGGCGGTGCGACCAGGGCACCGGGCCGTGCCCCTTCCAGCCGCTGCGGCGCAACTGGTCCAGACCCCGGTGGTATCCGGTGCGCGCGTACGCGTACGCCGCGACGACCTGGCCGGCGTCGAGGGCCCGGGTGGCCAGCGCCGCCCAGGCCGCGCTGTGGGTCGGAAAACGGGCAGCGGCCTCGGCGTACGCCTCCTCGCCGCCGGACTGTTCGGCGGCGCCAAGGGCGGCGTCAGCCTCGACGTTCTCGGGGAGAAGGGTGGCCGGTGGCTCCGGCAACAGGTTCTGCATCGCCCCATTCAACCCGCTTCGCCCTCGGCTGCGCGAGGGGGGTTGGCCTCGGTCGACTACCTGAACGGATGACCCGACACCGCCTGGTGACCAGTGTCGCCGGCCTGGCACGTCGGCTAGAACTGTAGGTCCGGAGCCTCCCCAGGACCCGGAACAACGGGAGCCCGGCGGTCTGACCGCCGGGCTCCCGCCGTTGCGGCCCGTGTCCGGCAGCCGGATTCCGCCCGCAGAGACGGCCTTTCGGTAGCTGCCCCGTCCGGAGAAGGCAGCCGGGTGTGGATCACCCGAACCCGTCGGAGGAGACGGCCGGGTGCGATCGCCGCAGCCGTCGGAAAGGATGGTCGGGTGCCGACCCCACCGCCAGCGGACGTCATCGAGCCGCACACCGCCCCCGCCGAGATCGAGACCCGGGCCGCGTTCGACCAGCGGCTCACCACCGGCAGCCTGACCGGACTGACCGTGCAGGGTCTCCGCCTCGACCTGGACCCGATCCCCGACCTCAGCGGGATCGAGGTCACCGGCACCCTCTTCATCGGGTGCCGGTTCGCCTCCCGGGACATCGGCGCGGACCTGGTCAGGCGCGGCGCGAACGTGGTGCCGCCGTTCTCCGGACTGCCCTATCCGACCCAGCCGTCGCACCTCTACACCCCGGAGGAACTCGCCGCCGGGTTCGCCGACAACGGCTTCGCCGGAATGTACGACACCCGCGTCTACCAACACTTCCGCGCTCACGGGGGCGCGCTGCCGGAGGTGAAGGAGGCGCTGGCGCAGCGGCTGCACGACCACGGGGTGGACAACGCCCTCGCCGACGCCACCCGGGCCTGGCTGGCCACCCACGGGCCCCAGTCGGTGGTCGGGATCATGGGCGGGCACGCGGTGCCACGCGGCAGTGTGCCGTACCGGCTGGCCGCCACCCTGGGCTGGGAGCTGGCGCGGGCCGACCGGCTGATCGTCACCGGTGGCGGCCCAGGAGTGATGGAGGCGGCGAACCTCGGCGCGTTCCTCGCCCCGTACCCGGCCGCGGAGCTGACCGCCGCGATCGACCTGCTCGCCGAGGCGCCCGACTTCACCGACCACGACCGGTACACGGCGGCGGCGCTCGCGGTCCGCCAACGCTACGGCCGCGGCGCCGGGGTCGCGACGGCCAGCGGCGGTGGAACGCCGACCCCGGCAGCGCCCGGTGGCGGGGCCGGCGCTGGTGGGACCGGCGATGGCGGGGTCGCCGGTGGCGGGGTGCCGCACCAGCGCGCGGTCGCCGACGTGGACTGGGCCCGCAGCGGTGGGCTGGCCATCCCCACCTGGTTGTACGGGCACGAGCCGGCGAACCTGTTCGCCGGGCGGATCGCGAAGTACTTCTCCAACGCGATCCGGGAGGACACCATTCTCCGGCTGGCCCGGGGCGGGATCGTCTTCGCGCCGGGCCGGGCCGGAACCGTGCAGGAGGTCTTCCAGGCGGCGACGAAGACGTTCTACGGCACCGACGGGGCCAGCGGCGCGTACGTCTTCCTGGACCGGGCCTACTGGACCCGCGAGCTGCCGGTCGAGGCGCTGCTGCGCCCGCTGCTGGCCGGCTCCCCCTTCGGTGACCTGGCCAAGAGCATCCACCTCACCGACGACGTCCACGAGGCGGTCCAGATCCTCACCCACTGACCCTCGTGCGTAAGGAAGGGCCCCTTGTTAACACGTGGCGGTGAGAGGGGTGACCTTCTCGACCGTAAGCGTTAACAGGGGGCCCTTCCTTACACCGGGGTTACTTGAGCTTGGTGCCGGTGGAGCGGAGGTGCTCGCAGGCCTCGACGACCCGGGCGGCCAGGCCGGCCTCGGCGAGCTTGCCCCAGGCCCGCGGGTCGTACTGCTTCTTGTTGCCGACCTCGCCGTCGACCTTGAGCACGCCGTCGTAGTTGCGCAGCATGTGGTCGGCGACCGGGCGGGTGAAGGCGTACTGGGTGTCGGTGTCGATGTTCATCTTCACCACGCCGTAGTCAAGCGCCTCGCGGATCTCCTCCAGCAGCGAGCCGGAGCCGCCGTGGAAGACCAGGCTCAGCGGCTTGTCCTTGCCGTACTTGGCGCCGACCGCCTGCTGGATCTGGTTGAGGATCTCCGGGCGGAGCTTGACGTTGCCCGGCTTGTAGACGCCGTGCACGTTGCCGAAGGTCAGCGCCGCCATGTAGCGGCCCTTCTCGCCCAGGCCGAGCGCCTCGACCATGGCCAGGCCGTCCTCGGTGGTGGTGTAGAGCTTGTCGTTGATGGCGTTCTCGACGCCGTCCTCCTCACCACCGACCACGCCGACCTCGATCTCCAGCACGATCTTGCCCTCGGCGGCCCGGTCGAGCAGCTCGGCGGCGATCTGGAGGTTCTCCGCGACCGGTACGGCGGAGCCGTCCCACATGTGCGACTGGTACAGCGGGTCCTCGCCCCGGGCGACCCGCTCCTTGGAGATGGCCATCAGCGGGCGGACGAACTTCTCCAGCTTGTCCTTGGGACAGTGGTCGGTGTGCAGGGCGATGTTGACCGGGTAGTTCTTCGCCACCTCGCGGGCGTACGCCGCGAAGGCCACCGCGCCGGTGACCATGTCCTTGACGGTCGGGCCGGAGAGGTACTCGGCACCGCCGGTGGAGACCTGGATGATGCCGTCGCTCTCCGCGTCGGCGAAGCCCTTCAGGGCGGCGTTCAGGGTCTGCGAGGAGGTGACGTTGATCGCGGGGTACGCGAACCGGCCGGCCTTGGCGCGGTCCAGCATCTCCGCGTAGACCTCTGGGGAAGCGATGGGCATCTCGAAACGCTCCTTACTTACCGCTGTCGGCCGGGTGGCCGCTGTCTTCCGTTGGTCCGCCGGACCGCACTGTCCATCGCCGGAAGTATCCCGTAACAGCCCTGCGCCGACACAACCGGCCCGGACCAGCGGCTCACCGGCGATCCGGGGCGTCCGGCACGACGACGCTGATCACCCAGCTCACCACCGCCACCACGATGGCCCCCCAGAAGGCCGCCCAGAAGCCGTCCACCCGGAACGGCAGGTCCAGTTTCCCGGCGATCCAGTCGGTGAGCAGGAACAGCAGCGCGTTGACCACCAGCGCGAACAGTCCCAGGGTCAGCAGGTAGAAGACGCAACCGACCACCTGGATGACCGGCTTGAGCACGGCGTTGACCACGCCGAAGATCAACGCGACGACGACCAGGGTGAACGCCGTGTTCGCCCCGGACCGGCCGGTCACCTCCACCCCGGGTACGACCAGGGTGGTGACCCACAACGCGATCGCGGTGATCGCCAACCGGATCAGAAAGCCCACGCCGTCCATCCTGGCACCGGCCGGTGCCCTCCGGGGCGGCAATCGGCCGACCGGGGTGGCCGGCGTGCCGAGCGGACCCGGCCCACACCCCGTACGGTGTGGGTAGATTTCCGCTGTTTATCCAGGGAGAGACGATGGGTCAGCCCGACGAGGACTTCGCCCCGAGCGACCACCTCACGCCTAACGAGCGTGACCTGGAGGCCCCGGCCGCCGACGCGGTCGAGCAGGCCACCTCGATCGACCCGGCCGACGGCGAGACCGAACCGCACCGAGGGCTGGAGGTCGCCGACTGGGACGCCATGGAGCAGGCCCGGGTCGTCGCCGGCGACGAGGACGACTACCGCTAGGGCAGCGACCGACAGCCGCACCGTCCCGCCGGGGGACATCGAAAGCCGGCCGTTGCGCTTACGATCCACGGGCCACCCATCGGAGGAGCCCCGTGATGCGTACCCGCTCGATTCGGCGTCTGCTGGCCGGGCTCGGCGTCGTCGGCCTGGTGGTCGCCGTGGCGGCTTCCCCCGGTGCCGCCGCGCCGGAGCCGGCCGACGTCCGCCCGGCCGTCGCGTTCGACCTGTACGCCAACAACGTGGCGCTCGCGCCCGGCGGCCCGAAGAAGAGCGTCGACCTGACCGTGCTGGGCGACCGGCCGCTGCCGTCGGCGACGGTCACGGTGGACCGCAGCGGTGTCGACGGTTTCGCCACGGTGGCCCCTTCCGGCGGTGACTGCTCCGCGGCCGGTCCGGTGCTGACCTGCCAGGTGCTCGACGAGGACGGGCCCAGCATGGGCCTGCTCTCGCTGGTGGTGTCGCTGCGCGAGAATGCCGAGGCGGGTCAGCGGGGTGAGCTGGCCTTCACCGTGACCGAGCCAGGCGGCGGCCGGAGCACCTTCCGCTCGACGGTCTCAGTCGGCGCGGGCGTCGACCTGGTGGCGCCCGCCGAGGCGGCATTGACCGGTCGGCCGGGTGCCACCGTCACGGCCCCGCTGACCGTACGCAACCAGGGTGAGCGGGCCGTCGAGCAGCTTGTCCTCTACGTCGTCGGGAACTACAGCCTGGCGCCGGCCAAGCGGTACCGGAACTGCGAGTACTTCGCCACCGGGCCGCACCACAGCACGCCGGTGACGTTCGCCTGCACCTTCGACCGGAGTCTGGCACCCGGTGCGGCCGTCCGGGTGGACAGTGACTTCTCGTTCGCCCTGCCCCGGGACTCCTGGGCACCGAACACCCAGCACGGCACCGCTGTGTGGCTCACCCCGGCCGACTGGGCGGCGTTGCGCTCGCAGCGGTCGCCGGCCAACCAGGACGGCGAGCGGGGCACCGACGGGGTGCTCGGTCTGGCGTCGGTCTCCGCCGCACCGCAGCGGGCCGGCGAGCCCCAGTCGGAGTTGACCCCGGGTGACAACTCGACCGAGATCGTCCTCACCGTCCAGGGTGACCAGCAGGCCGACGCGGCCGCCAACGGGGCCCGGGTCAGCGGCGAGGTCGGCCGGACCGTGCCGGTCACCGTCGGCTACACCAACAAGGGGCCGGCGGTACTGAACGCGGGTGGCCGCAGCTTCTACACCATCGTGGCCGTGCTGGTGCCCGAGGGCACCACGGCGGTACGCGCCCCGAAGAACTGCCGCAGCGACGAGGACCAGGGCGAGGAGCCGGGCCGGCCGGGTGGCCGACACTACAGCTGTTTCCGGACGGGGCCGCTGCCCAGCGGCGAGCGGGCCGAGTTCCCGTTCTCGCTCCGGATCGACAAGCCGGGCCGGCACAGCAGCACGATCACGCTGGGCCACAACGGGTCGACGGTCCCCGTGGATCTCGATCCCGGCAACGACACCGCGAAGATCGTGGTCGACACCGCAGCCCAGGGCGGCGGTGACGGTGACGACGACGGCGGTCAGGGTGGCGGTCTGCCGATCACCGGAGCTTCGGTCGTCACGATCGCCGCCATCGGCGGCGGCCTCCTGCTGGTCGGTGCCGCCCTCTTCTTCTTCACCCGCCGCCGGCAGCCCTGAGCCGTCGCCGGCGGCCCTCATCCGTCGCCTTCATCCCTCACCCGCCGCTGGCGGCCCTGAGCCGAGAACGGGCAGGTCATCCGGTGACGGGCGATGCGGGTGATGGTGTCGGACGGTGGGCTCTAGACTACGCAGTGCCGTTATCGAGGGCGGAGTGCCGCCTTCTGCCCTGGCAGACTTCGGAGGTCCCCCGTGCCGCCCAGCATGACCGTCGCCCTGGGGCCGGACTGGCTCGATCCGGAGTTCCTCATCTCGACGTTCGGGCTGCTGGGCATCCTGGCCATCGTCTTCGCCGAGTCCGGTCTGCTGATCGGCTTCTTCCTGCCCGGTGACTCGCTGCTCTTCACCGCCGGTCTGCTCACCGCCGACGGGCAGTACATCACCTACCCGCTCTGGCTGGTCTGCCTGCTGATCACCATCGCGGCCGTCGCCGGCGACCAGGTCGGGTACGCCTTCGGTCGCAAGGTCGGGCCGGCGCTGTTCCGGCGGCCCGACTCGCGGCTGTTCAAACAGGAGAACGTGGTCAAGGCGCACGAGTTCTTCGCCAAGTACGGTGCCCGGTCGATCGTGCTGGCCCGCTTCGTGCCGATCGTCCGGACGTTCACCCCGATCGTGGCCGGTGTGAGCCGGATGAACTACCGCACCTTCGTCACCTACAACGTGGTCGGCGGCATCCTCTGGGGCACCGGGGTCACCGTGCTCGGCTACTTCCTCGGCCAGGTGCCCTTCGTGAAGGCCAACATCGAGGCGATCCTGATCGGCATCGTGCTGCTCTCGGTGCTGCCGATCGCCTTCGAGTTGCTCCGCGCCCGGCTGGCGGCCAACCGCCGCGCCTGACCCGGGACACCGCCACGGGACGTCCCGCGACACCGCCGCCGGCTGCCGCCACGAGCGCCATACCGGCTGACCCGCGACTCAGTCAAGCGGGGCTCCGGGCTACCCTGACCGGCCCCGGTAGCCTGGTTGGCCACGTGACCGGTCCGCGTACGGCGGTCCGGGCGGACGGACGAACGGATTCTTATGGCACTGGGTGAACGGGTCGGTCATGTCTTCCGGGGGGCGGCCATCGGGGTGGCCGAGGCCGTACCAGGAGTCAGCGGAGGCACGATCGCGCTGGTCACCGGCGTGTACGAGCGGCTGATCGTCTCCGCCGGCCACCTGGTGAACGCGTTCCGGTACGCCGTGGCGGACGTCCCCCGCAAACGGGGCTGGGCCCGGGCCGGCCAGCAGTTCCGGTACGTGCACTGGTCGGTGGTACTGCCGGTGTTCCTCGGCATGGTGCCGGGCCTGCTGCTCGCCGCGATGTTGCTCGAACCGGTGCTGACGGAGTATCCGGAGCACACCCGGGGGCTCTTCCTCGGCCTGGTGCTGGCCTCGGTGCTGGTGCCGCTGTCGATGATTCCCCGACCCCGGCACGCCGGACACCTGGTGGCGCTGATCGCCACCGCCGTCGGCGCGTTCCTGCTCACCGGTCTGCCGCAGGCGGAGCTCACGCCCCACCCGGTGATCGTGCTGATCGTCGCGGCGGTGGCGGTCTGCGCCCTGGTGATGCCCGGGGTGTCCGGGTCGTTCCTGCTGCTCACGGTGGGGCTCTACGAGCCGACCATCACCGCGCTCAACGACCGGGATCTCGGTTACCTCGCGGTCTTCGGCACCGGCATGGTGCTCGGCCTGGCCTCGTTCGTGAAGCTGCTGCAGTGGCTGCTGGACAAGCACCGCCGGATGACGCTGGCGGTGATGGCCGGCGCACTGCTGGGTAGTCTCCGCGCACTGTGGCCGTGGCAGACCGAGGACCGGACGTTGACCGCCCCCGGCGACAACCTGCTGCCGATCCTCGGGCTCTTCCTGCTCGGTCTCGCCCTGGTCGGCGCGATGATCGTCGCCGAGCAGCGCCGACTGCGGCGGGCCGCCGAGGCACTGACCGAGGAGCCCGCGTACCAGCCACCGGCGTCCTACCGGACGCCGGCCGACCGCTGAGGCCACGGACGACCCCGCCCGCTCCGGTGACCGGCCTGACCGGTCACCGGAGCGTGACGGTCACCGTCAGCGAGCCTTCTTGGTGGCGCGCTTGCGCGGCGGGGTGAGCAGGTCGGCGATCGTGGCGATCGCCGCCGGCACCAGCCGGTAGTACGCCCAGACACCGCGCTTCTCCCGCTCCAGCAAGCCGGCCTCGGTGAGGATACGCAGGTGGTGACTGACCGTCGGCTGCGAGAGGCCGAGCGGCGCGGTCAGGTCACAGACGCACGCCTCCCCCTCGGGAGCCGACTGGATCAGGCTGAGCAGCCGCAGTCGGGCGGGATCGGCAAGGGCCTTGAGCACCCCGGCCAGCCGCTCGGCATCGGCACGTTCGATCGGCTCGCCGGCAAGCGGCGAGATCTGAGGCATGGTCATTTCAGCCAACGCAGTTCCCACGAATTACATCCTTCCACCAGCAGCATCGATCCGCCTGCATATCAGCAGATCCGAATCGGTAAACTTTTACGCCACAAGGCCGAGGTCAGCCAACGTATAGGCGGCCCGATACGGCAGTCCGGCGGCTTCCACCGCGGCACCAGCGCCTCGATCAACAATAACCGCCACACCCACCACCTCGGCTCCGGCCTCGCGCAACGCGTCGACCGCGGTCAACACGCTGCCCCCCGTCGTCGACGTGTCCTCGACCGCCAACACCCGACGTCCCACTACGTCGGGGCCTTCGATCCGTCGTTGCAGGCCGTGCGCCTTGCCTGTCTTACGCACCACGAACGCGTCCAACGGGCGGTCGTCCGCCGATGCCGCGTGCAGCATCGACAGGGCGATCGGGTCCGCGCCGAGGGTGAGGCCACCCACCGCGTCGTACTGCCAGTCGGCGGTCAGGTCGAGCAGCACCCGGCCGACCAACGGTGCCGCCCGGTGATGGAGCGTGACGCGCCGCAGATCGACGTACCAGTCCGCCTCCTGACCTGAGGAGAGCACCACCCGGCCATGCACAACAGCCAGGTCAGTGATGAATTTACGCAGGTCGTCGTGGTCCCCCATGCCGATAGAGGGTACTGCGCAACTCTGGGAGTCAGGTGTGGGGTCCGCTCGGGTCAACCCCGCGAGCGACTGATCTGTAGCAATGATCCGCTACTCTGTGCGACGGTGCTCTGTCCAGCGGCCGGACGTACCCGCAAGTAGTGGTGGCGGGCCCGGTCAGCCGGTGGCGCGCTCCGGTCGCCGGCGGCGGTCCCGGGTCGCGGCGTGCAGCAGGCGCAGCGGAGTGTGCCGCAGCCCCGCCACGGCCAGTTTGTACTTCCACGCCGGGACACTTACCAACTTGCCTTTCCGCAGGTCACGAAGGGCTGCGTCAACGACATCGTCGGTCCGGAGCCAGAGCCAGGCGGGGATCGTCGCCGGGTCGATGCCGGCCCGTTCGTGAAACTCGGTGCGGGTGTAGCCGGGACAGAGAGCCAACACCCGAACACCGAACGGCAGGGCGGCCTGCCCCACCGACTCGCTGAAGTTGGTTACCCAGGCCTTGCTGGCCGCGTACGTCAATCCGGGCGCGAAGGCGGCGAACCCGGCGACGGAAGAGACATTTATCACTGCCCCGCGTCGGCGTTCGGTCATCGACCGCAGCGCCGCCCGGGTCAGCCGCATCACCGCGTACACGTTGAGGTGCAGCACCCGGGCCTCGTCGGCGGCGCTGGTGTTCAGGAACGACCGCTTGAGGCCGATCCCGGCGCTGTTGACCAGCATCTCGACCGGCGGCCCGGCGGTGATCCGCCGCTCGACGGCGAGACAACCGTCCTCGGTGGACAGATCGGCCGGCAACGTCTCGACCCGTCGACCGTGCCGCCCGGTCAGCTCGGCCGCCATCGTGTCGAGCCGGGTGGCGTCCCGCGCCACCAGGACCAGGTCCCACCCGTCGGCGGCGAACCGACGGGCGAAGGCCGCACCGATCCCGGCGGTCGCCCCGGTGACCAGGGCCCACCGCCGCGTCGGGATCGCATCGGACGTCACGGGGTCATCCTCACCGGGGGTACGGGGTCGCGGGGCGGCTGGGCGGGTGGACCACCCGGGGCCTGGTCCGTCGAGCCGGTCGACGGGGTGCGCCGGGCGAACCAGGTGTGCGCCGCCGGCAGCACCAGCAACGTGGTTACCACAAGGTAACCGACGAGCTGTCCGACCGAAACCCCGGCGTTCAACGGAATCCACCACGACGGGTACGCCTCCGGCACGGCGGCGAGCAGGGCGGCCGTCGTGGGGTCGTCGTCGGCCAGCCGCAGCGGCGCGAGGCGCTGACCGAGCAGCAGCGCCAGGGCGCCACCGCCACAGCACCCGCCGAACCCGGCGACCACCCAGGTCGCCACCCGGGCGCCCCGGCGACCGGCCAGCAGCCCGACCGCGAGCCCGGCGAGCAGGAGGCCGACCAGCACGGTGACCACCGCCGACAGCACCACGGTGACCCGCACCAGGGTGACCACCGTGTCGATCTCGCCGTCGTCGGCGGTGCCGGCCACGGTCGAGCGGAACCGGTCCACGGTGCCGGCCAGGTTGACCAGGCTGGCGACGGCGTAGCCGAGCGCACCGAGGGCCATCAGCAGCAGCCCGGCCGCCGCGAAGGTGACCACGGCGGGGCGGCGCACGGGTGCCGGATCGGGACAGGACACGACTGATCCCTCCGAGTAGGTGTCGGGTTGCAACCTACTCGGAGGGATCGTCGGTGGCGCGCTTATCCGGCCGTCAACTTCCAGACGGCCGGTCCGACGGGCCCTGGTCGCCCTGCGACGGCGGGCCCTGGTCGCCCTGCGACGGCGGGAACTGGCCGCCCGGCGACTGCCCCGGCGGCGGGTAACCCGGGTCGCCCGAGCCCTGGGGCGGTCCGGACGGCGACGGGTAGCCCGGATCGTTCGAGCCCTGCGGGTGCCCCGGAGTCTGCGGGTAGCCCGGCTGTCCCTGCGGGTGGCCCGGGTAGTTGCCGCCGGGAACCGGCGGCTCCCAACCCTGCGGCTTGTTGCGGAAGAACTCGTTGGACGCCGGCAGCGCCAACAGGATCAGCGCCGCGAGCAGCGCCAGCAGACCGAGCACGGACAGGGTCATGCTTACCCCGTTGTACCAGGACGGCAGGTCCGCCTCCAGCCGACGCTGCAGCGCGTCGGTGTCGATGTCGCCACCGCTCTGGTTGCCGGCCATCCCGGCCGCGCCGCTGATCAGGCCGCCACCGCTGCAGCAGACCAGGACCCCACCGACCACCCAGGTGGTGATCCGGGACCAGTTCTTGCCCCGGTTGTTCAGCATGGCGAGCACGAAGAGCCCGACCGCGAGCAGCACCACCAGGACGCTCGCGCCGATGGCGAAGGCGACCCCCACGTTGGCGAGGGTGGCGGCACCGTCGGGGTCCGACCCCTGGTAGGCCTCCTGGAACGCGTCCCGGGTGGGACCGATGGTCAGGAAGGACAGGATCAGGCCGATCACCTGGGTGATCGCGAAGGCGAGAATCAGATAACTGGAAATCGTGACGACGCTCGGCCGGGCACGGGCGGGCGTGTTCTGGGAATCGACCACGGTTCTCCTCTCCTAGATCAGCACACCGTATCGACAACCGGCCAGTGCGGCACGCCAAGTGGCGTCGCGACCCGCCGGAACGGTCAGTAGCCTCGCCATTCCGTCCGGGCGTACTCCAGCACCCGGGGGTTGAGCAGGGTCGAGGCGGGCACGTCCACCCGCCGGCGGTCGGCCGGGAAGGTCGCCGCCGAGCGCAGCGTCTCCGCGTCCAGGAACCGCAACCGGGGTACGTCGTCGGACAGCCGCAGCTGCGGGGTACGGGTACCCGGCTCGGCCAGCACGAACCCCCAGTTGCCGAAGGACGGCACGTCCACGTGGTACGGCACGGTGGCGAACCCGGCCTCCCGGATGGAGGCCTCGATCGACCAGTACGAGCGGGGCGCGAAGTACGGCGAGCCGGACTGCACCACGATCCGGGCCCCGTCGGCCAGCGCCACCCGGACCAGGGTGTAGAACTCGACCGTGTAGAGCTTCGCGGTGGCCGTCTCGTTCGGATCGGGCAGGTCCACCACCACCGCGTCGTACCGCTCGGCCGACTCGCGCAGCCAGGTGAACGCGTCGGCGTGCACCACCCGTACCCGGGGGTCGGCGAAGGCGTCGCCGTTGAGCTGGCGCAGTTGTGGCTCGCTGCGGGCCAGCGCCACCACCGCCGGGTCCAGGTCCACCACGGTCACCCGGCGCACGTCCGGGTACCGCAGCACCTCCCGGACCGCCAGGCCGTCACCGGCGCCGAGGACCAGCACCTCACCCCGGGCCCCGCTGAGCGCCGGATGCACCAGGGCCTCGTGGTAGCGGTACTCGTCGATCGAGCTGAACTGGAGGTCGCCGTTGAGGAACATGCGCAGGTCGGTGACGCTGCGGCCGGGCTCGGCGACCGACCGGGTAAGCACGATCTCCTGGTAGCGGCTGCGTTCGGCGTGCACCACCGGATCCCGGTAGAGCTGCTGCCTGGCGGTCAGCTCGAAGTCGCGGGCGGTCACCCAGGCGTAGGAGAGCAGGAGTCCGACCACGACGGTGCTGGCGACGATGGTGACCGTGGCCCGGCGGCTCAGGTCCCGGCGGAACACCGTGAGGACCAACGCCACCCCGGCGACGGCGTTCACCGCGCCGACCACCAGCGCGCCCTTGAGCTGCCCGAAGAGCGGCAGCAGCAGGAACGGGAAGGAGAGTCCACCGAGCAGCGCCCCGATGTAGTCGGCGGCGAAGAGGTCCGCGACCGCGCTGCCGGCCGACTGCTCGCGGATCCGTTGCAGCAGCACCATCAGCAGGGGGATCTCCGCGCCGATCAGCAGACCGAGCACGAAGGCGGTACCGACCAGCGCCGGGCCGTACAGGTCCAGCCAGGCGAAGGCCGCATAGAGCCCGAGCACCGAGAGGCCACCGAGCAGCGCCAGGGCCAGCTCGATCAGGGCGAAGGCGGGAGCCGCCCGGGACTGCAACGGCTTGGCCGCCAGCGCGCCGATGCCCATCGCGAAGACCATCACGCCGAGCACGATCGAGGCCTGCCCGACCGTGTCGCCGATCAGGTAGCTGCCCAGCGCCACCAGCGCCAGCTCGTACACCAGGCCGCAGGCCGCGCAGACGAAGACCGCGACCAGCACCGCGGCGCGGGCCAGCCGCCAGTACGGCCGTACCGGCGCGTCCTCCTCGGGCGGTCCGACGACGGCCCCGGCGGCGGCGACGGTCATCGGGCCCGCTGTCGGCCGGTCGGGGCCGGGGCCGCTCGCCGCTGCCGGCTGCGCTGCACCAGACCAACAATGATCAACAGTACGGCGGCCAGCAGCAGCGCCCCGACGGCGAAGAGGTAGCCACTGCGGTCCCGCCAGAGGTCACTACCGGCATCGGGCAGGGCCGTGACCTGGGCCGCCGGCGCTGCCGGAGCGGTGGCCAGCGGCTCGACCAGACCCGCCTCGGCGGCCAGCAGTGGCAGCACGCTGGCCGCCCGGGTCACCGCCCAGCCCGGATCGTCGACGAAGACCTCCTCGGTCAGCCCGAACCGCGCCAGGTCCGTGTCGAGCCCGCCCAGCCTGGCCCGGTCCAGGTCCGGCGAGCCAGCCACCCGGAACGACGCCGAGTCCTCCAACTCGCTGCTCGCGGAGGTGTAGTCGACGTCGGCCACCAGCTGCAACCAGCGCGGGCAGCCCGGATTGTCCTCGACCGCGATCCCGTCGCCCAGGTTGGAGCCGACGGTGACCGCCTGCGAGCCGTCCACCAGCTTCCAGCCGTAGCAGAGGCCCTGCTCGGTGGCGGCCCGCGCCAGGATCGGCACGGTGTCCTGGCGCTGGGTGCTGGTGGGCGGCGGCACCGCCGTGCTGCCGCTGTCACTCGTGAAGACATTGCTGAAGTCGTCACCCACGCAGCAGCCGAACACCACGAACACCGCGGCCATCGACCCGATCACGACCCCCCGGGAGGCTCTCCCATCCGTGAGCTGCTTCGTCGACGCCATCAGCTGATCGCGGCTGCGATGATCGCGCCGGCAGCGACGTGCACGGTGGCGGACACCCACACCGCGGGGTGCGGCTCCGGGTCGACCAGGATCTCACCGAGCCGGCCGGGGGTCACCGCGTCCAGCAGCACGAACGCCCCCGCCATGATGAGCAGACCGAGGACACCGTACGCGCCGGCGCCGATCAGGCCGAGGGTGAAGTTGTGGTCGCTGGCGACGATCGCGGCGACCACGATGGTGCCGACCCCGACCAGGTTGGAGGCGAGCAGCACGGCGGCGTTGCGGTTGCGTTCGTTCCAGATCAGCTGGTTGAGCCGGCCGGGGGTGGCCACGTCGACCAGGACGTAGCCGATGCCCATCAACAGGACGCCGACCACCCCGTAGGCGAGGGTGGCCAGCAGATCGGTGACGAGGTTCTGCACAGGAGGCTCCAGGGTGAGGGGGGTGTCTTACGCGAAGCTCACTTGCCGCTGCCGGGGCCGCCGCCCCGAATGGTGCTGCCGCCGCCCCAACCCCAACCCCCACCGACCGTCGAGTGGTAGCGCGGGTACGCGGTCGAGAGCCGCTCCAGCAGGATGACCGAACCGGCGGCGACCGGCAGGATGACCACGGAGTCGTCGTCGTAACGGAGGTAGACACCACTGCCGTCGACGTACTGGTCGGCCGGCTGCCAGGCGTCGGTGACCTCCTTGGCCACCGCGCTCGGTGGCCGGCTGGAGGTGTAGGCGATCGCCTCCCGGCCGATGTCCCGGTTCGCCGCCCGGTTGTACCGGTCCTCGACGAACCCGCGCGGGGAGAAGTTGCCGTAGAAGATGGCGAACCCGGCAAGCAGTACGCCGACCATCGCGACGGCCACCCCCATCACGAACCACCGCCGGTACGTCATCTCAGTGCCACCACCGTTTCGGTCAGGACCAGCTCGCCGGTCTGGGGATACGCGTGCCAGGTGCGCCAACCGGCCGCCCCGGCCGGCGGATCCCGGCGTACCGAGAGCGCGGTCACCGCGTCCACGTCCCCGCCGAAGACACCCACCAGCGCGTACGGATCGTCGGCGAGCTCAGCGCGCAGCTCGGCGACCCGGGCGCTCAGCTCGGCCGGGGCCAGCCGGAGCACCGAGGCGGTGAACCGGTGACCGGCCGCCTCGTCGTACGCCGCGTCGGGCAGCTCCGGCGGCCGGCCCGGCAGGCAGGCGACGGTCTCGCTCAGCTCGGTGCCGGCCGTGCGCAACAGCACCTGGTGCGAGGCGCCGAGCAGGCGCAGCCGCAGCTCGACCGGCCCGGGCAGGACGAGGTCGAGCACGTGCAGGGCGGGTCGCTCGGCGTCACCGAGGGCCAGGCTCAGGTCGGCGGCGCTGGTGTCGACGTAGGGGGTGTCCAGGGTGACCAGCACCGCTCAGTTCACCTTCTCCGGACCGCCCTGCGGGTAGATCATGACCTCGCCGCGGTGCAACAGCTCACCCCGGGCGACCTCCCAGCCCGCGTCGCCGTACGCCTCGAAGGAGAGCCGGGCGCCACCGGGCCCCTGGTAGTCGTGGTACCGCATGGTGCCGGTCGGGTCGAGACCGGTGGTGCCGACGGCGGTGTAGCGGGCCTGTCCGGTCTCGTCCCAGTTGTAGCGGCGACCGCCGAAGTCGATGGTCGGCGCGCCCGGGGTCACGGTGGCCCCCGGCTCGGCCTCCCAGAGCACCAGCTCCAGGTCGGGGTCCTCCTCGACGGAGAGCCAGCGCTTGACGCCCCCGGCGTCGTCGAGCAGGTGCTCGGCCCAGCTCCAGCTTCCCTCGACGAGGTGGATCGAGCCGCGCACGGTCCAGGACCGGCCACGTACGTCGATGATGTCGCCGGGGCGCAGCCGACGTGGGTCGCCCCGCAGCGCGTCGGCGTCGACGTCCCGGAACGGGTCGGCGGGCGCGGCGGGTGCCGGTGCCGGCCGGGACCTGCTCTTCTGGAGTGCGACCAGGGCGATCACCAGCCCGGCCACCCCGACCAGACAGCCGACCGCCGAGACCAGGTACGCGACTGAACCGTTCAACACTCGACCCCCCAGGTGTGTTGGCGCAGACGGTAACAACCTCGCGCACCTGCGGGAACTCGAAGGCCGACCGGTGATCGGCCGACTACCGGGAGTCCCGCCCGCGACGGGTTCACGGTGCGACGAGCCGGGCGTCGGCGTACTGCCCCAGGGTGGTGCGCTCCATCAGGCAGCCGGTGAAGGTGGTCAACTCCCCTGTTTCGCCCCGCAGCCCCGCCCAGGCGGCCCGCCCGGCGCTCGGGTCGAGCCGGTCCAGCAGGGTGGCCGCGTACGCCCGACCGGCCGGGGAGCCGTTGCCGAGCAACCAGTCCAGCCGGGTCCGTACCTCGTCCGGTCGAGCCGCCACGGCGGTAAGCAACCGCTGGTACGCCTCGGTGGCGGGCAGCATCGTGCCGGCCAGGCCGACCCCGCCGAAGGCGAGGGTGTCCGACCCGGCCAGTGTTCCGGTCGCCGCGTCCAGCTCGGCGATCGTCACGGCCAGGCGCTCGTCCGGTCCCGGGTTGTCGGCCATGCCGGCCACTGTTCCCAGCCGGGGCCCCGGCCGAACATTCCGGAACGCGCCGGCTCAGCCTCCGGGGCGGGCCGGCTCAGCTCCCGGGGCGGGCTCAGCTCCCGGGGCGGGCTCAGCTCCCGGGGCGGGCTCAGCTCGCGGTGGGCTCCCGGCGGTAGCTGGCGACCTCGATCAGGTTGTCGTCCGGGTCCCGGACGTAGATGCTGGTCATCGGCCCCATCGCCCCGGTACGTCGGACCGGTCCGAGTTCGACGGTGACGCCCAGGCCGGTCAGGTGCTCCCGTACCTCGGCCAGCGGCGAGTCGGTGACCAGGCAGAGGTCGCCGCTGCCCGGGGTGGGGCGGGTCGCCTTCGGGTCGACCTCCCGGCCCGCCTCGTGCAGGTGGATCCGCTGTCCGCCGAAGCTGAGCACCCGGCGCCCCTCGTCGACCGTCTCCACCCGCATGCCCAGCCCTTTCGTGTAGAAGTCGACCGTCCGGTCGAGGTCCGTCACGGTGAGCACCAGATGGTCGATCCGTTGGATACGCATGCGCACATGCGTAGCGCACTTCGCCCCTCTTCGGGGCGACAACTCCCGGATTGCGTCACGACACCGCCCCGACGGGCGGACCCGACGGGGCGGCAGCGGGCGGACGGCCGGCTCAGGCAGCGCGGAGACGGCCGGGCTCAGGCGGCGGTGACGGTCAGGGCGTCCTTGCTGTCGGCCAGGTCGACCTGGACCGTGTCGCCGTCCCGGATCCGGCCGGCGAGCAGGGCCTTGGCGAGCTGGTCGCCGATCGCCGACTGGACCAGCCGACGCAACGGCCGGGCACCGTAGATCGGGTCGTAACCGTGCTCGGCCAGCCACACCCGGGCGGGGTCGGTGACCTCCAGCGTCAGCCGGCGGTCCGCCAGGCGCCTGCCCAGCAGTCCCAGCTGGATGTCCACGATGGCCCGCAGGTCGTCACCCCGGAGAGCGGCGAAGACCACGATGTCGTCGAGGCGGTTGAGGAACTCCGGCTTGAAGTGCGCCCGGACCACCGCCAGGACCCCCTCCCGACGCTGCTCGTCGGCGAGCGTCAGGTCACTGATCACCGACGACCCGAGGTTGGCGGTGAGGATCAGGATCGTGTTGCGGAAGTCCACGGTACGACCCTGACCGTCGGTGAGCCGGCCGTCGTCGAGGACCTGGAGCAGCAGGTCGAAGACGTCCGGGTGGGCCTTCTCCACCTCGTCGAGCAGGATCACCGAGTACGGCCGGCGGCGCACCGCCTCGGTCAGCTGGCCGCCCTGCTCGTACCCGACGTAACCGGGCGGGGCACCGACCAGGCGGGCCACCGAGTGCTTCTCGCCGTACTCGCTCATGTCGATGCGGACCATCGCCCGCTCGTCGTCGAAGAGGAACCCGGCGAGCGCCTTGGCCAGCTCGGTCTTGCCGACACCGGTGGGGCCGAGGAAGAGGAAACTGCCGGTGGGGCGGTCCGGGTCGGCGATGCCGGCCCGGGCCCGCCGGACCGCGTCGGAGACCGCGGTGACCGCCTCGGCCTGGCCGATGACCCGCTCGGTAAGCGACTCCTCCATCCGCAGCAGCTTGGCGGTCTCGCCCTCCAGCAGCCGGCCGGCCGGGATGCCGGTCCAGGAGGCGACCACGGCGGCGATGTCGTCCGCGCCGACCTCCTCCTTGAGCATCGCGCCGTCGGCCTGCAACCGGGCCAGCTCCTCCTCGGCGGTGGCCAGGTCGGCCTTGAGCGCCGGGATCCGGCCGTAACGCAGCTCGGCGGCGCGTTCCAGCTCGCCGTCGCGTTCGGCCCGCTCGGCCTCGCCGCCGAGCCGTTCCAGCTCCTCCTTGGCGGTGGAGAGCCTGGTGATGTGCCCCTTCTCGGTCTGCCAGCGCGCGGAGAGGGCGGTGAGCTGCTCACGCTTGTCGGCCAGCTCCTTGCGCAGCCGCTCCAGCCGCTGGGCGGAGGCCTCGTCGGGCTCCTTGGCCAGCGCCATCTCCTCGATCTCCAGCCGGCGGACGGCCCGCTCGATCTCGTCCACCTCGACCGGCCGGGAGTCGATCTCCATCCGGAGCCGGGAGGCGGACTCGTCGACCAGGTCGATCGCCTTGTCCGGCAGGAACCGGTCGGTGATGTACCGGTCCGACAGGGACGCGGCGGCGACCAGGGCGGCGTCGGTGATCCGTACCCCGTGGTGCACCTCGTACCGCTCCTTGAGGCCACGCAGGATGCCGATGGTGTCCTCGATGGTCGGCTCACCGACCAGCACCGGCTGGAAGCGGCGCTCCAGGGCGGGGTCCTTCTCGATGTGCTCGCGGTACTCGTCGAGGGTGGTCGCGCCGACCATCCGCAGCTCGCCCCGGGCCAGCATCGGCTTGAGCATGTTGCCGGCGTCCATCGAGCCCTCGCCCTTGCCCGCGCCGACCACGGTGTGCAGCTCGTCGAGGAAGGTGATCACCTGGCCGTCGGAGCCCTTGATCTCCTCCAGCACCGACTTGAGCCGCTCCTCGAACTGCCCCCGGTACTGCGCGCCGGCCACCATCGCCCCGAGGTCCAGCGAGACCAGCTTCTTGTCCCGCAGCGACTCGGGCACGTCACCGGCGACGATCCGCTGGGCCAGGCCCTCGACGATCGCGGTCTTACCGACCCCGGGCTCGCCGATCAGCACCGGGTTGTTCTTGGTACGCCGGGACAGCACCTGGATCACCCGGCGGATCTCGGAGTCCCGGCCGATCACCGGGTCGATCTTGCCGTCCCGGGCGCTGGCGGTCAGGTCGACGCCGTACTTGGTCAGGGCCTGGTAGGTCTGCTCCGGGTCGGCGCTGGTCACCCGCCGGTCCCCGCCCCGCACGGACGGGAAGGCGGCGACCAGGCTCTCCTCGGTGGCCCCCGCGTTCTTCAGCGTGGTGGAGACCCCGCCACCGACCTGGGCGAGCCCGGCGAGCAGGTGCTCGGTCGAGGTGTACTCGTCACCGAGCGGCCGGGCGATCTGCTCGGCGGCCCCGATGGCGTTGACGAACTCGCGGGCCAGGGTGGGCTCGGCGAGACTGGAGCCCCGGGCCGCTGGCAGGGCGTCCACCGCCCGCTGGGCGGCCCGGCGCAGCTCGACCGGGTCTGCCCCGACGGCGCGCAGCAGGCCGGCGGCGGTGGACCCGTCGGTGTCCAGCAGGGCCAGCAGCAGGTGCCAGGGCTCCACGGTCGCGTGGCCGCCCCGCTTGGCCAGGGCGACGGCACCGGTGATGGATTCGCGGCTCTTGGTGGTGAGACGTTCCGTGTTCATGGGCTCCCCCGGATAGGCGTGTCCAGTGGTTAGGACGAAGCCAGAGTTGAGCGTATTCCACTCAACTCTAACCGGTGACCCACATCACCCTCCACCCCCCGCCCCTCGGTCACGCCGACGTCGTTAACTACCCAACGGAATCCGACAAACTAAATAGTCTGGCTGGTGGTTATGCACTTAATTCTCGAGGTAGCTGATGCGTAGCTTCGTCGACCTGGACCGACTCCTCGGCCAGATCCCCGGCACCCTGGTGACCGCGCTGAGCACGGTGGATGTGGGACGTGGCTCCGAGGCGCTCTACCGCGACCAACTTCCCGGCCTGCTCAGCCAACTGGCCGACCGCGCCCGGGTCGCCAGCATCACCGCCTCGTCGGCGATCGAGGGCATCGTCGTGGCCGACGAGGCCCGGGCCGACCGCATCCTGGCCGGCCGCGTCACCAACCTGCGCAACCGCGGAAGGGCCCCCTGTTAACGCTTTCGGTAGAGAAGGTCACCCCTCTCACGGGGGCGGGGCGCGGGGGCGGGGTGCGGCGCGGGGGCGGGGCGCGGGGTGACGTCTCGCGGTGGACCGGATCTCAGCGGGGTCGGCGGGTCGAGGTCCAGCCTTGCCGCTGCAGCCGCTCGATGCCGTCCAGCAGCAGGTCCAGCGCGAACTCGAACTCGAACTGGTCGTCGCAGCCCGACCCGACCACCGAGGCGTCCTCGTGTGACGCGGCCGTGGCGATCTCCGCGAGGTGCGGGAACCGGGCCGCCACCTCCGGCGGCAGGGCCATCGACGGCTCGGGGTCGACCGCACCGGAGCGGCCCGCGCGCCGGCCGGCGTCGAAGAGTTCCTGGCTGAAGCCCAGCACCCGGCTGCCCATCGCGTGCATCACGTGGTGGGTGAGGTCGGCGGAGAAGCCGCCGGCCCGCAAGGTTCCCACCACCGAGTCGAGGTAGGCGAGGACGGCCGGCGTCGCCATGTTCCGCGACTCGATCGCGAGCGACGCCCAGGGGTGGCGGAGCAGCACCTGGCGGGCGGAGAGGACGCGTCCGCGCACTGCCGGCTTCCAGTCGACGCCGGCGGCCGGGGGGCTGATCTCGCCGACGACCAGGTCGATCATGCCGTCGAGCAGTTCGTCCTTGTTGGCCACGTGCCGGTAGAGCGCCATCGGCACGACGCCCAGTTCCTGCGCGAGGTTGCGCATGCTGAGCGACTCGATGCCGGCCCCGTCGGCGAGGGTGACGGCGGCGCGCAGGATCCGATCCCTGCTCAGCGGCGTCCGGCGCAGCGTCTCGGTCTGCTCAGCCATCTCAGGTCCCCGTCCTCCGTCGACGGTCAAAACCCTAACCACCTTGACCTGTGTACGCCGTACACTTACCCTTTCGACAGTCGGTGTACGCCGTACACATCGAGGAGGGGCAGATGAGGGCGATAGTGCAGGACCGGTACGGACCACCGGAGACACTCACCCTCGCCGACGTCGACCGGCCGGTGCCGGCCGCCCACGAGGTGCTGGTGCGGGTCGAGGCCGCCGCGCTCGACGCGTACGACTGGCATGTCGTGCGGGGCGATCCACGGCTGGCCCGGTTGGCCCTGGGGCGGACGGCGCCGCGGGCACGCATCCGGGGCCGTGACTTCGCGGGTCGGGTCGAGGCCGTCGGCAGCAACGTGCGGCAGGTACGCCCCGGCGACGCGGTCTTCGGCGACCTCGGTGACGCCAACGGCGCGTTCGCCGAGTACGTCTGCGTGCCCGAGACACTGGTCGCGGCGAAGCCGGCGAACCTGACGCCGCAGCAGGCCGCCGCCCTGCCGCTGGCCGGGGTCACCGCGTTGCTGGGACTGCGTGCCGCCGGGCGGGTCGAGACCGGCCAGCACGTGCTGATCAACGGCGCCTCGGGCGGCGTCGGCACCCTGGCCGTCCAACTGGCCAAGGCCCTCGGCGCGAGGGTGACCGGCGTGTGCAGCACCCGCAACGTCGACCTGGTCCGCTCGCTCGGCGCCGACGAGGTCGTGGACTACACCCGCGACGACTTCACCCGCCGCCCGGGCCGCCACGACGTGGTGTTCGACCTGGTCGGCAACCGCTCCCTCACCGCACTGCGCCGGGTGCTGGCCCCGACCGGGACCCTGGTGCTCTCCGGCGGCGGGGTGTACCGCGGCGGCGGTCTGGTCGGACCGGTCTGGCTCCTCACCCGCGGACGACTGCTGGCACCCTTCGTACGACAGCGCATCGTCGTCCTCGACACGGTCCCCGGCCGCCAGCACCTCGACACCTTGCGCGGGTACGCCGAGGCCGGCCGGCTCGTCCCGGTCGTCGACCGCAGCTACCCGCTGTCCGAGGTGCCGCAGGCGTTGCGTTACCTCGAAGGCGAACACGCCCGGGCGAAGGTGGTCGTGACCGTCTGACCGTGCCCTCCGCCGAGCCCCCGCGCGGTCGACGAGAACGAGGGGCGGAGAGCTTCGGTGAAGCGGAGTAGCGTGGGCTGGTGCGAGTACGCGTCGAACAGACCGCGCTGCCGGGCATCGGCATGCGTCATGACCTGGTGACGGAGTCCGGTCGCCGACTCGGGGTGGTCTCCCACCGCAACGGCCGCCGTGACCTGGTCCTCTACGACCCGGACGATCCGGACGCGTGTCAGGCGGACATCCCGCTGACCGACGACGAGGCGGAGGCGTTGGCCGACATTCTCGGCGCGTCGCTGATGCTGGGCCAGCTCGCCGGGTTGCGGGAGCAGGCCGCCGGGCTGCTCACCGAGCAGATCGCCATTCCGGCCGGTTCCGCCTACGTCGGCAGGCTGCTCGGCGACACCAGGGCACGGACGCGTACCAGTGCCTCCATCGTCGCGGTGCTACGGCACGGCGAGGTCATCGTCTCGCCCGTCCCCTCGTTCTGCTTCGCGGCCGGTGACGTGGTGGTCGTGGTCGGGACCCGACAGGGCCTCGACGGGGTGACCGCCATCTTCGCCGACAGTGACCCGGACGGCTGAGCCGGATGCCGGCGGAGACCTCGCTCCTCGTCGAGCTGGGCGCCCTGCTGTTCGGCCTTGGCCTGCTCGGCCGGCTCAGCCGCCGGATCGGGCTCTCCCCGATCCCCCTTTACCTGCTGGCCGGCCTGGCCTTCGGCCACGGCGGCATCCTGCCGCTGACCGCCAGCGAGGAGTTCATCGCCGTCGGCTCCGAGATCGGCGTGATCCTGCTACTGGTCATGCTCGGCCTGGAGTACTCGGCCAACGAACTGGTAGGCAACCTGCGGTCGGCCGCCCCGGCCGGGCTGATCGACGCGGTGCTCAACGCGACGCCGGGGGTCGCCTTCGCCCTGCTGCTCGGTTGGGGCTGGCTGGCCGCGGTGGTGCTCGGCGGCATCACCTGGGTCTCCTCCTCCGGCGTGATCGCCAAGGTGCTCAGCGACCTGGGTCGGGTCGGCAACCGGGAGACCCCGGTGGTGCTGTCGGTGCTGGTCATCGAGGATCTCGCGATGGCGCTCTACCTCCCGCTGCTCACCGCGCTGCTGGCCGGCGTCGGCCTGGTCCGGGGCGGCCTGGCCCTCGCCGTCGCGGCGGGCACGGTGATGGTCGTCCTGGTCGTCGCCATCCGGTACGGCCGGTGGATCTCCGCGGCGCTGTCGGCCCGGGACCCGGAGGCGCTGCTGCTCGGGGTGCTCGGGCTCACCCTGCTGGTCGCCGGCATCGCGGCGAAGCTACAGGTGTCGGCGGCGGTCGGCGCGTTCCTGGTGGGCATCGCCCTGTCCGGGCCGGTGGCGCACCACGCGACCGAGTTGCTCTCCCCGCTGCGGGACCTGTTCGCCGCGGTCTTCTTCGTCTTCTTCGGGTTGGTGACCGACCCCCGGGAGATGCCGCCGGTGTTGCTGCCCGCGCTCACCCTGGCCGTGGTCACCATGGGGACCAAACTGCTCACCGGGTACCTGGCCGCCCGGCGGGTCGGCATCGCCGAGCCCGGCCGGTGGCGGGCCGGCCTGGCCCTGATGCCACGCGGGGAGTTCTCCATCGTCATCGCCGGGCTCGCGGTCGCCGCCGGGACGGTGGAACCCCGGTTGACGGCGCTCGCCACCGCGTACGTGTTGATCACGGTGGTGACCGGGCCGATGCTGGCCCGACTGCCTGACCTGGCGTGGTTCAAGCAGTGGCTGCGCCAGCGGTCGGCGGCCCGGCTGGCCAGGCCGGTCCCCACCCCCGAGGGACCGCCGCTACCCACCCCGGACTGAGCGACGGGGACCGGCCCGGGTCGCTCCGGCAGGCCCGCGTCGCCGCGACCGGCGGCACCGGGATCCCGGTGCCGTCGCCGACGCCGGCGGCCACCTCACCGGCGTGACCTTCGGCACCGTGTCCAGGCGGCTTGCCCGTACGGCCGGTCCGGTCGGACCGACGGTTGCCGAAATCTCCCAGCAAGGGGCTACCGCAGGTCACCGGTACCGCGTTAACGTGTCGCCCCAGCAGCCCAGGGGGCCTGCGGGCCGGCCGGTGCCGGCGCGGGCGCGATGCGGAAGGTTGGCCGGTTGAGCGTGCAGGAATCGAGCTTCTCCGGTTTCGCCAACCCCGTCGACCCGTCCCCCGCGGAGTTGCGGGCCTGGGCGTACCAACCCGATTCGGTGCCGCTGACCAGCATGCCGCAGGACTGGGACCTGCTGGTCGCCGGAGACCGGCTGGTGACGACCCTCTTCGACCTGGCGATGGATCCGACCTGTCCGGCCCGCCGGTTCGCCCTGCACTGCCTCTACATCTACGCCGCCGACGGCATCCGGACGGGCTTCCGGGCCCACCCGAGGCGCCGGTTCCGCAAGCTGGTCGACCAGGCCGAGCGCTCCGGCGACGAGCTGATGCGCACCTGGGCGCACAACTCGCGGGTGCTGCTGGCCCGCCCGACCCTCTTCGTCTACCGGGACTGGTGTGAGGGCGGTCTGGTCCGGGAGAACCGCCGACTCGACTGAGCCGCCGACGCACCCGCGACCCGCAGCCAGCGAACGGGCCGGGACCCCCCGTGGGTCCCGGCCCGTTCGCGGCCCTGAGCCGGAGCGACCGAGCCGGAGCGACCGAGCCGGAGCGACCGAGCCGGGTGACCGGCCTGGTGCGGCGGTCAGCCGATCGACCGGCCGTGCCGTTCGGTCCGGCGCTCCGGCCGGCCGCGCTCGCTGTTCTGGTCCGCGCCGCCACCGGCCGGCGGACGACGATCCGCGCCGCCACCAGCCGGCGGTCGGGGCTTCGCCCGCTCGGCACCCTGGTCGGCGTCCGACCGCTGCCCGGCATCCGGGCCCGACTGCGGCCGGTGGCCGGCGTCCTGGCCCGACTGCGGTCGGTGGCCGGCGGCCCGGTCGGTGCGACCGGAGAGCCGGGCGTCGGTGATCTCGTCGAACTTCTCGCGGACGCCCTCGGCGACCCGGTCGAGCTGGTCCTCCGCCGCCTGCGCCACCTTCTTGGCCGCTCCTGTCACTACTCCCCCTCACCAAGGGCCCAGATCGGGCGGACAACACCTGGTCACAGGCTAGACGGGGTGGACTGACCGCGCCGGGGATCCGACCGAACCGCAGCCGGCTCAGCGGTCCGGGTTGCGGCGGGGCCGCCAGACCACCAGCGCCGTCGAGGACCGGGTGGTCTGGACCAGGTCACGACCGGGGAAGCGGGCCAGCGACTCCAGCTCGGCCACCCGCCGGTACGCGGCGTCCAGCTCCGCCTCCATCCGGGCCAGCCGCTGCTGGGCCTGCTCCAGCAACTGTTCCAGGCCGATGATCCGCTTGATCCCGGCCAGGTTGACCCCGTCGTCCTGGCTGAGCCGTTGCACCTCACGGAGCAGTACCACGTCCCGGACGCTGTACCGCCGACCGCCACCGGCGGCCCGCCCGGCCTGCACCAGCCCCAGCCGGTCGTACTGGCGCAGCGTCTGCGGGTGCATCCCCGCCATCCGCGCCGCGACCGAGATCATCAGGACCTTGGCCTCGTAGGCAGGGTCGCCCGAACCGGCGAACTCGTCCGACATCCCGCTCACCTCCGCATGCACTCCACGGTTACCCGAAGCGACGTACCCGCGCGTCGAGATGTTCCCGCCCGGCCGGCGGCGTCTGCTCGGCGAACGCCCGCAGGGCGGCCTGCGCCTCGTCGGACACCTTCGCCGGTACCACCACGTCCAGCGTGACCAGCAGGTCGCCGGCCTGGCCCTCGCGACGGCTGACCCCCTTGCCCCGGGCCCGCAGCACCCGCCCGCTCGGCGTACCCGGTGGCACCCGTAGCGTCACCACCCCGTCGAGGGTCGGCACCCGCAGGTCCGTGCCCAGGACCGCCTCGGCGTACGTGATCGGCACGGTCAGGGTCAGGTCGTCCCCGGTACGCCCGAACAACTCGTCCGGCCGGACCTTCACGTGTACGAAGAGGTCGCCGGCCGGGCCGCCACGCTCACCGGCCTCGCCCCGGCCACTGAGCCGGATCCGCTGGCCGTCGGCCACCCCGGCGGGGAACCGGACCTTCAACGTACGGGTCTTCGTCACGCCGCCGGTGCCCTGGCACTCGGGGCACTTCTCCTCGACGACGGTGCCGACGCCCTGACAGTTGCGGCACGGCTCGGCGAAGCTGAACGCACCCTGGTTGCGGGTGGTCGTCCCGGCCCCGTGGCAGACCGGACAGGTCCGTGGCTGGGTGCCGGGCTTGGCGCCGTTGCCGTGGCAGGTGTCGCAGACCCCCGGCGAGCGCAACGTCAACGGGATGGTCACCCCGCGTACCGCATCGGTGAAGTCCAGGGCGACCTCGGCCTCGACGTTGCGGCCCCGGGCCGGCCCGGCGGGGCGACCCGGCCCACCGCCGGCCCCACCACCGGAGAAGATCGACGTGAACAGGTCGGAGAAACCGCCGCCGGCCCCGCCGAAGCGCCGGTCACCCCCGCCCGCGCCGCCACCGAAGAGGTCGGAGACGTCGAAGGGGGTGCCACCGGGCTGACCGGTACGGGCTCCACGCCGGAACGCGCCGGAGCCGAAGAGGGCACGCAGCTCGTCGTACTCCCGACGGCGGTTGTCGTCGGAGAGCACGTTGTACGCCTCGGACGCGGCCTTGAACCGCTCCTCGGCCCTGGTGTCACCGGGGTTGTGGTCCGGGTGCGACTCCCGCGCCAGTTTCCGGTACGCCTTCTTGATCTCGTCCGAGGAGGCGGACTTGTCCACGCCCAGCACGGCGTAGAAGTCCTTCTCGATCCAGTCCTTGGAACTCACCGGTCCACCCCCTGCCAGGCGTGGCCCGGTCGTCCCGCCCGCCGATCGTCGACGGACGGGACGACCCGGCCACGGATTCGCACTATTCCGGGTCGGCGACCGCGACCAGCGCTGGCCGCAGCAGCCGCTCGCCGAGCAGATAGCCCCGACGCATGATCTGCACGCAGGTCGGCTCGGTGACGTCGGCGGAGGTCTGGTGCGCCACCGCCTCGTGCCGGGTCGGGTCGAACGGGTCACCCTGCTCGCCGAACGGGGTGAGCCCGAGCTTGCCGACCACGGTGGTGAGCTGCTCGGCCACCGCGCCGAACGGACCCACCAGGTCACCGTGCTCGCGGGCCCGGTCCAGGTCGTCCAGGATCGGCAGCAGCCCGGCCAGCACCGAACCGGTGGCCTGCTCCTGGACGACGCCCCGGTCCCGGTCCACCCGCTTGCGGTAGTTGGCGTACTCCGCCGTCACCCGCTGCAGGTCCCGGGTCCGCTCGTCGAGGTCGGAGCGGAGGGCCGCCAGCTCCGCGCCGAGGGCCGGCGCGGCGTCCTTGGGCTTGCTCTCCGCCGCCGGTTTGCTCTCCGCTGCCGGCTTGGTGCTCTCCGCCGGCTGGGCCGGGGCGTCCACCACCGGTGGCCCGGCCGGGGCCTCCTCGACCTCGATCTCGTCGACGACGACCTCGGCCTCCTCGACCAGGCCGTCGGCCGGGACGTCGGCGCTCGCGTCGGTCGCCGCCGACTCCTGCTCGACCTCGTCGTTCTGCTGACTGTCCGGGCTGACGACCTGCGGCTCGGCGGCGGCGTGCCGGCCGGGCGCGGAGCCACCCGGCACCGACCCGGTGGTCTCCGGGTCGGCGGCTCGTGGCTTATCCGTCATCGCGGCTACCTCGATCCCTGTGCGGTGCGTACGTGGCGGGGACGGGCTGTCACTTCTTGTCCTCGTCCACGATCTCCGCGTCGACCACGTCGTCCGCGCCACCGGCCGGCCCGGCGTTGGTGCCACCGGCCTGCGCGCCGCCGGCCGGCCCGGCACCCGGTCCGCCCGGCCCACCCGGGCCCTCGGCACCCGGCTGGCCCTGCTCGGCCTGCTGGGCGTAGAGCAGCGCGCCGGCCTCCTGGGAGACCTTGGCCAGCCGCTCGTGCGCCGACTTGACCTTCTCGATGTCGGTGCCGCCGAGGGCGCCACGCAGCTCGCCGAGCGCCTCGTTGATCTGGTCGCGGTTCTCCGTGGGCAGCTTGTCACCGCTCTCGGCGAGGAACTTCTCGGTCTGCCACTGCAGCGCCTCGGCCACGTTGCGGGCCTCGGCCTCCTCGCGGCGACGCTTGTCCTCGTCGGCGTGCTCCTCGGCGTCCCGGCGCATCCGCTCGATGTCGTCCTTCGGCAGCGACGAGCCGCCGGTGATCGTCATCTTCTGTTCCTTGCCGGTGCCCAGGTCCTTGGCGTGCACGTTGACGATGCCGTTGGCGTCGATGTCGAAGGTGACCTCGATCTGCGGCACGCCCCGCGGCGCCGGCGGCAGGCCGGTCAGCTCGAAGGTGCCGAGCTTCTTGTTGTAGGCCGCGATGTCCCGCTCACCCTGGAAGACCTGGATCAGCACGGACGGCTGGTTGTCGTCGGCGGTGCTGAAGACCTCGGAGCGCTTGGTCGGGATGGTGGTGTTGCGCTCGATCAGCTTGGTGAAGATGCCGCCCTTGGTCTCGATGCCCAGGCTCAGCGGGGTCACGTCGAGCAGCAGGACGTCCTTGACCTCGCCCTTGAGCACACCGGCCTGCAGGGCGGCGCCGACGGCGACGACCTCGTCCGGGTTGACGCCCTTGTTGGGCTCCTTGCCGGTGAGCTGCTTGACCAGGTCGGTCACGGCGGGCATCCGGGTCGATCCACCGACCAGGATGACGTGGTCGACGCTGGCCAGCTTGATGCCGGCGTCCTTGATCGCCTGCTCGAACGGGCCCTTGCAGCGATCCAGCAGGTCCTGCGTCATCCGCTGGAACTCGGCGCGGCTGAGCGTCACGTCCAGGTGCAGCGGGCCGGCGGAGCCGGCCGTGATGTACGGCAGGTTGATGTTGGTGGTGGTGGCCGCCGACAGCTCGATCTTGGCCTTCTCGGCAGCCTCCCGGAGCCGCTGCAGCGCCATCTTGTCCTGGCCGAGGTCGATGCCGTGCTCGCCCCGGAAGGTCTTCACCAGGTGGTCGATGATCCGCTGGTCCCAGTCGTCACCACCGAGGTTGTTGTCACCGCTGGTGGACTTGACCTCGATGACCCCCTCGGCCAGCTCCAGCAGGGAGACGTCGAAGGTGCCCCCACCGAGGTCGAAGACCAGGACGGTCTGCTCCTTGGAGCCCTTGTCCAGCCCGTACGCCAGGGCGGCCGCGGTCGGCTCGTTGACGATCCGCAGCACGTTGAAGCCGGCGATCTCACCGGCCTCCTTGGTGGCCTGCCGCTGGCCGTCGTTGAAGTAGGCCGGGACGGTGATCACCGCGTCGGCGATCTGCTCGCCCAGGTACGCCTCGGCGTCCCGCTTGAGCTTCATCAGCGTGCGCGCCGAGATCTCCTGCGGGGTGTACTTCTTGTCGTCGATGTCGACGGACCAGTTGGTGCCGATCTCCCGCTTGACCGACCGGATGGTCCGGTCCGGGTTGGTCACCGCCTGGCGCTTGGCGACCTCACCGACGAGCACCTCACCGTTGCGGGCGAACGCGACGATCGACGGGGTCGTCCGCGAGCCCTCAGCGTTGGCGATGACGGTGGGCTCACCGCCCTCGAGAACGCTGACGCAGGAGTTCGTCGTGCCGAGGTCGATACCGACCGCACGTGCCATGTTCGCTTCCTCGCTTCATACCGTTGGAGCAGGTGACGGGAGTGCACCCGCGTCAAGTTGAGTGAACGTGACTCAATAGTGCCACGCTCACGCCATTCGTCAAATCCGGGTTGAGCCGACCCGACGCAACCCGACGTTCGGCTACCCACCGGTTGTCTTCTGTTGCATCGGTCGGGCACGCTTTAGCGGTGATTCCGCACGGCGATCCCGCCACAGAGTCCGGCGCGCCCACCACCGTGGCCCGCCCCGGGCAACCGGATGCCGTGCAGATCCCTCCTGACCTCGGCGCGGACGGCAGCCTGCCCGCCGCGCTCGGCAATCTGCGGCTGGCGATCAGCACCGCCCGCTTCCCGCTGGAGCTGCCCTCGGCGGAGCCGGCCCGACGCACCACCACCGCGCTGACCGACCAGCTCGACGACTACCTGCTGCCCCGGTTGAGCCGGCTCGACGCACCTCTGCTCGTGGTCGTCGGGGGCTCCACCGGCGCCGGCAAGTCGACCCTGGTCAACAGCCTGGTGCAGGCCCGGGTGAGCACCGCCGGGGTGCTCCGCCCGACCACCCGGTCCCCGGTGCTGGTCTGCAACCCGGCCGACTCCGGCTGGTTCCGCCGGGGTGAACTGCTGCCCGGTTTGACCCGGACCAACGAGCCCAGCGAGGACCCGGGCACCCTGCAGATCGTCGCCGCGCCCGCGCTCCCGCCGGGCCTGGCCTTCCTCGACGCCCCCGACATCGACTCGGTGGTCGACGCCAACCGGGCCCTGGCCGGCCAGCTGCTCGCCGCTGCCGACCTCTGGCTCTTCGTCACCACCGCCGCCCGGTACGCCGACGCGGTCCCCTGGGAGCTGCTGCGCAGCGCCCGCGGCCGGGGAGCGGCCATCGCCATGGTGCTCGACCGGGTGCCGCCGGAGGCGACCGACGAGGTCGGCGCCCACCTGGCCGAGATGCTCGCCGAGCAGGACCTGGCCGCCGCGCCCCTGTTCGTCCTGCCGGAGACCCAGGTCGACGGGCAGGGGTTGCTGCCCGACTGGGCCACCGCCCCGCTGTCGACCTGGTTCGCCCGACTCGCCGCCGACGCCGAGGCCCGCGCCGCAGTGGTCCGGCAGACACTGGACGGCGCGCTGGCCGCCCTGCTGCCGACCGTCGAGGGCCTCGCCGCCGCTGCCGACGAGCAGACCGCCGCCGCCGACGCGTTGGACGACCGGGTCGACGCCGCGTACCGGGGGGCGCACCGCACCGTCGAGCAGGGGCTGCGGGACGGCCGGCTGCTCCGGGGTGAGGTGCTCGCCCGGTGGCAGGAGTTCGTCGGCACCGGCGAGTTCTTCCGCACCCTGGAGGCCCGGATCGGGCGGTTGCGCGACCGGGTGGTGGCGGCGGTCACCGGCCGACCCGCACCCGCCGCCGAGCTGCGTACCGCGATCGAGTCGCAGCTGGTCACGCTGCTCCGCGGGGTGGCCGCCGAGGCCGCCGAGCACACCCACACCGCGTGGCGGGCCCATCCGGCCGGGGCGGCACTGCTCGAACCCGGGCTCGCCCACCCCGCCGACGACCTCTCCGAGCGTGCCGAACGGCTGGTCCGGGACTGGCAGCGGGGGGTGCTGGAGCTGGTCCGCGAGGAGGGCGGTGACCGGCGCTTCGTGGCCCGTACGGCCGCGTACGCGGTGAACGCGACCGGGTTGGCGGTGATGATCGCGGTCTTCGCCTCGACGGCCTTCATCCCGACCGGCGCCGAGGTGGCCGCCGGAGCCGGCACCACCGTCGCCGCGCAGACCGTGCTCCAGGCGATCTTCGGTGACCAGGCGGTGCGTACGCTGGCCGCCAAGGCACGGGCCGACCTGCTGGAGCGGGTCCGCACGCTGCTGGACGAGGAGGCGGCCCGCTACCTCGCGCGGACCGCCGAGGCCCGGCCCGACCCGGCGACCGCCGCGGAGCTACGCGGCGCGGCCGCCTGGGTCGAGATCAACCGCCAGCACAGCGGGCTGGCCGACGAAAGGCTCAATCCGTGAGCGCGAGGAGGTTCGGTCCGTGACCGACATCGTGGGTCGGATGCGGCAGGCGTTCCGCGGTGACCAGCGGGTCGACGCCGACGAGCTGCTCACGCGACTCGACGCGGTCCGCCGGTTCCTGACGGCGGTCGACGGTCACCTGCCGGACAGCCAGCTCGTGCCCGCGCACACCCTCGTCGAGCGGGCCGGCACCCGGCTCGCGCTGTCCCGGGACCACACCGTGGTCGCGCTTGCCGGGTCCACCGGAAGTGGCAAGTCGAGCCTGTTCAACGCGCTCGCCCGGATGAGTCTCTCCCCGGTCGGGGTGCGGCGTCCCACCACCGGTGTGGCACACGCCTGTGTCTGGGGGCCGCTGGACGGCGCGAACCGGTTGCTCGACTGGGTGGGGGTGTTGCCCCGCCACCGGTTCGTCCGGGAGAGCGTGCTGGACGGTGACGACGAGTCCGATCTGCACGGACTGGTCCTGCTCGACCTGCCGGACTTCGACTCGGTGCAGCGCTCGCACCAGTTGGAGGTGGACCGGCTGCTCGGCCTGGTCGACCTCGTGGTCTGGGTGGTCGACCCGCAGAAGTACGCCGACCGGGTGATCCACACCAGCTACCTGCGCGAGTTCCACCGGCACAAGGACGTCACGGTGGTCGTGCTCAACCAGGCCGACCGGCTGCCCCCGACCGAGCTGCCCCGGGTCATGGCCGACCTGCGCCGGCTGCTCGACACCGACCGGCTGGACGGCGTACCGCTGCTGGCCACCGCGGCTGTCGATCCGGGCGGCCTGGACGACCTGCGGGCCGCCCTGGAACGCACCGTGGCCGAGCGCCAGGCGGTGTTGCGCCGGCTCGCCGGGGACGTGGACGTGGTGGTGGCCGGGCTGGACGAGCTGGTCGGTCCGGACAGGTCGGCCGCCGGGCCCGACGAGACGGCGGTCCGGGCGTTGCACCGGGCGTTGGCGGGTACGGCCGGGGTGCCGGTGGTGGCCGAGGCGGTCGGGCAGGCGTACCGGCATCGGGCCGGCGGGGCGACGGACTGGCCACTGGTCCGCGGCTGGCGCCGGTTGCGCCCCGATCCGCTGCGCCGGCTGCACCTGCCCGACCCGGCCGGCACGGACACCGACGCACCGGCGGAGAAGCCGCTGGCCGCCACCTCGGTGCCGGACCCCACCGCCGCCCAGCGGTCCGCGCTGGGGCTGGCCGTGCGGACCGTCGCAGACCAGGCCGGCGAGGGGCTGCCGGGTACCTGGCCGGCCGCGGTCACCAGCGCCGCCCGGTCCCGGCTGGCGGACCTGCCGGACGCGCTGGACCGCGCGGTCGCCGGCACCGACCTGGGCATGGACTCCCGCCCGCTCTGGTGGCGCGTCGTCGGCGGGCTGCAGTGGTTGGTGACCCTCGCCGCGGTGGCCGGGCTGGGCTGGCTCGTGCTCGGCTACGGGCTGCGGGCGATCGGGCTGCCGCCGCTGGACAATCCACAGGTGGGTGCGGTTCCACTGCCGACCCTGTTGCTGCTGGGCGGGTTGCTCGCCGGCCTGCTGGTGGCGGTGGTGACCCGTCCGGTCGTCCGGTGGGCCGCCGGTCGGGCCCGGCACCGCGCCGAGCAGCGGCTGACCGCCGCGGTCGCCGAGGTCGGCGAGGAGTACGTCGTCTCGCCGGTGCGTACCGTGCTCGCGTCGTACGCCGAGGCGGGCGCGGCGTTGCGGGCCGCCACCCGTCGCTGACCCCTCCCGGTCGACGGGTGGGCGGGTCGGCAACCGGTGTCACGGGCGCGTCGGCGGCGTAGGGTTCGGTGCATGGCCACGCCAAAGACCCCTTACGACGCGGTACTGCACGCCGCCCGCGACGTGACCAGGCTGGACTGTGCCCTCGACGCCGAGATGCTCGGCACCGCCCTGCTCGGCAGCGTCTACGCCATCGCCGAGACCGACCGGAACACCGCCGTGCGAGAGTTCGTCGGCGGCTTCCTGACCGTCACCTCCCGTCGCCGCACGGCGGCGGCGACCACCATCCGGGCGGTCTTCGCCGCCCTGGTTCCCGACGCCGAGGGGACCGCCAAGGTCCGCCCCGGCGCCCAGGCGCCTACCTGGTCCGGCCAGCTCGGCCGGGTGCATCTCACCGGCACCTGGGCCTACGGCGACGTGTACGGCGACCAGACCTCCTACCTGGCCACCTTCGCCTACGACGACGACGCCGGCGGACCGGAACACGCCCTGGTCGCCCTGGTCGACCACAACATCGGAATCACCAAGGACGTCTTCGTCGGCAGCCCCGCCGCGCCGATCCTGGAACAGGTCCGGCAGATGTGTGCCGGTGACGAGCTGACCTGGTTCCGGCAGGAGGATCCGGCCCGGATGCGTGCCGAGGTGGGGCGCCACCTGGCGATCACCGACGAGCTGTCCGAGCTGCCCGGGGAGGGCTCCCTCGCCACCGACCGGGCGTTGTTCGGCGCCCGGTTGGCCCTGTTGCCCGACACCGACACCGACACCACCGTCGACGCCGGCGCGGCGGAGCCGCTGTCCGCGGCCGAGCGGACCGAGCTGGTACGCCGGTTCCTCGCCGGCCCGGAGGCCGCCCGGTTCGGCCTGGACGCTGTCGACGGCGCCGATCAGGCCTCGCTGCACTTCTGCCTGAGCCTGCTGCTGGACCACGCGGCCACCTTCCCGCAGGCCGACCCGATGCGGTGGAGCCCGGCGGTCGCCGGGTTGTTCCTGCTCGACTGGGTGCACCGGCGGGCGGTGCTGGACATGGACGACGCGGCCATGCTGCCCCGGGTGCTGCGCGCCTGGGCCGGGTACGCGGCCCGCCAGCGCGCCCTGCCGGAGCGGGCGGCGACGCAGACCGACGAGGCCATCGAGGAGATGGTGCCGGAGTTCGCCCGGCTCTACTCCACCGGTGAGCGGCGCAGCCCGGCCACCGCCGCGGTGGCGCAGCTGATGGCCGACGGCATCGACCCGGACGATCCGGTCGCGCTGAACGCCTGGATCGAGGCGAACCGGCAACGCCTCACCGACGAGGGTTTCTGACCCGACCCGGGTGCACCTCCGCGTCCGACCCCGCCGGGACTGGTGCCGCCAGGGTCGGCGGGACCGGGCCGGAGGCCTCCGGGGCCGCGGGTGCCTCGGAGGCCAACGGGGCCGGGGCCGCAGGGGCCTCGGAGGTCACCGGACCCGGGGCCGGCGCTTCCTCCGGTGGCACCGGATCGGGGTGCGCGGTCGCGCCCGGCGCGGCGGTCGGCTCGACCAGGCGGGACGGGGTCGGTGCCGGCCGTGGGCCCGACGTGGCGGTGGGAGCCGGGCTGGGCGACGGCGCGGGGCTGGGCGACGGCGCCGGTGAGGGACGCGGTGTCGGGCCGGGCGACGGGTGGCCGGGGAAGGGATCCGGTCCGGGTGCCGGCCTGACCGGGCTCGACGGCGGCGAGGGGCGCGGCGTCGGCCGGCCGGGCTCGCTGCGGGCCGCGGGGGCCACCGGGACGAGCGGCCCGGGAGTCTCCGGGGCGGCCGTGGCGGTGGCGGTCGTTGCCGGGACGGGCAGCGGCGGCGTCACCGCCGGTTGACTGGCCGTCGGCCAGGGGATCACCACCGGCCCGGCCGAGGGCGTCGGGATGAACAGGGCTTCGCTGCCCGGTGGGGCCGTACTGCCGATCGTGGCCGAGCCGGTGCTGATCGCGGCGAGAACCGGCATCGACGCCGTACCGGCGAGCAGTGCGACGGTGAGCAGGTAACCCCGGCTGGGACCGGTCGTGCCGGTGGCCCGGTGCACGCCGACCACCCGTCGGTAACCGGCCGGGCGGTGTCGGCCGAGCAGCGGCGACCCGGGACCCGCTCCATGCTCGGACACCGCATCCTCCTCGTCCGCTCTCCGGCGAACCGGAGGACAACCACCAAATAGGAAAAACCCTCGAATCGCTGTCATCTCGCATCAATCAGGGTGCACCAGTGACGCTCGGTTGGCTATCCCGCACAGCGTGTCGACACCCGGAATTCGTCGTGTCAGGCCCAGCTCAGGCGGGTGTCACGAACTGGTCCGTAAACCCGATCGAGGGCCGGCCGTACTGTGTGCCCGCTCACCTCTCTGCGACTATGGAGCACGACGGCAACGCAGCCACACCCTCCGCGCACCCTCGCGGTAGGCGCGGTTGGTGCCGGCGCTCCCGAGTCGGGTTCGGCCACACCGGGCCTGGCTCACGCCGTGCGGCAGCCCCACCCGGGCCAGGCGCGGCAACCAGGACGGTCCGGCGCCAGCCGGGCCGTCGCACCAGTCGTGCGGCCGGGTGACCCCCGCCGCCAGCACCGACATGACAGGGAGAGACGCATGGCAAAGGGAGACCCCGGGGCCACCGCCCGTGGCCGACGAGCCGCTCCACGGTCCAGGAAGCGCGCCACCGGCGACCCGGAACTGGTGCAGCTGCTCACTCCGGAAGGCGAACGGGTCGAGGCCGTCACCGGCTCCGACGGCATCGAGTACCGGGTCGACTTCACCGACGAGGAGTACCGCGGCCTCTACCGGGACCTGGTACTGGTACGCAAGCTGGACGCCGAGGCGACGGCCCTGCAACGCCAGGGCGAGCTGGGCCTGTGGGCGAGCCTGCTGGGCCAGGAGGCGGCACAGGTCGGTGCCGGTCGGGCGCTGCGCACCCAGGACATGGCCTTCCCGACCTACCGGGAGCACGGGGTGCTCTACTGCCGGGGGATCGACCCCATCATGCCGCTCGGCCTGTTCCGCGGCGTCGACCAGGGCGGCTGGGACCCGAACGAGTTCAAGTTCAACATGTACACGATCGTGATCGGGGCGCAGACCCTGCACGCGACCGGCTACGCCATGGGCGTCACGATGGACGGCAAGACCGGGACCGAGGACGGCGAGGCGGTGATCGCCTTCTTCGGTGACGGCGCCACCAGCCAGGGTGACGTCAACGAGGCCTTCGTCTGGTCCAGCGTCTTCAACGCCCCGCTGGTCTTCTTCTGCCAGAACAACCAGTACGCCATCTCCGAGCCGCTGGAGCGGCAGACCCGGGTGCCGCTGTACCGGCGGGCCGCCGGCTTCGGCTTCCCCGGGGTCCGGGTCGACGGCAACGACGTGTTGGCGACGTACGCGGTGACCCGGCACGCGCTCGACAACGCCCGGCTCGGCCAGGGCCCCAGCCTGATCGAGGCGTACACCTACCGGATGGGGGCGCACACCACCTCCGACGACCCGACCCGGTACCGCATCGCCAGCGAGGTCGAGGCCTGGCAGGCCAAGGACCCGATCGCCCGGATGAAGGCGTTCCTCCAGCGGCAGCAGATCGCCGACGCGGACTTCTTCGCCGCCGTCGACGAGCAGGCCCGCGCCGAGTCGGTGCACCTGCGCGAGCGGGTGCTCGCCATGCCCGACCCGGCACCGGTGACCATGTTCGACCACGTCTACCCGCACGGCTCGCCCGAGTTGGACCAGCAACGGGCGCAGTTCAGCACGTACCTGGAGTCGTTCGAGGGGAGCGCCCACTGATGGCCACGCAGACGCTCACCCTCGGCAAGGCGCTCAACGCCGGCCTGCGCAAAGCCCTGGAGAACGACCCGAAGGTCGTCATCATGGGCGAGGACGTCGGCAAGCTCGGCGGCGTCTTCCGGATCACCGACGGTCTCCAGAAGGACTTCGGCGACCAGCGGGTGATCGACACCCCGTTGGCCGAGTCCGGCATCATCGGCACCGCGGTCGGCCTGGCCATCCGCGGCTTCCGCCCGATCTGCGAGATCCAGTTCGACGGTTTCGTCTTCCCCGCGTACGACCAGATCGTCACCCAGGTGGCCAAGCTGCACTACCGCTCGCAGGGCAAGGTCCGCATCCCGATGGTCATCCGGATCCCGTACGGCGGGGGCATCGGCGCGGTGGAGCACCACTCGGAGTCGCCGGAGGCGTACTTCGCGCACACCGCCGGCCTGAAGGTGGTGACCTGCGCCAACCCGCAGGACGCGTACGTGATGATCCAGCAGGCGGTCGCCTCGGACGACCCGATCGTCTTCTTCGAGCCGAAGCGGCGCTACTGGGAGAAGGGTCCGGTCGAGTCGGACGTCCCGCTGTCGCAGGCGTACCCGCTGCACTCGGCCCGGGTGGCGCGGCCCGGCACCGACGCGACAGTGCTCGCCTACGGGCCGATGGTCCGCACCTGCCTGGACGCGGCGACCGCCGCCGCCGAGGACGGTCGCGAGCTGGAGGTCATCGACCTGCGCACCCTCTCCCCGCTGGACCTGACCGCGGTCTACGAGTCGGTGCGCCGCACCGGCCGGGCGGTGGTCGTGCACGAGGCCCCGGGCAACCTGGGCCTGGGTTCGGAGATCGCGGCCCGGATCACCGAGGAGTGCTTCTACTCCCTGGAGGCCCCGGTGCTGCGGGTGACCGGTTTCGACACCCCCTACCCGGCGTCCCGGGTGGAGGAGGAGTACCTTCCCGACCTCGACCGGGTGCTCGACGCCGTCGACCGCGCCTTCGGCTGGTGAGCGGGATGTCACGGATCAAGGAGTTCAACCTGCCCGACCTGGGCGAGGGCCTGACCGAGGGCGAGATCCTCGCCTGGCTGGTCAAGGTGGGCGACGTCATCGAGCTGAACCAGCCGATCGTCGAGGTGGAGACGGCCAAGGCGGCCGTGGAGATCCCGGCCAAGTGGGCCGGCCGGGTCCAGACGATCTTCCACGGCGAGGGGACCACGGTCGAGGTCGGCAGCCCGATCATCGCGATCGACACCGACCCGGACGCCCCGCCGCTGGAGCCGACCGAGGTGTCGACCACCGGCCAGCCCGACGCGGCCCTGCCGGCACCGTCGGCGGGTTCGCTGGCCGCGGTCGAGGTGGCACCGGCCGACCAGCCGGTCGAGCCGGGTCTGATCGGCGGCCCCGCGCCGGGCGGCCGGACCGCTGTGCTGGTCGGCTACGGCCCGCGCACCACCGCGGCCAAGCGCCGCCCCCGGCGCGGCACCGCCCCGCCCCACTCCGCCGCCGCACCGACCCGGGCCACCGACGTGCCCCGACCGGCGGCCACGCCGACGGTCACCGCCACGCCGACGGCCCCGCCGCCGGTCACCGCCACGCCGACGGTCACCGCCGCGCCGACGGCCGACGCCTCGACGACCACGGCCGCGACGGTCCCGGCGTCGACGAACGGTCACGGTCGGGCGTCGGTCCTGGCCAAGCCGCCGGTACGCAAGCTGGCCCGGGATCTCGGGGTCGACCTGGCCACCCTGACCGGTTCGGGCCCGGCGGGTTCGATCACGCGCGAGGACGTCCAGCGCGCGGTTGCCGGTTCGACGGCGTCCGCCGCGGTTGCCGGGTCGACGGCGTCCGCCGTGGTGGCCGACGCCGGTACGGTGACCGGCACCGGTGCGGTCGCGGCCGTCGGCGCGGAGCGGGAGCGGCGCATCCCGGTCAAGGGGGTACGCAAGCTCACCGCGGAGAACATGTCCCGTTCGGCGTTCACCGCGCCGCACGTGACGGAGTTCCTGACCGTCGACGTGACCCGGGCGATGAAGGCCCTGGACCGGCTCCGGACCCGCCGGGAGTGGCGGGACGTCCGGGTGTCGCCGTTGCTGCTGGTGGCGAAGGCGGTGCTGCTGGCGGTCAAGCGCCACCCGATGGTCAACTCCACCTGGGCCGGTGACGAGATCGTGGTCAAGGACTACGTCAACCTGGGCATCGCGGCGGCCACCGAGCGCGGCCTGATCGTGCCGAACGTCAAGGACGCCGGCCGGCTCTCGCTGCGCGAACTGGCCGACGCGTTGACCGACCTGGTGCAGACGGCGAAGGCCGGCCGTACCTCACCTGCGGACATGTCCGGCGGCACGCTGACCATCACCAACGTCGGCGTGTTCGGGGTGGACACCGGTACCCCGATCCTGCCGCCCGGCGAGTCGGCCATCCTGGCCTTCGGCGCGGTACGGGAGATGCCCTGGGTCCACAAGGGCAAGGTGCGTCCCCGCCAGGTGACCACCCTCGGGCTCTCCTTCGACCACCGGATCGTCGACGGTGAACTGGGGTCGAAGTTCCTGCGGGACATCGGTGAATTCCTCAGCGACCCGGAGGCGGCCCTGCTCGCCTGGACCTGAGCACGGCACCACCCGCCACGGCCGGTGTGCCCGGGGATCTCCCCGGCACACCGGCCGTTGCCGTTGGCAGTCGGTTACGTCGGCGAAAGACGGGATGAACCTTCGATCGTTCGGCTGGTGTTGCAGCTCACCTAAGAATCGATGGCAACCTACCGCGTTCTGCGCTTGAATAGAGGCAACGACAGGCTGACAACCGAATAAGCCAGGAGGAGAGAACCATGAGCATGATCAAGCGAATCCGCGACCGCCGCGACGCCACCCGACGCGCCCGTGCCATCGAGCACGCGCTGCGCTCCGCGAACTCGCCCTCGGTCCGCAACGAGATCATCGCCATCGCTCAGCGTCACGTGAGCTGAACCCCCGACCCCTTTTCCAACACCGCGCAACGCACTGACCCGCCCGACCTCCCGGGCGGGTCTTCGGCATCCGTTCCGGTCGACACCGGGATTCCACCTCGGTGCGCGCGCCCGGTACGGTGGGACCCGGCCGTCACCGCGGCCGGTGACCCGGATCGAGCCGATAGAAGCTCCTCGAAACGGTCCGGCGACGCGGAGTGACGGCTAGATGCTCGCCGGTCGCCCCGGGCGGACACCGGCTAGGGTGCGAGAAGTCCGGGCGGCCGGGACCGCTGGCGACGCCGGCAGCCACGCCGACGGGACCCGACCGGCGCCGGCAGCCGACATGATGGAGGAGGCGCACCGATGACGTCCGAAGGCTCACACCACCCCGGCCGAGAGCCGGACGAGGTGTCGCCGGGCGCCGGCGGACCGGCGCCGTACGGCGACCGGCCAGCGCAACAACACGAAGGCTACGGCAACGCTCCCGACCTGGGCTGGGCCCCGCCGCCACCGGCCAACCAGCCGGCGGCCCCGGCCTGGGCCGCCCAGAACGACCAGCCCGCCACCGCCAACTGGGCCGCCCAGGGCCACGGCGAGCCGGGCAACTGGGGCGGCCCCGCCGGCCAGCAGTCCCAACCGGCCTGGGCCACCGGTCAGTCCGAGCAGGCCGGCCAGCCCCAACCGGCCTGGGCCGGCAACCCGCCGCCCGAGCAGGCCGGCCCCGGTTGGGCCGCCGCGCCGGCGCAGGCACCGGCGGAGCCCGGCCAGCCCGCCTGGGCACAGGCAGCGGCACCGGCCACACCGGACTGGGCCCAGCAGCCGCCGTCGCCGGCGGGTGCCCGGGGTGCTGCCTCGGTGCCGCAGCAGCCGGCACCTACCCACGACAACTGGCCCGCGCCGAACGACGCCGAGACCCGGGACCAGCCGACCAGGGCCACCACCGGGGCCAGGGCACAGCCCGGCGGTTGGGCCCCCGGCACGTCCGGATCGGACGATCCCGCCCGATCGGGTGGCTGGGCTCCCGCCGATGACGACCAGGGCCGGCCAGCCGCCTGGGCCCCACCGTCGGCCGAGGGCACCGGTGCGGCGTGGGCACCGCCGGCCCCGCAGTCCCCGGCCGGCTGGCAGTCGCCACCCCACGACGGTCAGGCCGACCGATCCCAGCCGGCGCAGTGGCCGGCGGCCGGTGACTCCGCGCAGCCCAGTGACTTCGCGCAGCCCAGTGGATCCGGGCAGCCCAGCGGCTCCGCGCAGCCCAGTCGATCCGGGCAGCCCAGTGGATCCGCGCAGCCCGGCGGCTGGGGCGGCCAGCCCACCCCGGACGACCGACCGGAGCCCGCCGGGTGGACGCCCGGCGCTGCCCCACCCGGCCGGGGCAGCGCCTCGGTGCCGGGTGCCCCACCCGCCGCCTGGGGAGCCGGCGGGGCCGAACAACCACCACAGTGGGCCGGTGCCGACCGACCGGTGCTGCCGGACGCCGAGCCGTGGGCCCCCGGCGAGGCCTGGGGCCGCAACGACGCCGGCCCGGACCGCGCCGCCGAGGCCACGGACCGCCCCGAAGAACCGCCGGTGTACCGCCCGGCACCGGGGCCCGGCATCTCGGCCGGGAACGCCGTGCCGCTGCCACCGGGTCAGGAGCAGCGGGTACCGGGGGCGAGCCTGGCCGCCGCACCGCCGGCCGACTTCGGCCCGCCGGCCGGGTTCGGCGGCCCGCAGGCCTACGAGCCGGGCAACTCCGGCGGACACGAGTACGGCTCCGGCGGCGGCTGGCCGCCGGCCGACAGCCCGCAGGAGCAGTCCCAGCCCCCGGCGGGGCCGCTGGTGCCGTCCCCGCGTGCCGCCGTCGAGGCCGGCAGCGGTCGGGCTGCCGTACCGGCCGAGGCCGACGAGGCCGGTGGCCAGGGCAGCGTCTCGGCCAGCGCGTCGGTGCCGACCGGCAGCCGCATCACCCCGACCGACCAGGAGCTGCCGCCCGGCGGACAGCCGGTCCCCCAACCCCGGGTCTACGGTCGCCCGGCCCGCGCCGAAGGCGACGAGCAGAGCGACCCCGAGCCGGCCCCGTACGGTGCCCAGGCCCCGTTCGACCAGGGCCGTGGGCAGGTCGACGACGGGCCGGGCCGACCCGATCAGGGACCGGGCCAGTTCGACCAGGCGGCCGGGCAGTTCGACCAGGGCCGGGGAGAGTTCGACGAGGCGACAGGGCGTTTCACGCAGGGGCCGGGCCAGTTCGACCAGGGCCGGGGCCAATTCGAGCAGGGGCCGGGCGGTTTCGGCCAGCCGCCGGGGCAGTTCGGCCAGGGCTTCCCGCCGGCTGCGGACCGTGCCGACCAGGGCGGCGACCGCTTCGGCCCCGCTCCCGGGCAGCACGACCGGGGTCCGGAGCCGTACGGCCGCGCGCCGGGCCAGTTCGACCAGGGCCCCGGCGGATCCGACCAGGGCCCGGGTGGCTTCGGGCCGGCAGCCGGCGGACTCGAGCCGGGCTCCGGAGGATTCGGGCCGGGGCCGGACCAGTTCGGGGCAGGTGCCGACCGCTTCGGGCCGGGCCCCGGGCCGACTCCGCAGTCGCGCTTCGACGAGCACGAGCGGACCACCGCACACCCGCAGGGCTTCGGCGAGCCGCACCCCACCTCCGCTCCGCCGGCCTTCCCGCCCGCCGCAGCCCCGTCGTTCGGCGAGCCGACCAGCGTCAAGCGCCCGATGAACGGCACCCGGCCGCACGACGCCCCGCCGGAGGGCGACGACCGCTTCGGCGGTCCGCAGTCCCCGGTGGTCGGTGGTACGGCGGTGCAGCACGCGGTGCCGGGCAACGAGCCGGGCCCGGGTGCCTTCCCGCCCCCGTACCAGGCGGGTGGACAGCAGACCGGGCCGGGTTGGCCGGGCGCCACCGGTGGCAGCGAGGCGGACCAGAGCCGCTTCGACTCGTTCAAGCCCGAGGCAACCGAGCCGAAGCCCGAGGCGCCGGCACCGAAGGTCCGCAACGGACGGGTGCTGGCAGCGGTCCTGGTCGCGGCGGCGCTGATCCTCGCCGTACCGCTGGGTCTGTTGTTGCTGTTGGGCAAGATCGGCGGCGGTGACGACCCGGCGGCCTTCGACCCGGCGGTCAACTCCTGCGTCAAGCAGTCCGGTGAGCGGGCACTCGCGGCCAACTGCGAGGACGAGGGCGCCTTCACGATCGTGTCCAAGGTCGACGCCAAGGACAAGTGCGCCGACCCGAGCCAGCCGCACGCGGAGTTGCGCGGCAACGTACCGAACAAGGTGCTCTGCCTGAAACCGGCCAAGTAACCACCCGGCACGTCACGGGGGCTGCGGTGCGACACCGCAGCCCCCGTCGGCGTCCATCCCATCTGCCGTACGAGCCGGACCCGGCTGCGGTGTCGGGCGGGATAAACAGTGAGGTTCGTCGCTCTATCGACTCGGTTCCTCTTGAACCGCAGGGCCTCCGGACCGTAGTCGAGGAGGTCGGTCACCCACGGAGGGTGACCAAGAACTGGAGAGGGTCCGACATGCCTTCACACGGCCCGCCGAATTACAACCCGTTCGACTCCGACGATCAGCAGAGGCTGGCGAATGCCTATCAGGGAGCCCGCGCAAGCAACAGCTGGTACGCGGCGACTGGCGTCGACCCGTCCGACGGCAGAAGTCTGTCCGACAGGCAGCGTGATGAGCGGTACCTCGGCAGGATGAACGAGGCCAGCGATGGCCTCAACGTCTACAGCAGCTTTCTGACCCGTCGCGAGCAGGAGAATGCCGCTGACCTGAGGCAACAGCAGACGGCACAGGCCGCGTACACGCCGGTCCCCTTCTCGGGTCAGGGGCCGACCAGCGGAGCGAGCAGCAGCCAGCAGCCTTCCGCGGCCTTCAGTTCGCGGCAGACCCACACGTCCCAGACTGCGACTGACGTCGAGCGGGAAATCGCAAGGGCCGCGGCCATGCGGCAGTCCAGTTTCCCGGCCGGGGGCTCCGGGCAGGGCCCTGGCAGCGGTCAGCCCCCCGCCCAGCAGGGACAACAGTATGGACAGGCAAGCAGCAGGAAGGCCGCGCCGAAGGGCCCGTGACCGATAGTTGATCTCCGGCCAGCCGCCTCACCCCCGGTGACCCACCGCTGACGCCGGACCCGCGCCGTTCGCATTGCGGGCCCGGCCGGCGGCGGGTTGCCGGGGGTGCCGGGCGGGGTGCACCGTGGCGTGGCAGGGTTGATCGCATGGCTACCTCGCCCCGCGTCCGTGCGCCCGAACTCAAGGGCCGTCAGTGGTTGAACACCGGCGGACGGGACCTCACCCTCGCCGACCTGCGCGGGCGCATTCTGATCTTGGACTTCTGGACGTTCTGCTGCATCAACTGCCTGCACGTCCTGGACGAGCTACGGCCGTTGGAGCAGAAGTACGCCGACGTCCTGGTCGCCGTCGGCGTCCACTCGCCCAAGTTCGAGCACGAGAAGGACCCGGCGGCACTGGCGGCGGCGGTCGAGCGGTACGGGGTACACCATCCGGTCCTCGACGACCCGGAGCTGGACATGTGGCAGCAGTACGCGGCCCGCGCCTGGCCGACGCTGGCGGTGGTCGACCCCGAAGGGTACGTGGTGGCCACCATGGCCGGCGAGGGTCACGCCGAGGGACTGACCCGGCTGATCGACGAGCTGATCGGGGTACACGAGGCCAAGGGCACCCTGCGCCGGGGCGACGGCCCGTACGTGCCGCCCGCCGAGCCGGAGACGGCGCTGCGCTTCCCCGGCAAGGCGGTGGCGCTGCCCGACGGGCACCTGCTGGTCTCCGACTCGGCCCGGCACCGGCTGGTCGAGTTGGAGCCGGACGGCGAGACCCCGGTCCGGGTGATCGGCAGCGGTCAGCGGGGGCGGGCCGACGGACCGGCCGAGGCGGCCAGCTTCGCCGAACCGCAGGGGCTGTGCCTGCTGCCGAGGCACGTCGCCGAGGTGGCCGGGTACGACCTGGTCGTCGCGGACACCGTCAACCACCTGCTGCGCGGCGTACGGCTGACCACCGGTGAGGTGACGACGGTGGCCGGGACGGGCCGGCCGTGGCGCTCCACGGTGGACGACCACGCGCACGACGCGGTCTCCGTCGACCTCTCCTCCCCCTGGGACCTGGCCTGGTACGACGGCAAGGTGATCGTGGCGATGGCCGGCATTCACCAGCTCTGGTGGTTCGACCCGGTAAAGCGGACCGCCGGAATGTACGCCGGCACCACGGTGGAGGCGTTGCGCGACGGCCCGCTGCCGGACGTCTGGCTGGCCCAGCCCTCCGGCCTCGCCGCCTCCGCCGACGGCACCCGGCTGTGGGTCGCCGACAGCGAGACCAGTGCCCTGCGGTACGTCGAGGACGGCGTGTTGAGCACCGCGGTGGGGCAGGGGCTGTTCGACTTCGGGCACGTGGACGGGCCGGCCGACCAGGCGCTTCTGCAGCATCCGCTCGGGGTCTGCGCGCTGCCGGACGGTTCGGTGCTGGTGGCGGACACGTACAACGGGGCGGTCCGGCGGTTCGACCCGGCAACCGGGCTGGTCGGCACGGTGGCCGGTGGGCTCGCCGAGCCGAGCGACCTGGTGCTGACCGCCGACGGCGCGGTGCTCGTGGTCGAGTCGACGGCGCACCGGCTGACCCAGCTCGCCCCGGGGGCGCTCACCGCGACCGGCGCGGACACCGTGGCCGGGCCCCGGCACCGGACCGAGCGCCGCCCCACCGACCTGGCTCCGGGTGAGGTCACCCTGGAGGTGGTCTTCACGCCCGCGCCGGGGCAGAAGCTCGACGAGACGTACGGACCGTCGACCCGGCTGGTGGTCTCCGCCTCGCCACCGGAGCTGCTGCTCTCCGGGGCGGGCACCGGCACCGACCTGTCCCGGCCGCTGGTGGTCAATCCGGCGGTCGCCGAGGGGGTGCTCCAGGTGGTGGCGCAGGCCGCGACCTGCGACGCGGACGTCGAGCACGCGGCCTGCCACCTCACCCGTCAGGACTGGGGCGTGCCGGTCCGGGTGGTCGACGGTGCCCCCACCCGGCTCCCGCTAGTCCTGCGCGGCCTGGACCCCTGAGGTGTAAGGAGGGGGCCCTTTTAGTACAGAAAGCGTTAGGAAGGGGCCCTTCCTTTCACGCGAAGGGGGTGAGCGTGACCCCGGCGGCGGTGAGCGCGGCCCGTACCGCCGTCGCGGCGGCGACCGCGCCGGGGGTGTCGCCGTGCAGGCAGATCGACTCGACGGGGCAGGCGACCACGGTGCCGTCGACGGCGACGACGGTCCGCTCGGTGGCCAGCCGGACCGCCTGGGCGGCCACCGCGTCGGGGTCGGTGAGCAGGGCACCGGGGTGGGTGCGCGGGGTGAGCGCGCCGGTGGGCAGGTAACCCCGGTCGGCGAAGCCCTCGGCGACCACCCGCAGCCCGGCCCCGACCGCGAGTTGGGCCAGCACCGAGCCGGGTGAGCAGAGCAGCGGCAGTTCGTGGTCGACGTCGTTGACCGCCGCCACCAGCGCCGCTGCCTGTGTCTCGTCGGTGGCCGCCGCGTGGTAGAGCGCCCCGTGCGGCTTCAGGTAGCGCACCCGGGTCCGGTACAGCCGGCAGAACCCGTCCAGGGCCGCGAGCTGGTACGTCACCTCGTCGCGCAGCTCCGTGAAGTCGTACGCGATGTGCCGGCGGCCGAAGCCGGCCAGGTCGCGGTAGCCGACCTGGGCGCCGACGGCGACGCCGCGTTCGGCGGCGGCGGCGCAGACCCGGCGCATGGTGGACGGGTCACCGGCGTGGAAGCCGCAGGCCACGTTGGCCGAGGTGATCACGTCGAGCAGCGCCTCGTCGTCGCCGAGCCGCCAGATCCCGAATCCCTCGCCGAGGTCAGCGTTGAGGTCCATGGAATGTCACCGTAGTCCCCGGCCGGGCCTGCGCGAGCCCGGTCACGTCGGTCACCACCCCGATCACCGGGTACCCGCCGGTGGTCGGATGGTCGGCCAGGAAGATCAACGGCTGGCCGTCCGCCGGCACCTGCACCGCCCCCAGCACCAGGGGTTCGCTTGGCAGTTCCCCGGCCACCGCGCGGGGCAGCGGCGCGCCGGTCAGTCGCGCCCCGATCCGGTTGCTCCGCACCCCCACCGTGTACGGGGTGCCGAGCAGCCGCTCCACCGCCTGCGGGGTGAACCAGTCCTCCCGCGGGCCGAGTCGCAGGTCCAGCCGCAGCTGCTCGGGCACCGGCCGGCCGAGGGTGACGTCGACCCCGGCCGGGCCGCCGACCGGGGTGCCCAGGGGCAGCCGGTCGCCGTCGCGGAGCGGGGGTGGGCCGAGGCCGGAGAGCAGGTCGGTGGCGCGGCTGCCGAGCACCGGTGGCACGTCGAGGCCGCCGGCCACCGCCAGGTAGCTGCGTACCCCCTGGTCTGCCGGGCCGATCCGCAACCGCACCCCGGCCGGTACGGCGATCGGCAGGCCGACGTCCGCCGGCCGGTTCCCGACCCGGACCCGCGCGGGCGGGCCGGTGACGGCGACCGTGCCGGCCCGGGACAGGGTCAGCTCACAGCCGGTCAGGGTGATCTCCAGGCCGGCGGCCGTCTCCGGGTTGCCTACCAGCCGGTTGGCCAGCCGCAGCGCCCCCGGGTCGAGCGCACCGGACCGGGGTACGCCCAGGTGCGCCCAGCCGGGCCGGCCGAGGTCCTGCACGGTGGTCAACGCGCCGGCCCGGAGCACGGTCAGCGTCCCGGCGGGAGCCGACGTCACGCGGACACCAGCCGGACCCGGGTGCCGGGGGTGAGCCGGGCGGGCGGGTCGGCGTGTACGTCGAAGAGGGGCAGGTCGGTGCGGCCGACCAGCTGCCACCCGCCCGGTGACTCGGTCGGGTAGATCCCGGCGTACGGCCCGGCCAGCGCCACCGAGCCGGCCGGCACCCGGGTCCGCGGGGTGGCCCGTCGGGGCACCGCCTGCTCGGCGGGGAGCCCGGTCAGGTACGCGAAGCCGGGTGCGAAGCCGCAGAAGGCCACCCGGAACTCGGTGCCGGTCAGCCGCCGGATCACCTCGGGTACGCCGGTCCGCCAGTGTTCCGCGACGGCGGCGAGGTCCGGGCCGTTCCACTCGGTGGGCACCTCGACCAGCCAGCCGGCACCCGGGCCGGCGCTGGTGGGCTGCGGCTCGGCGCTGGTGGGCCGCGTGCCGGCGCTGGTGGGCCGCGTGCCGGCGTTGGTGGGCCGCGTGCCGGCGCTGGTGGGCTGCGTGCCGGCGTTGGTGGGATCCGGTTCGGCGGTGGTGGGCCGCGTGCCGGCGTTGGTGGGATCCGGTTCGGCGGTGGGTGCCGGGCCCGGGGTCCAGTCGGTGAGCCGGGCGGCGAGGCGGTGCGGGTCGGGCACCCCGTCGAGCAGCAGGGTCTGCGCCCCCGGCACGATCTCGACGGCGGTCAGCTCCCCGCCCTGGCGGCGTCGCCACAGCTCCGCGCGCCACGCCTCGACCTGTGCCGGGTCGGCGCAGTCGAGCAACAGGGCGTGTCGGCCGACGGGTCGGATCCGCATCCCGTCATCCTGCCGCATCCGGCGACGCGAACATCGTGACCGGTGCCACTACCTGAAAGTAACCTACGGTGCCGTAACCTTTAGTCGTGACCACCTCCGCACCGCTTCGCATGAAGCCGGTCGACATCGGCAAACCCCGGATGCGCGGCTGGCTGCACACCTACGCGTTCTTCGTCGCGCTCGTCTGCGGCATCGTCCTCTGCTCGATCGCGGCCTCCCGACCAGGCTGGGCCCCACTGGTCAGCACGGCCATCTACAGCCTGACCGTGTGCGGGCTCTTCGGCACCAGCGCGCTCTACCACCGTCGGGTCTGGACGGAGCGCGGCTACCAGGTGATGCGCCGGATGGACCACTCGATGATCTTCGTGTTCATCGCCGGCACGTACACCCCGTTCTGCGTCCTGCTGCTGGAGCCCCGACCGGCGACCGCGATGCTCGCCCTGGTCTGGGGCGGCGCGCTGGGCGGCGTGGCGGTGAAGCTGATCTGGCCGCACGCGCCGCGCTGGGTCTCCGCCCCGCTCTACCTGGCCCTGGGCTGGGTGTCGGTGGTGATGCTGCCGGCGATCCTGCACGTCGGCGGGGTGACCGCGCTGGTGCTGCTGGCCGTCGGCGGCGCGATCTACAGCGTCGGCGCGGTCTGCTACGCGCTGCGCCGGCCCAACCCGTGGCCCACGGTCTTCGGCCACCACGAGTTCTTCCACGCCTGCACCCTGGTGGCCGCGATCTGCCACCACATCGCCATCTACTTCGCCCTGTTCGCCTGAGACCCTGTCGCCTGAGACCCTGTCCGCCTGAGTCCCTGTTCGCCTGAGTCCCTGTTCGACCGAGTCCCGGACACCCCAGGACAGCACTCGGGGGACCCGCGTCGTTGCGGGTCCCCCGAGAGGTCCGGGTGGTTCGGGTCAGACGGGGTAGCCCGGGCCGCGTACCTCGCGGTGCTCCCGCACCACCTGCTCGCGGACGGGCACGGCGCGCTCGGTGACCACCCGGTTCTCGGCGACCGGGGCCGCGACCACCGGGCGGCGGCGGGAGTTCCAGAAGTAGAGGGTGGTGATCAGGCCGGCGAGCCCGGCGAGCATCAGCACCCAGCCGACGACACTCAGGTTGAGCCACCCGAGATTCGCCTCCACGGCGAACGCGAAGATCGCCCCCACCGCGATGAGGAAGATACTGCCACCGATGCCCATCTTGTCGCCTCCTTGGCGTCCAGCTGGCGTTTCCTACCGCCGCGGCCACTGCTGAGGTTGCGGCTCCCATCGACATACCCCGGCATCGAGATCACCAATCCGGCAAGCTGGCACCATGACGGACGACCCGGGTACCGAACGCACCCTGCTGCTGTTGCGGCACGCCAAGGCCGAATCGCCCCGGGGCGTCCCGGATGTCGACCGGCCGCTGAGCGCCCGGGGCGAGACCGACGCCTCGGCCGTCGGGGCCTGGCTGGCCCGGCACACCCTGCTGCCGGATGTGGTGCTCTGCTCACCGGCCCGCCGGACCCGGGAAACCTGGCAGTCCGTGGCGGTGGGGATGACCGGCGATCCGCCGGAGGGTGGCCCGGCCGGCGCCACCCCGGTCGTCCGCGCCGAGGCCGGCATCTACCAGGCCCTGCCACAGACCCTGTTGGCGCTGCTCCGGACGGTGCCGTCGACGGCGACCACGGTCCTGCTGGTCGGCCACAACCCGGGGGTGTCGCTGCTCTCCGGCCTGCTGGATCCGGCCGGGGTCCCGGTCGAACTGCGTACCGCCGAACTGGCGACGCACCGGTTCCGGGGACCCTGGTCGACGCTGGCCGCCGGCCGGGCCCCCCGGAACCGGTGACGGCTCAGTCGCCGGCGGCCAGCGCGGTGACCGGGCTGACCCGGGCGGCCCGGTCTGCCGGCAACAGCCCGGCCAGCGCGGTCGCCCCCGTCAACGCCACGGCCACCAGGAGCAACTGTCCTGTCGGGAAGGTGACCGGCGCGTGCTCGCCGACGGCCAGCACCGCCAGGGTCGCGTACGGTCCCGCCAGCAGCAGGCCGAGCAGCGCGCCGATCAGGCCGTAGCGAGGGTTACGGCGTCCCCGGGGGACTCCGTGGTGGAGACGGTCCGCGCCGCCGCCTCCGGCGACGCGCTGATCAGCCCCTCGATCACGGTACGACTGCTGCGGCACCTCAACGCGCCGACCACCCCGGCCGGCGCCCCACCGGGCAGCCTTCTCCCCACGGGAGCTGGAGGTGGCGCGGCTGGTCGCCCGGGGTGCCACCAACGCCGGGATCGCCGCCTGGGCCTGGGAACACCGCCTGCTCGACTGATCCCCGCAGCCTGGCCGCAGCGGCCCGGTACTTCGGCCGGGCGGGCACCTCGGCCGGGCGGCCGGGCGGGCACCTCGGCCAAGCGACCGGGCGGGCACCTCGGCCAAGCGACCGGGCGGGCACCTCGGCCAGGCGGCCGGGCGGGCACCTCGGCCAGGCGCCGGGCGGGCACCTCGGCCAGGCGCCGGGCGGGCATCTCGGCCAGGCGGCCGGGCGGGTCAGGACGGAGGTGCGGTGGGCGGCGGCGGGTCCGGCGGTGGCGGCATCATCGCCGTCGGGTGCGACAGCCGGTTCTCCTCCACGATCAGCGTCCGGGCCCGCTTGCGCCGGTCCTGCCAGAACCAGAGCGTGGTAAGCAGTACGGCCAGCCCGGCCAGGATGAACACCCAGCCGACCGCGCGCAGGTCGACCCACCAGATGTTGGCTCTGAGGGCGAAGGTCAGGATCGCGCCGATGGCGATCAGGAAGATGCCGCTACCAATACCCATGTGCGCTGCACTCCCCCGTGCGGTGGCCTGCGGGCGTGCTCGTCTGCTGCCGACCCCCGCATACCCGACCTGTCCCGCCCCTACCCGCCCGCGCCCCACCGATACCGCGCCCGGAACCGCCCCACGGCAGACGGCAGCTCTCTTTCCAGGAAACAGTGGTCTCCCGTCGCCCTGACCGGACTACATCCCTGATTCAGCGCGCCAACACCCACATCAGGTCACCACATCCCTGATTCAGCGCGCCACGCCCCCATCAGGCCACCACATCCAGGAAAGAGGCGATGCGGACGGGCGGACGTCCACCACATCCAGGAAAGAGCGGAAGCGCGCTGGCCGGCGAGCGGAGCTCGCCGGCCAGGGTGGGTGGAGCTCGCCGGCCAGGGTGGGTGGAAGCGGTCAGAAGGCCTCTTCCGGGAGGTCCATCAGGTCCAGGTCGGTGCCTTCGACGATCCGCCGGTCGGCGCCGATGCGGGGCAGCACCTCGCGGGCGAAGAACCGGGCGGCGGCGACCTTGCCGGTGTAGAACGCCTGGTCGGTCGGGGAGACCTCGCCGGCCAGGGCGCGCAGGGCCACGTCGGCCTGCCGCTGCAGCAGCCAGCCCACGATCACGTCACCGATCGCCAGCAGGAACCGGCGGCTGCTCAGCCCCACCTTGTAGAGGGCGCGGGTGTCACCGGCCTGGGCCTCGCCCAGCCAGCCGGTCAGCACGGCGAGGATGCTCTGCACCTCGGTGAGCGCCTTGCCGAGCGCCTGCCGCTCCTGCTTGAGCTGGCCGTTGCCGCCCTCGGCGGTGATGAACTCCTGGATCTCGCCGGCCACCGTCAGCAGGGCCTTGCCCTGGTCCCGGACGATCTTCCGGAAGACCAGGTCGAGGCTCTGGATGGCGGTGGTGCCCTCGTACAGGGTGTCGATCTTGGCGTCCCGGACGTACTGCTCCAGCGGGTAGTCCTGGAGGAAACCGGAGCCGCCGAAGGTCTGCAACGACTCGTGACCGAGCAGCTCGTAGGCGCGCTCCGAGCCGACCCCCTTGACCAGCGGCAGGAGCAGGTCGTTCACCCGCTTGCCCAGGGCCACGGTCGGCTCGTCACCGGCCGCCTCGGCGATGGCCACCCGGTCCTGCCAGGAGGCGGTGTAGCAGACCAGGGCCCGCAACCCCTCGGCGTACGACTTCTGCAGCATCAGCGAACGGCGGACGTCCGGGTGGTGGGTGATGGTGACCCGGGGCGCGGTCTTGTCGGCCATCTGGGTCAGGTCGGCACCCTGCACCCGGTTCTTCGCGTACTCCAGGGCGTTGAGGTAGCCGGTGGAGAGGGTGGCGATGGCCTTGGTGCCGACCATCATCCGGGCGTACTCGATGATCATGAACATCTGCCGGATGCCGTCGTGCTTCTCGCCGAGCAGCCAGCCCCTGGCCGGTACGCCGTGCTCGCCGAAGGTCACCTCGCAGGTGTTGGAGACCTTCAGCCCCATCTTGTGCTCGACGTTGGTGGCGTAGACGCCGTTGCGCTCACCCAGGTCACCGGTGGTGGAGTCGAAGTGGAACTTCGGCACCACGAAGAGCGAGAGCCCCTTGGTGCCGGGGCCGCCGACGCCCTCGACGCCGACCGGGCGGGCCAGCACGTAGTGCACGATGTTCTCGCTCAGGTCGTGCTCGCCGGAGGTGATGAAGCGCTTGACGCCCTCCAGGTGCCACGAGCCGTCCGGCTGCGGGATCGCCCGGGTCCGGCCGGCGCCGACGTCCGAACCGGCGTCCGGCTCGGTGAGGACCATGGTGGAGCCCCACTGCCGTTCGATGAAGAACTTCGCCCACCGCTTCTGCTCCTCGGTGCCCTCGACGTGCAGCACGTGGGCGAAGGAGGGGCCGGAGGCGTACATCCAGACCGGGGCGTTCGCGCCGAGCACCATCTCGGCGAGCGACCACCAGAGGGTACGCGGGGCGGGGGTGCCGTCCAGGTCGCCCGGGAGGTCCAGCCGCCAGAACTCGGAGTCCATGAACGCCTGGTACGACTTCTTGAACGACTCCGGCAGCGGTGCGGTGTGGGTGGCCGGGTCGTACACCGGCGGGTTGCGGTCGCCGTCGAGATAGCTGGCGGCGAGGTCCTCGCGGGCGAGTCGGTCGACCTCGGCGAGGAAGCTGCGTGCGGTGTCGACGTCCAGATCCGAGTACGGCGCCTGGCCGAACGCCCGATCCGCGGCGAAGACCTCGAACAGGTTGAACTCAAGGTCCCGGAGGTTGCTCTTGTAGTGGGTCATGTTCCGCTGGCCCCGCTTCCCGGACAGGCGTTACCGATCAGTAACCACACTATATTACCGACCGGTAGGCAGCGACAACCCGAATTTTCTCGCGGTGGGTAGGCGGACGCTCACGCCTCAGCGGCGCCCACCTCCCAGCTCGGCACCGCCACGGCCCGAGTGCTGCGCGGCCCGGCGTACTCCATCAGGACCAGGGCGATGTCGTCGTCGAGCTGGCCGTGCACCCACTCGACAAGCGCGGCCTCCAGGGAGGCCAGACCGTCGCCGACGGTGCCGTGGCCGAGCAACCGCCAGGCCCGGTCGGCGGTGGGGAAGAACTCACCGTCCCGACGCGCCTCACCCAACCCGTCGGTGAACAGCAGCAACCGGTCGCCGGGTTCGAGCCGCTCCACCCGGGTCCGGACCACCGGCATGAAGCCCAGCGGTGGTGCCGGGGCGGGCGGCTCCAGCGGGATCACCTTGCCCCGGCGCAACAGCAGCGGCGGCGGATGGCCGCAGTTCACAATGGTCAGCGTGCCGCCACGCTCCTCCACCAGGGCGGCGGTCACGAAGTCCTCGTCGCCCACGTTGCGGGCCACCGCCCGGTCCAGGTCGGCCACGATCGCCCGCAGATCCGCCCGCTCGAACGCCACGTGCCGGTAGGAGCCCAGCACGATGCTGGCCAGCCGGACCGCGTCCAGCCCCTTGCCCCGCACGTCGCCGATGATCATGCGGACGCCGTACGGGGTGTCGATCGCCTCGTAGAGGTCACCACCGATCTCGGCGGTGGCGGTGGAGGAGATGTACCGGCCGGCGACCGCGAGCGTGCCTACCTGCGGGCCGAGCGGCCGGAGCACCGCCTGCTGGGCCACGGTGGCGAGCTTCGACAACTCGACGAGCTGCTCGGCCTGCCGCTGCCGGATCGCCGCCACCACCCCGGAGAGCACGGTGGCCACCGCCACCGTGGTCACGCCGACGGCAGCCACCACCGACATGGTCGGCTCGGTCAGCGCGAAGACCGCGCCGACGACGGTCGCCGCCGCGCCCACCCCCAGCACCACCCGCCAGGAGGTGACCGCCGCGGCCAGCAGCGGCGCGGCGGCGGCCAACGGTACGAACCGGACGGTGCTGCGGTCGGCCAGCTCCAGCACGCAGACGAACGCGAGCAGGACGACGGCCGCGCCGAGGCCGGCGCGGGATCCGGGGTTCAGCGGGCCGCGACCCGACTGGGAGGGATGCGTGCGTACGAGGGACAGCATGCCTGATCCTCGTGAACAGGTGAATGAACCTGGCCCGTCGTCCTAGCCGGTTCTGCCCGGCTGGACCCCCGCGCCGGACCGACGGCCGACGGAAACCGGGCTCAGCCGAGCACCTCGTAACGCACCGTGAACGCGCCAACGTCCAGCGAGGCGATCTCGGCGAACGCGGCACGGGACAGGTCCAGGCAGCGGCCGGCGATGAACGGGCCGCGGTCGTTGATGCGTACCGTGACCGAGGCGCCGGTGTCCGGGTTGGTGACCCGGACCCGGGTGTTGAAGGGCAGGGTCTTGTGCGCGGCGGTCAACTCGTTCGGGTTGAACGCCTCACCGTTCGCGGTGACCTGCCCGGAGGCGTAGAAGGAGGCCCCGCAGGTGCCGCTGTCGACCACGGTCGCGGTGGGCTTCTTCGCCGCGGTCGTCGCCGGTGCGGCCGGCTTCGCGGCCGTCGACTTCGGTGGGCTCGGCTTCGGCTTCGGCGCGGTGGTGCGGGCCCGGCTGCGCGACGCCGCCTCGGTACGGCTCGGCTTCGGGCTGGGCGAGGCGCTCGGTGAGGTGGTCGGGCTCGGAGAAGCGGTCACGCCGGGTGACCCCGTCACACTCGGTTCGACCGGGACGGAGCTGGGCGGCAGCGGATCGACGAACGCCGGCTGCGGCGCCGTCCCGGCCGGTCCGGCGGTCAGCTGTACGGCACCGACGGTGCCGCCGACGGCCAGCGCGACACCGACGACGGCGGTGGCCGCGATCCCGGCCGGCGAGGAGAGGATTCGGGTACGCAGGGAGCTGCCAGTCACCGGCCGGTCCTTTCACCGTTGCAACAAATCGGTCGGACCGTAACGAGAGAAGCACTTACGAAGTCAACCTGATCATGATGTTAAGTCTGCATTTGAGGGGATACGTGTGGCCGATCATCCGACCCGTCCTGGCCCGGACGACCGCCGTACCGACCCGGGCGACCGCCCCGACCTGGGTGAGTGCCCTACTTACCCGGGCGACCGCCCCGACCTGCGCGAGCGCCACGCCGACTCGGACGACCGCCGGGCCGACCTGGTTACGCGCCGCGCCGACCTGGCCGAGCGGCTGGTCAGCCGGTTCCGCTGGGTTGATCCGGGGCCGGCCAGTAGTCACCTGGTAAGCGACGTCTCCGGGTGGTGGCGCGACCCGGAGATCCTGGCCGAGCTGGGGCCTGCGTTGGTCGCGCCGTTCCGGGGCGAGCGTCCCACGGTGGTGGTCTCACCCGCCGTGACCGGCCTGATCCTCGGCCCGCTCGCGGCGACCGCCCTCGGGGTCGGCTTCGTGCCGGCACACAAACCGACCGACGGCCGGCTGCCACCCGGGGCGACGACCTGGGCGCAGAGCGCACCGGACTTCCGGGGCCGACGGGTCGCACTCGGCCTCCGCGACCAGCACCTCGACGCCTCCGACCGGGTCCTGGTGGTCGACGACTGGGTGGCCACCGGGGCACAGGTCCGGGCGATCGCCGAGATCTGCGCGGCCCGGGGAGCACTGCTGGTCGGCACCGCCGCCGTCGTCGTCACCTGCCCACCCGAGATCGCCACGACACTACGGATACGCGGCCTGCTCGACCCGGCCCGCCTCGATCAGCTGGCTTGAATCTCCGGCAGGACCGAGGTCGCCACCTCGGTCAGCACCGCCTCGTCACCGGCGTACCAGCTGCGCTCCCGTGGCCAGTGCGTGATCACGTCGGTGAAGCCGAGGTCGGCGGCCCGGCGTACCTGCGCGGCGAAGAACTCGGCGCTGCTCAGCGAGAAGACCGGTGCCGAGTCCAACGACAGGTACCGGTCCACCGTGGCAGCGTCGCGGCCCTGCGCGGCCAACGTCCGGTCGAACCGCTCGGCCAACTCGGCCACGCTGTCCCACCAGGCCTCCAGATCCTCGACGTCCGCCCCGATGGTGACCCAGCCCTGCCCGAACCGGGCCGCCAACCGCATCGACCGGGGACCGTTCGCGGCCACCACGAACGGCACCCGGGGCCGCTGCACGCAACCCGGGTTGTTCCGCGCGTCCACCGCCGCGTACCACTCGCCGCGCCAGGTCGTACCGTCGGTCCGCAGCACCCGGTCGAGCAGCTCGGTGAACTCGGCGAACCGGTCCACCCGCCGTCGCGGCGGCAACGTCTCACCACCGAGGACGGTCGCGTCGAAACCGATCCCGCCGGCGCCGACACCGAGCAGCAACCGACCGGCGGAGATGTCGTCGAGCGCGGTCACCTGTCGGGCGAACGAGACCGGATGCCGGAAGTTCGGCGACGCCACCAGCGTGCCCAGCCGGATCCGTGAGGTCACTGCGGCGGCGGCGGTCAGCGTCGGCACCGCGTCGAACCACGGCCCGTCCACCAGATCCCGCCAGCCCAGGTGGTCGTACGTCCAGGCGTGGTCGAAGCCCCACTGCTCCACCTGCCGCCACCGGTGCTCGACCCGCGCCCAGCGTTGGTCGGGAAGAATCACGATGCCGATCCGCATGGCCGCCAGCCTACGACGGCAGGAGGAGGGCGGGACCCCGCCGCTGGGCTGCGCCGCGCTGGGGGTGCGGTGGGCGTCGACCTGGTTCCATGGCTCGATGAGTGGTTCGACGGTTCCGCTGCCGCACGACGTCCGGCTGCGGTTGGCGGATGAGCGCAACGTCTGGCTCTGCACGCTGCGCGGCGACGGTTCCCCGCACGTGACCCCGGTCTGGTTCGTGTACCTCGACTGCGTCTGGTGGATCGGTTGCGACGGGCGAAGCGTCAAGGTCCGCAACGTCCGGGCCGATCCCCGGGTGTCCCTGGCCCTGGAGGACGGGGTCGCCCCGGTGGTCGCCGAAGGTGCCGCCCGGGTGCACCACGCCGACTTCCCCGCGCCGATCGTGACCGCGTTCGCCGGCAAGTACGCCGGTTGGGACATCCGGGGCGACGACCGGGTGCTGCTGGAGGTGCCGGTACGCCGGTGGCTGCTGGCCGGCACCGCCCAGTGAGACCGGCGACCACCCCAAACCGCGAGGCATCGTAGCGGCCTGCATGGGTATATGGAAGCGCTCCCATGGGTCATGATGATCACAACGCCTGCGCATTTACTGCCTGACTGACTGCTCCGTAGCCTTACGCGCCATATCACGGGGTTCAAGTACAGATGACTTAGTCGAGGAAACCCCATGGCGCAAATCATCGTGGCGGCAACGCCGTTTCACGGGCACGTGACCCCGCTGTACGCGGTGGCGGCCGACCTTTCCCGGCGCGGACACGAGGTGCTGTTCCTGACCGGCGCGCGGTTCGCAGAGAAGATCACAGAGTCGGGGATGCGCTTCGTCGCGCTCGACCCCAGCGCGGACTTCGACGACCGGGTGATGTCAGACGAGTTCCCGGAGTTCGCCACCGTGGCACCCGGCCCGCAGCTGCACATCTTCTTCTGGCAGCGGGTCTTCGCCGACGCGGCGGTGGCCCAGTACCACCAGCTGCGGCAGATCCTCGCCGACTTCCCCGCCACCGTGCTCATCCATGACACGATCTTTCTGGGCGCACTGCCGTTCCCCCTGCGCGAGCCCGCCGCCACCCGGCCCACCACAGTCTGCGTCGGAGTCCTGCCACCGATGCTGCTGAGCGCGGACGCGCCGCCGTTCACGACCGGGCAGCGCCCACTGCCCGGCCCCGGTGCGGCCGACCGGCACCGGCAACTCAACGAGGAGATCCGAACGGTCTACGCCGGCATGCAGCACTACATCGAGCAGGTCCTCGCGCAGGTCGACGTCAAGCTGCCCGGCTTCATCTTCGACTGCGTGACTGCGGCACCGGACCACTACCTGCAGTTGACCGCGCCGGGCTTCGAGTTTCCCCGCTCCGACGCGCCAGAGACCTTCCGGTGCGTCGGAGCCCTGCCCCAGCAGCCCACCCCCGGATTCCAGCAGCCGACCTGGTGGCCCGAACTGGCCGACGACCGGCCCGTGGTGGTGGTCACCCAGGGGACCCTCGCCAACGAGGACCTTTCCGAACTCATCGAACCCACCGTCCGCGGACTCGCCGGGATGGACCTGCTGCTGGTCGTCGCGACCGCCCGCCCGGACGGGCCCACAGACCTGCGCCGGTCGCTGCCCAACCTGCCCGACAACGCGAGGGTCGAGGGCTACATCCCCTTCGACCAGCTACTGCCGCACGCCGACGTGCTGGTGACCAACGGCGGGTACGGCGGGGTGCAGGCGGCCCTGCGTAACGGGGTGCCGCTGGTCGTCTGCGGCGACACGGAGGACAAGCCAGACGTGGCCGCCCGGGTCGAGTGGTCGGGGGTCGGCCTCGACCTGCGCACCGGGCATCCCGGCCCGGACGCGGTCGCCGCAGCGGTCCGCAAGGTCCTCGGTGACGACAGTTTCCGGCGCAACGCGCGGGCGTTGCAGGACGAACTGTCCCGCTTCGACCCGCTGGGCACGATCGCCGACCTGGTCGAGGCCCATGCGCCGGGGCGGGCCCGCCGGTGACGGTGATGCCGGTACGCGACGGCGCGCTGCCCGCCGCCCTGGCCGATCGACTGGACCGGCTGCGTTCGGCCGAGCCGTACAAGGTGGGGTTTCCGGGCTGGTCGACACCGATGCCGGAGGCGCTGCTGCCGTTCTTCTCCCACGAGCTGAACAACTACGGCGACCCGGACGGCGACCCGGTGTTCCCCTGGCACACCAAGGACCTCGAACGTGAGGTGATCGACCAGGTCGCGGAGATGTTCGGGGCACGTCTGGACAGTCGTTGGGGAATGGTCACGGTCGGCAGCGGTGAGGCCATCCTGTACGGACTCTGGCACGCCCGTCAGCGCTTCCCACACGCCTGCGTCTTCCACTCCACCGCTGCCCACCCCAGCGTGCTCCGGGCCGCGGCGCTGCTGCGGATGCCGGCGGTGGCGGTCCCCACCGACGGGCGCGGCGAGCTGGACTACGCCGCCCTGCGTAGCCGGTGCGCACGGACCCCCGGCAGTGCGGCGGTCGTCGTCGCGACGGTCGGCACCACCCTGACCGAGGCGGTCGACGACGTGCCCCGCATCCGCGCCGTCCTGGCCGACGCCGGCGTGACCGACCAGTACCTGCACGTGGACGCCGCGCTGGCCGGTATGCCGATCGCCCTGGCCAGCGGGTGTCCGCCGAGCTTCGGCCTGCACAACCAGGGCGGGGACAGCCTCTCCATCAGCGGCCACAAGTTCCTCGGCACTCCATTCCCCACCGGACTGCTGCTCGCCCGGTCCGGCCCGCTACCCACGGCCGTCCCGGGAAGCACCCTGTGCGGGGCACCCGACGGCACGAGTAGCTCCCGCAACGGTCATGCGGCCCTGCTCCTCTGGTACCACCTACGGCGGCACGGAGCCGGCGGCCTGCGGCGGATGGCGCTGCGCTGCCAGGCCGTGGCCGAGTACGCGGCCCGGCGCCTCAGCGCCGCCGGTTGGCCGGCGTGGCGGGCACACCGGTACGCCCTGACCGTGGTGTTCCGGACCCCACCGCCGGCCGTGCTCGACCGGTGGCCCATGCCGGCGGTCGGCGAGATCAGCCACATCGTCTGCACCCCGGGCGTCACCCACGAGCGGATCGACCGGTTCGTCGCGGCCGTGCGCGCCGCCAGCTAGGACAGGAGAGAGCAACCCGCCATGGCGCAATCGCTTACCGCCACCGTGGTCGTCCCCACGTACAACCGGGCTCAGCTGCTCGGGTACACCCTGGCCGCGCTGACCCGCCAGGACCTGTCGGCGGACCGGTTCGAGGTCGTCGTCGTCGACGACGGATCCAGTGACGACACCGCAGCCGTCGTCGAGGCGTACCGGGACCGGCTCGACCTGAGCTACCACTTCCAGCCGGACGACGGCTACCGCGTCGCCGCCGCCCGCAACGTGGGAATCAACGCGGCCCGCAACGACGTCTGCGTCCTGCTCGACTCCGGGGTACTGCCGCACTCCGGGTGCCTCCGCGCCCACCTGGACAGCCACGCCGCCGACGGACCACCACAGGCGGTCATCGGTTACGTCTACGGCTTCAACCTGGACAACGAGGACGCCGAGGCGATCCGGGGGTTGGTGGATCCGACCGACGCGGACGCCGCAATCAAGGCCCTCGCGGCCGACGGCCGTTGGCCCGACATGCGGGAGGACTTCTACCGCAGCCACGACGACGACATCGCGACGCTCCGGGCACCCTGGACGGTCTTCTGGACCTGCAACGTCTCCGTGCGCACCGCGACGCTGCGTGAGGTCGGCGCCTTCGACGAGACCTTCCGCAGCTGGGGCGGGGAGGACGTCGACCTGGGCATCCGGCTGCACCTGGCCGGGGCGCGGTTCGTCGTCGATCGGGCGGCGGCCTCGCTGCACTATCCGCACGACAAGCTCTTCGCGGACAACCTGACCACCCTGGTGCCGAACTACTGCTACATCGCCGCCAAGTACGACACCCCGACCGTCCGGCTGCTCCCCGCGATCCCGACCATCAACCCGTTCAACCTGGACCAGGTGGCGGATCACCTCGACCTCCCCCGCTGCGCCGACGTGCTGGGCGCCAACCCGTGATCCGCCAGTGGACCCCGGCGCGGGCCCTGCGGCTCGCGCCGCTGGCCGGCCCCGGCCCGGTGACCGCCCTGCTTGTCCTGAACACCGCAGTCGGCGTACTGCCGATCGTGTTCGTGGTGGCGAGCAGCCGGCTGCTCGGCGCGGTGCCGCAGGTCGCCGACGCCGGCTGGAACGCCTCCACCCAGCGACTGCTGGTCACCAACTTCGCGGTGGCGGTGGGGGCCCTGCTGCTGCGGGAGGCGCTGACCCCGCTGCGGGACGCGGTGGGTGAGCTGCTCGCCCGGCGGATCGACGGTGTCCTGATCGACGACCTGATGGCTGCGGCCCTCGGCACCGACGACCTCGTGCCGCTGACCGACCCGCGGGTCACCGACGCGCTGCGGACGGCGGTGCGGGAGTTGGAGGAGGGGGTGCGCAGCCCCGGCCAGGCGGCCGCCGGCGCGTTCGCGCTGCTGGCCCGGGTGGTCGAGTGGCTCGGCTACTGCCTGGCGGTGGCGGTGCTGTTCGCCTGGTGGGCCGGGCTCGTCCTCGGCGCGGTCGTGTTGCTGTTCCGTCGGGCGCAGCGGCGCGGGCTGCGGCGCTACGCCGAGGCCCGGGCCGCGCTGGACGGCGCCGAGCGGCGCGTCGACTACCTGCGCCGACTCTCGGTCGAGCCGGGCGCCGGCCCGGAGATCCGGGTCTTCGGCCTGCGAGGCTGGCTGTGGGACGAGTTGGGCGCGGCGTACCGGGCCTGGCTGACGCCGGTGTGGGCCGCCCGCCGGAAGGCCTACCTGGGACCGTTCTACCTGGTCACCGCAGTCGGCGTGGTGGCGGTCGGCGGGGTCCTCGCCGGGCTGGGCGCGACCGCGTCGGGTGCGCTGAGCCTCACCGGATTCTTCCTGGTCACCCAGGCCACGCTGGGTGCCGTCCGGCTGGGGGAGTTCTACCCGGAGACCGACCTGCAGGTCACAGTCGGGATGCGGGCGTACGACGCGGTGCGGCGGTTCCGGACCGAGGTGGCCAAGGTCCCGGACCGGCCGCGCACCGGTGGTGCCACGGTCACCCCCCGAATCCCGGACCCGGCGCAGTCCCGCGTGCCCGACCCTCGCGACGGGATTCACTTCGACCAGGTGACCTTCCGCTACCCGGGGCGCCGGGAAGCCGTGCTCGACCGCCTCGACCTCACCCTCGCCGCCGGACAGTGCACGGCGATCGTCGGGGCGAACGGAGCCGGTAAGTCCACGATCGTCAAACTGCTCGCCCGGCTGCACGCCCCGGACCAGGGGGCGGTGCGGCTGGACGGCACCGACATCGCCGACTATCCGCTGGACGCCTGGCGGCGCAAGCTCGCGGTCATCTTCCAGGACTTCGCCCGGTACGAGGTTTCGGCCACCGACAACATCGGCTTCGGTGCGGTGCGGGCGATCGACGACCAGTCCGGGATCCGCGCCGCCGCAGAGGCCGCCGGCATCGCGGCGGACCTGGACCGGCTGCCCGGCGGGCCGGACGCGCCGCTGGCCCGGCACATCGGCGGCGGGGTGCAGCTCTCCGGGGGCCAGTGGCAGCGCATCGCCCTGGCCCGCGCGGTGTTCGCGCTGCGGCACGGCTGCCCGATCCTGGTGCTCGACGAGCCGACCGCGAGCCTGGACGTCCGCAGCGAAGCGCGCTTCTTCGACGAGTTCACCGACCTGGTGGGTGGGGCGACGACGGTGTTGATCTCCCACCGGTTCTCGACCGTGCGGCGCGCCGACCACATCGTCGTGCTCGACGGCGGTCGGGTCGCCGAGCAGGGCAGCCACGCGCAGCTGCTGGCTCAACAGGGCCGCTACGCGGGCATGTTCCGGTTGCAGGCCGCCCGGTTCGGCCAGGTGCGGGCGTGATCCGGGCGATCGGCCGGATGCTGGGGACGGCGTGGCGGGCCAGCCGTGGCCGGACCCTGACCGCCGGCGCGCTGACCGTCGTCGGGGCGGTGGCCACCCCGCTCGTCGCGGTCGGGCTCGCCTCGCTGACCCGGGAGGTGGTGGCCGGCAACACCACCTCGGCCGCGCTCGCCGGTCTGGCCGTGGCGGTGGCCGCGGTCGCGGCGCTGGTCTGCGCGCACTTCAGCCACGTCGCCTACTTCGAACTGGCCGAGCTCACCGAGCTGGACTTCGACCGGGAACTGGCCGACCTGTCGCACGGGCCGCCCGGCATCGCGCACCACGAACGGCCCGATCTCGCCGACCGGTTCACCGTCCTGCAGCGGGAGACCCGGCAGTTCCACACCGGGCTCGGCGCCGTGCTCAGCCTCGGTGGGCTGGCCGTCGCGATGGCCGTCACCGTCGTACTGCTGGCGCAGGTGAGCCCGCTGCTGCTGCTGTTCCCGCTGGCGGTGGCGCCGCCCCTGATCGCCGCCCGGCTGGCCGAGCGGATCCAGGACCGGGCCCGCACCGGGTCGGCCGAGAACACCCGGGTCGCCCGCAACCTCTTCGGGTTGAGCACCTCGGTGCGGTACGCGGGTGAGCTGCGGATCTTCGGGCTCGGTGCGCAGCTGCGCCGCCGCCACGACACCCTCTGGAGGGCCGCCACCGACCGGCTCTGGGCCGGGCACCTGCGGTCGGCCTGGGTACGTGCCGCAGGTCAGGGACTCTTCGCGTTGGCCTACTGCGGTGCCGTCCTGGTCGCGGTCCGCCAGGCGGTCGTCGGCGGTGGCGACCTCGGCGGCGTCGTGCTGGTGGTCGCGTTGGCCATGCAGGTCAACCACCAGATCACCGCCGCGGTCGCGCTGGTGCGGGACCTGTACCGAATCGCCAGCGCGTACCGGCACGTCGACGAGCTGCGGGCCGAACTGTTGCCGCCGACCAGCGACGCGGACCGCGATCCGCCGCCGCGCCTGACGCAGGGGATCACCTTCGACGGGGTGTCGTTCGTCCATCCCGGCGCGGACCGCGCCGCCCTACGCGAGGTCCGGGTGAGCCTGCCGGCCGGTTCGACCGTGGCGGTGATCGGCGACAACGGCGCCGGCAAGTCGACCTTCGTGAAGGTGCTGTGCGGGCTGTACGAGCCGACCGCCGGCCGGATCCTGATCGACGGGGTGGACCAGCGCCGGTTCCCCGTGCACCGGTGGCGGGAGCGCATGGCGGTCGGCTTCCAGGACTTCGTCCGGTTCGAGTTGTCGGCCCGGCACAGCGTCGGTCTGGGTGACCTGCCGCGGCTGGACGACGACGACGCAGTGCGGGAGGCGCTGCGCCGCGCCGACGCGGCCGACCTGACGGCGCAGCTGCCGGCGGGGCTGGACACCACGCTGGGCACGGCGTACGCGGCCGGTACGGAACTGTCCGGGGGGCAGTGGCAGAAGCTGGCCCTGGCCCGGGGGTTCATGCGGCGTACTCCGCTGCTGTTGGTGCTCGACGAGCCCAGCTCGGCGTTGGATCCGCAGGCTGAGCACCTGCTGTTCGAACGGCTGGCCACGACGGCGAAGCAGGCCGGTCAGGCCAGCGGCGCGGTCACGGTCTTCATCTCGCACCGGTTCTCCACCGTCGCGTCGGCCGACCTGATCGTCGTCCTGGCGCAGGGCCAGGTCGTCGAGACCGGAGATCACCGCAGCCTGCTGGCCGCCGGTGGCCGGTACGCGCAGCTGTATCGGGAGCAGGCGCAGGCGTACGGCTGACGTCGGACTGCACTCGCGCCCGGGTGTCAGAACATCGAAGGCCCTGACTCGGATTCACATCCTGGTCAGGGCCTTCACGCTGGAGCGGGTGACGGGAATCGAACCCGCACTGTCAGCTTGGGAAGCTGATGTTCTGCCATTGAACTACACCCGCAGGCGGCACCACTGTACCTGAGTCACCCCCACCACGCAGCAGCCGCCCCCGGACGAGCCGGACCGCCCCGCCCCCGGCCCTTCGGCGGCCCCCATCCCCGGCCCTTCGGCGGCTCCAACCCAGAGCCCCTCGACAGCCCCACCTCCAGAGCCCACGGCGGAGGGCTCACCGGCAAGAAGTTTCACGCCGGCAACATTTAGACGTTCTCAAATACTTGGATGGGTTGTAACGTCTGGCCCACGTTTTCGCCCCGACGCGACACACCCCCGGTCGCGTCGCCAGAAAGAGGTGGGCCCATGGGACCCCGTCCCTCCCTGCTGACCCGGCGTGCCGCCGGTGTCGCCTCGACGACCTTGGCGCTGCTGCTCAGCACCGCCGCCGTGGGTGTGGCACCCGCGGTCGCCGCCGTACCCGCCGCAGCCGACGAGGTCTGCGTCGAGCCCGCGGAGAGCCATGCCGACGCCCGGATCAGGCCGGGTGGTGTGGCGGCGCAGGAGCCCAACGAGCTGACCGCCGCGCAGGTGCAGGCGCGGGAGGCCGACCTGGCCGCCGCGCTGCGGGAGCGGGCCTCCTCGCGTAACGCGATCGTGGGTCCGCTGGCCGCCATCACGATCCCGGTGGTGGTGCACGTGATCCAGCGGGACAGCACCCGGGCCGGCGGCAACATCCCGGACTCGATGGTCAACTCGCAGATCAGCGTGTTGAACCAGGCGTTCAGCGGGGCCACCGGCGGGGCGTCCACCGCGTTCGGGTTCCAGCTGCAGCAGATCAACCGGGTCACCAACTCGGCGTGGTATCCGATCAGGCAGGGCTCCTCGGCGGAGCGGTCGATGAAGTCCTCGCTGCGTACGGGCGGCAAGAACACCCTCAACATCTACCTCGGCCAGCTGAGCAACAACCTGCTGGGCTGGGCGACCTTCCCGCAGCGCACGCTGAGCACCATGGACGGCGTGGTGGTTCTGAGCGAGTCACTGCCAGGTGGCACCGCCACCAACTACAACCAGGGCGACACCGGCACCCACGAGGTGGGGCACTGGCTGAACCTGTACCACACCTTCCAGGGCGGCTGCTCCAGCACGGGTGACAGCGTCAGCGACACCCCGGCCGAGGCGTCGGCGGCCTCGGGTTGCCCGACCGGCCGGGACACCTGCAGCGCGGCGGGGCTCGACCCGATCACCAACTTCATGGACTACAGCTACGACTCGTGCATGTACCAGTTCACCGCTGGTCAGGCGAGCCGGATGAGCAGCGCGTGGAGCGCGTACCGGGCGGTCTGACCGGGGTTGTGCCCGTGGTGCCGGCTCCGCACGACGGGGCCGGCACCCGGCGGCGCGGCGCACGGCGGATATCCGCCGTCAGGCGGCGGAGTAGTGCGGGTCACGGTCGCGTCGTCGACCGGCCCACTGGTCCGGCACGTCGGCGGTGACGAGGCGGGTGGCGCCGGCACCGCCGTGCGGGTCGAGCCAGACCTGCACCGCCGGGCGCTCAGGGGCCTGACCCGGCACCGCCTGGCCCTGCCCGTGCCGGGCCAGCATCGCCACGTCGACGGTGAACTCGAAGAGCCGCCAGTCGACCTGCGGCGCGGCCCGCCCGATCTCGGCCAGCCGGGCGACCCGGCGCTGGTCGGTCACCGGGCGGGCGCGGCCGGCGACGTACGCCTCGTCGTCGCTCTCCTCCGGCGGGAACGAGTGCAGCGCGTAACGCCCGTCGCGCTCCAGGTCGCGGCGCTTGGGTGAGTCGATGACGAAGCAGAACAGCCCCTCGTCGGTGATCACCGGGGAGACCGGGTGCACCCGGGGCCCACCGTCGGCGCGGACGGTGGCCAGGTAGCCGAAGCCCGGCCCGTACTGCTGCATGAGAACGCGGATCCCGTCGGCGAGGCGAGGCTCGTCAGCGGCGAATTCGGACCAGGATGCCATGTGGACATCTTATCGAACACGTGTACGACAAGCGACCCGACGCGCTGGTCACCGGCACCGGATCGAGTTCCGCGTCCGGCGGTCGCTAAGGTGATCCGATGCTCCTCTCCGACCGCGACCTGCTCGACGAGATCAAGGCGGGCACGCTCGCGCTGGAGCCGTTCGAGCCCGAGTTGTTGCAGCCGTCCAGCATCGACGTACGCCTGGACCGGCTCTTCCGGGTCTTCAACAACCACCTGTACACCCACATCGATCCGGCGCAGCAGCAGGACGACCTGACCACCGAGGTCGAGGTGCCCGACGGGGAGCCGTACGTGCTGCACCCCGGCGAGTTCGTGCTCGCCTCCACGCTTGAGGTGGTCACCCTCGCCGACACCCTCGCCGCCCGACTGGAGGGCAAGTCGAGCCTGGGCCGGCTGGGGCTGCTCACCCACTCGACCGCCGGCTTCATCGACCCGGGCTTCTCCGGCCACGTCACGCTGGAGCTGTCGAACGTGGCGAACCTGCCGATCACCCTCTGGCCGGGCATGAAGATCGGCCAGCTCTGCATCTTCCGGCTCTCCTCCGCCGCCGAGCATCCCTACGGCTCCGCCCGGTACGGCTCCCGGTACCAGGGCCAGCGGGGCCCCACCCCGAGCCGTTCCTGGCAGAGCTGGCAGACCTGGCCCACCCGCTGACCGGCGAAACGCCGAGCGCCGACGGGACGCCGAGCCTCGACGGGACCCGGCGCCGCCCCCGCGGGACCGGCGGGGGCGGCGCACAGGGCCCCGCCGGGCGGCGGGTACCCGGGCCCCGCGGCTGACCGGGGTGGCCGGGATCCTGGTGCGGGGACCCCGGTTCACCACCGGCAGCGGCGGCGAGGTCGCCCCTAGCCGGGGCGGCCGAAGCTGTGCACGGGACTGTCGTCGAGGCGCTTCATCCGGACCGGCACCCCGGCCCGGGAGGCGTGCACCACCCAGCCGGCACCGACGTACATCCCGACGTGGTGCAGGTCGCGGTAGTAGAAGACCAGGTCGCCGGGGCGCAGCTCGGTCCGGCTCACCGACGGGGTCACCTTGCGCTGCCGGGCCGCGTTGTGCGGCAGCCGGACGCCGGCCTTCGCCCAGGCGGCGAGCATCAGACCGGAGCAGTCGTACGCGTCGGGCCCCTCGGCCCCCCAGACGTACGGCTTGCCGATCTGGGCGCAGGCGAAGGTGACCGCCTTCCCGGCCGCGCCTCCCGGGTACGTGGCCGGGCAGGGCGCCGGACGCAACGAGCCACCGCCGCCCCGACCGTAGACCCGGAGCCGGAGTTTCTGCAGCCGGGCGATCTCGGCGTCGATCTGTTTCCGACTGGCGGCCAACCCCGCCTCGGTGCGGCTGAGTTGGATGATCATCCGGTCCAGGGGCGCCTTGCGGGCGGCCAGCTCGTCGCGGAGCAGCCGTACCGCCCGGACCTGCTCCTGCTGCCGGTGGGCGAACCGGTCGACCAGCTCGATCCGGCTCATCAGCTCACCCGGCGTACGGCCGGCCAGCAGCGCGTTGACCGCCGAGACGGTCTCACCCTTGTACGCCTGGACGGCGAGCGCGCTGACCTTCCTCAGCGCCGCGTCCACCTGGCGTCGCAGCGGCTCGATCCGGGCGCCGAGAGCAGCGGCCTCCCGGCGTTTTTCGGCCAGGTCCTGACGGACGGCGTTGTGTCGCTCGATGATCGGTTCGAGTCGGTTCCAGTCCTGGTCGATCTGGCGTTCGATGTCCGACACCGACGGGTCGGCGTGGGCCGCGCCGGGCACCCCGGTCAGGATGCCGGCGGTCACCGCCAGCGCGGCGAGGACGGTGGTGCAGCGGAACCAGCGAAGGCGCGGCGCAGCCGTCACCTGGTCGGCGGAGGCCGACCGGGTCGACGGTGGCCGCGGGGCATGGTGTGCCACCGGGCTCGGTACTCCTTCTGACGAACCGCCTACCGGGTTAGCTGACGGGTTCGGGCGGAAGGGGACGCCCTACCACAGTGGCTGTGGATTCACCCCGGCGTACCTGGGTCCCCGGATCGCCTGGGGCGGCGACTCGGCGGTGTCGGCCGTTACCGCCCGGGTTGGGCGGACCTGCGACCGGCCGACGATTCACCAGCGTAGAGAGGCCCCCATCGATCCGCAACGGATTCGGCCATGACACTCCGTCTCACGTTTGCTCACTCGCGGACCCGCTCCCACGACGGCGAGGGCCCCCGACGCGCCGTCGGGGGCCCTCGTGGTCGGTGCGGCCGGTCAGCCGGGCCGGCGGAATCCGGCGACCGGCATGGTGTTGATGCTGGAGACGTTCACCGGCTTGCCGGCGCGGGCCGCGTGCACCATCGTGTCGTTGCCCAGGTAGAGGCCGACGTGGTGCAGGTCGCTGAAGAAGAAGACCAGGTCACCCGGGCGGGCCTCGTTGCGCGGGATGGCCTTGCCCTCGTTCCACTGGGCCCCGGTGAAGTGGGTCAGGCTGATCCCGGCGGCCTTGTACGCGTACTGGGTGAGGCCGGAGCAGTCGAAGGAGTTCGGCCCGGTGGAGCCGAACACGTACGGCTTGCCGACCTGGGCGCACGCCGTCCGGATGGCGACCCGTGCGGCCTCGTTGACCACCCCGTCGATGGTCGGGCAGTTCGCCGTCTTCACCGTGGTCTTCGGCATCGACGCCTCAAGGCGCTTGATCTCGGCGGTGATGCTCTTGCGCTTGGCGGCCAGCTCCTTCTCCTGCTTGACCTGGGTGGCCACCAGCGTGTCGAGCTTCTGCTTCTGGGTGCCGTACTTGGCCTGCATGGCCAGGACGCCCTCGATCTCCTTGCGCTCCTGGATGGCCACCCGGTCAAGCATGGTGAGCTGTTCACCGAGCGCACCGGGCCGGCTGTTCAGCAGCACCGCGCCCAACTCCTGGGACGGGCCGATGACGTAGTAGCGGCTGGCCAGCTCACCGATCCGGTTCATCGCCAGCTCGCTCTCCATCTGGAGCGGCAGGATCTTCTTCTCCAGGTCGGCCGACTTGCGGCGGTTCACCTTCAGCTGGGAGCGCACCTTGTTGTACTGCTCGATGGTGGGCTCCAGCTGTCGCCACTGCTTGTCGATCTGCGCCTCGATCTCGTCGACCGTGGGCTCCGCGTACGCCGGTGTGGCGAGCAGCCCGGCGCCGACGGCGACGGCGGCGACCAGGGCGAGCAACCGGGTAAGCGCCCGGCGCGGACCGGTGCTCCGGGGGGACGGTGCCGAGACACGACGATGAAGGGGCGCGGTTGCCACCGGCATCGACTCCTTTGCCGACCGACCCACGGGCGCTCGCGGAGAGGGGGCGAGACAGACTTCCCGGCCCGGTCGGTGCCCAACACTAGGTCGCCTTCCGGGCCGGATCAAGGCGACCTGTTTCACCATCACGCAGAAAGAATCGCTTGCGTACCAACGGTATCGGCGATCGCTTCAATGAAGTATGGCGATGCGTGAGGGGTCGACCACGGTCCGCGCTCAGCCGCCGACCGGCTCGTCCTCCCGGCCCGCCGCCGGCCGCTGGGGCCTGACCGAGCGGAGCAGCACGCTGGCCACGTCGATCACCTCGACCTGCTCGCCGGCACCCTTGCCGTTGACCCCGTCACTGAGCATCGTCGAGCAGAACGGGCAGCCGACCGCGACCGTCTTCGCGCCGGTGGACATGGCCTCCTCGACCCGGTCCACGTTCACCCGCTTGCCGATCTTCTCTTCCATCCACATCCGGGCCCCACCGGCGCCGCAGCAGAAGGAGCGTTCGCTGTTGCGCGGCATCTCGATCAGACCGGCGTCCGCGCCGTCGCCGGCGCTGCCGTTGCCGGAGATCGCGCTGCCCAGCACCTCACGCGGCGGGGCGAAGACCCGGTTGTGCCGGCCCAGGTAGCAGGGGTCGTGGTAGGTCACCCCGCCGTCGACCGGCTGCACCGGGGTGAGCCGGCCGGTGGCGACCAGGTGGGCCAGCAGCTGGGTGTGGTGCACCACCTCGAACTCGCCGCCGAGCTGCCCGTACTCGTTGCCCAGGGTGTTGAAGCAGTGCGGGCAGGTGGCGACGATCTTGCGCTTGGCGGGCTCGCGGCCTTCGAACGCCTCGTTCAGGGTCTCCACGTTCTGCTGGGCGAGCATCTGGAAGACGAACTCGTTGCCGATCCGCCGGGCCGGGTCACCCGAGCAGGTCTCCCCCTCGCCGAGGATGGCGAAGGAGACGCCGGCCTCGTTGAGCAGGGTGGCCACCGCCCGGGTGGTCTTCTTCGCCCGGTCCTCGAACGCGCCGGCGCAGCCGACCCAGAAGAGGTACTCGAAGTCCTCGACCTCGCCCACCCGGGGCACCTCGAAGTCCAGGCCCTTGGTCCAGTCCTCCCGGGTGTTCTGCGGAGCGCCCCACGGGTTGCCCTTGTTCTCCAGGTTGCGCAGCATCACCCCGGCCTCGGACGGGAAGCTGGACTCGATCAGCACCTGGTAGCGACGCATGTCGACGATGTGGTCGACGTGCTCGATGTCGACCGGGCACTGCTCGACGCAGGCCCCGCAGGTGGTGCAGGACCAGAGCACGTCCGGGTCGATCACCCCGCCGGCCTCGGCGTCGCCGATCAGCGGCTTCTCCGCCTCGGCCAACGTCAGCACGTCCAGGTGGGCGAGCTGGGCGGCGGTGGCCTTCTCCTCGCCGGTCAGGTCCTTGCCGCCGCCGGCCAGCAGGTACGGCGCCTTGGCGTACGCGTGGTCGCGCAGGCTGAGGATCAGCAGCTTCGGCGACAGCGGCTTGCCGGTGTTCCAGGCCGGGCACTGCGACTGGCAGCGGCCGCACTCGGTGCAGGTGCTGAAGTCGAGCAGACCCTTCCAGGTGAACTGCTCGACCTGGGCCACCCCGAACTGGTCGGACTCGGGATCCGCCTCCTCGAAGTCCAGTGGCTTGCCCTGGCTGGTCATCGGGCGCAGCGCGCCGAGCCCGGAGACCTTACCGGCGGGGTCACGCTTGAAGAAGATGTTGGGGAACGCCAGGAAGCGGTGCCAGGCGACGCCCATGGTGACGTTCAGGGAGATCACGATGACCCAGATCATCGAGATCGAGATCTTGATCAGGGCGGCGATGCTCACCCCGGTCTCCCAGCCGGGCAGCGCCGCGCCGACGGCGTGACTGAGCGGGGTGGCCCAGGCCGGGTACTCGAAGTGGTCGGTGGCGACCTTGAAGCCCCGGATGACGAAGCCCATGACCAGTACGCCGAGGACGACCGCCTCGACGAAGTAGCCCTGCCACATGGTGGAGCCGGTGAACCGGGACCGGCCGCCGGGGCGGGTCGGCCGGTTGCGCAGCCGGATGCCGATCAGGATCAGGATGCTGACCAGGCCGAGGATGCCGATCCACTCGGTGACCAGGCCGTAGACCGCCCAGCCACCGATCAGGGGCAGCCCACCGGTCGGGGAGACGACCTCGAAGTACGCCTCCAACACCAGCAGCGACAGGACGACGAAGCCCACCATCACGAACCAGTGCGCCGCGCCCACCAGGCTCCAGCGCAGCATCCGGGTGTGCCCGACGGTCTCGGTCAGCATGGCCCTGACCCGGGCGCCCTTGTCGGCCGAGCGGGTCGGATCGGGTTGCCCCAGCCGGATGACGGCGGTCATCTTCATGACCGCGCGTACCGCGAGCCACACCGCAACGGCGGTGATGGCGGCGGCGAGGATCGTGGTGCCGATCTGGACGCTGCCCATCGAGTTGGCCTCCCCGGTCTGCTGCCTGTCGCGTGCAGCCTACGCGCAAGGTTACCCACCAGTAACGTGAGAATCCTCGCACCCGGGGGCCGCGCCGCCCTGCGGACACCTTAGGCGGACCGGCTGGAAAGCGCCTCAGCAGGGGTTACGCGGCACCACAACGTCACAGCGGCGACCCCGGTCGACGCACCGCGGCCCGGGCCGGAGCCCCGCACGCCGCCGACCGGCCTCGGCCTACGCCAACCGGGTCAGCGCCAGCGGGAGAGCAGGGCCAGCGAGCCGACCATGGCACCGAACCCGACCGCGAGGTTCCAGTAGCCCCACGACATGACCGGGTACTCCTGCTCGGAGAGGTAGTACACGACCAGCCACCCGATGCCGAAGACGATCAGGGCGACCGCCGAGGCCGGCAGCCACACCGGGCTAGGCTTACGCGTCGACGCCGTCGTCGTCGGACGGACATCCGTCGGCGGGGTGTACACCTTCTTCTTGCGGACCTGTGACTTGGGCACGACGCTCTCCAGAGGGGGTGACTACCTCGTCCGGCCTGACAACCGGACGCAGGGCGACGGTCCATGGCCAATAATGTTCGTCAGCCAGCGTAGTCCGGAAGACCCGTTCAAGCCACGAACAGGGTCACTTCGCTGGTCGGAGTGACCGAAATATAGGTAAGTATTCCGGTCACCGAGGACGACGACCCGCGTTCGGCGGGTCCGGCCTCCGCGACGGGAAAGGAGCGCACGGTGGAGTACACATCCGGTGCGGCCTCCTGGCAGAAGGTGCTCCGGCGGTTGGTCGCCGGACTGCTGCCACGGCGGCCGCGGCAGCGGCGGCCGGGCTGGTCCATCGGCGTTCCGTTGATCGCCGCCGCGGCCGGCCTGCTCTTCACCACCACCGCCACCACCGCGGGCGGCACCGCCCTGCGCGAGGACCGACGCCCCGAGCTCAAGCAGGTGATCGAGGACCGCCGCGAGCAGGTCGCGGCCAGCGAACGACGGGCCGCGGCCCTGCGGGCCGACGTGGAGAACACCACGGCCACCCTGGCCGAGTCGGACACGCCGATCAAGGAGCAGCGGGACCGGGGCACCGGGAGCCTGCAGCAGGCCGGGTTCACCGCGCTCACCGGCACCGGGGTGACCGTCGAGCTCAACGACGCGCAGCGCCTCGGCGACCAGGTGCTACCCGATGGGGTGAGCAACGACGAGCTGGTCGTCCACCAGCAGGACGTCCAGGCGGTGGTGAACGCGCTCTGGGCCGGCGGCGCCGAGGCCATGTCAATCATGAACGTCCGCGTGCTGTCGACCAGCGCGGTACGCTGCGTGGGTAACACCCTGCTGTTGCACGGCCGGGTGTACTCCCCACCGTTCAAGATCGTAGCAATCGGCGATCCGGCCGCACTTCAGCAGGCCCTCGCCGGCTCCAAGGGAGTCCGGTTGTTCAAGGAAGCGGTCGACGACTACCAGCTCGGCTACCGGGAGACCGTCTCGCCGGTCACCGTGCCGGCGTTCGAGGACTCCACCGCGCTGCGTTCCGCGACGGTCCCCCGGTGAGCCGCCCGGTCGACGACTGGCGGGACGACCGCGACGGTCGCCACCGGAGCCAGCCCGAGGAGTCCACCGAGTTCCTGACCCGGACCAACCGACCCGACCCGGCGGCGGCCCACCGCGCGCCCGCCGGCCCCTGGCCGACGCCCGTGCTGCCACCCCGCGCGCCGGCCCGCCCGGAGCCGACCGGCCGCCCGGCAGAGCACCCGCAGGCCGGCAGACCGGCAGGGCACCCGCAGACCGGCCCCGCCGTGGACCGTCGCCCCCAGCCCTACCCGCGCGAATCCGGGCGACCGACCCACCCGACCGAATCCGGGCGACCGACCCACCCGACCGATTCCCGGTACGGCCCACCGGCGACGACCCGGCCGGGCGACTCCGCCCCGACCGGCGCCCACCAGGTACGCCCCGCCGCGCCGCAACCGGGAACCGGCGCCGTACCGGCTGGTTCGCCCTGGTCCGGCGGGTCTGGGCCGGGCCGGTACCCGGGTGCTGAGCGGACCGGGGAGGCCGCCACCTGGGCGGACCGGCACCCCGCTGCCGAGCCCACCGGACGTCCGGCGACGGCGTCCGGTCCGGGCAGCGCGCCCCCGCCGTGGCGGGGCAACCGACCGGAGGGGTCGACCCCGAACGAGCCCGATCCGGCCCACCAGCAGTCGTCGCACCAACAACCCGCCCACCCCCGGCACGAGGGCGGACCGGGCACCGGCACGGACCAGCCGACCGCCTTCCTGTCCACGGTCGGTCCCGCTGCGGCCAAGCCCCGTCCGGAGCCGGGCGGGCGGGAAGGACCCGTCGACCCCTCGGCCACCGCGCTCATCCCGGCGGTGACCCGGCGGCCCCCGCAGACCGACCCCGCTCTCGACTCGACCGCGCTGATGGGTGCGGTCCCCCGGATGCCGGAGAGCGACCGCCCGGCCGACGGACCAGCGACGCCGCCACCTGCTCGACGCGGCGAACGCGTCGTCCAACTCCGCCCGGAGCAGACCGGCGAGGGCTACAAGAGCGTCTACTCCGAGCTGACCCGGCCGTCGTTCTGGTCGCGACTGCGTACCGGGATCCGGTTCTCCGGCGAAGTCCTGATCACTTTCGGCCTGGTGGTGCTCCTCTTCGCCGGCTACGAGATCTGGGGCAAGTCGGTGATGGTCGACGCCCACCAGAGCGACCTCTCCGACCAGCTCGCCCAGGAATGGGCCCCGACCGACGACCCCACCGTCGCCCCGTCGGCCACGCCGAGCGCCCCCGCCACCCCGAAGCCACCGGTGGAGGGCAAGCCGATCGCCGGCCTCTACATCCCCAAGCTCGACAAGAGCTGGATCGTGGTCGAGGGGGTGAGCCAGAAGGACATCCGGTACGCCCCCGGCCACTACCCGGACAGCGCCATGCCCGGCCAGGTCGGCAACTTCTCCGTCGCCGGACACCGCAACAGGGCCACCTTCTGGCGACTCGACGAACTCAACAACGGGGACGTCATCGTCGCCGAGTCCAAGACCACCTGGTTCGTCTACCGGGTGTCGAAGAACCACATCGTGAAGCCGTCGCAGGTCGAGGTGGTGGCCCCGGTGCCGGGCCGGCCCCGGGCCAAGCCGACCCAGGCCATGCTCACCCTGACCACCTGCAACCCCAAGTTCGACAACTACGAACGGCTGATCGTGCACGCCGAACTCGACCGCAAGATGGCCAAGTCCGAGGGGCGCCCGTCGGAGCTGGAGGGCTGAGCCGGTGTACGCGTGGATCTGGCGCAAGCTGCCGTTCGGGGTGCCGGGCAAACTGCTCGGCAGCGTCATGCTGGCGACGGCGACCGTCGCCCTGCTCTGGTACGTGATCTTCCCGTGGGCCGAGCCGTTGCTGCCCTTCGACGACGTACAGGTCGAGCAGCCGACCGGGGACACCGGTGGGCCGGCCGGCGGCAACCCGGACCTGCCCGGCGAGGACGCCCCCGCCGGTGACGATCACGACCTGCCGTACGACACCGAGCAGAACAACACCCCACCCTCCCCGGACCGGTGACGAGATGCGCGTTCTGGTGATCGACAACTACGACTCGTTCGTCTTCAACCTGGTGCAGTACCTCGGCCAGCTCGGTGTCGAGTGCGAGGTCCGGCGCAACGACGAGATCGACCTCGCCGAGGTGGGGCGGCTCGGGGCGGCCGGCGTACTGCTCTCACCGGGGCCGGGCAGTCCGGACCGGGCCGGGATCTGCCTGGACGTCATCCGCCGGTACGCCGGCGAGCTGCCGATCTTCGGCGTCTGCCTCGGTCACCAGGCGATCGGGGAGGCGTTCGGGGCCACCGTGGCCCGCGCCCCCGAGCTGCTGCACGGCAAGACCTCCGAGGTGCGGCACAGCTCGGTCGGGGTGTTGGCCGGGCTGCCGGATCCGTTCACCGCGACCCGGTACCACTCGCTCACCGTCCTGCCGGAGACCCTCCCGCAGGAGCTGGAGGTCACCGGCTGGACCGACTCCGGGGTGGTGATGGCGATGCGTCACCGCACTCTCCCGATCGAGGGGGTCCAGTTCCACCCCGAGTCGGTGCTCACCGAGGGCGGTCACCTGATGCTGGCGAACTGGCTGTCCGCCTGCGGGCACCCGGCGGCCCTGGAGCGCGCCCCCGAACTGGCCGCCGAGGTCGACGCCCGCCGGCTGGCCGCCTTCGCCACCGCCTGACCGTCCCGCGACCTGACCGGCCGCACCGGACCGACCCACGACCCGCCGGGCCACCCTCGGTGACCCGGCGAGCAACGATCGGTCAGTCGGTGAAGCGGGCCGGCGGGGAGACGACGCGGGGCAGGCCGCCACCCTCGCCACCACCGTCGCCCGGGGCGGTCGGCGTCGGCGTCGGCTCCGGCGGATCCGGGCTCTCCGAGGTCGGGTCCGGCTCGGGCTCGGGCTCCTCGACGCTTACCTCGATGGTCACCGTCTCGCCGGTCTGCAGGGACCGGCCGGCGGCCGGGTTCTGCCCGCTGACCCGACCGGCCTGTGCCGCCGGGACCTCCTCGCCGTCGACGACCCTGACCTTGTAACCGGCTCGTTCCAGCTCCCGCTTGGCCTGGTCCCGGGTCATCCCGTCGACGTTCGGCACCTGCCGGATGTTGCCCCGGGAGACCTCCACCACGACCTCGGCACCCTCGGCGACCTTCGTCCCCTCGCCCGGGGTGACCTTGGTGACGATCCCCTTGGGCTGGGCGCTGTTGACGTCCTTGCGCTCGACGTCGAGGCCCAGGTCGTCGAGCTGCTGCTCGACGTTCTCGAACTGGGAGTTGACCAGCCCGTTGGGGATCTCGACCTCGGGCTTGCCGCCGCAGATCTGGATCGTCACCGTCTCGTTTCGCTCCAGCCTGGTGCCGGCCGGCGGGGTCTGCCTGGTGACGGTGTTCTCGGTGCAGTTGCTGTCGAAGACCGGCTCGCCGATCACCGGATTGAAGCCGGCGGCGCGCAGCTCGGTGACGGCCGCAGCCTGTTGCTTACCGGCCATGGTCGGCACCGCGATCCGGGTGTCCTCGGGCTCCCGGTTCTGCATCAGCGCGGCGACCAGGGCGATCACCGCCAGCACCCCGACCGCGGCGAAGACCGCGATCAACCAGGACGAGGTACGCCGCCGCTGCGGGTCACCTACCCGGGCCGGTACCTGCCGGGTGGTGGCGGGGCCACCGGCAGCCGGGTACCCGGCCGCGGCCGCCTGCGGGGCGAGCTGGGTGGTCTCGTCCTCGCGCAGTACCGGGGTGGCCAGCACCGGCCGGCCGGCCGCCGCGCGGAGCAGGTCCGCCCGCATCTCACCGGCGCTCTGGTAGCGGTTGAGCGGGTTCTTCGACAGCGCCTTCAGCACGATCGCGTCGATCGCCGGCGTGACGTCCGGGTTGATGTCGCTCGGCGTCGGCGGCTGCTCACGTACGTGCTGGTAGGCGACGCTTACCGGGCTGTCACCGACGAACGGCGGGTGGCCGCAGACCAGCTCGAAGAGGACGCAGCCGCCGGCGTACACGTCGGAGCGGGCGTCGACGGCCTCGCCCCGGGCCTGCTCGGGCGAGAGGTACTGGGCGGTGCCGATGACCGCGCTGGTCTGCGTCATCGTGGTGGCCCCGCTGGCCAGCGCCCGGGCGATGCCGAAGTCCATCACCTTGACCTGGCCGGTCTGGGTGAGCATCACGTTGCCCGGCTTGATGTCCCGGTGGATGATCCCGTGCCGGTGGCTGAACTCCAGGGCGGCGGCCATGTCGGCGCAGATCTCCAGCGCCCGACGCGGCTGCAGCCGGCCCTCGGCGCCGAGCACCTCCTTGAGGGTCCGTCCGTTGACGAACTCCATCACGATGAACGGCAGGGTCTCGCCGGTCGGGGCGATCTCCTCACCGGTGTCGTAGACCGCGACGATCGCCGGGTGGTTGAGGGACGCGGCGTTCTGCGCCTCCCGACGGAACCGCATCTGGAAGGTGGCGTCCCGGGCCAGGTCGGTCCGGAGCATCTTGATCGCGACGTCCCGGCCGAGGCGCAGGTCCCGGCCACGATGGACCTCAGCCATGCCGCCGTAGCCGAGCAGCTCGCCGACCTGGTACCGGCCACCGAGCAGGCGGGCCTGCGCTGTCATCGCGTCTGTCGTCCTTCGCTCGTCGTCGTGTCGCCGTCCACCGGCAGGATCCGTTCCATCCGACGGTACGGCGTCTGGGCCGGATCGTCGCGTCCACCGCCAGCCAGCACACCGACCGTGACGCTCGGTACGGCCGGCTCCCCGGCCAGCGCCATCTTGTTGGAGTAGGTGACAATTCCGGAGCAGAGCAGGACCACCGCGGCCAGCAGGATGACGATCAGCACCATCGCGGAGCTGGACCGGCGCGGGGCGGCCTGGGGCGCCGGCGGCCGAGCGTACCCGAGGGGACGTCCGGGGGGTTGCGGCATCGGATGCTGGTTCGGCGGGAAACCCTGCGGCGGGGTCGAGGGTGCCCGCTGCGGCTGCTGCGGGCGGGCGGGCTGCCCGGCCAGCGGACCCGGCAGGTGGGCCCCGGCCGGCGGGCGGGCCACGATCGGCGGCCGGGGCTGCGGAAGCGCCGGCTGCGGGCGATGCTGCTGGGCCATCCCGGGTGGGCGGAGCTGCTGCGCCGCCGGCGGCCGATACTGCTGGGCCGCGGGCGAACCGTGTTGCTGGGCCGCCGGCGGCCGGTGCTGCTGGGCTCCGTGCTGCTGGGCCACGGGTGAGAGCGGCTGGGCCGAGACCGGCGGGCGGGGCTGCTGCCGGGCGGGCACCTGGGCCCGGCCGGGCGGCGGCGCGGCCGGCGAGGCCGGAGCGGCGGAGATCGGACCGGCGGGACCGCCGCCCCGGTTCTGCTGGGACAGTAGCTGCTTGGCCTGGCGGGCCACCCCGGCCAGCGCGGCGGCGCTCTGCCACCGCGCCTTCGGGTCCTTGGCCATGGCCCGTTCCACGATCGAACGGACCGGTGGCGGGATGTCGCGGGGCAGCGCCCGGGGATTGTCCCGGACGTGCTTCATGGCGATCTCCAGCGGGTTGTCACCCTCGAACGGGCGCCGGCCGGCCAGGCACTGGTACGCGACCACACCGAGGGCGTACACGTCGGAGGCGGGCGTGGCGACCGCGCCGGTGGCCTGCTCCGGCGAGATGTACGACGCGGTGCCGAGCACCGATCCAGCGGCGGTCAGCTGCCCCACCATGTCCGAGCGCGCGATACCGAAGTCGGTGAGCACCAGGGTGCCGTTCGGGCGGACCAGCAGGTTGCCCGGCTTCACGTCCCGGTGCACGATGCCCTTCTCGTGCGCGGCGTGCAACGCGTCGGCGGCCTGCGCGACCAGGGCCATCGTCCGGGCCGGGGTGAGCCGGCCGACCCGGTTGAGGGTGGCGGCGAGGGCGTCACCCTCGACGTACTCCATCACCAGGAAGGCGATCTGCTGGTCGCTGCCGAAGTCGTAGACGTCGACGACCCCCGGGTGGTTGATGGTGGCCATGGTCCGGGCCTCGCCCCGGAACCGCTCGGCGAAGCCCGGATCGTCCATCAGCGCGGGGAGCAGGCTCTTGACCGCCACCGTACGACCGAGGACCTGGTCGGTGCCGCGCCAGACATCACCCATGCCACCGCTGGCGATCCGCTCGTCGAGGCGGTACCGGTTGCCGAGCTGAACGCCAGGGCTGAGCATGTCAGCGGCCCCCCGTGTCGGCGACGGCCGCCTGCATTATCTGGCCGGCGATCCGCGCCGCCTCGGCGCTGCCGCCCGGCCCGGCCTCCTCCAGCACCACGCAGACCGCGGAGACCGGCGTACCGTTCTTGTCCAGCGCGAAGCCGATGAACCAGCCGTGGTCGCGGGTGTCCGGGCCGGACTGGGCGGTACCGGTCTTGCCGCCGACGGTGTAGCCGCGGAACGCGGCGTTGCGGCCGGTGCCCTCCCGGACCACGTTGACCATCATGTCCCGCAGGTCGCCGGCGACCTGCCCGCTCACCGGCTGACGCAGCTCGCGCGGCTTGGCGGTGTAGTAGGTGGTGGTGCGGTCCGGGGCGAGGAGCTGGCGGACCAGGTGCGGCCGCATCTGGCTACCGCCGTTGGCGACCGCGCCGGCGATCAGCGCGCCCTGCAACGGGGTCATCCGGACGTCCCGCTGGCCGATCGAGGACTGGCCGAGTGCCGCCTCGTCGGTTCCGCCGTCGGGGTTCTGGATGTCGCCGGTCCGGCTGGCCGCCACCGGGACGCCCCCCTCGCCGAGGTGCCCGACGGTGAGGTCCTCCTGCTCGAAGCCGAACTGCCGGGCCTTCTCCTTGATCGTCTCGGCGCCGAGCCGGACGCCGAGCTGGGCGAAGCCGGTGTTGCACGACTCGGTGACCGCGTTGAGCAGGGTGACCTGCCGCTCGGGGCAGATCGACGGTGCGGCGTTGGTGATCGTGTTACCGCCGGTGGAGGCCCGCCAGCTCGACCCGGCCGGGATCTGGGTCTGCTGACCAACCCCGTCCTCCAGCGCGGCGGCGGCCACCACGATCTTGAAGGTGGAGCCCGGCGGCAGGACCTCGGCCAACGCCCGGTTGCGCAGCGGACCGTCCTCGTCCTGCTCCAGCTTGTTGTACGCCGCGCTGGCCTCCCGGGTGTCGTGGCTGGCCAGCGGGTTAGGGTCGAAGCTCGGCATGGAGACCAGCGCCTGCACCGCGCCGGTACGCGGGTCGATGGCGATCGCCGCACCCTTGCTCACGTTGTTGCGGTTCTCGCGCAGCCCCTCGTACGCGGCCTTCTGCGCCTGCCGGGAGAGGGTGAGCAGCACGTTGCCGCCGCCGCTCTCGTCCCCGGTGAACATGTCCTTCACCCGGTTGGCGATCAACTGGTCGCTGGTACCGGCGAGGAAGTCGTTCTCCAGCCGCTCGATGCCGGTGTCACCGAGGTTCACCGGCTTGTAGCCGAGCACGTGGGCGTACTGCGCCCCGGCCGGGTAGGTACGCAGGTACTTCAGGTTGCCGTCGGTGGCCTTGCTGGTCGCCAGGGCCGTCCCGCCGGCCTCGATGTTGCCGCGCCGGCGCTCGTACTCGGCGACCTGGACCCGACCGTTGTAGTCGCTGGTGCGGTAGTCGTCGGCCTTGTACGCCTGGACCCAGTTCAGGTTGGCGAAGAGCAGGCCGAACAGGACCATAGCCACCACACCGACACGACGCAGGGGTGCGTTCACGGGCGGATCACCTCCGTCTTGGCGCCGTGCAACTGCTCCGGCGGGCCGCCACCGGGTCGGGCGGACGGCCCACCACCGGTGACGACCGGACGGCGGGCCGCATCGGAGACCCGCAGCAGCACCGCGATGAGCAGCCAGTTCGCCATCAGCGACGAGCCACCGGCGGACAGGAACGGGGTGGTCTGGCCGGTGAGCGGGATGAGACCGCTGATCCCACCGACGATCACGAAGACCTGCAGACCGAGGGTGAAGGAGAGACCACCGGCGACGAGCTTGCCGAACGAGTCCCGGACCTCCAGGGCGGCCCGCAGGCCGCGTACCACGATCAGCAGGTAGACCACGAGCAGCGCGGAGAGCCCGAACAGGCCGATCTCCTCGCCGATGCCGGCGAAGATGAAGTCGTTCTCCACCTCGGGGAGGATGCCCGGCTCACCGCCGCCCGGACCGGCACCGAAGAGCCCGCCGGTGCCGAGCGCGAGCAGCCCCTGGACCAGTTGGTAACCCTTGTCGGTGGGGTCGGCGAACGGGTCCAGCCAGATCTCGGCCCGGACGTAGAAGTTGGCGAACGGGCCGCCGACGGTGCTGCCGAGGAAGTACGCCAGGTAGGCCCCGACGGAGAAGAGCAGCAGACCGATGATCAGCCAGCTGACCCGTTCGGTGGCGATGTAGAGGGTCACCACGAACATGCCGAAGTACAGCAGCGAGGTGCCCAGGTCCTTCTGGAAGATGAGCACCATGAGGCTGACGGCCCAGACCACCAGGACCGGACCGAGGTCGCGGCCCCGGGGGAAGTCGACGCCGAGGAAGCGCCGACTGGCCAGCGAGAGCACCTCCCGCTTGCGGACCAGGTAGTAGGCGAAGAAGACCAGCAGCGCCAGCTTGGCGAACTCACCGGGCTGGATGGAGAAGCTGCCGATCCGGATCCAGAGCTTCGCGCCGTTGATCTCCGACATGCTCGCCGGCAGCACCGCCGGGATCAGCACCAGCACGATGCCGGCCAGCCCCAGGGTGTACGCGTACCGGGAGACCGAGCGGTGGTCGCGCACCAGCGCGAGCAGCCCGGCGGCGAGGAGCACCGAGATCAGCGTCCAGGCGAGCTGCCGGCCACCGATGCCGGCGAAGATGGCCAGGTCGTCCCGTTGGGCCGGTGCGGCGTTGTCCAGGTCGATCCGGCGCAGGTAGCCCACCCCGATGCCGTTGAGCAGGGCGACCGCCGGCAGCAGGGCCGGATCGGCGAACGGGGCCAGGAACCGGATGACCAGGTGCAGACCGAGGAAGACCGCACCCAGCGCCGCCGCCGGGATCCAGAAGTCCGCGGTGATCGTGTCGAGCAGCGTCGCCTCGATGGTCGCCTGGTAGGCGGCGACCAGCACCATCGCCAGCAGGAGCAGCCACAGCTCGGAGTTGCGCCGGGACCGGGCGAGGCGTACGCCGGACTGCCCGCCCGTCGTCACGGGCGAGCTTGCCGGGTTGGCCGCTGCGGTCACGCGTCGTCCCTAGGGTTGGTGCCGGCGCTCACTCGGCCGGCCGGCAGCCCGCCGGGTCGAGCACCGGCGGGGCCAGGTCGGAGGGGAGCACCTCGGGCGTGGGGGTCGGGGCCGGTCGGGACGGGCTGGCCGCCGTGCCCCGGGGGGTCGGCCGTCCGCTGGCCGCCGGCGAGGCCGGCGCTTCGGGGGAGGCGGTGACCTCCGGGGTCGGCACCGGGCTCGGCGGGCAGACCGGCTTGAGGTTCGGGTTGGTCGGGTCGTCGTTGGTCAGGTCGGCCAGTCGACGGACGGCGTCCGGCTCGTTGCTGGCCTGGATGCCCTGCTTGACCTGCTCCTGGGCGGCCAGGGTGAGATCGTCCAGCCGGGCCGGGCTGGTGGAGTGCAGGGTGGACAGGTCCATTCCGGCTACCTGGCCGGGCACCCCCCGGAAGACGGCGAGCTGCCCCTCGTCGGTGGCTCCGACGTAGTACTGCCGCTGGGTGTAGCTCCACCCGGCGAAGAGGCCACCACCGAGGATGACAAGCAACGCCGCCAGCATCGCGGCGGTACGGACCGGACGGCGCTTGGGGCGCTCCGGCTCGTCGTCCCGGCTGTTCGAGGAGTCCTCCGGCGCCGGCGGTCGGGGGGCGGAGAGCGCCGAGGCCCGGGCGGCCGGCGTGGAGACGTCGGCGGAGGTGGCCATCCCCCGGTCCCGGGCGGCGGCGCCACCCACGATCGGGGCCGCCTCGACGATGTCCCGGTCGGTGGCGTCGGCGATGATGACCGTGATGTTGTCCGGGCCACCGCCGCGCAGCGCGAGTTGCACCAGCCGCTCGACGCACTGCTGCGGGTCGGTGTACTCCCGCATGGTGTCGGCGATGGTCTCGGCACTGACCACACCGGAGAGGCCGTCGCTGCAGATCAGGTAGCGGTCGCCGGTGAGCACCTGGCGGACGCTGTACTCCGGGTCGATGTCGCGGCCGTCCAGCGCCCGGGTGAGCAGGGACCGCTGCGGGTGGCTGCTCGCCTCCTCGGGGCTGATCCGCCCCTCGTCGACGAGCATCTGGACGTACGTGTCGTCCTTGGTGATCTGCGCGAACTCGCCGTTGCGCTGCAGGTAGGCCCGGGAGTCCCCGATGTGGACCATCCCGATCTTGCTGCCGGAGAAGAGGGTCGCGGTCAGCGTGGTGCCCATCCCCTCCAGTTGGGGATTGGCCTCCACGGTGTCGCGGAGCTGTTGGTTGGCGGTGCCGACGGCGGAACGCAACGCGTCGACGAGCGCGTCCCCGGGGACGTCCTCGTCGAGCGGCGCCAGGGCACCGATGACGATGTTGCTGGCGACGTCACCGGCGGCCATGCCGCCCATGCCGTCGGCGACGGCGAGAAGCCGCGGCCCGGCGTAGACGGAGTCCTGGTTTCCGTCTCGGATCAGACCGCGGTCGCTGTGGGCCGCATAGCGCAGGGTCAGAGTCATGGCCGTAATTCGAGAGAGGTGCGGCCGATCCGGATCGGCACGCCGAGGGGGACGGGGGTTGGTCCGGTGACCTTAGCGCGATCGAGGTAGGTGCCGTTAGTCGATCCGAGGTCCTCGACGAACCACTGCCCGTCACGCGGCAGCAGTCGGGCGTGTCGCGCCGAGGCGTAGTCGTCGGTGATGACGAGCGTGGAGTCCTCGGCCCGACCGATGGTGATCTGGGCCTCGCCCAGGGTGATTCGGGTGCCGGCCAGCTGACCGGCGGTCACCACCAACTGGTGCGCGGCCCTGCCCCGCTTGACCTTCGCCTGCTTGGCCGGCGGCTGTCCGGTCGAGGCACCCACCGCACGCGGCGCGGCCACCAGTCGACCCGACCGGGCACCCGCGAAGAGGTCCCGACGGATCACACCGACCACCGTGAAGACGAAGATCCAGAGCAGGATCAGGAACCCGAACCGGGCGACCGTGATGACGAGTTCCGGCAAGGCGGCTAGCCGTCCACGCGGAAGGTGAGCGTGGTGGTGCCGAGCTGGATCATGTCACCGGGGTTCAGCGCGACGGCGGAGACCCGCTGCCCGTTGACCATGGTGCCGTTGGTCGATCCGAGGTCGGTCAGCACAACCTGCCCACCGTCGAAGTCCAGCCGGGCGTGTCGCCGGGAGATGCCGACGTCCGGCAGTCGCAGGTTGGCCTGATCACCACGCCCTATCACCGTCGAACCCATCTGCAGGGGATAGGTACGGCCGTCGCCGGAGACCAGTCGCACGTTGCGACCGCCACCGTGCCCGGGTGGCGGGCCGTAGCCACCACCCTGGTCGTAGGAGGGGTAACCGGGCGGGCCGGCGTCGTATCCGCCCTGGTCGTAGCCGGGGGCCGAGACCGGGGCGACGTCACCCCCGGTGTAGACCTCGGCGGTGACCCGGAACATACCGGTGTCCAGGCCCTCGCCCCGCTCGATCTCGACGATCACGTCGCCGTAGACCGTCCAGGCCTGCTCACCGATGAACTCCGCCTGCGACTGGGCCAGCTCCTGGGCCAGTGCGGCGGCGTACGGTGCCAACCTGCTGTGGTCGTACGGCGAGAGATCGATCACGTAGCGGTTGGGCACCAACGTGCGCCCACCGGCCAGGATCGCCTTGTGCGCCTCGGCCTCCCGCTGCATGGCGTTGAGGATCTCCACGGGGTGGACCACCCCTTTGAAGACCTTGGCGAAGGCCCCTTCGACCAGGCCTTCCAGTCGCTTCTCGAAGCGTTGCAGCACGCTCACCGGCTCCTCCTCGGGTCCCGAGGACATGATGGTATCCGGCCGAAGCGCGCGCAGCTCACACGCCGCTCGGCCGCCTGTCGTCGGCCCGCTCGGACGGGCCAATGCTGTCGTGCTACTCTTTCGTCCGCCACGAACGGTAACCGATCGTGGCAAGCGCCAGGGACAGCGTAGTATCTGCCGGGCTCGCTGGAGACAGCGGGACCGCAGCGGCTAGGGTGTTCCGGGTCATGCCACGGGGATGTGGCGGAATGGCAGACGCGCACGGTTCAGGTCCGTGTGTCCGAAAGGACGTGGGGGTTCAACTCCCCCCATCCCCACCACTGAGCAGGGGCTCCGCAGCGATGCGGGGCCCCTGCTTCGTTCCGGGCGACGCCACCCGTTAGGCCGGCCGCCACGGGGGTAGGTCGGGGCGGGACGGCCGGCCAAGCTCCACGCTGGGGCGTATCGGACACCGCGCTATGCTCCGGTGGTTTCTCCAGCGTCCGAACCCAGGAGTGGCGAGTGAGTGTCGCGTTGGTGACCGGATCCGGCGGTCTGATCGGATCAGAGGCGGTACGACACTTCGCCGGCCTCGGTCTGGACGTCGTCGGCATCGACAACGACATGCGCCAGGAGTTCTTCGGCGCCGAGGCGTCGACCGCCTGGAACGTCCGTCAGCTCACCGACGAGCTGGGGTCGGCGTACTCGCACCACAGCATCGACATCCGCGACCGGGACTCGATGGCGAAGCTCTTCGCGCGGTACGGCCGCGAGATCGCTGTGGTGATCCACACTGCCGCGCAGCCGTCGCACGACTGGGCGGTGCGCGATCCCTTCACCGACTTCGACGTCAACGCCGGCGGCACGCTGAACGTGCTGCAGAACGTCCGGGAACACTGCGTCGAGACGCCGGTGATCCACTGCTCGACCAACAAGGTCTACGGCGACCGCCCGAACAGCCTGCCGCTGGTGGAGCGGGAGACCCGGTGGGAGATCGAGCCGGGGCACCCGTACGAGCAGGGCATCCGGGAGGACATGTCGATCGACGCCTGCCTGCACTCGGTCTTCGGGGCCTCGAAGGTCGCCGCCGACGTGATGGTGCAGGAGTACGGCCGGTACTTCGGCATGCGTACCGCCTGCTTCCGGGGCGGCACGCTGACCGGCCCGGCGCACTCCGCGACCGAGCTGCACGGTTTCCTCGGGTACGTGATGCGGGCCAACATGGAACGCCGGACGTACAAGATCTTCGGGTACCAGGGCAAGCAGGTCCGGGACGCGATCCACAGCTCGGACGTGGTCTCGGCGTTCGAGGCCTTCTTCCGCAACCCGCGCTCGGCGGCGGTCTACAACCTCGGCGGTGGCCGGCACTCCAACACCTCCAACCGCGAGGCGTTCGCACTGGCCGAGCAGATCACCGGCGAGGAGATGCGCACCGAGTACGTCGAGGCCAACCGGATCGGCGACCACAAGTGGTGGATCGGCTCGAACGAGGCGTTCCAGACTGACTACCCCGACTGGAAACAGGTGTACGACGTACCGATGATCATGCGAGAGATCCACGAGGCCAACGTCGGCAAGTGGGTGCCGGCGTGAGTACCCAGACCAAGCGGAACGTGTTGGGCGTCATGGTCGACGCCACCGACTACGCCTCGGCCACCGAGGAGGTGGTCTCCGCCGCCCGGGACCGTCGCCCGCTGGCGCTGACCGCGCTGGCCGTGCACGGCGTGATGACCGGGGTACTCGACCCGGCCCACAACGCCCGGCTGAACTCCTTCGACGTGGTCACCCCGGACGGGCAGCCGGTGCGCTGGGCGCTCAACCTGCTGCACCGCGCCGAACTGTCGGACCGGGTCTACGGCCCGCAGTTGACCCTGCACGTGCTGCACCGCTTCGCCGACGAGGGCCTGCCGGTCTACCTGTACGGCTCCACCGAGGAGACCCTGGCCCGACTGGTGCCGGCGTTGGAGCGGATGTTCCCCGGCATCAAGATCGCCGGGATGGAGCCGTCGAAGTTCCGCCAGGTCCAGCCGGGCGAGGACGTCGAGATCGCCGACCGGATCAAGGCCAGCGGGGCCCGGCTCGTCCTGGTCGGGCTCGGCTGCCCCCGCCAGGAGATCTTCACGTACGCGATGCGCCCGCTGCTGGACATGCCGATGATGGCCGTCGGCGCGGCCTTCGACTACCACGCGGGTCTGCTGCGCAACCCCCCGCCGTGGATGCAGAAGGCGGGCCTGGAGTGGTTCTGGCGGCTCGGCCTGGAGCCGAAGCGGCTGTGGAAGCGGTACGTCATCCTCAACCCGGCCTACCTGGGTCGCCTGGCGGCGCAGAAGACCGGCGTCTGGAAGGCCCGTCCACCGGCCCCCGCCACGGAGCGCCCCACCACCTTCGCGGTCTGACCCACCCAACCGCCGGAGCGTGGCCCCACTGACACCTCGCGGTCGCCCCGCCTCCGCGGTGCCCACCACATCAAGGATCCTGCGCGACCACCCGGGCGTGGTTCGCGCAGGATCCTTGATGCAGGGGTCTTCTCACCCGATGCGCCGGCAGGCCGGAGGTCAGGCGGGGTCCGATCGCGGGGTGACGTAGACGCCCTTACCCTGGTGTCCCTGGACGAGGCCCTCGGCCTGGAGAATCAACAGCGCTGACCGTACGGGCTCGGCCGACACTCCGTATTGGACGGTCAACTCCCGCAGCGACGGCAGCTTGTCGCCGGGGGCGTACTCACCTGCGGCGACCTTGTCACGGATGTCCTGCGCGATCCGTTGGCGATCAGAAATTCGGGGCATGGCGACTCCTGGTAGGCCCCAAGATCTTCGCACGCCCGCAGGTTGTCGGCCAACACGCCGAGTAGGAGATCTGGTCACTCCCTGTCATCTAATGCTTTGCATTGTATGTTGTCCAGGCGGATCCTCCTGCGAAGCCTGGTAGGCAACCGGCTTTCGGTAGACCACCGCGCCGGCTGGCACGACCGTCCACCCTCCGGCCGGTCGTGCCAGCTCCACTGCCACGCACCAGCGCGCAAGCCCGTCCCCGGGCGTACCCACCGCCCCCGCCACACCGGCAAGACGACACCACCGAACGGGAGTGAAAGGAAACCGACGCGATGCGCAGCCTCCTCCGGCCTCTCATGAGCAGACGCAGTTCCCCTGGAGACGTTCGTCCCGGTGCACCGAACCGACCGCCCGTTGAGGCGTACCAACCGGTCCTGCACATGCCGTTACGACCGAGGCAGGTCCGGGGGCGCACCTTCACGGTGCGCCGCCGTGGTGCGGACCTGTTCGAGGTCGCCGCCTTCCTCGATCGGGTCGCGAAGGAACTCACGACGGCGCAGACGGCGCTCGTCGCCAGCCGGGCGGAGGCTGCCCGGTTACGGAACGCACTGGCTGCCTGGCAGACCTGGCACCTGACCCAGTGCGCCGACCAGAACCAACCGACATGAGTGATCGCTACGTCATCCACCTGCCGGTGGACGCCCCGGACCTGGTTCGCGCCAAGTTACTCGCCAGGACCGCTGGCCTTCATCACGAGCATCGATCCCGGCGAGACCACCGTCTCCGCCGAGGACGACCAGACAGTGCATCATCGGGTCTTCTGCGACATCCGGCTCGCCAACGGCCGCCGATGCATCCTCCGCGCCGGCCACGAGACCCCCTGCACCGCCCGGCGGCCCGCCTGACCGGCTCCCGGGATCGCGCAGTTTCCTGGTTATGGGGGACCATGGCAGGAGTGGAAGCCACCACAACCAGGAAACTGGCCACCGGCCTGCCCGCACGGGAGGTGCGGGCAGGCCGGGTCGGGTCAGAGGGTCAGGGACCAGGTGTCGACGTAGCCGGTGTCACCGGAGAAGACGTCCCGGACGCGCAACTGCCAGGTGCCGTCCGCCGCCTTCGCCGAGAGGTTCACCGAGTACGTGGCGTCGACGTCGTCGGCACCGTCCAGGATGCTGCTGTTCTTCAGCCGGTAGGCGGTGCCGTCCGGGGCGAGCAGGTCGATGACCAGGTCACCCCGGTAGGTGTGGACGATCTTCACCGCGACCGAGGACGAGGCCGAGGCGGCCCGGCCGCAGCCGGCGATCACGATCGAGCTGGTCACCCCGGCCAGGGCGCTGTCCGGGATCGAGACGTCGGTGCCGTTGCTGCCCGAGCAGGAGCCACCCGGGCCGGTCACCGTCAGGGTGAAGGTGGCCGTCCGGGTGGCCGACGCGCCGGTGCCGGTGACGGTCACCGGGTACGAGCCGGCCGGGGTGCCCGCCGAGGTGGCGACGGTGAGCGTCGACGAGCCGCCCGAGGTGACGCTCGCCGGGCTGAACGAGGCGGTCGCCCCGCTGGGCAGCCCGCTGGCGCTGAGGCTGACGGACTGGGCCGAGCCGTTGGTGGTGGCGGTGGCGACCGTGGCGGTCACCGAACCGCCCGGCGTGGTGGAGCCGGACGTCGGCGACACCGACACCGAGAAGTCGTCGGCCGGCGGCGGGGTGCTGCCGTTGACCACGTACAGCAGCTTGTTGGGTGAGCCGGTGCCCGGGTTGGTCACCACGTTGTCGGTGGCGTTGTCCACCAGGAAGTCACGGACCTGTTGCGGGGACCAGGTCGGGTTGACGCTGGCCACCAGGGCCGCCGCCCCCACCACGTGCGGGGTCGCCATCGAGGTGCCGCTGATCGTGTTGGTCGCCGTGTCGTTGGTGTACCAGGCGGACGTGATCGACGAGCCGGGGGCGAAGAGGTCCAGGCAGGTACCGATGTTGGAGAACGAGGAACGGGCGTCGGTGTTGGTGGTCGAGCCGACGGTGATCCCCTCGGTGGTCCGCGCCGGTGAGCTGTTGCAGGCGTTGGAGCCGTTGTCGTTCCCCGCCGCCAGGCCGTACGTCACCCCGGAGTTGATCGAGTTACGGACGGCGGTGTCGAGGGTGGCGTTCGCGCCGCCGCCGAGGCTCATGTTGGCCACCGCCGGCTTGACCGCGTTCGCGGTGACCCAGTCCACCCCGCCGACCACCCCGGCGATGGTGCCGCTGCCGGCGCAGTTGAGCACCCGTACGCCGACCAGCGTGACGCCCTTCGCCACCCCGTACGCGCCGCCGCCGACGGTGCCCGCGACGTGCGTACCGTGGCCGTTGCAGTCGTCGGCCGGGCCGCCGTCGACCGCGTCGAACCCGGTGACGGCGCGGCCACCGAAGTCGCTGTGGCTGAACCGGATGCCGGTGTCGATGATGTAGGCGTGCACGTTGCTCGCCGTGTTCGGGTAGGTGTAGGAGCTGTCCAACGGCAGGTTGCGCTGGTCGATCCGGTCCAGCCCCCAGGACGGCGGGTTGGCCTGGGTGCCGGCGATCGACACGGTGTGGTTCTGCTCGACGTACGCCACGGCGGGGTCGGCGGCGATCCGGGCGGCGGCGTCGGCGTCGACCCGGGCCTCGAAGCCACGGAGCGCGGCACCGTAGGTGCGGGCCACCGTGCCACCGTGCCGGCCGACCAGGCGGTTGGCGTTGTCACCGACCCGGCTGCGGCCGACGGCGCTGTCCTTGAACACGACGATGTAGCTGCCCGCGACGGCGGTGGCCCCACCGGCTGCCCGGACCGGACCGACCGGCTCGGCGGCCATGGCGGGGGTGGCGGCCGCGAGCATGGCCAGCGCGGCCACTCCGACGAGGACGGACCTGTGTGGAATACCCATTCTCCTACCTCCCTCTGACCGGTGCCGACGTCCGGACACTCGTGGTTACGGACCGACAACGACCGATCACGCTGAGGCTAGGGCATGGAAGTTGCCAGTAAACATGCCGAACTCCCCATCACCCCGGTGGGATGGCCCCTACGGGTGAAGTGGGGGCGGGCCCAGGGTGCCGACCCGGATTCGCTCCGCCGGATAATGGGCAAGTCTCATGGCATGGACAGTCATCTCACCGTTCTGCTCGCGGTCGCCGCCGTCTGGCTCACCGCCGGTCTCCTCGCCGAGGGGATGCCCCGGCTGGACCGGGCGCGCGTCCTGCGCCGACGGGTGCACTGGCTGTTCGTACTCACCCTGACCGGGCTGGGGCTGACCGCGGGGGTGCTGATGGCTGGCCTGCAGAGCGCCGGTTCCGCGCCGGCCGACCGGGCCGCCGCCGGACTCGCCCTCGCGATGGCACCGGCGGCCGTGGTCGCGGTCTGCACCGTACGCCGGTTGCGCCGGCTCCAGGCCGGTGCCGCCGCCTTCGCCACCGCGCCGCGGACCCCGGCCCCGCACGGCCTGCGGGCCGCCGCCGCGCACCCGCTGATCGGCCTGCCGCTGCAGATCACCGGCCTGGCGACGGTGCCGGGCGCGCTCTCCGCCACCGGCATCGACCTCTTCGACGGCGGTGGCGTGACCGGGCCGGCGATCACCGTCGGCGTACTCGGCATCATCGCCATCGCGATCCGCCACGCGCTGCGGCACAACCGGCTCGCCGAGCGGGCCCTGGCCGAGCCCGCCACCAGCTCACCGCGCTCGGCCAGCCCCCTGCACGTATAGCAGTTCCAGGATCGCCCGGGTCGCCTCGAACCAACGGTCCAGCCAACCCGGCGGGGGCACGCTGCCCTTGGGCGGCAGCTCCATCAGCAGGCCGCGCAGCAGGGGGTGGTCGACCAGGGACTCGGTCGACTCCAACGGCCAGCCGCTCGGCGGGAACGAGGGCTCGGTGAGCGGGTTCGGATCCAGCGAGGGCAGTGCCAGCGGCACCCCGACCTGCTCCGGGCCGGGCGGTGCCGTCTCCCGGCGGTCGAGTTCGGAGTCGGTGGAGACCACCTCCGTCAGGACGCTGTCCCGGCGGGCACCCCGGTACTTGCCACCGAACCGTTCCGACTTCCCCGGACCGTTGGTGTGGTTCTCTGACCCGATCGTCGTCATCCGTTTCGCCTGCCTCGCTCGGTGTGCGGACTCGCTCGGTCTGCGGATCCGTGCGGCGGGTTGTCGACCAGCGCCGTACCGAGGGGTACAACGAGTCGGGACGGAAGTGGCGACGGGACCACCCGTGGGGGCACCCGAATCGTCGCCCGGTGCCGGCACCGCGAGGGGCGCGGTCCCGGCTGGCCACGCTGCCGGACGGTTCCGCGCCCCTCGACTCTGCTGCCGGTCGGTCAGTCCCGGCCGAACACACCCTGCCTGGCACCGGCGACGAAGGCGTGCCAGTCACCCGGAGCGAAGACCAGCGCCGGCCCGGACCGGTCCTTGGTGTCCCGGACCCCGACCGCGCTGCTCGCGTACGCCACCTCGACGCAGTTGTCGCAGTTCGGTCCGCTCTTGGAGCTCTTGAACCAGACCGCCTGCGTCAGGTTCGCGGGGAACCCCTTGGTCGCCACTTCCACAACGGCTCCTCTGCCAGTGTCACGATGTGTGCAATGGACTCCTCGGGTCCGACGGCGGCTGCTCTGATCTGCTCGAAGATGGAGTGGTACTTGTCTAGTTCGTCGCTCTTCTCCAGGAAGAGCCCACCCGTGGCGTTCTCCGCGTACACGACTCCCGGGTCACCGGGCTCGTGGAAGCTGAGGATGGTGAAGGTGCCGTCCATGCCGGCATGCGCGCCCGCCTCGAAGGGCAACAACTGGAGCGTCACGTTCGGCCACTGCGCCACCTCCACCAACCGCTGGAGCTGACCACGCATCACTGCGTCGCCGCCCACCGGTCGACTCACCACCGCCTCATCGAGCACCACCGACAGATTGACCGGATCGTCCTGGGTCAACAACGACTGGCGGGCCATTCGGACACGGACTTTCTGCTTTACTTCTTCCTCGGACAGGTCGGGGCGGGCGAGCCGGAGCATCGCGTCGGCGTACTCCTGGGTCTGCAGCAGGCCCGAGACGACCTGTTGCTCGTAGGTCCTGATCGTCCGGGCGGCGTCCTCCAGGCCGACGTACGCGCCGGAGAGAACGTGGCTGTACGGATGCCACCAGCCCTTCTGCCGGGCCTCCCGGGCGAACTGCACCAACTCGTCGCTCTCGGCCTCCGATGTCCCGTAGATCTGGAGCATGTCGCGGACGTCGCGGGGGGTGACGGTGGTGTGTCCGGTCTCGATCCTGGAGACCTTCGACGTCGAACACTCCAGTTGCTGGGCCACCACCTCGATGGTGACGCCCGCGTGCTCCCGCCGACGGCGTAGTTCGGCGCCGAGCCGGCGACGTCGGATGGTGGGGCTACGCCGTTCACTCACGACTCACCTCGAGTCAGGGCCGGTCCGGGCAGCGAGACACTCGCGCTCACCGAGCTACCTCCGGTTGATCGCGCCTACTTCGCGACGCCCGCCGGGGGCGCGACCGTCGGGCGGCGGGCGATCGTTCGCGGCATGGGGGTGGTGCCGTTCGTCGGCCGGCCGCGACGGCGAAACGGGCGTCCAGTGTGCCGCTAGGGATCGAGAGCTTCAAGCGCACCCGTGTGGCGTGTTCACGTACGCAGTTCCGCCAGCCGTTCACGCATCGGCAAAAGCCAAGGTGCAACTTGCATGTATCCGAACACTGATGCACTCTAACCGTGTGACTCGGGTTACTCACCGTTGGTGTCGACCTTCGGACCTACCTGCTTCGCCCCACCGGAGCAGGTAGGTGAAACCTTCCTGAGCTGCGGTTACACGCGGGACCGCCCCGGAGAGACAACCCCGCCGAGGTAGGCCGACCGGCTACGGCGGTGGGACGCCAGCCGGGCGCACCAGGTGCTGATCGGACGCTGGCACGCCACCAGTGAGCCGGACCGACCAGCACCGTCCGACCGAAGCCGGCGGACAGGGCACGACCTTGTCGCCGGAACGTGACCTTCCCCGTTCAGCTCCCGCCGGTGTGACCGCCGGCCAACCCTTCAGGAGCCCATGTGCTTCCCCGCCCTGGTGACGTTCTGCACGTGACTCGCGCGGCGAGCGTCCAGTTCCGCCGCCCGCTCATCTTCCGGGTGATCAAGGTGCACGACTGGCCGACGTACCAAGGTTGGGTCTGGCTCGAAGGTTACGAGCTGGACGCGACCGGGGACGCGGTCAGCCGGCGGTCGATCTACGTCAAGCACGAGGGGCTGCGCCAGCTCCACATCGCTGAGCCCCGACCGCACACCGTGCGGACCCGCCGCCCGGTCGCCCGGACCCCGGTCCGGGTGGGCTGACCTCGTAGTTTTCCGTCCGCCGGGTGGGCTACCGGCATAGAATCGGTACGCCCACCCCGGCACGTTCCACCCCGCGCGGCCCGGACCCCGAACCTGGGATGGCCATGCTGAGAATGTCCGCCACGCAGCAGCGACACCGCATCCGCTACGCCCTCGGGGCTCTCCTGCTGCTCGGAGCCGCGACCACCCTGGTGGTCCTGGCCCGGGGCCCCGCCTACTCCGCCACCCGCCTGCCGGCACCGGTGCCGGCACCGGTGCCGGCACCGGAGATCTTCGTCGCCGAGGAGTCGGCACCCCCGACCGAACCCTGGGTCGATCCCTGGGCCGTCCCCGGGGCCACCGACACCGCCGAGAACGCGGCCGGAAGACCGGCCGGCACCGCCGAGAACGCGGCCGGAAGACCGGCCGGCACCGCCGAGAACGCGGCCGGAAGAGCGGCCGGCACCGCGGAGAACCCGGCCGGGAGAGCGGCCGGCACCGGTACGGGGACGGCCCTCGGGGCACCGTCCCGTCCCGATTCGACTGCCCAGTCCGGTCTGACTGACCCGTCCGGTCTGGCGGCCCATTCGGATCTGGCGGCCCAGTCCGGTCTGGCGGCTCGATCCGGTGCGGCGGCCCGGACCGCAGACGACGGCGTACGGCGCTCGCTGTTCTGGTCGGGCCTCCTCGGCCTCGCCGTCTCGTTCGTCGGTATGGGGATGATCGGCTTCCGCCGCCGGCAGTGGTGACCCGACCGGTCGGGAGGCCAGGCCGGCGACGGTGGGCCGGTCAGCGGGTAACCGTCGCCTCCCCAGTGGCGGTCGGGGCAGCCGGGCTGGTCGGTGACGGGTTCTGGGCCGCGACGACCAGGAGCACCTGTTGTCCCGCCGGCACCGGCACGCCCACTCCCGGGTTGACCCCGATCACCGTGCCGGGGCGCTGCGGCGACGGCTGGTACTCCACCCGGTAGCTCAACCCGAGACCGGTCAGCACCGCCTGCGCGGTCGCCTGCGACAGGCCGACCACCGGTGGTACCGGAACCTGCCCGGGAACGGCCGGGGCGGTGGTGGCCGGGGCGGTGGTGGCCGGGGCGGTCGTCGGCGGCGCGGTGGTGGCCGGCGCCGTGGTCGGCGGCGGGGTGGTCGCGGGCGAACTGGGCGGCACCGTGGTCGGTGCGACGCTCGGCTGCGGTGACGGTGGCAACTGCGGACCCGGCTCGTCCACCTGCTGCACCGCGAACCAGAACACCGTCCCGAGCAGCCCCAGCAACACCAGCGCGACCACCGCGAGCGCGATGGGAGCCCACCACCGGCGGTCGACCGGCTCGTCGTCGTACCACTCGGTGCCCGGCTCCGGCGGACGGGGCGGCGGCACCCCGGCCCGTCCCGACCAGACCGCCGGCCCGGCCCGCCGAGCGGTCGAATCCACCCCCGTCCCGGTACGCCCCAGCGGTAACGCCACCGTCCGGTCCGGCGGCGCCACGGTCCGGTGCGGCGGTACGACCGGCTGGGTGACGTCCGGCCCGACCGGCGGTTCGGCCCGCTGGGTGACGTCCGGCCCGACCGACGGCTCGGCCCGCTGGGTGACCTCCGGCCCGACCGGCGGCTCGGCCCGCTGGGTGACGTCCGGCCCGACCGGCGGCTCGGCCCGCTGGGTGACCTCCGGCCCGACCGGCGGAAGTCCCCGGGTACGGTCGTCGTCCGCTGCGTCGGATGGTTGCTGGTGGTCGTCGCTCATGTCGTCAGCTCGCTGCACTCGGGCCGATGGTGGCGGCGGTGTCGACGATCTGGGCGGCGGTTTCGGTGTCGGTGTCGGCAGCGGCGGTTTCGGTGTCGGTGTCGGCAGCGGCGGTTTCGGTGTCGGTGTCGGCAGCGGCGGTTTCGGTGTCGGCGGTGGCACGCTCGTGCGGCCGGGATGATTCGCTCGCGGGCTCGCTCATGGCACGTCCCCTCCGGGCGGGCTTCCTGGCCCTCGTGGGTCCACCCAGCGGGCCGGGCAGCCTTCGACCGAGACGAACAGGGTCAACCCCGGGTCACCGGCCACCTGCGATCAGTCCACCACAATCGCCACGACTCGCCGGTGTGCCGCGCGGACGTTACGCTCCCCCGCATGGCCAGGGGCTGGGCAGGATCCATCATCACCGCGATCGGCGTCGCCGCCGGCGCGGGTGCGGCTCAACTCGGCTTCGGCTACGGACTCGGCATCATCAACTTCACCCCGGCGACGGACCCGGACGAGGCCGCCTGGGTGGCCAGCCTGGCCTGGGCCACCTGGATCGCGGCCACCTCGACCATCGTCGGCGCGGCCTGCGCCCAGCGACTGCACGAACCGTCGGGCGACATCCCAGCCCGGACCGCGAATGCCCTGCCCCGTGCCGGGAACGACCCGGCCCGAACCGAGGACGGGCTGCCCCGTACCGGAAGCGACCCGGCCCGGGGCGAAGACGGGCTGCCCCGTACCGAAGACGGGCTGCTGCGGACCAGGGAGGACCCGATCCGGACGGGAGACGATCGGGCTTCGACCGGCGACGAGGCGGCCCGGACCGGGGCCGGTCGGGACCGGGCCGGCGACGACCCGGCCCGGGGCGAAGGCGGGGCGCCACCCGAGGACGGTCGCGGGCGGGTCACGGGCGGGGTGCTGGGCCGGCTGACACTGGCCGTCGCAGCTGCGGTCGGCGCCATGATCACCGTACTACTGGTCGCCGTGCCGGCCCGGATGGCCGACGTACCGGACACCTTCTCACCGCAGAGCGTTGCCGGCGGGTACGCGGGCGTCGGCGTACTGGTCGGGTTGTTGATCGCCCTCTGGGCGCTGCACTCCCCGGCGGCCCGTGCCAACCTGGTGGCGACCGTCGGGTGGTTGTGGCTGCTCGCGGTGGCCGCGGTGGTGGACGGGGTGCTCTCCGGCCGTGGACTGACCACCGCCCAGCTCGGTATCTGGCAGCTCAGCGCGGACAACCCCGGCTTCTGGTTCCGGGACTACTTCTACTGGCCCGGTGCGGCGCTGGCGCTGGGATCCGCCCTGGTCATCGGCGGGTTCGCGGCCAGACGCAGTGCCCGACAGCCCCATCGTCAGGTCGGCACGGCGGTGTCCGGAGCGGCCGGCCCGCTGCTGGTGGCATTGGCGTACTTCCTGGTCGTACCCCGGCTCGCGGTGCTCGGCCCGGAGCAGGTGTCGGCGCATCTGATGGCCCCGTACGCCGTCATCGTCGGGGCGGGTGCCTCGGTCGCGGTGACCGCACTCGGCCAACGGTCCGCCGCCCGCCGCGCCCGTTCGGCGGCCGGGGCCGAACCTGCGGGATCGGCTCGGATCGGGCGCGCCGTACCGAACCCGGACGGCGTGACCTCGCTGGCCGGCCCAGGGTCTTCGGTGCCGGACGCCGACGGCACGCCTCCGGCGGCCGGTACGGGGTCGACCACTGCGGGGTTGTCATCCGGCACCGACCGGGCGGCCCCGGGCGTACCCAGGCAACGATCGGCACCCGATCCGCCCGGCGCAACCGGTCGGTCCGGCCCGCCCGACGCTGCCGACCCGCCCAGCCCGGCAGCGGACCCGCCGACCGCGGCCGTGGGCCGGAGCCGGGTCTCCGGTCCGGCGACGGCGAAGCGGAAGCCGCGGAGCCGCGCGTCCCAGAGCCCGTCCGGCCAGGCCTCGGCGAGCGGCGCCGAAGGACCGTCCGCCTCCGCCGCCTCCGCCGCCTCCGCCGCCTCCGCCGCCTCCGCCGGCTCCGCCGGTCCGGCCGCTTCCACCGGGCCCACCGGCCCGGCCGCTCCTACCGGGCCCACCGGCCCAGCCGCTCCCACGGGATCCGTCGGCCCGGCCGGGACGATGCCCGACGCGGGTACCGGGACCGACGCGGGTACCGGGACCGACGCGGGCTCCCCGGTGGCCCCGAAGCCTCGCCCCGGCCCCCGCCGACCCGGCTGAACACTCCGGTCCGAGTCCAGCCCCCACCTCGACCTGTTAGAGGGGTGCCCCGCTCGACCTAAAGCGTTAACAGGGGGCCCTTCCTTACACCTGCCAGGTGTGGACGGGGGTGTTGGTGCGTTGCAGTTCCACGTAGCGCTGCACCATGTGCTGCAGGGCGGCCGGTCGGTCCAGGCCCCGTTGCCGCTCGGCCGCCCGGACCGTCTCGGTCTGCCAGACCGCCCCGTTGCGGCCGGTCCGGCAGCGCTGCTCGATGATGCCGAGCAGGCGGTCCCGCTCCGCCGGGTCGACGCCGAAGCGGTCCAGACCGGTCGCGGCCTTCGGCAGCAGTACGTCGAGCACGAGCTTGGTGACCGGCACCTCGCCGAGGCGGGGCCAGTGCAGGCTCGCGTCCATGCCGCGGCGGGCGGCGGCGTGGAAGTTCTCCTCGGCGGCGCTGAAGGTGAGCTGGCTCCAGATCGGCCGGTCGGCTTCGGCCAGTCCCCGGGCCAGCCCGAAGTAGAAGGCGGCGTTGGCGAGCATGTCCACCACCGTCGGCCCGGCGGGGAGTACCCGGTTCTCCACCCGTAGGTGCGGCCGGCCGTCGGTGACGTCGTAGACCGGGCGGTTCCAGCGGTAGACGGTGCCGTTGTGCAGGCGCAGCTCGGCCAGCTCGGGCACCCCGCCGGCGTGCAGCACCTCGACCGGGTCCTCGTCCTCGCAGATCGGTAGCAGCGGCGGGAAGTACCTGACGTTCTCCTCGAAGAGGTCGAAGATCGAGGTGATCCAGCGCTCGCCGAACCACACCCGGGGGCGTACCCCCTGGGCCTTGAGTTCGTCCGGGCGGGTGTCGGTGGCCTGCTGGAACAGGGCGATCCGGGTCTCCGCCCAGAGCTGCCGGCCGTACAGGAAGGGGCTGTTGGCACCGACCGCGACCTGGACTCCCGCGATGGCCTGGGAGGCGTTCCAGTAGTCGGCGAAGCTGTCCGGTGCCACCTGGAGGTGGAACTGCAGGCTGGTGCAGGCCGCTTCCGGTGCGATCGAGTCGGTGTGGGTCTGGAGCCGCTCCACCCCCTGGATGTCCAGCTCGATGTCCTCGCCCCGGGCCCCCACGATCTGGTCGTTCAGCACCCGGTAGCGCTCGTTGGCGGAGAGGTTGTCGGCCACCAGGTGCTGCTCGGTGAGGGTGGGCAGGATGCCGACCAGGACGATCCGGGCGTCCGAGTCGGCGGCCCGCTCGTCGGCCCGGGTGAGGCTGCCGCGCAGGTCCTTCTCGTAGTCGGCGAAGCCGTTGCCTTCGATCAGCCGGGGCAGGGCGTTCAGCTCCAGGTTGAACCGCCCCAGCTCGGTCTGGAAGAGCGGGTCGGCGATGTCGGCCAGGATCTTGTCGTTGCGCATCGCCGGCTCGGCTGCCGGGTCGGCCAGGTTCAGCTCGATCTCCAGACCGGTCATCGGCCGGTCGGCGTCGAAGCCGAAGTCGTCCAGCATCAGCGCGAAGACGTCCAGGCACCGCCGGACCTTCTGCCGGTAGCGGACCCGATCGTCTCGGGAGTAGTCGCTCTGCTCGACGTCCTTGCCCATGCTGGCCTCCCGGCGCGTGGCGCGATCGGAACGCGTCGTCCCGGAAGCGCGGTGTGAACCACCCACGTTAGGAGCGCGTACCCGTCTCGGCCAGCGTCGGCCCGCCAAGCACGACCCGGACGGCCCTGACCGGGCGGCGGCGCTCCCGGCGGCATCTCTACCCCGCCGGAGGGGCCGGCCACCACCGGCGGGGGGAAATGAGGCGTGCCACACGACCCGCCGGACCGACACCCCCGGGTACGCCCCGAGAAGACCTGCCGGTGGTACGGCGCCGGGCCCGACACCGTCGTCGACGGCGCGGGCCCGGTGGCGGGTCGTGGCGGGGATCAGGCCTGGCGGATGCCTTCGCCCTCGATCTCGATCTTGATCTTCTTGCCCACCAGCACGCCGCCGGTCTCCAGGGCGACGTTCCAGGTGAGGCCGAAGTCCTCCCGGTCGATCTCGGTGCTCGCGGTGAAGCCGAAGATGTCCTGGCCGAACGGGCTGCGGCCGACGCCCTCGAACTCGACCTCCAGGTCGACCGGGCGGGTGACGCCGCGAATGGTCAGCTCACCGGAGAGCACGAACTCGTTGCCGCTCTGGGACTTCACCCCGGTGCTGCGGAACTCCAGCGTGGGGTGGTTCTCCGCGTCGAGGAACTCGGGGCTGCGCAGGTGCTCGTCCCGGTCGTCCTGGGCGGTGGTGATGCTGGCGGCCTGGATGGTCGCGGTGACCGAGGAGGCCAGCGGGTCCTCGGCGACGGTGATGGTGGCGGTCGCCTCGGTGAACTCGCCCCGCACCTTGCTCACCATCATGTGCCGGGCGACGAACCCGACCCGCTTGTGGGCGGCGTCCAGGGCGTAGGTGCCCGGGGTGGGGATGGTGAGACCGTTCCATTCCCGGGTGACCTCGGGGTTGGCGTTGACAGTCATGGCACAGCTCCTGGCGGGTTGTATGGAGTGGTTCGAAGTTTGCCTGAGCAACTATAGCCAAAGCAATATTCCCCGTGTCAAGCACTGGTATGCTGGCCAGGTGGACCAGAACGTGTTCGACGACCCCCGGATCACCGCCGTCGGCCTGCTCGTCGAGGCGCACGCCGGGCTGTCGGCCCGGTTCGCCGAGCAACTTGAGGAGCACGGCCTCTCCCCGGTCGAGTTCGAGGTGCTGACCCGCCTCGCCCGCTCACCCGGCAACCAGCTACGGATGACCGACCTGGCCGCCCAGACCTCACTCTCCACCAGCGGGGTCACCCGCGTGGTCGACCGGATGGAACGCGACGGCCTGCTCTGCCGCCGCGCCTGCCCCTCCGACCGGCGCAGCTCGTACGCGCGGGTCACTGAGGCCGGCCTGGACCGGCTGGACGCCACCCTCCCCGGCCACCTGCGGATCATCGAGCAGTGGTTCACCGGCCAACTCGACCCGGCGGCGCTGGCCGCCCTCCTCGACGGCCTGCGCCGGGTCCGCGACGCGGTGCATCCGGGCGCGACCGCGGGCAGCACCGACCCGGCCGACCACCGTCCGGGCGACGCCGGGTCCCACTGACCCCGGGCGGGCAACGTCCCGACCGCTTCACCGACGACGCGCAGCCCGACGACCACGCACTATCACGACCGGCGACGGCCAGAGCGCGCCACGACACCGGCAGAACGACCGGCAGAAGTGCCTTACACAGCCTTAATAACCCCACAAAAGGTACGTAGTGCCTTGATGGCGCTGACTAGTCTCCCTGTCAGCGGGGGCGCACCGGGGGGTGCCGGCGCGAGCGACGAGCGAGGGACAGTCAGGGGGCAAGTCGCTCGCGCCACCCTCCCTGCGGTCCCGGTCGGGTCACCCGGAGCGCGTAGAGCAGCCCCTCCTCCTGTGGCAACAACCGGATCCCGCTGTCCCGGCAGACCCGCTCCAACCGGTCCAGCACCACGGCGTCCCCGGTGCTCGCCGCCAGCCCCACCAGCGCCTCCACCACGTCCCGCCGGTCCTGACCGCCGGTGGCCGCCTCGGCCGCAGCGGCGAACCACTCCGTCGCCAGTTCACGGTCGCCCCGCAGCAGGGCCACGTTGCCCTCGATCAGCGCGCAGATGCCGTCCTCGGGCCGGATCGCCGTACCGGTCGACCGGTCGCCCCGCGTCGGGGAACCGGCCGCCGTGTCCACCCGGCCCCCTCCGGCGGAGCTGCGCAGTTCGGCCAGCACCTCGGCGGCCTCCGCCCAGCGGCCGTCCTGGGCCAGGGCCAACCCGACCGTGCCGAGCACCCGGCGTCGGTGACCGGGATCCCCCAGCTCGACCAGGGCCGCCGCGGTCCGTCGTCCCTGGTCCACCGCGTCGACGTACCGGCCCTCCAGCCGGGCCACCTCGGCCAGGTTGGCGCGGACGAGCAGGCGCAGCCGTTGCTCCGCGCACTGGGCGGCGAGTCGTTCCGCGGCGGCCAGTCGCCGTCGGGCCCCGACCAGGTCACCGAGGCGGATGTCGTGCCAGGTGAGGTTGTTCTGGGCCACCGCCGTGTCGCGTACCCGCCCGGTGCCGGTGGCCAGGGTGAGCACCGCCTCCGCCTGCTGCCGCGCCTCGTCGGGTGCGCCGGCGGCGATGAGCAGCGAGCTGAGCACGGCCCGTGCCGCCAGCTCCCCGTCGACGTCACCGGCCGCGGTGAAGGCCGCCAGGGCGGCGCGTGCACCCGGCAGCTCGGCGGCGCCCGCCCGGTGCTCGGCGGCGAGTCGGGCCACCCCCAGCGCCGCCCAGGCCCGCAGCACCGGATCGGCGTCGGCCGTACGGGGATCGGCCAGCAGCCGCCGCAACCACTGCCGGCCCTGGACGTCGCGGCCCCGGAACCGCCACCACCGGGTCAGGCTGGCGGCCAGCCGCAGGGCGGTGACCGGGTCGTCGACCGCCGCGTGCCCGAGCGCGGTGGCGATGTCGCTGCTCACCTCGTCCAACCGGCGTACGGCGGCGGCCAGGCCCGCGCCGGTCAGCTCCGGTGCGGTGCGGACCACCAGCCGGGTGACGATCTCGGCGTGCCGCCGCCGGACGGCGGTCGCCTCCCCGGCGCCGGTGGCCTGTTCGGCGGCGAACTCGCGTACCGCGTCGACCAGCCGGAACCGGAACGAGCCGTGGCTCGCCACGCTGAGCAGCCCCAGCTCGTGCAGCCGGTCCAGCATCGGCGCCCGGTCCACAGGTGTGCCGTCCGGGTCGGCGAGCAGTTCCTCGGCCAGCTCGACCGACCACCGGTCGCGGAACACGGAGAGTCGACGCAGCACGGTGCGCTCGTCCGGGGCGAGCAGTCGGTAACTGGTCGCCACCGCCTCGCGCAGGGTCACCGCCGCCGGTGGGAGACCGCCACGCGCCTCCGGCCAGGTGCGCTCCGGGGGGCGGGCCAGGTCCAGCACCCGGTCGCCGTACCGGTCGAGCAGTTCGTTGAGGTCGAGGATCCGGCCTCGGGCGGCCATCAGCTCGATGGCCAGCGGCAGCCCGCCCAGCCGCCGGACCAGCGCGGCCAACGCCGGCAGCTCGGCCGGCCGGGGCGGCTCCCGGCGTACCTGGGCGAGTCGGGTGGTGAAGAGCGCCGCCGCCGGGTACGCCGCCAACGCCGCCGGCCCGTCCGGGTCGAAGTCCGGCGGTGGTACGTCGAGCGGCGGAACCGGCCAGACGCGTTCCGCGGGCACCCCGACCGGATGCCGTCCGGTGACGATGATCCGCAGGTCGGGCAGAGTCACGCCGAGCCTGGTCAACGCGGCGGCCACCGGGTCCGGGGCCCGTTCCACCGCGTCGACGAGCAGCAGCGCCGGCCGGCCGGCGATCCGGGTGGCCAGCTCGGTGTCCCGGCTGACCCCGAAGGACGCCGCCACCGCCGCCAGTACGTCGCCGACGTCCGACCCCTCGCCCACCAGCACTCCGGCGACCCCGCCCGGGTGCTCGGCCGCGACGGTGTGCGCGACCCGCAGCGCCAGGGCCGTCTTGCCCACGCCGGCCAGCCCGACCAGGCTGACCACCGGGGGGTGCCGGTCACCGGTGACCAGTCGGGTCAGCTCGGCGACGTCCTGCTCGCGGCCGGTCAGCTCCACCGCGGCCGGCAGGGCGGTACGCGTACCGTCGAGGTCCTTCGTCATCGGGTCGGTGGGCGCGGCGGGGGCGGACCCGGTCCCGCGCGCCGCGGCGAGGAACGCCGTCCGGACGACCCCGGTGAGCCCCAGGGCACCGGCGATCAGCTCCACGGTGGTGCGCTGCGGACGCGCGGCACGACCCCGTTCCAGGTCCCGGATCGTCCGGACCCCGACCCCGGCCAGGGCGGCCAACTCGGCCTGGGTCAGCCCGGCGGAGCGGCGGTGCCCACGCAACAGATCCGGCAACGCGGCACGGCCGTCCGGGCGCCCTGATCGATCATGGACCGGAGTCATGGGGTGGAAGAGTACGGACCGGGTACGACCGACGGCAGTCGATCGTCGTACTACCGACGCAGGCGCGCCGATTCCCGACAGTGCCGCCGGCCGACCCGATTGCGGGCGCCGGCCGACGGCCGCTGGTGCGCCCGGATCACATGCCGAGATCGCGGGCGATGATCATCCGCTGCACCTCGGAGGTGCCCTCGCCGATCTCCAGGATCTTGGCGTCCCGCCAGAACCGTGCCACCGGGTACTCGTTCATGAAGCCGTAGCCGCCGTGCACCTGGGTGGCGTCCCGGGCGTTGTCCACCGCCACCGTGCTGGCGTGCAGCTTGGCGATCGCGGCCTGCCGCTTGAACCGCTGTCCGGCGAGCATCCGGGCGGCGGCGTCGTAGTAGGCCAGCCGGGCGGTGTGCGCCCGCAGCTCCATATCGGCGATCTTGAACTGGATCGCCTGGTAGTTGCCGATCGGCTGGCCGAAGGCCTCGCGCTGGCTGGCGTACCGGACGGACTCGTCGACGCAGCCCTGGGCCAGCCCCACGGCCAGCGCCGCGATGGCGATCCGCCCCTCGTCGAGGATCCGCAGGAACTGGGCGAAGCCGCGCCCCCGCTCACCGAGCAGGTTGGCCGCCGGCACCCGGCAGTCGTCGAAGGTCAGCTCGTGGGTGTCCGAGGCGGTCCAGCCGACCTTGGAGTAGCCCGGCGCGACGGTGAAGCCCGGGGTACCCGCGGGCACGATGATGGTGGACAGTTCCTTGCTGCCGTCCGGCCGGGTGCCGGTGACCGCGGTGACGGTGACCAGCGAGGTGATGTCGGTGCCCGAGTTGGTGATGAACGCCTTCGACCCGTTGATCACCCACTCGTCGGTGCGCTCGTCCAGCACCGCCCGGGTCTGGGTGCCGCCGGCGTCCGAGCCGAACCCGGGCTCGGTCAACCCGAACGCGGCCAGCGCCTCCCCGCTGAGCAGCTTCGGCAACCACCGCGCCCGCTGCTCGTCGGTGCCGAAGCGCCAGATCGGCATGGCACCGAGGGAGACCGCCGCCTCGAGGGTGATCGCCACGCTGGAGTCGACCCGGGCCAACTCCTCCAGGGCCAGGCAGAGCGCGAAGTAGTCGCCGCCCATGCCGCCGTGCTCCTCCGGGAAGGGCAGGCCGAACAGGCCCATCTTGCCCATCTGCCGGACGATCTCGTACGGGAAGGTGTGCTGCTCGTAGTGCTCGGCGATGACCGGCGCGACGACCTCGCGGGCGAATTCGCGCACGCTCTCCCGCAGCGCCTCCTGCTCCTGGCTGAGCCGGAAGTCCATGGTTCCTCCTGTGTGGCCGGGCCACCACCGACGCTCGTGACGCCGGTGACAGCGGATGGTGCCGGGTGTTCGCTCAGACCGGGGTGACGCCGTGCCGCCGCCGGGAGAACTGCCGGTCCTTGCCCCGGGCGGCGACGAACCGCCGGATCAGCTCGCCGCGCAGCTCGTGCGGCTCGACGATCGCGTCGATCACCAGCTCGCTGGCGAGGCGGACCAGGTCGATGTCGCGCTCGTACTCCTCGCGGCGGGCGGCGACGAACGCGGCCCGTTCGGTCTCGTCGGCGATCGCCGCGATCTTGTTGGCGTAGACCGCGTTGACCGCCGCCTCCGCCCCCATCACCGCGATCTTCGCGGTGGGCAGGGCGATCGTCGCGTCCGGCTCGAACCCGGGGCCGGCCATCGCGTACAACCCCGCCCCGTACGCCTTGCGGACCACCACGCAGATCTTGGGTACGGTCGCCTCGGAGATCGCGGTGATCATCTTGGCCCCGTGCCGGATGATGCCCTGCTTCTCCACCGCGCTGCCGACCATGAAACCGGGTACGTCGCTCAGGAAGAGCAGCGGCACGTTGAACGCGTCGCAGAGCTGCACGAACCGGGTCGCCTTGTCGGCCGAGTCGACGAAGAGCACGCCACCCTTGAACATCGAGTTGTTGCCGACCACCCCGACGACCTCGCCGTTCAGCCGGCCGAAGCCGATGGTCAGCTCCCTGGCCCAGAGCGCCTGGATCTCGAAGAAGTTGCCGTCGTCGAGCAGGCCCCTGACGTACCGGCGCATGTCGAACGCCTGCCGCTCGCTGGCCGGGACCAACGCGGCCAGGTCGGCCTTGGCGGGCGCGTCGACGGCGGGTGCCGTCGGCGGCTGCTGTTGCCAGTTCGCCGGCAGGTACGACAGATAGGTTTTCACCACGTCGAGCGCGTCGGCCTCGGTCTGGCAGAGGAAGTGCCCGACGCCGGACTCGGCGCAGTGCACCTTCGCCCCGCCCATCGCCTCCAGGGTGGTCTTCTCCCCGGTGACCATCTCGACCATCCGGTCCGAGCCGAGGTACATGCTGGCGTTGCCGTCCACCATGGCCACCACGTCGCAGAAGGCCGGAATGTACGCCCCACCGGCGGCGCTCGGGCCGAACAGCGCGCAGACCTGCGGGATCGCCCCCGAGGCGCGCACCTGGTTCCAGAATATCTTCCCCGCGCCGCGCCGGCCCGGGAAGAGGTCGACCTGGTCGGTGATCCGGGCACCGGCGGAGTCGACCAGGTAGACCATCGGCACGCCGGTCGCGTAGGCCCGCTCGATGATCCGGATGATCTTCTCGACCGTCCGTGCGCCCCAGCTACCGGCCTTGACCGTGGAGTCGTTGGCCATCAGGCAGACCTGCCGGCCGTCGATGGTGGCGGTGCCGGTGACCACCCCGTCGGCGGGCAACCCGTCGGCCGTGGCGTTGGCGTAGAGCCCGTCCTCGACGAAGGAGCCCTCGTCGACCAGGTACGCCACCCGCTCCCGGGCGAAGAGCTTGCCCTTGGCGGCGTTGGCCGCGTGGTATCTGTCCGCACCGCCCGCCCGGGCGCGCTTGCGCAGCTGCTCCAGTGCCTCACCGTCGAGCGTCACGCCGACTCCCTCGCCGCGTTGCCGGCCTCCGGGCCAGCCTGCCTGAACGATCGTTAGGCTAGCGCATCCGGTGGCATCCGGCACAGCTGCCGGCGTGCCCTCGGGAGCACCGGCCGCTGGTCAGGCCGACCTCGGCGTCAGCCGGTCCCGGGGGCCGGCCCGCAGCACCCCCGAGGGGAGCTGGCGACCGACCAGACGCTCGGCGAGCGCGGCGGCGTCGAGCAGCGCGGCCAGGTCAATGCCGGTGTCGATGCCCATGTCGTGCAGCATGTGCACCGCCTCCTCGGTGGCCAGGTTGCCACTGGCCCCCGGCGCGTACGGGCAACCGCCCAGGCCACCGACGCTGGCGTCGAACTCGGTCACCCCCAGCTCCAGCGCGGTCAGCAGGTTGGCCAACGCGGTACCCCGGGTGTTGTGGAAGTGCAGCAGCACCGGCACCTGCGCGTTGCGGTCGCGTACCGCGGTCAGCAGCTCGCGGACCCGGCGCGGGGTGCCCATGCCGGTGGTGTCGCCGAAGGCCACCCGGTCCGCGCCGTCGGCGACCACCCGGTCCACGATCGCGGCCACCCGCGCCGGATCGACATCCCCCTCGTACGGGCAGCCGAAGCTGGTCGCCACGATCACCTCGGCGGTCGCCCCGGCGGAGTGCAGCAGGTCGATCAGCGCCGCGATGTCGTCCAGCGACTCATCGGTGGAACGGTTGACGTTGCGCCGGTTGTGCGTGTCGCTGGCCGAGACCACCACCTCGATCTCGGTGAACCCGGCGGCCAGCGCCCGCTGCGCACCCCGGGTGTTCGGCACCAGCGCCGAGTAGCGCACCCCGTCGACCTTCGCGGCCCGCCGCCACACCTCGTCCGCGTCCGCCATCTGCGGGATCGCCTTCGGATGCACGAACGACACCGCCTCGATCCGCCGCACGCCGGTGCCGGAGAGCGCGTCCAGCAGCCGTACCTTCGCCTCGGTCGGGATCGGATCCTCGTTCTGCAACCCGTCCCGCGGCCCGACCTCACGAATCACCACAGATTCCGGCATATCAGACATTCGCCACCTCACCACGGGAAAGGAAGGGCCCCTTGCTAACACTTACGGTAGAGCGGGGCACCCCTCTCACCACACCCGAGGCATCCGTCGCGCTCGCTGCCCAGGAGCCAGCGCGGCTCACCCCCGCTGCCGTGATCGACTCGGTTGTGGCGATGTGGCGGGGTCCAGGACGTCCGGATACCGCCACATCGGCCCAACCGAGTCGATCAACCCGCTCCAACCCGCCCAGGCGACCAACCCCGACCGGCCCGGCCAGCGCAGACCCGCCGATCGACCCCGGCCAGCCGAGCCGCACCGGCCAGCCGGGGAAGACGGAGCAGGGGGTGTCAGCGCATCCGGCCGACGATGCCGGTGTCGTAGTCGCCGGAGCGGAACTCGTCGTTCTCCAGTAGCTCGGCGAAGAACGGCAGGTTGCACTTGGGACCGGCCACCTCAAACCCGGCCACGGCGGCGCGGGCCCGCTCGATCGCCTCGTCGCGGGTGGGGGCGCTGACGATCAACTTGGCCATCAGGCTGTCGTAGAACGGGGTGACCGTGTTGCCGGCGACGTACCCGGAGTCGACCCGGACGCCCTCACCGGCCGGCTCGGTCCAGGTGGCGATCTTGCCGGGGCCGGGCAGGAACCGCTTCGGGTCCTCGGCGTTGATCCGCAGCTCGATGGCGTGCCCCCGGGGGGCGAGCGCGTCCGGGTCGAAGGTGGGCGCCAGCCCGGCGGCCACCCGCAGCTGCTCCTCGACCAGGTCGACGCCGTAGACCAGCTCGGTCACCGGGTGCTCGACCTGGAGCCGGGTGTTCATCTCCAGGAAGAAGAATTCGTTGGTTCCTGGAACCAGCAGGCACTCGACCGTACCCGCGTTGCGGTAGCCGACCGCCTCGCCGGCCCGGACGGCCGCGGCCAGGAACCGCTCCCGCAGTTCCGGCGAGACCGCCGGGGACGGGGACTCCTCGACCAGCTTCTGGTTGCGCCGCTGCACCGAGCACTCGCGCTCGCCGAGGGCCACCACCCGACCGTCGGCCAGGCCGAGGATCTGCACCTCGACGTGGCGTACCCGGGGGAAGTAACGCTCGATCAGCACCGAGCCGTCGCCGAACATCCGCTCGGCGAACGAGCGGATCTTGTCGTACTCGGTGCGCAGCGCGGCCTCGTCGGTGGCCACGCCCATGCCCATGCCGCCACCACCGGCGGCGGCCTTCACCATCACCGGGTAGCCGATCTCGGCGGCGGCGGTGACCGCTGCGTCGAGGTCGGCGGCCGGGTCGGTGGTGCCGGGGGCGACCGGCACCCCGGCGGCGGCCATCAGGTTCCGGGCGTTGATCTTGTCGCCCATCGCGGTGATCGCATCCGCGCCCGGTCCGACCCAGATCAGGCCGTTGGCCTCGACGGTACGGGCGAAGTCGGCGTTCTCCGACAGGAAGCCGTAGCCGGGGTGGATCGCCTGCGCGCCGGTGGACTTGGCGGCGGCGAGGATCGCGTCGGTGTTGCGGTAGCTCAACGCCGGGTTCGCCGGGCCAACGCAGACCGCCTCGTCGGCCTCGGCGACGAAGGGCAGCTCGGCGTCGGCCTCCGAGTGGACCGCGATCGTCCGGATGCCGAGCCGCCGCGCGGTACGGATGATCCGGCGGGCGATCTCGCCCCGGTTGGCGACCAGCAGCGACTCGATCATGTTTCCTCCAGCTTCCAGGGGGGGGTGGCGAACGCCAGTAGAGAACCATGATGACCCGCGGTCCAGCCAGACGGGACAGGAGCCTCCGGAACCAGGGTCACCGGCTCCGGGCGGATCCCGGCCGAGATGTGGGGGCGCCGTGCTGCACTGGCGACGGCTGCGAACGGGCGGGGTTTTTGTCCGGGTGGTACGGGTTGTTCGAGCCGAGTTGTGCCGGTGCCGGCCCGCGCAGGTGCTGCGCCCACGGGTTGTTCGATGTGGTCGACGAGGCCGAGGGCGGCTGGTAGGTTGCGCTCGCCGCCCTCGCCTGCTCGGCCTTCCCGGCCTGGAAGACCGGCGGCTCCCAGGCCACCCGGCGGGCTTCCGCCTGACGCTGGGCGGAAGCCCGCTCCCGGGCTTCCATCAGATAGGCCTCAAGCGGAGGCGCGATGCTTTTGAACTCGGTCGACAACCACTTGCCCGCGAGACGCTCCCGGCGCTCGTACTCCATCGCCTGCTGGTTGCTCGCCAGGACTTGCTGCACATAATCGCCGTACCGGAACGAGGGCGGGGACTTGAGCAGCTCTGTGATCTCCGGCCGTACCGCACCCTCGTGATTCAAAACAGACTCGGCCAGCCAGCCACCGTGATCCAGCCCACCGAGGTGTGTCGAGAATTGACTTTGGCGGTGCTGGTAATAATAGGCCGAGACTATGGACAGAGCACCCTTTTTGTGGAGCCTGTCAAGGCTGGCATCGGCCGATATCATGTCCTTGATTTTGGCGGCAACCGCCAGGCGAATTTCCACATCATTCTTCAATGACATCTCCACACCGGAGATCGGTGATTCATTCGCCGGCAAACCGTAAGGCACCAGGTTGCGAAAGGTCGGAGCAGGGACCGTGGCATCGGATCTCCCGTAGGGCGGCGGGTCGACCCGCTGCCAATCACGCTTCCAATCACGCGCGGAAGCGGACCTGCCCCTCAGCCGGCCCATCATCTGCTTGAGGCCGGGTACCAGCGCGCCGAGTCGCCCCGCCTCCGGCCGAAGGGCACGGTGCGTCTCATCGATGAACCGCTCGGCCTTCACCCAGTCACGGCTTTCACCGCTCCACCGTGGAGACCCGGCGGACCGCCATATGTCTCCTCTCAACACCCAGACCGCCAGCCGCTCGATATCGCTGTCGGAGATCCGATCGTCCACACGCCCTCCCGAGCACCAGCATCGTCGCCGACGGGTACAACGGCCCAGGGACGCGGTCGGTTCAGGGCGATGTCCGGTAGGGCACCGGCTATCTGCGGGGGTGGTCGAGCAGGGCGGCCAGGGTGGCGGCGCGCAGCAGCTCGGCGCAGCGGAGCCGGTCCACCTCGCCACCGAGGAACGGCGTCGAGTTCATCAGGCCGAACGCGGCGTGGGCGAGCACCCGGGCCTCGGCGGCGTCCAGCCGGGGGTGCAGCGCGGTCAGCACCGTCACCCACTCCTCGACGTAGAGCCGTTGCAGCCGGCGGATCTCCCGCCGGGGCTCCTCCGGCAGCCGGTCCAGCTCGTGCAGGTGCAGGGCGATCACCGCCGGGTTGGCCAACGCGAACTCGACATGGAAGCCGATCAGCGACTCGACCGCGGCGCGGGGATCGCCCGGATGCCCGAGGGCGCGGTCCCGGCCACCGGCCAGCAGCCCCTCGCTGACCGGGACCAGCGCGGCGACCAGCATCGCCTCCTTGCCGGCGAAGTGGTGGTAGAGGGCCGGCCCGGTGACGCCGGCGGCGGCACCGATGTCGTCCATCGACACCCCGTGGTAGCCACGGGCGGCGAACAGCCCGACCGCGATGGTCAGGATCTCCTCGCGTCGGGAACGCCGTCGGCCCCCGCTCGCCGTGCCGTTGCCGGCACCCCGGCTCTGCTGCCCCACCGTCACCCGGCCAGCGTAGTCCCCCGTCCACCCCTCGTGGTTGCCCGGACGCGCCCGGTGCTGGCGGAGAAAGACAGATCAGCCGAGTCGGCAGATCGGTCAAGTCGGTGAACCGGGCGGAGGGATGCTCCTAACCTGGGACCGTGGACCGTCGGGCGTCGACAGGAGTGCGGACCGGGAGTACGCCGAACCGGCGCAAGCGACCGTTGCTGCTGGCCGGGATCCTGCTCGGTACGGCGGCACTCTTCGACGTGCTGATTGCCATCGACGATCTCGGCACCGACCGGTACGTCTCGCTCACCGAGCAGGGGTTGGTCCGCCACGACGTCACCGGTTGGGCCTGGCTGCACCTGGCGGTCGGCGTACTGCTGGGGGTGGCCGGGTTGGTCGCGCCGCTCGGGCGGGTCTGGTCGACCCGGCTGGGACTGGCCGCCGCCACGCTCGGGATCGGCGTGCACCTGGTGATCGGGCCGTTCCATCCGGTGCAGGCACTGATCACGGCGGGGTTGGCAGTGGCCGCCGCCCGGCTGCTGTTGCGGCACGGCCGGTGGCGTCGGCGGGCGGAGCGGGTCAGTTCGGTAGGCAGACCTTCCCGGTGAAGGCCGGGTCCGGTTCCCGGTGCGCCTGCCAGGCCGGGTTGATCCAGATCGCCAGCGGGGGTGCCTGCCAGGCGGCACTGATCCGTTGCAGCAGGTAGTACTCCCGGCGGGGCCGGTCGATCGACTGGCCGGTGATGAAGGCGATCAGGTTCTCCTGGGCCTGCCGCCGACCGAGCAGGGTGCCGTGCACACCGGGCTGCTGGAAGACCGGAATCTGGGTGTAGTCCCCCGGTGGGGCCTCGGTGGCGGTGGCGGTGGGCAGGAAGGCCACGAGCCGAACACCGGGTACCGGGCACATCAGGTTGTTGCGGTAGAACGGTGCGTCGTCCAGCAGGGAACGGATGAAGGGCTCGTCGGGCCCGGTGGCGACCGGCCGGACCAGGCTGACCCCGCCGAATATCACCCGGAGCTGCCAACCGGTGGCGACTCCCCAGCCGGTCTGGTCCCCGGGTGGCGGATAGTAGGCCCGACCGGCGTTGACCAGCGGACTGAACATCGCCAGGCTGTCCACCGCCGGGTGCCGGCGCTGCGCCAGGTAGGTGCGCGCCACCATGGCACCCTGACTCTGCCCGATCAGGGCCACCGGGCGGTTGGTCCGCCGGTGCAGCCGCTCCACCTGGTCGGCCAGCAGGTCCACGCTGGAACTGATCGACTGGAAGGTGTCGGTGGACCCGTACGGCAGGGGTTCGCCAGTCGGGCCGAGCCCCCGGTAGGAGAAACGTTGCACGTTGGGGTCCGGCGGTCGGGTCCCGTCGTAGGTCGAGCCGTAGCCGGCCAGCACGATCACCGCATGCCGGACCGTGGGGGGCAGCGGCTTGGTCAGCACCGCCGCGTCCACCTTCGTGCCGCCGCCGGGCAGCAGCCGGATCAGCGCCGGCACCGCGAACGGCACCGCCAGCACCAGGAGCGCGACCAGCGGGGTCACCGGCACCCAGGCCAGCCGCGGTGGCGGAGCCAGCACGGCGGCGCGTACGGTCCGCTGCCAGAGCAACCCGTTGAGTATCCCGGCGACGCCGGCCACCGGCACCGTCCACCATTTCGGCACGCTCCAGGCGACCGCCCCGGTCACGGTGATCAGTACGAAGTTCAGGCTCGACCAGCCGACCAGCGGCCAGGACGGCAGCCCCCGCCACCACGGCCCGACCACGGCGGCCCGTTGCAGGAACGGCGCGAGCAGGAACATCGGCAGCAGCGAGGCGATCAGCAGCCAGGAGAGCGCCACCACCGAGGCCGCCACCGAGGCGACCGCCCACGGGCTGACGAAGAGCGCGACCAGGACCGACAGGAAGGTGTTGCGCGTCAGCAGCCAGCGCACGCTGGGCCGGTCCACCTCCCCGGGCCAGGCCAGGGCCACCAACCCGGTGGTGAGCAGGCCGCGCAGGAGGATCGCGGCGACCATCAGGACACCGAAGGCGAGCCAGGAGTTGTGGTACACGAAGATCCACCGCAGATCGTGGTACGTGTCGTACGGCCAGACGGCGGTGATCTGCGGTGGCAGGCCCTGCGCGGAGATGAAGTTCACCTTCACCAGCACGAACGCCTCCACGGCCGGTGGCAGTGCGGCCAGCAGCAGCAGGGCGGTGAACCGGGTGTCCGGGCGTCGCACGCTGCCCCCTCACCGGTCTCGCCGACAGGTCCCTCCGCAGACTGCCCCGACCCGGCCGGTCCCGCCGGCACAACCGCCAGATTCCACCTGAGGTGTAAGGAAGGGCCCCTTGTTAACGCATACGGTAGAGAAGGGTTCCCTTCTCTACCGCGCGCGTTAACAAGGGGCCCTTCCTTGCGGTGAGCGGACCGGCCACGCACTGGCGGCCAGCTGACCCGCGGCGGCGGCCAGTCGACCAGCCAGCGGCGGCGGGCCGACCAGCCGCCCGGCGGCGGTGGACGTGGTCAGCTCGGGTCGTCGCGCTGGGCCAGGCCGGAGATCTGCCGGGCGGCCCGACGCCGGACCGGGGGCAGGTGGGCGGCGAGCCTCAGCACCGAGTTGCGTACCGCCCGGCCGGTGGCGGGCGCGGTGCCCAACCGGGTCAACCGGTCGGTGAGGCGCAGGACCTGCTCGGCGACCGGGCGGCGCTGTGCCGCGTACCCGTCGAGCAGGGCGTCGGGGTCGACCACCGACAGCGCGTCGCGGCCCTGACGCCCGGCGGACCGGCGAGGACGCTCGACCGGGTCGCGCGGCGGCTCGACCGGGTCGCGTGGCGGATCGGCCGGGTCGCGCGGTGGCTCGACCGGGTCGCGCGGGGGGTCCCCGGCGGCGGTCAGGACGCTGGCGAGCGTGCTGCCGAGGGCCACCGCGTCGCGCAGGCCGAGGTTCATCCCCTGGCCGCCAGCCGGGCTGTGCACGTGCGCGGCGTCTCCGGCGAGCAGCACCGGGCCGGCGCGGAAGGTGTCGGCCAGTCGGTGGTGGGCCCGGAACCGGGAGCCCCAGAGCACCTCGGTGATCCGCCCCGGCCGGGTCGGGCCGCGCTCGTCGACCAGTGCCTGCAACTGCCGTGCCCCGGGGTGCCGGGGCGGGTCGGCCAGCGGAGCCACCAGTCGGACCACGCCGTCGGGCAGCGGCGCCCAGACGAGCAGCCCCTGCCGGGCGAAGAAGAGCATCACCTCGTCGCGGGGAAGCCCACCGTCGATCCGCACGTCGGCGAGGACGAACGACCCCGCACCACCGGCTGCCTCACCACCACCGTCGGGCCGGTCGCTCACGTCGGACCCGCCGCCCGCCCCGGATCGGCCGTTGCCGCCGTGCGGGTCGCGGAACCCGATCCCGGCCAGCCGCCGGACGGCGCTGTGCATGCCGTCCGCACCGACCACGTACCGGGCGCGCAGGGTCGCGCCGTCGGCGAACCGCGCCACCGCGCCGGCGGCGTCGAGGTCCAGACCGACCAGCCGGTACGGCCGCAGTACCCGCCCGCCGACGCTGGCCAGCAGCTCTTCGAGCACCGTCTCGGTCTCCGCCTGCGACACCATCAGGGCGTACGGGAACCGGGTGGGCAGGTTGTCGAACCTGGTGGTGAAGAGGGTGCGGTCTCGTTCCCGGATGGTGAAGCGCGGCGCGCGCAGGCCCCGGGCGACCAGCGGTGCGGCGGCACCGATCCGGTCCAGCTCCTCCAGTGTGTACGCGTGCACGACGGCGGCCCGCGAGGTCAGAGGTGATCGTTCGGCCTGGTCGACGAGGGTGACCTCGACCCCGTGCCGGGCCAGGGTCAACGCGGTGGCCAGCCCCACCGGCCCGGCGCCGACCACCAGGACATCGGTCTTCTCCGGCAGCATCCCGTACCCCCGATCCTCATGCCAACAGATGTTTGCCAACACTTGTTGGCAAGGTAAGCCGCCCCGACTCCTCCTGTCAACAGGTGTTGGCCTACGGTTGTTGGCATGAGCACGACGCGCCGATCCGACGCCACCCGTGCGGCGATCCTGCGGGCCGCACGGGAACGCTTCGCCGCCGACGGCTATGAACGAGCCACCATCCGGGCCATCGCCGCCGACGCGAAGATCGACCCCTCGATGGTGATGCGCTACTACGGCAGCAAGGAGGGGCTCTTCGCGGCGGCAGCCGAGTTCGACCTGCGGTTGCCGGACCTGACCGACGTACCCCCTGAACGCCTCGGCGAGACCCTGGTGACGCACTTCTTCCGGCGCTGGGAGTCCGACGGCACGATGGCCGCCCTGCTCCGGGCCGGCACCACCAACCCGGGCGCGGCGGAACGGATGCGCGGCATCTGCACCGACCAGTTGGGCGCGGCGATCGCCCCGGTCGTCCCGGACCCGGCGGAACTGCCCCGCCGGGCCGGCCTGGTGGCCAGCCAGATCCTCGGCCTGGCGCTGACCCGGTACGTGCTGCGACTGCCACCGGTGGCCGACGCCGACCCGGCCGAACTCGTCGCCTGGGTAGCCCCCACCATCCAGCGCTACCTCCGCAACCCCACCCCCAAGGTGTAAGGAAGGGCCCCTTGTTAACGCATACGGTAGAGAAGGGCTCCCTTCTCACCCGCGCGCGTTAACAAGGGGCCCTTCCAAACGGCGAGGCGCCCAACAGCGAGGCGCCCAAACGGTGAGGCCCGAACGGCGAGGCCGAGCAGCGCTGTCAGCCGGCGAGGCCGCCCGGCTGGTCGCCCCGCACCACCGGTGCCCGGACCAGGTTGCCCCATTCGGTCCACGAGCCGTCGTAGTTGCGTACCTGCGGATAGCCGAGCAGGTGCCGCAGGACGAACCAGGTGTGGCTGGAGCGCTCACCGATCCTGCAGTAGGCCACCACGTCGTCGTCCGGGCTCAACCCGAGCTGGTCGGCGTAGATGGCGCGCAGCTCGTCGGCGGACTTGAAGGTGCCGTCCTCGTTCGCCGCCGACTTCCACGGCTTGCTCACCGCGCCCGGAATGTGCCCGCCGCGCAGCGCCCCCTCCTGCGGGTAGTCCGGCATGTGCAGCATCTCGCCGGTGTACTCGCCCGGCGAGCGGACGTCGACCAACGGCCGTCCCGCCGCGACGTGCGCCATCACCTGCTCCCGGTACGCCCGGATCGGCGCGTCGTTGCGGGTGGGCACCGGGTACTCGGCCCGTGGCCTGGTCACCCGTTCCCGGGTCAGCTCACGGCCCTCGGCCACCCACTTCTGCCGGCCGCCGTCGAGCAGCCGGACGTCGGCGTGGCCGAAGAGCGAGAAGACCCAGAGCGCGTACGCCGCCCACCAGTTGAAGTTGTCGCCGTAGAAGACCACCGTGTCGTCCCGCCCGATGCCCTTGGCAGCGCACAGCTCGGCGAAGCTCTCCGCGTCCAGGTAGTCCCGAGTGACCTGGTCGTTCAACTCGGTGTGCCAGTCCACCTTGACGGCACCCGGAAGGTGCCCGGTGTCGTAGAGCAGCACGTCCTCGTCGGACTCCACCACGACGAGACCCGCCTCGCCCAGGTGCTCGGCCAGCCACTCGGTGGTGACCAGGCGCTGCGGGTCGGCGTACGACTGAAGGCGCGGGTTCGGATCGTTCGGCACAGACATGAAATCCAACCTACGCCGATCCCGGCCGCTCAGGTGGCCCGGTGCACCAGCCGACCGGCGAGCACGGTGGCCCGGCAGACCCCGTCGGGGCCGAAGACCGCCAGGTCGGCCCGGCCACCGACGGTGAGCACCCGGGGGGCATCCGCCTCGGGCACCGCGAGGCGGCTGCGCAGCGCCACCGCCCGCAGCTCGGGGTCGGTCAGCCAGGCCGCCGGCACCGCGCTCACCCCCATCCGGAACAGGGCGTGCACCCGCTCGCGCGGCGTCGGGGCGGCCGGCAGCGGTCCGTCGTGCACCAGCGCCGGCCCCAGCACGCCGGCCCACCGCCGCACCCGCACCCCCGGGTACGCGCCGAGCAGCTCGTCGGCCGGACCGATCGCCTCGACCCGTTCCCCGCCGACCAGCACCGCCGACCCGGGCCGGGCACTCCCGTCGGGGCCGAGCCGCAGCGCGTCGGCGACGTGCAGGGTACGCATGTCAGTCGGCCAACGGGCCGAGCAGCGGACGCTTGGCGGTCACGGTGTCGCCGGAGGAGCGCCCGGTCAGCCGCCGCTTCACCCACGGGGCGAGATGGCGACCGGCCCAGCGCAGGTCGGCGGCGCGGGCCGCCAGCCAGGGCGACGGTTGCGGGTGCGGCGGCACCAGCAGCCACTCCTCGTCGCAGCCGACCCCGAGCGCGGTGAGCACCTGCCCGGCCACCCGCCGGTGCCCGGCCGGCGACAGGTGCAGCCGGTCGGTACTCCAGAGCATCGGATTGAGGAACGTGTCGTCGGCGAAGAGGTCGACCATGATCGCCCCGTGTCGTTCGGCGGTCTCGCCGACAGCCTGGTTGAGCAGCTTGACCCGGGGTGCGACCAGTCGCTGCCCCGGCAGTCGGGCCATCAGGTCGGCGAACCGGAAGACCACCACGTCCGCACCCCCGGAGCGCAGCCGACCGATCACCCGGTCGTAGCGCGCCACCAGGGACTGCGAGTCGAAGTTGCGGCGCAGCACGTCGTTGCCGCCGGCGGCGAAACTGATCAGGTCCGGCTTCATCGCCACCGCGACCGGCACCTGCTCGGCCACCACGTTCAGGAAGAGCCGCCCCCGGATGGCGAGGTTCGCGTACCGGAACTCCGGCCCGACCTCGGCGGCCAGCCGGGTCGCCACCAGATCCGCCCACCCCCGGTAACTGCCGTCCGGGTAGGCGTCGTCCATTCCCTCGGTGAAACTGTCCCCGACCGCCACGAAACTGCGCCAGCCCACCAAAAACCTCCGCTCCGCAGGTAAGGAAGGGCCCCCTGTTAACGCATACGGTAGAGAAGGGTCCCCTCCTTACATCGGACAGGGTCGCGCGGGGCGGACGGCGGCTGATCGGCAACCGTCTGCCCGGCGGCACCCTCCCGGGACCGTACTGCCGGATCATCGGGTGACGGAGATGACCCGCAGGCCGTTCAGCTCGACCGGCTCCCGAACCTCGTCGAGTTTCCGGCCGTCGGCACCGATCAGCACCAGGACGGTGGCACTGCCGGCGGAGACCCGCGCCACCAGGGTGCCATCAGCCTGGAAGTACGCCTGGCGCAGCGGCCGACCGTCCAGCGGCAGGTCGATCTGGGCACCGGTCCGGGTGTCCAGCACCACGATCGGCCCCGGATCGTCGGAGGCGGTCGTCTCCCGCTGCCGGACGTGGAGGGCGACCATTCGGCCGTCCGGCGCGATGCTGGTCAGTCCCCACGTCTCGTGCTTCTCGCCCGCCCCCAGTCCAGGTACGGTCCGGCGGGTTCCGTTGGCCGGCTCGGTGACGAACGCCCGACCGTCTGCGAAGCCGGTGTACGCCAACACCCGGCCGTTCGCCGACCAGAGCGGAAAGCAACCTTCGCGTGGCGCGTCACCGCTGAGTTTCGCCCGGGGAAGCTCCAAGAAACGGGTCCGGTACTCCCTGCTGTCACCGCTCTGCTGCTGCTTACTGTCGACAGCCAAGGCGATGCCAAGGCGCCGGGAGTCCGGTAGCCACGCTGGCACCCAGCACGAGCCGTCGATGCTACTGGCCACCACGATTCGTGCCGGGTCGGCAAGGTCAGACCGGAAGAGCAACCCTTCCTGCTCCACCCAGACGACCCGCTGGCCGTCCGGAGAGACGGCCACGGTGTTCAAGGCGGTCTGCACCGGCAGATCGAGCAGTTCGTCGGGGGCCGTTCCGGGCCGCCACGACGACAGCGGCACCGACGCCATGGGGCCGTCGTTCCCCTCGGTCGACGGTGGCAGGTAGAAGAGTCGGCCGAACGTCGGATTCTCCGTTTCGACGCCACCGGCCTGCGGCACCGGCCACGCCTGCCCAGGAAGCTGCCGGGGGTTCGGCAGGGTAGCGGCGATCGGGGGCGGGTCGGTGTGCTGCCGAGGGTTCGCCAGCAGGGCCCCGGCTGAGCCGCCGAGCAGTATCAGGGTGGCGGCCGAGCCGGCTACCGTACGCCGGATACCGAGGCGACGGGAACTGCGCAGGGTCCGGTCCCGAAGGTCGACCGGAAGCGCCTCGTCGGCCAGTTCCGTCAACGCGTACCGAAGCCGGTCGTTGCTCATCGAAGAACCTCTTCCAGAGAACACGGGTCAACTTCCGGGACAATCGGGTCGGCGAGGTCCGGGGCGACGACCCGTAGTTTCGCCAGCGCCTTCGCCGTTTGGCTCTTCACCGTGCCGATGGTCACGCCGAGCACGTCGGCAGCCTCGGCCTCGGAGCGGTCCTCGAAGAAACGCAGGACGAGCACCGCCCGCTGCCGGGCGGTGAGCTTGCTCAACGCGTCGTGGAGGGTGAGGCGCAGGTTTGTCTGCTGGGCGTGGTCAGGAGCGGCGCCACGCGGCTCCGGCAGGTCACCCGGCATCGACTCGGCCAACCGTCGACGACGCCACCAGGAGACCTGCAGGTGGTACATCGTCTTCCGGGTGTACGCCTCGAAGTTGCCGGAGCGCCCCACCTGGTGCCAGGCCCGGTGGGTACGGGCCAGCGCGGACTGGACGAGATCCTCGGCGAGGTGCTGGTCCCCGGTGAGCAGGTAGGCCGACCGCAGCAACGCAGGGGTGCGGCTGCGGACGAAGTCGTCGAACTCCGTTGGTTGGAAGTCCACCCGGGCTGGCCCTTCGATGGGAAGGTGCGGGACGCTGTCGCTACTCCAGACGCCATGTTCCCGGTTGTGGGTTGCCGACCTGACCGATGCGTTCCGCGTCGCTGCGGCTGCGGGCGGCCGGGGGTGTAGCGATCACGTGACGGGGTAACTCCCTCGGATCGGGATTCCTGCGCTTCGGAGGCTCTTATGACCGGTTACCGGGTCAGCGACGTCATGACCAGACAGGTCGTCTACCTACCCGCCGAAACCACTCTGGACGAGGCTGCCAGGGTGATGAAGGAGGCGGACATCGGAGACGTCGTGGTCACCGAGGGTGCCACTCTCGCCGGCCTGGTCACCGACCGGGACATCGTGGTGCGATCGGTGGCCGAGTGCAGTGATCCGAGAGTCACCACGATCGGGTCGATCACCACCCGGGAGGTGGTGATGATCGAGCAGAACGCCAGCGCCGGTGAGGCGGCGGCGCTCATGCGCGAGCGGGGCATCCGCCGGGTGCTGGTCTGTGATGCCGAGCGGAAGTTGGTAGGCATCGTCTCCCTCGGCGACCTGGCGATGCAGTTCGACCCCACCTCTGCGCTCAGTGAGATCAGCGAACACGCCCCCAGTACGTGAACCTCGTCGATCCCGTTGGGCAGGCACCCCGCCCGGCAAGACCGGGCAGTCTCCGGCAGCTGGTGACCACCCGCCGACCCGGGGCGGTCACCAGCTCCGACGCAGCAACCCGGGCTGGGCGGAGGCACCGCCCGGCACCCGATACCGGGCCGGCCGTCGGCGGTAGCCTGATCTGATGCCCGAGATGCCCACCAAGCTGGCCGAGATCGTCGACGAGTTCGCCGCCGCACCCCGGGACGTGGTGCTGGAGATGATGCTGGAGTACGCCGACGTCATCCCGCCACTGCCGGCCGAGCTGGCCGACCGGGCCGGGATGGAGCAGGTGCCGGAGTGCCAGACGGCCTTCTTCCTGCGCGCCCAGGTCACCCCGGACGGCACCGTGACCACCTGGTTCGACTGCCCGCCGGAGGCACCGACCACCCGCGCCTTCGCCGGCATCCTCGCCGAGGGGCTGGCCGGGGCGAGCGCCGCCGAGGTGCTCGCGGTGCCGGACGACCTGTACCAGCGGATGGGGCTGGCCCAGGCGATCAGCCCGTTGCGGGTCCGCGGCGGCACCGCGATTCTCGCCCGGCTCAAGCGCCAGGTCCGCGAGCAGACCGCCTGAGCCTCGGGACCGACAGAGCCGCCGAGCGCAAACCCCCCACCCGGTACGCCGCCTGAGCCTGGGCACCCCGAGCAGAGCCACCGGAGCCCAGGCGCCCGCCGGGCAGACCGCCTGAGCCGAGGCCGGGCGGGAACAGAGCGCCTGAGCAGGGTGTTGCCCACGGGCATGGAGATCGAAATCTACGCGGACGTGGTCTGCCCCTGGTGCTGGATCGGCAAGCGGCGGCTGGAGCAGGCGCTGGCGTCGTACGACGGCACGGCCACCCTCCGGTACCGGCCGTTCCAGCTTGACCCCTCGCCGGTGCCGCAGCCGGTACCGCTGGTCGAGGCCCTGGCTGCCAAGTTCGGCGGCCCGGACCGGATGGAGCAGATGGTCGGTCAGGTCACCCAGGTCGCGGCCGGGGTCGGACTGCGGATGGACTTCGCTCGGGCGATCGCCGCCAACACCTTCGACGCGCACCGGCTGATCCGGTACGCCGACGGGCAGGGGCACAGCGCCGAGCTGGTCGAGGCGCTCTACCAGGCACACTTCGCCGACGGGGTGGACGTCGGCTCGCGGGAGGCGTTGGCCGGGATCGCCGGCTCGGTCGGCCTGGACGCCACCGCCGCCCGCGCCCACCTGGACTCCACCGCCGGCAGCACCGAGCTCGCCGCCGACCTGGCCGCCGCGCGGGAGCTCGGCGTCACCAGCGTGCCGACCTTCGTCCTGGCCGGAAAGTACGCGGTGACCGGCGCTCAGGAGCCGCAGACCCTGCTCGCCGCCCTGACCGAGGTGGCCCAGCGCGAGTCCGCACCACACTGACCTGCACTCCGGCAATGTTTCACGTGCAACAACATCGACACGCGTGATAGACCCGCGAGGGAGATCTTGGAAGAAATGTGCCCCTCCGGGCCGAAATCCTCCAAGAGCTTTCAGCCGCGGGCCAGTCCCTCGACGACCCGCGCCCCGGGCAGCGCGCCGAGTGCCGGACCGGGCAGCGCGATCTTGCTGCGCCGTACGCCGGAACCGATGATCACGTGTCGGGTGGCGATCACCCGGGAGTCCACCAGGATCGGCCACTGCTCCGGCAACCCGATCGGGGTGATCCCGCCGTACTCCATGCCGGTCAGCTCGACCGCGTCGGACATCGGGGCGAAACTGGCCTTGCGCACGTCGAGCGCCCGCCGCACCACGCCGTTGACGTCGGCCCGGGTGGTCGCCAGGACCATGCAGGCGGCGTAGCGGATCTCGCCCTCGCGCTTGCCGGCGACGATCACGCAGTTTGCCGAGGCCGCCAACTCCACCTGGTACGCGGCACAGAACGCGGCCGTGTCGGCCAGCTCCGGATCGATCGGCGCGACCAGTACGTCGTCGACGTCCACCGGCGCGTCGGCGGGCCACTGGCCGAGCGCGGCGGCGACCGGCGCGGCGAGCAGGTCCAGGCGGCTGCGGGCGGGCTCGGTCTTCAGCGTCCCCATCACGACAGCGATCCTCGCACCCACCCCCGACAGGTGGAGCACCAGGTCAGCCGTTGGCGAGGAACTCGTTCTCGCGGATGAAGTTCCGTTCGTGCGCGGTGACCGCCCGGTCCATCCGGTGTGCTTCCGCCCGGCGGGCGTCCAGATCCTCCATGGCGTGCCGGACCGCCACCCGGATCACGCCGTAGAGGAAGACGAAACCGAAGACGTAGAGGATCGCCATCGCCACCAGTGTGAACATGCCGTCACGTTAGGCGGACCGGGAACGTCGCCGGGTCCGGTCGCCGTCGGGGTCCCCCGAACGGGTCCGCCCGCGCCGCCGCCTCGATGTCGGCCGTCAGCGGAGCAGATCCACCCCGGTGAGCACGATGAAGAAGGCGATGACGATCTCACTGACCAGCCAGGACTGCCGGTTCGCCCAGTCCCGGATGCGGGGCAGTTCCGCTGCGGCGTGCCGGCCGGCCAGCACCAGCGTCAGCAGCGGGATGGCCAGCAGCAGGAGGGTGAGCAGGATGAACGGGAGCAGGTGCCACCACGGCAGGTCGTGCCGGGCGGCGCTGGCCCCCACGGTCACCATGGTGATGTCGTCCGAGGGCATCAGCAGGATCAGCAGCAGCCCGAGTCGGAAGGCGTACCCGGGGCCGGCCTGTTGCAGTTTGCCCATCCACCGGGGCGGGCCGCTGGAGTGTCGTCGGACGAACACGATCACCGCCAGCACGACCAGCAGGGCCAGCACCACCCAGTCGATGACGGTCTCGATCCGCCGATGCCCGCCGCCGTCGTCGTCCACGCTGCCCTTGACCAGCCGGAAGACCAGCCAACTCACGGTGACCCCGGTGGTGACGGCCAACGCGGCACCGGCCAGGTAGCCCAGCGACGCCGGGCGCGGCCGGTCGCCCGAGGCGAGGAAGACCGCCGCGACGAGTTGGGTGCCGGCCACCATCACCACGGCCATCGGCAGGAGGGTCAGGAAGTTCATCGTCCCCGATCCTGCCGGCCGGCCGCCCGGCCCGTACGGGTTTCAGCCGGACAGCGCCCCGAGCGGGGGAGCAGCCGGCACCACGACCCGGCCGGCGAGCACCGCACCGAGCGCGCCGCAGCCGACCGCCACGGCGAACATCGCCAGGTACGTCGGTGGGCCGGGGGCGGCACTGGCGGCGAGCAGGGTACCGGTCAGCGCCAGCACGGTCGCGGTGCACAGGTTGTCGGCCAATTGCAGGGAGGAACTGTTGCGGCCCTGCTCACCGGGGGCGGAGAGGCCCAGGGTGAGCACCGACAGCGACGGGAAGGTCAGCCCCATGCCGAGGCCGGCGACGGCCCAGCCGAGGATCCCGATCGCCACCGGCACGGCCGGCAGGACGCCGAGCGCCACCGTCGCCGTACCGGCGGTCAGGCAGGTCAGCCCCAGCCGGGGCAGGGTGGCCGGTGACCGGGGCGGCGACACCCGTCCCTGCAGCCAGGAGCCCAGCGACCAGGAGAGGGCGCCGGTGGTGAGCACCAGACCGGCGGCGGTCGGTGAGAAGCCCCGCTCCCGGGAGAGCATCAGCGGGATCACCACCTCGGCGCTGGCGAAGGCGGCCCCGGCCAGCCCACGCAGGCCGACCACGGTGGGCAGCCCGCGCGCCGCCCGCAGGAATCCGGTCGGCAGCAACCGGGGCGCGGAGCCGGCCAGCCCGACCAGGGCCACCCCGACCAGGACGGCGGCGGGCGCGCCGCGCTGCTGCCCCCCCGTAGTGCAGCAGTGCGGCGCTCACCCCCGCCACGCAGGCCCAGGCGATCCGCGCCCGGGCACCCTCCGCCGGGCGGGTCGCGACCTGCGGTGCGAGCCCGCGGAGGCCCGGTTGGACCAGCAGCGCCGCCGGCAGGGCCAGCACCGGCACCGCCAGGAACACCCACCGCCAGCCCAGGTGTTCGACGACCAGTCCGGCCACCGCCGGACCGACCAGTGACGGTACGACCCAGGCCGCCGCGAAGGCGGCGAAGACCTTCGGGCGCAACCATTGCGGGTACGCCTGCCCGACGATGACGTACAGCGCCACGATGAGCAGGCCGGACCCGAAGCCCTGCACCAGCCGGCCGACCACGAGCTGCCCCATCACCTGGGCGGTCCCGGCGATCAGCAGACCGGCCACGAACCAGCCCACCCCGTGCCACATCGGTGCCCGGGGGCCCCGCGCGTCGCACCAGATGCCGGAGAGCACCATGGCGATCACGCCGGAGGCGAACGCGCCACCGAAGGCCAGCCCGTACAGGGGCAGGCCGTCCAGGGCGCGGGCCACGGTCGGCATGGCGGTGCCGACCGCCAGCGCCTCGAAGGCCAGCAGGGAGACCAGCGCGACGCTGCCCACCGTCATCGCCCGTAGCCGCGGGGCGTACAGCCGGTCGTCGGTGTCGACCGACGCTTCGATCACCATGGGGTCGAGCCTGCTCCCTCAACCCCGCTTCAGGTCAACCCGTTTTCGTCAGGCGGTTTCCAGCGCCTCGCCGACTCCCTTGGCCAGGCCGGAGAGGTGCTGGTCGGCCAGGACGTGACCGGCGGTGATGACCAGCGCCAACGGCCACTCGATGACCCCGATGGCGGCGAGCACGCCCACCCCTGCGTAGTAGGCGACCTTGTCCGGTGGTGGCACCGCCACCTCGCCCAGCACCGGCAACTCCACCCTGCGACTGTATGTCCGGATCATCTCGTGTGCCCCGCTGAGGTGCTGCAACACCATGTTCATCACGTCCTCCCGGGTTGCTCGACCATCTCACCGGGATTCCACCGCCGGCCCGGTCCATGCCCGACGGGCGGGCCCGGCTGCACCCGTTCGAAGCGCGGCGACGGCGAAACCGGGCGGCTCGACCGGGCATGACGGACGCTGCGCGGGGAAGGCAGGCCGCCGGGCAAACGGCACGGGAGGGTGACATGGGCCAGGTCAGGGGCGTGGGTAGCGGGACCGGTACGACGGTGACCGGCCGGCCGGCGTCCGGCCCCGAGACCAGATGACCTCGCTGGGCCGCCTGGTCGGTCTGCTCCGTCCGCTGGCCGTGGCACCCCCGTTGCCGGTTCCGACCCGGTTGCCCGAGCTGCCGGGCGTACCCCGGGTGGTCGACGGCGCGTCGCGGACCGCCGGTGCCGCCGCGGCCCGGCTGGCCCGCGCGGCCGGTCTGACCAGGCGTCGGGTCTGGTCGGCCGACGGCCGCCACCACATCGAGGTGCACGGGGTCTGCCAGGACGGCGGGGACCGGCTGGCCCGGCAGGTGGAGGCGGCCCTGGCCCGGCTGCCCGGCGTCCGCTGGGCCCGGGTCAACGCCCCGTCGGGCCGGGTGGTGGTCGCCGTCGACCAGCCGGGGCCCCGGCTGCGGGAGCTGATCGCCACCATCGACCGCACCGAACGCCACTGCGACCACGACCCGGACCCGGAGGTGCCCCCACCACATCCTCCGGAGGAGGGCCCGCGTACCGCCCGGACCCTGGGCGCCCTGGTCTCCGACGCGCTCGGGCTGACCATCTCGGCGGCCACCCGGATCCTGCCGTTGACGCCGGTACCCGGTGAGGTCTCCGGGTTGCTCACCGCGATCGACCTGCATCCCCGGCTGCACGAGCTGGCCAGCCGGGGACTGCGCGCCGACCCCCGCGCCGAGGTGCTCTTTCCGCTGGCCGAGGCGGTGGTGCAGGGGTTGACCGGCGGCTGGGCGGGGATCGTGCTCGACGGCGCCCAGCGGGTGGTCCAGTGGGGTGAGGCGCGGGCCCAGCTGCACGCCTGGGAGCAGGCCGAACCCGGCTTGACCGGCACCCCGGACCGGGCCGTCGCGCGGGCTCCCCGATGTGACCGGCCGCGGCCGCGACCCGACGGACCGGCCGAACGGTACGTCAAGCAGGCGCTGGCCGCCGGGACCGTCGCGGGTGCCGCCGCGCTGCCGACCCTCGGTGCCAAGCGGGCCGCCGCGCTGGCCCTGTCCAGCCTGCCCAAGGCCCCCGGCAGTGGCCGCGAGGGGTACGCCGCCCAGCTCGGTGCCCTGCTGGCCCGGCGCGGTGTGATCGCCATGGACCGCAGCGTGCTGCGCGAGCTGGACCGGATCGACACGGTGCTGGTGGACGCCGCGGTCCTCGGTTCGGACCGGGGCAGCCTGGCCGACCTGGCCCCGCTGTCGGGCGTGGAGACCGGTCAGGTGGCGGCGCGGGCCTTCGAGCTGTTCGACCCGGCCACCCCCGACGGGCTGCACCGGGCGGACGGGTGGCGGCTCGGGCCGCTGGACGAGTTGGCGGCCACCGACCCCGGGGACACCGCGCACAGCCGCCAGCTCCGCTCGGACGGCACCCGCCTGCTCGGCCTGGCCCGGGGGGATCGGCTCGCCGCGCTGCTGCGGGTCGAGCCGGAACCCGCACCCGGCGTCGAGGCCCTGCCGACCGCCGCCCGCCAGGCCGGCCTTCGCCTGGTGGTGGCCGCCGACAGCGTCGGCAACGAAAACACCGCCAGCACCGCCGGCACGAACGGCACCGCCGACAGCGTCGGCACGAACGGCAGCGTCGGCAGCCCCGGCACGAACGGCAGGGCGCGGTACGGCTTCGCCGACGCGGTGTTGCCCGGCGGGCCCCGACTGGCCGAGTCGGTACGCCAACTGCAACGCGACGGTGCGGTGGTGCTGGTGGTCTCCGGTGACCGGGCGGCGCTGGCGGCGGCGGACTGCGGCCTCGGGGTGGCCGGCCCGGACGAGCTGCCACCCTGGGGCGCGCACCTGCTCATCGGCACCGACCTGCGACTCGCGGCGCTGATCGTCGGGGCGGTCGGGGTGGCCCGCCGGATGACCGGGCAGAACATCCGGCTGGCCATGGCGGGCACCGGGCTGGGCGCGTTGGGCGCGTTCACCGCGGCGACCGGACAGCTGCCGGGCCGGGCCCTGGCCGCGGTGAACGGCGCGGGGGCGCTGGCGTTCGCGCACGGGGTGTGGCGGGCGCACCAGCTACCCGGCCCGGCCGACACCCCGACCGCGCCGACCACCGCCTGGCACCTGATGCCGGTGTCGACCGCGCTGCGTCGGCTCGGCACCGACCGGGCCGGCCTGAGCGAGGCGGAGGCGGCCCGTCGGCGCACCCGGGACACCGCGGCGCAGGCCGGGCCGGCGGGTCTGCTGCGGGCCTTCGTCGACGAGTTGAACAACCCGCTCACCCCGGTGCTCGCCGCCGGCGCGATCCTGTCCGCCTCGTTCGGTTCGCTTGTGGACGCGGCCCTGGTCGGCGGCGTCGTCGGCGGTACCGCCGTGGTCGGCGCGGTGCACCGGCAGCGGACCGAGCGGTCGTTGGCCGAGCTGCTGTCCCGCTCGGCGGTCACCGCGCGGGTCTGCCGCGACGGCGCGGAGCGGGAGGTGTCGGCCGACGAGTTGGTCGACGGGGACGTGATCGTGCTGGCACCGGGGGACGCGGTGCCAGCCGACTGCCGGGTGCTGGAGTCGGTCGGACTGGAGATCGACGAGTCCTCGCTCACCGGTGAGTCCCTGCCGGTGGGCAAGACCGACCAGCCGGTGGTGGCCTCGGTGGTCGCCGAGCGCCGGTCGATGGTCTACGAGGGCACCACCGTCGCCGCCGGCCACGGTTGCGCGCTGGTCGTCGCCACCGGCACCGACACCGAGGCCGGGCGCAGTCTGGCGCTGGCCCGGCAGGGGGCGCCCAGCGGCGGCGTGGAGGCCCGACTGGGGAAGCTGACCAGCAAGTCCGTCCCGTTGGCCCTCGCCTCGGCGGTGGCGGTCGCCGGGGCGGGGCTGGCTCGGCGCGTACCGCTGGCCGAGACGGCCTCGACCGCCGCGAACCTGGCCGTCGCGTCGGTGCCGGAGGGGTTGCCCTTCATGGTCAGCGCGGCGCAGCTGGCGGCGGCCCGGCGGCTGGCCGAGCACGGCGCGCTGGTCCGCAACCCGCGCACCATCGAGGCGCTCGGCCGGGTCGACGTGCTCTGCTTCGACAAGACCGGCACCCTCACCGAGGGACGGCTGCTGCTCTCCGGGGTCGGCGACGGCGACCGGTACGCCCCGACCGACCAGCTCGATCCGCACCTGCGGACGGTGCTGGCCACCGCGTTGCGCGCCACCCCCGCCGCCGACGACCCGGAGGAGCTGCCCGAGCAGACCGACCGCGCGGTACGTCGCGGAGCCGGCCGGGCGGAGGTTACCGAGCAGACCGGGGCGGCGGCCTGGAAACCGGTGGGGAACCTGCCGTTCGAGCCGTCCCGGGGGTACCACGCGACCACCGGCTCCGGCGACGGTGGAGTGCTGCTCAGCGTGAAGGGTGCACCGGAGACGGTGCTGCCCCGCTGTACCGCCCGGCGGACCCCGTCCGGGGTGGTGCCGCTGGACCAGGCCGGACGGGACCGGATCCACCGCGAGCTGAACCGGCACGCCAGCTCGGGGCAGCGGGTCCTCGCGGTGGCGGAACGCTCCGTCGACGCCGGCCACCTCGACGACTCCGACGTGCGGGAGCTGACCTTCGTCGGCCTGCTCGCCCTCGCCGACGGGGTACGCGCCAGCGCCGCACCGGCGGTGGCCAACATCCGGCGGGCCGGCGTGCACACCATCATGATCACCGGTGACCATCCGGCCACCGCCGCCGCCATCGCCAAGGTGATCAGCCCCGGGGCCGGGCCCCGGGTGGTCACCGCCACCGACCTGGACGCCCTCGACGACGAGGCGGTGGCGAACCGGCTGGCCGACACCGACGTGGTCGCCCGCTGCACGCCTACCCACAAGGTCCGGATCATCCAGGCGCTGCGGTCACACGGCCGCACGGTGGCGATGACCGGGGACGGCGCGAACGACGCGGCGGCGATCCGCCTCGCCGACGTGGGGATCGCGCTCGGGCAGCACGGCACCCCGGCCGCGCGGGCCGCCGCCGACCTGGTGGTCACCGACGACCGGCTGGAGACGATCATCGCCACCCTGGCCGAGGGGCGGGCCATGTGGTCCTCGGTCCGGCACGGGCTGAGCATCCTGGTCGGCGGCAACCTCGGCGAGATCGCGTTCAGCATCGTCAGCGCCGCCGCGACCGGCCGGTCCGCCCTCAACGGCCGGCAACTGCTGCTTGTCAACATGCTCACCGACCTGGCGCCGGCGTTGGCCATCGCGGTCCGGCCACCGAACCCGAAACACAGCGAGGACCTGCTACGGGAGGGCCCGGACACCTCCCTGGGCCGCACCCTGGACCGGGAGATCGCGTTGCGGGCCACCGCCACCGCGCTGGGCGCGACGGCCGGCTGGACGCTGGCCCGGTGGACCGGCACCCGGCGGCGGGCCGGCACGGTCGGGCTGGTCTCCCTGGTCGGCACCCAGCTCGGCCAGACCGTGCTGGCCGGCGGGACCAGCCCCGGCGTCCTGCTGGCCACCGCCGCCTCGGTAGGCGTACTCGTGGTGGTGGTGCAGACCCCGGGGCTGAGTCAGTTCTTCGGTTGCACCCCGCTCGGCCCGGTCGGCTGGAGCATCGCCACCGGCTCGGCGGTCGGCGCGACCATGGCCAACGGGGCGCTCACCCGGCTGGTCGAGCGGCTGCCGCAGCCGCCCGGCGCGGCGGGGACACCGGGCTGAGTCAGCCTGGCCAGGCCGGCGCGGCGCACCGGGCTGAGTCAGCCTGGCCAGGCCGGCGCGGCGCACCGGGCTGAGTCAGCCTGGCCAGGCCGGCGCGGCGCACCGGGCTGAGTCAGCCTGGCCAGGCCGGCGCGGCGCACCGGGCTGAGTCAGCCGGCCAGGCCGGCGCGGTGCACCAGCAACGCGGCCTGTACCCGGTTCTCGCACTCCAGCTTGGTGAGGATCCGGCTGACGTGCGTCTTGACGGTCCCCTCGGTGATCCACAACCGCTCACCGATGGCCACGTTGGACAGCCCCTGGGCGACCAGCACGATCACCTCGCGCTCGCGCTCGCTCAACACGGCGAGTTTGTCGCCGGCATCGGGCGTGCGGGAGGCGGGCAACCGGTCGAGAATCTGCCGGGTGATCGCCGGGGTCAGGAACGCCTCCCCGGCCGCGGTCACCCGGACGGCGCGTTCCAGCTCGTCGACGGCCGAGTCCTTCAGCAGGAAACCGGCGGCGCCACCGGAGAGAGCCTCCGTGACGTACCCGGACTCACCGAACGTGGTCAACATGAGCACCGCCGAGGCGGGTGCCAGGGTACGGATCTCGCGCAGCGCGGCGAGGCCGGTCAGCACCGGCATCTGGATGTCGAGGAGCACGACGTGCGGCCGTAGCCGGACGGTCAGCTCGACGGCCTCCCGCCCGTTCGCGGCCTCCCCGACGATGTCGACGTCCACCAGCGGCTTGAGGATCAGTCCGATGCCCGCGCGGACGAGCCGGTCGTCGTCCGCGATCAGTACCCGGATGGGTTCGGCCATGGCCAGACTGTAGGTGATCTCCCCCGCGGGGCGGGACCGGTGTCCACTGCACGGCGCGGGCAGGCGGCGAAACCCACGCGACGCGGCGTGCGACGAAAGTCGTACCGGCCGTGGGTGCGGATACCTCCGGCGTCGGTGTGCCGTCGGCGGAAGGTCTGTGAGGCTGGGGCACGGCATTCCGGGTCACCACCCCGGATGCCGTCCTCTTCGGACCTTCGATCGAATGGGTTGACTGTGACGTTCGGCATCCGCCCGGTCGGGGCGCTGCGCCTGACCTACGAGGTCGTACTGGCCCTCGCGTTCTGTGCCCTGGCCCCGATTGCTCCGCTCGTCTACGACAGCGGACCGCTCCCCGCGCCGGTGGCGGCGGTTCTCGCGACCGTCACCGCCGCCGTCGTCGTACCGCTGCGTCTGGTGCGTCCGTTGACCGCCCTGCTCTGTGCCGCAACGGTAGGTGTGGTCGTCGGGGACGGTGGCGGGCTGCTGGTGGTGATGCTCTGCTTCTCGGCGGGGTACCGCCTGCGGCACCTCGGCCGCAGTCTGCTGGCGCTGCTGCTGGTGGCGTGTTGCTGGGTCGCCACCGCCGTGCAACTGAACGTGGTCGGTGACCTCGTCGACCTGGTGTTGACCGCTGCCTTCTTCGTCCCCACGCACCTGGTGCCGGCGCTGGTGGGTTGGGCGGTCGGCCGACGTCGCCGGGTGGTCGGCGCGATGCACTGGCGCAACGTGCAACTGCACAGCCAGCAGGTGGCGGTGGCCCGGCAGGCCCGGACCCGGGAACGCAACCGGATAGCCCGGGACCTGCACGACTCCCTGGGTCATCGACTCACCCTGATCTCGTTGTACGCCGGCACGTTGCCCGCAGCCACCGGCGCCCAGCGGGACGAGCACGTGGCGTTGCTGCGCTCCACCGCCACCGACGCGATGGCCGACCTGCGGCAGATCCTCGGCGTCCTCGGCCAGGAGGAGGACGGCGAGGAGGTGGGCGTCGCCCAGCCACTGGACAGTCTGGACGCCCTGGCGGACTCGGCCCGGTCGACCGGAGCGACGTTCTCCCTGACCCGCAGCGGCACCTCCCGTCCGTTGCCGCCGTTGATCGAGCACGCCGCGTACCGGGTGGTCCAGGAGGGGGTGACCAACGCGCTGCGGCACGCCCGGGGTGGCCCGATCGACGTGGCGCTGCGCTACGAGCCGGACACCCTCGTCGTCGAGGTGGTCAACGGGCCGGGGGCCAGTCATCCCGGGCCGACCTCGGGGCAGGGCCTGCTCGGACTCGGCGAGCGGGTCCGCCTCGCCGGCGGCGTGCTCCACCACGGTACGACCACCGGCACCGGGTTCCGGCTCGCCGCGATGCTGCCGTACCGGGTCCTGGCCCCGGAGAGCACGGCCGACCCGCATCCCGGCCCTGCCGCCGTACCCGGGATGGACGCTGCGGGTGACTTCGACCTGCTGGTCCGGCGGTCGGCGCACCGCTCCCGGATCGCGTTGATCACGTTGACGGTCGCGATCACCGCCGTCCTCGGCTGCTGTGGCGCGGCCGTTTTCTTCGTCGCCACCGCACCGCCGACCACGGTGGCCGCCGACCAGTTCGCGGCGGTCCGGATCGGGCAACCCGAGACCGACGTCCGCCAGGTGTTGCCCCCGCCGGCGCACGCGGTCGACGACGAGACCACCGAGCCGCCGCCGCCCGCAGCCACCTGCGTCACCTACCTGGCCCCCCTGTCCGAACAGGTCCGGTCCGGTGAACAGGTAGTGCTCTACCGGTTCTGCTTCCGCGCCGGCGCGCTTGTGGAGAAGCGGGAGCTGCGCGAGTGACGACCTGCGACTTTCGCGTACGCCCCGTCCTCGAAGGCACCATCCGGCGGCGGTACGGATCCATCCCGTCGCCGACGCGCTGACCAGGGACGCGCTGACAGGCTTCTCCCATCACCGCTCAGCCAGTTCACTCAAGGGGAGTCACCATGAAGTTCTCGGGTTGGTTCGTCCGCGCCGGCGCGTACCTCGTCGATTTCCTGATCGCCGCACCGTTCTTTCTCGTCGCGGGGCTGCTGGGCGAGCCCGCCAACCCCGTCCTCTACTACTCCCTGGCGGCCGCCGGCAGTGCCGTCTGGGCGTACAACCGGTGGTGGCTGGCCGGCCGCACCGGGCAGAGCTGGGGCCGCCGGCTGGTCGGGATCCAGCTGCTGGGTGCCGGGAGCAAGCGCCCGGCCGGGCCGGTGCGGGCCGCCGTCCGGGACCTGGCGCACGGGCTGGACGGCCTCGTCTTCTTCGTCGGATACCTGTTTCCGCTCTTCACGGCCAAGCGTCAGACCATCGCGGACATGGTGACCCGGACCGTCGTCACCGCCCGCTGAGACCCGTCGTCGCTGGCCGGTCCGGGACACCCCGGACCGGCCAGCGACCTTCGGGTCCGGTCGAACGCGTTTCTCCGCGGACCGGACCGGGTACAGGTGACGTCAACCCAGGCGGCCCGGCTCATCCCAAGGCGCGGTCGCCGAGGCGATCACCCCGGGTCGTCTCGACCGACTCACCTGGGAGGAGCCGGATGCAACTGCTGGGAGGCCGCTACCAGCTCGTCGAGCCAGTCGGCGAAGGCGGCATGGCGGTCGTCTGGCGGGCCTACGACCGGGTGCTGCGCCGGACCGTCGCGGTCAAGCTGCTCGTCCCGCGCCTCGCCGCCGACCAGCGCTTCCGCGACCGGGTACGCCAGGAGGCGTACGCGGCTGCCCAGCTCAACCATCCGCACATCGCCGGCGTGTACGACTACGGCGAGACCCGGCACGGCCGGCACCGTCGGGTGCCGTACCTGGTGCTGGAGTTCGTCGACGGGGGCACCCTCGCCGACCGGCTGCGGGACTCGGGCGCCCTGGACTGGGCCGACACCGTCCGGATCGGCATGGACGTGGCCGCCGCCCTGGCCGCCGCGCACGTCGCGGGCCTGGTGCACCGGGACGTCAAGCCCGGCAACGTGATGCTCTCCGAGACCGGGGTCAAGGTGGTGGATCTCGGCATCGCCGAGTCCATCGGTCAGCCCGCCGGTGGTGGCACCGGCGAGGTGCTGGGCACCCCGCGCTACATGGCCCCCGAACAGGCCCGCGGGGAGGTCGCGGTCTCCGGCAGTGACCTGTACGCCTTCGGCCTGCTGCTCATCGAGTGCCTGACCGGTCGGCCACCGGCGCACGGATCGACCCCGACGGAGCTGATCCGGCAACGCCAGGCGGGCATCGGGCCGGAGTTGCCCACCGTGCCGGGGCTACCCGAGCCGGTCGCCGAGCTGTGCCGCCGCTGCCTCGCCCCGGATCCGGCCGACCGGCCGAGCGCCGTCGAGGCGTTCGAGATCCTGGCCGAGGCCGCCGGCCCCCGACCACTCACCACCGTGACCGGCGCGGCCATGGCCGGGCCGGGGGCCGACCGGGCGCCGGCCGTACCGGGAGCCAACCGGGACCCGGCCGTACCGGGAGCCGACCGGGACCCGGTCGCTCCGCGTCGGCGGGCGCGCGCCGTGACCAACCGGTCGAGTCGGGAGCGGACCGCCGCCGCGACGCCACCCCGGCAGGGCCGCACCGGTCGGTCACTGCGCCGGCCGATGTTGCTCGGAGCCGCACCGGCGGCCGTCCTGCTGGCCATCCTCGGTACCCAACTACCCGGCCTGGGCTCGATCGACGACCCGACGGAGGGCACCCGGGCCGAGGCCGCCCCGGCGGTGCCCGCCGCCGGTTGCGCCACCCGGTACACCGCCCAGCACGACCTGGACGGCACCTTCGTCGCCGGGCTGACCGTCACCAACTCCGGCGGGGTGACCCTGTCGGGCTGGCAGCTCGTCTTCTCCGTGCCCGACGGTCAGCGGATGGTGGACAGCGCCGACGACGTCCAGCTCAGCCAGGAGCAGCAGAGCGTGACGGTACGTGCCGCACACCGGCTCGCCCCGGGCCAGACCACCACCCTGTCGCTGCGGGGCACCCACGACGTCACCGACGGTGGGGCACCCCGGGAGTTCAGCCTCAACGGCACCCCCTGCGCACGGGCCTTCGCCACGGTGACCTCGGCATCGGGCACCACCGAGTCGACGCCGGGCGGCAGCGGTGACACCAGCGGGATCGGCGCGGCCGACGGCCAGCCGTCCGACGAGCGCCCGCAGCCGGACCGGACCGTCAGGACCAGCCCGTTGCCGATCCCGACCGGCTCGACGAGCCCGCCCGACGACGACGGGTCGACCGAGCCGGAGCCGATCGTCCCCAGCCCATCGGCCCCGACCGGTACCCCCTCGCCGGAGCCGACCGACTCACCCGACCCGCCGCGGCCGACCGCCTCGCCGGAGCCCGACGAGGACGACGGCACCCCGCCCAGCAGCCCGCCCGTCAGCCGGGACGCCACCACGCCGGAGCAGGCTCAGTCCTGGTCCTCCGCCGGGGGATCGGTGAGCACGCCGTTGAGGTAGAGCGACTCGCGGCAGGTGGTGGCGCGGGGGGCGTTGGCCGGCTGACCGGGCCGGCGGCAGACCACCGTCAGGGTCACCCGCCCCCGCTCGGGCACCCGGATCGGGGTCACCGAGTGGTAGTCCTGGTTGCGGAAGTTCTCCAGCGCGTAGGTGACCACCCGGACGCCGTTCGCGGTGACCGTCAGGGTGCCCTCGTCGCCCTGCACGTTGTCCACCAGGAAGTCGGTGAGCAGGAAGGTCCGGCCCTCCGGCACGGTCCAACTGCGCTCCGCCGAGCCGTTCGGGCTGGTCCGGAAGGTGATGGCGGCGGCGAACTGTTCACCGCCGAGGGCGCCACCGGGGCCACCCACCCCACCCGGGCCGGTGCCGCCGGGGGGCGTACCGGTGCCCGGCTCACCGGCACCCGGCTCACCGCCGCCCGGTGCCGACGGGGACGCGGCCGGCGGGACCGGTTCGGCCGACGGGGTCTGCTCCGCCTGGGCGACCCGTTCCGCCTCGACCGCCTCCCGGGCCGCCGACTCCACCTGCGGGCGCAGCAGCCCGAACCAGAGCGCCAGCAACGCCAGCAGCAGGGCCAGCAGGGCGGCGAGCAGCTTCAACAACCCCGCCGAGATGACCGGGCGCTGCACGAAGGTGGCGTCCAGGTTCACCGCTCGCCCGGCACCGGGGCGCAGCTCGACGGCGAACGGGTACTCCTTCGGCTCGCCCCACCAGAGCAGCCGGCGGGCGCGTACCCGCAGGCGGGTCTCGGCGCGGGTGCCGTTGGGCACCGCGACGGCATCGGCGGGCAGCGCGAAGGCCACCTGGTCGGTGCCCTCGGCGACCGCGAAGGCCACCTCCTCGGTGACGTTGCCGAGGTTGTCGGTGTCGATCCGGTACCGGGCCCCCCGCAGGCCGCTGCGCGACGGCGGCTGCACCTGTGCGGCCAGCTCGGCGAAGGGCTCGACGGTGAGGACGCCCTCCTCCACCACCGCGGAGTCCGGGTACTCGGAGGGGACCACCCGCACGCCGAAGGTCCGGTCACCGGCGTCCACCCGGGACGAACGGGGCGGCCGGAACGTCACCACGACGCCGTCCGAGCCCGCCGGATAGATGGTGAGCGTCGGTGGCTCCACCGTCACCCACTCGGCCGGCACCCCCAGAACCTCGATCTGGTACGCCTCGACCGTGTCACCGGCGTTGCGCACGGTGACCGGCACCTCGGCCTCCCCACCGGGGGCGACGCTCACGGAGGTGCTGGCCAGATTCGCCGATGCCCGCATCTGCCCGAGCGTAGGTACGGTTCCCGCCCCTGCCACCGGTCATCCGGGTACGGCGACGGGCAGATGCGGCTGCCCCTGTGGACGACGTTAAGTGAACGCAAAGACATCCCGCGCATACTCTCCGAGCCGCCGGCACGCCGGCCGGGGCACGGTGAGTGAGGAGACGAGGATGCAGCGGGTACCGGTCTACGTGCACGCGACGGATCCGATCTCGTGGGCGGGGGTGACCGGCCAGCTCGCGGGACACCCGGAGATCAGGGTGCTGAACGAGGCGGAAGCCGACCAGGCGGCGGTCACCCTGATCGTCGTGGACACCCTCACGGGCCCGGCGACGCAGGCCCTGCGGCGGCTGCGCCGGGAGCAGAACCGGCTGGTCCTGGTCCCCGCCGCCATCGACGACGCCCAGCTCGCCACCGCCGTCGAGTGCGGGGTGGTCGGGGTGGTCCGCCGGGGTGAGGCCTCCGGCAACCGCCTGGTCGAGGTGATCACCTCGGCGGCCCGGGGTGAGGGAAGTGTCCCGGCCGATCTGCTCGGCCGCCTGCTGAACCAGATGCGCCGGCTGCAACGGGAGGTGCTGGACCCCCGGGGACTGACCCTGGGCGGGCTGAGCACCCGCGAGGTCGACGTGCTGCGGCTGGTCGCCGACGGGTTCGAGACCCGGGAGATCGCCGCCAAGCTGTCCTACTCGGAACGGACGGTGAAGAACGTGGTGCACGGCATGACCACCCGGCTGCACCTGCGCAACCGGGCCCACGCCGTGGCCTACGCCCTCCGCCACGACCTCATCTGAAAGGAAGGGCCCCCTGTTAACGCCTTCGGTCGAGAAGGGAACCCCTCTCACGCGTGCCGTCCCGGCAGCGGGCCGCGGCGTGCCGTCCCGGCAGCGGGGCGCGGTGCCCGTACCGCCGGTGGATCGTGCCCGTGTCCCTGTCCGGCGGGCCCTGTGCCATCGCGGGCCGCAGGCAGATGATGGCGACCTGACCCACCCGAGGCCCACGCCCGCCGAGGTGTCTGTTGCGTCTCCACCGAAGATCCCCGCTGCTCGCCACCGTGGTCGCCGTGACCACCCTGCTCGGCGGGTGGGTGCTGGTCGCCCCGCCGGGCGGCGCGGCACCCGTCGAGGCGGCGGCCGACCTGCCACCCGTCACCGACCTGCGGATCGCCTACCTGGCCACCGGGCACCGCAGCATCGGCCTGATCGAGGGCACCGGGGCGGAGGCGGTCTCCGTGCCCTTCCTCGGTGCCGGGCCGACGCACTTCGACGACGAGGCAGCCGCCCACCGGGACGTGGTCACCTGGGTCAGCCGGCGCGAGTCGGAGCTGGCCCAGCTCTGGGTCCGTCGGAGCTCGGGGGAGATCGCCCGGCTGACCGACGATCCGGTGCAGGTGGCCGGGGCACCGTCGGTGTCGCCGGACGGCACCCGGATCGCCTTCGAGCAGACCCGGGAGGGGGTCAACAGCTGGCACGACCTCTTCGTGATCGGCGTCGACGGCAGTGGGTTACGCCAGGTCACCGACGGTATCGGTGACAACCGGCGGCCCACCTGGTCACCCGACGGCACCGCCCTGGCCTTCGAACGCCGTGACGGCGGCGTACCGCAGATCCACCGGGTGCCGGTCGACGGTGGCCCGTCGACCCCGTTGACCGTCCGGCCGGACGGTGCCGGTGAGCCGGCCTGGGACCCGGACCCGGCCAACGACCGGATCGCGTACACGGCCGCACCGGACATCCCGGACGACCGGCAGATCCACCTGATGAACAGCGCCGGGGGCGACGACCGGCTGCTGCTCAGCGACGTGTGGGAGAGCCATCGGCCGAGTTGGTCCCCGGACGGTACGACGGTGGCGTTCCTCAGCCGGACCACCGACACCGAGGGCACCCGGGGCGAGATCGACCTGGTCTACACCGGGGTCCCGCGCGACGACTGGTGCCCCTGCGAGGCCGTCCTGCGCCTCGCCGAGGACCGCTCGGTCGACCGACCCACCTGGTACGCCCCGACCGGCGGCGAACCGGAGCTGCTGGTCACCCGGACCACCGCCGAGGACCGGTACACGGTGACCCTGCAGGACATCCGGCCGGACGCCACCGACCCGCGTGACCTGGGGTTGACCGTGCTGCGCGAGGATCCCGGTGCGGCGGACGACCCGGATCTGCTCTGGCAGCCCGTCAACGGGGATCCGTGGACCGCCCGCCCCGACTACTCGCCGGACGGCCGGCGGATCGTGGTCAACCGGTTCGAGACCGTCGACGGCAGCCGGGTCTCCCGGCTCTGGACGGTCGACGCCGACGGCGGCAACGCGGCGCTGCTGCCGCTGACCGACCGGGCCGCCGGTGAACGGGAGACCGACCCGGCCTGGTCACCGGACGGCACCCGGGTGGCGTACGCGCTGGCCGCGCCGGGTCTGCCGACCCGGATCGTGGTGGCCGACCTGGAGACCGGCCAACGGCTGCTCACCGTGGCACCGGCGGCCGGTGGGGAGCTGGCCGACAGCCAGCCCGCCTGGTCACCGGACAGCTCCACGCTGGCCTTCGTCCGGGGCCAACCGGAGGGTGCCGGCGCGGACAGTCACATCTGGACCGTCGACGCCCGTGACGGCACCGGCCAGCAGGACCTGACCGCCGACGGTTGTCCGGAGTGCACCGGCGCGGACTACGGCCCCACCTTCTCCCCGGACGGCACCCGGATCGCCTTCGGTCGGGGCGTGGACGGGCTGGTGACGACCGACCTCGCCGGTGGTGACTGCGAGGTGCTCGCGCCGCAGACCCCGACCGCCGACTGTGCCGGCCCGCTGACCGCCCCGGAGGACGGCCCGCACCGGCCCCGCGACGTGGCCTGGTCACCCGACGGCAGCCAGCTCGCCTACAACGCCCGCCGCTACGACGCCTCGACCAGCCCGGAGTACGTCAAGACGTACGACTTCGGTACCGCGTACCACGACGGGTTGACCTGGGAGTTGCCCGCCGGCCGGCAGCGGAAGCCGACCTGGCAGCAGTCGGTCGACGTGGCCACGGCGGTGCTGGAGCCGCCGGCCCCGGTGCCGGTCGGTCAGCGGACCGCGCTGACCCTGACCGTCACCGACCGGGGGCCGAGCCCGGCCATCGACGTCCAGTTGACGCTGGACGTGCCGGCCGGCCTCCAGGTCACCGCGTTGGAGCCGGAGCAGGGCTCCTGTCAGCTCGACTCACCCGGCTGCGACCTGGGCGCGATCGGCCTGGGCAACACCGTCCGGGTACGCGTCGAGCTGCTCGGGGTCACCGCCGGGACGTACCAGGTGCAGTGGACGGCCGGCTGCTCGACTGTCGTCGACGCGCGCCCCTCGGACAACACGGCGTCCGTACCGGTGGTCGTCACCCCGGTCGTCGAACCGACGACCCCGCCACCACCCACCACGCCGCCACCGCCGACCACGCCACCGCCGACCACGCCGCCACCCACCACCGCACCGCCGACCAGCCCGCCGGTCGTGCCGTCGCCCGCCCCACCGGTGACCGGCGTGCGGATCACCGTGCGGGTCAACCCCACCCCCGGGTACGTGGGCGGCCGGATCACCGTGACCTACACCGTGCGCAACATCGGTGAGCTGCCCGTCACCGGCATCCGGATCACGCCACGGCTGCCCTCGGGAGTGCCGGTGCGGACCCGACCGGCCGGCTGCACCGCGACCTCCTGCCCGGTGCCCGACCTGGCCCCGGCGGCCAGCCGGAGCCTCACCTTCGTGCTGGTGCCGAGGGCGGCGACCACGACGACGGTGCGCGGCACCGTGGCCGCCGACGACGGTCTCGACGACACCGCCCAGGCCCCGTTCCGGGTGCTCCAGCCCCGGATCGTGACCGTTCCGGAGATCGGGCCGCCCGGCTTCGTCACCTCGGTCCGGGGGGTCGACTTCCCGCCCGGCGTACCGGTCCGGCTGGCCTGGGACGTCGGGCTGACCGCCGCGGCGAACCCGGCCGTGCCGGCGGCCAACGGCACCTTCGCCGCGCAGCTGCTGGTGGTGCCCCGCGACCAGCTCGGCCCCCGGGAGGTGCTGGCCACCGGCCCCGGGTTCGGCACGCTGCGCGCCGACTTCCGGGTGGTACTGCCCGCCCAGCAACCCCCCGGCCTGGTCCAGCGCGGCTGGTGAGAAGAGGAAATCCGTGATCCACGAGGTGGACGAGGTGCTGCACGCGCTGCTCACCGAGGAGGTGCTCGCCGGCACCGACGTACAGGTGGCCTTCGACGCGCCGACGAAGGACTGGGAGGCGCGACGCAACGCCCCGACGGTCAACCTCTTCCTCTACGACATCCGGGAGGACATGGCCCACCGCAGGGAGGGCCGGATCGAGGAGTACGACAGCGCCGGGGTGGTCGTCGCCGAACACCAGCCACCCCGGTACTTCACCCTGTCGTACCTGGTGACCGCCTGGACCGCCCGGCCGCAGGACGAGCACCGGCTGCTCTCGTTGCTGCTGACCGGCCTGGTCACCCACGACGTGCTGCCCCCACGACGCCTGGTCGGCGGCCTGGCCGAGTTGGGCCTGACCGTGCCGGTGACCGTCGCGGTGCCCCCGAAACGGGACCGGGGGCTCGCCGACATCTGGTCCGCCCTCGGCGGCTCGTTGAAGCCCTCCCTCGACCTGGTGGTGACCACGCCGATCGCCGCCTCCACCGGCTTCACCGTCCAGCCGGTCACCGACGGCCTGCGGCTGCGTACCGGTGCCCGGACCGGCCCCACCGAGGAGCGCGCCGGCGCCCCGGGTCGGGACGGGGCAGCCGCCCGGGACCGGGCGGCGGGACGGGAGATCGTCGGCGCGGAGACCCGACGGCTGCGGTACCCGGACCCGGCGGAGCCGGAACCCGCCCCCCCGGTCGGCGTCCGACGGGCCCGGGGCACCGCCGCCGACCGCCAGCGCCGCCAGGGCACCGGCGGTCCGATCCGGGACGGCCAGCGGTGACCGCTGCCCCGTCGCACATCGACCAGCCAACGACCGGGACGGAGTCGACCGCACCGACGGCAGCCGGGACGGAGACAGCCGGGACAGCGGCGGACGAGACGGAGTCGGCCGGGACAGCAGCGGACGAGACGGAGTCGGCCGGGACGACGTACCTGCGGGCTCGGCTCTTCCTGGTCGAGCAGCGGGTCCGGCGGGCGGTCGTCACCGCGCGGCAGTCCGACCCGGCCCCGGACGACCCGCTGCGCGGCCTGCACGTCTCCGACTCCGACGCCTGGCGGCTGCTGGACGACCCGGCCCCACCGGTGCCGGACGAGATCGCGGCCGACGCGGTCGAGACCGCCGACCGCTGGGCCGACCAGTCGCGGGCCGCCGGTGCCAGGGTGCCGCTACGCGACCTGGCCGAGGACTTCGCGCTCACCGCGCTCGACGTGGAGCTGCTGCTGATCGCGATGCTGCCCGACCTCGACCCACGGTACGAGCGGCTGTACGGCTACCTCAACGACGACGTGACCCGGCGGCGGGCGAGCATCGGGCTGGCGTTGCGGCTCTGCGGCGCGGCCCCGTTCGCCGGCAGCGCCCGCGCCCGGATCGCCCACACCGGTCCCCTGGTCACCGGCGGCCTGCTCCAGGTCGAGGAGGACGACCGCCCCTTCCTGACCCGGTCACTGCGGGTGCCGGACCGGGTGACCGGGCACCTGCTCGGCGAGCGGCACACCGTGGGCCGGCTCGCCGGCCTGCTCCGGCCGGTACCGGGCCAACCGACCTTCCCGGCGACCGGGCCACCGGACCGCACTCGCCCCACCACGCCAGCGGACCGCACTCGCCCGACCGGGCCACCAGGCCACGCTTCCCCGACCGCGCCACCACCGACCGACGACGGGCCGACCGACGACGGGCCGACGGCCGGGCTGGCGGCGGCGATCAAGGCCGGTGACCAGCTCGTCTACCTGCGGGAAGAGCCCGGCGGGGCGGCCGACGAACTGGCCCGTGCCGCACTGGTCGGGGCCGGGCGGGCGGTGCTCGCCCTGGACCTGGACGCGCTGCACGCCGACCCGGCACCCGAGGAGGCGCTGGCGGTCGCGGTCCGGGAGGCCCGGCTACGCCGCGCGGGACTCGTCGTCGGACCGGTCGACGTGCTGGATCCGACGGCCGGTCCGGCCAACGCCCGGCTGCTGCGCCGACTCACCGCGCTGCCGGTACCGGTGCTGCTGACCGGCCGGCTGCGCTGGGATCCGTACTGGGCGGACCGGTCGCCGCTGCTGGTGACCGCCACCCCGATCGACGCCGCCGAGCGGGCCCGGCTGTGGCGGGACACCCTCGCCGGGCGGCCGGTGGAGCTGGCCGCCGACGTCGACCCGGAGCGGGAACTGGCCGCCTACGTCCTCGGGCCCGACCAGGTACGCCGGGCCGCGGTGGCCGCCACCCAGCAGGCGGTGCTGGCCGGGTCCGGTCCGCTCACCGTGCACCACGTCCGGGCCGGGGTGCGCTCGCAGAACGCGGCGGCGCTGGAGAAGCTGGCCCGCCGGGTCGAGCCCGGGGTCGGTTGGGACGACCTGGTCCTGCCCGCTGCCGCCCGGGAACAGCTGGCCGAGCTGGCCCGGCGGGTACGCCACCGGGAGCAGGTGCTCGGCCGGTGGCGGTTGCGTCCCGGCGGTGGGCGCGGTCACGGGGTGACCGCCCTGTTCGCCGGGGACTCCGGCACCGGCAAGACCATGTCCGCCGAGGTGGTCGCCGCAGATCTGGGCCTCGACCTGTACGTGGTGGACCTCTCCACGGTGGTCGACAAGTACGTAGGCCAGACCGAGAAGAACCTGGAACGGATCTTCACCGAGGCGGCCGGGGTGAACGGGGTGCTGCTCTTCGACGAGGCGGATGCGATCTTCGGAAAGCGTTCCGAGGTCAGCGACGCCCACGACCGGTACGCCAACCTGGAGAGCGCGTACCTGCTGCAGCGGATGGAGTCGTTCGACGGGGTCGCGGTGCTCACCACGAACCTGCGGGCCAACCTGGACGAGGCGTTCCTGCGTCGGCTCGACGTCATCGTGGACTTCCCGGTCCCCGACACCGCCCAGCGGCGGGCCCTCTGGGACCGGTGTCTCGGCACCGAACTGCCCCGCGCCGACGACGTCGACCTGGATCACTGCGCCCGGTCGTTCGAGCTGAGCGGGGGCGGCATCCGGGCCTGCGCGGTGAGCGCCGGCTACCTGGCCGCCGAGTCCGGTGGCCCGGTCACCATGGCGATGGTGGTCGCCGCCGCCCAGGCGGAGTACCGCAAACTCGGCCGGCTGGTCCTGCCGGGCCCCACCCCGCCCCGCCGCCCCTGACGGCCCGGTTGATCGACTCGGTTGGGTAGATATGGCGGGGTCCGAGGCAGGTTGACACAGCCATATCGGCCCAACCGAGTCGATCAACGCCGCCTCGGAAGCTCCCGGGCGGGCAGCGTCCCGTCAGACGTCGTCGACCGGAATGTGGTGCACCAACTCCGGGGCGATCACGTCGGGAACCAGGTGCGGCTCGCTGGTGAGGTAGTACGCGTCGTGGTCGAGTGCGGTCCAGACGGCGTGCGCCCGCGCCAGGTCGCCCTTGACCAGACGTACCGTGTTGGCCACCTCCACCGCGTCCGCAGCACCTAGGGACAGCACCGCGACGCCGGGCAGCGTGGCCAGCACCTTGAGTCGCGCTTTGGTCAGTCGGTCGGCGCCGGTCTGCGCGTACGCGTCCAGCAACGCCACCGTGGGTAGCCCCACGTAGGCGCCTTCCTCGGAGATGTCGAGCAGCAACTCCCCGACGTGCACGTGCCCCCGGGAGTAGGAGAGCATCGCTGACGCGTCCAGCACGGCCCGGATCACGACCTCGTCAGGCATCTGCCGGTCTCCCGGAACCTTCCGGCCAGTTGCCGGCCCGGAGCAGGTCACGCCGTCGCGCGTTCTCGGCCCGCTGCTCGGCCGTCGGAGGCGGCAGGGTGCCCCGGACCCGGGCGATGCCCTCCTCCGTCACGTCCACCCCGACCGCTCGCAGCATCGCCGCGGTGGCGGCGGCCCGGTCCATGCGGGCCCGCAGGGCGTCGGCGACCGCCGCTGAGGCGTTTTCCTCGCCGGCCAGGTAGGCCGCCACGTCATCCGGCAGACTCACCGTCACCCGCTTGGTCATACTCGAATCATATCGGCCCTGTCGGGCATCCTGCCTGGTCGGCAGCAAAGGAGGTCGGCTCACGTCTGCCCCAACGAGAAACCCTCGCGTTGGCCACGGCTGATCGCCCGCAAAGCGCCGAAGCGACCCGGACTGACGACACGCCAGTGGCGTCCGTGGGGGTCAGCCCTGCGGAAAGGACCCCGGCCGAGCCCGGTCGGCACGGCCGCTAGGGCAGGGTCACGTCCCAGTCGCGGCTGCCCACCGGAGCGGCCTGCAACGGCCCGGACTCCGCCGGGTTCCGCCGGTCGAACGGGGAGGTGAAGGTGTGGCTGACCACGTCACTCACCCAGGGCGCGTCCGTGGAACCGGCGAGCTTGATCTCCCACCGGAAACGGACCGTGTACGAGGCGAGCCAGGAGCCCGGGGTCATCGCCACGTTACGGGACCACCCCGGGGCGTCGCGAAACGTGATGGTGGTCGGCGTCTTGTCGATCTCACTGTCGTCGTACGGCGGATGGTAGGGCCCGTCCAGCCGCCAGGCGGTCGAGGTCCGCTGACCCTTCTTGTACGTCTCGTCGTCCTGCCGCTCCCAGTAGACGTACTGGTCCGCGGCGAACTGCCGGAAGTCGTAGGTGAACTCCGCGTTGCGGGGCAGGTTGGCCGGGGCGATCAGGGTGGCGGTCTGGGTGAAGCCGATGTCCTGTTTGGTGTCCAACTCCTGCTCGTCCGGGCCGTCGTAGGCGGACCTGAACCGCAGTCGGAGTTGCTTGGGGTCGACCGGTGGCAGCTTGGCCCGCTCCTCCTCCCTGACCTTGCCCCGGGTCCGGCGACCCTCGGGAGGGTACGGCTGCTGGCGGCTGCTGGTCGGCTCGGTGTCCGCCTTCGGCACCCGCTGCACGGCGGTCTGCACCGGCGACTCCGCGGCCGTCGGGCCGTCGGTGTGCTGCTGCTCGGTGGCCGCTGGTGGAGCACCGGCGAGGACCCGGCGGGCGGTCGCCTCGGCTTCCCGCTCGAAGCGGTCACCCGGGTCGCTGATGCGCAGGCCGGAGCCGTTGTCGGTGCCGGCGACCGGCCCCAGCCGTTGCTGGATGACGTGGGTCAGCTCGTGGGCCAGGGTGTGCCGGTCGGCGCCGCCCTCGCCGAGGACCACGTGGTTGCCGGAGGTGTACGCCCGCGCCCCGATCCCGGCCGCCGACGACCGGGCCGCCGAGTCGTCGTGGATTCGTACGTCGGAGAAGTCCGAGCCGAGGCGGGACTCCATGTCGGCCCGGGTCGTGTCGTCCAGTGGCCGCCCGCTGGAGCCCAGCACCGAGGCGACCGACCGCTGGACCTGCTCGGCGGGCGGGTGGGCGCAGCCGGCGGCGTGCTCGTGCCGGTCCTCCTCGATCGCCCGCGCCACCGCACGATTGCCGATCGTCCGTTGCAGACCGATGATCTCCTGCGGGCTGCGCCCGACACCGGGACGTCCGGACCGGGCGACCTCGCCCCGCCGGGCGGTGTGTCCCTCGGCCCGTCGACCGGCGGGCCCGGCGTGGGTCGACGCGGGACGGTCCGGAGTGCTCGACGCCTGCTCGGAGCGGTGCTGGCGCATGCCCGGCCACCTCCTCGGGGTCGACCTCCAGCGTAGGTCCACCCGTCCGGCGCGGGGCAGGACCATCCGGACAGGATCACGGACGGCCTGCCCCTGTGGTACGCGACTCTGCCCCGGCGCAGGTCCCTACGGACCTTCCCGACGGCGGTACGGCGCGCAAGGCTGGCCAACGTCCGCCGACCTGGCAGAGGAGCTTGCATGCCGACGTACCTGTCCCCAGGTGTGTACGTGGAGGAGGTCCAGAGCGGTTCGCGTCCCATCGAGGGCGTCGGCACCGCCGTGACCGCCTTCGTGGGGTTCGCCGAGAAGGGGCCCTTCCACACTCCGACCCTGGTCACCAACTGGAGCCAGTTCGTCCAGCTCTTCGGCGGGATGGTCGAGGGCAGCTACCTGGCCCACTCGGTGTACGGGTACTTCGCCAACGGCGGTGGCATCTGCTACATCGTCCGCATCGGTGACTCGTCGGCGGCCCGCAAGAGCAGCGGTCGGGGCGCGCCGAAGGAGCTGCCCGCCGGGGAGCCGTCGGCGCTGGGCACCTTCCGGGTGGCGGCGCTGCCGGCCGCCGGTGGTGAGGTCACCGTGGAGGTGGCCGACGTCGAGGGCGAGGGGGTCGGCGAGGACCGCTTCCGGCTGGTGGTGCGCGCCGAGGGCCGGCCGGCGGAGGAGTACGACGCCTCGTTCCGCAAGAGCAACAAGAGCTACGTGGTCAACCAGGTCCGGGAACGGTCCAAGTTGATCACCATGGAGGAGGCCACCGCCGCCAACGCGCTGGCCCGCCCGGCCAAGCAGACGGTCACCCTGGCCCCGCCCAGCGCTCCCGGTGAGGCCGTACCGACCAGCCTCTCCGCCGACGAGTTCACCGGGGACGTCGACAGCCGTACCGGGTTGGCCGGGTTGGAGGCGATCGACGAGATCACCATGGTCGCCGCGCCGGACCTGATGGGGGCGTACCAGGCCGGGGTCATCGATCTTGAGGCGGTGAAGGCCGCGCAGCTCGCGCTGATCTCGCACTGCGAGCAGATGGGCGACCGGATGGCGCTGCTCGACCCGCCGCCGGAGCTGACCGCGCAGCAGGTCCGCACCTGGCGGCAGGACGAGGCCGGCTACGACTCCCGCTACGCGGCGCTCTACTACCCCTGGGTGAAGGTCTTCGACCCGAGCACCGGCCGGGGCGTGTTCCTGCCGCCCAGCGGCCACCTGGCCGGCCTCTGGTCCCGCAACGACGCCGAGCGGGGCGTGCACAAGGCCCCCGCCAACGAGGTGCTCCGAGGCGTGGTCGACCTGCAGAACAACGTCACCAAGGGCGAACAGGACCTGCTCAACCCGATCGGGGTGAACTGCATCCGGGCCTTCCCCGGCCGGGGGGTACGGGTCTGGGGCGCGCGCACCCTCTCCTCCGATCCGGCCTGGCGCTACATCAACGTGCGCCGGCTGTTCAACTACGTCGAGGAGTCGATCCTGCTCGGCACCCAGTGGGTGGTCTTCGAGCCGAACGACCAGCGACTGTGGGGCACCATCCGCCGCAACATCACCGCCTTCCTCACCGAGGAGTGGCGGCGGGGCGCGCTGTTCGGGGCGACCGCGGCGGACGCCTTCTACGTCAAGTGCGACCGCGAGACCAACCCACCGGAGGTGATCGACCGGGGCCAGGTGGTGTGCGAGATCGGCATCTGCCCGGTCAAGCCCGCCGAGTTCGTCGTCTTCCGCCTGTCGCAGTTCTCCGACAGCACCAGCCTGATCAGCGACTGACGCAGATCCCGATGACGAAAGGCGGCCACGATGGCCTCTGGTGACAGCTTTGTCGTACACACCTTCCAGGTGGAGATGGGCGGCATCCAGGTGGAGCTGGTGGAGGAGGTCAGCGGGTTGACCGTCGAGCTGGACTCGATCGAGGTCAAGCACGTCACCCCCACCGGCGAGCTGATCATCCGCAAGATCCCCGGTGCCCGGAAGGCCGGCGAGGTGACGGTCACCCGGGGGCTGGACCAGAGCAGCTCCTTCACCGAGTGGATCAAGGAGACGTTCCTGAAGGGCTCGATCGACGCGGCCCGGCAGAACATCAGCATCATCATCACCAACGCCGACAAGTCCCAGACCCGCCGGTTCGACCTGACCAACGCCTGGGTGAGCAGGTGGGAGGGCCCGTCACTGAAGGCCGGTGACGCGACCCCGGCGAGCGAGAAGGTCACCATCGTCTACGAAGAGATCAGCACCCAGTGAGACGCCGTGGTGTCTCCGCCGGCAGCCTCGACACCCTGGTCGACCCGGCCGACCTGCCGGCGGAGCCGAGCCAGCCGGTGGTCGCGCCGCCCCCGCCGGTCCGGCTCCAGACGGAGTTCACCTTCCACCTACCCCGGGGGTACGTCGACGAGGACGGCACCGTGCACCGGGAGGGCAGCATGCGGCTGGCCACCGCCCGGGACGAGTTGGCGCCCCTGGTCGACCTGCGGGTCAAGCAGAACCCGGCGTACCTGTCGATCGTCCTGCTCAGCCTGGTGGTCACCCGGCTGGGCACGATCACCCAGGTACGCGCCGAGGTCATCGAGCGGCTCTTCGCCTCCGACCTGGCGTTCCTGCAGGACCTGTACCGCCGGATCAACGCCGAGGGGCACACCCTCGCCGAGGTGACCTGCCCGGACTGCGGGTCGGTGTTCGAGGTGGACCTGGCCGGTGGTCGCCCGGGGGAATCGTGACGTACGGGGCCGACCGGCTCCACGAGGAGGTCTCGTACGTCGCCTACCACTTCCACTGGCCACACGCCGAGATCCTCGGTCTCACCCACGCCGAGCGGGCCCGGTACGTGGCGGAGATCGCCCGCATCAACACCAGGATGAACCAAGGTCAGTGAGGTGCCATGGGGCTACGCGACAGGATGCGGCGACTGGTGGCCGGCACCCGGTCCCGGGTCGCCGACCCGTCCGGTGCCGCCGCCGACCCCTCCGGTGAGCGGGCCCGGTCCGCCACCGAGCCGACCCTGTCCGGAGCAGCGCCGACCGGGACCGTGGATCGGGTACCCGTCGATCCGGCCTGGCGGGCCCTGCCGCCGATGCAACGGGCGATGGCCGACGCGCCGATGCTGGTCAGCGACCTGCCCCGGTTCACCACCCGGTTGAGCACCCAGCAGGACCCGAGCCTGCGCACCCCGCTCGACCATCTGGTCAGCGAGCAGGCCCCCCTCGGGGTGGTACGCGACCTGGCCCGCTCCCGGCCCGGTCCGAAGCCCACCGAGAAGCCCACCGACCGGGGCCCGGCCCCGCAGCTGCCGGCGGTCCAGCGCAGCCCCGCCGACCACCTGGTGGATCACTCCGGCACCGGCCTGACGGGTACGCCCACCACGCCCGACGCCCGCCCTGCTTCCCCGCCACCGGTGATCGGGCCGGCGGACCACCACCGGGTGTCCCGGCCGGCCGTCCAGCGTCCCGCCTCGGCCGGCCCGCTGGTCACCGCCCGGCCGGCCGGCCCGGCCCGACGGTTGACCGGCTCGCCCCGCAGCGGTTCCGGTTCCGGCCCGCCGACCGTGCAGCGGGCCACCACCCCGGCCAGCCCGACCGCCGCCAGCGCCGCGACCGCCAGCCCGACCACGGCCCGTCCCGCCGCCGGCCCAGCCGCCAGCTCGCCCCCTCGTCCCGGCACCGCGGCTTCCGGTGCAGCCGGCGCGGCCGGCCCCGGCCCGGCCTCCGGGTGGCCGGGAGTCCCCTCCGGGGCTGCGGGATCCACCCACCACACCGGCCCTGCCGCAGCCCCCGCCGGTACCGGATCGGACCGGTCCGGACAGCCACCGGTACGCCGACCCGCCCGGTTGGGGCTGGGTGATCCCCTGCCGGCCCTGCCCGAGACGGCCCGGCCACGTTCCACCGGCCGTCCAACCGGCGGGAGCACGACCGATCGGAGCACCACGGGCCGGAGCACCACGGGCCGGAGCACCACGGACCGGAGCACCACGGGCCGGAGCACCACGGATCGGAGCACGACGGGAGGTGGTGCGGGTCGCTCGACGACCTCACCGCCAACCGTCCAACGGGCACCCGCCCGCGCAGGTCGACCCGATCCCGCCTCGTCCCCGGCCAGCGCGCCGGCTCCCACCAACAACCCGCTTGGCCCACCGACGTCACGGGGCCCGACCTCCGGCTCACCCACGGACCGGGGCCCAACCCCGACCGGGACGACTGACCGGGGCACGACCCCGACCGGGACGACTGACCGGGGCACGACCCCGACCGGGACGACGGACCGGGGCACGACCCCGGCCGGGACGGCCCGACCGGCCGTCGGCGGTCCGGCACCGGCCGGCAACCGCTCCGCCGTCCCGCCGCACCCCGCACCGGATCCGACCGCCCACCGGGACACCGCAGCCGTGCCCTCCCGGCCGGACCCCGCGACGTCCGGCCCGCCGGTGGTCCAGACCGCCCGGGTGCGACCCGAACCCCCCGCAGCACTCACGCCATCCCGCAGCACCCCCGGCCCGGCCCGGCTCGGGCTCGGCCACCCCCTGCCCGCCGACGCGCCCCCACCGGTGGTCCGCCCCACTCCACCAGCGGCGCCCGCCGGCACCCCGAACCCCGGTGGCACGAGCGGGACCGCCAGCACCACCCGCAGCACCGGCGGCGGTGGCGGTGGCAGAACCGTCGACGGCAACGGTGTCGGCCCGGCCGGATCGACACCGTTGCAACGGTCGGCGGCCCCCGGGCACACCGGTCGGGTCGTCCCACTGCGTCGCCGGCCGGTGGTCCGCGCCGATGACGCCGCCTCCACGGCGGCCACACCGTCGACCACGTTGCGGAACCCCGCCGGGGCTCCGTCCACCGCCACCGGCGCCTCCCGGGGCACGGCCCCGACGAGCACCCCGAGCGCCGCCCACCGCCCGCCGACCACCCCGGCACCTGGCCGGTCGATCCCGGTCCAGCCCGCACCGGCCCGGCCGAACCCGGACCGGGCCACGGCAGCCCAGGTGAGCCCGTCGGTGCCAGCCCGGGTCGCAACCGACCGGTCGGCTGTCGGCCGGTCGACTCCGCTCGGCCCCGGCACGCCGGCCAGCCGACCCGAACCCGTGCCGGGACAGCCAGCCACCAACCGGTCCACGCCCGGTGGCCCCGCGGCGACGGCGCCCCCGGCCGGACCGGTGGTTCAGCGGCTGCGTCGGACCGACGACCGGGGCGAGGTAGGGGTGTCGTCACCGGCCCCACAGCGGGTGCCACTGCTCGCCGAGCGCCAACTGCCCCGACTGAGCGGAGGCCTGAGTGGGACGCTGACGACGCCCGGCACTCCGACCAGCTCCCGGGCCACCGTGCCGGTGCGCTGGCGTACCCGGGGTGCCGTCGTGGCGTCGGCGGCCGGCCCGGACCAGGGTGCGTCGGCCGCCGCCCAGCGGACCACCGCACCCACCGGGAACCCGGCCGGTCCGCGCCCCGGCCCATCCGCCGCGCCGGCACCGGCCCGCTCCGTTCAGCGGCAGGTCCGTTCCGGTCCGTCCCCGGTCGGGCCGGGGCAGGGCGACCCCGGGGCCCGCGCTGCCCGTACCGTCTCGCCCGGCGACGGCCACCGGACCAGGGTGACCGGCACCTCGGCGTCGGCCGAGCACCGGCCGCTGAGGTCGGCATCCGACAGCGGAGCACGCCCGGAGCCCGATCCGGCCGGCGCGGCCCGACCCGCCACCGGCGGTCCACCCCGGCAGCGGGCGACCGCCCAGCGGGCCACCGGACCCACGACGGTCCAACGGACCACCGGTCTCACGACCGCCCAGCGGGCCACCGGACCCACGATGGTCCAACGGACCGCCGGATCCACGACGGTCCAGCGTTCCGCCGGATCCGCCGGTGGGTCCCGGGCGGCTTCCCCCAGCAGGCCGCAGGTCGGCGGGGTGGCACAGCGGTCGCTCGGGCCGGTCCAGCGGGAGGAGACCGGCGCACCGGCCGAGCCGGCGGCGCAGCCGGACATCGAGGCGATGCTGCGCGGCTTCGACCGACGGGAGCTCGACGCCCTGGCACACCGGCTGGTCGGACCGATCAGCCGGCTGGTCCGCGCCGATCTGCGGGCCAGCCGGGAACGCTCCGGCCGGTGGCGGGACGGCCACCGGTGAGACCACCACCGGGGCGACGGACAGACCGGCACCACGAGAGGGGGTACCCCGATGGCCAGCGGTGACCCGGGGACGAGCGTCCACTTCCGGCTCCAGATCGACGGCATCGACCTGGGCGAGTGGAACAGTTGCGACGGCCTCGGCTGCGAGGTCGAGCTGGAGCAGTACCAGGAGGGCGGCAACAACGACTTCGTCTGGCAGCTGCCGTCCCGGTTGAGATACTCCAACGTCACGCTGACCCGACCGCTGACCCGGGACACCGCGAAGGTCTCCAGTTACCTGGCCCAGCTGCCCAGCGGGGTGCGCCGGGGCACCGCCCAGATCGCCGCGCTCCGGCCCGACCTGGCGCTGCTGGTCCAGTGGGGACTCGCCGACGTGGTGCTGGTGCGCTGGTCCGGGCCGAGTTTCGACCCGGAACGCTCCGAGGTGGCCAGCGAGAGCATCGAGTTGGCGTACCACGGCTTTCTGGAAGTGGGCTGATGCGGTCGCGGGCCGGCAAGGTCGCCGCGCAGCTGCAGCGGTACCAGCCGCCGACCTCGGGTGGGAGCCAACCCGGTGGCACCCTCGGCGGGCCGATCACGTTCATGTTCAACCCGCAGCAGTTGGCGTTGACCAAGTCGGCGAACTGGATCCCGCACGTGGTCCGGGGCGCGCAGGACGTCGGCGTCGCCGAGTTCAGCGGCTCCGGCCCCCGGACGTTGAGTCTGGAGATCTTCCTCGACGCCACCGACACCCACTCCCGCACCGTTCAGCAACGGGTCGACTCCCTGCTCACCTGCTGTGTGCCGACGAAGGCGAGCATCGCCGCGAAGGCACCCTCACCACCCTGGGTGAAGTTCGCCTGGGGGCAGTTCCAGACCGTGTCGTTCTACTCGTACGTCAGCCAGATCAACGCGACCTACAGCCTCTTCGACCCGGACGGCACCCCGCTGCGGGCCACCTGCTCGCTGACCCTGCACGAGATCAGCGGGGCCACGCCGGGGCAGAACCCGACCTCGGGCAGTCGGAGCGCCCGGCGGGTGCACACCCTGGTGGCCGGGGACTCCCTGGAGCTGCTGGCCCACCGCGAGTACGGGGACCCGACCGTCTGGCGGGTGATCGCCGAGGCCAACGACATCGACGACCCGCTCCGGTTGACGGCGGGACGACAACTGCTCCTGCCCGCACCGGAGGAGCTGCCCACCGGGGAGGACCGTCATGTCCGGCGGTGAACACACCAACAACCTGGTCATCGGGGTACCCGGCGAGCTGCCCAAGGAGTGGGCCGACCTGCTGGTCTCGGCGGAGATCCAGGACAGCACCAACCTCGCCGCCGCCGCCACCCTGAGCTTCCGCGACCCGGAGAGCAAGTTCCTGGAGAAGAACAGCATCACCATCGGCAAGGACGTCACCGTCCGGGTCCGTACCGGCCGGGACCCCGCCACGGTGCCGCTGTTCACCGGCGAGGTGGTCGCCCTGGAGTGCGAGTACGACGGGGTCGGCACCTTCACCACCCTGCGGGCGCTGGACCTCTCCCACCGGCTGATGCGCGGCCAGCGGGTCCGCAGCTTCGTCAACCGCAAGGCCTCCGACATCGCCCGGGAGGTCGCCGCCGCCGCCGGGATCCCGATCGGCCGGGTCGAGGCCACCTCCACCGTGTACGAGACGGTCACCCAGCCGAACGTCAACGACTGGGAGTTCCTCAAGATGCTCGCGGTCGACAACGACGCCGAGGTGGTCGTCGTCGACGGGAGGTTCGAGTTCCGCCGCTCGGTGCGGGCCGCCGGTGCGCCCGGTGCCGGGGTGACCGCCGAGCAGAGCCGGTTCGTGGTCCAGATGGACGACAACCTCTTCTCGGTCCGCTCCACCGTCACCTCCGTCGGGCAGGTGGCCGGGGTGACGGTGCGCGGCTGGGACGTCCGCCGCAAGCAGCCGCTCAAGACCGAGGTCACCGCCGAGGCCAGCGACGAGGTACAGATCGGCACCACCCCGGACAAGGTCACCAGCCCGTTCGGTACGGCCCGACTCTGCGTGGCCGACGTGCCGTACCGGACCACCGCGGAGACCCGGGCGGTGGCCGGCGCGGTGGCCGCCGACGTGACGGGGGCCTTCGCGGAGCTGGAGGTCGGCCTCCGGGGCAATCCCCTGCTGCGGGCCGGTGTGCCGATCTCCCTGCAACAGGTGGGCGCCCCCTTCGAGGGCAAGTACACGATCACCGCCAGCCGGCACGTGCTCGGCCCCGGCCTGGTCTACGAGACCTGGTTGACGGTGAGTGGCCGTCAGGACCGGTCGACCTGGGGGCTGGCCACCGCCGCCGCCGCGCCGGCCCGGGCGAGCCGGGTGCCGGGGCTGGCCACCGGGATCGTCACCAACGTCAAGGCCGACGTGGACCGTCGGCACCCCGAACGGGTCGGCCAGGGCTGGGTGAAGCTGCGTTTCCCGTGGCTGACCGACGTCGGCGAGTACGAGACCGACTGGGTCCGTACGGTGCAGCTCGGTGGGGGTGGCGGCGGCGGGGTGTTCTGCCCGGAGGTCAACGACGAGGTGCTGGTCGGCTTCGAGCAGGGCCTGCTGGACCGCCCGTACGTGATCGGGGGTCTCTACAACGGCACGGACCGACCGTCACCGCACGACGGCGCGCTGGTGGACTCCTCCTCCGGGCGGGTCAACCGGCGCTCGTTCGCCTCCCGCAGCGGCGACCGGATCGAGTTCCTGGAGTCCCAGCTCGCCGCCGGCCCCCGGGGGATCCGGTTGGTCACCTCCCAGGACCGGCTGACCGTGCACCTGGACGAGCGGAAGACCTCGGTGGTGATCCGCAGTGACGGCACCGTCGAGATCGAGGCGCAGAAGCAGGTCACCGTCAAGGGCCGGGGCATCACCCTGGACGCCGGCACCGGCGAGCTGGTCATGCGGGGACGCAAGGTCACCGTCGACGGCGGCACCCAGGTCGACATCCAGGCACCACTCGTGAAGCTCAACTGACCGGAGGGATGCCCCATGCCGCCCGCCGCCCGTATCGGTGACAAGCTCAGCCACCTGGCCACCGCGCTCACCCCCGGCCCACCCACCGGGACCATCGGCCCGCCCGGTGGGCAGGCGCTGCCACCCGGTACGCCCGGTGCCCCGATGCTCGGGGTCTCCAGCGTGCTCATCGCGGGCCGACCCGCCGCCGTGGTCGGCACCGTCTGCGTGTGCGAGAAGCCACCCCAGCATTTGGTGCTCCTGCTGACCAACCGGATCGTGCCGGCCATGCCGCCGCCGCTGCGGCGGGTGCTGATCGGCGGGCACCAGGCTGCCCGACGCGGTGACCAGACCACCTGCAAGTCCGTGGTCAGCACCGGCGCGCCTACCGTGTTGATCGGGGGTTGAGCCGGTGGCCGAGCAGTTCATCGGTGCGGGCTGGGCGTTCCCGCTGCGTACCGACGCGACCGGCGGGATCGCCCTGGTCGACCGGGAGCGGGAGATCGTCGAGGCGATCCAGCTGATCCTCGGCACCGCCCCCGGTGAGCGGCCGATGCGACCGGAGTTCGGTTGCGGGGTGCACGACTACGTATTCGCCCCGGCCGACGAGAACACCGCCGGGCGGATCGCCTTCGAGGTGCGCCGGGCGCTGGACCGCTGGGAGCCGCGCATCGACGTGACCGACGTGGTGGTCAGCTTCGACGCCGAGGAGGTCGGGGTGCTCTACATCGACGTCCGGTACACCGTCCGGGGCACCAACGACCCCCGGAACCTGGTCTTCCCGTTCTACGTCATCCCGTCCCACGAGGAAAGCACCGCCTGATGCCGCTGCCCGCGCCCAACCTGGACGACCGTCGCTTCCAGCAGCTCGTCGACGAGGCGAAACGGTTCATCCAGCAGCGTTGCCCCGAGTGGAGCGACCACAACGTCTCCGACCCGGGGGTCACCCTGGTGGAGACGTTCGCGCACATGGTCGACCAGCTCCTCTACCGGCTCAACCGGGTGCCGGAGAAGAACTACCTGGCCTTCCTCGACCTGATCGGGGTACGCCCGTTCCCGCCGACGGCCGCCCGGGGCGAGGTCACCTTCTGGCTCTCCGGCCCGCAGACCCAGCCGGTGGTGCTGCGCGCCGGCACCGAGGTGGGCACCGAACGTACCCAGACCGACGAGGCGATCGTCTTCACCACCGCGACGGACCTGGCCGTGGTGCCCTGCGAGCTGAGCCGGTTGCGCAGCCACCCGGCCCAGGGCCCACCGGCGGACCGGACCGAGGAGCTGCTCGACGGCCGGGACGTGGCCTGCTTCCCGGCCAGCCCGTCGGTGGGTGACGCCATGCTGCTCGGGCTCTCCGCCGCCGTGCCGTCCTGCGCGGTGCTGCTGCGGATGGACAGCCGGGTCGAGGGGGTCGGGGTCGACCCGCGGCAACCGCCGCTGGTCTGGGAGGCGTGGACCGGTGCGGACTGGTCGCCCTGCGAGGTCGACCACGACGACACCGGCGGGTTGAACCGGCCGGGCGAGGTGGTGCTGCACGTGCCGGCCACCCACATCAGCAGCGTGGTCGCCGGGCAGCGGGCCGGCTGGTTGCGCTGCCGGCTGGTCGAGGCCCGGCCGGGTCAGCCGTTCTACGCCGCCTCGCCGACGGTCCGCTCGGTCGAGGCGGCCACCATCGGCGGCACGGTCACCGCGGTGCACGCCGAGACGATCCTCGGCGAGCAGGTGGGTGAGGCCGAGGGGGTGCCCGGGCAGCGGTTCACGGTGGCCCGGCCGCCGATCGTCGGCGACGAGCAGCCCCTGGTGGTGGAGACCGCCGACGGTGCCGGGTGGCTGGAGTGGGCCGAGGTGGACTCGTTCAGCGGTTCCGGGCCCCAGGACCGGCACGTGGTGCTCGACCGGACCGCCGGGGAGATCTTCTTCGGGCCGGCCGTCCGGCAGCCCGACGGGACGTTACGCCGCTACGGTGCCGTACCGGCCGCCGGCTCCCGGGTCCGGGTCCGGCGCTACCGCACCGGGGGCGGGCGCAGCGGCAACGTCGCCCGGGGCGCGCTGGCCGTGCTGCGCAGCTCGATGCCGTACGTCTCCGGGGTGGAGAACCGGGCGCCCGCCACCGGCGGGGTGGACGGGGAGACCGTGGCGGAGGCCCGGTTGCGCGGTCCGGTCCAGCTGCGGGCCCAGGACCGGGCGGTGACCGCCCGCGACTACGAGTTGCTCGCCCGGCAGGCCTGCCCGGCCGCCGCCCGGGTGCGCTGCCTGTCCGCCGGTGACGGCAGCGACGCCGGCGGGGTCCGGCTGCTGGTGGTGCCGGAGGCGGTCGCCGACGCGGAGGGCCGGCTGCACTTCGAGGACCTGGTCCCCCCGGACGGGATGCTCGCCACCATCGCCGAGCATCTGGACACCCGCCGCCCGGTCGGCACCCGGCTGGTCGTGGAGCCGCCGTTCTACCAGGGGGTCACCGTGGTCGTCCGGCTGGTCCCCCGGCCCGACGTCGCCGCCGCCCAGTTGCGCGGCGAGGCCACCGCCACCCTGTACCGCTACCTCGACCCGGTGCACGGTGGGCCGGAGGGCACGGGTTGGCCGTTCGGGCGGCAGGTGCACTCCGGGGAGATCTTCGGGGTCCTGCAACGGCTGCCGGGGGTGGAGGTGGTCGAGGAGGTCCGCATGTTCCCCGCCGATCCGTTGACCGGCCGGCGGGGTGAGCAGGTCACCCGGATCGACCTGGATCGGCACGCCCTCGTCTTCTCCCACCAGCACCAGGTCCGGGTCGACGAACGCCCGTCGGGCGCCTGAGCGAGGAGGAACCACCCATGCGCGCCGCAGTCGCTGGACTGGCCACCCCCGACCCGCTGGGCCGGCGGCTGCCCGCCGTCTACGCCGCCGACGACCTGGCCCAGCGCCTCACCGGCGGCTTCGACCAGGTGCTCGCGCCGGTGCACGCCACCCTGGACAGCCTGTGGGCGTACTTCGACCCGGCGTTGGCCCCGCCGGACTTCGTGGACTGGCTGGGCTCCTGGGTGGCCGCCGGTGGTGGGCGGGACCGGCCGGCCGCCGAACGCCGCCGGGTGGTCGCCGGGGCCGTCGCCCGACACCGGGTCCGCGGCACCGCCGCCGGACTGGCCGAGGAGGTACGCCTCGCCACCGGGCTCGTCCCGGAGATCGTCGAGAGCGGCGGCACCACCTGGTCGGTCACGCCCGGCACCGCCCTGCCCGGGTCCGCCGTGCCCGCCCTTACCGTGCGGGTGTACGCGCCGGAGCCCAGCGACGCCCTGGTCGCCCGGCTGCGGGCGGTGGTCGAGGCGAACCGGCCAGCGCACGTGCCGTACACGGTGGAGGTGCTGCCACTGGTGGGCGAGGACCCGGCCGGGACGGACCGGACGGTGGCCCGGTGAGGCGCTGCGACAACTGCGGGTCCGAGGTCGTTCCGGGCGACGGCTTCTGCGGCACCTGCGGGGCGTTCCTGTCCTGGGACGACGACGCCACCCCGACGCCGGAGGTCGAGGTCGCGGAGCCGGCACCGCCCACCGCCGAGCGCGACCTGCGGCGGGCCGCCGCGTTGGTGGTGCCGGTACGGCCGGCCGACGAGACCGCACCGGCCCGGGAGGGCACCCCGACCGAGCCGGCCCCGCTCGATCCCACCGACCGAGTCGACCAGCCGACGGCGGTGCAACCGGGTCGACCGGTCGCGCCGCCACCGGTGGTCCGGGACTTCACCGGTGATCCGGCGGGCGGCCCGCACGACGTGACCTGTCCGGTCTGCGGCACCGGCAACCCGCGGGACCGGTCGTTCTGCCGGCGGTGCGGCAACCCGTTGACCGCGACCACCGGCCCGCCCCGGGCCCTACCGTGGTGGCGTCGACTGCGCTGGCCACGCCGCCGGTCCCGCGGGGGTTGGCTGCGCCGGCTGCTGGCGGTCCTGCTCGTGCTGGCCCTGCTCGGCGCGGTGGCGCTGGCGGTGGCCCGGTTCGCCGGGCCGGTCGTGGACGCCGTCCGGGACCGGACCGCGACGCCCGAGGCGGTGCTGCCCAGCGAGGTGACGGCCTCCAGTGCGGCGCGCGGTCATCCGGCCCGGTCCACCGTCGACGGGCTGAACAACCGGTACTGGGCGCCTGCCACCGACCGACCCGCCACCGGCGAGTACGTCGAGTTCACCTTCGATCCGCCGATCCGTCTGCTGGATCTCATCGTGCACACCGGTGCCTCGCCCCAGCAGGACGCCTTCGTCGAGCAGGCCCGCCCGGCCGAGCTGACCATGACCCTGTCGACAGGCGACGGCGAGCGCGCCAGCCAGTTGCGGCTGACCGACCGGCCGGGCCCGCAGAGCTTCCATCACGTGGCGGGCGGGGTGTCGCGGCTGCGGTTGACCATCCAGGCGAGCTACGGCGAGCAGCGCGGGCGGCGGGTGGCCCTGGCCGAGGTGGAGGTGTTCAGGCGGCCGTGACGTGCACCGGGCGGGACCCGACGCCGAGTGACCGCAGCACCCGCTCGTACGTCTGCTGGCTGTGCCGGGCCGCTGCCACGTCACCGGCCCGCCGTTGTGCGCTGATCAGCAGCCGCCAGCCGTCGTCGTGGTAGCCGTCCAGCTCCAGGGCCCGACGGGCCGCCGCCACGGCGGCCCGGGCCCGCCCCCGGGTCAACTCCAGGCCGGCCAGGAGCACCGCGGCCTCCGCTGCCCGGGACCGGTGCCGGTCCCGGGCGGCGAGCACCCACTCCGCGGTGCCGTCCTCCGGCAGCAGGTCACCGGCGTAGTGGTCGAGGGCGGTGCGCAGCGCCCGGACGGCCGCCGCGTCCTCGCCCCGCGACCGGGCCCGCCGGGACTCGGCCAGCGCCGCCCCGAACGCCGACACGTCGCAACCTCCGTCGTCCACCTCCAGCCGGTACGTCCAGCCGTCGCGCACGACGAACCGGGACGCGCCCCGGGCCACTCCCGGCTCCAGGAAGGTACGCAGCGTCGAGACGCCGACGTGCAGGTTGTTGAGGGCCGCCCGCTCCGGCAGCTCCGGCCAGAGCGCCGCCATGATCCGCTCCCGGTGCACCGGCTGCCCGGCCTCGGCGGCGAGATACCGCAGCAGGGTGCGCACCCGGGGGCGGATGCCGGACAGGTCGACCGGCAGTCCGTCCCGCTCCAGCCGGAAGCCACCGAAACACCACAGTCGTAACTGAGCCGAAATCATGTGATCTGTCTCCCTTGTCGCCAGGACCTCGCGAATCTGGTCCGGCCCACGACCGGACGGTCCCCGCTGGATGGACCGGCCGGGTGACGTCGACGGCACCCGACGCGGTCGGGACGGCCTGTGCTGCTGGGAGAGGTGGGCGACAACGAGGTCGCGCCGAGGATTCTTCTCGATGTCCGGGGGGACACCGACAGCCGTCAGTTCGGGGACGCGTCGAGGGGCTTTAATTGTCGGTGCCGGTGCACGCGCACCGGTACGGACCCGTCCACTCAGGAGCAACCGGATGTCGACGGCTGATCTGCCCGAAGCCGGCGCGCCGGAGCCGGTGGTCCTGCGGTGGGACCACCTGACCGGTGACCGCTGGCCGCAGCTGACCGCACTCACCGCTGACCGGATGGTGCTGCTGGTCCTGCCCCGACAGTCGAGCGTCGACCCGTTGGCGCTGCTGGTGACCGGGGTGCGGGCGGTGCTGCGCGAGGGTGACGGCGCCGAGGAGTTCACCCTGGCCAGGGCGGCGGTGCTCAGCGGCGGTAGCTACCTGTCGCCCGGGGTGACGACGCTGGCCGGTGGGGCAGCGCAGGCGTCGGCCGCGCTGGGTCCCCGTGAGGTGGAGACGTTGCGCTGCATCGCCCAGGGGCTCACCCACCGGCAGGCCGCCCACCGGTTGGGGGTGACCGAGCAGACCGTCAACACGTACGCGAAGCGGCTGCGACGCAAGCTCGGGGCCGCCAACAAGGCCGAGTTGACCCGACGCGCCGTGGAGCTCGGTTACCTGTCCGTTTGACGCCCGTTTCTTGCCGGTCTTCTTGCCTCGCCTTTCCCATCACGCTGTAGTTGACTTGTCACCGAGGGGTGGCCGATGTTCGACGTGTGTGTGGTGGTGTCCGAGCCGCTGGCCCGGCGCGGGGTGCACCAACTGATCGGAGGCAACGAGCGGGTACGACGCTGTGTCACGGTGGACACGGTGAGCGAGGTGACCGGCAGCGGCGCGGGTCCGGAGACCGTCGTCGTCCTGGTGGATCCACTGCTGCACGCGGTGCGGTGGTCCTGTCCCCGGCACCCGACGCTGGTGATGCTGCCGGATTCGGCGATGACGGTGGCGGTGGCGGCGATTCGGGCCGGCGCCCGCTCGGTGGTGAGCACCGCGAGCGAGCAGGCCCAGCTGCGGATCGCACTCGACATCGCCACCACCGGCGGGTTCTACCTGTGTCCGCGGTTCACCGCCCGGCTGCGCGGTGAACCGCCCGGCCCCGGCGCCACCCGCGCGCCGGGCCGGGCGGCGCCGCCCTGCGCCCCGGGTCCCGGCCCCGGGCGGGACCGCCCGCCCCGCCGGCCCGCGCTGGCCCCCCGGGAGGCCGAGACCCTGAAGCTGATCGCCCACGGTCTGACCCACGCGCAGGTGGCCCGGCGGCTCGGCATCTCCGAGGCGACCGTGAACACCTACCTCACCCGGATCCGGTCCAAACTGGACGTGGGCAACAAGGCCGAACTGACCCGGCAGGCGTTCACCCTCGGCCTGGTTACCCGCCGCGGCGCCCCCACCGGGTGACCCGCCCGGTCAGTCGAGGATCTCGTCGAGCCAGGCCCGGACCTGGGCCACCTCGCCCAGCGACCCGACGTCGTTGACCGTTTCGAGGAGTTCGGTCGCCCGGTCGAGCACCACCTGGGCCCGTTCGGGTGCCCCGGCCCGCAGCAGCACCTCGGCGAGGGTGAGGTGGGTACGGCCGAGGCAGCCCAGGTCGTCACCGGCGTCGAAGTCCTCGATCGCCCCGCGCAACGCCGCCTCCGCGTCACCGAACCGGCCGCGGTCGGCCTGCAGCAGCCCCAACCGGTGCCGTACCCAGCCGCGCAGCGGCCGGCTGGCGGGCCGGTCCGGCAGGGCCGACCCCCAACCCTGGTCGGCCTCCTCGACCAGGCGCAGCGCCTCGTCGAGTTGGCCGGTCGAGCGCAGCAGATCCGAGAGGGTGTACGAGGCCACGATCCAGCCGAGCCGGTCGTCGGCCGCCAACAGCAACCGTCGGGCGTCGCGGAGGTTCGCCAACGCGGCACCCGGGTCGGCCCGCCGACTCTGCAGCGCCGCCAGGTAGCACCGGGCCCACCCGGCGATCCCCGGTTCACCGGCGGCTTCGGCCAACGCCAACGCGGTACGGTGCTCGACGTACGCCTCGTCGAGGTCGTCGTGCAGGAGATACAACGCCCAGCCGAGGTTGTTGCGCTGGAACGCCTCGGCCACCGGGTCACCGAGCGACTGCGCCGCCCGGACCGCCCGGCGGAACAACTCGTCCCAGGGCACCGCCAGGTGCCGCCGTTCGGCGTACCAGTACAGGTGCCCGGCGGCGGCGAGCACCTCGTGGTGGCGGCCCCGGGTCGCGACGTACCGGATCGCCCACCACCAGCCCGGCCGTTCGGTGTCCAGCCAGTTGACCGCCGCAGGCGCGGTGGGGAACCCGGCCGGTGGCCGCCAGCGGGTCGGGTCGAGCCACCCATGGGCGGAGGCGATCCGGCCCAGCAGGTGCCCGGCGAGCCGGTCCCGGGCGGCGTCGGTGTCCGCGGCACTCTCCTCGGCGTCGATCCGTTCGGCGGCGAAGAGCGCCAGCAGGTCGTGCAGGACGTACCGGCCGGCGGTGGCCGCCGCGTTGAGCAGGCCGGCGTCCACCAACGCGTCGAGCAGGTCCTCGGTGACCGCGACCGGCTCGTCGACAAGTGCGGCGACCACCGGCGCGGAGTACTGCGGCAGCGGCACCACCGCCAACGACCGGAAGGCCCGCCGCGCCGGGGTGTCGAGCAGCCGGTACGACAACTCGAACGCGCTGCGTACCTCGATGTCACCGGCGCGCAGCAGGTCCAGCCGACGCCGCTCGTTGCGCAGCCGCTCCACCAGCGACTGCACGCTCCACTGCGGACGGACGGCCAGCCGGTTCGCCGCTACCCGCAGGGCCAGCGGCAGCCGCCCGCAGAGCCGCCCCAGCTCCACCGCGGCGGCGCTCTCGGTGGCGATCCGTCCACCGCCCACCGCACCGGTGAGCAGCAGCTGCGCCTCTTCCTCCGACAGCACCCGCAGCGGCACCCGGCGTACCCCGGCCAACCCGGCCAGCGCGCTCCGGCTGGAGACCAGCACCAGCCAGCCCGGCCCGTTCGGCAACAACGGGCGTACCTGGGCCTCGTCCCGGGCGTTGTCCAGCACCAGCAACCCCCGGCCCTCGCCGCTGAGCGTCCGGTAGAGGGTCAACCGGGCGTCGGTCGACGGCGGCAGTTGGGCCACCCCGAACGCGGTGAGCAACTGGTCGAGCGCCTGGGCCAGGGGGGTCGGCTCGTCGTCCATGCCGCGCAGGTCGACGAAGAGCGACCCGCGGGGAAAGTGCCGCGCCTGCTGGTGCGCGGCGTGCACCACCAGACTGGTCTTGCCCACCCCGGGCGGCCCGTTGACCACCACCACCCGGGCCGCCTCGGCACGGGCGGCCCCCTGGGCCTCCTCGGCGAGCCGGTGCAGCTCGCCGGCCCGGCCCGCGAAGTCGGTCAGGTCACCGGGGAGCGAACCGGCCCGGTCCTCGTCCGCACCGGTCCGGTCCTCCCCGGTGTCGTCGCGGCACCGGGCGACCGCCACCAGTTGGGAGCGGTCCGCCGCCGACAGGCCGAGCCGGTCGGCCAACTCCTCCACCGTCCGCCGCTGGGGCCGGGTCACCCAGCCGAGCTCCAGATTGCGCACGGTACGCACGGCCAGTCCCGCCCGTTCGGCGAGTTCCTCCTGGGTGAGCCCGGCGACCGTCCGGTGTCGTCGCAGGAGCACGCCCAGTCGCCCACTCATCCCGACACCCCCGAACCGCCATCTCCCGTTGTCAACAGCACGACACGGATAGTTACAGACATTCGGGCCGATGCCCAGCCGGCCAGCTGACCTGAGATCAGCGTGAAACCACACCGTGTTGGTACGCCCACACCACGGTCTGCAACCGGTCCCGCGCACCGATCTTCGCCATCGCCCGCCCGAGGTGGGACTTGACGGTGCTGGTCTCGATGAACAGCTCCGTGGCGATCTCGACGTTCGACAGTCCACGGGCGAGCAACACCACGATCTCGGTCTCCCGCGCGGTCAACTGGTACGCCGCCGGCGCGTCGGACTCCGGCACCGGGCGACGACGGGCGAACTCCGAGATCACCCGCCGGGTCACCGCCTGGTCGACGAGTCCCTGCCCGTTGGCCAACCGCCGGATCGCCTCGATCAGCTCCTCCGGCTCACAGTCCTTGAGGATGAAGCCGCTCGCGCCGGACTCCAACGCGCCGAAGACGTACTCGTCGAGGTCGAAGGTCGTCACCACCAGCACCGCCGGCGGTTCCCCGGGCGCCTCGGCGACGATCCGACGGGTGGCGGCCAGCCCGTCGCCGCCGGGCATCCGGACGTCCATGCAGATGACGTCCGGGTTCGTCCGGCGGGCCAGGTCGACGGCGGCGGTGCCGTTGGACGCCTCCGCCACCACCTCGATCTCGCCGGACTGCTCCAGGATCACCCGGAAACCGGCCCGGACCACCGCCTGGTCGTCGACGAGCAGCACCCTGATCATGTCGGTTCGGTTCCCTTCGTGGTCGCCCGCGTCGACGTGGCCCGAGCCTCGTCCCGGGTCGGCAGCGTCACTGTGACAGACCAGCCGCCGGCCGGTGTCGGGCCGGCCGCGAACCGGGCGCCGATCAGCTGGGCCCGTTCCCGCATGCCGATCAGCCCGACCCCGCTGCTGGTCCGGCCCGTCGGCTCGGGACGTCGGGTGGCGGGTCCGTTGACCACCGCCAGCGCCACCTCGCGCGCGGCGAACCGGAGCTCGATGCGTACCGGGGCCCCCGGGGCGTGCTGCCGGGCGTTGGACAGGCACTCCTGCACCGTCCGGTACAGCGCCACGTCGGCGATCGGCGGCAGCTCGCGTTCCTGGCCCTGCCGGGTCAGCTCGACGGAACTGCCCAGCTCACGAGCGGTGCGTACCAGGTCGTCCAGCACCGCCAGGCCCGGCACGGGCACGTTGCCCTCGCCGGGACCGGGGGCCCCGTCCGCCTCCGGTCGCCCGCGTAGCACCCCCACCACGAGCCGCAGGTTGTTCAGGGTCTCCTTGCCCTGCGCGCGGATCCAGACCACCCCGTCCTTCGCCGCCGCCGGGTCCCGGTCGATCAGCCGTTCCACCGCCGAGGCCTGCACCACCATGCCGGAGAGGTGGTGGGCGGCGACGTCGTGCAGTTCCCGGGCCATCCGGGAACGTTCCGCGCCGATCGCGGCCGACACCTTCGCCTGCTGCGCCCGGACCGCCTCGACCGCCTGGACCCGCAGCAGTTCCAGATACCGCCGGTGGGTCGCGACGTAGCCGCCGACGAAGGCCGCACCGCCGTAGGACAGGGCACTGGACACGAGGTGACCGAGGACGGCCCGCAGCGGGGCCGGGCTGCCGGAGGCGGCGGCCGCGACCGCACCCACGGTGTCGGCCGCCGTGGCCAGGCCCACCGCGACGACTACCGTCCGTACCGGGAGCAGGGTGCCGACGGTGTAGGCCGCAATCAGCGTGGCACCACCCTGGACCGTCAGTTCGGACGGCATCGTCGCATTGATCACGAGCTGGACGCCGACGACGAGCGCGAGGCAGCGTCCCGGGTGGACCCGGCGCAGGCAGAGCAGCAGCGCCTGCCCGCAGCAGAGGAGGATCGCCAACCGGGCCCGGTCCGCGCCGACCTCGATCTCCTCGGTCGGCAGCACGACCCAGAAGAGCATCACCAACAGGACGAACGTCACGACCGCGACGACCACGGCCAGGAGGCAGTCCCGGGCGAACCGTCCGGTCACCCCGAGCCGGGTGAGCCACCCGTCCAGCCGCCCACTGAGCCGGTACCGGCCCGGGACGCCGGTGGCCCCCGGGCCGGTACCGCTGTGCTGTGTCATGGCCTGATCTTCCTCGTCAGTAGGAGATGCTCGGGGCGAGCAGCATGAACTCGACGGCGAACCACCCGGTACCGGCCAGCGCCAGCAGGACCAGTGCGCTACCGACGATCCGGGGCCAGCCGCCCCGGCGACGGACCTCGTCGACCAGCCGGACCGTGGCGGGTAGCACCCCGAGCAGGCCGACCAGTTGCAGCACCTGCACACCGCGCAGGACAGCCGTCGGGACCTCCCGCATCCCCATGATGGCGGTCAGGCTGACCGCCCAGCCGACCAGGGCGAGCAGCGCACCGGCGACGGCGACCCGGCTCAACACCCGCGCGGTCCGCCCGGCCCGCCCGCGTGGAGCCCGGCCGAGTCGGCGACGGACGACCGCCGCGACCGGCCAGACCAGCACCGTCAGCACCAGCACCAGCGTCGAGGCGCCCAGGACCGAGGCGACCAGGCCGGTGCCGCGCTGCGGGTCGACCGGCAGGAGGGCGAAGGCGGAATCGAACCCGATGGCCTCCACCTGACCGTCGACGACCCGGGCCGCGAGCGTGCGCTGCCCGCCGACCTCCCGCCAGAGCCAGGGCTTGACCTCCTCGTACACCGCGGGGGTGGTGGACAGTGGTGCCGGTTCGACCAGCAGCCGCCCGTCCTCCAACGCGGCGACACTGGTCCGACCGACCAGGCCTACGGTGGCCAGGAAGGTGCTGCGCATCGTCCGGGAACTCTCGTACGTGCCGGCCAGCACCGCCGCGTGCTCCGCCGCGGTCTCCGCGTCGACGGTCCCGCCCGCTCCGGCTCCGGACTGGTCGCCCTTGGCGGGGAAGTACCGGTCGACGAAGCCGGTCAGCACCGCCTGGCGCAGCTCGTGGCTGTCCATCCCGCCGTTGCCGCCGCTGTTCAGCGAGATGAACAGGCCGGCCCGCTGGTCGGGAAGGATCTGCAGGTGGGAGTGGAAGTAGTTGGTGTCACCGCCGTGGCCGAGGATCCGGTGGCCGTTACGGCTCTCGTCGAAGAGCCCGAGGCTCATCCGGGGTCCCTCGGCCAGCAAGCCGAGCGAGCCCGCGTCCAGGCCCGGTTGCCGCATCAGTTCCAGGGTGGGCGGGTCGAGCAGCGCCGGGTCATCCGTCTTCTCGCCCAGCAGCGCGAGCATGAACCGGGCCATGTCCGGCGCCGGAGCGCTGAGCGCACCGGCCGGCGGGACGCCGACGAACTCGAAGGGCCCCGCCGGGGCGGCCGAGTTCGGGTACCCCTGCGACATCCGGTCCCGCAGGGCCGGGGGCAGCGGCTGCGCGAAGGTCGAGGAGGTCATCCCGGCCTGGTCGATGACGTACCGCTGGACGTACTCCTCGAAGGGCATCCCGCTGGTTCGCTCGACCAGGTACCCGGCCAGCGCGTAGCCGTAGTTGGAGTAGGCCGGCACCGTACCCGGTCGGAAGATCTGCTCGGGCGGGTCGGTCACCAGGGCCCGGCGCAGATCCGTCGAGTCGCCCTCGGTACCGATCAGGCCGGCTACCCGCTCCTCGAACCCGGCGGTGTGGGTCAGCAGGTGCCGCAGGGTGATCGGCTCGTCGAAGCTGCGGGGCAGGTCGAAGTCGAGCTTCCCGGCGATGTCGGCATCCAGCTCCAGGGTGCCGCCCTGCACCAACTGCAGCGCGGCGACGGCGGTGAACACCTTCGACACCGATCCCGGCCGGAAGAGGTGCCGCTCGGGGTCGACCGGCTCCGGCGCGGCCGCCCCGCCACCGGTGTCGGCGTGGCCGTACCCCCGGGTGGTGAGGATCCGGCCGTCGCCGACGACCGCGACCGTGGCCCCGGCGATGCCGGTCCGCTGCATCGCGGCCGGCAGCATCCCGTCCAGCCAGGCCTCGACGTCCGGGCCGGTCAGGGCGGCCGTGCCGGTCGCCGCGCCCGGCGCCGCCGGAATCGTGACGTACGGTGCCACGCTCGCCTGCGGTGGCCCGGAACCACAACCCACCGCTGTCACCCCGACCAGCGCCACGGTCGCCAGGACCGCACCGAACCGCACGACCCGGGGTCGCCTCGACGCATCTGTGTCGATCATGTCGATCTGCCGCCTCCCGGTGCCCTCGACTGCCCGGGATCCGGTCCCGGTGGCGTCACCCGAGGGCACCAGGCAAGCCTGTTCGAGCGGGCTCCTGGTGACATCGGGCGCGGGACGGCACTCGAATTGCGACCCGGGTAGGAGGCCGCCGGCCACCGGACGGAGGAGCACCGGCACGGGCATCCAGGTCATCGATCCCTGGCAGGAGACGACCACCGGAAACCACTGCACGGCCCGCCGCAGGCAGGCGGGACGGTGCCGCTAGCAGCAGCTCCCCGTCGCTCCGGTGGTGGCTGGCTGGTTGTCGGTGGCGGGAGTGCCACAGGTGCTGGCGGTGACCTTCTTCCCCAGCTGGTCGGAGTCGGCCTTGACGGTGTAGACCTCCCAGGGCTCGTCGCCGGGGCCGCGTACCCAGACCTTGTCCTGGAGGGCGTAGCAGCACTCGGTGCTGTTCTCCTCCAGGGTGATCAGGCCGGATTCGGTGAGGCGCCGGGTGGCCGCGTTGACCTCTTCGGTGGTGGACACCTCGACGCCCAGGTGGTCCAGCACGGTCGGCTGGGCGGGCTCGCCCTCCAGGAGTACGAGCTTCAACGGCGGGTTCTGGATGGCGAAGTTGGCGTAGCCGGGGCGACGCTTGGCCGGTTCGACGCCGAACAGCTTCGAGTAGAAGGCGACGGAGCCTTCGAGGTCGGACACGCGCAGGGCAAGTTGAACGCGGGACATGGTTCTCCTCCCGACAGGGGCACCATGACTGGCTCCTGCCTAGATGGTTTTCGAAGCAGACCCCACGTTGCCCTCTGTTTTGAAATCTGTCAACCTAGACGCATGTCGAAACAGCCTCTGCCGGTGGTCGACCTGAGCGCCGTGGCCTGCTGCGCCCCGATCGCGGCCCGTCCCATGGACGACGACCAGGCGGCAGCGGTCGCTCCCCTGTTCAAGGCCCTGGGCGACCCGGTCCGGCTCCGGCTGATGTCGATGATCGCCTCCGTACCGGAGATCTGCGTCTGTGACCTGACCCCGGCCTTCGACCTCTCCGGCCCCACCATTTCCCACCACCTGCGGGTGCTGCGGGACGCCGGGCTGGTCGACTCCGAGCGGCGAGGCACCTGGGTCTGGTACCGGGTCCGCCCGGAAGCCTTCCGGCAGCTCGGCGCGCTGTTGGACATCCCCACCGCCGCCCGGGCCGCCGAGTGAGTCTCACCCTGGCCCGGCGGGCCAGCGCGGAGTTCACCGGCACGGCCCTGCTGGTCACCGCCGTCGTCGGCGCCGGCATCGCCGCCGCCCGGCTCTCCCCGACCGATGTGGGGCTTCAGCTCCTGGAGAACGCGGTCGCCACCGCCCTCGCCCTGGGCGCGTTGATCCTGATGTTCGGCCCCGTGTCGGGCGCGCACTTCAACCCGGTCGTCTCGGCCGTCGACTGGTGGCTCGGCCGCCGGCTCGGGACCGGTCTGACCCCGCGGGACCTGGCCGGCTACGTCTGCGCGCAGGTCACCGGGGCCGTCGCCGGGGCGGTGCTGGCGGCCCTCATGTTCGGGCTCCCACCGGTCACCTGGTCACGCACCGACCGCACCGGCGGGAACCTGTGGCTGGCCGAGGTGGTCGCCACCGCCGGGCTGGTCGTGCTGGTCTTCGCCCTCGCCCGTTCCGGCCGCACCACCGCAGCGCCCGCCGCCGTGGGCGCCTACATCGGGGCGGCCTACTGGTTCACCTCCTCGACCTCCTTCGCCAACCCGGCGGTCACCATCGGCCGGGCCTTCACCGACACCTTCGCCGGCATCGCCCCCGCCTCCGTGCCGGGCTTCCTCGCCGCCCAGCTCGTCGGCGCTCTGGTGGCCGTCGCCGCCCTCGCCGCCTGGTACCCCCACGCCGGACACGCCGCCGACGCGGTGGTCGTGCCCCACCCGACCCGAGAAAGCGCACCCCGATGACCGACAAACCCAGCGTCCTGTTCGTCTGCGTCCACAACGCCGGCCGCTCCCAGATGGCCGCCGCCTGGCTACGCCACCTCGCCGGAGATTCCGTCGAGGTCCGCTCCGCCGGCAGCGCGCCCGCCGACCGGATCAACCCCACCGCCGTCGAGGCCATGCGGGAGGTCGGCATCGACATCACCGACCAGACCCCGGCCCGACTCACCTGGGACACCGCCGAAGCCAGCGACGTCATAGTCACCATGGGCTGCGGCGACGCCTGCCCCGTCTTCCCCGGCAAACGCTACGAGGACTGGAAACTCACCGACCCCGCCGGCCAACCCCTCGACGTCGTCCGCCAGGTCCGCGACGACATCAAGACCCACGTCACCGGGTTGCTCAGCACGCTCAAGCCGTAGCGCTGGCAAACCCGCTTGGCGGTACGAATGGCTGTACTCGGGACCGGGATCAACCGGTGTTCGTGCTGGTGGAGCCCAGGGGACTCGAACCCCTAACCCCTGCCTTGCAAAGGCAGTGCTCTGCCAGTTGAGCTAGGGCCCCGCAGGCGGTCGAACCGCCCGGATCAGCGCAGGTCGGGAGCGGTGGTCGCCTCGTGCCAGAGGGCGCGCTCGTCATTGGAGTCCTTGACCCGCTTGGCAACCAAGGCCGCCACGCCGACGATGCCGACGACGAAAAGAAGCTTCTTCACCATGGGGCGACCCCTAGCGCTCGACTGATGTCGGAGGACGTGCGGTGGGGCTAGCTGGAATCGAACCAGCGACCTCAGAGTTATCAGCTCTGCGCTCTAACCGACTGAGCTATAGCCCCGCAAGCGACGAGCAAGGTTAACCCATCCGCCCACCCCGGCCCAAACCGGGGTCACCGCCCACCCGTGGCCCTACTCCGCCGCAGGGGGTGGCGACGCGAGACGCCGGGGGCCGCACCTGGCGGACACCCCGGCGTCGACGTCGAGACTCAGTCGCGCTCGGCGAGGGTGAGCTCGATCCCGCCGACCAGGTCGGCACAGACGTTGTAGACGAAGGCACCCAGCGTGGCGAGCGCCGTGAACAGCACCACGTTGACCAGGCCGACCAACGCCGAGGTCAGGATCACGCCACGGGCGGTGATCTGGAACCCGCCGCTCTGCCCGCCACCGGCGTTCACCAGGTCGGTGAGGCTGTCGTTCACGCTCTGGAACACACCCATCGCGTCCAACGCCAGATACAACACCGACGTGGCGACGACCACCACGATGAAGAGCACCACGGAGACGGCGAAGGCGAACTTCATCACCGACCAGGGGTCGATCCGCTTCAGGTTCAGCCGGGCCCGGCGCGGTCCGCGCGACGCGGCCGAGCTGACCGAGGTACGCGCGGAGCGTACCGCCTCACCCACCCGCGCGGCCCCGACGGCGGACGCGCCACCGACCCCCGGAGGCAGGCCGCCACCGTTTGCCGGTCGCCCGGTGCCGCCGCCCGGACGCCCCTGATCGGGCTTGCCGCCCGAACCGGGCGAACTCACCCGCGGCAGGGTGCCGGTGGCCGCCGAACCGAGCCGGGTCTGGTTACCGGAACCGGACTGACCGGCCGAACCTGTCTTGATCGGCTGGGTGGTGTTCGGACGGGCCGGGGGCGCCGGGGCGGACTTCGCCTCGGCACCTGTCGTCTTCTCCGGCTTACCGGCCGCCCCCGGATCCTCGGGCTTGTCCGGCGGCGGAGCCATGCCGGGGGCCCGAGTGAATTTCGGGGCAGGCGCGTCGGCGGGGACCGTGGCCCGGCCCACGGCCGCGCGGCCGGTCGCTGGTGCGCCGCTCTTCGCGGCCTCCTCGTCGACCGGTTTGGCCGAGGTCCCCTTGTTCCCCGACTTCGCCTGTGTCTCCGTCATTCAACTAGTCCTGTTCGTCAGGCTCGTCGGCATTGCGAGCAATCGCCACGATAGTCACACCGTCCGGGAGGTCCATCAGCTTGACCCCCATTGTGTTCCGGTCTCGGGTACGGCGTACAGGCTTCACCGGAGTCCGGATGACGCCACCGTTGCTCGTGATCGCGAACAACTCGTCGTCCGGATCGATCACCACCGCACCGACCAGGCCACCGCGACGCTCGGTGATCTTCGCGGTCAGTACGCCCTTACCTCCCCGGCCCTGGACCGGATATTCCTCGATCGGGGTGCGTTTCGCGTACCCCCCGTTCGTCGCCACCAGCACGTCCAGCCCCTCCCGGACCACCTCGACGGCCAACAGCACGTCGTCGTCGGTGAACCGCATGCCGATCACCCCGGAGGTGGCCCGACCCATCGGCCGCAAGGCCTCGTCGGTCGCGTTGAACCGGATCGCCTGTGCCTTCTTCGACACCAGCAACAGGTCCTCCTCCGGCGCCACCAGAACCGCCCCGACCAACTCGTCCTCATCGCGCAGGTTGATCGCGATGACCCCGCCCGACCGGTTGGAGTCGAACTCCTCGAGTCGGGTCTTCTTCACCAGACCGTTTCTCGTGGCCAGGACCAGGTAGGGAGCCACCTGGTAGTTCGGGATCTGGATGATCTGTGCGATCTGCTCGTCCGGCTGGAAGGCGAGCAGATTGGCCACGTGCTGACCCTTGGCCACCCTACTGGCCTCCGGAAGCTCGTACGCCTTGGCCCGGTACACGCGACCCTTGTTGGTGAAGAACAAAATCCAGTCGTGCGTGGAGCATACGAAGAAATGGCTGACGATGTCGTCCTGCCGCAGAGTGGCGCCGCTGACACCCTTGCCGCCCCGCCGCTGTGACCGGTACAGATCGACCTTGGTCCGCTTGGCGTACCCCGTCCGGGTGATGGTCACCACCACGTCCTCGCGGGCGATCAGGTCCTCCATCGAGACCTCGCCGTCGAACGGCACGATCTTGGTCCGCCGCTCGTCACCCCACTTGGCGACGATCTCGCCCAGCTCCTCCGAGACGATCCGCCGCTGCCGCTCCGGCTTGGCCAGGATGTCCTTCAGGTCGGCGATCTCGATCTCCAGCTTGGCCAGGTCGTCGAGGATCCGCTGCCGCTCCAGGGCGGCCAACCGGCGCAGCTGCATGTCCAGGATCGCGGTCGCCTGGATCTCGTCGATCTCCAACAGCCGGATCAGGCCCTGGCGGGCGTCCTCGACCGTCGGCGAGCGCCGGATCAACGCGATCACCTCGTCCAGGGCGTCCAACGCCTTGGACAGACCACGCAGGATGTGCGCCCGCTCCTCGGCCTTGCGCAGCCGGAACGCCGTCCGCCGCCGGATCACCTCGATCTGGTGCTCGACGTAGTACCGGATGAACTGCGCCAGGTTCAGCGTCCGCGGCACCCCGTCGACAAGCGCCAGCATGTTCGCGCCGAAGGTCTCCTGCAGCTGGGTGTGCTTGTAGAGGTTGTTCAGCACCACCTTGGCGACCGCGTCGCGCTTGAGCACCAGCACGATCCGCATGCCGGTACGCCCGGACGACTCGTCCCGGATGTCGGCGATGCCGCCGAGCTTGCCCTCCTTGATCAGCTCGGCGATCCGCTCGGCCAGGTTGTCCGGGTTCACCTGGTACGGCAGCTCGCTGACCACCAGCGCCGGCCGGCCCCGCTTGTCCTCCTCGACCTCCACCACGGCCCGCATCCGGATCGAGCCACGACCCGTGCGGTACGCGTCCTGGATCGCGGTGGTGCCGACGATCAGACCGTGGGTCGGGAAGTCCGGCCCCTTGACGATCTCCAGCAGCGCTTCCAGGGTGGTCGCCTCGTCGGCCTCCGGGTTCTCCAGACACCACTGCACGGCCGCGCCGATCTCCCGCAGGTTGTGCGGCGGGATCTTGGTGGCCATGCCGACCGCGATCCCCTCGGAGCCGTTGATCAGCAGGTTCGGGATCCGCGACGGCAAAATGGTGGGCTCCTTGGCCCGGCCGTCGTAGTTGTCCTGCAGGTCGACGGTGTCCTCGTCGATGTCCCGCAGCATCTCCATCGCCAACGGATCGAGCTTGCACTCGGTGTTGTGGCTGACGAAACCGTCGGAGACGAACGAGTGGTCGTCGGTGTCCACCCGGATGCTGTAGACCGCCTGCACCCCGGCGTCGGCCAGCTCGGCCACCTCGGCGTAGTAGAACCGGCCGTCGACCAACGGCTCGACCACGTCGAGCACCCCGGGCTCGGTGATCCGGGCGGCGATCTCGTCCCGGTCCCGCTCCCAGCGCTCGATCCGGTCCACGTTGTGCCGGCGCAGCCAGTCCCGCTCGGTCCACCGGGTCGCCCCGTGCGCCCGGACGAAGTCACCGACCAGCGGCACGTGGTCGCCGGAGAGCGCCGTGCTGGTCGCCGGCACCGACGCCAGCTCGGACTCCAGCTTGGCCTGCTTACGACCGAGGAACCCGACCTGTACGGCGAAGATCCGGGCGTCCCGCCGGTTGGTCACCACGACCTTGATCTCGCCACTGTCGTACCGGCACTGCCGGCTGACCACGCCGAACTCCAGCAGCAGCTGCTGCACCTCGCGGGCGAGCCGCTCACTGCGGGTCGAGTACGAGATCTGGATGGTGTTGCGGGGCAGCAGCGAGGACGAGCCGTCGCCCTCGAAGAGCGCCTGGAGGAAGGCCCGCTTGATCGCGGCCGGCCCCTGCCAGACGAACTCGGGCACGAACTTCGCCGCACTCCGCGCCCCGACCAGCTCGCCGAGAATCGACCTCATGAAGTCGGAAGTCCAGCCGCGCAGCTTATGCAAAGTCTTGCCGGTGACGGTTGTCTCGGTGCCAACCCAGCGCGGGCCTCCGACTGCCAGGTCGTAGGCAGCCAGGACACGGACGAAGAACTCGCGATCGCAGTTGTCGAAACCGACGCGCCCCTGTGAGGTCCAGCCCTCGCTGACGAAGGCACCGGCGAGGACAGCGGCCTCGACGTGCTCCAGCATCGGGTAGCCGATCTCGTCCGGCACGGTCCGCTGGAGGAGCACCCGGTCACCCGGGGAGATCTCGGCGAGCAGCTTCCAGAGCAGGGTCGGCACCCCGGCCACGTCCACCAGGCAGAGCACCGGGTGGTTGTGGGTGCCGGTCAGCTCGTACCCCTCGCGGGTTCGCAGCCGCAGCGTGGGGTGCTCGCCGGAGTGGAAGAACTTCGAAGCGTGCACCAGGTCGCCGTTGCGGTCCCGGACCTTCAGGTCGATGTCGGTCTCGCTGTTCGGCGCGGCGTCGGGAACGAGGTCGCCGACTCGCCTGCTACCGTCCGCAGTTCGAATACGGACATTTGCCGTAACGCAGTACCTCATGGCCGCAGCCGGGTCATTTCCCGGCGAACCGAAGTTGCCGTTGCCGTCGACCAGGGGGTAGCGCAGCGACCAGGGCTGGGCCATCCGGACCAGGGCGTCGTAGATCGCCGAGTCGCCGTGCGGGTGGAACTGACCCATCACGTCGCCGACCACCCGGGAACACTTCACGTAGCCCCGGTCCGGCCGGTAGCCGGAGTCGAACATGGCGTACAGGATCTTGCGGTGGACCGGCTTGAGCCCGTCCCGGACGTCCGGCAGCGCCCGCCCGACGATGACGCTCATCGCGTAGTCGAGGTAGGAGCGCTGCATCTCCACCTCAAGGCCGACCGGCTCGATCCGGTCGTGCGCCACGACTGCGGCGGCGGCCTCCGGCAGCTCCGGCTCGCTGGGTGTGGGCTCGGGGGAATCCGTCACTTTTAAACCCTTATCAGACTTAGAGTCGTTTTCGTGCTGTGGATAACCGCTGTGGAAACCGGTCTACCTGTGGATAACTCTGTGGACCGGGGACCGGCCGGGCACCAGCCGGCCGGTCCGGGCGGGGCCGATCAGATGTCGAGGAACCGGACGTCCTTGGCGTTGCGCTGGATGAACGAGCGCCGTGCCTCGACGTCCTCGCCCATCAGCACGCTGAAGAGCTCGTCGGCGGTCGCCGCGTCGTCGAGGGTGACCTGACGCAGCGTACGGGTCGCCGGGTTCATGGTGGTCTCCCAGAGTTCGGGGTAGTTCATCTCGCCGAGACCCTTGAACCGCTGGATGTCGTCCGGCTTGGCGTTCGGCTTCTTCTGCTGGCGCAGCGCGATCAGCCCGTCCCGCTCCCGGTCGGAGTAGGCGTACTGGGCGTCGTCGCCCTTCTTGTTCCACTTGATCTTGTAGAGCGGCGGGGCGGCCAGGTAGACGTGGCCCAGCTCGACAAGTGGACGCATGAACCGGAAGAGCAGGGTGAGCAGCAGGGTCTGGATGTGCTGGCCGTCGACGTCGGCGTCGGCCATCAACACCACCTTGTGGTACCGCAGCTTCTCCATGTCGAAGTCGTCGTGGATGCCGGTGCCCAGCGCGGTGATCAGCGCCTGGACCTCGTTGTTCTTCAGCACCCGGTCGATCCGGGCCTTCTCCACGTTCAGGATCTTGCCGCGGATCGGCAGGATCGCCTGGGTACGCGGGTCCCGCCCCTGCTTGGCCGAGCCGCCGGCCGAGTCGCCCTCGACAATGAAGACCTCGGACTCGCGCGGGTCGGTGGACTGGCAGTCGGCCAGCTTGCCCGGCATCGAGCCGGACTCCAGCAGCGACTTGCGGCGGGCCAGCTTGCGGGCCTGCTGGGCGGCGATCCGGGCGCGGGCGGCCTGGGACGCCTTGGTGATGATGGTCTTCGCCTCGGCCGGGTTCCGGTCGAACCAGTCGACCAGCCGGTCGTTGCAGACCCGCTGCACGAAGCTCTTCACCGGGGTGTTGCCCAGCTTGGTCTTGGTCTGCCCCTCGAACTGGGGGTTGGTGAGCTTGACCGAGATGATCGCGGCCAACCCCTCGCGGATGTCCTCGCCGGAGAGCTTCTCGTCGCCCTTGAGCAGCTTCTTGTCCGCGCCGTACCGGTTGACGATGCCGGTCAGCGCGGCCCGGAAGCCCTCCTCGTGGGTGCCGCCCTCGTGGGTGTTGATGTTGTTGGCGAAGGTGTAGACCGACTCGCCGTACGACTCGTTCCACTGCATGGCGATTTCGAGGGACATGCCGTCCTCCTCCGCGCCGAACTCGACCACCGTCTTGTGGATCGGGTTCTTCGAGGCGTTGAGGTGCCGGACGAAGTCGGCGATGCCGCCGTCGTAGCGGAAGGTGACCTCGCGGGTCTTGCCTTCCTCGCCCTCCGGCACCCGCTCGTCGAGCAGGTGGATGGTGAGGCCCCGGGTCAGGAAGGCCATCTCCTGCAGCCGGCGGTAGATGGTCTGGAAGTCGAAGTCGACGGTCTCGAAGACGTCCGGGTCGGGCCAGAAGGAGACCGCCGAGCCGGTCCGGTCGGTCGTCTCACCCTTCTCCAGCTCGGTGGGCTTGGAGTGGTGGTACTGCTGCCGCCAGACGAACCCGGACTTGTGGATCTCCACCGCCATCTTCGTGGAGAGGGCGTTGACCACCGAGACGCCGACGCCGTGCAGACCGCCGGAGACCGCGTACGCCTTGCCGTCGAACTTGCCGCCGGCGTGCAGCACGGTCAGCGCGACCTCGACGCCTGGCTTCTTGAGCTTCGGATGGAGGTCGACGGGGAAGCCGCGGCCGTTGTCGGTGACCCGGACCCCGCCGTCGGCGAGCAGCACCACGTCGATGGTGTCGCAGTGGCCGGCCATCGCCTCGTCGACCGCGTTGTCCACGACCTCCCACACGAGGTGGTGCAGCCCGCGCTCGCCGGTCGACCCGATGTACATACCGGGCCGCTTGCGGACCGCCTCCAGCCCCTCGAGGACGGTGATCGACTCGGCGCCGTACTCCTGCTTGTCCTGCGCTGCCACCCTCGGCCACTTTCTCGCGCCGTCCGCGCCGCAGGGCACGTCGGGCGCGGGTTCGGCGGACAGGACGCGACGTCGGCGCGCGGACCGGGCCGGCTTTTCCGGGGTACGGGCCGAACACGCCGGTCGCCGCGGTTGCCCGCGGATCGCGATCGGCTCGACCCGACACGGGAGGATCGGTCAACGGCGTCGAGTGCCGGTGTCCCGTCGTTGCGTCTCGGGCCTTCGTCTCACCCGCAATCCTACTGTGCGCGAACGACAGAACCACCACTCGGCACCCCTGCGCGGCGGCTGAGAACTCCATAGCCGGCCGAACCGCGCTGGCCGCGACCCCCCTTACACGCCATGGGCTGATCGGGGGCGCCGCCGGCCAACGGGTCGGATTGCCGGATCGGACGGACCGGACGTCAGGCGCCGGAGCGTCGTACCGTACCTTTGCGACACTGACCGGCCGGTTCTGATCTTTCCTGGCGGGAAGCGGACGATCGACGCGATCGGCCCGGCCCGATCGGCTCAGCATGACCGGCTCGACACGTTGCGGTGAGGAGTGACGCCCGATGGGGCTGGACAACGTCGCGGTGCACTGGCCACGGACCGGTCGTTTCTACGACCCGGTGGCGCCGGCGGAGTTCGTCGACTTCGGCGAGATCGTGGATCTGCCGCAGGTCTCCGCGCCGACCGCCGCGCTCGCGGAGCTGATCGCGAAGACCGGCACGGTCCGCGCGACCGCGTACACCGAGTTGGTGGACCTGATCCTCGGCCTGGAGAACGTGCTCTACGCCACGGACGCCGCCGCCGAGGAGGAGGACCCGGTGATCGACCCGGACGGGTGCGCCTGGGTCGCGGGCGGCATCGAGCGGTTCGTGGCGGCGCACCGCCCGTTCGGCGAGGCGGTGACCTTCGAGTCGGTGAGCGCGGTGCTGCGGTCGCTGCTCGCCGACGGGCGCCTGGCCGAGCAGCAGCTGCGCTGGCTGGACAGCCGTCTCGACGGGCTGCGGGACGAGGCGGGGGCGCCACCGCAGTGGAGCTTCACCTGCCCGGAGCTGGGCGTGCTGGCCGCCTTCTACCGGCGCTGCGCCGACCGGGGCTACGCCGTCTACGCCGACGCCTGAGGCCGTCTCAGCCGTAGGTGTCGCGGGGGCCCCGGCCCCGGACCCGGCGGGGACCGCGCGACCAGGAGGGTGCGGCCGGGCCGTGGATGTGCAGTTTCCGGACCACGTTGTGGCCGACCTCACTGGCGATCTGCTTCAGCAGCGAGCCGGCGAGCAGCCGTAGCTGGGTGGCCCAGGCGGTGGAGCGGGCCTCCACGGTCAGCTCGCCGTCCTCCAGCTTGACCGGCCGGCTGTGCTGGGCGACCTCGGCGCCGACCACCTTCTCCCAGGCACCGAAGACCGTCGCCTCGGCCGCCGGTTGCTGCCAGCCGCGGGCCTTCATCAGCCGGCCCAGCACGACACCGAGCGGCTGCGGGTCGCGCGGGTCCGGCCCCGGACCGGAGTAGCCGCGCAGCCGCCGTGCGGCGCCGTCACCCCCGGCGGATCCCGGGGTACGTCGCCGAGTGCGCGCCGCCGTCTCCCGACGGGCCCGAGCGGCGTCCAGGACCGCGCGGGCCAACTCCGGGCCGCTCGGCCCGTCGCCCGCCGAGCCCGAGCTGTCCGGTGCGGGCGGACCGCCCGAGCCGGCGGTGTCCTTGTTCGGCCCGGGTTCGGCCGGGCCGCCGGCGCGCCGGGGAGGCCCGGACCGACCGCTGGGACGTCGGGGCGGCAGCCGGTCGCCGGGACCGCCGGCGTGGTCATCCGACACGGCGCACCGTCCCCTCGTCGACCCGGTACCGGGTGCCGCGCAGGGCCGCCGGCACGTCGTCGTCGACCGCGCAGGTGACCAGGAGCTGGCTGGCCCCGCCGACCAGTTCGGCCAGGCGTTCCCGGCGTCCGGTGTCGAGTTCGGCGAAGACGTCGTCGAGGACCAGCACCGGCTCGATGCCGTCGGCCCGCAGCAGGTCGTAGCCGGCCAGTCGCAGGGCGAGCGCGTACGACCAGGACTCGCCGTGGCTGGCGTACCCCTTGGCGGGGAGTGGGCCGAGGGTGAGGGCGAGGTCGTCGCGGTGCGGGCCGACCAGGGTGGTGCCCCGCTCGATCTCGGCGGTGCGGGACTCGGCGAGCGCCGCGGTCAGCACCTCGGCCAGGGTGGCCCGGTCGGCGGTGGGGTCGGCCAGCTCGACCGAGGGGCGGTAGGTGATGCCGGCGGCTCCCCGTCCGGCCGCCACCGCGTCGTACGCCTTCGTCACGTGCGGGGTCAGGGCGGCGACCAGGTCGAGTCGCCCGGCGAGCAGTTCCGCGCCGTGCCGGGCGAGGTGGGCGTCCCAGACCGCGAGGGTGGAGAGGTCACCGCCCCGGGTACCGCCGGTCTTACGGGCCAGGTACGCGGTACGCAGCAGGGCGTTGCGCTGCTTGACGACGCGCTCGTAGTCGGCGCGTACCCCGGCGTAGCGGGGCTGGCGCAGCACCAGCAGGTCGTCGAGGTAGCGGCGGCGTTCGGCCGGATCACCACGGACGAGTTCCAGGTCCTCCGGGGCGAAGAGGACCAGCCGCAGGGCGCCGATCACGTCGCGGGCCCGGCGGGCCGGCGAGCGTCCCAACCGGGCCCGGTTGGCCTTGCCCGGCACGATCTCCAGCTCGACGAGGAGTTCCCGGCCCTCGTGGGTCACCGCGCAGCGGATCACCGCGGCGGCCGCGCCCATCCGCACCAGCGGCCCGTCGGTGGCGACCCGGTGGGAACCCAGGGTCGCCACGTATCCGAGCGCCTCGACCAGGTTGGTCTTGCCGACGCCGTTCGCGCCGACCAGGACGTTGGGACCCGGCTCCAGGTCGACGGCGACCCGCTCGTACGAGCGGAAGTCGACAAGTTCGAGCCGGCGGACGTACACGGGCGGCGGGGCCGCTCAGCGCTTGTGGACGGCGTGTCCGCCGAACTGCTGGCGCAGCGCGGAGACGGCCTTCATGGCGGGTGAGTCGTCCTGGCGGGAGGCGAACCGGGCGAAGAGGGCGGCGGAGATGACGTGCAGCGGCACCGCGAGCCGGACGCCCTCGTCGACGGTCCACCGGCCCTCGCCGGTGTCCTCGGTCCAGCCGCTCAGCTCGGTCAGCTCCGGGTCGGCTTCCAGGGCCCGGTCGAGCAGGTCGAGCAGCCAGGACTGGACCACCGTGCCGTCCCGCCAGGCCTTGACCACCCCGGGTACGTCGGTGACCAGCTCGGAGGCGGTCAACAGCTCGTAGCCCTCGGCGTAGGCGTGCATCAGGCCGTACTCGATGCCGTTGTGCACCATCTTGGCGTAGTGCCCGGCACCGACCGGCCCGGCGTGCACGAAGCCGAACTCGCCGGCCGGCTTGAGCGCGGAGAAGATCGGCATCAGCCGGGCGACGTGTTCGTCGCTGCCGCCGACCATCAGGCCGTAGCCGTTCTGCCGGCCCCAGACGCCGCCGGAGACCCCGACGTCGAGGTAGCCGATGCCACGGGTGGCGAGTCGTTCGGCCCGGGGCGCGTCGTCGCTGAACCGGGAGTTGCCGCCGTCGATGACGATGTCGCCGTCGCCGAGCGACTCGGCGAGGGTGTCGATGGTGGCGTCGGTGACCCCGGCGGGGACCATGACCCAGACCGCGCGGGGTGCCTGCAGCTTCTCGGCGAGCTCCGTCAGGCTGGCGACGTCGCTCAGCGCCGGGTCACGGTCGAAGCCGACCACCTCGTGACCGGCGGCCCGCAGCCGCTCGCGCATGTTGCCGCCCATCCGGCCGAGTCCTACCAGGCCGAGCTGCATGGGTTCCTACCTCCGGTGGGTCGGGTTCGCGGGGTCGTCACGGGATCGGCGTCGTCATGCCGATCCGCGCCGTCATGCGATCAGCGGGAGACGCGGATCGGCATGATGAGGTAGCGGTACCCGGGAACGACCTCGCCATCCTCGTCTGCGGGGGAAATCACCGCCGGCTTGAAGGCGTCGACGAAGTGCAGCACGGCGGTCTGCGAGCCGAGGTTGGCCAGGCCGTCGATGAGGTACTGCGGATTGAAGCCGATGGTCAGCTCGTCACCGGTGAAGGTGGCGTCCATCGCCTCGCTGGCCCGAGCCTCCTCGGTGCCGCCGGCCTCGACCACCAGCCCGTCGGCGCTGAAGCCGAGCAGGACCGGCGTGGTCCGCTCGGCGACCAGCGCGACCCGCTTGACGACCTCGATCAGGGTGCTGACCGAGACCCGGGCCTCGGCGTTGTGGCTGGCCGGGAAGAGCGAACGCACCGGCGGGTAGTTGGCGCCGTCGAGCAGGCGGCTGGTGGTGCGTCGGGTGCCACCGACGAAACCGATCATGCCTTCGCCGGCGGCGCCCTGGGAGAGCGCCATGGTCACCTGGCCGCCGAGCGGGCCGAGCGCCTTGGCGGTGTCGTTCAGGGTGCGGGCCGGGACCAGGGCGTTGATGCTCACCTCGGGGTCGTCCGGCTGCCAGTCCATCTCGCGCAGGGCCAGCCGGTACCGGTCGGTGGCCAGCATCGCCATGGAGCTGCCGGAGAGTTCGAGCCGGACGCCGGTCATCATCGGCAGGGTCTCGTCCCGGCCGGCGGCGATGGCCACCTGGGCGACGGCGGCGGCGAACGCGGCGGCGTCGACGGTGCCGGCGCTCTCCGGCATGTCGGGCAGCGAGGGGTAGTCCTCCACCGGCATGGTGGGCAGGGTGAACCGGGCGCTGCCGCAGACCAGCTCCAGGTGGGCCCCGACGGCGGCGATGTCCACCGGTTTGGCGGGCAGCGCCTTGGTGATCTCGGCCAGCAGCCGCCCGGAGACCAGCGCGGCGCCGTCGGCGTCGCCCTGCACCTCCACGGCCACCTGGCTGGAGACCTCGTAGTCGAAGCCGGAAACCTGCAGGTTTCCGTCGGTGACCCGCAGCAGTACGCCGGCGAGCACCGGAACGGACGGCCGGCTGGGCAGGCTCTTCGCGGTCCACGCCACAGCCTCGGCGAGCGCGTCGCGCTCCACTCGGAACTTCATCAATGCCTCCGCGTCGACGTCGACGACAACTCTCTCATGCCGACCGCTGCCTACCGACCCACCTGACCGTGCGGGTTCCCATCGAACCTTAGGGCGCGGGGGCATCGGCGGTGCGCCCGGCCCCGGTTGCTGCGGGGTGCCGGCCGAGGGTGCTCGGCCGCTCCGGACTGCGATCCACAGGAAGCTCAACGGTGATGATTGGTTTTTGTTCTCTTAGAAGAGATAACCCATCGTCTTCGTAGCACCTGTGCAAACTGTGGAAAACTCGGCTTTTCCCAGCTCAGGACGCTTGTGCACCGGTGGGTTAGCTGTGGAGAACCCGGTGTAAAACTCGCGTAGTTGTCCACAGGGCGCCCGGACGGCGAAGTTATCCACCGTCGTCCACCGGTTATCCACCGGATATCCACAGACTTTCTCCCCAGTCCTGTGGATGACGCGTGCCGGCCGAACCCGAGTTTTCCCCAGAACCTTCAACAGGCTATGCACAGCCCGGTCCGGATCGGTGGACAACGGGGGCTGGCTGTCCACAGTCGTCCACAGCCATCCACAGGATGTCCCCAGGGTTTTTCCACAACCTGTGGGTAACCGAGGCGGTGCGCAGCGTGGTTATCCACTGACTGTGGATAACTGGCTGTGGACAGCCTGTGGACGCTGTGGACGGGCATGGGCCGATCCTGCGGGCTCTACCGGGTCGAGGGGCAACCCCGGGGCACGAAAAAGCCCGGCCGAAGGGTGGCCGGGCTAACGAATGTGGGGGCCGTCACAGGCCGTGACGCGGTGCGGTGGGGTCGCGGTGCGGGTGCGGGTGCGGTGGCGGTGGCGACCTGGGCAGGTCGGTCGGCGGCGTACCCGGGGTCAGGTGGTCTGCTTGATCCGGTTGGTCAGCTCGGCGATCTGGTTGTAGAGCGAGCGTCGCTCGGCCATCTGCTGCCGGATCTTGCGGTCGGCGTGCATCACCGTGGTGTGGTCCCGCCCGCCGAACGCCTGCCCGATCCGGGGCAACGACAGGTCGGTCAGCTCCCGACACAGGTACATGGCCACCTGGCGGGCGTTGACCAGGACCCGGGAGCGGCTGTGCCCGCGCAGGTCCTCCAGGCTCACCCCGAAGTAGTCGGCGGTGGAGACCATGATCTGGTCGGCGGTGATCTCCGGCCCGGCACCGTCCGGGATGAAGTCGCGCAGGACCTCCTCGGCCAGCGCCAACTCGACGGTCGACCGGGTCAGGCTGGCGAAGGCGGTCACCCGGATCAGCGCGCCCTCCAGCTCCCGGATCGAGTTCGACACCCGGGAGGCGATGAACTCCAGCACGTCCGGCGGGGCATAGAGCCGCTCCTGGGCGGCCTTCTTCTGCAGGATCGCGATCCGGGTCTCCAGGTCCGGCGGCTGGATGTCGGCGAGCAACCCCCACTCGAAGCGGGTCCGCAGCCGGTCCTCCAGGGTGGCCAACTGCTTCGGCGACCGGTCGGAGGTGATGACGATCTGCTTGTTGGCGTTGTGCAGCGTGTTGAAGGTGTGGAAGAACTCCTCCTGGGTGCGTTCCCGGTTCTCCAGGAACTGGATGTCGTCGATCAGGAGGATGTCGACGTCGCGGTAGCGTCGCTGGAAGGCACTGGTCTTGTCGTCACGCAACGAGTTGATGAAGTCGTTGGTGAACTCCTCGGTCGAGACGTACCGGACCGAGCGGGCGTTGCCCAGGGTCGTGGCGTAGTGCCCGATGGCGTGCAGCAGGTGGGTCTTGCCCAGCCCGGAACTGCCGTAGATGAACAGCGGGTTGTACGCCTTGGCCGGTGACTCCGCGACCGCCACGCTCGCCGCGTGCGCGAACCGGTTGGAGGAGCCGATCACGAAGGTCTCGAACATGTACTTCGGGTTGAGTCGGTTGCCGCTGCTCTCCGTACCGCCGGGGAGCCGACGGTCGTCCCGACCACCCGGTCGGTGATCGGCGCCGCCGCGTCCCGGGCCGTTGTCGGTGGCCCCGTCGCCGGGCAGGCCGCGCAGGTGGTCCCGGCCGCCGCCCGGGTCCTGCCGGTACCGGGGTTCGAAGGGGCGCATGCCGGCGGCGGAGGCCAGCCCGGCCGGCGACGCCAGGCCACCGGCGGAGGGGTCGTGGCCGGGGCGCTCGCCGAAACCTGGCCGGTCTCCGCCGGGCCGGTCGCGCCGGAGGGACTCACCGAAGGCCGCGCCGAAGAGCGGTTCCTGGCCGGCCCGGCTGGCCGGGATCGAACCGGGGCGCTGGTCGTCCGAGGGTTCTCCCGGTCGGGACGGGTGTTCCGGCGCCGTTCCCCGGTGTTCCCGTTGGCGGTCGTACCGGTCGGAGTGCGGGTCGGTCCGTTGGTCCGGGTGCCGGTCCGGCCGGCTGTGCTGGTCGGACCGGCTGTGCTGGTCGGACCGGCTGTCCCCGTCCCGGGCGGGCTGGCGGTTCCGGTCGTCCTCGTCGCCCTGGTCGTACCGGCTACCCTGGTCGCGGGGGTCGGCTTCACCGCGCGGGACACCCTGGCCGTGCGGGCCCCCCCGATCGTGCGGGCCGGCCTGATCGCGCGGATCGCTCCGATCGTGCGGGCCGGCCTGATCGCGCGGATCGCTCCGATCGTGCGGGCCGGCCTGGCGGGACTGGTCGAGGTCCGGGAAGAGCGGCGGGACGCTCATCGACCGTCGGTCGTCGGCGTCCTCGAACCGGTCGCCACCGTCGAACCGGTCGCCACCGGGCCGGTCGGCACCGGCGAAGCGGTGGTCGTCGGGTACGGCGTCGAAGTCCCCGGTGTCGGCACTGCGGTAGACGGTGCCTGCCGGGCGGCCGGCGGAGGGGTCGTCGGTGATCCGGACGGTGACCGCCACCTGGACCGGGCGGCCGAGTCGACGGGTGAGCGCCTCGGTGATGGCCGGCCGGAGCCGGGACTCGATGACGTCCCGGGTGAAGGCGTCCGGCACCGAGAGCAGGACGGTGTCCTCGACGATGGCGCGCAGCCGGGTGAGGCGCAGGTAGGCGCGTTGCTGCGCGGAAATGATCTCGTCTGCGAGATCATCCGTCGTCGCCGTCCACACCGCGGCAAGGTCGGTCGTTCCGGCCACCGTCGTGCCACCCCCTCGCCTCTGCTCCCGACCGCCATGCTGCCGCCAGCTTCACCGCTGTCGACGTCGCCCCTCCTGAGCAGGAGAAACGTTCACTACACAGACCGTTGTCCACAAGTTATCCACAGCCTGTGTACCGACCGATTGTGGGCTGTCCGCCGGAGGCAGGTCCGGCCGCCCCCTCGACTTGACGGGGTGGAAAGCGGGTCCACCGTGCCGAACGATCCACTACCTTGTCCGGTCTTGCCTTTCGGTGACAAGCCGGACCTTCCGACGATGACCGCAAACGGGCACGCTAACAGCGTTGTCCACAGGCCTTCAACCGCCGGGGTGCCGTCGTCGTTGTCGGTATGCGTGAAAACCGCCGCATCGGTCTCGGTCAGCGGACCGACCCCGAAGTCGATCTTGTTTGACGGTGGTTGCCCCGCTGCGTAGGCTGGAGCGGCTGCTCTGACGCCCTCTGCTAGGGTGTGGGGTGCTTGTTGCCCGCAGTCGCTACCCCGCACCATCCAGGGTTCCGCGACGCTGGGCAGCACCGGTCGGACGGGAGCACCGATCGGAGGGGGTCACCGGACGAGGTGGCCTGGACCACCACACGATCCCGGCGCTCCCGCGCCCGGGGCGTACGAAAACGGAGAGCCTGACGTGAGCAAGCGCACCTACCAGCCGAACAACCGCCGGCGTGCCAAGACCCACGGCTTCCGGCTGCGCATGCGTACCCGTGCCGGCCGCGCCATCCTCTCGACCCGCCGGGCCAAGGGCCGCACCCGCCTGTCGGCCTGAGGCTGACCGGTCCGGGGGACGTGGGCAGTCGTGCTGGCGGCCGCACAACGACTGCGGCGCAGCACCGACTTCGCCGTAGCGGTTCGCGCTGGCCGACGGGCCGGTCGCGGTGCCGTCGTCGTCCACCTGACCACACCCGCGAGTTCGCCGAAGCCGGCGCGGGACGGCGGTGCCGAGCAAGCCTCGACACCGACCCGCGTCGGCTTCGTGGTGTCCAAGGCCGTCGGGCCGGCGGTGGTCCGTAACCGGGTCCGCCGACGACTCCGACACCTGGTCCGCGAGCGGACGACCGAGCTGCCGGCGGGTAGCACCCTCGTGGTGCGTGCCCTGCCGTCCGCCGCCGAGGTGTCGTACGCCCGGCTCGGCACCGACCTCGACGCGGCCCTGGCCGCCGCACGTGCCGCGCGGGGGCGGCGGTCCCGGTGAGCGACGAATCCGCGGCCCCGCGGCGCACCTCGACGGGTGCCAGGGTGCTGACCGGGCCGATCGTCGCGTACCGTCGTTGGGTAAGCCCGGCGTTGCCGGCTCGTTGTCGGTTCTACCCGTCGTGCAGCGCGTACGCCGTCGAGGCGCTCGCCCGGCATGGCGCGCTGCGGGGAGCCTGGCTGACGGTCCGGCGCCTGTCGCGCTGCCACCCCTTTCACCCAGGTGGGCACGACCCGGTTCCGGATCCGGGCGACCGCCGCCGTGCCGATGTGACTGGAGCCTGAGAATTGAGTCTCGACTGGATCTACTACGCGATCTCGTGGATCCTGCTGGCCTGGCACTCGGCCTGGGACGCCATCGGGGTACCGGTCGGCGAGGTCATCGGCACGAACTGGGCCTGGATCCTGGCGATCATCTTCCTGGTGGTCACCGTACGGGTGATCCTCTTCCCGATCTTCGTCAAGCAGATCAAGTCGCAGCGGGCGATGCAGGCGCTCCAGCCCAAGGTCAAGGAGCTGCAGGAGAAGCACAAGGGTGACCGGGAGACGCTCCAGAAAGAGATGATGGAGCTGTACCGGAAGGAAAAGGCCAACCCGTTGATGGGCTGCCTTCCGATGTTCCTCCAGATCCCCGTCTTCCTCGGTCTCTTCCACGTGCTGCGTCGACTCAACCCGGACAAGGGTGAGGCCGGCAAGACGCTGTACGGCTGGACGGTCGACCAGTTCAACAGCGCCTCCCAGGCGACGCTCTTCACCGCGCCGATCGCCGGCAAGTTCGGCTCGACCGCCGAGGAGCTGTCCCGCCTCAACGCCAACGGCACCACCGTCAAGGTGATCGCCGGCATCCTGGTCCTGGTCATGATGGGCACCACCTACCTGACCAGCCGCCAGATGATCCTCAAGACCGGCTGGGCCGAGGACCCGCAGCAGCGGATGATCCAGCGGCTGATGCTCTACGGCATCCCCGCCTCGCTGCTGATCTCGGGGGCGATCTTCCCGATCGGCGTGATCATCTACTGGGTGACCAACAACCTCTTCACCCTCGGCCAGCAGCAGTGGGTCCTGCGCAAGTTCCCCCCGCCGCCGACGGCCAACACGGCGAAGCCGGGCGCGACCACCCGTAACCCGGTCCAGCCGGCGGCGAAGACCACCGGTGGGCTCCTCGGCCGGAAGAAGACGCCACCCCCGCCGCCGGCCAAGCCGGCCGCCCCCAAGGTCGCCGGTCCGAAGCCGGGTGCCAAGCCGACCAACGCCAAGAAGCCCCGCCCCAGCAAGCGACAGGGGTAGACCACTCGGCCGCCGCCGGGACCACTCCGGCGGCGGCCGGCACCGACCCGAGCAGCCGCCGTACGGCAGGCGCCGGTCGGACCACCGCGCGCCGCGCGGTCACGGGCGAGACCGCCCGGACAGACGTGCCCGTGGGCATCGGCGACCTCCCGCCGACGGCCCTGCGGGAGATCAACGGACCCAAGGTCCGGCCGAGCGAGTACGGAGATGAAACCGTGACCGACACCAGCATCCCCCGCACCGAGCAGTCCGCGGACTCGGAGACCGGGCCGATCGTGGCGAACGGTGCCGAGGGTCCCGACGAGACCGACACCGAGACCGAGGCGGGGCCCCGGGAGAAGAAGGCCCCGGCGGAGAGCGAGCTGTTCCGGCAGAGCGAGATCGCCGCCGACTACGTCGAGGGCCTGCTCGACATCCTGGACTACGACGGCGACATCGACGAGCTGGTCTCCGGTGGCCGGCCGATGGTGGAGGTGGTCGGCGGCCGGCTGCAGAGCCTGGTCGGACAGCGCGGGGCCACCCTGGAGGCGCTGCAGGAACTGGCCCGGCTGGCCGTGTTCCGGCAGACCGGTACGCCCAGCCGGCTGCTGCTCGACGTCGGCGGGTACCGCGCGAACCGGCGCAAGGAGCTGGCCGCGGTGGCGAAGAACGCCGTCGAGAAGGTCAAGGAGTACGGCGAGGCGGTCCGGCTGGAGCCGATGTCCGCCTTCGAGCGCAAGTGCGTGCACGACGTGGTGAACGCGGCCACCGGCGTGCAGAGCGAGTCCGAGGGCGTCGAGCCGAACCGGCGCATCGTCGTACGGCCGGCGGACTGACCGCGTGACCAGCGACGACAGTACGGCTGCTGCCGTGTCCGGCCCGGGTGGTACGCCGCCCGGGCCGCGGCATGTCGACCTCCCCGACCCGCCGAGCAGCACCGGGCCGGCTACCAACGTGGCACCGGACGACGCCGGATCGGTCGCCCTCCCGTCGGAGAGCGTTGCGTCGGACCGCCCCGCCTCGGACAGCGTTGTGTCGGACGGCACCGGGGCGGAAAGCGGTGGGCCGACGGCTGCCGAGGCGGTGTTGCCGCCGGAGTTGGCCGAAGCCGCGGCGAAGATCTTCGGTGACCGACTGGACCTGGCTGCCGCGTACGCGGAACTGCTTGTCACCGACGGGGTGGTCCGGGGCCTGATCGGTCCCCGGGAAGCGCCCCGGATCTGGGAGCGGCACCTGCTCAACTGTGCGGTCGTGGCCGAGCGGATCCCGCCGGACGCGGTGGTGATCGACGTCGGGTCCGGTGCCGGGCTGCCCGGTCTGGCGTTGGCGATCGCCCGCCCGGACCTGACGGTGACCCTGGTCGAACCGCTCGCCCGGCGTACCGTCTTCCTGATCGAGGTCGTGCAGCAGCTGGGCCTGGCCGGACGGGTCCGGGTGTTCCGCGGCCGGGCGGATGAGGCGGCGACGGGTAGTACCGGAACCGGGCCGTTCAGCGGTGACGTGGTGACCGCGCGGGCGGTGGCCCCGTTGGACCGGCTGGCCACCTGGTGCCTGCCACTGGCGAGGCGCGGTGGGCGGCTACTGGCGTTGAAGGGTTCCTCGGCCGCCGCCGAGATCGCCGAACACCTGAGCACGGTCAAGCGTCTCGGTGGCGGTGAGCCCACCGTGCACCAGTGCGGAGTCGGCCTGATCGAGCCACCGACGACCGTGGTGGAGGTCGTGCGGGAGCAGGTACGCGGCCAGGCCCCGGCCAAGCGGGCGCGGGCCGGGCGTCGTGGTGGGCGACCCCGGGGACACTGATCCGGATGCTGCCCTTTCCGGCTCGCCGCGCCGTCGTTGAACCAGGGTGAGCGGACTCGGGAAACCCGACGTGGACCCGCTGCGCCCGTCCGCCGTAGGCTGACCGCGCGTCGATAGTGTGGAGCGGGCGGTGTTGGTGCCTCGGACCACGGCCGCTCCCGCCGGGCCGCGCGTTCTACCGCGAGCGCGGATGTGCCCAGTTGACGGGGTGCGGACCGACCATCCGAAGCGGGCAGGGATGACAGGTGCATGACGACGACAGGTACGACGACGATCCAGACGTGACCGGTTCCGGGCGACGTCGCTCCGCAGTGGACGACGTTTCACGTGAAACCGGCCACCCGAACTGGCCGGACGGCCCCTACGGCTCCACCGCGCCGGACTGCGAAGCCGTGGTACGGCGTGACCCGCCGACGGTAGGGAGGGAGCCGGTCGACGCGGACCTGACCGACGCCGAACCGGCTCCGGCCGGCGCCGTTTCCGCACACTCCGCGGCCGACCCGACAGTGACCTCAGCGGAGGCGTACGGGGCGACGGAAGTCGCCGCGACCGCGTACGTTTCACGTGAAACCCCGACGCGCGAAGAGGATGATCCACCGTTGGCTATGGAGGCGATGCGCGCCGTGCAGATCCTTAATCCGAGTGGCGAGGTGACGATGCCTCGTCCGGAACGGACCCGGGTCATGTGCGTCGCGAACCAGAAGGGTGGCGTGGGTAAGACCACGACCACGGTCAACCTCGCGGTGGCGCTCGCCCTGCACGGCAACCGGGTGCTGGTTATCGACCTGGACCCGCAGGGCAACGCGTCGACCGGGCTCAACGTGCCGCACCATACCGGCGTTCCGGACGTCTACGACTGCCTGATCGACAGTGTGCCGCTGGCCGACGTGGCCCAGGGGGTGGAGGGCATCCCCAACCTGTGGTGTGTACCGGCGACCATAGATCTGGCCGGTGCCGAGATCGAGCTGGTGTCAGTGGTCGCCCGGGAGTCCCGACTGGTCCGGGCCATCGCCGCCTACCCGGGCCACTTCGACTACGTCTTCATCGACTGCCCGCCGTCGCTCGGCCTGCTCACGGTGAACGCCCTGGTGGCCGCCCAGGAGGTACTGATCCCGATCCAGTGCGAGTACTACGCCCTGGAGGGCCTCAACCAGTTGATCAACAACATCAACCTGGTACGGCAGCACCTCAACCCGAACCTCGACGTCTCCACCATCCTGCTCACCATGTACGACCGGCGTACCCGACTGGCCGACGCGGTGGAGCAGGACGTGCGCAACCACTTCGGTGACAAGGTGCTCCAGGCTGTCATCCCCCGCAACGTCCGCGTCTCCGAGGCACCCAGCTACGGCCAGTCGGTCATGACCTACGATCCCGGATCACGAGGGGCAACGAGTTACTTCGAGGCCGCTCAGGAGATCGCAGAGCGTGGGGCCAAGGAGAACCGGTGAGCCGGAATGTGTAGTGCGGACAAGTCGCTGGGAGGCGTCGCATGAAGAATCGTCCTCGTGGCGGATTGGGCCGTGGGCTCGGAGCACTCATTCCCACCGGGCCGGCGCAGCCCGCCGTCGTGCCCGCGGAGACCCACGTTGCTGCCGTGCCGGTGGAGACCGGTTCCCACTCCGGTGACCCGGTCGGGGACGCCCGGGAATCCACAAACGGTGTCGTCGTGAGCGCGGAGGCCGTTCCCGCGTCGGTGGCAGACCCGCAGGCGGCCGCGCCGGTCGAGATCGAGCCCGTACTGAGCCCGGTGCCGGGCGCCCGGTTCGCCGAGATCCCGGTCGACTCGATCGTGCCGAACCCCAAGCAGCCCCGTCAGGTCTTCGACGAGGAAGCGCTGGAGGAGTTGAAGACCTCGATCGAGGAGGTCGGCTTCCTCCAGCCGATCGTGGTACGCCAGCTCGACGACGAGAAGTACGAGATCGTCATGGGCGAGCGGCGCTGGCGGGCAGCCCAGGAGGTCGGCCGGGAGACGATTCCGGCGATCGTCCGGGACACCCGCGACGACGCCATGCTCCGGGACGCGCTCCTGGAGAATATCCACCGGGCGAACCTCAACCCGCTCGAAGAGGCCGCCGCCTACCAACAACTGCTGGACGAGTTCGGTGCCACGCACGAGGAGCTGGCCCGGCGGATCGGCCGGAGCCGGCCGCAGATCTCCAACACCATCCGATTGCTCAACCTGCCCGCCCAGGTCCAGCGCCGGGTCGCGGCCGGAGTGCTCTCGGCGGGGCACGCCCGGGCCCTGCTCAGCCTGGACGAGCCCGAGGCGCAGGAGCAGTTGGCGCTGCGGATCGTGGCCGAAGGCCTGTCGGTACGGGCGACCGAGGAGATCGTCGCCCTGGCCCTCAGTGACGGCTCGGCAACGAACGCGGCACCGAAGCGGCGCACCAAGCCACACGCGCCCGCCCTGACGGATCTGGCCGACCGGCTCTCGGACCGGTTCGACACCCGGGTAAAGGTGGACATCGGCCGGAGCAAGGGCAAGATCACGATCGAGTTCGCCACCGTCGACGACCTGGAACGGATCGTCGGCATCATCGGCGTCGAGCAGCAGGAGTCAGCGGACTGATCTCCGCCGCCCCCCGGGGTGGGTGAGGACTCTCTGACCGGAGTCTTCACCCACCCCGCTTTTCTGGCCGGGGTCGGAAGTCAGGCTGGCGCCGCGCTGCATCGGCCGGGTCATGGTCGTGGTCGCGCCGCCTCGGCGGGCGGAACCCTGGCCGGGAGCCGTCGTTCAGGAAGGGAAACAGTCGCCCAAGGCCGGCCACGCAAGGGCTGTTTCACGTGAAACGGCGGCGGTCGGCCGCAACCGGCGACCGGCGTGCACTGCGTTTCACGTGAAACGAGCCGAGCTGTCCCCGCCTCGTTCACCCTCTCCCGGTCAGGCGCCGCCCGCTGCTCGCACTCCTCCTGCTCGCACCGCCTCCCGGAGTCACCGGTACCGGCCTGCCCGGGCGTCGCCACCCGGCCGGCCGTGCGGGTCCGGATGGTGCGCCGGCCTGGGAGGCGCTTCGGCCGGACGTGCGACGGTCTGCTCCCGCCGGCGCTGGTCGGTCTGCCCGACGACGTGGCGTACCCAGGACTGGTCGGAGACGCTGGCCCGCAGCAGCCGGGTGAGTCGGTACCGCCCGATCCGCCACTCCTTCGGCCGTCGGGCTCGCGTCGGCCGTCGGGCCCGCGTCGGCCATCGGGCCGGGTAGAGGAACGAGGGTGAGTCGAGCGCCGCTCGTTCCGGGAGTCGGAGTCACGTGAACCCTGAAAGTTATCCACAGGGGTTTTCCACAGGCATCCCTGTTTCACGTGAAACCCCGCGTCAATCGGGGTGCCAACCTGTGGATGACGGGGTGTGGTGGGGCATCAGCAACCTGTGGACAACCCTGGGGATATCCGGTCGACGGGCGGGTTGTCTGCCGAGGCGGGCCCCGCAGCTTGGGGTAGATCCGGGGAGGGACAGCGACGGCGGACTCGGTTAGGGTCAGCTTCGTGCACGACACCCCGCCCTCAGTCCCGGACTTCACCCAGTGGCCGTCGTTCCCCTTCGAGGGGGAACTGCGGGTCAAGCAGCTCGACGAACCAGTCTCGGAGGAGCCTCCCCGTAAGGGCGAGGGCGACCGCGAGTGCACCGCCTGCAGCGCACCTGACGACGCGTACATCTGGGTGGGTGAACGGTGGCGGGTGCGGGCCATGGACCGGCCCACCGGCCTGCCCATGGTCCTCATCCTGGAATCCCGGTCCCACTTCGACCTGGGGGATCTGCCCAGCCTGCTCGCCGCCGAGCTGGGCGTGATGACGGTACGGCTGGAACGCGCCATCCGGTCCCTCGACGGTGTGGCCCGAGTTCACGTGAACCGGTGGGGGGACGGCTCGGAGCACTTCCACATGTGGTTCCTGGCCCGGCCGTACGGGCGGCTGCAGCTGCGCGGGACGTTCCTCTCGCTGTGGGACTCGATCCTCCCGCCCATCTCGGAGGAGCAGTGGCGGGAGAACCTCGCGATGATCGCCGCCTGGCTGGCCGAGTTCGGTGGCCGGCCGCTGGCCGAACCCCCGCGCATCCAGTGGCAGGCGCCGTCGAGTCTGGCCGCGCAGTCCTCCTCCCCCGGCCCGAGCGGGGCCGAGGAGGAAGCCACCTCGGTCATCGAGGCGGCGGAGGAACAACCCTGACCCGCTCCGCGCATGCCTCGCCCCGGCGGGAAGAGACGGAACCAGTGGGGAGAGCGGACTGCCGCGGCGGAGAACACGACCGCTGCGGGAGAGCGGAACCGCTGCGCGGAGGCCGAAAACGGGCTCTGGTGGCTTCCCACCGTCGGGAAGCCACCAGAGCCAAGAAGCGGTGAAGATGTCAGCGAGCGCAGCGGTCGGGCCCGGACGGCAGGCGAGCGCCGGGTCAGGCGGTGCGGTGGGCCGAACGGGTGCGGTGCGTCAGGTGCGGTTGGCGGCCCGGGTCACCAGGGAACCGAGCACCCGACCGAAGTCCAGGCCGCCGGCCTGGACCGCCAGGGGCAGCAGCGACGTCTCGGTCATCCCCGGGGAGACGTTGACCTCGAGCAGGTGGGGTTGGCCCTTGGCGTCGACGATCAGATCGACCCGGGAGAGGTCGCGCAGACCGAGTGCGTTGTGGGCGGCCAGCGCCACGTCGGCGACGGTACGGGCCACCTCCGGGTCGAGGCGGGCCGGCGCGTGCCAGGTGGTCCGACCGGCGGTGTACCGGGCGGCGTAGTCGTACACCCCGTTGCGGGGCACGATCTCCACCGGCGGCAGCGCCTGCGGGCCGTCACCCAGGTCGACCACGGAGACCGCCACGTCCATCCCGGCGACGTACCGCTCGACCAGGGCCGTGGAGTCGTACGCGAAGCAACCGACCATCGCGGCGGGCAGCGACGCGGAATCCCGGACCACTGCGGCGCCCAACCCGGAACCGCCCTGGGCGGGCTTCACCATCAGCGGCAGCCCCAGCCGGTCGACGATCCGGTCCAGCACCGCCACCGCGCCCAGCTCGGAGAAGCGGTCGTGGGGCAGCGCCACCCAGTCCGGGGTGGGGATGCCGGCCTCGCGCAGCACCGCCTTGGCCGACGGCTTGTCCCAGGCCAGTCGGGCCGCGCGGGCGTCACAACCGACGTACGGGATGCCGCAGAGGTCGAGGACGCCCCGTAGTGAGCCGTCCTCACCGGTGGCCCCGTGTAGCGCGATGACCACCGCGTCGGGCGGGTCGGCGGTCAACGCCGGCAGCAGCGCGACGTCGGCGTCCCGCAGCTCGGCCTGCACGCCTACCGCCCGCAGCGCGTCGAGGACCCGGCGGCCGGAGCGCAGCGACACGTCGCGTTCGTAGGAGAGGCCACCGGCCAGGACCAGCACGTGCAGGTCGGCGGCGGTGCGCTCGGTCAAGGCGGTGGTGGCGGCGGTCGCAGCGGACCGTTCGGCAGAGGTGGCACCCATGCCGGGAATCATGCCAAGTCGGGGCCGGGGGTGTCCGCGCCGGCCTGCCTCCGGCGCGGACCGGCGTCGCCGACCGTGCCGAAGACCCGGCGCATCGCGATGTCCTGCTCCATCACCGAGGCGAGCCGGCGGACCCCCTCCCGGATCCGTTCCGGCGACGGGAAGGAGAAGTTGAGCCGCATGTTGCCGGTGCCGCTGCCGTCGGCGTAGAAACCGGTGCCCGGCACGTAGGCCACCCGCGCGGCGATGGCCCGGGGCATCATGGCCTTGGCGTCGAGCCCCTCCGGCAGGGTCGCCCAGACGAAGAGCCCACCAGCCGGTCGGGTCCAGGTCGTGCCCGCCGGCATCAGGTCGGCCAGCGAGGTCAGCAGGGCGTCCCGCCGCTCCCGGTAGACCTCCCGGTAGACCTTGAGCTGTTCCCGCCAGGGCATCGTGGCCAGGTAGGTGGTCACCGCCGCCTGCGCGTACCCACTGGGGCAGAGGATCTGCGCCTCGCTGGCGATCACCAGCTTGTCCCGCACCGCGTGCGGGGCCAGGATCCAGCCCACCCGCAGACCCGGGGCGAAGGTCTTGGAGAAGGTGCTGAGGTAGAAGACCCCCTCGCGGCGGCGGGCCCGCAACGGCCGCGGCGCGTCCCCCTCGAAACCCAGCTGCCCGTACGGGTCGTCCTCCACCACCAGCAGCCCGGCCCGCTCACAGATGTCGAGCACCCGTTCCCGGCGCTCGTCGCTGAGCGTCACGCCGGCCGGGTTCTGGTACGTCGGGATGGTGTAGAGGAACTTGACCCGCCGGCCGGCGCGGGCCAGCTCGGCGATGGCCGCCTCCAGCGCCTCCGGGACCAGCCCGTCGCCGTCCATCGGCACGTGCACCACCTGGGCCTGGGCAGCCTGGAACACCCCGAGTGCGCCGACGTAGGTCGGCCCCTCGGCGAGCACCACGTCACCCGGGTCGAGGAAGAGCCGGGCCACCAGGTCGAGGGCCTGTTGCCCGCCGACGGTCACCACCACGTCGTCCGGGGAGGCGCCACAGGCGGCGTCGATGCCGGAGAGCGACATCACCTCGCAGATCCGCTCCCGCAGCTCCAGGGTGCCCTGGCCGATGCCGTACTGCAGGGTGGTGGTGCCGTGTTCCGAGCCGAGCTTGCCGAGCATCTCGCCGACCGCGTCCAACGGCAGCGCGGCGATGTAGGGGGCGCCGCCGGCCAGGGAAACCACCTCGGGCCGGCTGGCCACCGCGAAGAGTGCCCGGATCTCCGAGGCGGTCATGCCCCGGACCCGCCGGGCGTACCGGTCGGTGTAGTCGTCGAGCGTCGTGCCGGTCATGACATCACCTCGATCGCGTCTCGGGTAGCTCCCGCTCTGGGATACCCCGCCGACCGGCGACCATGGCGGCACGGACACCGGTTGGTCGATCGTAGTCCCCAGCCGGCCGAGGATGTGGTAGGACCGGTAGTCCGCCCACATCCCGGACCGGGCTCCCAGCTTCGCGCGTCCCCTCCCGTACCGTCCGTCGACGGCGTACCATCGCCTGTCGGGGCCCCGACAGCGGCGGCAACGTTGCGTGATTGGCATCCGCACGCGGATGCCGGGGCCGGAGCCTCCTCTCCGAGCCTATTGTGGGGATACGTCAATGTCGCGACGTCTGGTCAGCTTGACCCTCGACACCCTGGAGGACCTGCCCACGCCGTGCCGGCAGTGCGTCCACTGGGAGCTCGACCCGGTTTCCGCCGATCGGGCCCGCGCGGCCGGTGACCCGGGGCTGGAGAAGGAGGCCTGGGTCTCGCAGACCCTGCTGGAGTGGGGCTCCTGCGGAAAGCTCGTCTACGTCGACGGGATGCCCGCCGGTTTCGTGATGTACGCGCCCCCGGCCTACGTGCCGCGGTCGATGGCGTTCCCCACCTCCCCGGTCTCGGCCGACGCGGCGTTGCTGATGACCGCGCACGTGGTGGCCGCCTTCGCCGGCGGCGGGCTGGGCCGGATGCTGGTGCAGGGCGTCGCCCGTGACCTGACCAAGCGGGGGATCAAGGCCATCGAGGCGTTCGGTGACGCGAAGTTCGGTGACGACGACGGCGACCGGGGCGGTGGCTGCCTGGCTCCGGCGGACTTCTTCCTCTCGGTGGGCTTCAAGACGGTCCGGCCGCACCCGCGCTATCCGCGCCTGCGGCTGGAGTTGCGCACCGCGCTGAGCTGGAAGTCCGACGTCGAGTACGCGCTGGAGAAACTGCTCGGCTCGATGAGCCCGGAGACGCTCCTGCGCCCGGTACGTCCGGCGCCGGCCACCCGCTCCACCCCGAACTGAGCGCCCCCGCGCAAGTCGACCCCTGCCGGCGGCCGGGTCCCGCGCTACAGCCCCGGCGGCTCTGCTCACCGCGCTACAGCCCCGGCGGCTCTGCTCAGCGCGCTGCGGCACCGGCGGCTCTGCTCAGCGCGCCGCCGTACCGGCGGCGATGACCGCGCGCAGCTCGCTGACGTCGATCGAGCCGGTCGGTACGTCCCGTTCGATCGGCAGGTACATCCGCTGTACGGCGGCCACGATCGCCTCGGCGACCCGGTCCCGGAAGCGGCTGTCGACCAGTCGGCTCCGGTCGGTCGGGGAGGTCAGGTAGCCGACCTCGACGCGTACCGCCGGCATCCGGGTCAACCGCAGCAGGTCCCAGGCCTTGGCGTGGGTCCGGCAGTCCCGCAGACCGGTACGGGCCACGATCTCCCGCTGCACCAGGCCGGCGAGGCGTTCCCCGGTCGCCGAGGTCACGCCGTTGTCGGTGCCGTAGTGGTAGGTGGCCACCCCCTCGGCCACCGGGTTGACGTGCCGGTCGGTGTGCAACGAGATGAAGACGTCCGCACCGAGGGAGTTGGCCAGTTGCACCCGGTCGGTGTCCGGCAGGCAGGCCAGCGGAGCCGGCCCCCGGGTCAGCTGCACCCGTACCCCGGAGGCGGCGAGCCGGCCCTCCAGCCGGCTGGCGAGATCGTGCACGAGGTCGGCCTCGGTCCAGCGCAACGGGCCGTCCGGCACCACCACGCCGGGGTCCGTACCGCCGTGCCCCGGGTCGATGACGACGGTCCGGCCGACCAGGGTGGGACCGGACTGCCGGATGGCGTCGGACTCGCGCAACCACTGCGGCCGACCACCGACCACCTTGCGGCCCAGTCTGCGCAGCGCGCCCATGGTGTGCGGCCCGCACGATCCGTCCGGTTTCAGCCCCACCTCGCGCTGGAACTGGGCCACCGCGCGGGCGGTGCGCAGCCCGTAGATGGCGTCCGCGCGGCCCGCGTCGTAACCCATCTCCAGCAGACGCTCCTGCAGGGAGCGGACGTCCTCGCCGGTCAACGGCTCGGGAACGGCGTGATAGAGGGTACGGGCACCGAGTCGCCAGCGCGCCGCGTCCAACGCCCGCCAGGTCTCCTCGCCGATCCGCCCGTCGACGCTGAGCCCCCGGGACTGCTGGAAGGCCCGCACCGCGCGCTCGGTGTCGAGGTCGAACTCGTCGCAGTTGCGCCCGTCGGAGGGGGCGAGCAGGTCGAGCCCGGTCAGCACGGACCGGATCTCCCGCACCGCGGCTCCCCGGTCACCGGGTCGGATCGGACGCACGCACGACCCCCTCTGTGCGGATGCTGACCAGCCTGACCGCTGCCGAACGACCGGTAGGTCGACGAAGGACACCCCTCTTTGCGGCCGCCTACGGAGCGTACCGTGGCTGTTCACGCCGCGCGGTCGGTTGCCGTGACCAGGACCGGGCCCGCCCGGCCCGCCGGCGTGGCCCGACGGGACCCGGGCCCGGACGCACCGAAGCCCGTCACCCCGGGAGGGTGACGGGCTTCGTGGCAGGTGGGGTCAGAGCGCGGACTGGATCAGCCTGACCAGTTCGCCCTTGGGCTTGGCCCCGGCGATCGACTGGACCGGCTCGCCGCCCTTGAAGACGGTGAGGGTCGGCACCGACATCACCCGGTAGGCCCGTGCGGTCTCCGGGTTCTCGTCGATGTTGAGCTTGACGATGGTGACCTGGTCGGCCATCTCGCCCGCGATCTCCTCCAGCAGCGGCGAGACCTTCCGGCACGGCCCGCACCACTCGGCCCAGAAGTCCACAAGTACCGGCTTGTCGGACTTCAGCACGTCACTGGCGAAACTGGCGTCGGTGACCGCCTTGGTCGTTCCCACTATGACCCTCCTCCGGGAAGTGTTCGGTTTCTCTCAGCTCAGGGTGGCGATGAAGCGCTCGGCGTCGAGGGCGGCGGCGCAGCCCGTGCCGGCGGCGGTGATCGCCTGTCGGTAGGTGTGGTCGACCAGGTCACCGGCGGCGAAGACGCCTGGCACGTTGGTGCGGGTGCCGGGGGCGTCGACCTTCACGTACCCCTCGTCGTCGAGCTCCACCTGACCACGGAAGAGTTCGCTGCGCGGGTCGTGGCCGATGGCCACGAAGACCCCCGTCACGTCCAGCACCTTGCTCTCGCCGGTGTGCGCGTTGCGGATGCGGGCCCCGGTCACCTTGCCGTCGGCGCCGAGGATCTCCTCGACCACCGAGTTCCACTCCACCTTGATCTTCTCGTTGCTCAACGCCCGCTCGGCCATGATCTTGCTGGCCCGGAACGAGTCACGCCGGTGCACGATGGTGACCGACTCGGCGAACCGGGTCAGGAAGCTGGCCTCCTCCATCGCCGAGTCACCACCACCGACGACGATGATGTTCTGGTTGCGGAAGAAGAAGCCGTCACAGGTGGCACAGGACGACACGCCGTGGCCGAGGTACTCCTGCTCGCCCGGCACGCCGAGGGGCCGCCAGGCGGAACCGGTGGTGAGGATGACAGCGCGGGCCCGGTACGTGCTCTCGCCCACCCAGACCGTGCTGGCCGCGTCGGAGCCCGGGGTGCCGGTGTCGACCAGCTCGACCCGGGTCACGTCGTCGGTGAGGAACTCCGCACCGAACCGCTCGGCCTGCTTGCGCATGTTGTCCATCAGCTCGGGGCCGAGGATGCCGTCGGCGAAGCCGGGGAAGTTCTCCACCTCGGTGGTGGTCATCAGCGCGCCGCCGGACTGCGAGCCCTCGATGACCAGAGGATTGAGGTTGGCGCGGGCGGCGTAGACCGCCGCCGTGTAACCGGCTGGCCCGGAGCCGATGATGATGAGGTTTCGGACCTCTTCCACTGCCGTCTCCTGATGTGTGTTGTCGCCGTCCGTTCCGACCTGCCGCCGGGACGATGGCGATCCGGGTGCCGACGGGTTCAGCGGCGCCGGCGCTGACTTGCAGAACGTCATCGCACGAACCGGGAATTCCCGAACCGGTCAGCCGGTGGGTTCCGTCACGTGTGCGGTCACCGTCGCCCGCACCGATGACCGCGACCTCACCCTACCCGTGCCTGGTAGCGGGTGTCCGCGCCGGAGCCGTCGAGGCCGCAGCGCGGGCCGCTGGCCCAGGCCCACCGGGCACCCCGGGCGTCGACGAACTCCACGACCAGCGCCGGCTGCCGCTCGAAGGTGGCGTAGTCGAGCACCTGGACGACGATCGGCGAGCTGCCGTGTGCGCCGGCGATCCCGGCCAGGCAGGCGTCCAACGCCGGCCGGTCGGTGAGCCGGGCCAGGGCGGCCGGGACCTGCCGTCGCTGCTCTTCGGTGGCCCGGTCCGGGCCGTCCGTGCCGCGTGCGGGCCCGTCCGCGTGGGTGCCGAACTGCCGGGGTACGGCCGGGGCCAGGCCACCGGCCGCCAGCGTCTCGGCCGTGTGGTCGACACCGCTGCTCAACCCGGGTACGGCGGTGAGGGTGAAGGGCATCGCGGCCATCGGCCCGGCCGCCTCCGGGGCGGTCTCGCTCAGCGCCGTGTCCGCCGCCCGGTCGTCACCACCGGTGACCCACCGGTCGACACCGAGGCCGACGACCGCGAGCGACGCCGCGGCGACCGCGACCGGACCGGCGATCCGGGCCCACCGCCGCCGTCGTCGACCGGGCCCGGTCGAGCCGCCCGAGCTACCTGGGCCGCCCGGACCACTCAAGCCGCCGGAGCCGCCGGAGCCGTCCGCCGACCGGGGAGCGGGCGGCTGCCGTCGCCGCTCACCCACCCCGGCGAGTGGCCCTGCGGCAGCGGCAGCACCGAGCGGCGGCTGGGCGGCGACGGGCTCCTCGACGGTGAGCGGTTCCCCGGCGGTGAGCGGCTCCTGAACGGTCGGTCGCGGCTCGGCGCTCAACGGCGGCTGGGCGGCGAGCGCGGCGGTGATCCGGTCGGCTACCGCTGCCGGCAGCGCCGGGGTGGACGCACTCCAGTCGACCAGGTCGGCCTGGACCGCGGGCAGGGCGGCGGAGAGCCGCTGATACGTGGCACCCCAGGCCGGGTCCTCGGCGACCAGCCGGGCGACGACGGACTCGTCCGGGGTGCCGTCCAGCGCGCCGCCGAGGTAGTCGGCGAGCAGGTCGAGGTCGACCTCCCGGAACTCCCCGGCCGTCACGATTCCTCCCGCATGGGGTCGCGTCGGGAACGCCCCGACGCCGATCCGACGCCGTCCACGGCTCGACGGTTCCCTGGCGTGACCGGTGGCACGCCGACCGGGCCAGTGGTGGCACCACTGCCCGAGGTGGGGCGGCCGCTGCCTGCCGTCTCACGGGCGCTCTCCGCGGTCTGGCGGGCGCTCTCCGCGGTCTGGCGGGCGCCGCCCGAGGTGGGTCGCAGGTGTCCGAGCCGTACCGCCAGCCGGGCCCGCCCCCGGGCACACCGGCTCTTGACCGTGCCCTCGGCCACGCCGAGGATCCGGGCCACCTCGGCGACCGGGTAGCCCTGCACGTCGACCAGGACGAGCGCGGCGCGTTGCTCCACCGGCAACTCGGCCAGCGCCTGGCGGACCACCAACGCGGTGTCGTGGTCCGGCGCGGGAGCGACCGGCTCGACGCCGCCGGTAACCCGGCCGTCCTCGTCCGGACGGAACCCGTCCGGCAGCGGCACCGTGGGATGGGCCTTGCGGCGCCGGATCCGGTCCAGGCAGGCGTTCACCACGATCCGGTGCAGCCAGGTCGTCACGGCCGAGTCGCCCCGGAACCCGGCCGCCGCGCGGTGGGCCGACAGCATCGCGTCCTGCAACGCGTCGGCGGCCTCCTCCCGGTCACCGGCGGTACGCACCGCCACCGCCCAGAGCCGGTCACGGTGCCGCTGGAACAGCTCGGTGAAGGCGTGCCGGTCGCCGGCGACGTGGGCGTGCAGCAGGTCGAGGTCGGAGACCTCCGGTACCGCCGGGGCCTGGACCGGTGGCGGGCCGGTGGTCACCGGGCCGGTGACGTTCGTCGCCGGCCCGGAGGTCCGCTCGCCGCCGGCCATCGTCACACCCGGGGTACGTCGGAGCCGCGTCCCGCCCCGGTCACGACCCCTGGACCGTGATCTCCTGGACGCCGACCTTGAAGCCGCCGTCGGTGGGGGGCAGCTCGGTGATCCAGAACAGCAGGTAGCGGTACTTGGCGTCGGCGTCGAAGCCGTTGAAGGTCATCGTGGTGCCGTCGTGGTCCTCGAACGGCTGCCCGATCGGGGCCTTGGCGTACTCCTTGATGATCCGGTCGTCGCCGGCGTTCGTCGACGGCGCGTCGATCGTGCCGGAGAGCAGTTGGGCGGAGACGCCGACGGCGGAGAGGTTGACCTGGACCGACTTGACGGTGCGCTCGGTGCCGAGGTCGATCCAGACACCCATGCCGCGCTTGTAGCCGCCGAAGTTCGGTGCCCCGCGATAGGTCTGGGTGGCCCAGCCCTCGTCCTGGTCGCCGTCGTACGCCTTCTCGACGCCGTCGAGCCCGAGCCGGTCCCGGCTGTCCGGGTCGATGACCCGGGCGCCGGCGATGTCGAGCTTGCGGACCTGGGCCGCCGGCGGGGTGGTGTCCTCGGCCACCGGGGCGCTTGCCGAGGGCAGGGCCGCCGGGGTGTTCTCCGGGTCCTGCTGCTCGTCACCGCCCCAGACGCTGATGCCGACGAGGATCGCCACCAGGGCGACGGTGAGCACGCCGGCGATGCCGACGGCGACCTTGCGGCCACCGGCGGCGGCCAGCGGTGAGGGCTCCTCGCCGGTGTCGGCGGCGAAGCGCAGCGGCCCGGTCGGCTCCAGGAACTGCTCCTCGCCGGGGATGTCCAGACGGGCCAGTTCGGCGGCGAGCACGTCCGACGAGGGCGGCTCGATCGCCGGGTCGAGCAGGTCCATGGTCAGGTCGTCGAGGTACGCCGGCACGCCGGCCCGGACCTGCCGTGGCGCGGCGAGCGTGCCGCTGGCGTCGCGCACCGCGTCGCCGATGGCGGCCCGGCCGTGCCCGGCGGTGGCACCCCGCAGCGGAACCTCGGCGTGCGGCCAGTGGCCGGTCAGGGCGAAGTAGAGCACCCCGCCGATGGCCCGGATGTCGTTCTCCTGGCTGTCCCCGCCGTCGGTGCGCGCGTCCGCCAGCACCACCCGGCCGTCATCGCTGATCATGACGGTGCCGGGGTGCACGTTGCCGTGCACCATGCCGGTGGCGTGCACCGCGGCCATCGCACTGGCCACGGCGTTGCCGATGGCGGTGGCCCGCGCCGGGTCCAGCGGCCCGTGGGCCACCAGCTCCCGCAGCGACTGGCCGTCCACCCACTCGCGGACCACGTACGCCCGGTCGGCCTCGTCGATGGCGTCGTAGACGCCTACCAGGTTGGGGTGGATGACCCGGCTGGCGGCGACGGCGGCCTGCAGCATCTCGGTGGCCGAGTCGCCGCCGGGGTAGCGCAGCACGACCGCGACCGGCCGGCGCAGGATGACGTCGACCCCGCGCCAGACCAGCCGGCCCGCACTGTCGTTGTTGATGTGCTCGACCAGCTCGTACCGCTCGGCGAGAATCTCACCGGCTGTGGGAGCACCGAAGGTGGCGACCGGCGGTGCGCTCTCCGCCGTATCCTGACCCTCGCCGACCTGGGTCACCCGTCCTCCCTCGGTGATCGTGTCGATCGATGGACCCGCGCTGCTGGGCATGTGGCTTTCCGCTCTGCCTTCGATGGAACCGGCCGACCGGGTCGACGCGGAGCGCCGGGGTGTGCCGTATCCGTCGAGAGCGACCTTACCCGGGTTGGTCGGCCCTCCGACATGTCATCTTTCGGCCGTACCCGGCAGGGTGTCGGAAGCTGGGGATCTCGTCCGGTTACGGCCGATGTCAGCCGCGTTGCTGGCACATGTACCAACCAATCTAGAGGTTCCCGGCGGGGAGTCGACGCAGGGGCTGCCCCGGCGACGTCCTCCAGATTCCCACCGACGGTCCCCCCATGCTCAACCTTACGGTTAGTTATCCACAGGCTGAAAGGGTGGTTCACCCGCGAATCGCGGAGTTATCCACAGGCTCATCCCCAGGCTGGTGATCGTTGCTCACTTTCCGTACCGGAGGAAAGTTTCGCACCTGGGCGTGTCACCGCCGGCACCGACGGCGGACTCAGCGACCGAGCTTCCGGCGGACCATGCCGACCACCTCGGTGATCTCCCCGATCCGCAGCAGCATCGCCAGACCGAGGTACGTCCCGCCGATCACCGCGCCGCCGATCGCGAGCTGCGCCGCCGCCGCCAGCCAGCTCAGCTCCGCCCGGTCACCGGGGAGCAGGCTGACCACCAGCAGACCGACCAGGGCCGCGCCGACGGCGGCGACGACCACCTTGCCCATGGTTCGCATGATGTCGCCGAGCCCGATCCGGCCCACCCGGGGGCGCAGCAGCATCGCGGAGAGCACCGCCGCCGCCACGTACGACACCGCGTTGCCGAGCATCATGCCGGCCGCCGCGAAGGTGGCCGAGAAGGCCACGAAGAGCCCGACCTGCAGCAGCACCCGCAGCACCACCACCGGGATGTTCACCAGCGCCGGGGTCCGGGTGTCCGGCAGGGCGTAGAAGGCGAAGGTGAAGAGCTGGCTGATCGCGAAGGGGACCAGCCCGACCGCCGCCACCAGCAGCACGGTCGAGGTGGCCACCGCGTTGTCGCCGGTGAACGCGCCGTACCGGAAGACCACCACCGAGATCGGCGCGGCCAGCACCGCGTAACAGACCGCGATCGGGGCGAGCACCGCGGTGACCATCCGGGTACCCCGGGACAGGTCGGCGGTGAGGTCGTGGAAACGGCCGTCGGCGGCGGCGGCGCTCATCCGGGGCATCAGCGCGGTGATGATCGACACGGCGATGATGCCGTGCGCCATCATCATCAGCAGGAAGACGTTGTTGTAGATCAGCAGACCGGCGCTGTCCTCGTCGGCGGCCCGGGTGAGCAGGTTGACCACCACGAAGAGGCCGAGCTGGTTGACCGCGACGTAGCAGAACATCCACGCGCCGAGCTTGGCCAGCTCGGCGAGGCCCAGCTGACGGAAGTCGAACCGGGCCTTCCACCGGAAGCCGACCTTGCGCAGCGCCGGCAACAGGCCCATCGCCTGCACCGCCACCCCGAACAGGGTGCCGCCGCCGACCAGCAGGATCTGCCCCCAGCCCAGGTCACCGGGGCTCTGCGCCTGCGCGCCGTAGACCACGATGTAGAGGCCGAAGACCCCGATGACCACCAGGTTGTTGAGGATCGGCGCCCACATCGGCGCGGCGAAGTGCCCCCGGGTGTTCAGCACCGCGGCGATCAGCGCGCTCAACCCGGTGAAGAACAACATCGGCAACATCAGGTACGACAGCTTGGTGACCAGGCCGGTGTAGTCCTGGTCCTTGCCGCCGGCGTACAGGCTGGTCAGCACCGGTGCCGCGAGGACCGCGATGAGGACCGCGCTGGCCAGGGCGAGCACCGCCAGGGTGAGCAGCCGCTGGGCGTACGCCTCGCCCCGGTCCGGGTCGGACTTGCTGCGCCGGACCAGCACCGGGATCAGCACGCTGGTCAGTACGCCACCGAGGAGGAACTCGTACACCTGGTTGGGCAGGAAGATCGACGTGGTGTAGACGTTGCCTACCAGGTTGCCCAGCGCGGCGCCGATCATCAGGTTCCGGATGAAGCCGGTACCCCGGCTGACCAGGCTGCCCAGCGCCATCACCGCGCTGTTGGCGGCGGCGCTGGTCTCGGCGACCACCTCCGGCGGCGGCGCGGTCGCCTCCACCCCGGGCTGGTTCAACGGCTCGGCGGAGATGAAGGTCGCGCCGTCGTCCGGCGGCGGCCAGCCACCCTGCGCGGAGTTCGCGCTGCGGTAGAGCCCGCCGCTCATCTGTCGCCTCCCAGGTTCTCCACGGCCCGGGTCCCGGCCCGCACGCCCAAGACCTTAGTCAATCGGTAGCGGTTACCCGCGCCCGGCGGATATCCGCGGTCGGCCGCCCGATAGTCTGGCGATCCCATGTCCGAGGCCTCCGTACCCCCCGTCACCGACCGTCGCGATCTCACCGCCGCGCAGCGCAACGCCGTCGCCGAACTGCTCCGGGTCTCCCCGGTCGCCGACGAGCTGGGCCGCCGGTTCGCGCGGGCCGGTCATGAGCTGCACCTGGTGGGCGGTTCGGTCCGGGACGCGCTGCTCGGCCGGCTCGGCGACGACCTGGACTTCTGCACCGACGCGCACCCCGACCAGACGCTGCGGATCATCAAGGGCTGGGCCGAGGCGATCTGGGAGACCGGTCGGGAGTTCGGCACCATCGGGGCCCAGCGCGACGGGCTGCGACTGGAGATCACCACCTTCCGGGCCGAGGCGTACGACCAGGTCAGCCGGAACCCGGTGGTCGAGTACGGCACGAGCCTCGCCGACGACCTGCGGCGGCGGGACTTCACCGTCAACGCGATGGCGGTGAGCCTGCCCGAGCACCGGTTCACCGACCCGTACGGCGGGTTGGACGACCTGGCCGCCAAGCTCGTCCGTACCCCCGGAACGCCGCGGGAGTCCTTCGGCGACGACCCGCTGCGGATGCTGCGGGCGGCGCGGTTCGCCGCCCAGCTGCGCTTCGCGGTGCACCCCGACGTCCGGACGGCGATGACCCGGATGGCCGCCGACCTGGACCGGATCACCGCCGAGCGGATCCGCGACGAGTTCACCAAGCTGCTCTGCGGCGCGGACCCGATCACCGGGCTGCGGCTGCTTGTCGACACCGGCCTGGCCGAGCGTTTCCTGCCCGAGCTGACCGGGCTCAAGCTGGAGATCGACGAGCACGCCCAGCACAAGGACGTCTACGAGCACACCCTGACCGTGGTCGGCAACGCGATCTCGATGGAGTCCGACGGGCCCGACTTCGTGCTGCGGATGGCCGCGCTCATGCACGACGTGGGCAAGCCGGCGACCAAGGCGGTCGGCCCGGACGGCCGGGTCAGCTTCCACCACCACGAGGTGGTGGGGGCCCGGCTGACCAAGGCCCGGATGAAGGCGTTGCGCTACCCCAAGGACGTCACCAGCCAGGTGGTCAAGCTGGTCGGCCTGCACCTGCGCTTCTACGGGTACGGCCGGGGCGAGTGGACCGACTCGGCGGTGCGCCGGTACGTCACCGACGCCGGTGACCTGCTGACCCGGCTGCACAAGCTGACCCGCTCGGACTGCACCACCCGCAACCGGCGCAAGGCCGCCCAACTGGCCGGCGACTACGACGCGCTGGAGGAGCGGATCGCCCGGATCGCCGCCGAGGAGGACCTCGCCCGGGTCCGCCCCGACCTGGACGGCAACGACATCATGGCGCTGCTCGGCGTACCGCCGGGGCCGATGGTCGGACGGGCCTGGAAGCACCTGAAGGAACAGCGCCTGGAACACGGCCCGCTGGACCGCGACGCGGCCGAGGCGGAGCTGCTGCGCTGGGCCCGCGAGCAGGGCATCCTCGACTGACCGGTCCGGTGTGGACCGTCCTTCCCGGCGGTGTCGTGAATGTGACGACGAAACGCTGGCGTATCGACCGTTCGGCTGAGCCGAAATCCGTTGACCACCATCCATGATGGTGCAGGATCAACCCGGCCCCCTCGCGAGTCTTCGCCCGGCCGGGCCATTCGCTCCTCGGCGGCCAGGATGGACGCCGACGACCCAACGGGGAGTTCACACAGTGATACGTCGTGGCGTGATAGGCCGCTCTGCGGCGGCCGGGCTCGCCCTCGTCTGCGCTACCTCCGTCGCCTGCGCCGTCACCGGATCCGCCGCGCTGGCGGCCCCGGGCGACAGTCAGCGGGCACCCGTGCGCGGCACCGAACACCCGGGTGCCGTGCCGGACCGGTACATCGTCGTGCTCAAGGGCAAGGCGAGTGCCACCACGGTCCGCTCCACCGCCTCGGCCCTGACCAGGGCCAACGGCGGCAAGGTCCGCAAGGTCTACACCAAGGCCCTGAACGGCTACTCCGCCGCCATGACCCGGCGGCAGGCCCAGCAGGTCGCGGCCGACCCGGCCGTGGCCTACGTCGAGCAGGTCCAGCGGGCCACCGCCTCGGCCAGCCAGCCCAGCCCGCCCTCCTGGGGGCTGGACCGGATCGACCAGGTGACCCCGAAGCTGAACAACTCCTACTCCTACTCGGCCACCGGCAAGGGCGTCACCGCGTACGTCATCGACACCGGTATCGACGTCAAGCACGCCGACTTCGGTGGTCGGGCCGTCAACGGCTGGGACTTCGTCGACGACGACCCGATCGCCGAGGACTGCGACGGGCACGGCACCCACGTCGCCGGCACCGTCGGCGGCACGAAGTACGGGGTGGCCAAGGAGGTCGACCTGGTCGCCGTCCGGGTGCTGGACTGCTACGGCAGCGGCTCCAGCGAGCAGATCCTCGCTGCCGTCGACTGGGTGACCGCCAACGCGGCCAAGCCGGCCGTGGTCAACATGAGCCTCGGCTTCGGCGGCATCAACATGGCCGTCGACGACGCGGTCAACCGGTCCATCTCAAGTGGCCTGACCTACGCCGTCGCGGCCGGCAACAGCATGCAGAACGCCTGCGAGGTCTCCCCGGCGGCCGTTCCGGCGGCCATCACCGTGGGAGCCACCGACCGGATCGACTACCGGGCCTGGTTCTCCAACTACGGCAGCTGCCTGGACATCTTCGCCCCCGGGGCGAGCATCGTCTCGGCCAAGGCCGGCACCAGCAGCGGCAGCATCGCCTTCAACGGCACCTCGATGGCGTCGCCGCACGTGGCCGGGGCCGCGGCCCTGCTGCTGCAGGCGAACAAGGCCCTCACCCCGAAGCAGGTCCGGGATGCGATCGTCACCAACGGGTCGGCCGGCGCCGTGCACGACAGCTACGGTTCGATCGACCGGATGCTGCGGGTCGGCAAGAACTCGGTGGCCCGCAGCTCCTTCGGCCTGAAGGCCCGCTCCAACGGGGCCTACGTGACCGCGCAGAGCAAGGGCACCCAGCCCCTGCTGGCCAAGGCCGGCGTGCTCGGCGGCTGGGAGAAGTACGACATCGTCGACGCCGGCGGTGGGCTGGTGGGCCTGCGCGCCAAGGCCAACGGCAAGTTCGTCACCGCACAGAGCAAGGGCACCGGCCCGCTGCTGGCCAAGGCGTCGGCGATCGGCGGCTGGGAGAAGTTCCAGCTCGTCCACAACACCGACGGTACGGTCAGCCTCAAGGCCACGGTCAACGGCAAGTACGTGACCACGCCCAGCGCCGGCAAGTCCCCGCTGATCGCCAGCAAGACCAGCATCAGCACCTGGGAGAAGTTCGACCTCGACGCCCCGGCGCCGGTGGTCAGCATCAAGTCCCGCGCCAGCAACAAGTTCGTCACCACGCCCAGTGCCGGCAAGTCCCCGCTGGTCCCCAGCAAGACCAGCGTGAGCACCTGGGAGAAGTTCGAGGTGGTCAACCTCGACGGCGGCTACTTCGCCCTGAAGGCCCTCTCCAACGGCAAGTACGTCACCGCGGAGAGCGCCGGCAGCAAGCCGCTGGTGGCCCGGAGCACCTCCATCGGTGACTGGCAGGTCTTCGACTTCCTGGACTACAACCCGGACGGCACCGTCTACGTGCGGGCCTACATCGATGTGCAGGCCGTCACCGCCGGCAGCGCCGGCACCAGCCAGCTCATCTCCAGCCGCAACATCAACTGGGAAAGCGAGACCCTGGGCCTCGGCAACGGCGAAAAGTTCTACTTCTCCGCCGCCTGATGTAAGGAAGGGTCCCTTGTTAACGCTTCCGGTATAGAAGGGGCCCCTTCTTACGCGGGGACAGGCCCGCCAGCGGGACTGAGTGGCTCAGCCCGGAAGTAGTCGATCTTTCCGGGACCGATGCGCGTGGCATTCGCGCCAACCGGGCCTTTGGGGAGATCTGTGGTTGCTATGGCAGCCACAGATCTCCCCATAACCGTTGGTGGCGGTGGTCGGGGAAGATGCTGGGGCGCGTCGGATCGTGCTCGACTTTTCGATCGGTGCGTTCTCGGTGACCGGCGTCGGCACGACGTTCTGCGACGCGCCGAGGTTGGCGAGGAGATTCGTCAGGCCCCGTAAGGCCGCCGTGATGGGACTGCCTGCAGCTGTGCCGGCGGGACCGGGAACTATGGGCGCATGCGCTGGATCGTGGTCGACTCACCGATCGGTGAGTTCTCGGTGGCTACCGACTCCGGCGGGGTGTGCGGAGCGCACTTCGGCCGGGTGCCCTCGGCGGTGGAGGCCCCCGATGCCGAGCTGGATCGGCAGGCGGTCGGTGAGCTGCGGGCGTACTTCGCGGGAGAGCTGACCGAGTTCACCGTGCCGGTGGTGCTGCGCCGGGGCTCGGAGTTCGAGCGGGCGGTCTGGCGAGAGATGACCCTGATTCCGTACGGGGAGACGCTTACCTACGGCCAGGTGGCCAGGGCCCTCGGCGATCCGGGGGCCGCGCGGGCGGTCGGGGTCGCCTGCAACCGCAATCCGGTGCCGGTGATCGTCCCCTGCCACCGGATCGTCGGTGCGGGCGGGAAGCTGGTCGGCTTCGGTGGCGGCCTACCCCGCAAGGTGAAGCTCCTGGAACTCGAAGCCGGCGTCGCCCTCCGCCGCGCCTGGTCCTGACGGGTAAGAAAGGGCCCCCTGTTAACGCTTTCGGTATAGAAGGGCACCCTTCTCACGCCGGAAGGGCTTTCCCGCCCCGCCCCGCCCCGCCCCGGCCCGTTGCCTGGTGGATCGGCAACCGCTGGCTAGGCAGGTGGGGAAGGGAGGCTGCTGAGGAAGGTGGTCCAGTCGGCTGCGGGGAAGAGCAGGGTGGGGCCGGTGCGGTCCTTGCTGTCGCGTACGGCGAACCGGCCGCTGCCGTCGAGCACCGGCCCGGCTTCGACGCAGTTGGCGCTGCCGTTGCCGCTGCGGGTGCTGACGCCGAGCCATTGCGCGCGAAGCGTGAACGTATGTTCGTTCGGCACCATCTGGCTGCGTGTGGCTGTGGTTACCGAAGGTGATCAGTGGTCGAGGTAGGGCGGACCGGGGTGGGTCGGCTTGGCGGCATTGCCCACCCCGGTCCGGCAACGAGCCGAACGGGAGACACATCACGCTGGACGGCGTCCCGGGGAACGACTCCCCGACTGTCTACCACGCCGTACCCGTCAGGAGCGGGCACCGGCGCGCGTGCGTGGTGCGTACCCCCTCGGTTGTGGGCCTGGGTGCGCGGACCCGACAGCGCACCCGGGCGTCGAGCCGGGCGGGCGCGTGGTCCCCGCCGCGAATCCCCCTCGCGGCGGTGCCGGGCCGCGCGTCCGCCCCATCCTGCGAGGGGTACGCCGTCGATGGGGCTGCACGAGAGTCGGGCGCGGTTGGAGAGCCGTGCCGCACACGAGATCATCGCCGCGCACGTACCCGACCGGGGTGGCTCGTGCCGGATCTGCCCGCGTGCCGGGGCCGTGCCGGCCGGCCAACGCGGCGGCCGACCGGCTTGTCGAGCTGGGGCTGCCGGTGCTGCCCGGGGCGGTGCCGGCGTCTCGCCTGGTGGCCCTGCTTCGCTGGCGGCCGGCGCGCGAGCCGCGGCGGGCGCGCGAGCCGGGGCGGGTGCGCGAGCCGCGGCCGGCGCGCGAGTCGGGGCGGGTGCCCGGCGGCGATCCCGTCGGCCGGGCGGCCAGGTCGCGGTGGTGACCGGGCGGCGGCTTCCCGGTCTGGTCCGCTCCGCCTGGCGGGTGCTCGAATTCCACCGGCACCACAGGTGTCAGGCCTGTTGCGTCGGCTGGTGCCCGGCGGTCGAGGTGGCGCGGGCCCGGATCCGGGCCTGGCGGCGGTACGGGTGGTGAGGGCCGGCGAGGTGGTGCAGGTGACCCGGGTGGCCGGCATCCAGTTTGCCAGTCGGCCGTTCCTGGCTCGGGTGATCCGGGTCCGCGACGACCTGGTCACCTACGACGGTTGGTGCTGGCTGGACGTGTACCAGCTCGACGGGCGGGGCGGCGGTAACACATCTGGTTCTCATGTCTCCGCGTCCGGCCTCGCTGCCCTGCCGTTGGTCGGTATGCGGCCTGCCGGCGGCCGTGCTCGGATCAACACCCGGGCGGCTCATGATCAATCAACAAGGAGGAAGAGGTAGTGCCAAGCGTGGTTGACGCGCCCCCTGAAGAGCTATACAAAAGTGGTATGGCCTTCACCCTGACGCTCAAGCCCGAAATCGAACAGCGGCTCCGTGAGCTGGCCGAGGCTGAGCATCGCTCGATGCACAAGACCGTCGAGCTGGCCATCCAGGAGTACCTCGACCGCCAGGCGCGCAACGAGTGGACCCGCCAGGCCGCTAGGCGGGTTCGTGAGCGGAACGCAGAGTTCTACGAGATGTTGGGGGACCGGTGACGCGAGCCTGGCCCGACGCCGAAGACCTGCTGCTCCTGCTCTCCAGTTGCACGGCCTCACGAACCGTGGTGCGGGACGGGGGGATCCTCGTCGCCGCTGCCGCCCGTCCTCACGCACGTCTGTTGGACGGCCGGGTCTACCCCGAGCTGTTGAACCAGGTAGCAGCCCTCCTGCACGGGATCATGGTCTGGCGTCCGCTCGACCTGTGGAACGCCAGCCTTGCCTGGACGGCGCTGGACGTCTGCCTGGAACGGGCCGACATGTTGTTGAACATGCCCGCCAAGGACCGGATGGCCCTCACCGATGCGTTGACCAGTGGCGAGGTCGACTCGGTTGAGGAACTGGCCATACGGCTGTCGCCGTACCTGGAGATGTCGGAGTGACCGACGGCGAGGGCCGGGTCCACGCGGACCCGGCCCTCGGCGGTGCTGCTGGTGTTCAGCGGGTCAGCGCTCGACCTCGCCGGTGATGAATCCCTCGACGGCGGCGTGCGCCTCGTGGTCGGCGTACTGCACCGGGGGGGACTTCATGAAGTAGGAGGAGGCCGAGAGGATCGGGCCACCGATCTTGCGGTCCAGGGCGATCTTCGCGGCCCGGACGGCGTCGATGATGACACCTGCCGAGTTCGGCGAGTCCCACACCTCCAGCTTCAGCTCCGCGTTGAGCGGGGTGTCACCGAAGGAGCGGCCCTCCAGGCGGATGTACGCCCACTTGCGGTCGTCGAGCCACGGCACGTGGTCCGACGGGCCGATGTGCACGTCGCTCTTGCTCATCTCGTGCGGGATCTGCGAGGTGACCGACTGGGTCTTCGAGATCTTCTTCGAGACCAGGCGGTTGCGCTCCAGCATGTTCATGAAGTCCATGTTGCCGCCGAAGTTGAGCTGGTACGTGCGCAGCAGCTCGACGCCGCGGTCCTCGAAGAGCTTCGCCAGGGCGCGGTGCACGATGGTGGCGCCGACCTGGCTCTTGATGTCGTCGCCGACGATCGGCAGGCCGGCGTCGGTGAACTTCTGCGCCCACTCCGGGTCGGAGGCGATGAAGACCGGCAGGGCGTTGACGAACGCGCAACCGGCGTCGATCGCGGCCTGGGCGTAGAACTTGTCGGCCTGCTCGGAGCCGACCGGCAGGTAGGAGACGACCACGTCGACCTGGGCGTCGCGCAGCGCCTGCGCCACGTCGACCGGCTCGGCGCCGGACTCCTGGACGATCTCCCGGTAGTACTGGCCCAGACCGTCGAAGGTCGGGCCGCGCTGCACGCTGACGCCGGTCGGCGGTACGTCGCAGAGCTTGATGGTGTTGTTCTCGCTGGCGATGATCGCCTCCGCGAGGTCCATGCCCACCTTCTTGGCGTCCACGTCGAACGCCGCCACGAACTCCACGTCCGAGACGTGGTAGTCGCCGAAGGTGACGTGCATGAGACCCGGAACGCGGTCGTTCGGGTCGGCGTCGCGGTAGTACTCCACGCCCTGGACCAGGGACGAGGCGCAGTTACCCACACCGACGATGGCGACGCGGACGGAGCCCATAGCGTCTGCCTCCTTCTTCTTCATCACGGCCGCTCTGTCCTGGACTCGCCAGGCGGGGGCGGGTTGGGATCATCTCGTCGAACACCGGCGGTCCCCGGGTCGGGGGCTGCCGGTGCGCGGCCGGAGCGCTCGTTGGCGATGAGCTCCTCCAGCCAGCGGACCTCACGCTCACAGGCATCCAGGCCGTGGCGTTGAAGTTCCAGGGTGTACGCGTCGAGCCGCTCGGCAGCCCGACCGAGCACGTCGCGAAGGCCTTCACGACGTTCCTCGATCTTGCGGCGGCGGCCCTCCAGGATGCGGAGCCGGGTCGCCTGGTCGGTGCGGGCGAAGAACGCGAAGTGCACGCCGAAGCCGGTGTCGTCGTACGTCTCGGGGCCGGCCTGCCCGATCAGCTCGGCGAAGCGTTCCTTGCCCTCCGCGGTGATCTCGTAGACCACCCGCCCGCGCCGGCTGGTCAGCGCGGGGACCTCGTCTGCCGTCGCGGGCGTCTCGGCGGCTTCGGTGATCCAACCCGCCGTCTGCAACCGGCGCAGCGTCGGGTAGAGCGAGCCGTAGCTGATCGCCGCCCGGATGGCGCCGAGCTTCGCGGTGAGCTCCTTGCGCAGCTCGTATCCGTGCATCGGGGCTTCCTGGAGGAGGCCGAGGATGGCGAGCTCGAGCACGCGCCTCCCCTTCCCACCCACACCCCTGGACGTTCACCGGTATCGGTGCCCGCCTCGATGTATCGGGCCGATACATCGGTACCGTAGCCCCTCGCGGTGGGTAGGGCAAACCCCGGATTTCGGCGTGTCACGCTCACGCATCGTTACCGTGGTCGCCTCGTCGGTCCGGACCGCGTACCCTTTGCCGCATGCGTGGGTCTCGCCAGGTGGTCGACTACTCGCTCCAGAAGCGGGCGGTGCTGCGTGAGCTCCTCGCCGGGCGGGTCGGCACGTACGACGTCTGTGACGCCTCGCCGTATCTGAAGAACGCCGCGCGTTTCCACGGCGAGTCCACCGAGGAGCGCTGCCCGATCTGCCGTAGTGAGAACCTCACGCACGTCCACTACATTTACGGCGACGAGCTCAAGCAGTCCGCCGGCCAGGCCCGCACCCGGGACGAGCTGCCCGCGCTGGCGATGACGTTGCGTGAGTTCCAGGTCTTCGTGGTGGAGGTGTGCCTCGGCTGTGACTGGAACCACCTCGTGGAGCAGTACCTGCTCGGGCGGGACGGGCTCGTCGACGACCCGGAGGGCGGTCCGGGGCAGGACGCGATGGGCGGTGCCGTGACCCCGGGGGCGGGCACCGGCTCGACCCCCCGGCGAAGGCGAGAGGCGCAACGGTGAAACTGGCTGACTCGGTCGGTCCCGGCATCGTGTACGAGCGGGACGGCTGGCAGCTCTTGTGCGTAATTGATCCGGTTAGTAGCGAAACAACCCGGTCGTACCGACCCGAGTCGGACGTGCTGACGGGTGTTTCAACTCACGGCAAACCGGTGGCGGCGTACCCGCGCCCCACCGCGACCGGCAGGGTGTGAGGAATGAACTCGTACGGCGATCCCAGTTCCCCGCATGGGCGGGCGCAGATCCCGGGTGCGGATGACGCGTACCGGCCGCCGGGGACCGGTTGGTCACCTGCGCAGGACGACGCGGCTCCGACCGGCCGGGCCTCGGCCTCGGCCACCCCTCGGGGGGCCGCCTCCAGCGGCCGGGCCTCGGTCGGCGGCTCCGCACCGGTCCGGGGGGCGGCCTCACCGCCGGCCCAGGGGCCACAGAGTTCCTACGGGGCGGCCCAGCCGCCCGGTGCCCGCGGCGCGGCGTCGCCGCCCGGCTCCTACGGCGGTGCCCAGTCCGGTTCCTACGGGGCGGCCCAGCCGCCGGCGTCCAGGGGTACGGGCAGCGCGTCGGTCGGCCGGGCCGGGCCGGGCCGGGCCTCGGTGCCGGTCTCCCCGGCAGGCGGCGGGTACCCGGGCGGTGCGACCCCTGGCCGCTCCGGTCGGGCCTCGGTGCCGGTCTCCCCGGCCCCCGGCTCCGGATCGGCCGGTCGTGCGAGTGTGGGTACCGCCGCGCCCGGTCGGGCCAGCGTCGGTGCCGGCTCCGGCCGGGCCAGCGTCGGTGCGGCGGCGGTGGGCGGGGCGGCCGTCGGCTCGGCCGGCCGGGCCTCGGTGGCCCGCGCGGCCGTCTCCCCGGTCTCCGGCGGACCCGGTGGTCCCGGCGGACCCGGTGGCCCAGGGGGGCCGGGTGGTCCCGGTCGCCGGGGTCGCAGCGGCGACCCGGACGCGGTGAAGCGGGCCAAGAAGCGCAAACGGATCAACATGCTGATCGCCAGCTTCGCGGTCTTCGTCATGCTGGCCGGGCTCGGCGTGGTCGGTTTCACCTACTACTCGACCACCGTGGTGCTGCCCGACGAGGTGCCGCTGCCGCTGAGCACCACCGTCTACGCCAGCGACAACAAGACGGTCGTGGCCAAGCTCGGCAACGAGAACCGCACGATCGTCACCATCAAGGACATCCCGGAGCACGTCCAGCACGCGGTGGCCGCCGCCGAGGACCGGAACTTCTACCGGCACTCCGGCGTCGACTACAAGGGCATCGCCCGGGCCGCCTGGAACAACCTCTCCAACGGCGACCGGCAGGGTGCCTCGACGATCACCCAGCAGTACGCCCGCAACGCGTTCGAGAGCCTCAAGGACGACACGTACGCCCGGAAGGTCAAGGAGGCGATCCTCGCCTCCAAGCTCAATGACCAGATGGACAAGCCCGAGATCATGCAGCACTACCTCAACGTGATCTACTTCGGGCGCGGCGCGTACGGCATCGAGGCCGCGGCCGGCACCTTCTTCAACAAGCGGGCCAAGGACCTGACCGTCGCCGAGGGCGCGGTCCTCGCCGCGATGATCAAGCAGCCGCAGGCCACCGCCACCCACAAGGGGTACGACCCGGCGGTCAACCTGCCCGACGCGCAGGGCCGGTGGACCTACGTCCTGGACGGCATGCAGGCCGAGGGCTGGATCGGCGCCCCCGGCAAGCCGGAACGCCCCACCGAGTACCCGAAGGTGGCCAAGCAGGCCAAGGACGGCAACGGCTTCGGCGTCAACACGCCCAAGGGCAACGTGGTCAACTACGTCCGGGCGGAGCTGGAGCAGTGGGGGGTGTGCAGCAACTCCGGCGCCGAGAACAAGCCGAACTGCGTCGACGAGTTGCGCGGCGGCGGGTACCGGATCCGAACCACCATCAACGCCAAGATGCAGAACGCCCTGGAGAAGGCCGCCCAGCCGGGCCGCAAGGGCTCGGTCCTCGCCGGCCAGCCGAAGAACCTGATGGCGGCGGTGGTCTCGATCGACCCGCGCAACGGCCGGGTGCTCGCCTACTACGGTGGTGACAGCGGGGCGGACTTCGACTACGCCGGCAAGAACACCAACCAGAACGGCGACCTGGTCGGTGGTCATCCGCCGGGCTCGTCGTTCAAGGTCTACACCCTGGCGGCGGCGATCGACGCCGGCATCTCGGTCAAGTCCCGCTGGGACGCCACCCCGTTCAAGCCGGAAGGCTTCAAGAACGAGGTGCAGAACGCCAACCGGGGGGCCGGCATCTGTGGCAAGAACTGCACCCTGGAGGTCTCCACCGTCCAGTCGTACAACGTGCCGTTCTTCCACCTGACCGAGAAGATCGGTCCGGCCAAGGTGGTCAACCTGGCCCGGCAGTCCGGCGTCAGCACCATGTGGACCACCGACCCGCCCAAGCCGTACGACCTGATGAAGAACAAGCCCGAGGACCTCGCCCCGAGCAAGTTCGACCGGGTCGTCGGGTACGGGCAGTACCCGGTCACCGTGCTCGACCACGCCAACGGTCTGGCCACGCTGGCCAACGGCGGCAAGTACAACAAGGCGCACTTCGTCCTGTCGGTGGAGCGGCAGAACAAGGACACCGGCAAGATGGAGAAGGTCGCCGGCACCGGGGAGAAGCTCGACCCGGAGCAGCGGGTCCGCAAGGACGTCGCCGACGAGGTGACCGCGGTGCTCAAGGAGATTACCGCCAAGAGCCAGAACGGCAAGCTGGACGACGGTCGGCAGGCCGCCGGCAAGACCGGCACCTGGGAACACGCCGGCTCGGCGGAGAACGCGCACGCCTGGATGGTCGGCTACACCCCGCAGTTGGCCACGGCGGTCTGGATCGGCAGCCGGGACCCGGAGAAGCCGAAGATCCTCGACAAGGACGGCAACAACATCGGCGGTGGCACGATCCCGTCGATGCTGTGGAAGAAGTACATGGACGAGGCACTGAAGGGCCAGGACAAGGAGTCGCTGCCGGACATCACCGGGATGGGCGACCAGGAGGCCGGCAACGGCGAGGCGCCCCCGCCGCCTCCGCCTCCGGCGCCGGAGCCGGAGGCCCCACCGACCGTTCCTGGTGGTCCGGGTGGCAACAACGGCGGCCCGGGCGGCCCCGGCTGTAACCCGCAGACCGATCCGTTGTGTCCGGGCTTCGGCGGTGGTGGCAACAACGGCCCGGGCGGGCCGGGGCAGGACGGCGGCGGGTTCAATCCAAGACCCGGCAACCAGAACGAAGACGAGGACTGAGCACCGGGTCCCGGGCTGACCCCGGGACCGAACAATCGATCGCCGTCGGCGGCCGGACTGTCATCGTCCGGCCGCCGACGGCATTAGGACGTCGGCACGGTAGGGCGAGCATCGGCCATCACATCGTAGATTTGCTTTGACGATGGGTGAGTGCTCTTCTAATCCGCTGCAAGCGAAATGCCGTTTAGATAATTCGCGCCATCAGTCTCATTGGGCTCGGCCATGGCGATTAAAATAGTACTGCAAAGCTGCTCATTGTAGTGGCGGATGCCCGATAATGGACCGCGTCTTTTGTGGCGGCAGGTAAATGGCAATAGGCGTATTGCATCAGAACTTTCCTAACTGCCTTCATTCAGATTGTGTTGCTGTGAGGTTTCCGGCCTGTCGTGCCTGTAACGCTCTGTGCTCGGATCCTACCTGGACTCAGATGAGAAATCTAGCCCTGTCTTTTGTGGAGTGTCCACGATTGAATGGTGGCGGACGGAATCGAGTCCTACAGTGCTCAAACACCCAATTGTGTGGAGGTCGACGATCTTGAGAAGCCGAAAGCCTGCAGATAGGCCGGTCTTTCGTCAGCTGCGTAGGGTGCGGCTGGGATTGGTGGCTGTCCTTACTGTGGTCGCGGCCACGCTTGCCGTTCCCGGCAGTGCCAGTGCAGATAGCGTGGGATGTGGCAGTCCTTGCGACAACAAAGACCCGCAGACGTACAATGCCGTCGTAGGTAGCGGTAGCGGTGGTTGTTACCAGGATGCACGGACGGTCGCCTCGGCGACCTATGTCGAGCTAAGGTACAGCCCGTGGTGCCGGACTGCTTGGGGGCGACAAACGGGCAGCATTGGCTGGCTGAGCGGCGTGTTGGTGCAGAGCTTCAATAGTTCTGGAACTACCCTCCGCGCCTCATATGATAGCCGAACTACTGGTGGTTCTTGGTCGAGAATGGCTAATGACAAAAACCTTCTCGCACGTGCGTGTTTTTATCAATACGATACTGAAAATGATTATTACAACGATCGCAAGCGCATCGTATACTGTACTTCGAAGTACTAACGGGAAGGGTGTGGCCCACAAATTGTGGGCCACACCCTGAAGGCTTGCTTGGTAAGAGTTGTGGCCACAATAGTCCTCTAGAGGTCACAAATTTGGTCAAGATAATACGCTTCGCTAGATCAAGTGTTTTTCTCGGGCTTATGTGATGATTTTCGACGGCGAGTGTCCAGGAGCATTACTGCAAAAAATGTTACTGAAACTACCCCTGTGGCTGATGCAACACGGGTGATCCGTTGACTATTGCAGGCTTGCTGTGCTCTTTCCCAGTAATCCCCGTCTGGCACATTTTGCCAAGCTGTCAAGTCCGTTGAAAAAGCATTGCCGCAGCTCTCTTTTTCGTGGCTGCCGGCACCGAAGATCCGGATAGGAATGATCAGTATTAGAGCAACGACAATAACTCCGAGAAGTGCCACCCAGGTCGGCTTGAGTCGAGATACCTGCCTCGGTCCCGTTGGACTATTCTGCGCCTTCATTCAGAGATGGTATAACACCGTGCTGGTGTCTATCTAGTCGGGCTGACGATGCGACCGATCGCCTGCGGAGGTGGCTGTAGGCAGTCACTTATCTAGAACTAGGTATATTTGTTCGGCCGACAGGATGATGCTTTACCTCTGCTCTACTGATAAAGGGCAATGGTTGCCGGGGAACGCAAAGGGATAAGATACTAATGGCTATAACCATTCATGCTCGGGCTCAATGGGGTCAATACGTCGACGAGGGGCGACGGGGGCATGCGTCAGCGGCACCCTTGCCCAGCAGTAACAACAGCTGGAATCCAATTGGTGGAGTATTCATTCACTATCGCGGCAACGCCCAGTTGAATGGTGACTATCCAAACGAAGAGGCTTGTCGGCGCGATATCGCCGACGTCTATGAAAATCACGTCGGCGGTGGTGAGTTTGAAGGGGATATTGGCTACAACTTTTTAATCTGTCCTCATGGCAATATTTACGAGGGGCGTGGGTATGAGCGAGGCGAGGCGAACGCTGGAAACGCTGGGCTAGTCGACGGGTTGGGACGCAATGCGGGATTCTACTCAATCTGTGCATTAATGCGTGCGAACCAGCATCCGACAGAGTCGATGCTCCGCGCCTATCGGGCGCTCATCGAGCATCTGCGCACGGCGGCACCTACGCGGACTGGTCTCCGGATCCTGCCACACTCGTTTGGGTACGAGACCGAATGCCCGGGAAACCTGACCATGTACGCCGTTGAAGGATCCACGATAGACCCGGCCGTACCTTGGTCGGGATTTGCAGATTACCAGATTTTCGCAGCGCAACGTTGGGTTAACGGCACCTACGCGAATGCCCCGGGTTACCTTCGATGCCCCGAGAACGGACGTACCGGTTGGTCCACCGTCCTATCTCTAACCCAGGCGCTTCAGCACGAACTCGGCATCTCTCCCACGGTCCAGAGCTTCGGGCCGGGTACCTATAACGCCGTCAAGAACCGCAACTTACTTCCCAGTCAAGAGTCTCGTTCCAACCTTATTCGGATCTACAACGGCGCGTTGTGGTGCAAGGGATACTGGGCCTCTACCAGTCACGCCCTATGGAGTGGCGAGTCGCAAACGGCGATCGAGCAGTTCTATACCGACACCGGGCTATCCTACACCAATTCGACAATGCGGCACGCGATGTGGCCGGACATCCTCAAGGCGCTTCTTCGGATGGACCAGTTCCGGCTGGTACCCGGCGGCGACATCAACATCCAGAAAATCCAACGGCGCCTGAACCTGCGATACGTGGCCGAGATCGATATCCCCGCGATGGGACTTGTGCCCTGTGACGGGATCTATTCTCGGGACGTACAGCAGGGTTTCATGATGGCTGTCCAGTACGAGATCGGGATCCCGCCGAGCTCGATCAACGGCTACTTCGGTCCTGGTACTCAAACTGGTCTGAGGGGGGTCGGCTCTGGTCCGCTCGCCGGCGACCTGCGCTATCTTTTCCGATCGGCATGCTACTTCAACTCCCCGACTATGCTACCTGGCAACCCCCAGACACCTCTGATGTATCGCCCCGAAGACATAGGCACGGACACTGTCACCAGCACCCACCTCGACTGGGTGCGAGCATTTCAGCGTTTTTCGCAGATCCCGGTTACCAGTACCAACGACTACACGACCTGGGCTCAGCTGCTCGTCTCCTGCGGGGACACCGAAAGGCCCGCAGCCGGCTGTGACTGCATTCGTGAGATCACCGCTACTCGGGCCGCTCAACTAAAGGCAGCCGGCTACCGAATTGTGGGCCGCTACCTCGATGAGCATCTTCCCCCAAGTGACCCCTATTACCTGGCTAAGGCGCTCAGGCCGCACGAGCCACAGGTGATTATCGACGCGGGCATGCGTTTCTATCCTATTTTTCAATACAACGGGACGGAGTTGATGAACTTTACCTTCGTCAAGGGTTACGACCAAGCGGTAGTAGCTCACCAGAAGGCTGTCGGATTCCGTATTCCAGCAGGGGCCTGCATCTACTTCGCGGTAGATTATGACGCATTAGACGTCGACATCGACAATAATATTAGGCCTTACTTCCAAGGGGTCAAGGCGGCATTCGCCGAGCTGGGTGGTCGGTACCTATTTGGGGTCTATGGATCGCGTAACGTTTGCTCCCGGATCACCCATGAGGTCGGTGCGCGATGGTCGTTTGTCTCCGGTATGTCCTGGGGGTTTTCTGGGAACCTCGGTTTTCCTCTTCCCGAGAATTGGTCGTTTAACCAGATTCGGGAGTACGAATTCCAGCCGGCATGGGGATTGGATCATAACGTCTGGCGAGAAAACTCCGACCCGGGTGTTTCCTTCCTCGTCAATGGTGAGTAGGAGAACTGCTATGGTTTCGAGGCGCAACCTGCTCGGCGCTGCGGCGGCAGGCGCTGGGTCGTTCGTGCTCGTACCTGGTGTCCCTGTGCGGGCCGAGGGATCCGAAAGTTGGAAGCGGAGCATCTCCGCCAACGGTTGGCGGATCGACCAGAAGGCCATCGGCCGCTTCCGGATCGAGGGTTCCCTGGCTACTGTGCCCCTGTGCCACGGGGCAGCCGCAGTGCTGTTACATGTCGCGAGGCGCTGGCACTACGAAATTGCGCCACTGGACACAGGTGAGGGGGGTGGTGTCCTTGGCCATCACATCAACCGGCGAGTCGGGGCGAACTTCGAGTCAAACTACCTTTCGGGCACAGCGATAGCCCTGCACCCGAGGGCCTACCCCCTCGGCGGGAGCGAGCGGCTTTGGCCGCACCACGAGCAGATCGTGCGGGACATTCTCGTTGACTGTGACGGCACGGTCGCCTGGGGAGGTGATCTTGACCCAGTGAAACCGTCGCACTTCCACCTGGTGGCCAGGGACGGAAGTAAGGCATTGATTCGAGTGTCGGAACGACTGGGAACCGGCGTACGGGTCGGTTCACGTCTGTGGGGCGCTGGCGCGGTGGCCGACCCTGCCTTGCCGAGTCGTCAGGAGAGGGCCCGACGCCTGGCCCGCCCCCGCTGATGGCACGGGGGCACGTTGGTGTGCGGCGTGCCCCCGTGCCCGGCCCGAAGTGGTTGGGGCTGCTGCGCTCCGGCGAGCGGAAGGTGACTCTTGGCGGATGAATCGCCCCGGTCGCTGTCGTTCGGCCCGAGGAGCTTCTGTCGCGGATGTCGATACGGCAGGATGACTGGACATGAGCACCGAGCCCACCGCCGACACCGACGCCGGGTCCACACGGACCGACCACCCGTCCCGCTCGGACGGTTTCGTCCGGGGCACCTCGGAGCTGATCGGCGGTCCGCTGGGTGATCACGCGACCTCACTGGACCGTCCGGCCACCGCTGAGCGCCGGTTCTGGACCGCCACCCGGATCGTGCTGGCCCTGGTCTGTCTGACGCTCGCCCTGCACTGGGTGCAGAAGTCGCCCTGCCACTCCGGGGCCTGGCAGAACAACGTGCAGTACACCCGGTTCTGCTACAGCGACGTGCTGGCGCTCTACTACGCCGAGGGGCTCAACGAGGGCAAGGTGCCCTACCGGGACCACCCGGTCGAGTATCCGGTGCTCACCGGGGCCTTCATGGGGGTGCTCGGGCTGCCCGTGTATCACCTCGGCAAGGACAATCCGGAAATCAACCAGGGGCAGTGGGCGTACAACGCGAACGCCCTGGTGCTGAGCGTGCTCGCGGTGGCCACGGTGGCGGTGATCCTCGCCCTGCGCCGCCGACGACCCTGGGACGCCGCCCTCTTCGCACTGGCCCCGGCACTGCTGCTGACCGCCACCGTCAACTGGGACCTGCTCGCCATCGGGGTGGCTGCCTTCGGGCTGTTCGCCTGGGCCCGTCGCCGGCCGGCGACCGCCGGTCTGCTGCTCGGTCTGGCCGGTGCGGCCAAGATGTGGCCGATCTTCATCCTCGGCCCGATCCTGGTGCTCGGGTTGCGCTCCGGTCGGGTCCGGGCCGCACTGACCGCGCTCGGCACCGGACTGGCCGCCCTGGTCGCGGTGAACCTGCCGGTGGCGTTGCTCTACCCGGAGGGCTGGAACCGGTTCTTCGAGCTGAACAGCACCCGGCCGATCGACTGGGGCACCCTCTGGTACATCGGCCGCTACCTCGACGGCCGGATCAACCTGGGCGACCCGGGGTCCCAGGGGCCGTTCGACTGGCTCAGCGCCAACGTGCACACCCTCAACTACCTGTCGTACGCCCTCTTCGGGCTGGCCTGCCTCGGGGTGGCCGTGCTGGCGGTCCGGGCGCCCGTGCGTCCCCGGCTGGCCCCGCTCGCCTTCCTCGTCGTCGCCGCCTTCCTGCTGACCAGCAAGGTCTGGTCGCAGCAGTTCGTGCTCTGGCTGCTGCCGCTGCTGGTGCTGGCCCGCCCCAAGTGGGGTGCCTTCCTGGCCTGGCAACTGGCCGAGGTCGGCTACTTCGTCGCCTTCTACGGCGAGCTGCTCGGCTCGGCCACCGGTACGCCGGTCTTCCCCGAAGGGGTGTTCGTGCTCGCCGCGGCACTGCGCTGGGGCACCGTCCTGCTGCTCTGCGTGCTGATCGTCCGGGAGGTGCTGCACCCGGAGCGGGACGCGGTCCGGGCGACCTACCCGGACGATCCCGACGGCGGGGTGCTCGACGGTGCCGAGGACGCGCCCTGGGTGGACCGGTGGCGACGCCGCCCGGCCGCCGTGGAAGCGCCGAAGGAGCCGGTACCGGCCTGAGCCGTGGCACCCGCCGTCACAGCCGGAAGATCACCACGTCGCCCCGGTCGTCGCGGGTGATGCCGAGCTGCTCGACCGGGTTGTCGACGGTCACCTCCCACGGGGTGCCGGCGAGCTGGTCGCGGACCACCACCACGTTGGCCACGCTGAGGGTGCGCAGGTAGTCGACGCTGGTCTGGTCCGGGAAGCTCAACGTGACCCGGCGGACGTCCTCCAACTGTGCCGGCGTGAAGCCGCTGCCGCCGTTGACCACGTCCTGGAACCGGGTGGTCGTCCAGAGCATCACCGGCTGGTCGTGGTTCTGGCTGCTCGGCAGCACCAGCAGCGGGCCCTCCACGCTGCGCATCGCCGCCGGCTGGGGCGGCGCCACCGGGTGCGGGGTGGCGTTCAGACCCTCCGCGATCACCAGCAGCAGCGGCAGCAGGGTCGCCAGCCGCAGCCAGGGCCCCGGCCAGGACGGGATCCGTTGGGCGGCGAGTTCCCGTACCCGGATGCAGAAGGCGGTCACCGCGCCGGCGGCGAGCAGGCCGAGCAGCAGCGTCGCCCAGAGCATCAGCCGGCCCGGGGTCCGGATCCCGTTCCAGCCGGGCAGGTACTCGAAGAGCGGCCCGTACGTCCAGGTGCCACCGAAGAACTCGGTGCCCATCGACAGGACCATGCTGACCAGCACCCCGGCGAGCAGCAGCAGCCGGTGCCGCAACCGCCACACCGAGAAGAAGAGCCCACCGGCGGCCAGCGCGTACAGCACGAAGCCGGGCAGCAGGGTCATCTCCGGCGGCCAGGGCAGCGCGGCTCGCGCACCCTCGTGCAGGCCACCCCAGACCCTGGACTCACCGGGCGCGGTGAAGAAGCCCGACAGCGGTGGCGAGTAGACCCCGATGTCACCGAGCGTCCGGGCGGCGTTCGGGTGCAGCTCGGCCACCTTGAAGTACGGGATGGCCAGCAGCACACCGACGGCGGCGAAGAGCGCCCCGCCGACCAGGTCGGCCACCAGCAGCCGGGCCCCGAACGGGCGCTTCACCGGCCGGACCAGGTAGCGCCGCAGGAACCAGGTGACGGTTGCGACCAGCACCGCGCCACCGAGGAAGTACGCGAACGGCAGCCCGATGCCGAAGCCGAGACTGAGCTGCCAGGCGGCGACCAGCCAACCCGCGTACGCCCAGCCCTCGTGCCGCCGTCGTGGCCGGTAGCCGTACCGCAGCGACCAGCCGTGCCCCCGGGCCAGCATGGCCAGGGCCAACGGGATGCCACCGTTGGAGAGCACGTGCAGGTGGCCGGCCTGGGCCAGCAGCCAGGGCGCGTAGGCGTAGCTGACGCCGGCCACCGCCGCGCCGATCCGGCCCGCGCCGAGCTGCCGGGCCAGCGCGTACGCCCCGATCGTGGCCAACGCGTGGGCCAACACGAAGATGATGTTGTAGCGGAGGACGGCCGCCTCCGGGCCGGTGCCGATCATGCCGGCCGGGGCGTAGCCGAGCAGGGTGTCGGAGAAGGCGAAACTCCACGACTCGGGGTAGAAGGCGTTGGCCTGCCACAGCTGCCCCGGGTTGGTCAGCAGGATGTGCCCGGACCAGGCCATCTGCCAGGCCTGCAGGCTGGGATCCCAGATGTCCTGCGGCAGCGTGTGCAGCGGGTAGCGCAACGCCGGCCAGGTCAACGCCACGGCGAGCACCAGTGCCCCGACCACGGCCAGCGTCCACTCGTGCACCAGGAACCGGCCGACCGCACGGGTGGCCCGACCCAGCCGGGTGGGCACCGGCTCACCGGCCGGGGAGAACGCCTCCCAGGGGTCCGGCTTCGCCGTCTCCGCGCCGTCGACCCGCACCGCTCCGCCGGCCTGTTGCCCGCCGCCGGCCTGCGGTCCGCTCGCGGTGCCGGGCCGTTTCGGGCCACCGCGCCATCGCCGCCACCAGGCGCGCGCCGGCTTCCCGTGCGTGCCCTTCACGTCGGTACGGCCCGGCTCGGCACTGCCGTCCGCCTCGGCGGGGTCGTCCTTCTTCGCGTTCTCGCTCTTCGCGGCGCTGGCGTCGGTTGCCGCGCTGTCGCCCTTGCCGGCGCTGGCGTCGGCCTCCGCGGTGCTGCTCTGTGCCGCAGAGGGCTTGACCGGCTCCTGTGCCGCCGTTTCCGCCGGCTGCTGTGCCGCCGCCGGCTCCACCGGCTGGTCTACCGCCGTTGCTTTCACCGGCTGCTGGGTTGCCGGCACCGCCGGCTTGTCGGCGGTCGACGTACCCTCGTCCGGCGTTTTCGGCCGGGTCGTGGCCGGTTGCTCGGACTCGCCCGTGGTGTCTGCGGTGGACCGGCTGCCGCCGCCGGTCGCGTCGGACTGCTCCGTGGTCATGCCGCCGAGGCTCCCGTACCCAGTTGATCTCTCAGGAAGGTGATGTCCGCGCGCTGGCCCTCGACGCCGCCGGGCGTCTCCACGATGACCGGTGCGTCGGCCGCCCGGACCAGGGCGACCACCAGCTCGGGGTCGATCGTGCCGCCGTCGAGGTTGTCGTGGCGGTCGCGGCCCGAGTCGAACGCGTCCCTGGAGTTGTTCGCGTGCACCAGGTCGATCCGCCCGGTGATCGCCTTGATCCGGTCGACCAGGCCGAGCAGCTCCTCGCCGCCGGCGTGCGCGTGGCAGGTGTCCAGACAGAAGCCGACCTCGTACTCGCCGACGACGTCCCAGAGCCGGGCCAGCGCGTCCAGCCGTCGGGCGCAGGCGTTGTCCCCACCGGCGGTGTTCTCGATCAGGACCGGCAGCTGGAAGCCACCGGAGTCCGCCGCGTACGCGAAGGTCTTACGCCAGTTGTCGAAGCCGACCGCGAGGTCGTCACCGGCGTTGACGTGCCCGCCGTGCACGATCAGCCCCTTGGCGCCGATGGCGGCGGCCGCGTTCGCGTGCGCCAGGAGCAGCTTGCGACTGGGGATCCGGATCCGGTTGTTGCGGGTGGCGACGTTGATGACGTACGGCGCGTGGACGTAGCGGTCCACGTCGGCGGACCGCAGCCGGTCGGCGTCCGGCCGGGGTTGCGGCGCCTTCCATCCCTGCGGGTCGGCGAGGAAGAACTGCACCGCCTCCGCGGCGCGGGCCGCCGCCTCGGCCAGCGGGTCGACCGAATCGACATGGGCTCCGATACGCATGCAGGCGAGCCTACGTCGCCACCCCGACACCGACCGACAGCGGCGGGCCGTCCACGACCGACGGCGCGTCACCCGCCGGGCGGGGCCTCGTTGCCCTGGATGGGGATCGATGCCCAACCGCTGGGTACGGCGGCCGGTCGACCGGTCGGTCCGTCGTCCGGCCGGGTACCGGCAGCTCTGCATCAGATCGGAAAATTACCGCATTTACCACTAGAAGCCATCAGAGGCGTTGTACGGTGGGATAACAACACAATAAAGCTCCGCGGGGCGTCTTCGGTCCAACCTCATCGGTGTGGTCGTTCCTCCCCAGGTCCCACCCAAGGAATGCGGACGGGACGCCCCGCGGTCACCTCGACAGGGGTTCGCCCGCACACGCGTGCCGGGGCGGACCCCTGTCGGCACTCCTCCTCCGACCACCTCGCCGACCACCTCGGAGAAGATCGTCCGGGCCGGGTATCCTGGTCCGGTTGTCCGTGTCCGGCCGGGTTCCCCCGGTACGGGCGGGCCACGACGCACGACCTCCTGCCACGGAAGGACCGTGGCCGCTTAGCCCACAGGAGGTGAGCACGTCTTGCGTCATTACGAAGTAATGGTGATCCTCGACTCCAGCCTCGAGGAGCGCACCGTCGCCCCGTCGCTCGACACGTACCTGAACGTGATCCGGACCGCGGGTGGCTCGGTGGAGAAGACGGACGTGTGGGGCCGCCGGCGCCTCGCGTACGAGATCAACAAGAAGGCCGAAGGCATCTACGCCGTCATCGACCTGCAGGCGACGCCTGAGGCGGTGGCCGAGCTGGACCGTCAGCTGCGGCTCAACGAGTCCGTGCTGCGCACCAAGGTCATCCGGCCGGAGATGCGCTAAGCATTCAACCCCCGTTCGTCCGGATCAACCTCATCGGCTCTGTCGTACGGCTCTGAGAGCCTGTACCGCGAGCAGATTGAGTGCGCGAGGAGATGGTCATGGCAGGAGACACCACCATCACGGTCATCGGCAATCTGACCGATGACCCCGAGTTGCGGTTCACCCCGTCCGGTGCGGCGGTCGCCAAGTTCCGGGTCGCTTCGACGCCCCGGTTCATGGACAAGGCCTCCGGCGAATGGAAGGACGGCGAGCCGCTCTTCCTGGCCTGCACCGTGTGGCGGCAGGCGGCGGAGCACGTCGCCGAGTCGCTCCAGCGGGGCGCCCGCGTGATCGTCTCGGGTCGACTGCGTCAGCGGTCGTACGAGACCCGCGAGGGTGAGAAGCGCACCGTCATCGAGCTGGAGGTCGACGAGATCGGCCCGTCGCTGCGCTACGCCACGGCGAAGGTGCAGAAGATGTCCCGCTCCGGCGGCGGTGGCGGCGGCTTCGGCTCGGGTTCGGGTTCCGGTGGCGGTGGTGGCCAGGGCGGCGGAGGCAACTTCGACGACCCGTGGGCTTCGGCCGCGCCGACTCCTTCGCGCGCTGGTTCGGGCGGCAACTTCGACGAGGAGCCTCCGTTCTAATGGCGCCGAGCGCCCGCGATCGCAAACCAGGAGCAAGGTCAATGGCCAAGGCTGCGGCACTTCGCAAGCCGAAGAAGAAGGTGAACCCGCTCGACAAGGACGGGATCACCTACATCGATTACAAGGACACCGCGCTGCTGCGCAAGTTCATCTCCGATCGCGGCAAGATCCGCGCTCGGCGGGTGACCGGCGTCACGTCGCAGCAGCAGCGGCAGATCGCCCGTGCGGTCAAGAACGCCCGTGAGATGGCGCTCCTGCCGTACACCGCCACGGCACGCTGAGAGGAGGCACCGAAATGAAGATCATCCTGACTCAGGAGGTGTCCGGCCTCGGTGCCCCGGGTGACATCGTCGAGGTCAAGAACGGCTACGGCCGTAACTACCTGCTGCCGCAGGGCTTCGCGATCACCTGGACCAAGGGTGCGGAGAAGCAGGTCACGGTCATCAAGCGGGCCCGTTCGGCCCGGGAGATCCGCGACCTCGGCCACGCCAACGAGGTCAAGGACCAGCTCGAAGGTCTGAAGGTCAGCCTGAAGGCCCGCGCCGGTGACGGTGGCCGGCTCTTCGGCTCGGTCACCCCGAACGAGATCGTCGACGCCGTCAAGGCCGCCGGCGGTCCGACCCTCGACCGGCGTCGGCTGGAACTGCCCGGCCAGATCAAGTCGACCGGTTCCTACCCGGTGCGGATCAAACTGCACCCCGAGGTGACCGCCAAGTTCGACCTGAACGTCCAGCAGGGCTGAACGACCCGTACGACGACCGGGCCCGCACCGACCAGGTGCGGGCCCGGTTCGTGTTCCGGTCCTGATCGGCCCGGAGTACCCGAGCGAACCCGGAGTCCCTGAGTGCACCCGGAGTCCCTGAGTGAACCCGGAGTCGTGGACGTCGGGGCCAGCGGTCAGCCGATGGGCTGACCGGTCACCACACTGATCAGCACCGTGGACAGGCCACCGCCGACCACCGCCGAGGCCAACGCTATCGTCGCGGGCCGCCAGGTCGTGCCCACCCGTCGCAACAGCTCGGCGACGACCAGACTGCCGGCCAGTGCCAACCCGAACCGCGGCGTACCAGCCACCAGCGAGCCGAACGCCTGGGACCGGGCCGAGTCGCAGCCACCGCCGGTGATGTCCGTGACGCAACCCGGCGGCGCCTGCCCGTCGAGGGTGAGCAGCCACAGGAAGACCAGGATCCCCGGCACCACGTAACAGGCGACCGTGTAGACCAACGGCCGGAACGGTCCGCTCGGATCCGGATCGAGAAGATCATCTTCCAGTCGCCGGGACCAGGACGGCTGCCCCACCGCTGCGGCCCGCCGCCCGACCGACGACACCGTACGCGGCCCCTCGGCCGCCCGACGCCGGTTGGCGCTGCGGGACCGGGGCACGGTGTAGGCGGCCGCCGGGGACTGCGGGGCCGAGGCGGGCGGCTCCATCCACCGTGGGTCGTCACCGGCCAACCGGGTACCGGGCCAGAACTCCCCGGTGGTCTGCTCCGGTGGCCAGGACCAGCCCGCACCGGACGAGGCAGGACCCGCCCCACTGACGCTGCCGGACCAGCTGCCGGTGTCGTCCCGTGCGGCGCCGTGCGCGCCTGACCAACCACCGGAGACGCTGCCCCCGGCGCGGTCCCAACCACCGGAGACGCTGCCCCCGGCGCGGTCCCAACCGTCGGCGGCGCTGTCGCGCCCGGTGCCCTGCCAACCGCCACTGACCGGCGGGCCGGTGTCACTGGTCGGCGACACCCCGATCCCGCCGACGTCCGACCACCGATCCGGACCGGGCAACCGGTCCCAACGGTCGGTGTCACCACGGCCCCAGGGGCCAGCGTCACCGCGATCCCCGGTGCCGGTGTCACCGTCGTCCCAGCGCCCCGGACCGCTCCGTCCCGTCCCGTCCCGGCCCGCCCGGTCCCGGCCCGCCCGGTCCCGACCCGCCCGGTCCCGACCCGCCCGGTCCCGGCCCGTCCCGTCCCGACCCGACCCGTCCCGACCCGTCTCGACCCGGCCCGGTGCGTCCACGCCCCAACGACCGGCATCGCCCGCGTTCCACTGGCCGGTGTCGGTGAGCCGGTCAAACTGACCGGTGCTGTCGGTCCGGCCGCCGAAGGCGCCCCCGGGCTCGTCCCAGCGATCGTCGGCCCCGATAGCCCGGTGCCAGGTCTCCAGGCCGGAGGCGTCCCACGGATCGACGGGAGGCTGGTCGGCCGGGTCCACCACGCCGGCCCGGTCCGCCCGGTCGCGCCGCGCCGCCCGACGGCCCTGCCGGGTCCGGTCCGCCCGACGCCCCGGTGCCGCCTGCTCCGGCGCCGACTCGACCGGGTCCTCGTCAGAGGAAGGGGCCCAGGAGCTTGCCGTGGCCGACCGGCCCCGACGGCTCCGCCGGGTCGGCGGCTCCGGATCGGCCGCACCAACCGGATCGGCCGAACCGGCTGAGCCGGTAGCACCAGATGGCTCGTCACCCCGGGCAGGCTCCTCCAGGTTGCTCCACACCACCTGCGGCCGGCGCGCGGACGACCGACGCGGGCGACTGCGCGGGATGATGCCCGACACCGGCTCGTCCTCGTCGGCATCGGCCCGCCGGCTTCCGACGTACCCCTGCTCCTGGGGGCGGTCGAAGGTCCACTCCCGGGTGTGGTCGGCGTCCGACGCCGTCCCGGAGGTGGGGGCCGTCCCGGAGGTCGGCGTAGTCCCGGAGGTCGGCGCATCGCGCCACGAGGCCTCGTCGGCCCGTCGGCGCCCGCCGGTGGACTCCGCCGCCCGCCGCCGACCCGCCCGGGGCCTGGCGGGTACGTCGTCGTCGGGGGCCGCATGCCGACCACCACCGTCGACCCGCTCGACGCCCGACTCCAGCGCCCACCGGGGCAGGTAGGTGTCGACCGGCTCCTGCTGCCCACGCTCGCTGGCCCGTCGGCGGCTCGGCGTCCGGTACCGCTCGGCGGCGTCCGGTGCGACCGGCAGCGGCTCGACGGCATCGGCCCACGGGGCGATCGACTGACGCTCGGGCGGGCTGCCCTCCCCGCGTCCCCAGTCCCGGTAGCTCACGGCCGGAGCGTGACCCCTTCTCAACCGAATGTGCAACCCGCTGTCCAGGTGTAGCCGTCTGCAGCAAATAGTACGGGACGATTCGACCCCCGACCTGACCAGAAATTCTTCGTCCACAGGGTGGGGACGACGTACCCGCAGCTCCAGAGCGTGCGGCCGAGAATTCCCCAACCGTTGTCCACAGGTTGTGCACACGCTGCACACAACCATCCGGGCGCTGTCCACAGGTTGTCCCGAGGCTCGTCCACCGGCGTTGTTGAGTCGCTGACCTCGGGTTCCGTATGGTTACCCCCCGACCGGCCGTGCGATGGCCCCCGATCGAGCGGGCCGGTAGGTCGGCAGTTTGTCCACACCCCGGCGGTCCCGCCGGGGCCGATCGACGCATCGGAGGGGGGTCCCGTGTCGGTCACCGACGACAGGCGGACGGAGCCGCGGGTCGGCGGGCAGGGGCCCGCTCCGGCCCCCCGGGACGGCCAGTTCGAGAAGACCCCGCCGCAGGACATCGCCGCCGAGCAGTGCGTGCTCGGCGGCATGCTGTTGTCCAAGGACGCCGTCGCCGACGTGGTGGAGATCCTCAAGCCCAACGACTTCTACCGCCCGGTGCACACCACCATCTTCGACGCCATCCTCGACATCTACGGTCGGGGCGAGCCGGCCGACGCGATCACCGTCGCCGCCGCGCTGGCCGACTCCGGTGACCTGGGCCGCATCGGCGGCGCGCCGTACCTGCACACCTGCATGGCCGCCGTGCCGACCGCGGCGAACGCCGGCTACTACGCCCGGATCGTCAGCGAGCGCGCCGTGCTGCGCCGTCTGGTCGAGGCCGGTACCCGGATCGTGCAGCTCGGCTACGGCACCGCCGCCGGTGGCAGCCGGGACGTCGACGACGTGGTGGACCTCGCCCAGCAGGCCGTGTACGACGTCACCGAGCGCCGGGTCAGCGAGGACTTCGCCATCCTCGCCGACATGCTCCAGCCGACCCTCGACGAGATCGAGGCGGTCGGCGCCCAGGGCGGGATGATGACCGGTGTCCCCACCGGCTTCTCCGACCTGGACCGCCTCCTCAACGGCCTGCACGCCGGCCAGCTGATCATCGTGGCCGGCCGGCCCGGTCTCGGCAAGGCGCTCGCCCTGGACACCCCCCTGCCCACCCCCGAGGGCTGGACCACCATGGGCGAGGTCGGGGTCGGCGACCGGCTGCTCGGTGCGGACGGGAAGCCGACCACCATCACCAACGCCTTCGACGTCATGTACGGCCGCCCCTGCTACGAGGTCGAGTTCTCGGACGGCTCTGTCATCGTGGCCGACGCCGAGCACCTGTGGAAGACCACCACCCGTGCCTCACGCCGCCAGCGCACCGAGATGCGCCCCTCGCACCAGTGGCGCGAGGATGCTCGGCTCGCCGCTGCTGCCGCACACCGCGTGGCCATGGCCGCCCCTGACCGACTCATCACCTTTGCAGAGCCGGTCGAGTCCGCAGGTGAGCAGTTCCGCAACGTCCTACACGTCGTCGGCAGCCAGGTGGGCACGGCAGGGGCGGTGCAGCGGGAGTACGTCAGGCGTGGCCAGCCGTGGAGGCGCACCATCTGCGCCTACTCGGCGCACGCGCTGTTCGGCGTGCTGTCCGACCGGGTGAACCGGAAGATGAATGCCGAGGTGACCGTGAGCCACGACTGGGCCGTCACCACGGAACACATCGCGGCGACGCTGCGGCACCCGACCGATGGCCGGGCCAACCACGCGGTCGAGAACGCCCAGCCGCTGGCGCTGCCGGCCCAGGACCTGCCGGTCGCGCCGTACACGCTGGGGGCGTGGCTCGGAGACGGGAACAGCGCGGATAGCCGGATCACCACCGCCGATCCAGAGATCCTTCGCCTCGTTGAGCAGGAGGGCTTCGATACCACGCAGTCGACGGCCTCGCCGCTGCTGTACACGATCCGGCCCAGGCGCGGATGCGGCTGCGTCGGTCGCGCCGACTGCCCGATTTGCCACGGTCAACCAAGTTCGCTGATGAAGGCGCTCCGGGCGGTGGGCGTGCTGAACAACAAGCACATTCCCCAGCAGTACCTGCGGGCCAGCGAACGGCAGCGGCGCACGCTACTTGCCGGGCTACTCGACACCGATGGCACCGTCACCCTGCGCGGCAACGTGCAGTTCACCACGACGTCGTCGAGGTTGGCCGAGGGTGTCTACGAACTTGTGGTCAGCCTGGGGTACCGCTGCTCGGTGGCCCGAAAGCTGGTGTCTGGCCGGACCCCCGAGTCGTCTGTGGCCTACAACCTCAACTTCACGACAACCGACGAGGTGTTCAGGCTGTCGCGCAAGCGCGAGGCGCACCGAGGGCGTCGGTGCAGCGACAGCAACTCCCGGACCGGGAGCCGGTACATCGTTGATGTCCGGCCGGTGCCGAGCGTGCCGGTTCGCTGCGTGACGGTGGACAACTCCGACCACCTGTACCTGGCGGGTCGCTCCATGATCCCGACGCACAACAGCACCGCGTCGATGGACTTCGCCCGCAACGCGGCCATCCGGGCCAACCAGGCCGCGGCGATCTTCAGTCTGGAAATGAGCAAGGTCGAGATCGTCATGCGACTGCTCTCGGCCGAGGCCCGCGTGCCGCTGCACGTGCTGCGCAGCGGCCAGCTCTCCGACGACGACTGGACCAAGCTGGCCCGCTGCATGGGCGAGATCAGCGAGGCGCCGCTCTTCGTCGACGACACGCCGAGCATGAACCTGATGGAGATCCGGGCCAAGGCGCGGCGGTTGAAGCAGCGTCACGACCTCAAGATGATCGTGGTCGACTATCTGCAGCTGATGACCTCGCCGAAGCGCACCGAGAGTCGGCAGCAGGAGGTCGCGGACCTGTCCCGGGGGCTCAAGCTGCTGGCCAAGGAGGTCGAGTGCCCGGTCATCGCGGTCAGCCAGCTGAACCGAGGCCCGGAACAACGTACCGACAAGCGCCCTCAATTGTCCGATTTGCGCGAGTCTGGGTCTATTGAGCAAGATGCCGACGTTGTCATACTTCTGCATCGGGACGACTACTACGACAAGGAGTCACCCCGGGCTGGCGAAGCGGATTTCATCATCGCCAAGCATCGGAACGGGCCGACGGACACGGTCACCGTGGCGGCGCAACTCCACCTGTCCCGTTTCGTGGACATGGCGATCGTCTGACCCGGCGGGATGACCGTGGCGGCAACCAGCGCCGTCACGACGCTGGTTGCCGCCGGGACCGGATGCGGGATCAGCCGAACATCTCGTCGAGGAAGCCCTTGTGCTTCTTGCGCTTGTGGTGGCCGTGGTAGCCGTAGTGCTGCTGGCCGTGCCCGTAGGCGGGGGCCGGCGGGTAGCCGTGCGCCGGCGGGGGCGGCGGGACCGCGCCGTAGCCGGGCTGGTGCGGGGCTGGCGGTGCGGGCGGCGGGTAGCCGGGCTGGCCGTAACCCGGCTGCTGGGCGGGCCGGGGCGGGGGTGGTGCGCCGCCCTGCTGGCGGTTCCAGTTCGCCTCCGCCTCGAACAGCTTCTCGAGTTCACCGCGGTCGAGGAAGATCCCCCGACACTCTCCACACTGGTCGATGACGACGCCGCTGCGTTCGTACTGACGCATTTCTCCGCGGCACTTGGGACAGATGAGCTGCATCACTCGAAGGTACCTGTTGCGGTCACCGGTCGGCCGACAGCGCGTCGACGACCTCGTCGTCGGACACCTCGTGGAAGTCGTCGTAGTAGCTGCCGACCGAGACGAAGTCCGCCGGCAGCTCGACACAGAACACCTCGTCGGCCGTACCGGCGAGCAGTCGGTAGGCCTGCGGTGAGCCGACCGGTACGGCGAGCAGCACGGCCCGCGCGCCGAGTTGCCGGGTCACCTCGACGGCGGCGCGGGCGGTGGCCCCGGTGGCCAGGCCGTCGTCGACCAGGACGGCCGTGCGTCCGGCCAGGTCCACCGGTGGCCGGCCGGCCCGGTAGAGCTGCTCGCGGCGGTCCAACTCGGCCTGCTTACGCCGGTCGACCTCGGCGATCTCGGCCGGACCGAGCTGGTCGGCCACCTCGTCGTTGCGGACCTGTACCCGGCCGGGACCGAGCGCACCGAAGGCCACCTCGGGGGCCCAGGGCAGGCCCAGTTTGCGGATCACCAGGACGTCCAGCGGGACACCGAGCCGGTCGGCGATCACCCGGGCCACCGGCACGCCACCGCGGACCAGCCCGAGGACGGTGACGTCGGGTCGGCCGGCCAGGCCGGACAGCCGCTCGGCGAGTGCCGTACCCGCATCGGCCCGGTTGCGGAAGGTAGTCACTTCTCTAGGTTTACGCCCTGACCTCGGCCGGCGTCGGCTCCTTGGCGGAAGAGGTGGCCGCCAGCGCGGGTGCCCAGGCGGCCAGGGCGAGCGGGTACAGCAGGTAGCCGAAGCGGGTCGAGGGCATCAGCACGATGGCGGCCAGCAGGCCGTACCCGCAGATCAGGGCGGTCGCGGCGGCGGTGCGGGGCGGACGGCGGACGAGCCGGACGGCGATCGCCACTCCGGCGGCCACCAGCAGCGCGGCGGCCACCGCGCGCCCGGCGGGCAGGGTGGTGGCGATCAGGTGGCCGGGGAACGGCGACTGCGCGGGACTGGTCACCAGGCCCTGGCCGAGCGGGAAGCGCAGCACGTTCTCCACCAGCGCGTCCCGGTCGACCAGCAGGGCGGGGAGCAGGGCCAGCGCCGGTAGGCCGAGCGCGCCGGCGGCGACCCGGCCGCCGGCCCGGCGGGTCAGCCCCCAGAAGATCAGCACGACGGCGATCGGCCAGGCGAGCAGCTTCAACGCCCCGGCCAGCCCCACCGCCACGCCGGCGAGTCCGGCCCGGCCGGTGGCGGCCAGGGCCAACGCCAACAGACAGAGCGCGAGTACGGGCAGATCGTCGCCGCCGGTGGCCAGGGTCAGCGCACAGATCGGCAGTACGGTGGCCGCCTGTACGCCGCGCAGCAGCAGACTGCTGTCCTGGTGCCGGTCGGTCGAGGTGGCCGGGCCCGGCCACAGGGTCCACGAGGTGGCCGGGCCCGGCCACAGGGTCCACGAGGTGGCCGGGCCCGGCCACAGGGTCCGCACGGCCAGCGCGAGCACGATCGCGGTGGCCACGGCGAACCAGACCCGCGCGTCGGTCCACCAGGTGTCGACGACCGCGCGGGGCAGCCCGAACAGGGCCATTCCCGGCTGGTACGGGGTGTACCCGAGCAGCCGCTCGTCGGCGGGGAGGGCGGCGATGGCGTCCCGGGTGAGGTACGGCGTGCCGTGGTCGGCCAAGCGGATGCCGGAGTCCTCGACGACCAGTACCTCCTCCTGTGCCCGGTGGGCGTGCCCGGCGGCCCGTTGGGCGCTCTGCAGCAGCAGGGGCAGCAGCGCGGTGCCGGCCCAGGTGAGCAGGGTGACGGCCCAGCGCGCCGGGGTACCGGCCAGCCGGGCGTCGGCGCGGCGACGGCGGACGAGGAGTTGGGTGGCGGCGACGAGGGTGGCGACGAGGTAGCCGACGGCGGCGACCGCCCCCCAGGCCCGGTGCGGCGGCAGGGTGGAGACGGCTGCGGTGACCGCCGCGAAGGCGGCCGATCCGGCGTAGAGGACGAGGTCGGGGCCGAGGCCGCCGCCGGCGCGGTCCAGTCGCTGCCAGCGGTTGCGGGAGTCCGGGGTGGCGGCGACGGTCACGCGGGCCAGTCTGGCAGAACGCCGCCGCGACGGGTGACGGGCCCGATGGTGCCGCAGGCGGGGGTGGGTCAGGTCGGGAGCTGGGGCTGGCGGGTGGGCCGGCCCCGACCTGGCTGGCGTCGGCCGGGGGCGAGGCGGATCACCGCGCCGGCGTCGTGCAGCGGTGGTGCCAGGGATCCGGGCTGTCCGCCGGAGCCGCGTCGGAAGGCGGCCAGCAGCGCCCCGGCCGGCATCGGGCGGGCGAAGAGGTGGCCCTGGCCGGCGGTGCAGCCCAGCTGCCAGAGGGCGCGGCGTTGCGGCTCGCTCTCCACCCCCTCGGCGACCACCACGAGGTCGAGGTTGCGGCCGAGGTCGAGGGTGGAGCGGATGACGGCGGCGGCCTCGGCCGAGGTCTCCATCGCGGTCACGAAGCTGCGGTCGATCTTCAGTTCGTGCACCGGGATCCGGGACAGCAGCGACAGCGAGGAGTAGCCGGTGCCGAAGTCGTCCAGGGCGAGCTGGACCCCGGCGTCGCGCAGCCGGTTGAGGACCTGGTCGACCACGTCGAGCTGGCTGAGGGTCAGCGTCTCGGTCAGCTCCAGGATCAGCCGGTCCGGTGGCAGGTCGTGGCGGCGTAACCGGGCCAGGACCGAGTTGGGGAAGCGGGGGTCGAGCAGGCTGCGGGGGGAGACGTTCACCGCGACCGGCAGGTCGAAACCGGCGGCGCGCCAGCTCTTCGCGGCGACCAGCGCCTGGTCGAGGATCGCCTCGGCGAAGGCGGGTAGCAGGCCGGAGCGTTCCACCGCCTCCAGGAACCGCAGTGGATCGATCAGCCCGTGGGTGGGGTGGTGCCAGCGGGCCAGGGCCTCGGCGCCGATCGCCTCACCGGTGCCGAGGTCGACGATCGGTTGGAAGCTGACGGTGAACTCGTGGTCGGCGACGGCGCGGGAGAGTTCGCCACCGAGGGTGAGCCGGCCGAGGTCGGCGGTGTCGCTGGTGGCGGCGTACGTCCAGAGTCGTTGGCCGGTGCGTTTGGCCTGGTACATGGCGACGTCGGCGCGACGCAGCAGCTCCGGCATGCCGCCGGCCGCGCCGGGTACGGCGATGCCGCCGCTGGCCTCGACGCTGATCCGCATGCCGTCCAGGTCGAAGGGTTCGTTCAGCGCGCTCAGCAGGCCCTCGGCCCGGTGGGCGGCGACCGCGGGGGCGGGCAGGCCGCGCAGGAGCACGGCGAACTCGTCGCCGCCGAGGCGGGACACCAGGTCGTCGGGGCGGGCCGCGGCCTGGAGCCGGTTGCCGACCTCGATCAGGACCTGGTCGCCGGCGGCGTGGCCGAGGGTGTCGTTCACCTCCTTGAAGTGGTTGAGGTCGATCAGGACCAGGGCGGTCACCCCGTCGGCGTGTCGGTTGCTGAGCTGTTCGGTGCCCTGGTCCAGCAGGTGCCGGCGGTTGGCCAGTCCGGTCAACGCGTCGTGGCTGGCGGCGTGGGCGTGTTCGGCGGAGACCCGGGCCAGTTCGGCGTACGCCTGGGCGTTACGGACCGCCGTGCAGAGGGCGGAGGCGAAGGTACGCAGGGTGTACTGCTCGCGTTCGGAGAGGCGTACCGGGCCGTGGAAGCGCAGCCGTAGGACGCCCACGTCGTCGGTCTCCCCGTGTCCTTCCAGGGCGATCGGGACGGTGGTGCCGGTGTGGGGGTCGGCGGTGGCGGGTGTGCCGTCGTGGGTGATGCCGTTGGCGGTGCCGCCCACCGTGCGGCCGTCGGGGCGGAGTTGGATCTCGACCTCGTCGGCGGAGAAGAGCTCGGCGGCCTGGGTGACGGCGGTGGTCAGCACCCGGTCGAGGTCGACCACGTTGAGGGCGTCGGTGGCCCTGGCCAGTCGTTGCCAGGTCTGTTGTTCGGTGCGGCTGCGCACCCGGGCGGACCAGGCCAGGTGCAGGCTGAGCACCAGTGGCGGGATGGCGAGCAGCAGGCGGGGGTCCTCACGGAGGATCAGCAGGGTGCAGAGGGCGACCACGAAGCGGGCGGCGAAGCCGGCGAGTCGCAGGTCGAGGTTGGTGCGGAACTGCCGGGACACCCGGGTGCCGGAGGCCAGGGCGATGACCGGCATCGCCAACACGTCGTCCAGGACGGCGGCGACCAGGTACGCGACCGACAGGGGCAGCACCATGTCGAGGGGATGCTCCGGTGGCCAGCGCCAGTCCAGCGCGGACAGGGTGGCCGCCGCTCCGGCTGCCACCAGGACGTTCTTGCCGATGCCGAAGGCCAGCTTGACCCGGGCCAGCCGGTGGAAGGCGAGGGCGATGCCGATCGCGGTGCAGAGCACCACCCACGGTCCGGGGGCGATCGCCACGCCGATGATGATGGCCGTCTCGTTCCAGCTGATCGAGTGGTTGGTCGACCTGATGCGGATCCGAATGGTGACCAGGGTGCCGACGGCGATGAGGAACGCCAGCATCACCAGCGTCGCTCCGTCGGTGGCCGACGTCGGAAACGGTGAGGTCAGGGCAAGGGTGAGGGCGGCGGCGAGGACCAGACAGGCGAGAGCGACGACGAGACCGACGAGCAGCCGGAGCCGCTTATCGGTCTCGTTTCCTCGTCGCTGGGAAAGTGTCACGCCACTCCCAGTGGGTACCGCCTCGTCGGGACTCGAAGTCTAGCTGTCCGATTGACCTGGTTGGTGATTCAGGTCCAGTCGCTGCCACGCATGGTGTCGCTCCCTTCGGTTTCCCGTACGCATCAAGGACGTTTTTCAAGAAAGCGGGCGCCGCTTCGATGTCCTGAAGACTAGGGGAAGATTGGCCCGTTTAGAAGACATAAATGTCGTTATGGGCAAGATTAGGAAAGAGGCCGGGAATTGGTTACTTTCCGTCCACTGATCCGGAACGGAGCGCGGTGCTACGCGCCCCTCCGCAATCGTCTGGTAGCTGGACGTTCCGGCACTTCGTGGCCGGTTCCATTCTCGCCGGTCGGTGCCGGGCCCGCGTACCCCGCCCCGGTGTCCGGTCCGGACCGGCCGCCCAGGTGACGGCAGCGTTGCCGACGTGTCGCGATTGCCGCAACGAATGGCGGGCATTGCCGGACGCGCGCCACAACAATACGGTCCTCGATGGAAACGGCCATGATCCGGCAATGCGCGGTGCGGCGGAATCCCGCCGTCGTAGCGGAACGATATGCTCCGGTACGTGACCGATCCCGCGCAGCTCACCCATGTGGACCCGGCCGGTGCGGCCCGCATGGTCGACGTCTCGGCCAAGCCGGTCTCCGGCCGGGTGGCCGTGGCCGCCGGTCTGCTCCGCACCACGCCCGAGGTGATCGACCTGCTGCGGCGGGACGGGTTGCCGAAGGGTGACGCGCTCGCCGTCGGGCGGCTCGCCGGCATCATGGGCGCCAAGCGGACCCCTGACCTGATCCCGCTCTGCCATCCGATCGCCCTGCACGGGGTGACCGTCGACCTGACGGTCACCGCCGACACGGTCGAGATCACCGCCACCGCCCGCACGGCCGACCGGACCGGGGTGGAGATGGAGGCGCTGACCGCGGTGGCGGTGGCCGGGCTCGCCCTGGTCGACATGGTCAAGGCGGTCGACCCGGCGGCCTCGGTGGACGCCGTGCGGGTGCTGAGCAAGTCCGGCGGCAAGACGGGGCAGTGGCAGCGGCCGGCGGACCGGCCGTGATCCGGGCCCGGGTGGTGGTCGCCTCCAACCGGGCCGCTGCCGGGGTCTACCCGGACACCAGCGGTCCGTTGCTGGTCAACGGGCTGCGGGGCCTCGGCTGCGTGGTGGACGAGCCGGTCGTGGTGCCCGACGGTGAGCCGGTGGGTGCTGCCTTGCGGGCCGCCCACTCCGACGGGATGCAGGTGGTGCTGACCAGCGGTGGCACCGGCGTCACCCCCACCGACCGGACCCCCGAGGTGACCCGGGCTCTGCTCGACTACGAGATTCCCGGCATCGCCGAGGCGATCCGGGCGCACAGCCGGGCGCAGGTGCCCACCGCGGCGCTCTCCCGGGGCCTGGCCGGGGTGGTCGGCCGGATGCTGGTGGTGAACCTGCCCGGCTCGACCGGCGGAGCCCGGGACGGCCTGGCCGTCCTCGGCCCGATCCTGGCGCACACCGTCGACCAGCTCGGCGGCGGCGACCACTGACCTGTCCGCGACGACTGACCTGTCCGCGACCCAACCGCCGGCCGCCTGAGCCCACCGCCGGCCGCCTGAGCCCGGCGGCCCGGCCGGTGCGGCGGCTAGGCTCGGTGGCAGCCGCGAAGGAAGGGTGGGTCCCGTGAGTACGGAAGCCGCACCGGCCGCCGAGCCGGTCGTCGCGCCGCCGCCGGCCGGCTGGGAGGAGGCCCGCTCGCGGGTGTACGCGGTGGGTCTGGCCGCCGCGCTTCCCGCGACAAACCGGTCCCTCGCCGAGGCCGACGGGCACACCCTCGTCGAGCCGCTCACCACCCGGACGGACCTGCCGGCCTTCCCCACCTCCAGCGTGGACGGCTGGGCGGTACGCGGCGCGGGGCCGTGGCAGGTCGTGGGCCGGGTGCTCGCCGGCGGTGCCCCGCCCCCGCTGGCCGAGGAGGGCAGCACGGTGGAGATCGCCACCGGGGCGATGGTCCCGGCGGGAGCCACCGCGATCCTGCGAATCGAGGAGTCTGAACGCACCGCGGACGGTCGGATCACCGGCACCCCCCGCCCGGCCCCCGAGTGGCGGCTGCCGGGCGAGGAGGCGCGCGCCGGTGAGGAGCTCCTGCCGGCCGGCACCCCGGTCGACCCGGCGTTGCTCGGACTGGCCGCCTCCTGCGGCCACGACAGTCTGCGGGTCCGTCGTCCGCCCCGCGCCGCGCTGCTGGTCTTCGGCGACGAGCTGTTGACCTCGGGGCCGCCCACCGCCGGTCGGGTCCGGGACGCGCTCGGCCCGGCCGTGCCCTCCTGGCTGCGCCGGTACGGCTGCCAGGTGCGTCCGGCCGACGTGGTGGGCCCGGTCGCCGACACGCTGCCGGCCCACGTGGCGGCCCTGCGGCAGGCGTTGGCCGGCGCCGACCTGATCTGCACGACCGGGGGCACGATGCACGGCCCGGTCGATCACCTGCACCCCGCCCTCGAAGCCCTCGGCGCCGACTACGTGGTCAACACCGTCGCGGTCCGTCCCGGCTTCCCGATGCTGCTGGCCCGGGTGACCTCCGACGACGGTCGGGTGCGATTCGTGGCCGGCCTGCCGGGCAATCCGCAGTCCGCCATCGTCTCCCTGGTCTCCCTGGTCGCACCCCTGCTCGCCGGCCTGCAGGGGCGGCAGATGCCGCTGCTGCCGCAGGTCACGCTCGCCGAGTCGGTGCCCGGTCGGGGGGACTACACCCATCTGGCGCTGGTTCGGCTGGACCGGGTGGCGGGCACCGCGTACCCGGTGCGCCACGTCGGTTCCGCGATGCTGCGCGGCCTGGCCCGCGCCGACGGGTTCGCGGTGATCCGGCCGGGCAACTCGGGCGAACCCGGTGCCCGGGTGCCCTTCGTCCCGCTGCCGCTCTTTCCCGGCGAGCGGGCCTCGTGAACCGGCCCGACGCCGCGGCGTCTCACGACGCCGTGGGGCCGTCGTCTCCCGCCGCCGTGGGGCCGTCGTCACCCGCTGCGGCGTCGCCCGCCGTCCATCCGGCCGTGACCGACGAGCCGCTGGACCTGGCCGCGCACGAGGCCGCGGTGGCGGACCGGCGGGCCGGCGCGGTGGTCTCCTTCCAGGGTGTGGTCCGCGACCACGACCACGGTCGGGCGGTGGTCAGCCTGGAGTACGAGGGCCATCCCAGTGCCGCCCGGGTGTTGCGTGAGGTCGCCGCCGAGATCGCCGCGGAACCCGACGTGTACGCGGTCGCCGTGTCGCACCGGATCGGCCAGCTCGACATCGGTGACGTGGCGCTGGTCGCGGCGGTCAGCACCGCCCACCGGGCGGCCGCGTTCGCCGCCTGCGCCCGACTGGTAGACGAGGTGAAGGCCCGACTGCCGATCTGGAAGCACCAGGTGTTCGCCGACGGCACCGAGGAGTGGGTCAACTGCCCGTGACCGGGCTGCGGTGGTCGGTCAACGGCGGCCCGGCCCGCCCACGGTCAACGGCGGGCCAGGCCCGCCCATGGTCAACGGCGGCCCCGGCCCGCCCAACGGTCAACGGCGGGCCAGGCCCGGCGCGGCGGGTCGGCTGAGCCGGTCGGCGTAGAAGGCGGGCTCGGCACCCGGACGCCACGGCAACGCGGCGACCAGCACGATCAGGGCCAGCGCCAGCGAGTTCTCCATCAGCGCGCCGAAGAGGCCGTCCTGGTAGTGCGACACCTCGGGAAGCTGGTGCTCGTACGGCCAGATCGGCGAGATGAGGAAGAGCAGGTACAACCCGACGGCGGCGACCCCGTGGCGTAGGCCGGTGAGGGTGGGGTACCAGATCGGCGGGCGTAGCCCGTTCACCCCCGGCAGCCCGCCGTAGGACGAGGCCTGGACGGGGCGCTGGGCCAGCCCACGGCTGGCCTCCCGGCGGCGTACCGCGGCGTCGGCCAGCACGATCACCGCCGGGACGACCCAGACCAGGTGGTGCGTCCAGGAGATCGGGCTGATCACGTTGGCGGTCAGCCCGACCAGCGTGAACGCGGTCAACTCGTCACCGTCGGCGCGGGAGTTGGCGGCCCGGGACAGCCCGAGCGCCAGCATCAGCACGGAGAAGGCCAACCAGAGCAGCCCGGGGGTCTCGATCGAGTCGTACAGTCGGGCCAGCAGGCCGGCCAGGGACTGGTTCGGGGTCATGTCGGCGGCACCGACCCGCTCGGTCTGCCAGAGGACACCGCCGAAGTAGGCCCGTGCCTCGTCACCGACCACCGCGAAGCTGCCGAGGGTCACGCCGATCGTGGTGGCGATCGCGGTCAGCGCCGCCCGCCACTGCCGGGTGATCATCAGGTAGGCGATGAAGAGCGCGGGGGTCAACTTGATCGCGGTGGCCAGGCCGATCCCGGCACCGGCCCAGGCCCCGCTGTAGACGAAGCGGTGCAGCGGCCCGGCCGTCGGGTCGTACCGGGTGCCTCGGCGGGCCCGCCAGCGCAACCCGATCAGGTCGGCCATGATCAGCGCGAAGAGCAGCAGGTTGACCTGCCCGTAGCCGAGCGTCTCACGGCCCGGCTCGATGGCCAGGGCCAGCGGCACCGCGACACCCACGGTGAACCAGAGCGGCCAGCCCAGCCGGTCGACGATCGGGCGCAGCAACCCGGCCAGCACGACCGCCAACGCGGCGATGCTGCCGACCGCGTTGAGCAGGCCGGCGACGTCGACCGGGATCCGGGCCATCGGCAGCATGAGCAGGCCGGCGAAGGGGGGATAGGTGAAGCCGAGGGTGGTGCCCGGGGAGATGAAGTCGTACAGCTCACGGCCGCTCGCCCACCACACCACCGCGCCGTGGTAGATCTTCATGTCGAAGAAGTTGTACGGCCGGCCGAACAGCCCCACGGCGAGCCAGGCGGCGTACGCGGTGGCGGCGACGACGCCTACCCGGGCGAGGGTCCGGCGGTCGACGCGCCGGGCCAGGCGCTGGACGTGGGCGAGGCGCTCCGCCCGTCTCCCGACGGTCGACGGCACGGTGTGGCCACCCCCATACCAAGGTCGTCTTGTCCGTCCAGGTCCTGCACGGAGCCTAGAGCGGTGCCGCACGTCTTTGCCTCCCGCGTTATCCGACCGTGTCCGATCCCACACCTGTTTGCGACATTTCCGCCGCGTTAACGCCTAAGGAATGGTTCAGGTGATTCGTGGCCTTGGGGGATGGTGGCCCGGGAGGGGTGGCTGTTCGTGCAGGTCGGTCCGGTACGCGCCGGGCGGGGTCGGCTACCCCGGCAGGCGCCCGGGCAGGGCCGGCTACCCCGGCAGTCGCCGGGCGGTGGCGGCGGAGCGTACGGCGATCTTGGCTTCCCGCCGGGCGGTGCGGACGGCGCGCTCGACCGACCGGCGCGAGTGGCCGATCCGGTGCCCCGCCCGCCAGCGCAGCCCGGGCCGGCCCTCGGTGTCCGCCGCGGCGAGCAGCAGACCGCCGAAGAGCCCGAGGTTCTTCAGGAAGTGGATCTGGTTCTGGGCGCGCGCCGCCGGGTCGTCGGTGTTCCAGAAGGGATGACCGGCGGCGGTGGTCGGCACCAACGTGCCCGCGAGGACCAGCGCCGCCGGGCGGGTGAGTCGACCGCTGGCCAAGAGCAGACCGGCGGTGAGCTGGACTCCCGCGTTCACCCGGACCAGCGTTTCGGTGTCCGTCGGCGCGCCCGGCCAGTTCCGCTCGATCAGCGGGGCGACCCGGTCGGTCACCGGCTTGGCCGCCGGTACCACCCGGCCGGGGTTCTGCAGGTTACGGGCACCGCTGACCACGAAGATGCCGCTCAACATGACACGGGCGAGGGAACGCACGGGTTTCATTGCTCAGTCATACCCCGTCCCGGCGGCGGCTACCCCGGCAACCGCCGATCCGCACTTCGGAGAAGCGGATCGCCGACGCCACGCCGAAAGCCGGTCACCGTCGCGGATGGATCGGCAGCAGGGAGTAACGTCACCCGGGTGACCACTCTGCGGCTCCGACCCGAGGGCCCGGCCGACGCCGGACCGGTCCGGCGGGTGATCGCCGCCGCGTTCGCCCGCCCCGACGTGGGTTTCCCGGGCGAGGTCCGCCTGGTCGACGAGCTACGCGGCAGCGAGGCCTGGCTGCCGGAGTTGGCAATGGTCGCCGAGTACGGCGGTGAGGTCGTCGGGTACGCCCTGCTGACCCGGGTCCGGGTGCGTACCGGGACCGGCTTCGCGCCGGCGTTGGCCCTGGGGCCGGTGGCGGTGGCGCCGCACCGGCAACGCACCGGACACGGTACGAACGTGGTGCAGGCCGCCCTCGACGCCGCCACCGAGCTGGGCGAGCGGCTCGTGGTGGTGCTCGGTGACCCGGCCTACTACCGTCGGTTCGGCTTCACCCGGGCCGACCGGATGGGGCTGACCAGCCCGTGGTCCGGGCTGGGTGAGCCGTGGCAGGCGTTGGTGCTGCCGCCGGCCACCAGCGAACCGGAGCCGGTGCCGGCCGGCGAGGTGATCTTCCCGCCGCCCTGGTCGAAGGTCTGAGCCGGCGCGGCTGCGCAGCCGCGCCGGCGGCTGGTCTGCTCAGGCCGGCTGGGTGCGGAGGTACCGGCCGAAGTGCGGGACGGTGAAGGCGACCGTGCCCCGCTCGCCCGAGTAGATCAACCCCTTCTTGATCAGCGCGTCCCGGGCCGGGGAGAGGCTTGCCGGTTTCCGGTCCAGGGAGCGGGCGATCTCGGCGGTCGGCACCGCCGCGTCCATGTCGTCCCGCGGTTCGGCGCCGCTCTCGCCGGCCGCACCGGAGAGGCTGGCCATCGCCCGCATGTACTCCCGTTCCGCCGGCGTGGCCCGCTCGTAGCGGGACCCGAAGAACCCCACCGCCAACTCGGCCTCGGCCTCCGGGGCGGCCACCCGGACGTCGGCCGCGGTGATCGGCGACCGCGGGGCGTGGTCCCAGGTCGCCTTCCCGTAGGCCTGGACGAAGTACGGGTACCCGCCGGAGGACTCGTAGAGCAGGTCCAGCGCCTTCTGCTCGTACTCGACCTGCTCCCGCTCGGCCGGCGCGCAGAGCGCCTGGTCGGCGGCGATCCGGTCGAGCCGGTCGATGCGCTGGTACCGGAAGAGCCGCTCGGAGTACGACTTGGCGGCGCTGAGCACGGCCGGCAGGTGCGGCAGGCCGGCGCCGACCACGATCAGTGGCGCGCCGAGCTGCGACAACTCGTGGCAGGCGGCACAGAGCGCCGAGACGTCCTCGGCACCGAGGTCCTGCATCTCGTCGATGAAGACCGCGATGCCGGTGCCGACGTCGCTGGCCACCGCCGCCGCGTCGGTGAGCAGCTCGACCAGGTCGATCTCGATGTCACCGGAGTCGGCCCGGCCACTGCTGGCCGGTACGTCGATGCCGGGTTGCCAGCGGTCGCGCAGCTTGGGCGGGCTGCCACCGCGTCCGCCCGGCGCGTCCCGCTGGGCGAAGGCCTTCAGCACGCCGAGGAAGCCGTCGATCCGGTCCGGGGCCCGGTGCCGCGGGGCGAGTTCCCGCACCGCCATGTGCAGGGCGGCGGCCACCGGTCGACGCAGCGACTGGTCCGGACGGGCCTCGATCTTGCCGCTACCCCAGAGCTTCCCGATGGCCTGCGAGCGCAGCGTGTTGAGCAGTACGGTCTTGCCCACCCCGCGCAGCCCGGTCAGCATCAGGCTGCGCTCGGGCCGCCCCCGGGCGATGCGTTCCAGCACGATGTCGAACACGTCCAGCTCGCGCCCGCGCCCGGCCAGCTCGGGCGGGCGCTGGCCGGCACCGGGTGCGTACGGGTTGCGGACCGGATCCACGTATCGCACAGTATCGGCCCGTCTAGCTGCGAACCTAGATGCACCTATAGGACGCTACCGGCGTGTCGACCCGGTCGAGCGAAGACTAGGGCTCTCTAGCGTGGACGGTAGAAACCCCTAGATCCCCCTACCGGCGCCGGCCGGACCTGATCGGCCCAGCTTGCGAGGGGGCTCAGCTTGCGAGGAGGCTCAGCGCAGCTTGAGGCAGAGCACGAAGTCGAGAGTGTCCAGCTCGCTGTCGAAGAAGTACCAGTTGGTGTACCCCTCGACCTTGGCGCACTTGGCCTCGGCGTCCCTCTCACCACTGGTGGCCTCGTCGAACCGGCGCAACACCTCGTACGTCCTCGTCCCGCACTCGGTGATCAGCAACTCGGGACGACCACCGGTGGGCCCCTCGTTGCGTACGCACTGCCCCACCTTGACGAACCGGGGGTCCGCCGACGACTCCGGTGCCGCGCCCCCCGTGGCCGGACTTCCGGTCGGCAACGCGGTGGGCTCGACCACCGCCGGCTGCTCCGACGGGTCGGCCACCGGCACCTGGTCCGCCCGGTCCCGCAGCAGCAGGACCGCCGATACCCCGATGACCACCAGCGTCACGAGGGTGGCCGAGACCGCGATCAACGGCCACCGGCGGCGTCGCGGCGGCTCGCCGTCCAGAGCACCGGCGTCCGCGGGACCGGAAGAATAGGGAATCACCGGGTACGCCGGAATCGCCGCCACCGCAGCCGGCAGGGTTCCTCCGGACGGGAGGGTTCCCGGCGGTGGCGATGTCCCCTGCGGTGGCCAGGGCGGACCAGGGTCCGCGCCGGCAGACCGGTACCCGGGGCCGTCCGGTGGCCGCTGGTACGGCGCGTACTGCTCCCATCCATCGCGTCCGGGCGGGTTCGCCGGCGGTCCGTACCGGTCGGGGCCGGTGTGGGGTCGGTAGGGCTCGGGTGCGCGGCGCTGGCCGTCCGGGTCGGGGCGGTCGCGCTCGTCCCGCGGGCCGTAGGTGTCCTCCGGCCGTCGCCACTGCCACGCGTCGGGAGGACCGCCGGCCGGTGACCCGTCGTTCGCCATGCGCGTCCTCCCGGTGAGTCGGGGCGACCTCTGCCCAGTGCCGCCAACGCCCAGGTAACCGTAGCGTGACCTCGGGTCAGCTCACGCCCTCCAGGTGCGACACTCCGACCATCGATACCATCCGCTCCATGTCGTTGGGCGTACCGTTCACCGCCGCGCTGCTCGGTGCGCTGATCGGAGCCGTCCTACCGGGAGCCGGTCGGCGGCTGGCCACCCCCACCTCGGCGAGCCCGGCAGCTCCGCCGGGTCGACGCCCCGCACCGCCCGCGTCCGCACCGCCCGCGTCCGCACCGCCCGCGTCCGGCCCGCCCGCGTCCGGCCCGCCCGCGTCCGCACCGCCCGCGTCCGGACCGTCCCGGTCGGCCGGCGACCGACCGTTCCTCGCCGGTCGGGTACGCGTCCGCCGCGTTCCCTCCTGGGTACCGGCGGCCACCGGCGCCGTCGTCGGGGCGGTCGTCCTCGGTACCCTCGCGGCGGCGCTCGACGGCGATCCGGGGCTGCCGGCGGTTCTCGCCATGGCTGCCGTCGGTCTGATCCTCGCCGTGGTCGACCTGACCTGCCTCCGGCTGCCCGATCCGCTGGTGGCCACCGCCGGACTGCTCGGCGCGGCCGGTCTCACCGCCGCCGCGCTGCTGGCCGGTACGCCCGGCCGGCTGTTCACCGCCGTCGCCGCCGCCGCGGTCTGCGGGTTCGTCCAGGTGCTGCTCGCGCTGGCACCTGGCAGCCGGCTCGGCTTCGGCGACGTCAAGCTCGGTACGGTGCTCGGCCTGCCGCTCGGCTGGCTGGGCTGGTCGACGGTGCTGACCGGGCTGGTCCTGCCGCACCTGCTCAACGGGCTCGCCGTGCTCGGTCTGCTGGCCACCGGACGGGTCCGCCGGGACACCGCGCTGCCGGTGGGCCCGGCCCTGCTCGCCGGCACCTGGCTCGCCCTCCTGACCAGCTGACCACCCACCGCCCGACCCACCCCCCGTCCCGGCGCGTCAAGCGCGCACCCCGTGCCGGCGCGCAACCCCTCCCGGCGCGTTGAGTAAGAAGGGGACCCTTCTCTACCGGATGCGTTAACAGGGGGCCCTTCCTTACACCTCAGATGAGGCGGAGTTGGCGGTCGCGGGGGCGGCGGGGTTCGCTCTCACCGAACCGTTCGAACAGGCCCGGGTCGATGGCGTCCAGGAAGGGCGAGGGGGCGCAGTCCCGTTCCGGGCCGTGCCGGGCCCGCCGGGCGGCATGGGTCACGTAGAGCCGGTCCTGGGCCCGGGTCAGTCCGACGAAGAAGAGTCGGCGTTCCTCGGCGACCGCCTCGTCGTCGGGGACGGATCCGGGCCAGCGCAGCGGCAGCAGGCCGTCCTCCGCGCCGACCAGGAATACCACCGGGAACTCCAGCCCCTTCGCGGCGTGCAGGGTGAGCAGGGTGACCGCCTGGGCACGCGGATCCATCGCGTCCACCTCGGCACCGGTGGCCAGCTGGGACAGGAACAACGGCAGGTCGTCGCCGCAGCGTCTGGCCAGCGGCATGAGCAGGTCCACCGCCGAGCGCACGTCCTCCGGGCGTACGCCGCCGGGGGAGTCCAGGGTGGGCACCGAGAAGCGGTCCGCGAGCACCTGCCCGGCCAGCCGTACCCGGGCGGTCAACGCGCCGTCCAGCCCGTCGGCGTGCCGCAACTCGCGGGCGAGCGCGGCCACGCCCGGCCGGTCCCGCAGCCGGTCGTGTGAGCGCTTCTGCACCGGGATGTTCGCCCGGGCGAGCGCGTCCATGATCGGTGCGGCCTGGGCGTCGGTGCGGTACAGCACGGCGATGTCGGCGAAGGAGAGCGTCGTCGCGCGGCCGTCGATGCGGCCCGAGTCCAGCGACCGGTGGGAGAGCCCGCCGACCAGCTCGTCGATGGTACGGACCAGGAAGTCGGCCTCGTCGGCGACGGAGCTGGCGAAGTAGCGCCCGACCAGCGGGGCCTCCGGGTCCAGCCGGGCCGGGTCGAGGCGACGTCCCCGGACCAGCGAGGACGGTGCGATGGCCTGCACCGCGGCGGCCAGGATCGGTGCCGACGACCGGTAGTTGCGGTTCAGCCGGACCAGCCGGGCGTCCGTGAAGTCCTGCGAGAACCGCAGGAAGTAGCCGACGTCGGCCCCGCGGAACGAGTAGATCGCCTGGTCCGGGTCCCCGATCGCGCAGAGGTTGCCGTCGGCGGGGCTGAGCAGCCGCAGCAGCTCGTACTGGACCGCGTCGACGTCCTGGTACTCGTCGACGAAGATCCACTGCCAGCGGTTGCGGTACCGCTGCGCCAGCTTCCGGTCCGCCCGCAGCAGCTCCACCGGCAGCGTGAGCAGCTCGTCCAGGTCGACCAGGTCCTGCTTGCGCAGCAGTGCGCGGTAGCGGACCGGATCGTCGCCGGCCTCGGTCCGGGCTACCGTCCGTTCGGTGTCGTCGGCGATCCGGAAGCCGGTCGGCAGGCCGGCCGCCTTGGTGTTCTCCCGCAGGATGCTCAGCCCCAGCGAGTGGAACGTGCCCACGGTGACGTCCTCGGCGACCGGTCCGAGCAGGCCGTCGAGGCGGTGCCGCAGCTCCTCGGCGGCCCGTCGGGTGAAGGTGATCGCCAGGCACTGTTCCGGGAAGACGTTCAGCTCGGCGCAGAGGTAGGCGATCCGGTGGGTGAGCGTCCGGGTCTTGCCGGTGCCCGGACCGGCGACGATCAGCAGCGGCCCACCCGGCGCGGAGGCGGCCACCCGCTGCATCGCGTCCAACCGGTCCAGCAACCCGGTGCCGACCTCCTCCATGCCGGCCAGCATCGGCTCGAACGGCTCGTGCGGCGAGGGCTGCGCGGGGATCGGTGGGGGCGGCGGGGGCTGCGGCGCGGCCCGACGCCTCGGCTCGGCCTTCGCCGCCGTCGGGCGCTTGGGCTTCGGCCTCGGCGCCGGCTCCGTCGGCACCCGCTGCGCCGGCACCGGTACGTCGAACAGCGTCTCCGCCTGGGTGTCGGTCGGCGAACGCAGCTCCTCCGGGGCGAAGAGGGTGATCACGCCGTACTCGCCGTCGTAGCCCGGCACCCGGCGGACCTCGCCGCGCCGCAACCGGCGGATGCCCTCGGCGAGCAGCTCACCGCCGACCCGGCCGATCTCGTCCAGCTCGACGGTGGTGAGGATGGACAGCTCCGGGCCGAGCGCGGCGACCAGCTCGTTGAGCTTGCCACCGACCTTCTTGGACTTCGGCCCCACCCCGTTGAGTTCGCCGAGGATCTCGGCCAGCGGCACCAGGTGGGTGACCTCCCGGGCGTGGTCGGGGCGGTACCCGTCGGGCCGGTCGGCCAGCTCCTCGACCCGGCTCAACACGCCGACGGTGAGCGGCTTGCCGCACTCCGGGCAGCTGCCACCGGCCGCGCGGGTCTGCGCCGGGGACCAGTTGACCCCGCAGAGCCGGTGCCCGTCGGCGTGGTACTTGCCCTCCTCGGGGAAGAACTCGATGGTCCCGGCCAGCCCGGCGCCGGTGCGCAGCGCCTCCCGGATCGCGAAGTAGTCCCGCCCGCAGGCCAGTACGGTCGCCTCCCGGCCGAGCGCTGGCGGGGAGTGGGCGTCGGAGTTGGAGACCAGTTGGTACCCGTCGAGGCTGCCGACCCGCCAGTTCATCGCCGGGTCGGAGGAGAGCCCGGTCTCCACCGCGAAGATGTGCCCGGCCAGGTCGGCGTAGCAGTCGGCGATCGCGTCGAAGCCCGACTTGGAGCCCAGCGCGGAGAACCACGGGGTCCAGATGTGCGCCGGCACCAGGTACCCGTCCGGACTCGCCTCCAGGGTGATCTCCAGCAGGTCCCGGGAGTCCAGCCCGAGGATCGGGCGGCCGTCGGAGGCGATGTTGCCGATCCGGGCCAGGGCGGCGTTGAACCGCTGTACCGCGTCCAGGTCGGGCAGGTAGACCAGGTGGTGCACCTTACGGGTGCGGTCGTCCCGCTTGTAGATGGTGGAGATCTCCACGCTGAGCATGAACCGGACCGGGTCGGCCTCCGCCGCGTCGGCCAGCCGGGGCGGCAGTTGCCGGGCCACCTCCCGTTCCGCCTCCGGGCCGAGCCGGTACAGGCCGGGCTCGGCCGGTGTCAGGTTCTCCCGCAGGTGGTCGTACCAGGCGGGGTGGGTGAAGTCGCCGGTGCCGAGCACGCCGATGCCCTTGCGCCGGGCCCACCAGCTGAGATTGGGCAGGGTCAGGTCGCGGCTGCACGCGCGGGAGTACTTCGAGTGGATGTGCAGGTCCGCGACGAATGGCGGCAGGCCACCGGGGGGTACGGAGCTGAACGGAGGCACGCCGCATCCTGTCACGCCGGCACAAGTACCCAGCCGTCGCCACGCACACCCGTGACCTCCGCAATCCCCGTCGACCCCGCCGGTCAGGCGGAGCGCAGCTCCACCAGGGTGATCTGGGGGTTGGCGCCGACCCGCACCGGCGGGCCCCAGAATCCGGCCCCGTTGGTGACGTAGACCTTGGTGCCGTCGACCTCGCCCAGGCCCGAGACCACCGGCTGCTCCAGCCGGACCAGCAGGTTGAACGGGACGATCTGACCACCGTGGGTGTGCCCGGAGAGCTGCAGGTCGACGTCGAACTTCGCGGCCTCGAACGCCGCCACCGGCTGGTGGGCCAGCAGCACCACCGGTCGGCTCGGGTCCCGGTCGCCGAGCGCGGCGGCGTAGTCCGGCGGGGCGGCCACCCCGACCCCGTCGGCGCTGACGTCGTTGACCCCGGCCAGGTCGAGGACCCCACCCCGGGCCTGGATCTCCTGTCGCTGGTTCTGCAGCACGCGCAGACCCAGCCGATCCACCTCGGTCACCCACTCCTCGACGCCGGAGTAGTACTCGTGGTTGCCGGTGACGAAGAAGTTGCCGTACCGCGACTGGATGTCCCGCAGTGGTGCCGCCGCCTCACCCAGCTCGGCGACCGTGCCGTCGACCAGGTCACCGACGACCGCGACCAGGTCGGCGTCGAGCCGGTTGATCGCCGCGACCATCCGCTCGGTGTGCACCCGCCCGCGCAGTGGCCCGAGGTGGATGTCGCTGACGGTGGCGATCCGCAGGCCGTCCATGCTCCGGGGCAGCTTGGCCAGCGGGATCTGGACCCGGTCCAGCTCCGGTGGGCCGGTCGCGGTGCGTACGCCGTATCCGACCAGGCCGGTGGCGGTGAGCCCGGCGAAGATCGCCGCTCCCCGGGCCAGCAGCAGCCGCCGGTGCGGGTCGTGGTCGGCGACCTGCCGGCCGTCGGAGCCGGCGGAGGGCGGATCGGCCGACCCGGTACCGCCGGCCGGCGGCGGATCGGTGGCGGTGACGGCCGGCGGCACCGGATCGGCGGCGGTCGGCAGGCCGGCGCCGCCGGTGGCCGGCGGGTCGGCGACGGCGGTGGCCCGGCTGCCGGGCGAACCAGCGGCGGTCGGCCGGTCGGTGCCGGCCTGCGACGGCTCGGCTCCGACGCCGGTCGGCGCGGCGGAGGCCGGCCCCGGGTTCGCCGGCTCGGCGGAGGCCGGCACCGGATCGCTCGGTCCGGTCGGGGCCGGACCGGTGGTGATCGGGCGGCGGCGCAGCACCTGCCGGGCGACCAGCATCGGCAGCTCCAGTAGGAACAGGACGACCAGCAGGTAGAACATCACCGCGAGCCAGAGGTACCCGGGCCAGGCGAGCCAGTAGAGGCCGGCGTTGGTGCCGATCAGGGTCGCCGGCACCAGCAGCGCCAGTACCAGGAACAGCACACCACCGACCCGCCGGGCGCGGCCGGGCCGGGTGGTGTCGCGCACCAGGCGCCGCCACAGATAGAAGTGGATCAGGCCGGTGACCAGCGCAAGGGTGCCCACGAACCCCAGGACCGCTAACACGGAAGCCTCCCTCAGCCGCCGGCGAAGGGCGGCAGCACGTCGATCGTCGACCCGGCCGGCAGTGGTGTCCGACGATCATGACAGGTCACTCCGTCGACCAGGAAACTCGCCACCCGCAGTACGGCGGCGAGTCGGTCGCCGTGGCGGTCGGCCAACTCGGCGGTGATGTCGTCGAGCGAGCGGCCGGCCGGAGCGGTCTCCTCACGGCAGCCGGCGGCGGCGCGGGCGCCGGCGAAGTACCGCACGGTCACCTGCACCGTCAGCCTCCGATCGCCGACATCGGGCGGGCGGGTTGCAGGAAGCTCGGATCGTCGATGCCGTGACCGGCGCGTTTGCCCCACATCGCGGTACGCCAGCGGCGGGCCACCTCGTCGTCGTCCGCGCCGGCCCGCAACGCGCCGCGCAGGTCGGACTCCTCGGTGGCGAAGAGGCAGGCCCGCACCTGACCGTCGGCGGTGAGCCGGGTCCGGTCGCAGTCACCACAGAACGGACGGGTCACGCTGCCGATCACGCCCACCCGGGCCGGCCCGGCGTCGACCAGCCAGGTCTCAGCGGGTGCCGCACCGCGTACCGTCGGATCGGGCCGCAGGTCGAACTCGGCCCGCAGCGCGGCGAGGATCTCCGCCGCGGTCACCATGGTGGCCCGGTCCCAGCCGTGCTGGGCGTCCAGCGGCATCTGTTCGATGAACCGCAACTGGTAGCCGTGGGCCAGGGCGTACCGCAGCAGGGCGGGTGCCTCGTCGTCGTTGACCCCCCGCAGCAGCACCGAGTTGATCTTCACGGGGGTCAGGCCGGCTGCCGCCGCACCGGCCAGCCCGGCCAGCACCGCGTCGAGCCTCGGCCGCCGGGTGAGCCGGTGGAACCGGTCGGCGTCCAGGGTGTCCAGCGACACGTTCACCCGGTCCAGGCCGGCGGCTCGCAAGGTGGGAGCCAACCGGTCCAGCCCGATGCCGTTCGTGGTCAGCGAGAGCCGGGGGCGGGGTCGCAGCTCCGCCGTGGCGGCCACGATGCCGGCCAGCCCGGGGCGGATCAGCGGCTCCCCGCCGGTGAACCGCACCTCGGTCACGCCCAGCCGCTGCACCGCGACCCGGATCAGCCGGATCACCTCGGCATCGGTGAGCAGCTCCGGCCCGGCCAACCAGGGCAGCCCCTCGGCCGGCATGCAGTACGTACAACGCAGGTTGCACTTGTCGGTAAGCGAGACTCGCAGGTCCCGGGCGACCCGGCCGTACCGGTCGACGAGGAGCCCGGCGGTGGACTGGGCGCTCATCGGTCGACGGTAGCGCGCTCGACGCCGCCCAACGCGGCGCGGGCCGCCGCGGCGACCGCCGACCGGTACCCGGCACCGAAGAGCGCGGTGTGCACCAGCAGCAGGTGCAGTTGGTGCAGCGGCACCCGTTCCCGCCACCCGTCGGCCAGCGGCCACGCCTCGCGGTAGGCGGCCATGATCCGGTCGCCGTGCGGTGCCCCGCCGAAGAGGGCCAGCTGTGCCAGGTCGGTCTCCCGGTGACCGCCGTGTGCCGCCGGGTCCACCAACCAGACCCGCCCGTCGGCGCCCCAGAGCAGGTTGCCCGGCCACAGGTCACCGTGTACGCGGGCGGGCGGCTCGTCGCCACCGAACGAGTCGATGCCGTCGATCACCCGATCGACCAGAGCGGTCTCGGTCGGCGTGAGCGCGCCGTTGGCGACCGACGCGCGCAGGTATGGAACGAGGCGGCGGTGGGCGAACCACTGCGGCCACGGGCCCGGATCGGGGGTGTTGTCCTGCGGCAGCGCCCCGATGAAACCGGGTCGGTCCGCGCCGAACGACGCCGCGCCGGCCCGGTGCAGACCGGCCAACTCCCGGCCGAACCGTTCGGCCGCCTCCGGCGTCGGCTCGCCGGACGCCACCCAGTCGAGCGCCAACAGCTCCGGCAGCGCCACCACCACCTCGGGTACGGGGACCTGGCCCGCCTCGCGCAGCCACCGCAACCCGGCCGCCTCGGTGGTGAAGAAGTCCTCGGGCACCGGCCGCCCCGCCCGTTCCGGCCAGGTCTTGGCGAAGAGCGACTGCCCGTCGTCCAGGGTGAGGCGGGAGGCGGCACAGATCGAGCCGCCGGCGACCGGGGTCTCCCGGATCCGCTGGTGGGTCAGGAACGTCGGCAGGTGGGTCGGATGCGCCCGCAGATAGGCCAGGTCCATGAGCGCAAGGTAGCCGCTGCCACCGACGGCTTGGGGCCGGTCGCGGTCGGAACGGATCCGGATAACCACTGGAAACGCGCTGACCAGGAGGACTACTCTCCGTATCTGTGGATAAGCCGCGTGTCGTCCACAGGGGCTGTCTGCCGGCGACGGCACCGGACAGGCTGCCGGCATGACTCCGATCGACCGTCCTCGACTCGCCGTCCGGTCCCCCGCCGACCTCATCGCCGCCGTGCCGTACCTGATCGGCTTCCACCCCGTCGACAGCGTGGTGGTCGTCGCGCTGCGGGGCCGCCAGATCGTCTTCGCCGCCCGAGCCGACCTGCCCGACCAGGGGGCCGATCCGCTGCCACCCGCCCGGCACCTCGCCGAGGTGGTCGGTCGGCAGCGTGCCGAGGCGGCGACGGTGCTCGGCTACGGGCCACCCGCCCGGGTCACCGGCTCCGTCGACGCGGTCCGTGCGGCGCTCACCGGCAGCGGCCTGCTCCTGCTGGACGCCCTGCGGGTCGCCGACGGCCGGTACTGGTCCTACCTGTGCACCGAGACCGACTGCTGCCCACCCGAGGGGACGCCGTACGACGCCCGGGCCAGCGAGGTCAGCGCCACGGCGGTCTTCGCCGGGCAGGTCGCCCTGCCCGATCGGGCCGCGTTGACCGCACAGGTCGCGCCGGTCGACGGTCCGGCCCGCGCCGCGATGGGTCAGGCGACCGACCGGGCCGAGCAGCGGCTGGTGGCGCTGATGTCGACCGCCGACACCGAGTTGCCCGACGACCGGGCGCTCCGCTCGGCCGGTCGAGCGGCGGTACGCGCCGCCCAACGGCGGCAGCGTCGAGGTGAGTCACTCACCGACGACGAGGTGGCCTGGCTTGGCCTGCTCCTGACCCACCTGCCGGTGCGCGACCACGCCTGGGAACGTACCGACGGGCGGGACGAGGACATCGCCCTCTGGTCGGACGTGTTGCGCCGGACCGAGTCGGCCCTCAGCGCCGCACCGGCCAGCCTGCTCGCCTTCGCCGCCTGGCGGGCGGGGCAGGGGGCGTTGGCCGCGGTGACGCTGGAACGGGCACTGGTCGAGCATCCGGACTACTCGCTCGCCCTGCTGCTGGACGACGTCCTCCGGCGCGGCATCCCGCCGTCCGAACTGGATGGCTGGCCCACCGTCGCCTCCGCGGCCCTGCTGCGGCCCCGCCAGCGCCGGCCCCGCCGTACCTGAAGGAGACGACCCGGACGCGGCGGGAGGCGCGGGCCAGCCTCGGTCGAAGGATGTACGCCCAGATCGTCTTCTCCGACGAACCGACGCCCGGTCGGCACCACGAGACTGGATACGTGATGCCTCCCAGAGACACCGTCGCGTGAGCAACACCCTGCTGGGATCCCTCGGCGGGCTCGCCCTGATCGACAGCACAAGCATCGGGACCCTGTTCATCCCGGTGTGGTTGCTGCTGGCGGCCGGCCCGGTCCGGATCGCACGGATCCTGGCCTACCTGGGCACGATCGCCGTCTTCTACTTCGCGGTCGGGGTGCTGATCACCTTCGGGGGCGAGTGGATCGTGGCCGCCCTCGGCACGACGATGGACAGCACGCCGGTGTACTGGATCCAGCTGGCACTCGGAGTGGGGCTGTTCGCCCTGAGCTTCCGGTACGACGGCAAACGACCTCGGCGTAGCGGCGGTGGGGTGCTGCGGTGGCGGGACCGTGCCACCAGCGGCGACTCCTCGTTGCGGTGGCTGGTCGGGCTGGCGCTGCTGGCGGCGCTGGCGGAGGTGGCGACGATGCTGCCGTACCTCGCCGCGATCGGTCTGCTCGCCACCGCCGAGCTGGCCGGCCCCACCACGCTGGCCCTGCTCGGCGGGTACTGCCTGGTGATGGTGCTGCCGGCGGTGCTGCTGCTCGGTGCCCGGGTGGCCCTGCCGGCGACGATCGAGCCACTGCTGGTCCGGCTGAACCGCTGGATCACGGAGAAGGCCGGCAGCACGATGGGCTGGATCCTCGGCATCGCGGGGTTCCTGCTCGCCCGGGACGCCGCCGCGCGCCTCTGGCCCACCCTGCTCGGCGGCTGACCAGCCGCCGTCGCCAGAGTCAACAAGGGCCCGAAGGCTGCATCGATCGCTGGTCCATGCCGTCACACCTCGACTCGACGGGGGTGGGTGTAGACGTTCATGGTCCGCCCCCGGAGGAAACCGACCAGGGTGAGGCCGGCCTCGTCGGCCAGGTCGACGGCGAGGGTGCTCGGCGCGGAGACCGCCGCGAGCAGCGGTATCCCGGCCATCCACGCCTTCTGGGTCAGCTCGAAGCTGGCCCGTCCGGAGACCAGCAGGAGGTGCCCGGCCAGCGGCAACCGCCGCTCCCGGACGGCCCAGCCGATCACCTTGTCCACCGCGTTGTGCCGGCCCACGTCCTCACGCAGCACCACCTGGTCGCCGCCCGCGGTGAAGAGCCCGGCCGCGTGCAACCCACCGGTCCGCGCGAAGCCCCGCTGGGCTGCCCGCAACCGGTCGGGCAGCTCGGCGAGAACCGCCGCCGGCACGGTCAGCGGGTCGTCGGCCACGGCGAAGACCGACCGGGTACGCACCGCGTCGATGCTCGCCTTGCCGCAGACCCCGCACGAGCTGGTGGTGTAGAAGTTCCGGGCCGGGTCGGTGGCCGGCTCGGGGACCCCGGGGCTCAGCACCACGTCGACCACGTTGTACGTGTTGGGAGTCTCCGTGCCGGCGCAGAGCTGGGCGGTGTGCACGTCGTCGGCGGAGCGGATCAGCCCCTCGGTGAGCAGGAAGCCGATCGCCAGGTCCAGATCGTCGCCGGGGGTCCGCATGGTCACCGCGAGTGGTCGACGCCGGTTGGGTCCGGCCGGCCCGACCCGGATCTCCAGTGGTTCCTCCGCGCTGAGGCTGTCCGGCCGGCGTACCGCCGTGCGGCCCGGCGGCGCGTCGAGGTCGATCCGGTGCACCTCGCGTCGATCAGTGGCCCGTCCCATCCCGCCATCCTGCCCTGCCACCACCCGGGCCCGCCCGGAGCCGCACCCGGGCGAGTGCTGCTCGTCGGGGTCGATCGACGGCGGCACACCACCCATGCCGCTACCGTGAGCCCGGTGGACGGCAGGACGGTGGACGGGGGAACGGTGGGCGGCGGGGGTGGGTACGCGGCGGTGGTGCTGGCCGGCGGTGCGGCCCGGCGGATGGGCGGCGTGGACAAGCCCCGCGTGCCGGTCGGCGGCCGGCCGATGCTCGACCGGGTGCTGGCCGCGGTCGCCGACGCCGACGAGCGTGTCCTGGTCGGCCCGACTCCGGGCGACGCCGATCCGCGTGTCCTGGTCGGCCCGACTCCCGCCGACGCCGACCCGCCTGCCCTGACCGACGCGCGTGTCCTGGTCGGCCCGGAGCCGGTCCGGTCCGGTGCCGGGCTGGTCGGGGTACGGGTGACCCGGGAAAAACCGGCCGGGGGTGGGCCGGTCGCGGCGGCGGCGGCCGGACTGGCGTTGCTCGATCCGGGTACCCGGATAGTTGCCCTGCTCGCCGCGGACCTGCCGTTGCTCACCCCGGCCGCGGTGGCCGGGCTGGTGCGACGGTTGGCCGAGGCACCGGCGGACGGGGTCTGTTACGTCGACGCCGACGGCCGTCGGCAGTCGCTCTGCGGTGTCTGGCGGGTGGCGTCGCTGCGGGCGGCCCTGGACCGGTTGGCCGGGCAGCGCGACGGCCGGCTCGACGGTGCGCCGGTACGGGCCCTGCTGGCCGGGCTCACCATCGTGGACCTGCCCTGGTCCGGCACGGGGCCACCACCCTGGTTCGACTGCGACACTGACGACGACGTACGCCGGGCAGAGGAGTGGACACGGTGACAGTGTTGGACGACTGGGTGACCGCCGCCTGCGCCGAGCTGGGGCTCGACCCGGCTCAGGTGCCGGTGCCGGCGGTGCTGGACCTGGCCCGGGACGTGGCCCACCAGGTGGTGCGTCCGGGTGCGCCGGTCACCGCGTACCTGCTGGGGTTGGCGGTGGGGCGGGGCGCCGATCCGGGCGCGACGGCCGACCGGCTCAGCGCGCTGGCCGGTGCTTGGCCGGTGGAGCTCGGCGGCGACCGGCCGGACTGACCGGACCTGTTCGCGGCACCGGCGGCAGTGTCCGATCCCGGTCGCGGCTTTCTGCGCCGTCCGCTGCTCTGGGTAGGGTGACCTTGACGGACGGAGGCGATCTATGACGGCAGAGCACCCCTCGGCGCCGACTGACCCATCCGGTGCCACGCCGGACCACCACGAGTCGATTCTGCTCGACGCGCCGACCACGGCCGACCTGCGGGCAAAGGTGACCCAGGCGTGGCAGGAGTTCGCCCGGGCGTTCGCCGAACGGCTGCGGGAGTTGCCCGCCGGCACCCACGTCGAGCTGACCCTGGACCCCACCGCCTCCGGCACCGGGGACGCCGTCTACTCGATCAGCGTGGACCTCGGCGCCGACGGGCAGGTGGCGGCGCGGGCCGTCGGCAATGCCACCCTCCCCCAGGGCTACCGGTTGGACCGGTCGGCGGTGGCGGACATGATCGCGCTCGGCTGGTCGCCGCCCGGGGTGGTCGAGGGGTCGGGGGAGGACTTCGGCCTGGCCGTCACCACGGCGGAGGCGAGCAAGCTCGCCGCGTTGCTCTCCCGCACGTTGCGGGACGTGTACGGCGCACCGCACCCGGCCTTCCTGGTCTACCTGGTGCACGACGAGCAGGGTGCCCCGGTCCCGGTGGAACCGTTGGGTACCGCCCGCAGCGAGTTCGGGCCGGACCGCGACGTCGAGGCCGATCTCGACGAGGCATTGGCCGCCGCGGCGAGCGCCCAGCCGGCCAAGGAGCAGGTGCTCGCCCTGGACGACCGGGTGCGTACCGTCGTCTCGACGATGTTGAAGTCCGAGTCCGACAAGTTGCAGATCGACTCGGACGGCGACATCAACATCCGCGCCGGATCGGCGATGGTCTTCGTCCGGATCCGGGACAACCCCCCGCTGGTCGACGTCTTCTCCCCGGTGCTGACCGAGGTCGAGCCGACCGAGCGGCTGTACGTGAAGCTCTCCGAGCTGACCAACCGGATGCCGATCGGCCGGCTGTACTGCGCCGAGGACACCGTCTGGGCGTCCATCCCGGTCTTCGGCCGGGACTTCCAGCCGACCCACCTGATGTTGGCTGTGCAGGTGATGACCGGGCTCGCCGACGAGCTGGACGACCGGCTGCACGGTGAGTTCGGCGGGAAGCGCTTCTTCGGCGAGGGCGACAAGCCGGCGAAGCGGGACGACGACGGGGAGCACCGCACCGGCATGTACCTCTGAACCACCCGCCAAGCCGGCCAGCCCGCCAGCCCGCCAGCCCGCCAGCCCGCCCGCCCGCGGGCTGTGGCCGGCGGGTCCAGGTCGGGTCAGCGGGTGCTGGGCCCCACCCCGGGGGACTCGGCCAGCCGGGAGAGCACGATGGTGCTCCGGGTGGAGGTCACGAAGGGCTCCGCGCGCAGGCGTTCCAGCGCGGCCTCCAGGTGGCCGATGTCGGCCGCGCGCAGGTGCACCAGCGCGTCGGCCTCGCCCGAGACGGTGTACGCGCCGACCACCTCCGGGTGCCGCCGGGTGGCCGCGCCGAGCTGTGCCGGGGTGGTGCGGCCGGCGCAGAACAGCTCGACGAAGGCCTCGGTGGTCCAGCCGACCGCCGCCGGGTCGACCACCGCGGTGAAGCCCTTGATCACCCCGGTCGAGCGGAGCCGGTCGACCCGCCGCTTCACCGCAGGTGCGGAGAGTGACACCCGGAGACCGATGTCGGCGTACGAAGTGCGCGCGTCCGCGACGAGCAACGCAATGATCTGCTGATCCACGCCGTCTATCTGCAACGTTCCGCCCTCGGGAAGCAATGTTCATGGCTGTTACCAAAGTTGTACGCTACCTACGCTTGGTGACCGTGAACCAGCAGCGAGTCGCGCGAAAGCGGACGTACCTCATGTGCCCGCCGGAGCACTTCACCGTCGAGTACGCGATCAACCCGTGGATGGATCCGCAGACCCCGGTCGACCCGGAGTTGGCGGTCAAGCAGTGGGACCGGCTCCGGGAAACGCTGACCGGGCTGGGCCACGAGGTGTTCGTCCTCGATCCCGAGCCCGGCCTGCCGGACATGGTGTACGCCGCCAACGGGGCCTTCACGGTGGACGGCACCGGCTACGGTGCGCGGTTCAAGCACGAGCAGCGGGCCGCCGAGGCCGCCGCGCACCAGGCCTTCTACCGGGAGCGTGGCTGGCGGTTCGTCGCGCCGCTGCGTACCAACGAGGGCGAGGGCGACTTCGCGTACCTGCCGGCGGCCCACGGCGGGCTGATCCTGGCCGGGTACGGCTTCCGGACCGAGTTGCCGGCCCACGCCGAGGCGCAGGAGGCCCTCGGCCGCCCGGTGGTGTCGCTGAACCTGGTCGACCCACGCTTCTACCACCTGGACACCGCGCTCGCCGCGCTGGACGACGGCAACGTCGGCTACTTCCCGGGTGCCTTCTCTGCGGCCAGCCAGCAGGTGCTCGCCCAGCTCTTCCCGGACGCGGTGCTCGCCGACGACACCGACGCGTTGGCGTTCGGGCTGAACCTGGTAAGCGACGGGCTGAACGTGGTCCTGAACAGCGAGGCCACCCGGCTCGCCGGCCGGTTGCGGGCCGTCGGCTACCAGCCCGTGCCGGTGGAGCTGGCCGAGTTGAAGAAGGGCGGCGGCAGCGTCAAGTGCTGCGTCGCCGAGCTACGCCCCTGAACCGTCCCGGACCGCCCGCCGTCCCGGACCGCCCGCCGTCCCGGACCGCCCGCCGTCCCAGGCCGCCCGGCCGCCCGGCCACGGTCAGGTCAGGTCAGGTCAGGTCAGGTCAGGTCAGGTCAGGTCAGGTCAGGTCAGGTCAGCCGAGCGTGGCCAGCTCGTTGACCAGGACGTTGGAGAGCAGCTCGCCGTCGCGGTCGACCTTGCGCAGGTACCAGCGCTGCTGCGGGGTACGTGACTGGTTGAACTGCCACGGCCCACGCGGACTGTCGATCTGACCGACCTTGCCCATCGCCAGGTTGACCTCCTGCGCGGTCGGCGTCGGGCCGGCGAGCCGGATGGCCGAGTCGAGCACCTGCGCCGCGTCGTAGGAGGCCATCGCGTAGGTGGTCGGCGAGGAGTTGTAGATCCTGCGGTAGGCCGAGGCGAACTCCCGGTTGGCGGTGTTGTTCAGGTCGGCCGAGTAGTTCAGCGCGGTCATGATGCCCTCGGCGTCGGCCTCCCGGCTCTCGCTGAGGACCGTACCCTCGGTCAGGAAGCCCGGCGCGTAGACCGCGCCCCGGTAGCCGGCCCGGCGCAGCTGCTTGATGAACTGCACGGCGGACGGGCCGGTGAAGAAGCAGAAGACCGCGGTCGGGTTGCGGTTCAACGCCCGGGTGATGTCGGCGGTGTACGTGTCGTTGCCGGGCTCGGTGGTGGCGTCGGTCCAGACGACCGGGTCGGCGATGCGGGGGTCGTCGGCGCCGAAGCCGGCCCGGAAGCCCTCGATGACGTCCCGGCTGCCGACGTTCTCCGGTGCGATCATGGCGATCCGGCCGCCGCGCGGGAACTGCTGCCGCAGGTACGACCCCATCGCCTCGCCGGGCTCGTTGAGCACGTACGAGGTGCGCCAGATGTAGACGACACTCTGCAGGGCGGCCGGTGAGGCGTTGGAGCCGACCAGGGGCACCCTGGCCTGTTCGACCAGGTCCCGGATGCCGATCATGACCGTTGAGCTGACCACCCCGGTGAGGGCGAGTACGCCCTGCTTGAGCAGCCCGTCCACGGCTGCCTGACCGGACTTGGCGGTCTCGCCCTCGTCGGCGGTGATCAGGTTGACCGGGTGGCCGCCCAACCGTTGGTCGTTGAGGTCGAGAAAGAGCTTGAACCCGTTGATGATCTCGGTGCCGATCGGCTTGAGACCCCCGGTGGTCGGCGCGACCAGACCGATCTTGACGGGGGTGCCGTTGTCGGTCGGTGCGCTCTCGTCCTCGGAGCCGCAACCAGCGACCAGCCCGGTGGTGCCGAGCGCGGCCAACAGTTGCAGTGCCCGTCTGCGGTTCATCGGCGACACCGAAGTCCTCTCCAGGTCAGTGGCAGGGGCCTGATCACCGCCCCTCGGCGTTCTACCTGTTCGAAAGTGCTGCGTCAATCATTGTGCAGGGACCGTAACGCGCTGGTCACCTGGGGCCAGGCCGCCGAATCGGGATCGATGAGCGCGAAATGCTCACATCGATCAAGCTCGACGAGTTCGACCTCGGATCCGGTCGCCTGTGCGGTCGCCACGAAAGCCCTGCTCATCGCCACCGGCACCTGCTGGTCGAGGGTTCCGTGCAGCACCACCACCCGGCGCCGCAGGGGCAGCCGGCTCCTCGGGTCGGCGGCGGCGTACCGGTCGGGAAACTCCGCCGGGCCACCGCCGAGCAGCGCGGCCACCGCCCCACCGTCCAGATCCAGCCGGTACGCCTCGGCGAGGTCGGAGACCGGCGCGAGCGCCAGCACCCCGGCGACGGTCTGCGGGGCGACCGCCGCGACGTGCAGGGCCAACTGTCCGCCGGCCGAGTGCCCGAGCAGGATCGGCGGGCCGGGTGCCAACTGGTCGCCCAACGCGGTGGCGACCAGTCCGGGCAGCGCCGCGACCCCGGTGACCACGTCCGACAGGGTGTCGGCCCCTCCGGTGCCGCGGCGGTACTCCAGTTGCGCCACCGGGTGTCCCAGCCCGGCCAGGGCGGCCGCCAGCGGGCCGGTGTGGCCGCGGTCGTACTCCGGTCGCCAGAAACCGCCGTGGATCACCACGACCAGCGGTCGGGGCGGGCCCTGGCCGGCGGGGCGGCGGACGTCGGCGACCTGATCCGGATGCCCGCCGTAGTGGACGATGCTGTCCGCTGTCGGGGCGGGCCGGGTGAGTACGGCGCGCGGATCGGTGGCCATGGCCGCGACCCTAGCGCGTCGACCGTCCGCCCGGCGCCCCACATCGGTGCAGGCCAGCACCCACGGTGACGGCCGGCGGTCGCGGACCGCCACGGCCGCCCGGTACGTGGCGACTTCCGGCCCCGTGCCATGGGATGGCCCGAATCGACCCGGTCGGTGTGGGATCACTGCCCGAATGGGACATCCGGTGCCGGCGCACGGCCCGGTCCGGTCCGCGGCGTGCTCCGCCACCGGTCCCGGCGAGCGGAGCGGTGCGGCCCTGGGTCAAGATGGGTGCCATGACGCAAGCACGTTCTGCTGGACAGAGTGACGAGCCGGACCGCGACGGCACCGGCGTGCCCGGCACCGTGGTGGTGGTCGGCCCGGACGGGCGACCGGTCGGCACCGTGCAGACCGACGAGGCGGCCGGCGGCGAGGACCCGGCCCGGCTGGTCGAGCAGCCGGCCAAGGTGATGCGGATCGGCAGCATGATCAAGCAGCTGCTGGAGGAGGTCAAGGCCGCTCCGCTCGACGACGCCAGCCGGCACCGGATGCGGGAGATCCACGAGCGGTCGATCGTCGAGCTGAAGGAGGGCCTCGCCCCGGAGCTGCGCGAGGAACTGGAGCGGATCTCGCTGCCCTTCACCGAGGAGAAGGCCCCCAGCGAGGGTGAGCTGCGGATCGCCCACGCCCAGCTGGTCGGCTGGCTGGAGGGCCTCTTCCACGGCATCCAGGCCGCGCTGGTGGCCCAGCAGATGGCCGCCCGGGTGCAGCTGGAGCAGATGCGCTCGGGGCAGCGGGCGCTGCCCAGCGGCCCCGGCGGACTCATCCCGGGCATGCCGGGGATGGGGCAGCCCGGCGGCGAGGGGCACAACACCGGTCAGTACCTCTGACTCAGCCCACCCCGAAGATCTTCTCCAGGTACGCGGCCACGCCGTCCTCGGAGTTCGCCGAGGTGACCTCGTCGGCGACCGCCAGGACGGCGGGGTGCGCGTTCGCCACCGCCACCGCCCGCCCGGCCCAGGTCAGCATCGGCACGTCGTTGGGCATGTCGCCGAAGGCCAGCACGTCCCGGGCGGCGATGCCGTCCCGCTCGCAGTACCACGCCAGGCCGGCGGCCTTGGTCACCCCGCTCGCCGAGATCTCCACCAACCCGGTGTACGACGAGTGCGTCGCCTCGGCCAGCCCCCGCAACGCCCCGGCCACCACCGCCAGGAACAGGTCCGGATCCTGCTCACCGCCGCGGGCCAGCAGCTTCACCGCCGGTGCCGAGAGCAGCTCCTCCACCGACTCGACGGCCCGGATCGCGTCGTCGTCGGAGTCCCAGCGCAGCGGGTAGTGCGCCTCGTGCCGCATCTGCCGGCCGTCGCCGATCTCCACCGCGAAGCTCACCCCGGGCACCTCGGCCCGTAGCCGCTGGGCCACCTGGGCGAGGATGTCCGGGGCGAGCGGGTCGGCCCGCAGCACCTCGTCGGTGGTCGGGTCGTACACCACCGCGCCGTTGGCGCAGACCGCCGGCAGTGGCTCGACGAGCTGCTCGTACACCAGGTCCAGCCAGCGGATCGGGCGGCCGGTGACCAGCACGACAGGCGTGCCCTGGGCGCGGATGCGGGCCAGCAGGTCGGCGGTACGGCGGCTGATCGTCCGGTCGTCGCTGAGCAGGGTGCCGTCGATGTCGGTGGCCACCAGGCGCGGGGTCTCTCCCATCAGCGCGAGAGTAGCCGATCGAGATACACCGCCACCCCGTCGTCGTCGTTGCGCAGGGTGACCTCGTCGGCGGCGGACCGCAGCAGCGGGTGCGCGTTGGCCACCGCCACCCGGGCCCAGCCGGCCCACTCGAACATCGGCAGGTCGTTGGGCATGTCCCCGAAGACCAGCACATCCGCCGGGTCGACCCCGAGGGCCTGCGCCACCACGGTCAGCCCGGTGGACTTGTCCACCCCGGGCGGGCAGATCTCCACGAAGCCGAGCCCGGCCTGGGTGAGCGTGGCCACCTGCGGCGGCACGATCCGGCGGGCGATCTCCAACAGGTGGTCGACGTGGTGGTCGGCGGTCCGGACGAAGGCCTTGATCACGTCGCCGGAGATGCACTCGGCGCGGGTGCGCTCCTCGAACCGGTCCTGGTAGGGCCAGCTCGGGTGGTAGTCACCCCAGAGCGGCGCGTCGTGGTCGTCCAGCGCCTCGACCATCACGGTCAGCGGGCCGACCTCGGCCTCCAGGTCCACCAGCAGGCGGGCCAGCACCTCGCCGGAGAGCCGCTCGTCGCAGAGCACCACCGGGCCGTCGGGGTCGCTCTGGTCCACCACCCGGCCACCGCCGGCCATCACCAGGTAGTCGGCGGCCCGGATGTCGTTGCGGGTCAGCTCGGTCAGTCGCGGTCCGCGGCCGGTCGCGCCGACCACCGGGATGCCGGCGGCCCGGACCCGGTCCAGCACACCATGGGTGTACGCGGACACCGTGTCGTCGCTGCGTACCAACGTCCCGTCGAGGTCGGTGGCGATCAGTTTGGGTAGTCCCGGGCGGGTCATGGCTCCTCCTTCGCCCGCCGCCGTCGGGCCCGGTCGTCCGGTCGTCGGTGCCTCCGATCCTCCAACGGCGGGCAGCAACCGTACCTCGGTGAACCGGTCGCAACCATGGCTTCCGCGCGAATCGGGCACCAACCCGCGGCGACCACCCGGTGACCACCTGACCAGCCACTGCCCCGCACTCCGTCCGCCCGTCCTCCGCTGCCCCTGCCCCGCCACCCGTGGGGCTGCTCCCCTACGTGCCTGAAAGATCCTGTGCGGCGGGCGCCGGGGTGCGGTGGGGTGGGTGTCGGGGTGGGATGGTGCGGTCAGGCTGGGGGTTCGGGGCGGGCGAACGGGACGGCGGGTCCGACGGTGAGGTCGGCCGGAGCGGGCAGCTCGTCGTCGTCCGGTTGCGGGCGGTCCCGGCGACCAGGCCACCGCCATCCGGGGCTGTCGGTCGGTGCCTCGGTGGCCTGGCCGCTGAGCTGTAGCGCCGCCACGAGCAGGAGGCAGCCGACGAAGGCCATCACCAGGCCGCGACCGTACTCGACCTGGAAGCCGTCCTCGGGGGAGTAGAAGAGGGTGCGCTGGCTCGGCTCGTCGAGCGAGAAGGCCGTGGCCACCAGCAGCGCCAGCAGCGCTCCGGTGAGCGCCAACCCGGCCAACCGGGCGTTGGGCCGTACCGCCGGGGTGCCGGCCAGCGCGAGGACCACCACAGCGCTCAGCACCAGCAGGCCGACCAGGTAACCGGCCCCGAAGCCGCCGACCTCGGAGACGTTGCCGGGCACCCGCAGGACCGTGTCCGCCCCGGGGCCGCTGTCCGGCACGGTCATCACCAGCCACTCGCCGACCAGCGAGGCCATCGCGGCAACCGCGCCCAACCCGGCCAGCACCGGCGGTAGCCGTCGGTCCCGGCCAAGGCCGGCGAGCGTACGCCCGAAACGACCCGACGACGGTGCCGCCGGCTCGTCCGGTCCCCATTCCAGGACGGCCGGCCCGTCGGAGCGGTCGTTCTGCCGGGGAACGGGAAGATCCTGGGACATCGGCCACCCTTCCGCCTGCGCGAGCCTGAGCCGTCGGTGGACCCGCGTTGCCGCTGGACCCGGCCGTGCCGGGGCTGGACCCGGCCGTCGGCCTCCCGCCGAATCATGACACAACCGGCGGTCGCCGGCCGGGTCCCGACCCTCCGACGCCCTGGCCCGCGGATGTCGTACCTGCCGGTGTCGTGGCCCGCCCGTGGCGGGCGGGGCGGACCGGCGGGCGGGCACCGAGTCGGTGGGACGGTCGCCGCTGGACCCGGCGTCGGTTAGCGTCGGGGAATGCCTATCCGTACCGCATCCGCACAGTGGCAGGGCACCCTCACCGAGGGGTCCGGGACCATCAGCACCGGCAAGGGCGGCCTCGCCGGGAACTACTCGTTCAAGTCGCGCTTCGAGGAGGGCGAGGGGACCAACCCCGAGGAGTTGATCGGCGCGGCCCACGCCGGTTGTTTCTCGATGGCGCTCAGCAAGGGGCTGGCCGACGCCGGCTCGCCGGCCACCTCGGTGCAGACCACCGCCAAGGTCCACCTGGACAAGACCGACGCCGGTATGACGGTCACCCGGATCGACCTGGAGACGGTCGGCCAGGTGCCGGGCCTCGACGAGGCCCAGTTCACCAAGCTCGCCGAGGCCGCCAAGGAGAACTGCCCGATCTCGCGGCTGCTCTCTCCGGGCGCGCAGATCAGTCTCAGCGCGCGCCTCGCCGCCTGACGTACACCGCTTTCTGTTCGACGGGCACCCGGCCGCCCCGCCTCCGGGCGGGCGGTCGGGCATCCCTCGACCTCGCCACCCCGGCCGGCCCTTGCTCCCGTCCGGCCGCTGCCCCGCCGGCCGACCCGGCGAAGCCTGGCCGTCGCCTGACGAACCCGCCCGGTCCCCGGCATCGGTCGCCGCCCGGCGTTCCGGCCCGGCTGCCGGCAGAATGGACGACGTGCCCGTCGAGATGAGCCGAGAACGTTTCGAGGAACTGGTAGGTGAGGCGCTCGACGAGGTGCCCGAGGAACTGCTCGGGTTGATGAGCAACGTGGTGATCCTGGTGGAGGACGACTCGCCACCGGGCGAGCCGGAGCTGCTCGGCCTCTACGAGGGCCACGCCCTCACCGACCGGGGCTGGGACTACGCCGGGGTGCTGCCGGACCGGATCTTCATCTACCGCCGACCGATCCTGCGGATCTGCGACTCCGACGAAGACGTCGTCGAGGAGGTGGCGGTGACCGTGGTGCACGAGATCGCCCACCACTTCGGCATCGACGACGAGCGGCTGCACGAGCTGGGCTGGGGCTGACCTGCTGCCGGTTCGGCGGATGCCGGCCGGTTGCGGCGCTGACCTACCTTCACAGGCAGGTACGCGAATCAGGAGGCACCTTCACCATGCGCAGCGAGCTGTTCTCCGCGGAGAACCTGGAGAGGGAGTCCGCGCAGCCCGGTATGCGGCTGCAGAACTCCAAGATGTTGAAGATCGCCCTCAACGGGGAGACGATGGCCCGGGTCGGGTCGATGGTCGCCTATCAGGGGCAGATGCAGTTCCAGGCGCTCGGCTCCGGCGGGCTCGGCAAGTTCCTCAAGCAGAAACTCACCGGCGAGGGTGTCCCGCTGATGAAGGTCACCGGCGTGGGTGACCTCTTCCTCGCCGACTTCGCCAAGGACGTGCACATCATCGACCTGGAGCCGGGGGACGCGCTCTCCATCAACGGCTCCAGCGTGCTGGCCTTCGACTCCGGCCTGCAGTACGACGTCCGGATGGTCGGCGGGGCCGGGATGGCGTCGTCCGGCCTGTTCAACTGCGTCTTCACCGGGCACGGCCGGATCGCCATCACCACCAAGGGCACCCCGGTGGTGCTCAGTGTCGACGCACCCACCTACGTCGACCCGCAGGCGGCGGTCTGCTGGTCGGCCAGCCTGCAGACCGGCTACCACCGGGCCGAGCAGCTCGGGCTGGGCACCCTGCTCGGCCGGCGTACCGGTGAGGCTTTCACGATGAGTTTCGCCGGGCAGGGGTTCGTGGTGGTGCAGCCCTCCGAGGAGGCACCGGTGACCGGCAGCGGCCAGCAGGAGCAGCGCGGCGGCCTCGGCAGCCTCCTCAGCTGAGCGGTAGGGAAGGGCCCCCGGTCAACGCTTCCGGTAGCGCAGGGGCCCCCTCTTAACCCGGCCCGCGCGTTAACCCGGCCCGCGCGGTGCCTCACTCGCCGGTGCGTAGCCGGGCCAGCCAGGCCGCCGCATCGGTGTAGTCGGCGTCGGAGAGACCGGCCGGGGCCGGCACCGGCCGGTCTTCGTCCGTCGCGGTCCAGCGGTGCCGGGGGTACGAGCCGAGGAAGCGTACGTCCGCGCAGACCCGACGCAGCCCCTGCAGCGCCTCACCGAGCCGGGCGTCCGCCACGTGCCCGGCACAGTCGAGGAAGAAGACGTACCGGCCCAGGGCCTCCCCGGTGGGGCGGGACTCGATCCGGGTCAGGTTCACCCCGCGGACGGCCAACTCCATCAGCACCGACAGCAGCGCGCCCACCCGGTCGTGGGCGATGTAGACCGCCAGCGAGGTGAGGTCGTCGCCGGTGGCCGGTGGTGGTGGGCCGGGGCGGGAGACGAGGGCGAACCGGGTGACCGCGTCCGGATGGTCGGCGATCTTGTCGGCCATCACGGCCAGCCGGTGCCGGGCCGCCCCGATCGGGGCGCAGATCGCCGCGTCGTACTCGCCGGTGGCCGCGCCGGCTGCCGCCGCGCCGTTGGAGAGGACGTCCACGACCACCGCGTCCGGCAGGTACGTGCGCAGCCACCGCCGGCACTGGGTGGAGGCCTGGGGGTGGGCCGCCACGGCGCGTACCGAGGTCAGTGGGGTGGCGGTGCGGGCGGCGAGAACGAAGTCCACCGGCAGGACCACCTCGCGGGTGATCAGCAACGGTTCCCCCTCGGCCAGCTCGTCGAGGGTCACCCCGACCACCCCGCCGATCGAGTTCTCCAGCGGCACCAGGGCCGCGTCGGCGTCGCCGCTGCGAACGTTCTCCAGCGCCTCGGGCACACTGCGGGCGGGCGTCCGGGTGCCGTGTTCGGCAGCGGGGACGGTGCGCAGCGCCTGCTCGGCGAAGGTGCCTTCGGGGCCGAGGTAGACGAAACGGGTCGGCGGTGTTCCGGGCATGTCGACAGCCTACGCACCTGGTTCGCCGGGACAGGCCAGCGTCCGGATGCCGGCCGGGGCGGTGGCCCGTACCTCGGCGGAGCAGACGTCGGTGCCGGCGGTGACCAGCTCCGGCGCGTTCGACCTGCCCCGGGTGACGACCTGGAGCTCCTCGTGTCCGGTCACGTCCAGCACCGTGTAGTGCCAGTCGTCAGCGCAGAGCGGTCCGGTGCGTACCCGGGTCTGGACCCTGTCGGGCAGCACTGCCGCCGGACCCCGCAGCAGCGCGATCACCCGGCTGCCGGTGGGCCCGTCGGCGCAGGCCGTGGCGACCGGGCCGAGGCCGGTCGGGCCCGGTGCCGGGCCGGGCAGGCCACCGACGGCGCCGGGACCACCGGGCACGCCCGGCAGCACCGGGCCCGCCGTCCCGCCCGGCAACACCGGCTGACCCGGCAACACCGTCCCCGGCAGCATCGGCTGACCGGGCAACACTGGCTGACCCGGCGCCGCCGTCCCTTCCGGCAGCACCGTTCCGGCCGGGGCGGGACCGGCGGCCGGATCGGTGGGTACGGCGCTGGGCGCCGACACGGTCGGCCTCGGTGCGCTCGACCGCTGCAGCTCGGGCGGGGTGCCACAGGCGGCCAGCGGTACGGCGGCGAGCAGCGCGACCCCGACGAGGTACCGGGGGCGGCGCGGTGGGTTGGGCGGCACGAGCCGATCCTTGTATCGATGGGCATGGCTGTGGTCGGGTGGCTCAGCTCATCGTAGGAGGCATCCGGCCCCCGGTGAAGGAGCGGACGGGCGTCAGACCTCGGAGAGGAAGGTGAGCGAGCCGGCGACCACGCTGCCGGTGAGCACCGGCGTGGAGATGGCGTCCACTGTCGCGTCCGGCGCGCCGGCGGCGGCCTGGATGCGCAGCAGTCCCCGGGCCAGCCGGCCGGAGTGCAGGGCCAGCAGCGGTGGGATCTTGTCGGTGTCCTGCTCGGTCAGCTCACCCCGGTACGCGGTGAAGTCGAGCAGCCGGAGGCCACCGTCGAGCAGCGGCAGGCCGATCACGTCCTCCGGTCGGCCGAGGCAGAGCAGCCGGCAGCCGGACGACGAGACAGCCACCACCCTGGTCTCAGCGTCGATCAGCAGGCAGGGCTCGGCCGCGTGTGAGACGGTGGCCGCCCACCTGTGGAGGCTGTCGTACTCCGGCTCGTCGGCCCGTACGGTCGGCACGAAGGCTTCCGAGAGCGAGAGTTCGACGTGGGCCACCGCGCCTCCTAGGTACACCGCCGGTCCGTCCACGCTAGCCGGTCGTCGTGCTTCCCGCCCGGCCACGCCGGAGCGCTGCCGGGTCGCCGGTGGAGCCGGACACCCGAACGCGGACGGCGTGGACGGAGGGACGAGACAGCTCGGTGGAACGGGCCACGTGGCGTCGCCCGAGACGTTACCGGCGGTTGGCCGCCTTGTCAGCGGCCGTTCGGCCCTCGTCGTACCACCGGTAGTCGGCGGCGGGACGGTACGTGCCGTTCAGCCAGGTCCCGGGATGCTGCGCGACCTGGGACAGCTTGTCGGCGGTGGCCGGACTGATCCGGTTGCCCCCGGCCACGAGGAGCCGGTCCAGCTCCCGGTGGGTCGCCATCAGACAGTCCTTCGGCAGGCCGTAGACGCTGATGACGCCGGAGCCGACGAAGGTCAGCACCGGCGTCACCGGGATGGGCAGCCCGACCGCGTCGGAGAGCGCCTTGCTGGCCCGCTTGGCGTCCCGCCGGGTCTCCTGGACGTACGCCGGACGCTTGCCGTTGATCTGCACCACGTCCCCGGCGACCAGCACCCGGGCCCGGCCGTGGTCGGCGATGGTGATCGCGAAGAGCCCGCTCGGCCCGATGGCGAGGTAACCCGCACGCTCGTCGTGGCCGTGGTCGAGCAGCAGGTCGGACACGTCCGTCCGGGGCCACTCGACGACATGCCAGGAGGGCCCGAGATGGTCGAGCTGCCCGAGCGCACGGGCCCCGGCGGCCTCCAGCCGGCGCGCACCGCGCTCGGCCCGGCGGCGACGAGCCCACTCCATGGGTGTCGGTCGAGCCGCTCCCAGCAGACCGGGGGACTCGCCCCGGGGCTGGGAGGCATCGGCGGGCGGCAGCGCCCGACCGGTGGGTACGGCTCGTCGTGCGGGAAAGACAGTCATCGCGACCTCCGGCAAAAGGTCCCTCGAAGTTATGTCCCCACTACCCTACGTCGCCAGGGGCGGTGGTCGGCAAGTCGGAGCGCCGGAGTGAGTGCGGATGAATGCCGTATTCATCCACGGTTCTTTTTCCGCATGCCGTCAATCCCTGCCTACCCTGCCATGGTGACTCACTACGTGGACAGCGAAGTCGGCGTGCTCGGCACGGTCATCCTGCACCGGCCGGGACCGGAACTCGCCCGGCTCACCCCCCGGAACAACGACTCGCTGCTGTTCGACGCCATCCCATGGGTGGGCAGGGCGCAGGAGGAGCATGACGCCTTCGCCGCCGCGCTGCGCGGTCGGGGGGTGGAGGTGCTGTATCTCGCCGACCTCTTGGCCGAGACACTCGCGGTCGCCGACGCCCGCAGTCACCTCACCGAGCAGGTGCTCGTTTCGCCCCGGCTCGGTGACGCCCTACGCCGCCGGACCGCCGAGCAGCTGGCCTATCTGGACCCCGCCGCCCTCGCCGACGTGCTCATCGCCGGGCTCGCCCACGAGGAACTGCGGATCAGCCCGGAGCGCCCCGGCGGCCTGGTCTACAGCCTGCTGGACCGGCACGACTTCGTCATCGACCCGCTGCCCAACCTGCTCTTCACCCGGGACTCCGCGGTCTGGGTAGGCGACCGGGTGGCGGTCACCAGCCTGGCCATGCCGGCCCGCCGCCGGGAGAGCACGCTCACCGACGCGATCTACCGGCACCACCCCCGGTTCGTCGGCACCGAACTCGTCTACCACCCCGGGCTGGAACACCTGGAAGGCGGTGACGTGCTGCTCATGGCCCCCGGGGTGCTCGCCGTCGGGGTGGGCGAACGGACCACGCCGGCCGGAGCGGAACGCCTCGCCCGACAGGTCTTCGCCGCCGACCTGGCCCACACCATGCTGGTGGTCCCGATCGCCCAGGAGCGGGCCACCATGCACCTGGACACGGTCTGCACCATGGTCGACGTGGACGCCGTGCTGATGTACCCGAACGTGGCGGACACGCTGGCGGCGTACACGGTGGTGGCGGAGCCCGACGGCGAGCCGCGGGTGAGCGGCCCGGCACCGTTCCTGCGCGCCGCCGCCGACGCGATGGGCCTGGACCGGCTCCGGGTCATCGACACCGGTCTGGACCCGGTCACCGCCGAGCGGGAGCAGTGGGACGACGGCAACAACACCCTCGCCCTGGCGCCCCGGCTCTGTGTCGGCTACGAACGCAATGTCGAGACCAACGCCCAGCTCGAACGGGCCGGCATCGAGGTGATCCGGATCGCCGGCTCCGAATTGGGCTCCGGCCGGGGCGGCCCCCGCTGCATGTCCTGCCCCGTCACCCGCGACCCCCTCCCAGGTGTAAGGAAGGGCCCCTTCCTATCGCCTTCTGATGTACAGGGGGCCCTTCCTTACCCCTCAGCGGAGGGTTAGTTGGCGGCCTACCAGGCCCTGCCTCGCCCGGCGGCCCGCGGGGTCCAGGGGCGTCGGGTCGGCCAGTGCCTCGGCGTACCGCTTGGCGAACTGCGTCACCGGGTCCTCCCACTCGGCGGCCGGCACGTCCGGGGGCAGGTCCCAGACCGGCGTCAGGCGACCGTGCGCGCGGAACATGCCGGCGAAGCGGGTGTGGTCGCCGAGGGTCAGGGTGCCGGCCGCGCCGAGGCGGGCCAGGGTGTCCAGGGCGGCGTCCTCGTCGTCGGGCAGCACCCACCGCACGTGCGCCTTCTCCGGCACCTGGCACCAGTACGCGGCCCGCGCCGCCGAGAGCCGCACGGTGGGGTAGACGGCGGCATTGGCGCGCTCCAGCGACGCCTGCACGGTCGGGTTCCCGGCGGCCTCCGGCTCCAGCCAGAACTCGAAGCCCTCGTGCATGCTGATCTCCAGCGGGGCGTCGACGAGGACGTCCTGCAGACGCGGTCCCTCGCCGGGCATCGGGGGCACCTGGACCGGCTGACCCGGCTCGGTACGCAGCGCGCAGAGCAGCGCCTCGGCCAGGTCCCGGGAGACGTCGCCGGACTGCTGGTGCCGCTGGAGGCCGACGAAGACCTGACCGTCCGCCCGGCTCATCGCCGGTGCGGCCATCGGCAGCACGGTGGCCAGGACCACCGGGCGGTCGCCGTGCTCGGCCACCATGTCCTCGGTGAGCCGCAGCGGCGCGGAGGCGGCCGGCACCAGCTCACGCAGGGCGATCCATTCCGGCTCGTCGACCAACCCCTCGAAGGGCCGGGGTACGAAGACGTCGCGTACCTTGGTGCGCTTCGGGCTGGCCTCGCCGGCCCGCTGACTCTTTCGACGCTTGCTCACGCCGAGAGAGCCTAGACGACCCGACGACCAGGCCCGGACGACCAGGCCCGGCCCGGTCCGGCGACCAAGCCCGACCCGACCCGGGCGACCAGGCCCGGCTCAGGTGGGGACCAAGTCTCCCCGGGCGGCGGTGGCGGGCTCGAAGTCGGCCCAGACGCTCTGGCCCAGGCCGTCGCGGTCCACGCCCCACCGGGTCGACAGTCCGGCCACGATGTGCAGCCCCCGGCCGCCCACCGCGTCCGGCCCGGCCACCCGCAGCCGCGGGCCGTCGGCGGAACCGCCGTCGGTGACCCGCAACTGGACGCGTACCCCGTGCGGGGTCGACCAGAGCCGCCAGGCGACCCGGACCACCCCGCCGGGCAGCGCGTCGGCGTGCCGGACCGCGTTGCCTACCAGTTCGGCCAGGACGGCTACCAGGTCGGGCAGGAGCAGCGGGGGTACGACGTCGACGAGCTCGTCGGCCAACCGGCGCCGGGCCAACCGGGCGCCGACGGCATGGTGCGGCACCACCACGCACCACGAACGCTCGGTCCGTCCCGTTTCCACGGTCGCCCTCTCACCCTGTCGCCGCACCGGTCACCCGCGCGGCAGCCGCACCTCTGCGACCGTACCGCCCCCGGCTCGAGGGCGGAGTGATACCCACCCATTCTGCTGTTCCACGATCTGCCGGACGAGATAGAGGCCCAGCCCGGCACCGGGATACCGACGCCGGTCACCGGACTCGCCCTGCCAGAACCGTTCGAAGGCCCGTTCCACGTGTTCGGGGCGGATGCCGATGCCCCGGTCGCTGACCCGGAACGCGACCGTCTGCTCGTCGGCGTCGGCGGTGATCTCGATAGGTGCGCCGGGCAGGGAGTACTTGCCCGCGTTGGTGCTCAGCTCGGTCAGCACGGTGGCCAGGTTCTGCCGGAACCCGCAGGCCCTGGGCAGGTCGGCGGGCAGGTCGAGGCGGAGCCGCTCGCGGATCTCGGCGGGCAGGTCGGCGACCGCGTCCCGTAGGGCCGCACCGAGGTCGAACCGGGCGGGTGGCTCCGCGCCGGGGGCGGCCTCGGCGGCCGAGGAGAGCAGCCGGTCGACCAGTCGGGCCAGCTCGTTGGCGCGTTGACCGATGACCAGGGCGGCCTGCCGACGATCGGTGTCGGTGAGCGAGTCCCAGTGGTTGCAGAGGGTGTCCGCGTACCCCTTGATCACGGTGACCGGGGTGCGCAGTTCGTGGCTGGTCACCGCCACGAACAACTCGCGGTCCCGGTCCCGCCGCTGCTGGTCGGTGATGTCGCGGAAGGTGACCACCCGCAGGTTGCCCGGCCCCGGCAGCTCACCCGAGTTGATCTTCAGCCAGCGGCCGTCGGGCAGCCGGTGGTCCAGCGCCCGGCCGGGCGGCGGCAACGGGAACGGCAGCGGACGGTTGAGCGCCTCGGCGGCGGAGTGGCCGGTGACCTGCGTGGCTGCCGGGTTCCAGAGCCGTACCCGGCCGTCCGGGTCGACCACCGCGAGACCGTCGGCCAGCGCCGCCACCACCGGCCCCTCGGTGTGTACGGGCAGCCCGTTGCGATCGCCGTACAGGTGCGCGACGCAGGCGGCCAGGTACCCGACGACCGCCCGCTCGGTGGCGTCCAGGGAATCCCGCGCCTCCGGGTAGAGCACGTGCAGGCTGCCCACGGTCACCCCACCGAGTTCGGCCCGGCCGACGACCATCCACCGCAGGCCCCGCTCGGCCAGCTCACCCGCGAGGTGACCGGGCAGGTGGGTCATCCGGACCTGCTGGACGCTGGGGCCGGTGAGCAGGCAGACGGTGGCCGGATCGGAGGCCGGCAGTGGTCGGCCGAGGGTCCACTCGCTGGCCCCGGTCGCGGCGATCACCCGGCCGCCCTGCGGGGTGAACTCCACGAAGGCCATGCCCGCCGCGCCGAGGGCCGGCTGGACCTCCTGGAGCAGCCGGGTGAGGGCGGGCAGGGCGGCGGAACCCGAGTTGAGCATCTCCAGTGCGGTGCGTTGGCCGGTGATGAGGGCGGTGAGATCGGTGTGCTCCGGCATGCTGTGAGTGTGCCCGGTCGGAGAGGCACCGGGCACCCCCCGGTTCACCTGCCGAGGCGGGCGAGGGTGTGCGCGGGCCGGTCGGTGATCAGCCCGTCCACCCCGGCGGCGAGGGCCAGGTCGAGATCGGCCGGTTCGTTGACCGTCCAGACGTACACCTGGTGGCCGGCCGCCCGCAGCGCCGGCACCAGCCACGGGCGGGTACGCAGCAGCTCGACGTTGGGGCCGGCGATCCGGGTGCCGAACGGCAGGTGTCCCCGGCGCAGCCAGCGCGGCGGCAGGTCCATCAGCAGCACGGTGGGCAGCCGCGGTGCCAGCGCCCGGACCCGGCGCACGGCCAGCAGGGAGAAGGACATCACGGTGACCCGTACCGGATCGTCGGGGCCCGGCTCGGTCAGGCCGTACCGGCGTAGCAGGGCGACCAGCCGGCGTTCGACGTCACGCCCGTACCGGGAGGGGTGTTTGGTCTCGATCAGCAACCGGACCGGGCGGCCGGCGGCCAGCACGGCGTCGAGCAGCCGTTGCAGGGTCAACAGCCGGGTGTGCGACTCGTCCGGCGGCCCGGCGGGCCCGCAGCCGGGATGCCAGGAGCCGAAGTCCAACCGGTCCAGCTCGGCGAGGGTGCGGGCACTGACCAGGCCGTGACCGTTGCTGGTCCGGTCCAGCCGACGGTCGTGGACACAGACCAGATGTCCGTCGCGGGACAGCCGGACGTCGCACTCCAGGCCGTCGGCGCCGTCGGCCAACGCCCGCAGGTACGCGGCCAGGGTGTGTTCCGGCAGGTCGGCGGAGGAGCCGCGGTGCGCGAAGACCAGTGGTTCGGCCATGACGTCGGTGGCCCTAGAGCACCCGGCCGGGTCGCCCGTCGGAGTCGACCACCGGTCGTCCGGCGGTGGCCCACTCGCCCATCCCGCCGACCACGTTGCGCACCTGGTCCCAACCGTTGTTCATCAGGTACGCCACCACCTGTGCCGAGCGACCACCGGAGCGGCAGATCACCGCCACCTCGCGGTCGGTGGGGACGTCGGCGAGCCGGGTAGGCAGCTCCATCATGGGCAGGTGATGGGCCTGTGGGGCGTGGCCGGCCGCCCACTCGTCGTCCTCCCGGACGTCGAGCAGGTAGGTGTCGTCGGCGATCTCGGTCACGGGCATCGTGGGTACCTGGGGTCCGAACACGGGTACCAACCTAGATCCTCGTCCGGTCGATCCGGCGGAGGCCGGGCGGAACGGTACGGAGGTCACAGCTTGCTGACCCAGCGTGGGTTGGCGGCGGCCCACCCGTCGAGCTGTTCGTCCCGCAGTGCGGCGAACAGTCCGGTGCCGCCGTCGTCGAGCACGACGTAGGAGACCTCGTCGATGGTCTGCGGGGAGGACGGGATCTGCACGCCGTGCAGGGCGTCGGCCGGCAGCGCGCGGAGCGCGAAGAGCAGGTCCTGCAGGGGTACGCCGTTGGTGTCCACGGTCAGCGCGCTGCCCACCGCCCGGAGTACCCGGTCCAGCTTGACCGGATCGCGGCGCAGGTCGGTCTGGCCGGCCCGCTCCAACATCGCCCGCAGGAGCTGCTGCTGGTGGTGCTGCCGGTCGTAGTCGCCCCGGGGCAGGTCGTAGCGCTGCCGGACGTAGTCCAGCGCCTGCCGGCCGTCCATCTGCTGGCAGCCGGGGCGGAAGACCGTGCCGGTGTGGATCGAGCGGACCTCGGTGTCCACGCACATCCGGACCCCGCCGAGCAGGTCGATGACGGTCCGGAAGCCGGCGAAGTCGATGAGCGCCGCGCCGTCGAAGCGCAGTCCGGTGAGCCGGGTCAGGGTCGCCGACAGCAGCCGGGCACCCGGTTGACCGCCGCCGCCGTGTTCGTACGCGGCATTGATCTTGTCTTCCCCACCGGTGAAGCCGCCGCCGGGTGGGATCGTGACCAGCAGATCCCGGGGTACGGAGATCAGGTACGCCTGGCGCAGCCCGGCCGGCACGTGCACGATGAGGATGCTGTCCGAGCGCTGCGCGGGGTTGTCGTCGCCGGGTCGCCGGTCGGAGCCGACGAGCAGGTAGTTCAGCGGGCCGTCGAGGCTGGTGCCGTCGAGCCGGGCGGTCGGGTCGAGCAGCTGCTCCCGGAGCACCGTCCGTTCGTACCGGTCGCCGAGCAGGCGCAGCCCGACGACCGCGACCCCGGCGAGCAGGACCAGGACGAGCCCGGCGCCGAGTAGGATCCGCGCCCAGCGGGGCGCCCGTCGTCGCCCGGCCCGGCGCCGGGGTCCGGTCTGTGCCGCCCTGGACGTGGCGCCCACCTCCGTAGCCTGACGTGAATACCTCTCACGTCAGGCTACGGAGACGTCCTGCCTGATCAGTGGCGTTCGGGGAAACTACTTCCGGGTGGAGAGCATCGCCGGGTTGGTGTAGATGAACTCGCCCAGCTCGTCCCTGCGTACCGCCTGGAACATCTCCAGGGTCTGCGGGCTGAGCGTCTCCCGGCCGTTGGCGTTGCCGTGGAAGTTGCCGCCGTTGGTGCGCAGCATGGTCAACTCGTTGCCGGTGACCCCCCGCATGGTGAAGACCAGGTCGGGCAGGGAGGCCTTGCCGGTGTCGAGGATGAACGCCTTGCCGGCCGCCTTGGTCAGCTGTTGCAGCTTGACCGGGTTGGAGAGGATGCCCTTCTCGGTGGCCTTACGGGCCATCGCCTTGATCAGCTGCTGCTGGTTCTGCTGGCGGTCGTAGTCGCCGTTCTTCAGCCCGTAGCGCTGCCGGGAGTAGTCCAGCGCGGCCCAGCCCTCCATCTCCCGGCAGCCCTTCTTGTGCACCACCGGGGTACGGGCCTTGCCGGTCTTCTTCGCGTCCGCGTTCCACATCGGCTTGTCGTCCACGTACGACATGTGGGCCGACTTGACCTCCTGGCTGACGCAGATCCGCACGGTGCCGAGGGCGTCGATGACGCTCTTGAAGCCGCCGAAGTTGATGATCGCCGCGCCGTCGAAGCTGACCCCGGTCATCTTCTTGATCGTCTGGGCCATCAACTGGGCCCCGCCCTCCCAGCCGCCGCCGTTGCGGGCGCCGGCCTGGAAGGCCGCGTTGATCTTGTCGGTGCCGCCGGGGTAACCGCTCTTGCTGAACTCCGGGATCTCCGCCTCGGTGTCCCGGGGGATGGAGATCAGGTACGCCTGGTCGTGGCTGGCGGGGATGTGCAGCACGATGATGCTGTCCGCCCGGACGTCGTCGGCGGCCCAGCGCTCCCGGGCGTCCACCCCTAGCAGCAGCATGTCGATCGGACCCTCCAGGCTCTCCCCACCCTCGGCGTCGGACTTGCCCGCCTCACCGAGCAGGTTGCGCTGGGCGATGCTCCCGGTGGCCTGGCTGATCACGGCCTTGCTGCCGGCCAGGGCCGCTCCGCTGGTCACCATCAGCACCGCGCCGACCACGACGGTGATCCGGGCCCAGAGCGGGTCCTTGCGACGGCGCTTCTTCGCCGGCTTCGGCGGGTCGCCAGGGGGCTTCCCACCGCCGGAACGCTGCGACGGGATGGCCGCCGAGGCCTTGGCGGCCGCGCTCGGATGCGTCGATGCCGAGGATCGACGGCGGGTCTGAACCGGCATGCGTGCTCCAGTTCGCGTGATAAGAGGGGAGGGATCACTTTACGGATCCGGGCCCCTCGTGGCGAGTTCCCCCGGCGGCAATCTGCCGTTGTTCTTCCTGCTCGCCTCAATTAACTGGCCGAACGTACCGACGGATACGACCGGTCGGTGACCGGTGGCGCGGCGCGCACCCACGGTCACCGACCGACGATGACGTCTGTCGAAACGAATTCGAAACGGAACCGTCAACTACCGCCCGAGTCGGCGGGCTTCTCGTTGGCCTGCACCCACTCGGCCATGGTGTCCGCGGTGATGGCCTGGTACATCGCCAGAGCCTTCTCCCGGTCGGAGACCACCACCGACTCGCCGTTGATGGTCTCGCTGCCCGCGTGCGGGCTGGTCACGAAGGTGAGGTTCTCGCCGCGCAGATTGCGGAACTGCAGCGCCATGTCGGCCAGGGAGAAGCCCTGGTCCACGGTGACCGCGTCGGTCGTCGCCCGCAGGAACGCGTTCAGCTTGGGCGGGTTGGTCAGGGTGCCCGAGCTGGCGGCCTTGTCCATCAACGCGCGGAGGAACTCCTGCTGGTGACGCATTCGGGCGAAGTCACCGTCCGGGAACTGCTTGCGCTGCCGGATCCAGTCCAGGGCCTCGGCGCCGTTCATGTGGTTGGTGCCCTTCTCGAAGGTCCGGAACGGCTTGTGGATCGAGGTGGTGGTCCGCTCGACCTTCAGGTCGACCCCACCGAGGGCATCGGTGACCTGCTTGAAACCGGCGAAGTCGATGGCCATCACGTGGTCCAACCGGACATCGGTGAAGCACTCCACGGTGCGTACCGCCAGCGGCAGTCCACCGAATGCGAAGGCCGCGTTGATCTTGCCTCGGTTGCCCGATCCGCACTCCGCGTTGGCCGCCTCCGGGATCGGCACGTACAGGTCCCGGGGAATGGAGACCAGGTAGGCGGAGCGGTGGTCGGAGGGAATGTGCATCACGATGATCGTGTCGGCCCGCCACTTGCTCGCCTCTTCGACCGGGGCGTCCGGGTCCCGGGAGTCGCTGCCGACCAGCAGGATGTTCAGCGCACCGTCCACGGTCTTCGCCGGCCGGCCGCCGGTGATCTCGGAGAACGGGTCGGTGCGGGCCAGGTCGCTGTTGAGGCTGCGGGTGTAGAACCACGCCCCGCCCCCGCCGACCAGCGCCAGGACCAGCACGACCACCCCGACCACCAGGACGCCGCGCCGCCAGCGCGGCTGCCGACCGCGGGGGGCGGGGCCGGCCGGTCCGTCGGGTTGACGTGGCCCGCCCGGCCCACCCGGGCCGGCGCCCGCCGGGCCGTCGTCGTGCGACGGGTACCACTGGGCGGCCGGCCGGGACCGGCCGGCGCCCCGGGCCGGGCCGGGGACCGACGCGCGCCCGGCACCACGGTGCAGGTACGGAAGCGAATCACCGGCTGAGCTGGTCGCTGACATGTAACTCAGGGTACGTAGCGCGCGCCAGTATTGCCCTCAGGCGATGTACAGGTTGGCCTCGGCGAGTGTCGCGCCGGTCACCCCAGTCGCTGACGGAAGTGCTCGATGGTCCGCCGCAGCCCGTCCTCCGGGCCCACCGTCGGGGCGTATCCGAGCAGTTCCCGGGCGCGGGTGAGGTCCGGTCGGCGCTTCTCCGGATCGTCGGCACTCCGAGTGACGTAGGTCACCTCGGAGCTGCTGCCGGAGAGTGACACGATCAACTCAGCCAGTTGCCGCATGGTCAGCTCGTGCTCGGTGCCGCAGTTGACCGGGCCGGTCTCGGTCGAGTCGAGCAGCAGCAGGATGCCCCGCACCAGGTCGTCGACGAAACAGATCGAGCGGGTCTGGTTCCCCGTACCGTGCACGGTGATCGGCTCACCGCGCAGCGCCTGGGAGATGAAGGTGGGGATGGCCCGACCGTCGTCCGGGCGCATCCGCGGCCCGTACGTGTTGAAGATCCGGACGATCGCCGCGTCCAGCCCCCGGTACCGGTGGTAGGCCATGGTGGCCGCCTCGGAGAACCGCTTGGCCTCGTCGTAGACGCTGCGTACCCCGATCGGGTTGACGTTGCCCCAGTACGTCTCCGGTTGCGGGTGCTCCAGCGGATCGCCGTACGCCTCGCTGGTGGAGGCCATCAGGAACCGGGCACCGTCGGCGACCGCGCGCTCCAGCAGGTGCAGGGTGCCGACCGAACCGACCCGCAGGATCTCCACCGGCAGGGTGGCGAAGTCGGTCGGGCTGGCCGGCGAGGCCATGTGCAGGATGGCGTCGAAGCGCTCGGCCAGGGCCGGGTGGTCGGTCGGCAGCCCGTCGGAGATGTCCGCCTCGACCAGCGTGAAGCCCGGCCGGTCGACCAGGTGGGCGACGTTCTCCTTGGACCCGGTGACGAAGTTGTCGAGCACCACCACCGCGCAGCCCCGGGCGACGAGCGAGTCGACCAGGTGCGACGGCACGAAACCGGCCCCCCCGGTGACGAGGACACGATGACCGGTACCGAAGCGCGGAGCAACCTTCATACCCGCACCCTACCGATAAAGGAAGGGCCCCCTGTTAACGCCTGGCGTATAGCAGGGGACCCCTCTCACCGTCGGCTCGAGTGGCGCGGACAGGGTGCCGGTGAACTGCGACCGGCGGGCCGGCCGGGGCGCGGCCAGGTCCGGCTCAGTGCGCGCCGGCGCCGGTAAGCGAGCGCACCTCCAACTCCGCGTACTTGTCCTCGTCGTGCTCCTTGGAGATGACGGTGCCGATCCAGCCGCAGAGGAAACCGAACGGGATGGAGAGGATGCCCGGGTTGGACAGCGGGAACCACTGCCAGTCGTGATCCGGGAACATCGCCGTCGGCGCGCCGGAGACCACCGGTGAGAAGAACACCAGCAGCACCGCCGCCAGCAGACCGCCGTAGATCGACCAGACCGCGCCCGAGGTGTTGAACCGCTTCCAGAACAGGCTGTACAGGATCGCCGGCAGGTTGCCGGAGGCGGCCACCGCGAAGGCCAGCGCCACCAGGAAGGCCACGTTCAGGTTCTGCGCGAAGATCGACAGTACGATGGCGACCGCGCCGATGACGAAGGCCGAGATCCGCGCGACGTTCACCTCCTGCCGCTCGGACGCCTCGCCCCGCTTGATCACGTTGGCGTAGAAGTCGTGCGCCAGGCTGGACGAGGAGGCCAGGGTCAGCCCGGCCACCACCGCCAGGATGGTGGCGAAGGCGACCGCCGCGATGATCGCCAGCATGGCCGCGCCACCGATGTCCCCGCCGAAGAAGTCGATGCCCAGCCGCTCGGCGAGCTGCGGCGCCGCCGTGTTGCCGGCCTTGTCCTGCGCGACGATTGCCTCGCTGCCGACCAGCGCCGCCGCGCCGAAGCCGAGGGCCAGGGTGAACAGGTAGAACGTGCCGATGATGCCGATCGCCCAGAGCACGCTCTTGCGGGCGGCCTTGGCGGTGGGCACGGTGTAGAACCGGATCAGGATGTGCGGTAGGCCGGCCGTGCCGAGCACCAGCGCGATGCCGAGCGAGAGCAGGTCCACCTTGTTGTAGAACGTCTGCGTCGCGTTGCCGGCGACCTCCACGCCGTACCGCAGCCCGGGTTCCAGGAATGCGGTGCCCTGACCCGACGAGGCCGCCGCGTCGCCGAGCAGCGCGGAGAGGTTGAAGTTGTACTTGGCCAACACCAGGATGGTCATCAGCAGCGTGCCACCCATCAGCAGCACCGCCTTGACGATCTGCACGTAGGTGGTGCCCTTCATCCCGCCGACCGTGACGTAGATGATCATCAGTGCGCCGACCAGCACGATCGTGGCGACCTTGGCGGTGTCGGCGCCCATGCCGAGGAACGTGGTCCCCGGCCGGATGCCGAGCAGCAGCGCCACCAACGCGCCCGCCCCGACCATCTGGGCCAGCAGGTAGAAGATCGACACCGTGATGGTGGAGACCGCCGCCGCCGTCCGCACCGGACGCTGCCGCATCCGGAACGCCAGCACGTCGGCCATGGTGTACCGGCCGGAGTTCCGCAGCAGCTCCGCCACCAGCAGCAACGCGACCAACCAGGCGACCAGGAAGCCGATCGAGTAGAGGAAGCCGTCGTAGCCGTACAGGGCGATCAGGCCGGCGATGCCGAGGAACGAGGCGGCCGACATGTAGTCGCCGCCGATGGCCAGACCGTTCTGGAAGCCGGTGAAGGACCGGCCGCCGGCGTAGAAGTCCGTCGCCGTCTTGGTCTGCCGGCTGGCCCAGATGGTGATCGCCAGGGTGCCGGCCACCAGCAGCAGGAACAGCGTGATGGTCAGCGTACGGGCGGTACCACCGCCGCTGGCCTCCGCCGCGAAGAGTGCGCTCACGACTCACCTCCGGTGAGCTCGCCGCGGATCTTGTCGGCGATCGGGTCGATCTTCCGGTCGGCGTACCGCGAGTAGAACCAGGCGATCAGGAACGTCGAGACGAACTGGAGCAGGCCGAAGATCAGCGCCACGTTGATGTTGGTGCCGAACAGTTTCGTGCCCATGAAGCCCCGGGCGTACGCGGAGAGAATGACGTAGAGCGCGTACCACAGGAAGAACGCGACGGTCATCGGGAAGACGAAGCCGCGCAGCGCGCGACGCAACCCGGCGAACTCGTCCGACCGTTGTACGGCGAGGTACCGCTCGGGCCCGTGGGGGGCCGAAGCGGGTGTGTCCGTGGACATCTGTGGATCACCACCTTCACAGGCGTGGGGGTTTGGGCGACCGTAGGAAGCGCACCGCCCTACCGGATAGGCCCAGATCGGTACCGGTCGACGGCTGCGCCGAACGGCCGACTAGCTGCGCCCAGTGACCCACGTCACCCCGCCGAACGGTCCCCCCCGTGCAAGGAAGGGCCCCTTGTTAACGCTTCCGGTATAGCAGGGCACCCTTCTCACCTCGCCGGCTCATCCCCCGCCCGCCGCCGAACGTCAGCCCCCGCAGCCCGCAGCCCGCAGCCCGCAGCCCGCAGCCCGCAGCCCGCAGCCCGCAGCCCGCAGCCCGCAGCCCGCAGCCCGCAGCCCGCAGCCCGCAGCCCGCAGCCCGCAGCCCGCAGCCCGCAGCCCGCAGCCCGTTGCTGGGCGGGTGACGGCGGCAGGCATGTCCGATGCTGTCGAGGGCGGTCAGTCCTTCAGGGTGTGGTAGCGGCCTCGGTAATGCAGCAGGGGTGCGGTCTCCTCGGCCAGTTCCACTGTCTCGATCGTGGCCTCCACCAGCAGGCCCCAGCCGTATTCGCGGGCGACGTCCAGGCGGCACCCCGCCCAGCCACCGGCGTCGGCCGGCACCGGCCCGTACGACGTTTCGGTCCACTCGCCGGTGGCGAAGAGGCCACCCGGGGCCGGGAAGAGGCCGGCGAAACGGTCGGCGAGTTGCCGGTGTGGCGGGCCCAACTGGGCAACCGCGAACCGACCGGAATCCTCGACCGCCGCCCACAGGTCCGACTCCGGATCGATCAGCCCGAGCAGCCGGTTCGGCTCGCCCTCGGCGACCAGCGTGGACGATACGGTCAGCCCGGCCGGGCCGGGCGCCGTCCAGAGGGTGACCGGGGCGGCCAGCCGCCCCCGCAACCGCCGGACCGGCGAGCGGTCACCGACGGGTACGGCGAAGGGGTCGGTGTGGTGGATCTCGGCACCCGGCTCATGATTCACGTGAAACATTGTGCCGCGCCGGACTGGGGCACGAAGCTAACCGTGACTCTCCGGCTGTTGAGCGGGCCCGGAGAGGGATTCCCGGGCGGCGGCGAGCACCTGCTCGTCGGCGCAGCCGGCGGCGTACCCGGTGATTCTCCGGCGGATGTCCCGGCCGAGCAGCCAGACCCCGACCCGGTCGGCGATCGGGCGCAGGAACGCCGGCCGGCAGCGGAAGCTGTACCGCCAGGTGGCGAGCGTGGTGTCCGGTTCGGGGCCGGGGGCGAACCGCCAGCCACCGGCGAACATCTCGAAGAACCACGGCCCCCGGATCATCTTCATCCCGACGTTGGTCGGCGGGGCGAAGGAGACGTACTCGCTGACCATGGTCAGCCCGTGCCGGGAGCGGGTGAAGGTACGCACCCCCTTGCCGGGGCGGGTGGCACCGTCGACGAAGTGCTGTTCCCGGACGAAGGGATCCCAGCGGTACCGCACCGGCGCGACCGTCTGCGACACGGCGAAGGCCAGCTCGGGGGCCACGGGAACGGTGATCACCGACTCGACGACAGGCATCGCCCCATTGTGCGCCCGCCACCCATGGCCGGCCCGAGCGAGTCGGCTCAGCCGCCGGTGCCCTCCGGGGCGTGGTCGGGGGTGAAGGCGCCGCCGTCCTGACCGGTGTCGAGGTAGACGTGCTGGTGGCCGTGGCCCGCGTCGATGTTGATCTGGTCGAGCTGGGTCGCGGCCACCGACCAGGTGGTGGCGGCGAGGGTCGCCTGCCGGACCGCGATGTCGGTGAGCGCCTTGCGGTTGGCCGCCGGTGACTCCGCCGCCAGGGCGTACGCGTCCACCGCCACGGCGGCCTGGTCGACGGCGCTGCGCAGCCCACCGCGGGCGACGTTGGTGGCGGTGCTGCCGGACGGCGGGTTGGCGAACGGCTCGGCGACCGTACGCATGGTCTGCTGCCACTGGCGGGCCTGCGCCGGGTCGGGTGCCGGTCCGTCCGGCCGCAGCGCGGTGAGGATGGGCGAGAGCTGGTCGCGGGTCTGCCGGGCCAGCGCGGTGAGGTCGGCGATCTGCTGTACGTCGCGTTCGGTCTCGGCGCGTCGCAGGTCGGCGATGCTGGCCTCGGTGGCATCCGGTCGTCCCACGCCGTAGCCGATGCCACCGCCCAGCAGGACCGCCGCCGCGACGAGCCCCACGCCGACCGCGACGAGACGTCGCCGGTTGTCGGGGCGGGCCAGCAGGTAGGAAGGCTTACCGGTCCGGCGCGACATCGTGCCTCCTCGATCCGCCAGTCGATGGGGATGGAGTGTACCCATCCTCAGCGGCGTGGGGTCACCGTCGCGAGCAGCTCCGGCATCCGGCGGTCCAGAACGTCTCCGGCCAGGTACGCGCCGAGCCACGCCGCGCCCACCCCGTACGCCACGCCGACCGGTAGCGCGAACCAGTACCAGGCGTCGCCGAGCAGGACGGCGGCGACCAGCATCGGGATCGCCACGACCGCCGAGACGATCATCGACACCAGGGTGAGCATGCTGCGGGCGATCCCCGCGCCGGTGTTCATCGCGAACGGGTTGCTCGTTTCCGGCAGCGAGTACGCGCCCAGCACCGACAGGAAGGAGTTGACCGCCAGCCCGCCGCCGTAGGTGGCGAAGAGGACGCCCAACGTCAGGCCGATCCAGGCCGGCTCACCCAGCACCAGCACCATGACGGCCGAGAGCGCCCCCAGCAGCGGCACCACGTAGGCCGAGAAGGCCACCATCCGGGCCTGCAACTCGACCCGGCCGGGCACCCCGGCGACCACGTTCGCCGCGTACGCGCTGCCGTCGAAACCGAACTGGTTGGCGAGCGTCACCGCGGCCAGCACCCCGACGAAGACCATCGACACGCTTGCCGTCAGCGGTGAGGTCGGACCGGCGGAGCTGAACCCCTGCTCGCTGTCGAAGACGAAACCGGCGCCGCCAACGTTGATCATCACCGGCACGAAGATCCCGACCATCACGAGGGTGATCAGGTTGGCCCGGCGGCGGGCGTCCCGCCACCAGTACCGGCACTCGCGGGCCACCAGCGCACCGAACCGGGTCCGCCCGAGCCAGCCCAGCGGCCGGGGAAACAGCCGGGCCACGGCGGTGCCGGCCGGGCCACGGCGGGCCGGGGCGGCACCGGCGCTGGCCGTACCGGTCATCGCCGACTCCAACGACCGGGACCACCAGAGCAACAGTGCCGCGACGCTCACCCCGGTGATCAGCAACTTCAGCGCGGCGGCCCAGGCCCGTCCCTCGGCCACCTCGATGCCGGCGCTCCACGGTGCGCCGAGCGGGGTCCAGCCGACCACCCGGGCGATCCCCAGCAGCCGGTCCCAGTCCGCGTCGCGTAGCGCGGCGGTGAGCGCGAGCTGGATCGGGGCGAGCATGGCCGCCAGCACCGCGAGCAGGACGGCCGCCAGGTCACGGACCCGACGGGACCGGAGCATGGTGGCGAACGCGCTGGTCAACGCCCGACTGCCGGCGACGCAGAGCAACAACCCGGAGAGCACCCCGAGTACGCAGACCACGGCCGCCGCCCAGCCGCCGAGCAGGCCGGCGGTGAGCACCAGCCCGGCGAACGCGACAAGCGCCGCCACCATCGGCACGCTGACCAGGGCGGCGGCGCAGAGCCCGGTGACCAGGGTCCGCCGGCTCAGCGGCAGCAGCGCGAACCGGGCCGGGTCGAGCGTCTCGTCCACCCCGAAGAAGACCAGCGGCAGGACCAGCCAGCCCAGGGTCACCAGGCCGCCGCCGAGCGCACCGGCCAGGATCGCGTACCGGCCGCCGTCGGCCAGGCCGGGCGCGGCGAACAGGAAGAAGCCACCCACCGCGAACCAGAGACCGAAGAACACCCCGAGTACGAACAGCGCCACGCGCCAGCTCTGGCCTCGGAGATTGTTCCTGGTCACCCGCAGCTTCAGCCGGACGAAGTGTCGGGCCCGGACCGGCCGGAGGTGTTCGGTGGGCGCGACGACCGGCGGGGTGGTCACCGGGACAGCCACGCCAACTCCTCACCCGTCGCGGTCCGACCACCGACCACCTCGACGAAGACGTCCTCCAGCGCCCGGCCGGCGCGTACCTCGTCGATGGTGCCGACCCGCTTGATCACCCCGTCGGCGAGGATCGCCACGTGCGAGCAGAGCCGCTCGACGACCTCCATGACGTGGCTGGAGAAGACCACCGTCCCGCCACCGGTGACGTACCGGTGCAGGATGTCGCGGATCAGCGCGGCGGAGACCGGGTCGACCGCCTCGAACGGCTCGTCCAGTACCAGCAGCCGGGGGCCGTGCAGCAGCGCGCAGGCCAGGCCGATCTTCTTCTTCATGCCGGCCGAGTAGTCGACCACCAGCGTCCGGCCGGCGTCGCCGAGCGCGAGGACGTCCAGCAGCTCGGCCGCGCGCCGGTCCACCACCGCCGGGTCCATGCCGCGCAACAAGCCGTGGTACGCCAGCAGCTCCGCCCCGTCGAGCCGGTCGAAGAGGCGTACCCCGTCGGGCATCACGCCGAGTAGTTGCTTGGCGCGTACCGGGTCGGTCCAGACGTCGTACCCGAGCACCTGGGCCTGGCCACCGTCGGGGCGCAGCAGGCCGACGGCCATCGACAGGGTGGTGGTCTTGCCCGCGCCGTTCGGGCCGAGCAGGCCGTAGAACGACCCGGTCGGCACGTCCAGGTCGACGCCGGCGACCGCCACCTTGCTGTCGAACCGCTTGACCAGCCCGCGCAGCGCGAGCGCCCGGTGCTCCTCAGTCATGCCTGCGACCCTAGCCCGCGACCGCCACCGGCTGATCCCGCCGCGGTACGACCTGTGTCTCCTCCCCAGGCAGGAGCTTCGTCCGCCCCGGTGGGCGGTGAGAGGGGTGCCCCGCTATACGAAAAGCGTTAACAGGGGGCCCTTCCTTACAGGCGGAGGGCTTCGGGGGTGTGGAGGCGGAGCATGATGGTGGCGACGTCGGTGGGGGCATGGCGGCGGGTGAGCATCGACACCGCGATCATCACCGAGAAGGCCAGCGGCACCGTCCAGGCGGCGGGCTGGGCGACGAGCGTGGCCGGCCAGCCCGACAGCGGTGGGCCGAGCACGGTGACCAGGGCGGCGGTGATCGCCGCGCCGCCACCGGCGAGCACTCCGGCGGTGGCGCCCAGGTCGGTCAGGCCGCGCCACCAGATGCCGAGCACCAGCAGCGGGCAGAAGCTGGACGCGGCTACCGCGAAGGCCAGCCCGACCACCTGCGACACGTCCAGCCCGGAGACGTTCAGCGCCAGCGCGGCCGGGATCCCACCGGCGATCACCGTGGCGAGCCGGAAGTCGCGCACCGAGCCGCGGCCCAGCACGTCGGTCCAGATCACCCCGGCGACGCTGGTGAGCAGGCCGGACGAGGTGGAGAGGAAGGCCGCGAACGCCCCGGCGGCGACCAGCGCGGCGAGCAGCCGGCCGGTGGTGCCGTCGCCGAGGGCCGCCCCGGGCAGCAGCACCACCACGGCGTCGCGCCGACCACCGGGATGCCGGCGGCCCGGACCCGGTCCAGCACACCATGGGTGTACGCGGACACCGTGTCGTCGCTGCGTACCAACGTCCCGTCGAGGTCGGTGGCGATCAGTTTGGGTAGTCCCGGGCGGGTCATGGCTCCTCCTTCGCCCGCCGCCGTCGGGCCCGGTCGTCCGGTCGTCGGTGCCTCCGATCCTCCAACGGCGGGCAGCAACCGTACCTCGGTGAACCGGTCGCAACCATGGCTTCCGCGCGAATCGGGCACCAACCCGCGGCGACCACCCGGTGACCACCTGACCAGCCACTGCCCCGCACTCCGTCCGCCCGTCCTCCGCTGCCCCTGCCCCGCCACCCGTGGGGCTGCTCCCCTACGTGCCTGAAAGATCCTGTGCGGCGGGCGCCGGGGTGCGGTGGGGTGGGTGTCGGGGTGGGATGGTGCGGTCAGGCTGGGGTTCGGGGCGGGCGAACGGGACGGCGGGTCCGACGGTGAGGTCGGCCGGAGCGGGCAGCTCGTCGTCGTCCGGTTGCGGGCGGTCCCGGCGACCAGGCCACCGCCATCCGGGGCTGTCGGTCGGTGCCTCGGTGGCCTGGCCGCTGAGCTGTAGCGCCGCCACGAGCAGGAGGCAGCCGACGAAGGCCATCACCAGGCCGCGACCGTACTCGACCTGGAAGCCGTCCTCGGGGGAGTAGAAGAGGGTGCGCTGGCTCGGCTCGTCGAGCGAGAAGGCCGTGGCCACCAGCAGCGCCAGCAGCGCTCCGGTGAGCGCCAACCCGGCCAACCGGGCGTTGGGCCGTACCGCCGGGGTGCCGGCCAGCGCGAGGACCACCACAGCGCTCAGCACCAGCAGGCCGACCAGGTAACCGGCCCGAAGCCGCCGACCTCGGAGACGTTGCCGGGCACCCGCAGGACCGTGTCCGCCCCGGGGCCGCTGTCCGGCACGGTCATCACCAGCCACTCGCCGACCAGCGAGGCCATCGCGGCAACCGCGCCCAACCCGGCCAGCACCGGCGGTAGCCGTCGGTCCCGGCCAAGGCCGGCGAGCGTACGCCCGAAACGACCCGACGACGGTGCCGCCGGCTCGTCCGGTCCCCATTCCAGGACGGCCGGCCCGTCGGAGCGGTCGTTCTGCCGGGGAACGGGAAGATCCTGGGACATCGGCCACCCTTCCGCCTGCGCGAGCCTGAGCCGTCGGTGGACCCGCGTTGCCGCTGGACCCGGCCGTGCCGGGGCTGGACCCGGCCGTCGGCCTCCCGCCGAATCATGACACAACCGGCGGTCGCCGGCCGGGTCCCGACCCTCCGACGCCCTGGCCCGCGGATGTCGTACCTGCCGTGTCGTGGCCCGCCCGTGGCGGGCGGGGCGGACCGGCGGGCGGGCACCGAGTCGGTGGGACGGTCGCCGCTGGACCCGGCGTCGGTTAGCGTCGGGGAATGCCTATCCGTACCGCATCCGCACAGTGGCAGGGCACCCTCACCGAGGGGTCCGGGACCATCAGCACCGGCAAGGGCGGCCTCGCCGGGAACTACTCGTTCAAGTCGCGCTTCGAGGAGGGCGAGGGGACCAACCCGAGGAGTTGATCGGCGCGGCCCACGCCGGTTGTTTCTCGATGGCGCTCAGCAAGGGGCTGGCCGACGCCGGCTCGCCGGCCACCTCGGTGCAGACCACCGCCAAGGTCCACCTGGACAAGACCGACGCCGGTATGACGGTCACCCGGATCGACCTGGAGACGGTCGGCCAGGTGCCGGGCCTCGACGAGGCCCAGTTCACCAAGCTCGCCGAGGCCGCCAAGGAGAACTGCCCGATCTCGCGGCTGCTCTCTCCGGGCGCGCAGATCAGTCTCAGCGCGCGCCTCGCCGCCTGACGTACACCGCTTTCTGTTCGACGGGCACCCGGCCGCCCCGCCTCCGGGCGGGCGGTCGGGCATCCCTCGACCTCGCCACCCCGGCCGGCCCTTGCTCCCGTCCGGCCGCTGCCCCGCCGGCCGACCCGGCGAAGCCTGGCCGTCGCCTGACGAACCCGCCCGGTCCCCGGCATCGGTCGCCGCCCGGCGTTCCGGCCCGGCTGCCGGCAGAATGGACGACGTGCCCGTCGAGATGAGCCGAGAACGTTTCGAGGAACTGGTAGGTGAGGCGCTCGACGAGGTGCCCGAGGAACTGCTCGGGTTGATGAGCAACGTGGTGATCCTGGTGGAGGACGACTCGCCACCGGGCGAGCCGGAGCTGCTCGGCCTCTACGAGGGCCACGCCCTCACCGACCGGGGCTGGGACTACGCCGGGGTGCTGCCGGACCGGATCTTCATCTACCGCCGACCGATCCTGCGGATCTGCGACTCCGACGAAGACGTCGTCGAGGAGGTGGCGGTGACCGTGGTGCACGAGATCGCCCACCACTTCGGCATCGACGACGAGCGGCTGCACGAGCTGGGCTGGGGCTGACCTGCTGCCGGTTCGGCGGATGCCGGCCGGTTGCGGCGCTGACCTACCTTCACAGGCAGGTACGCGAATCAGGAGGCACCTTCACCATGCGCAGCGAGCTGTTCTCCGCGGAGAACCTGGAGAGGGAGTCCGCGCAGCCCGGTATGCGGCTGCAGAACTCCAAGATGTTGAAGATCGCCCTCAACGGGGAGACGATGGCCCGGGTCGGGTCGATGGTCGCCTATCAGGGGCAGATGCAGTTCCAGGCGCTCGGCTCCGGCGGGCTCGGCAAGTTCCTCAAGCAGAAACTCACCGGCGAGGGTGTCCCGCTGATGAAGGTCACCGGCGTGGGTGACCTCTTCCTCGCCGACTTCGCCAAGGACGTGCACATCATCGACCTGGAGCCGGGGGACGCGCTCTCCATCAACGGCTCCAGCGTGCTGGCCTTCGACTCCGGCCTGCAGTACGACGTCCGGATGGTCGGCGGGGCCGGGATGGCGTCGTCCGGCCTGTTCAACTGCGTCTTCACCGGGCACGGCCGGATCGCCATCACCACCAAGGGCACCCCGGTGGTGCTCAGTGTCGACGCACCCACCTACGTCGACCCGCAGGCGGCGGTCTGCTGGTCGGCCAGCCTGCAGACCGGCTACCACGGGCCGAGCAGCTCGGGCTGGGCACCCTGCTCGGCCGGCGTACCGGTGAGGCTTTCACGATGAGTTTCGCCGGGCAGGGGTTCGTGGTGGTGCAGCCCTCCGAGGAGGCACCGGTGACCGGCAGCGGCCAGCAGGAGCAGCGCGGCGGCCTCGGCAGCCTCCTCAGCTGAGCGGTAGGGAAGGGCCCCCGGTCAACGCTTCCGGTAGCGCAGGGGCCCCCTCTTAACCCGGCCCGCGCGTTAACCCGGCCCGCGCGGTGCCTCACTCGCCGGTGCGTAGCCGGGCCAGCCAGGCCGCCGCATCGGTGTAGTCGGCGTCGGAGAGACCGGCCGGGGCCGGCACCGGCCGGTCTTCGTCCGTCGCGGTCCAGCGGTGCCGGGGGTACGAGCCGAGGAAGCGTACGTCCGCGCAGACCCGACGCAGCCCCTGCAGCGCCTCACCGAGCCGGGCGTCCGCCACGTGCCCGGCACAGTCGAGGAAGAAGACGTACCGGCCCAGGGCCTCCCCGGTGGGGCGGGACTCGATCCGGGTCAGGTTCACCCCGGACGGCCAACTCCATCAGCACCGACAGCAGCGCGCCCACCCGGTCGTGGGCGATGTAGACCCAGCGAGGTGAGGTCGTCGCCGGTGGCCGGTGGTGGTGGGCCGGGGCGGGAGACGAGGGCGAACCGGGTGACCGCGTCCGGATGGTCGGCGATCTTGTCGGCCATCACGGCCAGCCGGTGCCGGGCCGCCCCGATCGGGGCGCAGATCGCCGCGTCGTACTCGCCGGTGGCCGCGCCGGCTGCCGCCGCGCCGTTGG